>CAWDBX010000010.1:0-677309 GCA_963800645.1 uncultured Bacteroidales bacterium | reverse complement strand
CATGATATTATTGCGAACACAGATGCTATCGCCATTATTTATCATAATACCATATCTGGCATCAGCATAGGAGCTATTTTCAATGGTATTGCTTTTAATGGTAATATTCTTTGTGGAAGGTCCACGGGTATAAATTCCGATATTATTACCCGGGTCATTACCGCCACTACTGTACACATAAATGCTATTATTAAAAACCAGACAGGATGAAGTTTACTAATTCTCACCCCTCTGCTGCTGGCTTGAAAAGAAGCAGAGTTTCTTTGGGTAATATGATTGGAGGATATTTTTATCAGCTTTGAATTTTCGGCATAAACGCCGGGGAATGGCGTAAAATTTCTGTTGTCATCGCAGTAAATAGTATTATCATGAACGGAAACACTGACGTCATTGTTCACTATCAGTCTTCGCATGCGGTTGCCGGATACCTCAATGTTATTGCTGCGGTTGATGGTAAAATCCTGCGCGTATAAAGAGACGTTGGAAACGCGGTTGTTTTTCACCCATACCGGTCCGCTGTTGGTAATAAATACATTGCGTACAAAGTTGTTTTCAACGATCACTTCACCGGCCGAAGAGCCATCGGGATGCTGGAGGTTCAGGTCATAGCCCTCCATGTTGTTGAATCGGAAGGTAAGGTAGGCATCGACACTGGTGACGGGACTGACGACATGTCCGAGGCGGCAGTGCTCGAAGCGAACGTGAGAGCTGCCGTTCTGGATCAGCACGCTGTTGGTGCCGTTGGTGCGCAGGATGCCCAGTTCTTTAAAGGCGATAAAGTCGGTACCGGTGAGGGCCAGGGTGAAGTCATTGCTCGGGTTGCTGGTCTTGTAATGCAACTCAACCTTGCTGCTGTCGCCGCTCTCGCCCATGAAGGTGATGGTGTTGGTGGCGCTGCTGCCGATGATCTGGTAGAGTTTGATCTGCTCGTCGTAAACACCGTCGCGGACCTTGAAGATTACGGGGCAGGTGATCCCGGCATTGTTCAGGGCAATGGCAGCATCGGTGAAGCTGGTAAAATCAGGATCGGTACCACCTATGGTATAAATGCCACACATGGGGGTAGCCAGGTCAAAGGCTTTTATGGTATCATTATCATGGTTGCAGTCTGCTCCGCCATTAGGACTAACGGTCCATGCTTTCAGTTTGTAACTTTCGCCTCCCTGAAAGGTATAAGAACCAATAATGACTTCTGTATTCCCTTTATAACCAAGAGTCCCTGTCCAGTTATAAGGCGTTTGTGAGGTACCGTTTACCTCCCAATGGATCACGGCACTTGTCAAGGGGTTTGTACCCTGGTTTTGCAGTTCCACCTTTAGAGGCTGAGTACCTACGGCCAGCGGGTTGACCAGTCCGGTAAATTCATTTACCCCGGCATCCAATGAGCAGGGTGTGTATTCTTTAGCTCCCAGGTCGGGTGAGGCTCCCCGGACTGTTGGTTCAATATCGTTGGTTATACCGGTACCCGACACTGCGGCATCATTCAACAATACCTGGTTCATCTGTAACAAGGTATCCGAACTGAAGAAAGGATTCTTGGCAAAACCGTTGTCTTCCTGTCCCGTGGCATTCCGTAGGCTGCTGATATCGGTATAGTCAGTATTAACGTAACGCGCCAGCTTGCGTTTGGTGCTGTAATAATTGTTATAATCAAAATCGCCTTTCAGACTGTCTTTTGTAAATGAGGCATATCCCCCTCCATTATTGGCGAAGATGTTATTCTTAACAACGTAGTTGGAGCCTCCGAGCACTTCGAGGGCCACACCGTTAACCACGTCGGTGCCGGTAATGTTGACGCTGTTGAACACGATCTTTGATCCGGAGCCGTTGGACTGGAGGCTGATGCCTTTGGCAATGCCGACACCTTCGGCCTCGATGAAGTTATTGGCCACCAGATTGCCTGCACCATTAACAACAATGCCTGTTCCGGCCTGGATGTTCAGGAAGCGGTTTTCAGATACGGTACTGTTGCTGGCAATGATTTGGATGCCATTTCCGTTGACAACACCCGTGACGGTATTGTTGGTCAGAACGCCCTTGCTTCCTTCCAGATAAATACCCAGGTCCCTGATGTTTTCAAACCGGTTGTAGCGGAATATGCTGGTAGCTGAAGAGACCTTAGCATGTAACCCCCGGTTCTGGTAGTTTCTTACGGTATTTGAATCAATATCGGCCACACGGATCACATCGGTACAAACGATGCCCTGGCCGGGCACCTTGTGATTGAGTCCGTCCATGATATTATTGCGAACACAGATGCTATCGCCATTATTTATCATAATACCATATCTGGCATCAGCATAGGAGCTATTTTCAATGGTATTGCTTTTAATGGTAATATTCTTTGTGGAAGGTCCACGGGTATAAATTCCGATATTATTACCCGGGTCATTACCGCCACTACTGTACACATAAATGCTATTATTAAAAACCAGACAGGATGAAGAGTTTACTAATTCTACCCCTCTGCTGCTGGCTTGAAAAGAAGCAGAGTTTCTTTGGGTAATATGATTGGAGGATATTTTTATCAGCTTTGAATTTTCGGCATAAACACCGGGGAATGGCGTAAAATTTCTGTTGTCATCGCAGTAAATAGTATTATCATGAACGGAAACACTGACGTCATTGTTCACTATCAGTCTTCGCATGCGGTTGCCGGATACCTCAATGTTATTGCTGCGGTTGATGGTAAAATCCTGCGCGTATAAAGAGACGTTGGAAACGCGGTTGTTTTTCACCCATACCGGTCCGCTGTTGGTAATAAATACATTGCGTACAAAGTTGTTTTCAACGATCACTTCACCGGCCGAAGAGCCATCGGGATGCTGGAGGTTCAGGTCATAGCCCTCCATGTTGTTGAATCGGAAGGTAAGGTAGGCATCGACACTGGTGACGGGACTGACGACATGTCCGAGGCGGCAGTGCTCGAAGCGAACGTGAGAGCTGCCGTTCTGGATCAGCACGCTGTTGGTGCCGTTGGTGCGCAGCACGCCCAGTTCTTTAAAGGCGATAAAGTCGGTACCGGTGAGGGCCAGGGTGAAGTCGTTGCTCGGGTTGCTGGTCTTGTAATGCAACTCAACCTTGCTGCTGTCGCCGCTCTCGCCCATGAAGGTGATGGTGTTGGTGGCGCTGCTGCCGATGATCTGGTAGAGCTTGATCTGCTCGTCGTAAACACCGTCGCGGACCTTGAAGATTACGGGGCAGGTGATCCCGGCATTGTTCAGGGCAATGGCAGCATCGGTGAAGCTGGTAAAATCAGGATCGGTACCACCTATGGTATAAATGCCACACATGGGGGTAGCCAGGTCAAAGGCTTTTATGGTATCATTATCATGGTTGCAGTCTGCTCCGCCATTAGGACTAACGGTCCATGCTTTCAGTTTGTAACTTTCGCCTCCCTGAAAGGTATAAGAACCAATAATGACTTCTGTATTCCCTTTATAACCAAGAGTCCCTGTCCAGTTATAAGGCGTTTGTGAGGTACCGTTTACCTCCCAATGGATCACGGCACTTGTCAAGGGGTTTGTACCCTGGTTTTGCAGTTCCACCTTTAGAGGCTGAGTACCTACGGCCAGCGGATTGACCAGTCCGGTAAATTCATTTACCCCGGCATCCAATGAGCAGGGTGTGTATTCTTTAGCTCCCAGGTCGGGTGAGGCTCCCCGGACTGTTGGTTCAATATCGTTGGTTATACCGGTACCCGACACTGCGGCATCATTCAACAATACCTGGTTCATCTGTAACAAGGTATCCGAACTGAAGAAAGGATTCTTGGCAAAACCGTTGTCTTCCTGTCCTGTGGCATTCCGTAGGCTGCTGATATCGGTATAGTCAGTATTAACGTAACGCGCCAGCTTGCGTTTGGTGCTGTAATAATTGTTATAATCAAAATCGCCTTTCAGACTGTCTTTTGTAAATGAGGCATATCCCCCTCCATTATTGGCGAAGATGTTATTCTTAACAACGTAGTTGGAGCCTCCGAGCACTTCGAGGGCCACACCGTTAACCACGTCGGTGCCGGTAATGTTGACGCTGTTGAACACGATCTTTGATCCGGAGCCGTTGGACTGGAGGCTGATGCCTTTGGCAATGCCGACACCTTCGGCTTCGATGAAGTTATTGGCCACCAGATTGCCTGCACCATTAACAACAATGCCTGTTCCGGCCTGGATGTTCAGGAAGCGGTTTTCAGATACGGTGCTGTTGCTGGCAATGATTTGGATGCCATTTCCGTTGACAACACCCGTGACGGTATTGTTGGTCAGAACGCCCTTGCTTCCTTCCAGATAAATACCCAGGTCCCTGATGTTTTCAAACCGGTTGTAGCGGAATATGCTGGTAGCTGAAGAGACCTTAGCATGTAACCCCCGGTTCTGGTAGTTTCTTACGGTATTTGAATCAATATCGGCCACACGGATCACATCGGTACAAACGATGCCCTGGCCGGGCACCTTGTGATTGAGTCCGTCCATGATATTATTGCGAACACAGATGCTATCGCCATTATTTATCATAATACCATATCTGGCATCAGCATAGGAGCTATTTTCAATGGTATTGCTTTTAATGGTAATATTCTTTGTGGAAGGTCCACGGGTATAAATTCCGATATTATTACCCGGGTCATTACCGCCACTACTGTACACATAAATGCTATTATTAAAAACCAGACAGGATGAAGAGTTTACTAATTCTACCCCTCTGCTGCTGGCTTGAAAAGAAGCAGAGTTTCTTTGGGTAATATGATTGGAGGATATTTTTATCAGCTTTGAATTTTCGGCATAAACACCGGGGAATGGCGTAAAATTTCTGTTGTCATCGCAGTAAATAGTATTATCATGAACGGAAACACTGACGTCATTGTTCACTATCAGTCTTCGCATGCGGTTGCCGGATACCTCAATGTTATTGCTGCGGTTGATGGTAAAATCCTGCGCGTATAAAGAGACGTTGGAAACGCGGTTGTTTTTCACCCATACCGGTCCGCTGTTGGTAATAAATACATTGCGTACAAAGTTGTTTTCAACGATCACTTCACCGGCCGAAGAGCCATCGGGATGCTGGAGGTTCAGGTCATAGCCCTCCATGTTGTTGAATCGGAAGGTAAGGTAGGCATCGACACTGGTGACGGGACTGACGACATGTCCGAGGCGGCAGTGCTCGAAGCGAACGTGAGAGCTGCCGTTCTGGATCAGCACGCTGTTGGTGCCGTTGGTGCGCAGCACGCCCAGTATCTTTAAAGGCGATAAAGTCGGTACCGGTGAGGGCCAGGGTGAAGTCATTGCTCGGGTTGCTGGTCTTGTAATGCAACTTCGACCTTGCTGCTGTCGCCGCTCTCACCCATGAAGGTGATGGTGTTGGTGGCGCTGCTGCCGATGATCTGGTAGAGTTTGATCTGCTCGTCGTAAACTCCGTCGCGGACCTTGAAGATTACGGGGCAGGTGATCCCGGCATTGTTCAGGGCAATGGCGGCATCGGTGAAGCTGGTGAAATCAGGATCGGTACCCCCCAGGGTATAGGTTCCGCATAAGGCGGTATACAGGGTTTTATTCAACGTATCATTCACTGCATAGCCATCTTGTTCTCCATTGGGATTGGACTGCCAGATCCTGAAAACAGTTTTTTGTCCCGCCACGAATGAATAATTCCCAATGGCAATATTGGACTGCTTTGTCCCGGAGGTTAATGAACCCGTCCACGAAAAGGGAGTCTGCTGGATCCCGTTTACCGACCAGCTGATGGTGGTATGGGTTATTGTATTTGCACCAAAATTGACCAGCGTCACCAGTATGGGATGGGTGCCTTCAATGAAGGGCATAACAGGACTGTTGAGTGTGGAGATCCCCGCGTCGGTTGGCAGGGGAGTGTAAATACTGATGTTGTCAATTGCCCAGAAGCCGGTACTGTCTCCTTTCCATCTGAAACGGATTTTGGAGTCTGATACCCCACCGGCAAAAGCAGATATATTCAAAATTTCTTTCTCAGGATTGGCAGTGGCATCAGTATAGGTTTTAACCACATGCCAGGTGTTCCCGTCGTAAACCTCGATGTCAGCAACTGATCCGTTACCGGCTGTAAAATAATGATCAAAGGAGAGCAGTATTTCCTGGCTGATGGTAGCATCAAAATAGGGTGTTTCCAATACAATATTTTCTGCACTGCCATTGGTTGAAATATGTTCACTGTCGAAAATGGCAAATTTTCCGATGACCGGATAATTTACCATTCTGGTGCCCGGATTGTTGAAATACCAAAGGTCAGAGGATTCACCGTTTACCATGTAATTTTGCCAGCCTGTTGGTGGCGTGGTAATCGCAGCGGAGGAAAAATCTTCGTTTAAAATATAGGTCTGTGAAAACAGAATTACCGGGACCAATAATAAAAGAAAGTAAAGAACCAATTTCCTGAAAAACCTCACTTTACCCCTCATATTGCATTGGTTGGTTGGAATACACTTTATTACGCAATAATCAGGGTACGGGTTTTAATAAACGGGTGATTTTTATGCATATATAAGTAAGAAAATACAAAGCCACCGGTAATTCGAAGCATGGAGAAGCTTATACCGCTCCAATGATTTAATATTTGCTTAATTTTGTGCAAACAAAAACATTTCTTTATCTTCGCCAACCCATCCACACCAACACTCACACTCACACTCGCACCCAAGTCGCCCGGATGGCGGAATAGGTAGACGCGCTGGTCTCAAAAACCAGTGGGATTTTTCCCTTGCCGGTTCGATTCCGGCTCCGGGTACTGTATTCATGTTAAATGGAATACGTCTTATGAAAAGGGTCGTATTTTATTTGCTTCTTTTTGCTGTACCGGTCTTTATTCCCGGCTGCAAATCCCAACCCGAAAAGGAGTCAAAACGCAACATCATCCTCGATGTGGACATGTCGGTGGATGATATGCTATCAATCTTATACTTTCTGTCATGCCCTGATATTGATATCAAGGCCATTACCATTGAAAACGGTGTGTCTACCGTGGATTCGGGTGCTGAAATTGTGCTCAGGATACTGAACCTGACAGGGCATCCTGAGATTCCTGTCGCTAAGGGAACAGGAAAACCGCTGGAGGGGGACAACGCTTTCCCCGAACAATGGAGGCCACCGGTGGACAAGCCATTCGGACTTGCACTTCCGGCTCATCACCTGATACCTTCTGATAAAAGTGCTGTAACGCTCATTAAGCAGCTGGCAGGTGAGAATAAAAACAACCTCACCATCATGGCGCTCGGACCTATGACCAACCTGGCCCAGGTATTCCTGGACGATCCTGAACTTGCCGGAACCATCAGCCAGGTGTATGTCTCCGATGGTGCCGTGAATGTTGAGGGAGGCATGTACCAGGAATGGCCAGCAGTTAATAATCGTGTTTCCGGGTGGAATCTTTGGGTGGATGCGAAAGCAGCAGACATTGTATTCAATTCTGGTGTACCCCTGGTACTGGTCCCGCTTGACCTTACGGCCCTCCATGGCAGGGATCCGCTGGTTTTAACGGATGGATTTCTGAAACAATATAGGCCACTGGCCAGTGATACCATTGGCAAAAGCATGTCCACCCTGATGGAAAACTGGATCAGTTCCTATGTCTATTCCCCTCAAAAAGCCGTTACCGCTGCAGGCGTGCCGGTATGGGACCTGGTCGCCTGCATGATCTTCCATCATCCGGAAATTGGAACAAAATGGGAGGACAGGTGTTTGAAGATCACGGAGGGTGCTGATGAAATTGCCGGGCAGATCGTTTCCTCAAAAGGATGCACGCCGAATGTCAGGATCTGTTTTGGGGGAGAGCAGGCATTGCTGGATTCACTGTTGCTCCAAACTGCCGGGAAATAAACTTAGTATACTTAAATCTTCCATCAGAATCTTCCATCAGAATCATTCATCAGAATCTTCCATCCTATTACTATCTTTACCAAAAAGTTTTCAGTTGGACAAAAGTATTGAATCCCGGTCGCGTCTTCCGCACTGGATGAAGATGAAGCGCGCAAATGGCGAAAATTACTCCCGGGTCAAAAACCTGGTGATGCGTCAGAACCTGCATACGATCTGCACCAGTGGTAACTGCCCCAATATAGGCGAATGCTGGAGCCATGGAACAGCTACATTCATGATCCTGGGCAATATCTGTACACGTCGTTGTAAATTCTGTTCGGTGCCAACAGGAAAGCCTTTGCCGGTGGACTGGCTGGAACCCGACAGGCTTGCCCAATCGGTGAAAAGCATGGGTGTAAAGCATTGCGTGATCACCTCGGTGGACCGTGATGACCTCGAAGACCTTGGTGCAGGACTGTGGGCTGCCGCTATCAGGAGGGTAAAGGAGATTAATCCGCAAACCACTATGGAGGTATTGATACCGGACTTTCAGGGACGTAAAGAAATAATACAGCAGATCATTGATGAAAAGCCGGAGGTAATTTCCCATAATCTTGAAACCGTGCAAAGGCTGAGCCGGCAAATACGGAGCAAGGCGCGCTATAACATCAGTCTGGATGTTCTGCAATACATCGCAAAGTCAGGAAACATAGCAAAATCAGGCATTATGCTCGGGCTTGGAGAAACCGAAGAGGAAGTTCTGCAAACCATGGATGATATGCGGTCCGCAGGTGTCAGGGTGATGACCATCGGCCAGTATTTACAGCCAACCCTCGATCATATGCCGGTATACGCCTATATCCCGCCCGAACAGTTTGAGCATTACCATGAGGTTGGTTTAAGCAAAGGATTTGCCATGGTGGAGAGCAGCCCGCTTGTCCGTTCTTCTTATCATGCAGAAAAGCACATCTTATGAAAGCGTTGTACGCAGCTATATTATGGAGCCTAGTGCTGACTTCCGGTCTTCAAGCACAGTCCCTGGAGGATTCAACGGTATACAATCCCGGTATCCGCATGATGGAGCGTGCCAAAACCCTGGATGATTATCTGGCGGTTGCCCGCTATTTTGAAAAGCTTGCCGCACGATATCCTCAGCAATGGCTGGCCTTGTATTACGAAGGTCTCGGTTATCTCCATGCCAGCTACAGGGCCGAAGGGAATAGCGCAAAGGACGAAATCATTGATAAAGCCCAGCCGGCTATTGATAAGGCATTAAAGTTAAAACCCGGCGAACCGGAAATCTTTGTTTTACAGGCATTCCTATACCAGAGCAGGTTGCAGGTAAATCCCGAGTTGCGTGGATTGACTTATTCACAGAAGGCTGAAGCCAGCCTGAAAAAGGCTGTTGCGGTCAGTCCCTCAAATCCCCGGGCCTATTTTCTCCTGGCCTACAACATCTATTATACCCCTGCCTTCTTTGGTGGAGGAGCTAAGAACGCCCTGTCCCTTTTTATGAAAGCCAAAGAAAAATATCTTGCCTTTAAGCCGGTCCTTCCCTTTTATCCAAACTGGGGGGAAAAGGAAAACCAGGAGATGATCCTCGCATGTAAAAATGAAATGAAATGAGATTCCTGTTTGAAACCTTTTAGTGGTATTTTCAGTACTAATCATGAACCACTTACATTTTCTACAGGAACTATGGAAATGAATATTTGTCCTAAAACACCAGCCTGTCCTATTTTTAACGGAGTTTTAAAAGGGACCGAGTATACCGAAGTATACAGGAGATTGTATTGCGAAGCCGGAGAACAAGGCCGCAAACGTTGCAGACGTTTTCAGGTGGCAGCCATTTCAGGGAAATGTCCTCCGGGCGTATTACCTAATGCCACAAAAACGGCGGAGGAGATTATTGCTGAAATGAAAAAAGCCGGCCTGGCCTAAGTCAGTTCCGGATATCGGAAACAGCTCACCAGGTGATCGTTCACCATACCTATCGACTGCATAAAAGCATAACAGATGGTGGACCCCGCAAATTTGAAACCGCGGCGGATCAAATCCTTGCTCATGGCATCAGAGATGGTTGAAACAGCAGGTATTTGATCCTGACTGGTCCAGTGGTTATGCACTGTTTTGTCTCCGCTAAAACTCCAGATATAACTGGAAAAAGAGTTGAATTCCTTCCGGATCTCCTGTGCTTTTCGGGCATTGGCAATTACGGCAGGTATTTTTAGCTTGTTTCGGATTATGCCCGGATTGGCAAGCAACTCTGCGATCTTCAATCCGGAATAATCCGCCACCTGGTCAATATTAAAACCTTCAAATGCCTGCAAAAAGGCCTCCCGTTTTTTCAGTATCGTCAGCCAGCTTAAACCGGCCTGAAAACAATCCAGCGAAAACATTTCAAATACACGGTGCTCATCGCGCAGGGGTACGCCCCACTCCCGGTCGTGATATTCGGTCAGCAAAGGATGCCCGTTAGCCCAGGGGCAACGCTGAATGCTTTGATGAGGAATCATTATTCTGAAAATACTGCTGTTCCGCTGGCGGTAACCATGAGCATGCTGCCATTGGTCCCCACGGTTTCATAGTCAAGATCGACACCCACTACAGCATTGGCTCCGAGGCGCCTTGCATTTTCCTCCATTTCGGTCATGGCATTGTTCTTGGCTTCGCGCAGCACTTCTTCGTAGGATCCGGACCGGCCTCCGACAATATCACGTATACCGGCAAATATATCGCGGAAGAGATTGGCGCCGATGATGGCTTCACCGGTGACAATGCCATAATACTGGGTGATCTTCTTTCCCTCGATGGAGGGGGTGGTGGTTAAAATGAGGTTTTGCATGATGACGAATTTTATTTGTTCACCAATTTATTTAATTTTTCTTTATCGAGTATGGTAATTTCCCTTCTTTCGGTGTGCAAAATGCCTTCCGTTTCCATTTCAGCCATGGCACGCGCCAGGGATGGCCGTGTAACACCAAAAAAATCAGCCAGTTCAGTTTGTGACTGATTCAGCATCATGGTATTACTGCCTTTTGCCATGTTGTCGAGAATATAATTGGCTATCTTTTCCTTAATGGTTTTAAACGACAGGAAGCGGATCTTGTTGGACAGGAATTGTGTTCGGCTTGAAATGGCATTAAGATAATTGTTGAGTATGACCTGATTGTGCTGCAATAAAAAAATCAGTACATCACGAGGTATGATCAGAACCGCGGCAGTTTCGTTGGCGATAATATCCACCGGGAACCGGTTTTCCCTGCCAAAAATAAACGCGACAGCCAATGGCCGGGGTGCGGCAATGTCTTCAATTTTCAGTCTCTTGCCGGAGAAATCAGTCATTTCGCCCCTTACCGAACCTTTGACCACAAACAGCATATCGTAACAAATATCATGACTGTAGGCTATGTATTCATCGCGACCATATTCCTTCACGCGGTAAGGCTTATCATGCATTAATACCGCAAGGTCATCCGCTTTAAGACCGCTGAAAATGTTGGTTTTTGAAAGTTCGGCAAATAAATTTTCCATAAGAGGCAAGATTGTAACAAATGATACAAAAATTCGGATATGAATATCCTAAATTTGAATCAAAATTACGAAGCAAACTTTAAAATACGAGAATATGGTACGTGAAATGGTAAAAATTGATGAAAGTTTGTGCAACGGTTGCGGACTTTGTGTTCCCGGTTGTCACGAAGGTGCCCTGCAGATAATCGACGGCAAGGCGCGCCTGATCAGTGACCTGATGTGTGACGGACTGGGAGCCTGCATAGGTCATTGTCCCCAAAACGCCATAACTATTGAAAAGCGGGAGGCTGAAGCCTATAATGAAACCAAAGTAATGGAAATCATGGTGACCAAAGGAAAAAATACTGTAGTGGCGCATTTGAAGCATCTGAAGGATCATCAGGAGACGGGGTATCTCCGGGAAGGTGTGAAATTCATGAGGGAAAACGAGGACAAGCTGGGATTCAGCCTGCAGGAAGTAATTGAAGAGGTACACGGACATGCGGGACATTCCCATGAAGCTGCTCATCAGCACGGGCATGGCGGCGGTTGTCCCGGAAGCCGGAGTATGATCATTGAGAGACCGGTGGCAGTGATGGAAACAGCTGCAGGGGCAGTTGCAGGGGCAGTTCAGCCGGGGAATCTGCAATCGGAATTGCGGCAGTGGCCCGTACAATTGCACCTGGTGAATCCGCAGGCACCTTATTACAGGAATGCCGATCTTTTGATCGCCGCGGATTGCACCGCATTTGCCATGGGTGATTTTCATCAGCATTACCTGAAGGGGAAGAGCCTGGCCATTGCATGTCCCAAGCTTGACTCGAATACGGATGTTTATATCAATAAGATCACTGCCATGATCGATTATGCCATCATCAACACCATCACCGTGATGATTATGCAGGTTCCCTGCTGCGGTGGATTGCTGCAAATCGTCAAATCGGCAGCCTCAGCGGCACAGCGGAAAGTTCCGGTCAAGTTGCTGGTAGTTTCCAATCAGGGGAATGTAATTAAAGAAGAGTGGCAGTAAGCATAAACGAATACACAAATACCTCCTATAATAACTGAAATCATGGAATTCGAAAAAGCGAAAATTTTTGATCTGGCTGAATCGGTAAGTTTTTCCGACAATGCCACCGTAAGCAAGATGGTATTAAAAAAACAAACAGGGAATATCACCCTGTTTGCCTTTGATTCAGGCCAGAGCCTGAGTGAGCACAGTGCTCCTTTTGATGCCTATGTGCTGGTAACCGAAGGAAAGGGAAGAATCATCATTAACAAAGTGGAATTCGATCTTACTGCAGGGCAGTTCATTGTGATGCCGGCCAATATTCCCCATGCCGTGCAAGCCCTGGAGAAGTTCAAGATGATGCTTGTAATGATCAGGGGAAATTAATCCATGGATCTTGTCTTCCCGGAGCCGGTGGAACTGGCATTAATTCTCGGATGGCCTTTATAAAGCACACTGCCGCTTCCGGTAATATTTGTTTCCAGTTCATTCACCACGTTCACCCTCACTGAACCTGAGCCGGTAATGGTAATGTCGGCATTTCCCACAGGCAATTCTTCGGACTTGAAGCTGCCTGAACCGGTAATGGTGGTTTTCAGCATGCCCTGATCATTCCCGGTTCCGGCCAGGGTAATATCACCCGAGCCTGTAATGACAGCAGACACTTCAGGGGATTGCAGTTTGTTTATTTTTACGGATCCGCTCCCGCTGACCTCGAGGTCAATTTCGCTGGTATTGATGGATGATTCACAGATCATATCACCGGATCCGCTTATCGAAAGGCCGGTTACCTCGGGCATGGTAATGTAAGCCCTGATTGTTCCCAGGTCATGCCAGTGGCCATTTTTGGTTTTTAGCACAAGGGTATTACCTTCAACTTTCGTTTCAATGATCTCCAATGTGGCTTTATCGGCTTCTATTTCAACCTTTTGCGGACTACCCTGGGTGATGAATACATCACCGGAAAAAGCCAGGGTAACAGCATGAAAGGTGGATACATTCCTGGATTCCTTAACGGTTTGACCTGTCAGAATATTTGTCGAGCAGGAAAACAAAACAACACAGCCGAATGTCAGCGCAACCAGGCTTGCTTTATTGAATAATGCAGTTTTCATAGTAAGTATATTTTCAGTTTTTTATAATGACGATATAATTCATGCAATGCTGCACCAACTTATAAAAAGACAGACAGGCTTCATGCACAATGAAATTAGTATTATATTTGTCATCCCTGGGCATGGTTGTTGCCCATCATACAGGTCATGAAGGACCAAATGCCGTAAGGCTGTTCGGGCATTATCAACGGAGACTACCAATGAAAAAATATGATCCGGTTCATCCTTATGGAGAAAAGCAGGCCCAATTCGACAGAAGATACCTTGAAATGGCACGCATCTGGGCACAGAATTCTTATTGCAAACGCAGGCAGGTTGGAGCATTGATTGTTAAGGAAAGAATGATCATTTCCGATGGATTCAACGGAACGCCGGCGGGTTTCGAAAATGTATGCGAGGATGAGAATTACAAAACCAAGCCTTATGTTTTGCATGCCGAAGCCAATGCCATCACCAAAGTGGCCAAATCAAACAACAGCAGTGAAGGCGCCACCTTGTATATCACCACATCGCCCTGTATGGAATGCGCGAAGCTTATCATCCAATCGGGTATTCGAAGGGTGGTATTTTGCGACGCCTATCATACCCGTGATGGCGTTGACCTGTTGCACAAGGCAGGAATTGAAGTTGATTATATGGAATTATAAAAATATACGAGGATGGAATTTAAAAACAAGGGTATTGCCATATATTTTCCCATTGTTATTGCCGTTTCGGTGGTAATCGGAATTCTGATCGGAAGGTTTTACAGCGGTTCAAACACTGAAAACAAATTTATCATTATTCCCAAGGCCAATAAGATTGACAATGTATTGAATTATATTGAAAACGAATATGTGGATGATGTTTCAAAGGCAGAAATTATTGAACGGGCCATTCCCAAGATTCTGGAGGATCTCGATCCGCATTCCCAATATATTCCGGCCATGGAATTGCAAAAGGTCAACGAGCCTCTTGAAGGAAATTTCAGTGGCATTGGCATTCAATTCAACATGTTGAATGATACCCTGGTAGTAATACAAACATTGCCAATGGGCCCTCACAAAAAGTGGGTATACTGGCCGGAGACAGGATCATTAGGGTGGACGGTAGGTAGTGGCCGGCGTAAAGTTGCCCAGCGACTCCATTGTGGGCAGGTTACGCGGACCCAAGGGTACACAGGTAAATGTAGCAGTAAGTCGCCGGAATGTAAAGGAATTGCTTAGCTTTGACATTATCAGGGACAATATTCCGCTGTACAGTGTGGATGTTGCTTATATGGTGAAGCCGGATATCGGATTTCTGAAACTGAATAAATTTTCGGCAACCACGGAGGAAGAGTTTATCCATGCGGTTTCACAACTCCGTGAACAGGGATGAAGAAACTTATCCTTGATTTGCGCGAGAATGGAGGAGGGTATATGAATGCGGCCGTATTTATCGCCGACCAGTTTTTAATCGGGGAATGAGCTTATTGTATACACCCAGGGAAAGGCCAGGGACAAACAGGATTTCCTGAGTTCTCCGGGCGGATTATGCACCGACCTTGAGATTGTCATTCTGATTGATGAAAATTCCGCTTCCGCCAGCGAAATTTTGGCCGGCGCCATTCAGGATAATGACAGGGGAACCATTATCGGTCGCCGTTCTTTTGGAAAAGGATTGGTACAGGAGCAGAAACCGCTTTCCGATGGTTCAGCCATCAGGCTGACCATTGCCCGGTATTACACACCAACAGGCCGGAGCATACAAAGACCTTACAGCAGGAACCTGAATGACTACTATGGGGATCTGAATGCCAGATACCTTCATGGCGAGCTTGAGAATGCCGACAGCAACAAATTTGCAGATTCCCTGAAATTTATAACACCGGGGGGAAAAACTGTATACGGAGGTGGCGGCATCATGCCCGACATTTTTGTGCCCATTGATACCCTTGGCGTTACCGACTATTTCATCGATGTGCGAAACCAGGGTCTGATTTACCGTTATTCGCTCAAATATGCTGATGAGAACCGTACAAAACTGGTAACGCTAAAAGCACCGGGGGATTTTGTAAAATACCTGGACAAACAGGGAGTTATGCGCAAATTCATTGCATTTGCCGCTGCAGAGGGCGTTAAAGAGGTGCCACGTGACATCAAGACTTCAGAGAAGCTTCTTAAAGTTCAGTTATATGCCTATATCGCCAGGAACTTCCTGGATAATGAAGGCTTTTTCCCGATCATTCAGGATATCGACAATACTTTGCTGAAAGCTGTGGATACACTGTCAGACTAGTGACGCGGGGTCACCAGCTCGGTATTTTCTTTCTTTTTCTGCTGCCCGAAGGTCTTCCATGACGTTGGCCGATCTCGCTTTCTGCATTTTTATAGGCATAATTCGGAGCGGGAGCTGACAGTTCAATGACCACAGGGAAACCATCGTAAAGAACGTTATTCATATCCCCAATCAGGTGCTTGACACGGGATTCTTCGATTTCAAAGAAGGAAAACTTCCGGAGGATCTCAATCTTTCCGAATTCTATCCTTTTACCGTGGCAGTTCCTGTTGATGAGGGATATTAAAGAACTGGCCGATAAATTTTGTTTGGTGCCCAGGTTGATATGGAACCGGGCAAAGCTTTCGGGGTTTCTGGGGGCTGCCTGAGCATGTTTATCTCGCTGGGTGACATTCAGATCAGGGGCATCCTTATAATATTCGAGGAAACGGTTAAACTCCACCGAAATGAAATGTTTGATAAGTTCTTCCCGGTCAAGCCAGGCCAGTTTCTCATAGATCGCCGGCAGGTATTTTTCAATATTGACCTGGTCTACCACGGTATTTTCAACTTTGTCCACCAGATTCAGCAATTGTTTTTCACAAATTTCCTTTCCGCCTGGGACCATTTTTCTTTCAAAACTCTTACGGGTCATTCTTTCAAGATCTTTAATCCGGCCCGATTCCCGGGTGTGGATCAGAGAAATAGCAATCCCGTTCTTACCCGCCCTTCCGGTTCTCCCGGTTCTGTGTACATATATTTCAGGATCATCGGGAAGATTGTAATTGATGATATGGGAGAGATCGTGCACATCAAGTCCTCTGGCTGCCACGTCGGTGGCCACCAGCAACTGCAGGTTTTTCATCCGGAAACGGTTCATCACATAATCGCGTTGCGATTGTGAAAGATCACCATGCAGGGCATCGGCATTATAGCCGTCCTGCATCAGTTTGTCAGCAACCTCTTTCGTTTCAATCCGGGTACGGCAAAATACGATACCATATACCGAAGGATTGATGTCAACAATACGTTTAAGCGCCATATATCTGTCTTTCGCATGTACCATGTAATATTCGTGCGTGACATTATCGGCTCCCGAATTGCGTTTTCCCACAGATACTTCCTCCGGGGAATTCATATATTTCCTGGCAATTTTGGCCACTTCTTCGGGCATGGTGGCTGAAAACAGCAGGGTTTGCTTTTCTTTTGGGGTTTCAGCCAGTATGGCATCAAGATCGTCTTTAAAACCCATATTCAGCATCTCATCTGCCTCATCAAGAATCATCCAGCGTATGTGGGAAAGATCAAGGGCTTTTCTTCCAATCAGATCCAAAACACGACCCGGGGTTCCCACAACAACCTGACTACTGCTTTTCAGGGCTCTGATCTGTTCCCGGATACTGGCGCCGCCGTATACCGGAACCACCTTGAAGCCGGGCATATATTTGGAATACTTGTTGAATTCTGAGGTGATCTGCATGCAAAGTTCCCGGGTAGGGCATAATACAAGGCTTTGCAAATGATCGGAATAGGCATCGCCAAGCTGAAGCACCGGCAAGCCAAAGGCTGCGGTTTTACCGGTACCGGTTTGCGCCAAAACAACAAGATCGGATTCAGAGTTCAGAATAATGGGAATGGCTTTTTGCTGAATGGGGGTAGGACTGTCAAAACCCAATTCTTCAACTGCGCGTAACAACTCGGGAGCAAGTCCCATTTCATTAAATGTATTCATTTTTTCTCCTTTTTCCGGTGATCCGTAATAAAATCAACCGGAAAGCAGATTTTAGAGGGTACCAGATGATAATTTAAATTAATTAATTGATAAATATTTGGTATTCAGTAATAATTTGGTTTATTGAACCGGGTGCAAAGGTAAAACTATATTATTAATTTTATTAATTTGGAGCCTGAATAATTTTTATAAGTGATTTGCTGTTATTTATTGGCAAAGATTCTACACTTATTCTGCATCCCTATGAAGTCGTTTTTGCATAGGTACTTCTTCCTGCTGATGGCCTGCCTGCTGGTTTTTCCGGCCATAAATGCACAGCAGAGGCAAATCAGCCAGGCCGCAAAGAAAAAGGAACAGGTGGAGCGGCATTATAAAAAGGCTTATGCCAAAGCCAGAAAAAGAACGATAAAGCACCGCTATGATATACAAACAGCGGCAACCAAGGAGATGATGGATGCGGCGGAGAAACGTGCCAAAGCCTATAACAAACGGAATGATCCGAATTTCCTGGAACGTATTTTCAAAAGAAAACGACCCAGGAACCGATAATAATTGCTAATTTTACTCATCAAATCAATAAAGACGGTGAATGGATAATGATCTGTTACAATTACTGATATACGTGGTGATTGGACTTATAGGGGTGATTGCCAGCGCTTATAAAAATAAAATGAAGAGGCAGCAGGCGGGAGCCAAACCCAATATGCCCGGGATGCCACGCAATCTGCCTGCAGATCCCGGAAAGGATTTCGGACCTGAGTTGGGACCGCTCATGGAATTATTTGATATCCCAAAACCCGCGCAGGTACCGTATGAATATGAAACCATCGAAAGGGGTCCTGCAGTGGAGGAAGCCGGCATGGCGGTGGATACCGAAGAGGCCTCTGCAGAACTGGCAGGGATGACGGTAGAAGCCGAAGGCCTGGCCATGGAGAAACAGGAAAAATCATCCGTGGAGGAATTCGAGGAAGGGCAGTCCGATATTCAGAAAATGATCGCCAGGTATGAAGCCATTCGCAAAGAGCTGGATCAGTCGGGGTTGCCTGATGATATTGCAGCCGGTGAAATTGTATCGGTGGAGGCAGAAGAAGCTGCCAGAGTAAAGGCTGATAAGGGCGAACGGTTTTTTGATCTAAGGAAAGCAATTATCTATTCAGAAATTTTGAAAAGAAGAGAATATTAACTACTTTAGTTCTACTTCTTATTATCGGAAAAAGTAATTACAATTTCGTAGAAAAAATTAATAAATAATTTAAGATCAGGTTATTGAAGAGTTCCGAATAATCGGAATTCTTTTTTTTTGATATCATCGTGGAGGGTTAGTTATGACAAAAATGTCTTATATCACTGAGGAAGGGCTGCAAAAGCTGAAAGATGAACTTGATCATCTTGTTGGTATTGAACGGCCGGCCATTTCAAAACAGATAGCTGAGGCACGCGATAAGGGAGACTTGTCGGAGAATGCCGAATATGAGGCCGCCAAGGAAGCCCAGGGAATGCTCGAGATGAAGATCTCGAAGCTAAAGGACGCCATTGGTAATTCAAGGATTATAGATGGTTCTAAACTTGACACGGAGCGGATACAGATCCTGAATAAGATCAAGATCAGGAATACCAAGAATAATGCAACAATGGAGTACACCATTGTTTCCGATACTGAGGCTGACCTGAAGCAGGGCAAGATTGCCGTGAGCACTCCCATTGCCAGGGGTCTCATCGGCAAGAGGGTTGGGGATCATGTGGAAATCAAGGTTCCCTCAGGGGTGATTCCTTTTGAAATCATTGAAATTTCAAGATAAAAATAAAACCTGCATCAGCATGGCCACCATTTTTTCACGCATTATAAGCGGCGAAATACCTTGTTACAGGATCGCTGAGGATAGCGACTACTTTGCTTTTCTCGATATCAGTCCCCTTGCAAAAGGTCATGTGCTTGTTGTTCCCAAAAAAGAAACGGATTACCTCTTTGAACTCGAGGATGACCTGCTGGCCGGCATGATGGTTTTTGCCAAAAAGGTAGCCAGGGCTATTGGAAAGGCAGTTCCCTGCAAAAAGGTGGGTGTGGCCGTACTCGGTCTTGAAGTACCCCATGCCCATATTCATCTGATTCCCATAAACGAATTGGGGGACATCAATTTCGGCAAGCCAAAGATCAAACTGACACCGGAAGAATTTGAGGAAATAGCAGCCAGAATCATTAAGAATCTGTGACGTTGGGACATGGCCATGTCCCTATCGTTCCCTCAACCTGGAGGGATTTTTGCGGATAAATTCCTCCCAGTTTTTTGCGGATCCTGTTTTAACCGGGTTATTTATCTGGTAAAAATGACACAGGGCAGCCGCCAGTCCGTCGGTGGCATCCAGTGTATCCGGTTTCAGCTCGACCTTCAGGATGTATTGCAGAAAATTGGCGATTTGCTCCTTGGAAGCATCACCGTGGCCGGTAATGGATTGTTTGATTTTCCTCGGAGCATATTCAAAAACAGGTACCGACAGATGCAGCGCGGCTGAAATTGCCGCTCCCTGCGCCCGTCCCAATTTAAGCATCGATTGCACATTGTTGCCAAAAAAAGGTGCCTCAATGGCAAGCGCCGAGGGCTTATACTCCTGAATCAGCTGCAATGTCCTTTCAAATATCCTGGCGATCTTTTCAAAGTGATCCTTGTTCTTTCGCTGATCGAGTGAGCCGAGCAACAACAGGGCAGGCTGGTTCCTGTTCACGTTGATCACACCATATCCCATGATGGCTGTGCCGGGATCGATGCCAAGAATCACCATGCTTTCTTTCAATTAATAAGCTTTTAAGTACTGGTTGACAGGATTATCCGATTCAATGAGCTTAATCCGGTCACCGGTCGATTTTGTTGTCTTTAAAGGAACCGCCCCTGTTTCAATATATTCCAGCACGGCCCTCAAAGAAGCTTCCTCCGGATCACCAAAATCCCTGGTCATATCATCCCCGGCGGGCAGCATCACCGGCAGCCCCTCGTAGAAGTCCCCTTCATTGTCGGCATTGGAGTATTTGAAACAAACGGGAAGAACCACGTAATCATATTGGGTAAAGGAAAAAGGATACATGCCAACTGGTTTGCCGTGGGTGGTTCTTCCGACCAAAATGGATTCGACGTATGGTTTTACACCGTTGATCATGAGTTCACTCGCTGATGCCGTGTACTCGGTCCCGATAAAGAAAATCCGTCCCAGACTTAATCCGGCCGCATTCGCGGGTAGGTTGATGGTGGTGTCCTCTGAACCCGCAAGGTTCATATTGTGCTGATATTTAATAAAAGGCTGGTTACCATAATCTTTGCCCAGGAGCCATCCGGCAAGGTGTTCGGCAACATTTACCGCACCGCCGCCATTGTAGCGCAAATCGATAATGATTTCATTGATACCGGCATTTTTGAAAGAGTCAAAGACTTCATCCAGCTGATCATTGGCAACTTCTATAAAATCCTGGAATACCAGGTAACCTATCTTGTCGGTACCCTGGTTCAGTATTTCATAGTGCACAACCGGTGAAATATCAATTTCTTCCTTGGCCAGCGTCCTGGTTACTGTGACGCCATTCGCGTTAATAAAGGTAATGGTGTTGGTAAGGCCTATTTCGGGTTCCCCCAGCAGGTTAAACACATTGTCCGGAGTAGCGGTGGTGCCGTTCACCTTGGTCACGATCCAGCCTCTGCGGATTTCCTGATCGTATGCTTGTGTTGTAGGATAAACAAAAGCTATTCTTATGTTTTCACCCTCGTCCAGGCCGAGCATAAAACCATGGCCGACCATCGTGCCTTCCTCGAAATACTGATTGTATTCCTCCTTGGTAATAACGGTGCTCCACCGGTCGTATACCTCGTAACGCAAGGCCTCCATAAAGGCAGCAGGTGTTGAATAAGCCGAGGCATCAATGGATGTAGGCATTTCCCTGTTCCACAGATAAACTACCTCCATCAGGTCATAGATATCCCGATTTATAATTTCAACCGTGTTGTCCTTGTCTTTTTTGCAGGAGAACAGGATAAAAAGCAGCGCAAATGCCAGCAGAAGCGATCCGAAACGTTTTTTCATAAACCGGGAATGAAATGAATAAAATAGTGAACAAGATTATTTAACATACAAAGTAAACGAGAAAAACCTGAATATGGTTTAACGGGGAGCATTTTTAATTCGCCCGATCAGAATACCGCCTACAATCAGGCAAAGACCAATCACGGAAGTATAATAAAGTCTTTCGTGCAGAATAAAATGAATAAAGATCAATGAAATAAATGGAGTAAGGTAGATGAAGTTCGCTACTTTCCCTGTGGCATCGGACAACTGAAGCGCTTTCAACCAGAAGGCAAAGGTAATGCCCATTTCAAAAAGTCCGATATATACGGGCGCAAGAAGGTTCTTTTTAAAGATGGGAACAAGACTGTCGGTGGCAAAGGCCAGGACCAGGACGTACAAAGCCGAGAACAGGGAACTTAAGAACAGTTTTACCAGATTGTCCCGTGTATCCTTCAGGTTGATTATCCAAAAAAGAGCCCACACTATGGAGGACAGGAGGGCCAGGCCTATGCCCAGCGGTTCAACAATCCTGTAGGTACCGAGATTGCCCTGACTGGACAGGATCAGCACCCCGGTAAAACTGATCAGAAGTGCTGCTATCCCGGTGAGTCTCAGAGGCTGTTTCAGCAAGGGAACGGAAAGGAGCATCAACACAACGGGCCAGATGAAATTTGCCGGTTGTGCTACCTGTGCAGGAAGCAGACTGTAGGCCTTGAAAACGAAAAGATAATAGGCAAAAGGGTTAAGCAAACCCTGAAGGGCTGATAATCCGAGTCCCGGAAGGGTCACACTTCCCAGAAGGTGCATTTTCCGTTGTGCCAGGAGCAACAGGGTAAAAACCAATAATGAGATGAAATTAGCCACCACCAGGAGCTGGATATAATGCAGGTCACGGAGTGCAATTTTAAAGGCAGTGGCAACAGTTGACCAGAAAAAAACCGTCAGGGACGCATATAAATATGCCTTGGTCTGGTTTTTCATGAGGTTCAGTATCCCGGAATTGTTGGGGAGGTAAGTTTTTCAATGAGCAGGGCTTGATGCTGAAGGTACTGCAGTGCTAACTGGTTCTTTTCTGCAAGCTGATTGGTGAGGTCAATCAGCAGTTGTTCCTCCTCCATCAGGGAGGACATGTAGGAGGTGATCTTAATCTTCCCCGACCTGTATTGGTCTTCCAATGTCCTGGTATCCTGCTGAAGCAAATCAAGATTGATGAGGGTGCTGGTGCAAAACTGCAAAAAATCCTGGGTGACCTGGTGAATCCTTGCCAGTGAATCAAGGATCGCTTTATCTTCGGGCGATTGCGCCCTGTTCGCAAAAGCAGAGAGGGCAGCTGCTATCTGAAGGTCGATCTTACTGATGCTGTCGGCCTGGCTTGACCGGACCAGTGAATCCAGGTAAGTGATGTCGCCATAAATGGTTTGAATATCAGGGATATCAATTTTCCGGTCATTTCGCCTGCAGCCTGAAATCAAAAGAAGGAATGCCAACAACAGGGTACAGCAAAAGGATACTCGTTTTATCATGGCCTTTGTGATCACCCGGTTAACTGGTTTTTTCAATGATCCTGAACCCTGTATAAGGCCACAAAGCTTCGGGAATTTTAATTCCTTCAGCAGTCTGGTTATTTTCGAGCAACGCCGCCACAATACGGGGCAGTGCCAGGGAGCTGCCGTTCAGGGTATGAGCCAGGAGAGGCCTTTTTGAGCCTTCCTCCCTGAACCTGAGTTTGAGCCTGTTGGCCTGGAAGGATTCAAAATTCGACACGGAACTCACCTCGAGCCATCGTTTTTGTGCACCGGCGTAGACCTCAAAATCAAATGTAAGGGCCGATGTAAAGCTCATGTCGCCCCCACAAAGTCTTACAATGCGGTAAGGCAGTTCAAGTCTTTGTACCAGTCCTTCCACATGCCGGACCATTTCATCGAGTGTTTCATAGGATTTCTCAGGATGCTGTATCTGCACGATTTCAACCTTGTCAAACTGGTGGAGGCGATTCAATCCCCTGACATCCTTTCCGTAAGAACCTGCTTCACGGCGGAAACAGGGGGTGTAAGCAGTATTCTTCACCGGCAGATCCTTCGATTCAAGGATCACATCGCGGTATATGTTGGTAACCGGCACTTCAGCCGTGGGGATCAGGTAAAAATTATCCAGGGTGACATGATACATCTGTGCATCTTTATCGGGAAGCTGGCCTGTGCCGAATCCCGAATCCTCATTCACCATCAGCGGCGGCATTACCTCGAGATAGCCGGCCTTGATGTTTTCTTCCAGAAAGAAATTGATCAGGGCACGCTGCAGTTTGGCCCCCCTGCCTTTATATACCGGGAATCCTGCCCCGGTAAGCTTATTCCCCAGTTCAAAATCGATGATATCGTAAATTTTCGCAAGGTCCCAGTGCGGCAGTGCATCAGCAGCCAGCCGTGGCATCTCCCCTCCCTCGCGTTCCACGATATTTCCCTCGGCGCCATTGCCGGCAGGAACGCCAACGGAAGGAAGGTTGGGCAATCTGATCACCAGGTTTTTCAGTGACGATTCATTGTCGGCGAGCGACGAGGATAATGCGTCGATTTCCTTTTTCAACTGTACGGTAAGGTTCTTTTTCGCTTCCGCTTCTTCTTTGCGGTTGGACTGAATCAAACCTCCTATTTCCTTGGAGATTTTATTGAGTTCTGATTGTATGCCATCGAGCTTATTTTGTGTTGACCGCCGTTCTTCATCCAGTGCAAGAATTTCATCTACCAGGCTTTTTGCATCAAAATTTTTCACCAGTAATCCGCTGATGACTTCAGCGGTTTTCTCTCGGATCAGGTTAATTGTAAGCATTCTTGAAAGTGATTTGTACAAAAATAAAAAAATCCCCAGAACTATAAACTGAAATGCAGTTTATGTTCAGGGGATCCGTATTATTATCCGGAATTGGACCTATTCGGCGGGAGGAAGAATGGAAACGTAGGAACGGTCGTCCTTTTTCCGGGAATATTTTACCTGTCCGTCAACAAGGGCATATAAAGTATGATCTTTGCCGATGCCAACATTTTCACCCGGATTATGAACAGTACCACGCTGACGGACCAGAATATTTCCGGCTTTTACCTGTGCGCCGCCGAAAATTTTGATGCCAAGTCTTTGACTATGCGATTCACGTCCATTCCTCGAACTTCCGGCTCCTTTTTTATGTGCCATGGATATCTCTTTTAATGATGTTTAACTTAATTACTTTTTGGTTTTGCCCTCGCTTTTTGCTGCAGGCTTTTTAGCGGCTGTCTTTTTTTCTGCTGGTGCCGCTGCTTTTTTTACAGGCGCTTTTTTGGATTTTTCTTCACCGGAAACCTTAGGAGCAGCCTTTTTGGGAGCAGTCTTGGGCTTTGATTCCTTTTCAGCCTTTACCGTTTTTTCAGCTTTTACCACAGCGGCAGCAACCTCAGCAGGAGCTTCAATTTTGGGTTCAACAGCCTTTTTCTTCTCGGTTCTCCTGGGTGCACCACCGGTTTCAGCAATATCGCCAATCAAAATCTCGGTAAAATACTGACGGTGACCATTTAATTTCTGATAGCCTTTTCTTCTTTTTTTCTTGAAGACCAGAACTTTGTCCCCTCTTAACTGGGAAACAATCTGAGCGGAGACAAAAGCATCAGGGAGGTAGGGTGTGCCTACATTTACTTTATCATCGTTGCCAATGAGCAGGATTTTATCAAAATTAACTTCATCTCCAACCTCACCGGGAAGTTTGTGAACAAACACTTTCTTCCCTTTTTCAACCTTGAATTGTTGTCCGGCTATGCTTACTATTGCGTACATCTGTTATAAAATTTCAGTTTTATTTTGGGTCTGCAAAAATATAAAACTTTGGGTTAACTGCAAAATAAATCACCAAATTAAGAAAAAATATTATCCGGACTTCGGGGGAAGGGTGTTGTTGATCCTGCTGCAAACCACGCAGGCATTACATAAAGTGCCTGGCGCTTCATCCGTATGAAGCATGAACCAATAAATGCCACATAAACAAATGATTAAATTTACACGAGCAGAATGCTAAAGCAGAATGGATGAAATCACTATATTTGTGTATTGAACAAAACTTACCGTAACGGAGATAATGAACAAAGTTAAACTCAACGTGCTGGGTATTTCTTACAGTCAGACACAAACGGGAGCTTATGCGCTGGTGTTGGCAGAGGAAAATGGCAGGAGGAGGATCCCGATTATTGTAGGCGGATTTGAAGCACAGGCGATCGCCATACAGCTCGAAGGATTAAAACCTCCAAGACCACTGACGCACGATTTATTCCTGAATTTTGCACATACTTTTAATATTGATCTGCTTGAAATTACGGTATATAAGCTGGAGGAAGGTGTTTTTTATTCCAAGCTTACCTGTGATAATGGTCAGCGGATCATTGAAATTGATGCCAGAACATCTGATGCCATAGCACTTGCTTTGCGTTTCAAATGTCCCATTTATACCACCGAGGATATCCTTAAAAAGGCCGGAATCATTCTGGATTTTGAAAAGGAAGCGGCAGTCCAGTCAGGCAGTGATCCGGTATCCGCACCCAGAAACATTCACATACAGGATCCCTCTTTTGCTGATGAGTTGAAAAAGAACAATCTACAGGAACTGAAAGAGTTGCTGAATGAAGCCATCATGGAGGAGAACTATGAAAAGGCTTCGCAAATCCGTGATGAAATAAACAGGCGGAAAAAGGAGTAACCTTAACCGATTATTTCAGGAGGATGATATGGCAATACAGAAAGGTAACGATGTACAGCAGGCAATTTTGGACAATATACCCTACCTTGCCTGGCTTAAGGACGGAGAAGGAAGATACATCCTGGTGAACCAGGCCTTTGCGGAGCTGTATCATACCCAAACGGAAAATATTATCGGCAAAACGGATTTTGACCTTTGCACCAGGGAAAAAGCGCTCGAATTTCAGAGAAGCGACGAGGAAGTCAAGCACAGTAGAAAAAGACATTTCATTGAACACACCGAAAATCTGAAAACGGGCAGTACTCGTTTTGAGACCTATAAAACCCCGATTATTGATAACAAAGGAAGGGTCATAGGCATCGCCGGTATTTCCAGGGAAATCCCCGACCATACCTGGATGGAAAAAACCCTGCACGAAAGGGAAGAACAGTTCAGAGCGCTTTTGCAAAACTCATCGGATGCTATTTCCATTATTGACCGTCATGGTAAGATCATTTTCGAAAGCTCGGAAAAGGACAAGATCCTGGATTTTGAAATGGAAGAATTGCTGTACAAGTCTTTTTTCGACATTGTTCACCCCGATGATGTTTTTCAGATCAAAGCCGTTTTTAAAGAAGTGCTGGCCAATCCGGGAAAACAAATCAAGAAAGAATACAGAAGTCTGCATAAGAACAGAAGGTGGATCTATGTTGAGAGCATCTTTTCCAACCAGCTGAATAATCCTGCCATCAAGGGAATAATCGTTAATTCGAGGGATGTGTCCGACCGGAAGATGGCAGAGTTGAAGGAAAGAGTATACCATGATAATCTTATCTTCCTGAGCAATTCAGCACTGGAACTTCTGGGGTTGTCTTCAAAGGACGAGATTTACCGCTACATTCCGGAAAAACTGGCCGCTTTTCTTGAAAGCGCGGTAGTCGTTATTTCTTCCTACAACGAAGAGACCAAGTCGGTTGTCGTCGAGAACTTTTCGGGTTTACACCCCTATACCGAACAAGTGGAGAAAATTCTGGGGCAGCCGATCATTGGTTTAAGCTTTCCCGCCGACTAATATTTCCTTCTCTACTGATAATGCCGGCAAGGTAATAACCTTAACGGATGAGCTGCTGGAAAAAAATATCGGAGCGCTGCTTCCCAGGCATCTTCTGAAGATCAGGGAAATATTGAACCTGCACAAGGCCTACAATATCAGCCTGGCCAGGGATGACAAACACCTTGGCAATATTACCATATTGACCCTGAACAAAAGCATTATTAAATTCAAGCATATTATTGAAACTTTTGTTCATCAGGTCTCGGTGGCCCTTCATCGTAGTCAGCTGGAATATGAACTGATCCGGGCCAAGGATAAAGCGGAAGAATCGGACAAGCTCAAAACAGCGTTTCTGGCCAACATGTCGCATGAGATTCGTACTCCCATGAACGGCATACTTGGTTTTGCAGAGATGCTCAACGACAATACCCTGAGTAATTCCAACCGGAAAAAGTATCTCAATATCATTAACAGCAATGGTAAAATGCTGATCAATCTGATTGATGATATCATTGATTTCGCTAAAATTGAGTCAGGACAGGCGAATCTCATACAGGATGAATTCTCGCTCAATGATCTGCTCACCCAGGTACAATCGACCTTTCTCACCAGAAGTCTGCGAAAAGACAAATCGAAGGTCAGAATTCTGACAAAGAAGTCTTTCCCTGATGAAAAATCTTATATCCGCACAGATCCTATCAAGCTTCGGCAAATCCTGACAAATCTGGTTGGCAACGCCATCAAGTTCACGCACAAGGGATTCATAGAATTCGGTTATGATCTGGAAGAAAACAATTTCCTCAGGTTCTATGTCCGGGACACGGGTATTGGTATACCTGCGGATAAACTTCAGATTATCTTTGAAAGATTTATGCAGGCAGACAGCTCACCTTCAAGGAAATACGGAGGATCTGGTCTTGGTCTTGCCATCTCCAGAGGACTGGTTGAATTACTGGGTGGCAAAATGTGGGCGGAATCCGTTTTTAACGAGGGTTCTGTTTTTTACTTCACCATACCCTTTGTTTCTGTTAAACGGAAAGCGGAAGAGCGACCGGAGAGCAAACACACACGGACTCATAGCAGCTGGGAAGGCAAGCTATTCCTCATTGCCGAGGATGATAAGTTCAGTTATAAGTTTCTCGAAGGATTTCTCAAGCAAACCAGGGCCAGTGTTATTCGGGCTGCCGATGGCAGGGAGGCAGTGGAAATTTGCAGGAATAACAGCAATATCGACCTGGTATTGATGGACATTCAGATGCCGGAAATGAATGGCCTTACTGCTACCGAGGAAATCAAGAAGTTCAACCAGAACGTGCCGATTATTGCCCAGACAGCCAATGCCATTAACGAAGAAAAAGTCCGATGCCTGGAGGCAGGATGCGATGATTTTATTACCAAGCCGGTTAACATTACGGAATTGTTCGACAAAATTGAAAAATGGTTGTCCGTTAAGCCTGCCTGAACCTTTGGCGTAAATCCGCATGAATACCCTTGTAGTCATTTCCCTGGTCATTATTGTCCTCTATGTGCTTAAAATTCAAAAATATAAGCGCGACTGGGAAAATTATCCCGAATCGGAATATGTAACATTCGATTGTACTACTGCGATCAGCGTGGTCATTGCCTTTAGAAATGAGATGTCAAACCTGCCGGCATTGCTTTCTTCACTTAAAGCACAGGAATATCCGGCTGCTTTAATGGAAGTAATTCTGGTGAATGATCATTCCGATGATGGCTCGGACACATGGGTGCAGGATTTTTGCAGGGAAAATGCAAACTTCAGGCTAATTCATAACGAAGGTGAAGTTACGGGAAAGAAATCCGCCATCCTGAACGGTATCAAAAAAGCCTCAAACGAACTGATTGTCACATCGGACGCTGATTGTACGATGAAAAGCCTTTGGCTGGCAACACTGGCACAGGTATATAAGGATAAGGATCCGGATATGATCGTAGGTCTTGTAGACCTGAAGACGGACGGTAACATTCCGGATAATTTTCAGGCAATTGAGTTTTTAAGTCTGGTAGCGGCCGGGGCCGGTGCCCTCGCCGGAGGGACGTCCCATTTATTGCAACGGGGCTTTCCTGGCCTATAAAAAAAGTCTATTTCTGACCTATCCCGATCCCATGAAACAGCAATTGACCTCCGGCGATGACACCCTTTTTCTGCACGCCGTAAAACATGATCCGGGGAAAAGTATACTGTTATTAAAGTCAGTTCAGGCCATAGTGACTACCAGCGGAGTTGCAGGGTGGAACGAATTTTTGCAGCAACGTAAACGATGGGTATCCAAAAGCCTGTACTATCGGGATGCTGATACCCTGTATACGGCTCTTTTGGTGTTCCTTGTCAATCTTACGATGTTGTATGCTGCTGTGATTCTGGCCACGGGATACCATTTCTGGCTTTTCCCGGTTACTTTTGCAGGTAAAATGGTAACTGACTTTCTTTTTTTGAAGAGTTTCTTCCGTTTTTATCAAAAAAAACTGCCGGCCATGCGGTTCATGGTATATGAACTGGTTTATCCCCTCTATGTGGTTTTCTTTGCCATTGCCGGAATATCTTCCGGTTTTAGCTGGAAAGGCAGACGGTTTCGGACTTAATTACCCAATTCCGACATGAACTTGATCCGCATCAGACGGATTTCTTCCTCCGTGTAATTGTCTTCGCCCAATTCCTGCAACGCATTTTCAATAGACTCATCTTCAGCTTCCTCCATAAAATAATCGTAGATATCCTGCTGATGGTCCTTATCCATGATATTGTTGATGTAATAATCGATATTGATCTTTGTGCCGGAGTTTACAATAGCCTCGATTTCATCAAGCAGGGCATTTAAATCCAGATTTTTGGCCTGTGGCGATGTCTTCAAAATCCATTTTCCGGTCGATGCTCTGAATGATGAAAACTTTGAGGTTCGATTTGTTCACAATGGACTTCACCACCATATCCTGAGGACGGATGATTTCCTTTTCCTCCACGTAGCTTTTGAATGATCTTGATGAATTCTGCCCCGTATCTTTTGGCTTTTCCGGCCCCTACGCCGGTAATGTTCTGGAGTTCCTCCAGGGATATGGGATACTGGATCGCCATGTCCTCCAGTGAGGGATCCTGGAAAATGACGAATGGCGGCAGTTGCAGCTGTTTTGCCAGTTTTTTCCGGAGATTCTTTAATATATTGAAAAGCTCTTCATCTGCTGTACCAAGCCTTTCCGGGCCACCAAAGCTTTCTTCTTCCTCATCGGTATCGGAATAATCATGATCTTCCGATAAGCAGGAAAGAAACCGGATTTCTCAGAAATTCATGCCCTTTTTCATCGAGTTTCAACAATCCGTAATTCTCAATTTCCTTTTGTATAAACCTGACGATCATGGCCTGTCGGATCACCATGCTCCAGTAATTGACATCCTTGCCTTTCCCGGCGGCGAAAGATTCGAGCATCTGGTGATTGTATGATTTGATGGCAGCGGTTTTAATCCCGGCAAGTATACTGGCAATATGATCGACTTTGAATTTTTCCTTGACTTCGAGTATGGCTTTTAATACCAGTGCGATATCCTCTTTCCCTTCAAACTGTGTTTTTGGATGCAGGCAATTGTCGCAATTGTCGCAATTGTCTGGCATTTCCTCGCCAAAATAATTCAGCAGCTGTTTAGGTCTGCAAACAGAGGATTCGGCATAGGCAACCGTCTCGAGCAAAAGTTGTTTTCCTATTTCCTGTTCCGCCATAGGCTTCCCCTGCATGAACTTTTCCAGTTTCTGAATATCCTTATAACTGTAAAATGCAATGCATTTGCCTTCTCCGCCATCCCGGCCAGCTCTTCCTGTTTCCTGATAGTATCCCTCAAGGCTTTTGGGAATGTCATAATGGATCACAAAACGAACATCCGGTTTGTCAATTCCCATCCCAAAAGCAATGGTGGCAACAATTACATCTGCTTCTTCCATCAGGAAGTTGTCCTGGTTTTTTGATCTCGTGGCAGAATCGAGTCCCGCATGATAGGGCAGGGCTTTGATTCCGTTCACCTGAAGTGTTTCGGCCAGCTCCTCCACCTTTTTCCGGCTCAGGCAGTAAATGATACCTGATTTACCGGTATTGTTCTTGATGTATTTGATGATTTCCTTGGTGACGTTCTTCTTTGGCCGTACTTCGTAATAAAGATTATGGCGGCGGAAGGAGGATTTGAAAACCGTGGCATTGAGCATGCCAAGATTTTTTTGAATATCATGCTGTACTTTTGGTGTGGCAGTTGCCGTTAAGGCGATGATGGGTTCTGTACCAATTTCGTTAATAATTGGTCTGATGCGGCGGTATTCAGGGCGAAAATCATGGCCCCATTCCGAAATGCAATGAGCCTCGTCAATGGCATAGAAAGAGATCTTAACTCTTTTCAGAAACTGAATATTCTCTTCCTTGGTAAGCGATTCAGGCGCCACATACAACAATTTTGTTTTTCCTTCGAGAATATCATGTTTTACCTTCGCTATGGCTGCCTTGTTCAGGGAGGAATTCATAAAATGGGCGACGCCGTCTTCCTCGCTGAAGCTTCGCATGGCATCCACCTGATTTTTCATCAAAGCAATCAGGGGGGATATAATGATGGCCGTACCCGGCATGATAAGAGCAGGAAGCTGGTAACAAAGTGATTTTCCTCCGCCGGTGGGCATTAATACAAATGTGTCATTTCCGTTCAATACATTCCGGATGATGAATTCCTGATTTCCCTTAAAACTGGTAAACCCAAAATGTTTTTTTAAGACTTCTATCAGTAAATTTCGGCGCCAACAATCATTTTAATTCAGTTTAGTCTCAATTCTCCTCCATGTTTAACGTTCCATTAAACCGCGAGAATATATTTATGCTAGAAATAAAAGGGTAAATACGTCATGAAAACAAAAAAGTTCAATAAACCTGCAGGTATGAATAGCCTGACTGACCGCTATTTTAAAATAATAAATACATTTGTTAACTAAATTAATATTTTTTTTCTTATTTCGCTATGCCCAAAAAGGCATTTTATTTTTTATTAACATTTGTCAGATTGGAATAACGAGGTTACCACATGGAAGAAAAAGTGAAAGGTGAAATGACATTTCTTGAACACCTTGAAGAGTTGAGGTGGCACATTATACGCTCAGCCCTGGCTATTGTCATATTCAGTGTTATGGCCTTTGTGTTCAAGAGAGTCCTGTTCGATATGATATTGTTGGGCCCCAGTCAGTCTGACTTTTGGACAAACCGTATGCTCTGTCAGCTTGGGCAGCGGTTGGACGTGGAAGGTCTTTGCATCAATCTGAAACCGCTGATTTTACAGAACACGGCAGTTGCCGGACAGTTTATTGCCCATATTAAGATCAGCATCATCACCGGTCTGATATTGGGATTTCCCTATATGTTTTACGAATTCTGGCGTTTTATACGGCCTGCCCTGTATCAGAATGAACAACGTCATGCCAGTGGTGCCGTGTTTTATATTACGTTCCTCTTTTTTCTGGGTGTAATGTTTGGATATTTTCTGATCCTGCCTTTCTCCATCAACTTTTTATACAATTATCAGGTGAGTGAGATCGTGAAAAGTATTCCTACCCTGGCTTCCTATATTTCATTAATTACTTCTATCGTTTTGGCCAGTGGGATCTTATTTGAACTGCCGGTGCTGATTTATTTCCTTAGCAAAGTTGGACTGATTACTCCTGCTTTTCTGAAACGTTACCGCAAGCACGCGGTTATTGCCATTTTACTTTTGGCCGGAATCCTTACCCCAACACCTGATATGTTTTCCCAGCTCATGGTGGCTGTGCCCATGCTGTTGCTGTATGAAATTGGCATATTCCTGTCTCGCCGTGTGGAAAAGGCCAGGGAGGCTGAAGCACTTGCCGGATAGTATGGATTATAACTTCCACTTTATAGGATACCATGAAACTTCGAACTGAAAACCTTGTAAAACGATATCGGACCCGTACGGTTGTCAAAGACGTGTCATTTGAAGTGGAACAGGGCGAGATTGCAGGTTTGCTGGGACCAAACGGTGCAGGGAAAACCACTTCGTTTTACATGATTGTGGGGCTCATCCAGCCGAATTCCGGTAAAATATTTCTGGATGATGAGGAGATTACACATGAACCAGTATACCGTCGCGCTCAAAAAGGAATTGGTTACCTTGCTCAGGAGGCGTCAGTATTTCGCCGGCTGAGTGTGGAGGATAATATCAGGGCAGTGCTTGAAATGACGGATCTTCCCAAAGAGGAACAGCGTTTCAGGGTGGAATCCCTGCTGAATGAGTTTGGTCTGCAGAAAATCAGAAAGAGTCTGGGAATTCAGCTTTCCGGCGGTGAAAGGCGAAGAACCGAGATTGCAAGGGCACTGGCACTTAAACCTAATTTTATTCTTCTTGATGAACCCTTTGCAGGAGTTGATCCTATCGCAGTGGAGGATATCCAGGATATCGTGGCCAAACTCCGGGATAAGAATATAGGTATCCTCATCACCGACCATAATGTGCATGAAACGCTTTCCATAACCGACAGGGCTTACCTGCTCTTTGAAGGAGAAATCCTGAAAGCCGGAACGGCCAAAGAACTGGCCGAAGACGAACAGGTGAGAAGAGTATACCTGGGGAAGAATTTTGAACTGAGATGAACGTCAATGTGCCAATGTGCCGAATGTGTAAATGTGTAAATGTGCAAATTCTTAAACTGGTCCTATGCCTTCAAAAGTTTATTTTACCGATCTTCGGGCTAACCCGTCCAACAACCTGCTGAAAAAGCTGGAGAACCTGATCAGAAAGGCGGGGATTGATACCCTTGATCTCGACACCAAGATCATCGCGGTGAAAATTCATTTCGGTGAACCGGGTAATCTATCCTATATAAGGCCAAACTTTGCCGCCACCGTAGTGGAACATTTGAAGAAAAAGGGGGCAAAACCTTTCCTCACCGATGCCAATACACTTTACTATGGCCGTCGCTCCAACGCCATTGACCATATCAGAGCTGCCTTTGAGAATGGATTCAATCCGCTGGCAGTAGACTGTCCCGTTATTATCGCTGACGGTCTCCGCGGAACAGATCACACCGAAGTCCCCATTCATCTTGAGTATTGCAAAACAGCCAAAATCGGGAAAGCAGTGGCAGATGCTGATATCATTGTATCCATGACCCATTTCAAGGGGCATGAGATGACCGGATTTGGGGGCGTACTCAAAAACGTGGGAATGGGATGCGCTTCGGTGGGCGGAAAACTGGAATTGCATTCCACTTCCTCTCCACAGATTGTTGCGGAAAATTGCACAGGTTGCCGGGTATGCGAAAAATATTGCGCCCAGGATGCCATCGTGGTGGGGCGCGACAAAATAGCCCGGATTGATTATGAAAAATGTGTGGGGTGCGGACAATGCGTTGCGGTATGCCAGTACAATGCCGCCCAGGTAGTGTGGGCCGACGCTTCCGAACTGGTCAACCGCAAGATTGCGGAATATACCCTGGCGGTTCTGAAAGAAAAAGCAGCATTCCATATCAGTTTCATCATGAATGTATCACCCGATTGCGACTGCTGGAATTTCAATGATTACCCGCTGGTTCCCGACATAGGTATTGCCGCTTCGTTTGATCCGGTTGCCCTTGATCAGGCCTGTGTTGATATGGTCAAAGAAGCTCCCTCGCTGCCGCAAAGCAGGATCAACAAAGAACATGCACATGATCATCAGCGGGGAAAGGACAAATTTTCCCTTGCCCATCCCCATACACATTGGGAAGCGGGGCTGGAGCATGCCGAGAAGATCGGGCTGGGTACCAGACAATATGAACTGATCACCGTGTGATCCTATTTCAATTCATAGGCCACTACGCGGTTGTCACTGAAAGTGGGAACCAATAACAGCTTTTTCACGGTCACAAAATCGATATCCGCTGCGTTCATATTTACCGGTGTGGTATCCAGAAGCTTTATTTTTTCCTTCTTCTGGTTTACCAAATGCACATTACCAAACCAGTCTGATATCAGGTAATTGCCAAGGCCATCGGGTACTAATCCATCAATACCGCCGGTATTGATAATGAAGTCTTTTATCTCCCTGGTATTCAGGTTAATGCTGACTATGCGGTCCTCTAATCCTGCCAGAAGCTGTTCCCCGGCAACATACAGACCGTTAACCCCGGTAATCCTTTCCGATTTAAGGAATAGCTCGTATTTATCCTTTTTGATGATATAGATTGCATTGCCATTCATATCAGATACATAAACATTGCCATTCTTATCGGTAGCAATGTCATTCAGAAATTGTGAGCCGGTTATCTCAACCTGTCCTGCAATTTTACCGCTGGCAATGCTGATTTTTACTATCCGGTTGATATCGGAAACATACAGGTACCCGCCGGACAAACCCATACCCTTTGGAGCATTCAGTCCGGTTACCCATTCCAGTTCCAGGATCTTTCCGTCCGGCGATATTTTCGAAATAAAGCCTATTCCGTCTTTATCTGTCGGTGATCCTGCGACGTTCGATACATAAATGACCTGCCGAACAGAATCAAAATATACGGATTCAGGTACTTTAAGCGTGGCCGGTGTTTCCCAGGTTTTGGTGAGTCTTTCAGATACGAAGGCTTGTTGCGCTGTGACGATGCATGGTAAAGCACCCAACAAAGCGATGATAACGATTTTTTTCATTTGGCGTGGTTTAAGTTTTAGATATCAAATTTAATGCGTTTATATCTTCCATTCACAACCTGCTGGCAAAAATGTCAAATCCCCGGATTATCATAATGTAAATCAATTTTATTTTCGTGGAAACTAAAAAGTGGTATCTTTGCGCAAAATTTCATACGCGGATGTGGCGTAATTGGTAGCCGCGCAAGACTTAGGATCTTGTGCCGTAAGGCGTGGGGGTTCGAGTCCCTTCATCCGCACGGCAAGTATTCCGGTATAAGTTCCGGTTTGACAAAAGCAGTAAGGAGGAAGGGACGAGAAGTTTATCCCGCCGCAATGAAGTGAAGGCGGGAAGTCCCTTCATCCGCACGGCAAGTATTCCGGTATAAGTTCCGGTTTGACAAAAGCAGTAAGGAGGAAGGGACGAGAAGTCCCTTGATCCGCACTTTTAAGAAGGCAAACAGGGAGAAGCCTCCGGAATAAAATTATCCAGTGGTATTTACGCAACCACAAAAAGTAATGAAATAATTAAATATAAACCTGATGAACATTAAGAAAGACAGCATTGATGAATTGAATGCAGTATTGACGATCAAAATTGAAAAAACCGATTATGAGGAGCGTGTTGAAAATATTCTGAAAGACTACCGCAGAAAAGCCCGTTTTGATGGGTTCAGGCCCGGTAAGGTTCCTCAGGGACTCGTAAATAAAATGTATCGCAAACCTGTGCTTGCTGAGGAAATCAATAAAATATTGGGGGAATCGCTGTCCAAATATCTGGTGGAAGAGAAACTGAATATTCTTGGCGAACCGTTGCCAAACCTGGAAAAACCGGTGAATATTGATTGGGACCATGACAGTGAATTTGAGTTCTCATTTGATATTGGACTGGCGCCTGAGATAAACATAGTGATATCGGAGAAAGACAAAATCCCTTATTATAAAATCAAGATTGACGACACGGAACGCCAAAAGCAGATCGACAGGATACAATCGCGTTTTGGCTCATTTAAAGAAGCGCAGGAGGTTACCGAAAATGAAATGATCAAGGCCGATATGGTTGAAACGGATAAAAAGGGAAATCCGGTTGCTGAAGGGATTGTGGTAGAGGATGCCACCATATCTCTTGAATTTGTGAAGGACGAAAAAATAAAGAAGAAGTTCAAAGGTTGTAAGCCGGGTGATCAGATCGCCGTGGATGTAAAGAAGGCTTTTGAAAATGAAACAGATCTGGCGGCCTTGCTAAAAATTGACAAGGATAGGCTGGCCACGATAAATCCTGATTTCCGGGTTACTCTGAAATCTGTTTCACGGTTTGAAAAGGCCGAAGTGAATCCGGAACTTTTTGATAAGGTATACGGGAAGGATGCTGTGAAAACCGAAGAAGAATTTATGGCCAGGGTGGATGAGGAGCTTAGATCGGCTTTTGAACGCAACAGCGACTATAAATTCCGGCTCGATGCAAAAGACTTTTATCTGGAAAAGTTCAAACAGGAACTTCCCGGAGAATTTCTGAAGAGATGGTTGTTGCATACCAATGATGGTAAAGTCACCATGGATCAGATTGAAAAGGACTTCGATCATTTTAAAACAGATCTGAAATGGCAATTGATCAAGGGGAAAATGACACGTGACAACGAACTGAAGATCAATGAGGAAGAACTTCTGGCGCATGTATCGGAAGTCATCCGGCAGCAATTTGTGCAGTATTACGGCATAGGAGAAGTACCGGCCGAAATGCTCGAGAAGTATGCCAAAGAAAGCCTGAACCGTGAAGAAGATCGCAACAGGTACATCGAAAGCCTGAATGAAAACAAGGTTTATGAATTCATCCAAAAAACTGTAAAACTTGATAACAAAGAAATAACTTTGGAAAAATTCAACAAACTCTTTGAAAAATAGTTAATACAAAAAACAATACTATTGAATATGGACCTGATCAAGGATTTCAATAAGTTTGCCACCGGTCATCTGGGCATCAGCAGCCTGAACCTTCACCGGTTTACTTCGGTTTCAAACAGCTATATTTCCCCTACCATCATTGAGGAACGTCAGCTTAACGTAGCCCAGATGGATGTTTTTTCGAGGTTGATGATGGACAGGATCATTTTTCTGGGTCTTCCGATCGATGATTTTGTGGCCAATGTAATTCAGGCTCAATTGCTGTATCTTGATTCCGCTGATCCGGGCAAGGATATCCAGATCTATTTCAATACCCCGGGCGGCGCTGTGCATGCCGGATTGGGCATTTATGACACCATGCAGTATGTCACCTGCGATGTATCCACCATTTGTACCGGCATGGCAGCCTCCATGGGGGCTGTGTTGCTTTGTGCAGGGACCAAAGGCAAACGTTCGGCGCTCAAGCATTCCCGCATCATGATTCATCAGCCCATGGGTGGTGCACAGGGACAGGCTACCGATATCGAAATAACTGCCAGGGAAATCCTTAAACTGCGTGCGGAATTGTATCACATCATTGCAGAGCACTCGGGCAACCCCATTGAAAAGGTTGAAAAAGACTCAGACCGCGATTACTGGATGACCGCATTGGAAGCACGCGAATATGGCATGATCGATGAAATTCTGGAAAGAGTGAAGAAAAAATAGGTTAATGATCTGATATTTTGTAACTTTGGCAATTGAGACGCCGTTTAATTCACTATTAATAGTCAACCGATGGATAAATGCTCTTTTTGCGGACGTGATAAGCGGGATACCAACTTATTAATAGCCGGTATTTCCGGTCATATCTGCGACAATTGCGTGGAGCAGGCCTATGAAATTGTTCAGGAGGAAACCAAGAAAAAGGCTCCGTTTGACATCAACACCATTAAGTTGCTGAAGCCCAAAGAAATAAAGAAATTTCTTGATCTTTATGTAATCGGACAGGAGGATGCCAAGAAAATCATCTCTGTTGCGGTTTACAATCATTATAAAAGGCTCATGCAAACAACACGCCGTGACCAGGCCGATGATGTTGAAATTGAAAAATCCAATATTATTCTGGTAGGTGAAACAGGCACGGGAAAAACCTTGCTGGCCAGGACCATCGCCAAACTTCTGCATGTTCCTTTCACCATTGTGGACGCAACGGTATTGACCGAAGCGGGGTATGTGGGAGAGGATATTGAAAGCATACTTACGCGTTTGCTGCAGGTGGCAGATTATAACACCGAAGCGGCAGAGAAGGGAATTGTGTTTATTGATGAGATCGATAAAATTGCACGAAAAGGGGATAATCCTTCCATTACCCGGGATGTTTCGGGCGAAGGTGTTCAGCAGGGCCTGCTGAAGCTTCTGGAAGGATCGGTGGTAAACGTTCCGCCACAGGGAGGCCGGAAGCATCCTGACCAGAAGATGATCCCGGTGGACACGAAAAACATCCTGTTCATCTGCGGAGGAGCTTTCGAGGGAATCGAGCGAAAAATCGCCATGCGTTTGAATACCAAGGTTGTTGGATATAATGCATCCCGTCAGTCCGATCGCATTGAACGTGATAACCTGATGCAATACATTGCCCCTCAGGATCTGCGTTCCTATGGCATGATCCCTGAAATAATCGGAAGGCTCCCCATACTGACTTACCTGCATCCGCCTCGATAGAAAAACCCTGCGGAGCATCCTTACAGAACCAAAGAACTCCATTATCAGGCAATATGTAAAACTGTTCGAGATTGATGGAATTAGCATCACTTTCGAGGAGGAGGCACTGAATTATATTGTTGACAAAGCCGTTGAATTTAAGCTTGGCGCCAGGGGACTGCGTTCCATCTGTGAAGCCATCATGATCGATGTGATGTTTGAGCTGCCTTCCACTGAGGAAAATGAAATCTCGATTACCGTTGACTATGCCAAGTCGAAAGTGGAAAAGGTCAACCTGCAGCGATTAAAAGCTGCCTGATAATTTGTTTTTTTCAAAAGGTGCGTTATATTTGTAACTGAATTAACATACAAAAATGAATAGAATATATACAAATTGGTGGTGGTGGCACAATAAATTGCTCATAAATCCGTGAGACCGTCTACCTATTGTATATAATCAATGATAAAAACAGCGGCCTATCGTTCTCACGGTAGGCCGCTTCTTTTTCAGTACCTTAACCCATTAACAACATGAAAAAGTTCAGTATAAAAACACAAACCCGCAAATTGCTCGCGGACACCATTACGCCGGTAAGCATTTATTTGAGGATGAGGGATATTTTTCCCAATTCGCTTCTGCTGGAGAGTTCTGATTACCACGGAAATGAAAACAGTTATTCCTTCATTTGCCTGAAACCACTCGCTGGTTTTGAAGTGGAAAATGATCAGGCAACAGAGACCTATCCCGACGGCTCCAAAATTGTCACAAAGCTCGACGAACCTCATGCTTTTCAATCCAGGTTCAGGGCCTTTCTTCAGTCGTTTGAACAGCCCGAAGGTCAGGAGGGTGTTCCGGTAAACGGACTTTTTGGCTATACCGCGTATGATGCAGTCAGGTATTTTGAGAATATTAGCCTTGCAGGCCAGGGTAATTCCCGGGCAAAAAATTCCCGATGTCCGGTATAATTTTTACAACTATATCATTGCGATCAACCATTTCCAGAATATCCTCCATATCATTGAAAACCGCATCAACGGGGAACTCAGTGAACTCGAAAGGATTGAAACCCTGCTGAACAGCAGGAATCTGGCCCTATATTCATTTCAGCACGGCGGGAAAGGAGAAATCGAACATTACTGATGAACAATATAAACAAATGGTGAGCAAGGGCAAAGAACACTGTTACCGGGGTGATGTATTTCAGATTGTGCTTTCGCGTCAGTTCTCACAGCAATTCACGGCGATGAATTTAATGTATACAGGGCATTGCGGTCAATAAATCCTTCTCCCTACCTGTTTTACTTTGATTATGGCAGTTATAAGATATTTGGTTCATCACCCGAGGCACATCTTAAGATGCAGAAAGGCAAAGCCTATATAAATCCCATTGCCGGCACCTTCAAACGCACCGGGGATGATGAGCATGACAAACTGCTGGCACAGCAATTATCAACCGACCTGAAAGAGAATGCGGAACATGTTATGCTGGTTGACCTGGCGCGCAATGACCTCAGCCGGCACGCAAAAAATGTCACTGTGGAAAGATACCGTGAAGTGCAGTTCTTCTCCCATGTTATTCATCTGGTATCGGCTGTTTCGGGTGAACTGAATGAGGATTCGGATGTGACGGATATGATGACCGCTACTTTCCCGGCAGGAACCTTGTCGGGGGCCCCGAAATACAAAGCCATGCAACTCATCGATCAGATATGAGAACCAGAATCGGGGCTATTATGGAGGAGCCATTGGATTTCTGGATTTTAACGGACGGTTCAATCATGCCATCATGATCCGCACTTTTCTGAGCAAGGGCAATACACTGTTTTATCAGGCAGGCGCCGGAATTGTGGCAATTTCAGACGAAGAAAGCGAGCTTGCAGGAGGTCAACAATAAGCTTGGGGCACTGAAAAAAGCCATTGAAATGGCCAAAGAAATTAATTAATGAAAAATGATTATGAAAAGGATATTGGTGATCGACAATTATGATTCATTCACGTACAACCTGGTACAATATATTGAAAGACTCACGGGTATTCATCCTGATGTTTTCCGGAATGATGAAATTGACCTGGCTGAGGTGGGCAGATTATGATAAAATACTGCTCTCACCCGGACCCGGAATACCGGTTGAGGCAGGGATTTGTCTCGGTGCTGATCAGACATTATGCACCTGAAAAAAGCATACTGGGGGTGTGCCTGGGTCACCAGGCTATCGGTGAGGCCTTTGGGGGCAGTGCTCAACAATCTGAGCAGGTTTACCATGGACTGGCAACCCCTGTTTCCATCACTGACCGTTCCGATCCCTTGTTTAAAGGCCTTCCGGAAATGATTAACGCTGGCCGGTATCATTCCTGGGTGGTAACCCGGGAAAATCTTGCCGGATGTTTTACCATTACCTGTGAGGATGAAAGGGTATCATCATGGGAATTAGTCATAAACAATATGATGTTCGTGGCGTGCAGTTCCATCCTGAATCGGTGCTTACAGAACACGGGATGGATATTATCAGAAACTGGCTTTCAATTAATGAGTAGAAATCGTTTAGCCATCCTTTCGATTAAACGTATAAACGCATAAACGATTAACGCCTAAACGCCTAAACGATTAAACGCCTAAACGCTAAACGCATAAACGATAAATCAACATGAAAAAAATTCTTAATCATCTTTTTGATCATAAAACCCTGAAACGCCAGGAAGCCGAAGAAGTGCTTACCAATATTGCCAACGGCATTTATTCCGAATCGGAAATTGCAGCATTTATGACGGTTTATCTGATGCGCAGTATCACTGTGGAAGAGTTATCGGGTTTTCGCGATGCCTTGCTGAACCTTTGCCTCAGGATCGATCTTGATGATTTTGATACCATTGATGTATGCGGAACAGGAGGTGACGGCAAAGACACCTTTAACATTTCCACTTTGTCGACCTTTGTATCTGGCAGGTGCCGGGGCTAAAGTGGCCAAGCATGGCAATTATGGAGTTTCCTCAGCATGCGGATCATCAAATATCCTGGAGTACTTCGGCTATAAATTCTCTACCGACCAGGACAAGCTTCGCGAGGAAATCGAAAAAACCGGTGTATGTTTTTTGCATGCCCCTTTGTTTAATCCGGCCATGAAAAATGTGGCCCCGGTACGGAGAGCCTTGAAAATGAAAACATTTTTTAATATGCTGGGCCCAATGGTTAATCCTGCTTTCCCGAAAAAGCAACTGATTGGCGTATACAGTCTTGAACTTGGCCAGTTTATACAACTATCTTTACCAGCAGTCGGCTGTGCAATATGCCATTGTGCACAGTCTCGACGGGTACGATGAAATTTCACTTACCTCCGATTTTAAGTATATCCTGAACGGTGTGGAACAGATTATCTCCGCGGAATCTTTGGGTTATGAAAGAACTGCACCGGCTGATCTCGCCGGGGGATCAACCGTGCAGGAAGCAGCCGGAATATTTATTTCCGTATTGCAGGGAAAGGGCACCAAGACCCAGAACCAGGTGGTAATGGCCAATACGGAGCTGGCCCTCCGGTGCTACTATCCGGAAAAATCTGCCGGAGAGTGCAGGGAAGCGGCCAGCACTTCGTTGCTCGGCGGAAAAGCCTACGAACGCTTTACATCACTAATCGACATGCAATCATGACTATACTCGAAAAGATTATCAACCATAAAAAGCAGGAACTGCCAGGTGCCAGAGAAAAAAAGCCGGTGAAGGTGCTGGAAAAAAGCAAATACTTCAGCAGAGATACTTTGTCTCTTACAGAATCCATTGTTAATCCTTCATAAAACGGGCATTATCGCTGAATTTAAGAGAAAGTCTCCCTCCCGGGGCATCATTAATCGATCATGCCTTGATTGAAGAAGTGACCACCGGGTATTTTCGTTCAGGCGCATCGGGACTTTCCATACTCACTGATCTTGAGTTTTTTGGTGGTACAGCTGAAGATCTTACCCGGGCTCGTCAACTCAACCAGGTTCCCATTCTCCGCAAAGATTTCATTATTGATGAGTACCAGATCGTTGAAGCCAGGGCCATGGGTGCCGATGCCATATTGCTGATTGCCGCCGCTCTCGGGATTCAACAGACCAGGGATCTTGCCCGTTTTGCGGAATCATTGAACCTGCAGGTTTTGCTGGAGGTACATAATGCCGTAGAATTAGACCACCTGAACGAGTTTGTCAGCATGGTGGGCGTGAATAACCGTGATCTCAATACATTTACCGTAGATACGGAACTATCGGTGCAGCTGGCCGGTGAAATTCCACCGGATTTTGTAAAGATCTCCGAGAGCGGGATCTCCTCACCACTGGTGGTGAAAAGACTCAGGGCTATTGGTTATCAGGGTTTTCTGATTGGTGAAAACTTTATGAATACCCCTGAACCGGCGGCCGCTTTTTCTGATTTTGTAAAACAATTAATGTTTGAAAATGATTAGAGTAAAGGTTTGCGGCATGCGTGATCCGCTGAATATTCACGGAGTAGCCGGTGCAGGCGCCGACTATCTCGGATTCATATTTTATCCCGGATCAAAAAGATATGCAGGTGAAAGCCTTGAAAAACTAACTTTCCTCGAAGCCACGGCAGGGATACTGAAAGTAGGTGTTTTTGTAAATGAGCAGCCCGAACGGGTGCTGGCATTAGCCGGTCACTACAGGCTCGATCTGTTGCAGTTGCATGGCAATGAGCCTGAGACCTATTGTGATACCATCCGAAAGGCTGGCTTTGGGGTGATCAAGGCCTTTGGGGTGGAGGAAGGCTTTGATTTCGGGCGACTCATTCCTTATTTGCCGGTATGTGATTACTTTTTATTTGATAAGAAATCGGATCAGCATGGAGGCACCGGTCGTAAGTTCCGCTGGGATATTCTGAAAGAATATCCGCATTCAATATCCCTTCTTCCTGAGCGGAGGAATTGGACCCGAAGATGCCGGGGCTATCCGGGAAATTAATCACCCTGCTTTTTATGCCGTGGATATCAATAGCCGGTTTGAACTTGCACCCGGCATGAAGGACGTTGATCAGGTAAAATCATTCATCAGAGAAATTAAAACCTTTACACCATGAACTATTCGGTAAATGAAAAAGGATATTACGGAGAATTCGGAGGGGCCTTTATCCCTGAGATGATGGTTCCCGAATATTGAAGAACTGCGTGAAAATTATCTGAAAATTCTGGATGATCCCGAATTTAAAGCTGAATTCTCCATGCTGCTGAAGAACTATGTCGGACGACCTTCACCATTGTATTTTGCCAAAAGACTTTCGGAATTTCACCATACACGGATTTTCCTGAAAAGGGAAGACCTGAATCATACCGGTGCACACAAGATCAACAATACCGTGGGACAAATCCTGATCGCTAAACGGCTTGGCAAAACCCGGATCATTGCGGAAACCGGGGCGGGTCAGCATGGCGTTGCCACAGCCACTGTCTGCGCGCTTATGGGACTGAAATGCATTGTATACATGGGAAAGCTTGATGTGGAAAGCGCCAGGAGCCCAATGTACTGCGGATGAAAATGCTGGGCGCCGAGGTTGTCCCGGTACTGAGCGGGAATATGACACTGAAGGATGCCACCAATGAGGCCATACGCGATTGGATCAACAATCCGGTAGATACGCATTATATCATTGGGTCAGTGGTAGGACCACATCCATACCCCGACCTGGTGGCCAGATTACAGTCCGTGATCAGTGAAGAAATGAAATGGACAGCTGCAGGAGCAAACCGGCAGCCCGGATCCGGACACATCATTGCCTGTGTGGGAGGAGGAAGCAATGCTGCCGGGGCATTTTATCATTACCTGGATCATGAAAAAGTAAAACTCATTGCCGTGGAAGCCAGCGGTAAGGGAATTGAAAGCGGTGAATCGGCCGCCACCATGGTACTTGGGCGACCCGGAATTATCCATGGCAGCAAGACCATGCTGATGCAAAATGAAGACGGACAGATCACCGAGCCTTATTCCATCTCAGCCGGACTCGATTATCCGGGCATTGGTCCGATGCACGCCTACCTGTATAAAACCAGGCGTGCCATTTTTGAACATGTAACGGATGAGGAGGCGCTGGAAGCTGCTTTCAGACTTACCCGACTGGAAGGGATTGTTCCGGCACTCGAATCAGCTCATGCCCTGGCTGTTCCTGCCAAGCGGCAGTTCGGAGAAAAGGAAGTGGTAGTCATTAACCTTTCCGGAAGGGGCGACAAAGACATGTCGGCTTATATGAAGTATATGACGGACCATCAATTATTGTAAAATATTAAATGACTTATTTTCCCATGAATCGAATCAATCGTTTATTTGAAACCAGATCCGGTAATATTCTATCGATTTATTTTACAGCAGGATACCCGGACAGGGATGATACGGCAGGAATCATCAGGTCGCTTGCCCATGCCGGGGCCGATATGGTCGAGATCGGTATACCCTTTTCCGATCCCATGGCCGATGGTCCGGTGATTCAGCAAAGCAGTGACAGGGCATTAAAAAATGGCATGAACCTGAAGCTGTTGTTCGCTCAATTGAAAAATATCCGAAAAGAGGTGGACATACCCTTGTTGCTCATGGGGTATCTCAATCCGGTGATGCAATATGGCATGGAGAGGTTTTGCCAGGATTGTGCCGCAACGGGCCTTGATGGAGTCATATTGCCTGACCTGCCCCTGGAAGTCTTCCAGGAAGACTACATGATCCTGAAAAGCGATCCCAACAATCCCAACAATCACAACCCCCACAACCCTCACAACAATCACAACAATCACAACAATCACAACATCCCAACCTTCAACACCTCTTCACCCACCATAACCTTCACAACATTTTTCTGATGTCGCCGCACACCAGCATGGAGAGGATCCGTAAAATAGATGAGGTCAGCAATGGGTTTATTTATATGGTTTCCTCTTCGTCTACCACGGGCATTAAGGGGGGTTTTTCGCCGGAGCAGGCAGCTTATTTTGCAAGGATCAGCGCTATGGAACTCAAAAATCCGCGGTTGATCGGTTTTGGGATTTCCAATCACGACAGTTTTGTCACGGCCTGTGCGTATGCCCAGGGTGCCATTATCGGAAGTGCCTTTGTGAAAATACTGGGAGAGAAGGGGTATTCGGAGAAGGTGATCGGGGAGTTTGTGCGGGGGATCAAATAAAAAACCTGCTGCGCTTTTGGCTGACAGCAGGTTAAACCTGAACTACAACTTTATTTTTCCGCATGGTAAGTGGTTATTTGGTTTGATTTGCAAGCAATATCTCAGCGGCATTTTCGGTGAAGTTTTCGTTGCCGGAATTCTCATTATTTTCCGGTGCATGATACTTTAAGGATGCTTCGGTAGAGGCGGCCAGCATTTCAAGTCTTTCCATTTCGGGAGCAACTTCAGCAGCTTCCTCAGCTATAGGGGCTGCATATTTCAAAGATGCTTCGGTAGCGGCGGCCAGCATTTCAAGTCTTTCCATTTCGGGGGCAACTTCGGCAGCTTCCTCAGCTATAGGGGCTGCATATTTCAAAGATGCTTCGGTAGCGGCGGCCAGCATTTCAAGTCTTTCCATTTCGGGGGCAACTTCAGCAGCTTCCTCAGCTATAGGGGCTGCATATTTCAAAGATGCTTCGGTGGCGGCGGCCAATACTTCAAGTCTTTCCAGTTCAGGAGCAACTGCATCAACTTCGGGAGCGTCATATTTTACAATTGCTTCCGTTGCGGCAGCCAGTACTTCCAGTCTTTCGATTTCGGCTGAAACCTCATAGCTGTCCGTTGCTGCAGGGGCATTGTAGCGGATGGACTGTTCAGTGGAATTCATAATGGCTTCAAGACCAGCCAGGGAAACTTCGGGAGTTGCAGGATTGGCGTTGATGTAACTTCCGGCGGCAATCACCATGACGGCGAAGGCAGTGAGGACCATTTTTTTCAGGTTGCTGATGTTCATTTGTGTTTTCATTTTTTTAGGTTTTTAAGTTGTTGTAAGAGGAATTACATTAACCGTGCCAAAGTCTATAAACAACAGAAAAACAGATAGATACAAGCTTATCCTATCAAAACGAAAACAGGCTTGCCTGAATCATTTTAAAACAGGAGTGTACGAATACGTACAAACCCTGATAGAAAGACAGGGTGATTTACGGGGAAAGCTTGCAGGGAGAGGATTATGTAGAAACCGGAAGGTTCAGATTTCTGTCCGTGTATCGGCAAGTGGCAGGAATAACCGGTAAACGGAGAAGCAGGTAATGGCAAATTCAACTTTTGACATTTCCCATATTTTCCAGGGCCAGAATGAGTGCCTGGGTGCCTTTTTCGGCATAGCCCAAAGCCGAGACCGATTGGTACAGCTGTTGCACCAGTGCCAGACCCGGCAGGGAAAGATCCATCCGGCGGGCTTCTTCCAGAGCGATGCCCATGTCTTTGATGAAATGCCGTACAAAAAACCCGGGCTCGAAATCACGTCGCAAAATGCGGGGTGCGAGATTATCGAGTGACCAGCAGGCGGCTGCTCCGCCCGATATGGAGCTTAGCATGGTCTCCGGGTCCAGTCCCGCTTTATACCCGTAAAGGAGGCTTTCGCACATACCGATCATGGTCCCCGCGATCTGGATCTGATTGCACATTTTCGTGTGTTGTCCCGATCCGGCTTTTCCCTGATACACGATCTTTTTACCCAGGATGCCGAACAAGGATTCAACGGCATCAAACACCTGCTTATCGCCGCCGGCCATGATGGAAAGGGTGGCATTCCGGGCACCGATGTCACCTCCGGATACAGGCGCATCGATGGTGTAAACATCACGGGAAAGCGCCTTTTCATAAATTTCCAAAGCCAGGCTTGGACTGGTTGTGGTCATGTCTACCAGCACAGTTCCCGGTTTTGCCGATTCAACAAGTGTTCCGGGTGCAAGATAGACTTCCCGTACATCAGCCGGAAATCCCACCATAGTAAATACCACATCGGCGTGCCGGGCTATTTCGCGTGGTGAGCTGCACCAGGTTGCACCTTTTTCAAGCAGGGGAAGTGCTTTTTCCCGGGTGCGTGTAAAAACGAATCCTTTATAACCTTTATCCAACAGATGTCCGAACATGGAACGGCCCATCACACCGGTGCCGATCCAGCCAATGATCGGATTTTCAGCTAACAGGGGTTTATTCATGTAAATGAGCTGGATGATTATCGTCTCTTCTTCAACGAGGATCCCAGAGCACCGGCAATAAGTGATCCAAGCAATCCCCTTACCAGGGTCCGGCCAAGTTCATTACCAACCTGTCGCGTGATGGTACGTCCCATGGTTTTTGCCAGGTCACCCATCATACCGCCGGAAGATCCCTGGGCAGCTTTTTTAAGTTTTTCTTCCTTGATCTTCTGTAATTGTTCTTCCTGTTCCTTTTTCTCAGCATCTTCCTTAGCGAACCTTTTTTCCAGTATTTCAAATGCTGATTCACGATCCACCAACCGTTCATATACGCCATGAATCACGGAATTGCGGATGATCCTGTCTCTTTCATCGGGAGTGATGGGACCGATCTGTGATTGCGGGGGGACGATCTTGGCCATTTCTACCATTCCCGGGATACCTTTTTCATCGAGGAAAGATATCAAGCCCACGCCAACTCCCAATTCGGTGATAACCTCTTCCACCTTGAAGCCTGGATTGGGACGGAAGGTTTCCGCCGCCGACCTTACGGCTTTCTGATCCTTTGGCGTGAATGCCCGCAGCGCATGCTGAACACGGTTGCCAAGCTGACCCAGTACCGTATCGGGAATATCGATGGGATTTTGCGTGACGAAGTAAACTCCTACGCCTTTGGAACGAACGAGACGAACCACCTGTTCAATTTTTTCAAGTAAAACCCTGGGGGCTTCGTTGAACAGCAAATGGGCCTCATCGAAGAAAAACACCAGCTTGGGTTTGTCGAGGTCACCGGCTTCAGGCAGCTGTTCGAACAATTCTGACAGCAGCCAAAGCAAGAAAGTGGAATACAGGCCGGGAGAAAGCATCAGTTTATCGGCGGCCAGGATGTTCATCACACCCTTTCCTTTACTGTCTGTTTGAATGAAATCCATGATGTCCAGGGCGGGTTCACCAAAGAATTTATCGGCTCCCTGTTCCTCAAGTGTCAGTAATCCGCGTTGTATGGATCCAATGCTTGCCGAAGATACATTTCCGTATTCATTGGTGTATTCATCACGATGTTCCCCTACAAATTCAAGTATCTTTCTGAGGTCCTTCAGATCGAGCAGCAAAAGATCACTGTCATCCGCAATTTTAAAAACAAGATTAAGTACACCCGATTGCACTTCATTCAGGTTCAGCAATCTGCTCAGCAACAGGGGTCCCATTTCAGAGATCGTAGTTCTCAGCGGATGTCCCTGTTCGCCGAATATGTCCCAAAAACACACAGGGAATCCCTGCGGTACATAGCCCTGAAGGTTCAGTTCCTGAATTCTGGCAGCCACTTTGGGATTGTCTCCGGCTGGTTTGGCAATGCCCGACAGATCACCTTTCACATCGGCCATGATTACAGGTACGCCAATGCTGCTAAAAGTCTCCGCGAGCGTTTGCAAGGTAACCGTTTTGCCGGTACCGGTTGCCCCGGCCACAAGACCATGACGGTTTGACATTTTGGGGATAAGGAACAGTTCCTTATCGGATTTGGCAATGAGGAGGTTTCCGTTGGAGTCTATCATAATGTATAATCTTTTCAGGTAAATATATCCATTTTAGGTACAATGAACAAATCAGTCCCTTGTCCCTCGTCCCTTATCCCTGACTTGTCCCTTGTCCCTCGTCCCTCGTCCCTAATATCTGTAATGGTCCGGTTTATAAGGGCCTTCTTTCGGAACGCCTATATAATCAGCCTGTTGCTGAGTAAGCCGGGTAAGTTTAACACCCAGTTGGTCGAGATGCAGCCGGGCCACTTCCTCGTCGAGTTTTTTAGGAAGACGGTAGACCCCAACCGCATATTTTTTCTGCCACAGGTCGAGCTGGGCCAATACTTGATTGGTGAAGGAATTGCTCATGACAAAGGAAGGATGTCCCGTAGCACAGCCCAGATTCACCAGACGGCCTTCAGCGAGCAAAAACAAAGAATTGCCTTTAGGGAAAGTGTACTTATCCACCTGGGGTTTGATGTTCAGATGCCTGATCCCGGGGTAGGTGGTCAGTTTGTCCACCTGGATTTCGTTGTCAAAGTGGCCGATATTGCAAACTATGGCCTGGTCTTTCATTTGCAGCATATGCTCGACAGTGATCACATCGCGGTTTCCCGTGGTAGTCACAAAGATATTTCCTTCCTTTACCGCTTCTTCCATGGTGGTAATCTCAAATCCTTCCATGGCAGCCTGCAGGGCACATATCGGATCTATCTCAGTCACCAGTACCCGGGCTCCGTAGGCTCGCATGGACCTTGCGCAACCCTTGCCGACATCTCCGTAACCAAGCACGACCACCACCTTACCGGCGATCATCACATCGGTGGCACGTTTAATACCATCTGCCAGAGATTCGCGGCAACCATACAGGTTGTCGAATTTACTCTTGGTCACCGAATCATTCACATTGATAGCGGGTACCAGCAACTCTCCCTTTTCCATCATTTGGTAAAGCCGGTGTACGCCGGTAGTGGTTTCTTCAGAAACACCCTTCCAGGTTTCTTTAAAGCGGTGCCATTTGCGGTTATCTTCCTGCAGGATTTTCTTCAGAAGCTGCAAAATGATTGATTCTTCGCGGCTTTCAGGAGTCTTTTCCAGCACGGTCGGATCATTCTCGGCCTTATATCCCAGGTGGATCAACAGGGTTGCATCACCGCCGTCATCCACGATCAGTTCGGGACCTTGTCCACCCGGAAAAGTAAGTGCCTGATCGGTGCACCACCAATATTCCTCGAGGGTTTCACCCTTCCAGGCAAAAACCGGTATGCCGGCCCGGGCTATGGCGGCTGCGGCATGGTCCTGGGTGGAGAAAATATTACAACTTGCCCATCTTACGTTGGCTCCGAGATCCACGAGGGTCTCAATTAATACTGCCGTTTGAATGGTCATATGCAATGATCCGGAGATCCTTGCACCCTGAAGGGGTTTCTGTCCGGCATATTTTTTACGGATGGCCATTAATCCCGGCATCTCTTTTTCAGCGATTTCAATTTCTTTTCGGCCAAATTCGGCCAGGCTAATGTCATGTACTTTGTAAGGGAGCATTTCGGTTATAGTTTCTGTTTTCATAATGATTGAATAAATGCATGCTTCATATTAACTTATGTAAGCTTGAAATTGTTTTGAAAATCTTAAGAACTTCCTCCTTATCAATGGCTAATTGTTCCTTTAATTCCTGCAGGGAATCGAATTTTCTTTCGCAACGCAGCCATTCCAGGAAGGCAACTTTTATGGGCTGATGGTATATATTTCCCTGGAAATCAAAAAGATTGACCTCAATGGTCCTTTCATGTTTTGGTAAAGTCAGGGTCGGTCGTATACCGATGTTCAGCATCCCTTTATACACTGTATTGTTCACACGGACCAACACGGCATAAACCCCGTTCCGGGGTATCATTTTCAGGGGCTCATCGAGTTGGATGTTTGCCGTAGGGTATCCGATTGTCCTGCCCAGTTTCGTGCCTTCAATGACCGAACCATTCAGAAAGTAAGGGTAACCGAGGGCTTTATTGGCAGAGGTTATTCTACCTTCTTCGATCATGTGGCGGATTCCCGATGAACTCACCCGCATGGTATCGATGATCACCTGGTCGAGTCTTTCGGCCGCAATGCCATGTTCCCTGGCGCTTTTCTGCAGGTTTTCGAAAGTGCCTTTCCGGTCCTTTCCAAAATGGTGGTTGAAGCCAACCACCACATGCCTTGCCCCGATGCTGCCAACGATGTAATCACTGACAAAACGGTCATAGGTTATATTGGCCAATCCGGTATCAAAAGGAAGGATAATCAGGTTATCAATGGCATGTTTTTCAATTAGTTCTATTTTTTCATCCAGTGAGGCAAGCAAGCGCAGTTCATTGTTTTCAGGCTGCAATACAAACCGGGGATGTGGCCACAGGGTAATCACCACCGACTCCCCTTTGTAGGAAGCTGCCAGCATTTTAATCCGGTTAAGAATCTCAGTATGGCCGCGGTGAACACCATCGAAGATCCCAATGGTAACAACCGGATTGGGAGCATGAAAATGTGATATGTCATTGAATATCTTCAACCTCAAAGGCCTAAAAACGGTGGCAAAGTTAATATTTATCTGCTAATAAGTAATAAAGAATATCCGGCCTTTGGTAATCGGTTCACAAAGTAGGATATAAAGTTGGTATGTTGCCGAAAAATCCCGTTGAGGTTACCGATTAAGCAGATTAATTCCTAACTTTAATGAGTTAACTTCTGCAAATTGACCGGATGATGAATATGAAGACACCTGCTATTGTTGAAAATGATCCCTGGTTGAGTCCTTTTTCCGAGATCATTCTTCGCCGTGCAGTTGAAGGTCCTTGAAAAAGAAAAGGAGCTTACAGGTGAAGCCCAGTCACTGTCGGATTTTGCTACCGGTTACCTTTATTTTGGATTGCACCGTACTGCCGAAGGATGGGTATTCAGAGAATGGGCCCCGAATGCTGCAAAGATCTTTCTGATTGGTGATTTCAATGGCTGGAAGGAGAAGAAGGAATATAGTCTGAATGCTTTGGAAAATGGTGTCTGGGAAATCAGGTTACCGCTTCAGGTACTGAAGCACCAGGAACTCTTTAAATTGTCGGTTCATTGGGACGGGGGTCATGGACACAGGCTGCCTTCCTATATCCGCCGGGTTCTGCAAAGCGAGGAAACAAAAGTATTCAATGCCCAGGTGTGGGCACCTGAGGAGGAATTTCACTGGCAAAACGACTGCGTTAATGCAGTTGCCCGTCCTCCTTTTATTTATGAGGCCCATGTGGGTATGAGCACGATGGAGGGGAAAACCGGTACCTTTAATGAATTCCGCATCAATGTGCTTCCCCGGATAAAAAAGGCCGGATACAATACCATACAGCTGATGGCCATCCAGGAACATCCGTATTACGGATCATTTGGGTACCATGTGTCTAATTTTTTTGCGGTTTCCTCCAGGTTTGGCACGCCCGAAGATCTAAAGCTGCTGGTCGACACGGCCCATAGCATGGATATCGCGGTAATCATGGATTTGGTACACTCCCATTCGGTGAAAAATGAATTGGAGGGTCTGGGAAATTTCGACGGAACGCCATTCCAGTACTTTCATGGCGGCGACCGCAGGGAGCATGTGGCCTGGGATTCGCTGTGTTTTGACTATGGCAAGAATGAGGTTTTACATTTTCTGTTATCCAATTGCAAATTCTGGCTCGAGGAATACCACTTTGACGGATTCCGTTTCGATGGGGTAACCAGCATGTTGTATTACGATCATGGTCTTTCCCGCAACTTTACCCACTACGGTATGTATTATGACGGGATGCAGGATGAGGATGCCATAACCTACCTGGCCCTGGCCAACCGCATCATTAAGTTGGTCAATCCGGGAGCCATTACCATTGCCGAAGAAATGAGCGGAATGCCTGGCCTGGCAGCAAAAGTGGAACAGTGCGGCTATGGATTCGATTACCGGTTGGCCATGGGGGTTCCGGATTACTGGATCAAAATAATCAAGGAATTGCCTGATGAAAGCTGGAATGTTACAGAATTATATCATGAGCTGACCAGCAAGCGTGCCGAAGAGAAGACCATATCGTATGCTGAATCGCATGACCAGGCACTGGTAGGTGATAAAACATTAATATTCAGGCTTTTGGATAAAGAAATGTATTTCTCCATGAGCAAGACCATGCAGAGCCTGGTCATTGATCGCGGAATTGCGTTGCACAAGATGATCAGACTGGTTACTGCGGCCACCGGGGGAGGCGGGTATCTCAACTTCATGGGCAATGAATTCGGGCACCCGGAATGGATCGATTTCCCCCGGGAGGGGAATAACTGGTCCTATCACTATGCCAGAAGGCAATGGAACCTGGTGGATGATCCTTTGCTGAAATATCATTACCTGGGGACTTCGATCGTGATATGGTAAATCTGCTCAGGGAAAATGGATTGTTTTTGCACGAATATTGCCACCTGCATACCGATAACAGACCCGATCAGGTTCTGGCTTTTTCCAGGGGTGACTGCCTGTTTGTTTTTAATTTCAACCCGGTGAGATCCTTTACTGACTATGGTATCCAGTCGGGGCCGGGCAAATTCCGCGTAGTGCTCAATACGGATAATCCGGCCTATGGCGGGAAGGGAAATGTGGATGAGCATCTGACCTATTTCGCCCGTAACCATGACAAACACAGCACCCTGCATTACCTGATGTTGTATATTCCAAGCCGGTCAGCGCTTGTATTGAAAAAGATCAAAACGCCCAGGGTATATTAAAAAACAAGACACCCTTCAAAGGTATGGAACCGCTTGAAGGGTGTCTTGTTTAACAAATCAAGACCCAGCAATTAGTGACCGCCTCTATGGTGTCTGCTGTGGTTGTATTTGAATTCATAATTGTGGCGGTAGCCGTTTTTATTGATCATCACAGTACCGTCGCAACCATCTGCACTGTAATCAATGGTGGTAACGCCTGTTTCACTGTTGGTGACCTCCACGGAACCGTCAACAATTACCCAACGCCATTTGTATTCCTGACAATGAACCAGCACAAGGGGTTCAGTGATCACCCTGCTGTATTGCTGACCCAGAACATTGGTGCCATTGGCTGAACCGGTAATCAGAACGGTATCATTCTGCGGGCTGTAATGCCTTATCCATTCACGTACATGATTGGCGTCACGGGTCATCCAGGTTGTATCGTTAAAAGTAATTTTTCCGCCTTCAAGAACGATGCCCATTTCAAGATGAAGTTCCTCATTCAGTCCCAGGTTGGTAATGGTTCTGGTGCCTTCAATTTTCACATCATTCAGGTAAAAGTTGTTGAAGGTTACAATATTCTCTGCTCCGGGCATAAACCACCGGTCGGTGACGGTTAAAATGATCTGGCCCTTACGGGTTATGGTATCATCGCGGAATACAATGGTGCATCCTTCGCCATAATCAATGGTAACCACCTTGGGGAAGTGTGTACTGTCGGGATGGTCTACTGTTACGGTATAACAAGGCTCTTCCTCAGTGGTGGATTTTAAGTCTGCACTTATATAACCACTGGCATCAAGTGCTGTAATTTCGGAAACAACCATGTTATCGATTTCCTCATAAAGTGCGTCGGCATAGGCTTCATCCTGGGCAAGTGCCAGATCGGTTTCAGAAATACTGCCTTCATCTTCCTTTGAACAGGATGGTGTTAAAAATACAATGGTCAATGCTATCAGCATCAATCCTAAAAATCTTTTGTTCCTTTTCATAAGTGTATTGTTTAGTTCTACAATTAATTTTTACAACAAAAACCAGTTCATTTTTATTGGTTGTAAGGTTTGATTGTAAAAACCTGAAAAGGTTTAACGGGGTATGAAAAATTTTCTGCGATCGAAATGATTTTCTGATCCAGAATTTCCTGCAGACGGCTCTGGCAGGATTACTTGCTTGCCGGAATACCAAATTTTTTTTTCAGTACGTTTTCACGAAAGGCAAAGATTCTTTCAAGCTGGTGACGGATAAAAAGCTTGTTTACCATACTTCCCAGAAAAGCCATGGGGGGCTTGTAGGAAACAATATCAGTCATCAACACCCCTTTATCCGTATCTTCAACAATATGCTGATGGTGCCAGAAGAAATAGGGGCCAATCCGCTGTTCATCCACAAAATATCTTTTTTCAACCACCTGGGTGATCTCGGTTACCCAAGTCATGGGTATGCCCAACAACGGCTTCACCCGATAGCTGATAATCATCCCCGGATACATTTTATTGGGTAGATACTTTGATGTAATATCGAATCCCATGTACTCCGGTGTAATTTTCCTGAGGTTTTCAGGTGAAGAAATGAACTCCCACACTTCTGTCATTGAGGCGGGAATGAGTTGTTCTTTAACCAATTGATAAAAGGCCATACAGGATAACTACTTTGATTTGACAGGTTTTTTAACTTTCCTGGCCAATGTTTCAGGCAGCCATAAAGATATTGAATCTGTTAAATATATATACGTAATCCTGTGAATGGATAGGTTAGTATAATATAAAAAGGGATACAATCATGCTGAAGAAGAATGCATAACAATCCTTATATTTGATAGGTTTGCTACAAGTGACAGTAAATAATTGCAGTCAACTTTTCAGCGCGATAATAAATATATGCATTTAATGATGCCCTGCGGGGCTCTCCTCATTAGTTTTAACGAAATTACCTTTACCCAATGAATGAATTAATGCTTAAAGAACTGATGCGTTTATTTGCCATCATTTCCAACATCAAAGAAGATGAATCGGTAATAAAGCGCAATATTGTCATGGATTACCTTGACAAACAGTATAGTGATGAGATAGTCTTAAAATATATCAATTTTTTTGACGAGCAGATCAGGTATTTCCAACAACAGCATATCGATTCCTTGCACACGGATAATACCATGCAACACACGAAAGCTGAACAATCGATCAATGAACTATGCGGGCAGATTAATGAAGAGCTGGGGCATGAACAAAAGATCATTTTGTTGCTTTTCCTGCTTGACTTTATTCAAAGTGGTCAAAAGCCTACTCCCGCAGAAATGCACCTGGTAAGTGCAGCTGCTTCCAGTTTAAAAGTAGTCCAGGACGAATATTCAGACTTAAAAGCTTTTACCTCAAACGAGATTGAAAAGATTAACAAGGAATGCTTGTTGTTCATCAGGCCGATGGATTCAGAATGTTTGCCAAATACCAAGCAAATATCACTTGATAAACTAGACAGTGAAATTATAGTGCTTCGGATATCAAGTGCCAATACTTATGTCTTGAGGTATTACGGGAAAATGGTTCTGATGATGAACGGACAGCGGATGGAGCCGGGCAGATCATCTATCTGGCCTGTCGGAGGAGTCCTGCGTAATCCCCTGATCGGTTCTTTTTATTATACCTGGGTAACCCGGCAATTCATTCAGGCCAGTGTAGATAATAAATTTGTATTTACAGCCGAAGATATTGTATTCAGTTATCACAATAGTAAGAATGGTGTGAAGAGGTTTAACCTGAATGAAGAATCCGGAAGGCTGGTGGGTATTATAGGCGGGAGTGGTTCCGGCAAATCAACCCTGCTGAATGTGCTGAACGGGAACCTTAAGCCAAAGGAAGGATCGATCAAAATCAACGGTTGGGATATCCACGAAAATAAAGCGTGGGTCAAAGGCATTATCGGATATGTTCCGCAGGATGATCTGCTGATTAAGGAATTGTCCGTTTATGAGAATCTTTATTTCAACACCCGGCTTTGCAGCAGTGATTTCGAGAAGGAACGGATACATGCGCTGATCGAGGAAGCGCTCCTTGACTTTGACCTTCAGGAAGCACGTGATTTGAAAGTGGGTGACGCCTATACTACCATACTTAGCGGAGGTCAGCGAAAGCGGCTCAATATTGCACTTGAACTGATCCGTGAGCCTTCAATACTGCTCGTGGATGAACCAACCTCCGGATTATCTTCAGCTGATTCCGAAAATGTCATTTCCCTGCTTAAAAGACAAACCATCAAGGGCAAACTGGTCATTGTCAACATCCATCAACCTTCTTCCGATGTGTATAAAATGTTCGACAAATTACTGGTTATGGATCAGGGTGGACGGGTAATTTACTACGGACATCCGATTGGTGCCATCTCCTATTTTAAACAAGCTGCCCGTTATGCTGATGCCGAGGAAACCGAATGCCAGAATTGCGGTAATATTAACACCGATGAGATATTAAGAATCGTAGAGTCCCGTGAAGTGGATACAAACGGACGGTATGACACGACAGCGCAAGATCAGTCCGGAATTATGGTACCAGCGATTTCTGAAAAACATAGATGCTAAGACTAAACTGATTGAAAGAGAGCATAATTCTTCCATCCCAAAAAGCAATTTTAAAACTCCCGGTCATTTCGAACAATTTACCATTTATCTGAAACGTGATTTGCTGGCCAAATACTACAATAAACAATACATGGTAATCCTGGCGCTTGAAGCACCAATCCTGGCATTTATCCTGGCCTTCTTTTCCAAGAACTTCAATTTCGTCAATGGGATACCCCGGTATGTTTTCAGTGAGAATGCTGGTCTGCCGGCCTTCCTGTTTATGGCGGTGATTGTTGCATTGTTTCTGGGACTCGTAATCAGTGCCGAGGAGATATTTAAGGACCGGAAGATATTAAAGCGTGAGAAGTTCCTGAATCTCAGTCGTTCGAGTTACCTGCTCTCAAAAATATCGATCCTTTTCATGATTTCAGCCGTTCAGACACTCGTTTTTGTGATCATCGGCAATTCCATGCTGGAAATCAAGGGTATGCTATTCCCCTGCTGGTTTGTGCTATTCACCGCTTCATGCTGGTCAAATCTGGTGGGCCTGAATATCTCTTCCGGATTCAATTCCGTGGTTACGATATACATACTGGTCCCGCTAATCCTTGTCCCCCAGCTTCTTTTCAGTGGTGTTATAGTTGATTTCAGCAAGATGCATTATGCGATCGCAAATGATAAAGTGGTCCCGTTGATTGGTGATAATATGGCTTCACGATGGGCCTATGAAGCATTGGCCGTAAACCAGTATAAAAATAACCGGTACACACGTTATTTTTATGATGCTGAATCCAGGGCAAAGAATGCAAGCTATTACAGGTCATATGCCATACCTGGATTGGTTAAAATCAACGATGAAACCAGGGATCTGTTTTACAGCAGTTTGGATAGTTTCAGATATGTCAGCAACCTGCAAATATTGTACAGTGAAATTGGTAAGATCACCGAGGATATCGGCAGCAAAGCTCCCCCGTTCCTGGATAGTATAAATCTTTCCCTCTACGGGCCGGCACTAAACTCAAGTATTGCTGCATTTCTCGACCATGCGGTGATCGTTTACAGGAACCGGTATAACCGTGCAGTTGGTGAACGCGATAGCATTTACCTTCAGCTGGTTTCTGACTTGGGTGGAGAAGACCGGGTTATAGCCTTCCGACAGCAATATTATAACAAACAACTTGCTTCCGTTGTTTCGCAAGAGAAGGAGTTGCAACATTACACCCTGCACGATGGCGAAATGATACCCATAAAGAATGCTATTTACAGGGAACCTCAGGGAAACAAAGGGAGGGCGCATTTCTATGCTCCGGTCAAACGCATCTTTAACTTGAGCGTTGATACGTTGTGGTTTAACCTATCACTGACCTGGGTTTTTAATATTTTATCGGTTATCTTTTTATATTTTGATGCGATACGCAAGATCCTTGACTATTTCGAAACGATTCGCCTGAACAGGCTAAACCGATTAAGGCTTAGCCGGCTTATGAAAATTGCGGAGTAGACAGGGTTGGCTTTATTGCTTTGCGCTCAACCGCGGTTCCTTTTCATGTATTATCCAGATCGCGCACCGACCACCACACCACTTTGTCAATTCCATGCACCACCTGATACTCATCAATCTTAACCAGAACGAGCGTGCAATCTGATTCCCGGGTAAAGGATAGCAGATCAGGATGCCTGTCCAGATGAGCTTGCAGCGCGTGATGATTGGGTGTGATTTTGATTTCTTGTGCGTGACCCACCGCGGTTATAACGAAACTCTTTTGTGGTTTTGAATCGTCAGAATTCATCCCTTCAATGAGTACAGCTACCTTGTTGTTGCGTTCGAGATTGCGGAACTTGCGTGTGTTGCGATAGGTGGCAAATACCAGCTGACGAAAACCCTCCCATGGCGTGATTGCGATCAGGCTCACGTGTGGCTGGCCATCGCCCTCCGTTGCCAGTACTCCAAAACGACTGGTCTTCAGGGCAATTTTGATGAATTCCATGATGCCGTTGCTGTCATCCATATCCCGAATATTAATCACTAAATGTAAATCCTATCCCTTAAGCGTATGCTATGTTCCTGATCATTCCCCTGAAAATAATGCCATGTAAGGGCAACACGCTGTACCAATAAAGCCTGCCCCACAATCCCAATGGTCGGAATGTGGCGGTCTGATGCAACATGTTATGCAGGATCAATTCGAAATTCCAGCCAGGCCTCTCCCGGCAATTTCATTTCGGCGTAAAGAAGTAATCGTTTTTCTGCTTTGTCGGCGATCAAAACACGCCAAAAATCGAGTGTGTCGCCAGGCGACAGTTCATGCTGGTTCTTTCTGCCTCTTCTTAAGCCTACCCCGCCGAAAAGTTTATCAATAAAACCCCGGATGCCCCAGAGCCAGTCGCCGTAATACCAGCCATTTATTCCTCCGATGGACCAAAGTTTACCCATCACCTTTTCACCGTCATCGATGCGAGTTTTGCGGTAATCTACAAAGCACCCGTGAACAGGCACCGATACATGCTTAGATATCCCATCCGTCAATACAGGAGAAGTCAGTGCGTCCATCCAACTGGAGGGAACCTGATCCTGCTCTGTTCTTGTGAAGGCCTCTCTGATAGCGTCTTCATAACTTACCGGCACAATTCCGAGCAATTCCTGCAGGTTGTTTGCCTTGCAAATGACTTCCACTTTCATGCTGTCCACCAGGTTTTGTGCCAGTGAATAGGAGGTGGAAGTGATGAAGAATAACCAATAGGAGGACAATTTGGGGGTCATTACCGGAACAATGCCAATGCTGCGTTTCAGCCCTCTCACGCGGGCAAATCCCAGCAGCATTTGCTTATAGGTAAGGATATCGGGACCACCAATATCATAACTGCGGTTGTAGGTTTGCTCATTCAGCAGCACGCCCGACAGGAATTCAATAACGTTGCGTATGGCGATAGGCTGTGAACGGGTATTCAGCCAGCGGGGAGCGATCATCACCGGCAATTTCTCCACCAGATCGCGGATAATTTCGAAAGAAGCGCTTCCGGAACCAATAATTATTCCGGCCCTCAGGGTGGTCAGAGAAAAGGATCCCGAGCCCAGTATTTGCTCCACATTTTTGCGACTGGTGAGGTGCTTCGAAAGGGTCTCTTCATTTACGATACCACTCAGGTAGATCACCTGCCGGGCTTTTGTCTGTTGAATCCGATCTCTGAAATTGGTGGCGGAGATCGCTTCCATTTCTTCAAAATCACCCGTTAATGTTGCCATGGAATGAATCAGGTAATAGGCTGCATCAATATCTGCAGGAATTTCCTTTAGCGACTCGGCTTTTAGAAAATCAACCTCAATCGTTGAAATCCGATCGGAGTTATACCGGGAGGTATCAAATCTTTTTCTGTCCCTGACACAACAAACAACATCATGCCCCTCAGCGAGCAATACAGGTAGCAACCTTTTGGCAATATACCCGGTAACTCCGGTCAGCAGGATTTTCATAGTCAGTTTTTCCGTTACGCTTCAAAATCAAGATTCATCATTTATTAAGGCAGGCTTTCCCAAGTGAAAACCAATGGATGGATTTGGGCAATTAATCTGTTATACATATAAGGAGTCAATTTATTCATCAGGTCGCAAAGAAAGCAATATAGAAAGGTAAAACACGCAGAGCCCCGGTATAATGCCGGGGCTCTGCAAATGATTTTTTTTCGATTATCCCAAATAGGTTTTCAGCAAACGATTCTTTGATTTCTGACGGAGATGCTTAATAGCCTTTTCTTTGATCTGACGGGTGCGTTCCCGGGATATGCCGATTGTTGCGCCAATTTCTTCGAGTGACATCGGTTTGGTGCCGATCCCATAAAAAGCCCTGATCACGCTGCTCTCTTTCTCAGGCAGGGTGCTGAGGGTTCGTTCGATTTCCTTGGCCAGCGACTCTTCAATGAGCTTGTTGTCGGTGGTAGGGGTATCCTGACTGGGCAGAACGTCGAGCAGACTGTTTTCTTCCCCGTCCTGGAAAGGCGCATCTACCGAAAGGTGCCGGCCTGATAATTCAAGTGTTCCGGCAACCTTGCCTTCGGGAAGTTCGAGAATAGCCGCTACTTCTTCCGGGGAAGGTTCACGTTCATGTTCCTGCTCCAACTGGGAGAATGCCCTGTTAATCTTATTCAGTGCACCTATTTTATTCAGTGGCAGGCGCACAATACGGGATTGTTCAGCCAGGGCCTGGAGTATACATTGCCTGATCCACCAGACGGCATATGAAATAAATTTGAAACCTTTGGTTTCATCAAATTTCTTGGCTGCCTTAATCAGACCCAGGTTTCCCTCATTGATCAGGTCGGGAAGACTTAAACCCTGATGCTGGTATTGCTTGGCCACGGAAACAACAAAACGCAGGTTTGCCTTGGTGAGTTTTTCGAGCGCTTCCTGATCGCCCATCTTGATACGCTTGGCAAGCTCTACCTCCTCTTCGGGTGTAATAAGCTCTTCTTTGCCAATATCGTGCAAATATTTCTCGAGGGAATCACTGTTTCTGTTTGTAATGGATTTCGTAATCTTTAACTGCCTCATGTTGACCTTTTATTATTTTTATAAGAAGTAACGCTAAAACAAAACATATTAACAAAAAATGGACACTTTTGTTGCACAGTCAACCCTTAAAAAAACCTAAATCTGTCCTGTTTTTTATAATTCTCCTGCCTGAAAATATGAAATTTTTACCTGATATCAAAATTTTATTTAATCTAATTACAGCCAGTGATGATTATCAGCCATCTGTGGAATCCTTATTTTAATTGAAAAACATGACATTCTTCACTTTTTTTAAGGGATGCTATTTATTGATTTGGCAACCAGAAATCAGTACAAAAAATATGCCATGAGAATCCGGAATCCATTATTCATTTATCTGCCTGTTATACTGGCCATGGTCTTCTGGAGCTTCAGCTTTATCTGGTACAAGCAGGTTTTCATTCATTACGACCCGATCACCGTTATTGTATTGCGATTGGTGATCGCGGTACCCCTGCTGTTTATCCTGTCGGTTGCAGCGGGTAAACTGCAGCGGTTTCAGCGCAAACATCTAAGCTGGTTTCTCCTGCTGGGTTTCTTTGAGCCTTTCCTGTACTTCCTGGGCGAGTGCTATGGTGTGAACAGGATATCACCTACGCTGGCCTCCATCATCATTTCGCTGATTCCCATGCTGGCGCCTATACCGGCAAGGTACCTGTTTCGGGAAAAATTTACTGCAACCAACTATATAGGTTTGCTGGTGTCGGTCGCGGGTGTTTTACTGGTAGTTCTGGGGGAGGACGGTTCAAAACCGGCAGCCCTGGCAGGTGTTCTGCTCATGTTACTGGCGGTGTTTTCCGCGGTATGTCATTCTATTTTTGTGAGAAAGCTATCCGAGTATTATAATTCTTTTACCATCGTAACCTATCAGAGCACATTTGGACTGGTCTACTTCATCCCGCTGTTTTCATTTTTTGGTCTGGCACAGTTTATTCATGCCCATCACAGCTTTTCCATGCTTTTTCCTGTGATCAAACTGGCAGTTTTTGCTTCTACTTTCGCATTCCTTTTATTTGTATATTCTATTCAGCGTCTGGGAATGGCCAGAACAAATGTATTTGTAAACCTGATCCCTGTTTTTACGGCGATATTGTCTTTTATCATTCTAAAAGAGAGTTTCAGCATGCTGAAGATCGTTGGCATATCCGTGGTTGTCGCCGGACTGGTCGTCAGCCAGTATAATTATTCAGCACGAATATCCGGTAAGATTAAATAAGTAATTTTAATATTACCTTTGCTGCATTCGATTCTTTATCCCGTTTTTTCATGAAAGATATCACCAGAGTTTTCTTCAGGATTATCAGGATGATCATACCCCTGATGATGATTGCCTTTTTAATTTTTCAAAGCAGTTGCAGTTCAACAGGAAAAATAGGCAAGGGTAAACCCGGCATGGTTCCCTGCCCCTGTGAAAAAAGAAACCAGAGAAGGTATTGAGGGACTTCGTCCCCGATAAGGCAGATGACCGGAGCATAATAAAAGAAGATTTATGAAAATCACCATAATAGGAGCGGGAGTCTCAGGCCTGTCTTTGGGATGTTATCTGCAGATGAATGGTTTTGACACCGAAATATTCGAGAAGCAACCGCGATCAGGAGGATTATGTGCCAGCTGGCAGCGGGGCGAATATACTTTTGATGGTTGTATTCATTGGTTGCTGGGATCAAACGAAAGCAACCCGTTTTACCGGTTATGGTCCGAACTGGTGGATATGAAATCAGTGGAGTTTGTCAACCACGACGTCAGGCTTGAAATTGAACTCAAAAAGAACCGGAACCGATACGGCGATAAGGTTTTTCACCTTTATACGGATATCAACAGGCTGGAGGCTTATCTGTTGGATCTGGCACCGGAGGATAAGGGTATGATTAAAAGTCTGTTGAAATCAATGCGGATTATGCAGCGTTTTGATATGCCCCCCATGATTGACAATATTCCCGCATTGCAGTCGTTCAGGAAGAAAATGGCTATGATAACCTATCTTCCGGTCGTTTTTCTGTTTCAAAAATGGAAAAACGTTACCAATTATTCCTTTGCCCGGAAACTAAAGAATCCTTTTCTGAAAGAAGCTTTTGAATTGCTTTTTGACGGCGATGAGTTCAAGCTTTTGATCATGACCATGCCCCTTTCCGTTTTTGACACAAAAGGAGCCGGTTATCCTTTGGGCGGATCATACGGTTTTGTCAAAAGAATTGAAGATAAATACATCACCCTGGGAGGTAAGATCCATTATAACCACGAGGTAATGGAAATCATTACCGAGGGTCCGTCAGCGAAGGGTATTCTGTTGAAGAACAACACGGCCATTTATTCCGATATCATTATTTCGGCTGCAGATTGGCATTTTACAGTATTTGAGGCTCTCGGGGGAAAATTCGTGAATAAAAAGTTACTGGCATTAGCCGCCAATAAAAGGTTGCAGATTTATCCAGCTGTCCTGATGGTATCTTTGGGAGTTTCGCGCACATTCAGGGAATATCCGCATTTACTGAGGTTCCCTCTCGAAAGTGACCTTCATTCACCGGATGGCACGGTCTACCACCGGCTCGAATCGCACATTTATCATTACGATCCTACCCTGGCCCCTGAAGGAAAAACCATTATTGTGCTGAGTCTTTACACCCGAAACGGGGATTTCTGGATTAAGCTGCGAAACACTGACATAGACGAATATAACCGGTGTAAAACCGGGTTTGCCAAAGAAATTATTGACCGGCTTGACCAAAGAATCATAGGGGTAAAACAGGCCATAGAAGTTACCGATATAGCCACTCCGGCCACCTATTACCGATATACCCGCAACTGGAAAGGGAGTGCGCAGGGGTGGTTTCCTGCCAGCAACCTGTTGGCTTCTTCTCCTGTGGGCAAAAGACTACCGGGGTTATCCAATTTCTACTATAGCAGTCACTGGTCAATCCCCGGGGGAGGATTACCCATGGCGCTCAAAGCCAGCCGGGATCTTTCTCAGGAGATCTGCATACAGCATAATAAGACATTTATTGTCAGGTGAATTTCTGCCAGGCACGGTTTGGGGCTTACGCTGCCAATGAAGGAACGTTTGATACCCATTTGACTTTGTAACAGGGTTTTTTTTATATTTACAGACTTAATTCCCTAAACCAAACCGTGCTTTGATACCCTTACACGATACCATACCTTCACGCAGTTTTCCCATTGTAAATTGGATATTGATTCTTGCCAATATCCTGATCTTTTTATTTGAGGTGTTCATGTTGGACAACAAACAGGCTGAAATCATGATTTTTGATTATGGCCTGATTCCTGACAAGATCAGGCTCATCGGGGTGAGCAGCCTGCATGAATTAAGAACAACGGTTTTCAGACCTTTTTTTACCAACATGTTTTTGCATGGAGGATGGGGCCACCTGATCGCCAACATGTGGATCCTTTTTATATTCGGAGACAATGTGGAAGACCGGATGGGGAAGGTAAGGTATTTTCTTTTCTATATTGTGTGCGGACTGATCGCCTCTTTCACTCATTTTGTGCTGCACCGCAATTCGCCGATACCTGCCATCGGTGCGTCGGGGGCCATATCAGGGGTCATGGCCGCTTACATGGTCATGTTTCCGAAAAGCACCATCATTTCATTCATCCCCATCTTTATCATCCCTTTTTTTCTGCCCATCCCGGCTATCATTTATATCGGCATCTGGTTCCTGGGACAACTGCTCAGCGGTACCACCTCGCTCATGCTATCGAACCAGGCCAGCGGCATCGCATTCTGGGCACATATCGGGGGATTCCTGGGCGGTTTGTGGCTATACCGTTATTTTACCACCGCCAGGAGAAAGAGTTATTATCAGTAGGCCGGTGATCAGTTGGGAATGGAATCTGGTTTTTGTATCGCTGGTATTGACAAAAAATCGTTAATTTTCATTACTCTAAGAGAACGCCTGTGGATAAACCGTTGTGTCCTCCGGCATTGTAACCATTTAAATTCATTATTCCATGTGTGCAAACCTTTCAAGACGCGGTTTCATAGCGAAGACCTCTGTGGGACTGGGTGCAGGGACCCTTGGATTACCCCTGACACGCTATGGCAACAACATTTCAACCGATATGAACCAGCCTCCGCCATCTGTATGGATCGGAACAACATCTTCCGAGGGACTTTCAGCGGAAAATCCGTCCGAAATGATCGGGAAAATGCTGAATATCCTTGAAGAAATGGTACCCTTTCAGCCGGATATCCTTTGTCTTCCTGAGACATTTGCTTTTAACAATATCGAAAAAGCTGTTCAGGCAAGAGAAGCTGCCGAGGCTTTTCAGGATAACCTATTTGCGCCCCTCATGGCCTTTGCAAGGTTGCACAGGTGTTACCTGATCTGTCCAACCTACCTGCTGAAAAATGAAAGTGTTTACAATGCAGCCGTCCTGATTGACCGGAAGGGTGAAATTGCCGGTGAATACCTTAAAATGCATCCTGCCGAATCGGAAATTGAGGCGGGAATTCGTCCCGGACCGCTCGACCCGCCGGTTTTTGAAACAGATTTTGGCAAAATCGGCATACAGATCTGTTATGATGTAAAGTGGGATGATGGATGGAGCCGGTTGAAAGACCAGGGGGCGGCGTTCATTTTCTGGCCGTCGGCCTATCCGGGGGGGACGAATTATGCAGCAAGGCATGGCAACACCAGGTTTACGTGATTTCAAGCACGCGCAAGGGCACCACGAGAATTTGCGATATTTCGGGCGAAATAAATCGAAAACAGGTTTCTGGCAACCCGGTTTTGCCTGTGCTCCGGTGAATGGGGAGAAAGCCCTGGTTCCAACCTGGCCGTATGTAGCTGAATTTCCCGCCATCCTTCAGAAATACAACAAGCGCGTCAGCATCAGGACATTTGACGAGGAAGAATGGACCATCTTCGAAAGCCACGATGCTTCGCTGAAAATTGCCGACCTTCTGACGGAATTCGGTATCAACACGCAGGATCGCGTGATATCGGATGTCGATAAGCTTCAGAAAATGAAGCGCTGATAAAATTCACAGGCCGGAGGTTGACTTAGCCCGGACATGGATCAGGGAATCTCAGGGCCGGTTCAGGAGCCATTGATCGATCATGCCAAGGTACATTTCCTGCGCCTGAATCATCCAGGTTAAGTCTTCTCGCTGGCTGGCCAGATGAAAATACCGGTCAGGGACATAATTGACCGGATAAGCAACAAACCGGGTCTGGCCATATACCTCCTTCAATTCTGCCCAGCTTTGCCGGAATTCCTGCAGGGCCTTTTTCACCTTTTCGAAACCTTCCCGTTGCTGATCTTTATCTGCATTGTCGCATTGCTTTAAAGCGAGCAAAATACGGGGGGTGGTCATCTGAAGATGGTAAAGGGCTTGTGAAAGTTTCCAGTAATACCTGTTCTTTGTGGAAGTATTGTAAAAATCCGTCAGCCGGTCTGATAAAAGCTTTTCGTGGTTTACTTCCATCAGCGCCCTGTCGAGGCGGTCTTTGTATTTCAGGCTCCACGATCCCGGGGCATTCAGATCGGGTAATTCAATCAGTTTGGAGGTATAGTCATAGGTCCTATTTTCCAGGCCTGCCTGAGGAGGTAGCCAGTGTTCGAGTCGGACTAAACTCTGCAAAGTATTATCATCATCAAAAAAGTTACCATTTCTGAAAAAGCCTTCGTACCATAAAACCGAACCTCGCCGCAACTGATCGTGAAAACTTTTAAGTCTGGCACGAAAAGGCCGAACTCCTTCTGCAGCCAGGCATTATCAAAATCTTCCAGCGTACGTCCTTTCGGAGACCAGCTAAACTCCGCTGCGGCAATGAAACCCCGCCAGTAATTTTCCATATGTGGCGATTTATCATCCCATGCTGTACAGAGCATTCCACCGATATTTTTTTCTGCTGCCAGTTGAATGAAACTTCGGATGACCGCAATGCCGGAGGACGCCATCCCCTTATCCCGTTCATCCTCCTGGAACAGCATTCCTCCTTCGGTGTTGGTGGCCGTGGCAATCATGGCCTTTAATCCCCGGCTTTTATACCAGTCAAGCGCACGGATATTTCCAGGTTGATTGGCCATGGAATAATTCCAGCGCATGTACACACAATTCTTCGGAAAATCTGCCAGCAGGCGGTCAAGTTTCGGAATACCTGCCTCCCAGGCTTTTGCAGCTTCCGCGGCGGTTACTTCCTCGTTCCAGGTACTTTCATATAAACCGGCATGTTGCAGGGGCATATCATCCCAGAATATAGGAATACGGTGGTTTTCTTCGGCAAATTCGCAAACCCTTTTCAACCAGTAGAGATTCAGGCTCATCATGCCTTCTTTGTCAGCCATTGGTTTACAGCGTGGACACAGGCCAATATTTCCGATCTCATCGCCACCGATATGAAGATATTTTGATCCCGGAGTTGCCTCGATGGCATCCCGGTAAAGATCGAACAGTACCTGATAGGTCCCTTCATGCAGCGGACAGAAGGCCCACCTGTTCCATGGCAATTCACGCAGGTGAGCATACTCCTGATGTTTGAGAATAAAGGTCGCATGCCCCAATCCCTGTACAAGCGGAGTGATTTCGATGTGCCTTTCCCTGGCGTACCTTGTTAAAGCAGCCATTTCGTCCATACTGATGGCTTGAGGTGCCCCAACCAGCGGTTGACGCTGATAACGCAATTTGTCTTCGAACTCGAATACCACGGCATTGATCTTATACCTTGCCAGCCTGTCAATGCTCTCATAGTAATAGTTCATATGATCCAGGTGGTGTTTTACATCAAAGTGCACGGCCCTGTATGAGAGGACAGGATAATCGGTGATTTCACAGGCAGGAATCGACTTATGATATTCTCCGGCGTCTTCAAGAAGTTGTTCGAGTGTCTGGCAACCATAAAACAATCCTGCCTCACCTTTGGAAATTATCGTAACCTTCTGCTGTGAAACAGTAATTACGTAGCCTTCTTCAGAGGGCATTGAAGCCATTGTTGTATCCACGATCAGTGTGAGTGTTCCCAAATCAGGCGAATTGGAGACTGGCAACCGCGAAAGGATCTCTCCCATTACCGGCCTTTTATTCGTTCCGCGTAAAAGTATCTGTTGCAGAGTGCCAGGTTCAAGTCCCTGTCCGTTGATCAAGACGACCTTTTGTGGCAAGGGCAGAATTACGAAGGGCGAAGGCAGGTTGTCCCCGAAAACCTGCAGGTACGTGGAAAAGGTCAGGGAAATCCAAGATACCAGTAAAAGAAAAATTTTCTTTTTCATGAGTCTCATCTCCTTATTCTTTTGTAAAGAAATTTTAGATCCATCAAAACAAGCCAGTGCCCCCGGAACTTATCATGATACCCGTTGAAACTGTTGAAGGGAAATCTGTAGTTCTAATGTAATAAAAAAAACCATTCATAAATTAAAGGGTTGACCGATTTGGCATGTATCTTGCACTTTCCCCCGAAATATACAAACAGCGATGAATTACCAGGAACTCAATACCAGGTATCTTCAGGTTTTCGATTATATATCGAAAAGTTGCATTAAGGATGCACTCGATACCCTGGGTATCCTGTGTAACCATTGCCGTAACAGGGACCTCAGATCACAACTGGACGAACATGCGGATACTTATCTGAACATGTTGAAATATGCCTTTGAACTGAGCGATGATCCTCAAAAGGAGAAGGTATACAACAGGCTGGTCAAAGCCATTATAGGCCTGGCCGATGATGTGAAAGAGGATATTATCCGGTCAAGCAACCTGTTGAACTACTATAAGTTCAGAATTGTTCCGGAATCCCTTTCAGATTCCGTGATGTCCGATATAAGCCGCACGATTGAACGGCTGATCCTTCAGAAAGAATCGGAGGAGGATCTGAATTGGCAACGGATCTATGCAACTCCCGAATACAAAGAAAATATCAGGGTATTGTTCAGGATCATCTGGCATTCCGATAAACTCAGGGACACCGAAATCAGGTTGCTTGATCAGATAAGCAAAACCGAAACCATTGCCTGGTATGACAAATGTATTCTTGTTAGTGCCCTTAACCTGTCATTAATACGCCATTTTGACAGTAACAAAATCAACCTGCTTTTTAATTTTTATGAAAGCGGGGAAAAACAGGTATGGGAAAGAGCCCTGGTCAGTTTGGTGCTGGGTTTGGCATTTTATGACCGCAGAATTGTGTATTATCCTGAAATTCTGCAAAGGCTGAAAGCCATTCAGGGGATGAAGCAGGCCGATAAAAGCATCGAGATCATCATTCAGCAGTATATCAAAGCCCGCGAAACTGAAAAGATAACCCGGAAGATCCAGCAGGAAATTCTGCCTGAAATGATGAGAATGAAATCGAAAGCTTGAGGAAAAGCTTGATCTGGAGAACCTGCTGTCCTCCCTGAATCCGGAGGATAAAAACCCGGAATGGGAGACCTTTTTCAAGGAATCCCCCGATGTGTACAACAAACTGGAGGAATTTACCAATCTGCAGATGGAGGGTGCGGATGTGTTTTTAGGGGCCTTTGCCATGCTCAAGCAATTTGACTTTTTCAACGAGATCAATAACTGGTTTTTACCATTCTACAAGGAGAACGAATATATTGCCGCAACCTTTGACGGGCTCAGCGAAGGGATCGATCTTAAGCAGTTCGGGGAGGGTATTGAAAGAAGCAATTTCCTGTGTAATTCCGATAAATACTCGTTTTGTCTGAATGTCAGGCATATGCCTGCATTTCAAAAGTCTACGGTGATGGAATTGTTTAACATGGAACTGAAAGCCATGAATGAGATGGCGCTGGACGATGAGCTGATCAATACAGAAGCCCGTACCAGGGTTATTATTACGCAGTATTTTCATGATTTATACCGGTTTTACAAGCTTCACCCGCTCAGGAATGAATTTGATGATATTTTTACCTTGCCGCCGGCCATTTATGAAACCGAGTTTTTCAGGCAATGGATTGATGATGTGAGCATCTTGCGAAACATTGGGGAATTCTTCTTTTCCAAGAATTATTTTCAGGATGCCCTGCTGATATTCAAACAAATAGTTGAAACAAAGAATAACTATGAGCTTTATGAAAAGATGGCCTATTGTCACCAGCAGATGGGGGAATTTGACAAGGCGCTGGAATATTATCATAAAGCGGAACTGCTGGACAAAAACAAACTCTGGCTGATAAACCGGATAGCCTGGTGTTACCGGAAAAAGGGCGAATATGCAAAGGCCGTGGCCTATTATCATGAAGCAGAGAAACTCGAACCCGAGGATCTCCAGGTGCAGGCTTTATTGGGGCATGTGTATATGGAAATGGAGGATTATGACAAAGCACTGAAGTATTATTTTAAGGTTGAGTATCTGCAGCCGGACAATCACAAGGTGCACCGACCCATCTCGTGGTGCTCTTTTATGCTGGGAAAACTCGACAATGCCCTGAAATATATGGAGAAATCGCTTTTACACGATGCCGGTAAAAATGACTATATGAACCTGGGACATATATACTGGTGCCAGGGAGAGAAGCAAAAAGCCATTGAGAATTACCGGTTAAGCCTTAAAGTATCCAATATGGATGTCGGGTGGTTTTCGAGGGTCTTGCATGATGACAGTAAATTTCTGGAAATCCATGGAATAAGGGCCATCGATATTCCCCTCATGGTTGACTATATCCGATTGTCCTCGGTACATTGATTAACGGCTCGGGGGTAAAACCGGTTCATTCATCCTGCCTATTACCCCATTCACCGATTTGCTTTTATTTTTTCTTTTTGCACCTCTTATATTTGATCTGTTAATTGTTAGAAACAGATGAATATCGTAATAATCAACGGCAACCCGGATAAGGAAGATTCAGCATTCGACCGTTATATGCAAGGTTATCAACTGAAATTGCATAATACAGGTCATTATGTGAAATCCTTCCAGTTGCGGGATATGAGGATTGCCGGACCGGGAAAACCGGACGATCCTGATGCTCCCGGGCAGACTGGTTTTCCTTTGGATGATGTCAAATATATCCTGAACATGCTGAAAGAAACCGACCTATTGGTTTGGGCGTGTCCCCTCAGGCAAGGCCTCATGCCGGAACTCGCCAGGATGGTGCAAAGTCGCGTAAACCGGTTTATTCAGGACAATCAGTCTGCTCCCGGTGTGCAGTGGACAGCTACTGAGATCGGGCACGGCATCCCGCTTATCGGCGTAATTCTTCAACCGGAATCTGATACCAGCTACCAGGAAATTTTATTGAACCGGCTTACCCAGGAAAGAATGGCAGCTAACCTCAATACCGTGGTAAGTTTTATGATCACTACCGAATTAACCGTTACCGATGCAGCATGTGAAACTTTCCGCAGTTTTGATTACCGGCTTTATATTGAAAATACCTGCAATGACTTCCTGACCAATAAGGTTTCCACCATCTGATTAAAGCAGTCAAATGGCATTTGGCATATTTTTTAAGGCTGTTCGTCTATTATATTTGTTAGGCAAAGGATAATGCATAAATTTGACCTCAGGTATTAAAGTCGTTCATTATCCGATATATTATTTTTAGGTTCATGCATCTTCTCAACTTTCGGACCTTTGTTTACATTCTGGTTATCACTTTTCTTTCTCAAAAAGTTTTCACACAGGATCCTTCAGAGATCATACTTACCGGAAAATTCAGCCATGTGCCCATGGCATCCTTTCTCAGTTCCCTGGAATCACAGTATCCCGTTAAGTTCTATTTTAAAGGGGAATGGTTCGAAAATGAAACGGTAAATATCTCTTTTGAAAATAATACGCTGGAAGAGGTATTGCTATCGGCACTGAATGGCAAACCTTATACATACCGCATACTTGGTGGCAATCAGGTAGTCTTTCTCCCCAGGGACGAGGTGGCGGTGATGGTTGGACAAATACAGAATTACAGCACCAATGAGGCCTCCAATGAACAGTTCACGCTGGTCGGGAACCGGGAGGAGGCCGGCAAACACAAAACAGCGGCGGTTTCCGGTCTCATTACCGACGGAAAAACCGGGGAACCTATTATAGGCGCTACCATACAGCCTGAAAATATTGCACAGGGAGCTGTTACGAATGCCGAAGGATTCTACAGGCTTATCCTGACGCCGGGCATGTATACCCTGATCGTTTCGAGCGTTGGTTTCGAAAAAGCACAATACAATGTGAAGATCATCAGCAATGGGGAACTGAATATTGAATTGTTTGACAAATCAGTGGCCATTGAAGACATTATCATTTACGGTCAACGGTTGGATAAAAATGTCACCAGCCATCAGATGAGCCTGGTGGAACTGGATAAAAAGGCTATATCGCAGCTGCCATCAGTGGCAGGAGGAAAGGACATACTCAAAGGACTCACCATCATGCCGGGTGTGAAATCGATCGGTGAATTCAGTTCGGGCATCAATGTGCGGGGAGGAGGAGAGGACCAGAACCTTTACCTGATCAATATGGCGCCACTGTTCAATACCTCTCACGTCTTTGGCTTATTTTCAGTCATCAACCCTGATGCCGTGGACCGGCTTTCGCTCTACAAGGGACACATCCCAGCAAGTTATGGCGAAAGGGTCTCATCGGTTGTGGACGTCAGAACAAAGGAATCCCCGCCTGAAAGGGTCAGGGTAAAAGGGGGGATCGGACTTTATGACAGCCGACTGATGATAGAAGTTCCTGTGATTAAGAACAAGATCTTTTTTGATGTAGGAGGCAGAACCAGTTATTCCGACTGGCTGCTGAACAGTATGAAGGACTATAACCTTCAGAACAGTGCGGCTTCGTTTTACGACCTGAATGGTACGCTTCATGCAAACCTTGGCAAAAACCGGCTGGCGCTTTCGGGGTATGCCAGTTATGATGAATTCCGCTTCGCCGATGAGGTAAGGTATAAGTATGGCAGTAAACTCGGATCATTTAACTGGAGCTATCTGATCAATTCTAACCTTGCATCGTATCTTACACTGGCTTACAGTGAATATAACGCGCAGAAAGATGATATCAATGAAGCATTAAAGCAAAGCAGTATCCAATCAGGTATCCGGTACGGCAGCCTGAAATACCGGCTGAAATACGGGGGATTTCAGCATCACACCATTGATGCGGGCTTTAACCTGATCGGTTATCATATTCAACCCGGTATCCGGGAACCTTTGAACAGCGAGTCAATTGTTGTTCCTAGCACGCTTGAAACGGAACAGGGATATGAAGGCGCTGTATTCCTGAATGATGAAATAAATATTAACGATTACCTGGCCGTAAATGTGGGCCTGCGTTACTCGGCTTACGCCAATACAGGTCCCGGCTCGGTTGCCGAGTATGCTCCCGGCATGGCTGGTGATACCAGTAACATCAGCGGTAGTGTTCAATATGGTAAAAACGAGGTCATTCAATTGTACCACGGTTTTGAACCAAGACTCTCTGCCCGCGTCAACCTCAATGAGGAAAGTTCGATAAAATTAAGTTACAACAGGAACATCCAGTATATTTCACTGATTTCTTATTCCTCGGTTTCCACGCCCAGTGATATTTGGAAACTGGCCGATCCTTTCATTAAGCCACTAATATCCAATCAGTTTGCCATAGGATACTACCGTAATTTTTTCAATAATACCATTGAAACTTCGGTGGAGGTCTATTATAAAGGTCTTTCAAACGTCGTTGATTTTAAAGACGGAGCCCAGTTGGAGATGAACCCGAATATTGAAACCCAGCTGATAAATGCAACAGGCCGGAACTATGGCATTGAATTCCTGGTCAGGAAAAACTCGGGAAAAATTGACGGATGGCTTACGTATACCTATTCACGTTCGTTACGGAAAACCGATGGGACGTACCCGGAAGGAAGCATCAACAACAACACCTATTATCCATCTTCCTACGACAGGCCGCATGATTTTAGCATCATTGCCAATTACCATCTGAATAAAAGAATTACGTTCACCGCCAATTTCTCCTATTCCACAGGCAGGCCGGTGACCCTGCCGGAGTACAAGTATTTTTCAGGTAATGATGTGGTGGTTTATTTTTCCGATAAAAACAGGTACCGGATTCCCGATTATAACCGTCTCGACTTCACCATCTCCATTGATGAAAGTCTTCATTTGAAGAAGAAGTGGAAGGGGAGCTGGAGCTTTTCTGTGTTGAATGTATATGGCCGTAAAAATGCTTATACCATATATTATAAGATGGAGGATCCGAGTCCGGTTAATGATTATAACCGGTTCAGCCTTTATAAACTCTACCTGATTGGCAGGCCGGTTCCTACGATCACGTACTCGTTTATTTTTTAATTTAACCATGATGATGAGAATGCACAAAATATATTGGATCCGGGGGTATGATTCTTAACGACATCAGCACCATGAACAGGCAATTGTCCTCCATCATCGGAATGACCTTCATTATCGCGGGATACTCCTGTAAAGAAGTATATTATCCCGAAGAGATATATTCTGCCGAAAAAATTCCGGTCATTCAGGGTGGTATTCTCGAGGATCATGTTCCGTCTGTTGAGCTGTCATGGGCCGTTGGATACAAGGATCAGGTACGTGAGTATATCAGCGGAGCCCGCGTTTATGTTACCGATAACCTGGGTAACAGTGTGGACCTGGCCGAGACTTCACCCGGAAATTATATTGCCCTGTCTGATGAATTCAAAGGAGTACAGGGACGCATTTATACCCTTCATGCAGAATTGCCGGATGGTAATGCATACAGTTCAACGCCGGTGCTTTTGGAGAAGAATCCCCTCATCGACAGTGTATATGCGAGTCCCGTAAGAAGAACGGCGTACACCTATAATTTAAATAATAAGCCTGTGCCGGAAGAACAACAAGGGCTATTGGTGAAAGCGGATTTGACCGGAGAGGGCAAATCGGCACTTTATTACCGATTTAATACAAAAGTAGTGAAGGAAATGCTTTATACCGTGAATCTCTACACCCCGGAAATATATTCGATATTTTTATGGGAAGTTTTTACACTGGATAATCTCTATACGGTTAATTCCACTGCAACTCAAAACAACCACCAGGTACTTCAGGAACATCCTGTTGGTTTTCTGCGGTATTTTTATGACGTTACCCTGGAAACCGAAAATTCCACAGCGCCATATACAGCGGCGTGGGTCCTGACCTTTAATATATATTCAATTTCCGGCGAGGTATATCATTACTATAATTCCATCGCAAAGCAGTTGAACTCCAATGACCAGCTTTTTGCGCCTCTTCCGTCGCAGATAAGGAGTACCATACATTGCCTCAATGATCCGGATCAAGAGGTGATCGGTGTTTTTGAAGCAAATTCCCTGACTACCATTTACAAGGCATTTGGATGGAATGATATGAACAGCTATTATGCCAAAGATCTGGCCTCTTTCCCTGATATTGTTCAGGGTGATTCCTCCCATAAATTTCCACCTGATTTTTGGATATCATTTTAAGATTATGTTTTAAAGGAAATCGGCACCATGAAAATAAAACTATCTTGCGCAATATGCCTTACAGCTGTTCTTCTTGGATGGTCGTGCAGAGAAGTGTATTATCCCGATGAGATTTATTCTGACAGGAAGATTCCGGTAATACAGGGGATCATACTGGAAAATGAAGTCCCAACGGTCACCTTGTCCTGGGCGATTGCCTATAAGGATCAGGTGCAGGAAAACATAAGCGGCGCCTATGTGTATGTGACGGATAACCTGGGCAACAGCGCCGATCTGACGGAAAGCTATGCCGGAACCTATACATCCTATTCAAGCCACTTCACGGGCATAAGGGGCCGCATTTATACCCTGCATGTTGAATTACCCGATGGAAGTGAATATGTTTCAAATCCCGTGCTTTTGCAGGAGAATCCATCCATCGACAGTCTTTATGCGGAACCGGTTGTTAAGACAGTCTATACCTATAATGACAGAAATGAACCTATTGAGCAGGAGCAGCAAGGGCTTTTTGTTCAGGCGGATTTAAGTGCCGACAAAGACTCGATGCTTTACTACAGGTTCAATACCAGAGTGGTCAAAGAAATGGTCTATACAGTGGGCATGGGGACCCCGGGATCTTATTCGATATTTCTGTGGGATGTATATTCGTTGGATAACACCTATTCGGTTGATTATACCATTACAAAAAACAGCAGCCAGGTGCTACGGGAACATCAGATAGGTTTCATGGGATATTTTTATGATGCTTCGCTGGAAACGGAAACTTCCACAGCACCCTTTACCGTAGCGTGGATAATGACTTTTAACGTATATTCCATTTCAGCGGATGTCTACCAGTATTACAACTCCATTGCAGAGCAGTTGAGTTCTACCGACCAGGTATTCGCGCCTGTCCCTTCGCAGGTAAAAAGTAACGTGCGATGCATCAATGATCCCGGTAAACTTGTCATCGGCATTTTTGAGGCCTCCTCCCGCACTACCATTTATAAGGCATTTGGATGGAGGAGTATGTGGGATTACAATTGCAGGGATCTTGAGAGTTTTCCGGATATTTATTACAACGGATCCTCGGAGAGATTTCCCCCCGATTTTTGGATTGATTTTTAAGATCATGATTTTCAAATAATAATGAGACAAACCTTTTTAATAATCCTGTCCTTTTGCAGCATGTTGGTTTTCCGGGTTAACGGACTGACCGTTTCGCGTCCTGGCCCCAACAAAGAAGTGGTATATGTTCATCTGGATAAGCTGGTTTATGTTACAGGAGAATCCATCCGATATAAGGTTTACACCGTGGACGCCACCATGCCCGGTAAAAAGCCCTGCAGTAAAATACTGTATTTCACATTAACCGGTACGGGGGACAAAAGCATGGTGAACTGGAGGATAAACCTTCAGGATAACACTGCATCAGGCCATTTTATCGTCCCTGACAATTTAAAATCGGGATTATACGTGCTTCATGCCTATACCAACTGGATGAGAAATGGCCCTCCCGATGACGATTATATCCAGAACCTGCTTATTGTGAACCTTTCGGAATCAACTCCGGCCAACCTGATGTTTTTCAGGCCGGGAGTTACAACCACCGAAGATCCCCGCACGGTGAAACAAAGCGGAGTTTCTCTGGAGCTCAGAACTTCAAAAAGTTCGTATGCGGCTAATGATCTTGTACAATTGGAAATTTTTCTGCACAGCGACAGTCAGGATAGCATCCGTGCCGATTTATCCGTTTCGGTGTCCGCGGAGACTCCCTTTAAGGAGCTCCTTGGACAGAAAGACATTGTAAATGCCATTCCCTTGCTTTCGGAGTTGACAATTAAAGACAATAATACGGATCCGGGCGGATCAAATCCGCAGGAAAAAACGGCCAGTTCCTGTCTGTACAGGATGGAGGATAAAGGATTCATCCTGACCGGCCAGATTAAAAGACGCAGTGATAATGCTCCCCTGGTGAATGGAAAAATATTGCTGTCGGTAATCGATAGCCTATCACCCAAAATCATTTACGCTCAAACAGATTCCGGCGGCGGATTTCTTATTTATTTAAGCAAGATTTACGACAATAAGGAATTGATACTTCAGCTCGAAGATCAATCCCTTCGGCATGATTATTACTGGGATCTGGATAAAAAATCAAGGGAGGCAAACCATCGGACACCTGTTCAGTATACCCTTCAAAAGGATGAGATGGATTTTTTAGATGCATCAAAGAATATCAGGCTTATTGAAGCCATCTATGCCGATCAGCAGGTCGCGGATCAGCATGAAATTGTTACCGCCGGGGCCAGTTACTTCAGCCCGCCTGACAGGGTTTTGTATCCGGGAGAATATGCCGATCTGGTAAATTTCAAAGAAATGGCCGACAACATCATACCTGAAGTTAAATTTACCAACCGCAATAACAATTTTTATTTACAGGTATTAAACACCCGGTCGGTGGTGTGGAATGATAACAAACTGATTCTGCTGAATGGAGTTCCCTTCACTGATTTGGCCTACATTTCCACCCTGGGTACAAAAGACATTAAAAGAATTGAAGTCATTTCATCCGGTTTTATTTTAGGTGATATGACCCTGCCGGGGCTTGTATCGTTTTATACACACGATAATAAAATTCCTGAGGCCTATATTAAAAACAATACGGTCACTTATGAGAATACAGTGATCAAGCAGGATGCGGTAAACAAGGATACTGCAGAACGTGGTAAAGGAACTTCCGGAGAGCACTTTCCTGATTTCAGGAATACCCTGTATTGGGAACCAGCCGTCACCATCACCAAAAACAGGAATCTGGTGGTTGAATTTCCGGCTTCAAGGCTTTCAGGTATTTTTACCATCAATGTCCAGGGACTAACGACGGAAGGTCATCCTGTGGCAGCAACCACCACTTTTGAAGTAAAAGAATAAAGGCATATGAGAAATATTTACCTGCTCCTTTTTTTTGCCCTGAGTATTTGCAGCGCATATTCCCAGCAATCCGAATGCGATTGTTCATCTGACGAGGATTACGGAATCAGGCTTCAGGCAGGCCTCATTGGCTTTGAATATTACAATCCTGTTGAAGGGTATGAGGGGGAACAGTATTTCAATAACTGGACGCTCGGTGAGGTAATGCTCAGCAATGGGGATCTGATTGAAAATATTTTCCTCCGGTATGATAAATACCTGGATGCATTATTGTGGTTAAGGAAAACCGATTTCAAGGCAGGTATTTTAAATAAGGGGGCTATTGCGGGTTTCCGGTTATTTGATGACCGGCACAATCTGACAGCATCTTTTGTTAAAAAGAAAATCGTTTTGTCCCGATCCGATTCCACCGAGGCATTTCTGCAAGTGCTTGCGTCGGGTGAGCTCACCTTCTGTGTTTACAGGAATGTGAGTATTTTAACCAACGATTACCAGTTGAGTGACAATACGAAATATTTTATCACCGGGAATGGACAGGATTTCCTGCTGGATCTGAACCGGAAAAGCTTTTTGGATTTGCCGGTGATTCAGCAGACAGAAATGAAAAACATCCTTCGAACAAACAGGATCAGCCTGAGGAATAAAGAAGAGAATTTTATCCAGGCCATCAGCCTTTACAATACGTCTTATAAAAAGTAAAAAGAGGTTGTCACCTCATCCCGGGGAGTGACAACCTCATCAGGAAATTACCCTATCCGTTTACACGAGGATCTTGGTGGTAAGATTCGTGAGGCTGGTTTTTATGGCATCAAAGGGTTTTCCGTCCTTGGTGCTATCCTGCTCCACCACCATGTATTTCATGCCGGCAATATCTTTGACTGCCAGAATTTCCTTGAAATTAATAACTCCGGCACCTACGGGGGCGAAATCGGTTACGCCATCAGTAGTAAAGAAGGGTGCTTCTTTGGTAAACATGTCCTTCATGTGGAAGAGCTGGAACCTTCCCGGGTACTTCTTGACCAATTCAATCGGATTTTGTCCGGCCTTTGTGGTCCAGAACAGGTCGAGTTCCATGGTAACAAGATCCTTGTCAAGTTCTGTCATAAAGATATCGAAGAAAGGAATCTTACCTTCCACCGTAGCGAACTCAAAATTATGGTTGTGATAACCGAACTGGATCCCGTATTCTTTCATGATGCCGCCAACCTTGTTCCATTCGGCCACCATATTTCTATAACTGCTTATCGTTGTACGCGCTTCGGGAACAACCCAGGGTTGAATACAATATTTAACACCGAGCTTGGCGTGGTCTTCTGCCATTTTTTTGGCATTTTCGAGGGTAATACCCTTGTCTTCCACCTGGGTGTGACTGCTGAGGATTTCCATATCAAAGGCATTCACGAGTTTTTTAAACTCCGAAGGCTCATAATTATAGAATTTACCGTTGGCATATCCGGCCAGTTCAAGGTACTTGTATCCGATATCGGACACCTGTCTTAAGGATCCCGGAACATTAAGCGCCATGGCATCGCGGATGGTATATAACTGGAGGGCAATGCCAAAAGATTTGGGATCTGCGGAGGGCTGGGCAAGGGGAGCTGCCTCTGCCTTAGCGGCATATTGCGAAAGTGCCAATGCACCTACTGCACCTGTGGCAGAAACTCTCAAAAAGTTCCTTCTTGAATGCGTTGTTTTCATAGTTGTGAGTATAAATATTTAATGATGAATAGTATAAGGTAAAAAAGTCAGGAAAAATACCAAATTAAAAATAGTATAAAACTTTCACATAATAAAACCATTGTGTCATATTCGTATCATTTGGCTTTTATGTTGGCCATTCAGGAAACTCCCGTATTTGACGTCATCGTTTAACCATTTTCCTGACAAGAATGGTATGATGGCTGTCAGTAACTGTGAGAAAGTAAAAACCGGCCGGCAAGCTGCTCATATCCAGCTCATATTCCACAACTCCCTGATCGGACGGATTCACGGCAAGCCTGACACTGCCTGTAATGTCGGTTATGCTTAGCTTTGTGATTCCCTGAGGATTTTTGATGTATAACCGGTTGCTCACAGGCACAGGGTACAACAGAAGCTCACTTGTTTGTATTTCCTTGATTTCAGTGGGTAAATGATCCTCCAGCCGGATCATCCCCAGGTTGAAACCGCCTGCGCCGGTTTCGATCCTCAGCAGGGTGTCGGTTGGGGCCAGGGTAAGGGTAAGCGGATCGGTAGAGAAGAAGATTGACCAGCTTGTTGTATGATAAATGGGAACAGTGTTCAGTTTGGTAACGCCGTTTACCAGGACTTTCATGGGCCCCCTGTTGGTCAGGTTCTGACTGGCCGTCAGTGCTGAGAAATAGTAAGTGCCAGCCTGCTGCACCTGAATACTGTACTCCAACCATTCGCCTCCATCGATCCATCCAACGTCGACTGCAGATCCAAGAATTTCAGTGTCAACGGATTCATCTGACCGTGGTCCCGGACCGTCATTACCCGGGGTCGCATCATGGTATGCCACGCCTTCGCCGCCAAAATCATATTGTTCCGGACTAATGGTCCCGGGAATACTATGGGGAGAGTCTGGATCAGGATAGGGATACTGGCCATAGGGACGAAGTGTGCGGGAGATTTCTTCCGTCCCGCAGGCGTTTTCCAGCGACAACCTGACCGTATTCCTGCCGGTTCCCCAGTTGAATATCAGGGTGTCATTGCCCTGGCCGCTGATCAGGGCGGCATCGCCAGGGAGTGTCCAGGCATATTGTGTTTCCCCCACGTCGGGAGCGATAAGCCAAACTCCGGTTTCGTTATCCGTCACAAAATAGGGTCCCCTGAGAACATACGGTTTGATGGTTACGGGCGCAACCAGGTCATACTGATCACAGGCTGTGGTGAGCCGGCATTGCAAATTTCCCCCTTCACAGCCCCAGTTTACAAGTACCGAATGAGTGCCCTGGCCGGATACGATGGCAGCTCCCGGGGGCACGGTCCAGTTGAAGGTCCTCCCTTCTTCCGCCATCAGGGAATAGCGGATAGCCAGCTCATTCTGAAAGACTTCACGTTTTCCCTGGATACCTTGTTTGGAGGCGTCCTGGTATACGCGCACATAGTCGATTTCCATCCTGGCGGGGAAAACGGTATCGTCGATGCCTTGTGCTCCGCCCCAATTGCCCCCTACGGCAATGTTCATAATCAGGTAGAACATTTTATCAAAAGGCCAGGCTCTGTGGTCGTTGCTGTAATCGTAAGTAAAGTAGCCAGAGTTATCGATATAAAATTTAAGTTGTGTAGGGGTCCATTCCATGGCATAAACATGAAAGGCAGTAAAGGCATCGGCTACGGTAAGACTGGAGCCTTTCTGGGTCCCTTCTGCTCCGTTGTAAAGGTCGGTATGGATAGTGGCATGCACCACATTGGGATTGTATCCCACGTGTTCCATAATATCCATTTCGCCGCTGTTGGGCCATGTTCCATAGGCACTTTCAGTGGGCATCATCCATATTGCCGGCCATGTGCCCCTTCCGGATGGCAGTTTGGCCCTGACCTCGATGCGGCCGTAAAGCCAATCGCCTTTTTGCCGGGAAACCAAACGTGCCGAGGAATAATTTCTGCCACCGTAACTTTCCTTGCGGGCCTCAATGGTAAGAATTCCATCGGCAACCCTGGCATTTTCCAGGCGATTGGAGGTGTAATACTGAAGTTCGTTATTTCCCCAGCCACTGCCGCCAACTTCGTAGGACCATTTGGTATTGTCGGGCAGTCCGGTATAGTCAAATTCATCGGCCCAGATCAGTTCATTGCACTGTTCATAGGAGACAGTACCAGCAAAGACATTCATCAACAGCAAGCCGAAGGCCAGGGCAATGCGTTTCCTCCTTTTCAATGCAGCATTTTTCATGGTTAAAAATCAGGCACCAAATATAGATCAATAATACGAAAGTGCATCATGAGGGACGAGCCTTGTGTGGTGTCCCCGTTCATTAAAAAGCCTGTATTACAATACTGACAGCCAGGTAGGCATCCTGCTCAAGGAAATTATTAATAAAATATAACCGCAGGGGCATCTGAAACCGTTCGGTGATCTTAACCGGTGCTTCTGCCATAAAACCGGCGTTAATAATGCCATGACCATTGCTGTAAAATCCATCGGCCAGGCTGGCCCCGCAAAAAGTCTTTAAAAGCAGCTCGCCGATATGGAAGGGATAACCGGCTTCCAGATAGGGGGCTATCTTCTTTTCAGTTCCTTCAGCATCCGATTCGAAGTAAAGGATGGCGGAAAACATGAGGTATGCCGGAAAGCCGGAGGGTCCATCCACCTGGATCACCATATCAAATATATGATTGGTGTTGGCGTCGTCATAGACCCACATTCCTTTAAAAAGGGAATCATTACGGGGCATATAATAATCCAGCACAGCAAGGGATAAATTCTTATATTTATAGCCGATGTAGAGATCGATTTCTTCATAGTAATGATCACCCAGGGAAAAATCGCCGGAGATGCCGGTCCAAAATCCTTTTTTTGAGAACTCAAAAGCGGGCAATACATGAGGGCTTTTTGCTCCCGGGAATCCCCGCCAGGGATATCGTGAGGCAAGTTCAGCCTTGAGCGTGAAAGGGTTTGTTTCATCGGTTCCCTGACTCCGGGCGATACAGCAAATAAACAGCAGCACTAGGACAGGAAGGGGATACCTCATAATACATCCATGATTGGAAATGAGCATTAATTTGACGGTGCCATATTAATAAAAATCCCTGGAATTAAAAGCAGGGAGAAAGGCACAAATTTCGATGCAAAGGCAAAAATCATGAAATATTTTTTAGGTACTTGTTGTTTTTGAGAAAAAAACATCTACCTTTGCAAGCCAATTTTGAAGAAAAAAATATACAAAAAAAGCATAAATGCCAACGATACAGCAGTTAGTAAGAAAGGGCAGGTCCACGATTGAGGACAAGAGTAAAGCTCCGGCTTTAAATTCTTGTCCGCAGAAGCGCGGGGTATGCACACGTGTTTATACCACCACCCCCAAGAAACCTAATTCAGCCATGCGTAAGGTAGCCAGAGTAAGGCTGCAGCATGGTATTGAGGTTACGGCTTATATTCCGGGGGAAGGACATAATTTACAGGAGCATTCGATTGTGATGATACGCGGGGGCAGGGTGAAGGATTTGCCGGGTGTTCGGTACCACATCATAAGGGGAGCGCTTGACACATCTGGTGTTGAGGGCCGCAACCAGCGCCGTTCGAAATATGGCACCAAAAGACCTAAAAAGTAATTAGTTTTTTGAATAGACAAAGCAATGAGAAAGTCTAAACCAAAAAAGAGGATATTGTTACCGGATCCCAAGTACAACGATACACTGGTAACTCGTTTTGTGAACAATATGATGACCCGGGGCAAGAAAAGCACGGCTTATGATGTATTTTACGATGCACTCGACTTGGTAGCCAAGCGTGCAAAGGACATCGAAGTAAGTCCGCTGGATATATGGAAGAAAGCGTTGGAGAATATTACTCCCCAGGTTGAAGTAAAGAGCCGTCGGGTAGGTGGTGCCACTTTTCAGGTTCCTACCGAGATACGGCCCGATCGTAAGATTTCCATCAGCATGAAAAACCTGGTCCTTTATTCCAAGAAGAGAGCCGGGAATTCAATGAGCGATAAGCTTGCAGCTGAGATACTTGCCGCCTTTAAAGAAGAAGGCGCAGCATTTAAGAAGAAAGAAGATACTCATAAAATGGCAGAAGCTAACAAGGCATTTGCGCACTTCAGGTTCTAAGGATATTTGACATTGCGGTTTTAGCCTATAGTTGCACTAGCTGATAATTAGTGAAGAATGAATTTTGACTTGAATTATACCAGGAATATTGGGATTATGGCCCATATCGACGCCGGTAAGACTACCACTACCGAGCGCATCCTGTTCTATACTGGTATGACTCACCGGATGGGGGAGGTACACGACGGCACAGCCACGATGGATTGGATGGTGCAGGAACAGGAAAGAGGTATTACCATTACCTCTGCAGCAACGACAACTTTTTGGGATTACAACAAGCAGAAATACAAGATCAATATTATTGATACGCCGGGACACGTTGACTTCACCGTTGAGGTGGAACGTTCTCTTCGTGTGCTTGATGGTGCCATTGCTGTTTTTTGTGCCGTAGGCGGAGTTCAGCCCCAATCGGAAACCGTATGGCGGCAGGCTAACAAATACAATGTACCCCGCATCGCATTTGTGAATAAAATGGATCGCGTGGGCGCTGATTTTTTTGGTGTCGTCAAACAGATCAAGGAGAAGCTTGGGTCCAATCCGGTTCCCATGCAAATTCCCATTGGTTCCGAAGACAATTTCACGGGTTTGATAGATCTTATTGAACGCAGGGCGATCGTTTGGGTACCCGATGAGAAGCTTGGCATACGCTATGAATACACCGAAATTCCGGACGACATGATCGAGCTGGTGGAAGAATGGCGTGAAAAACTTATTGAAGCGGTATGTTATACCGATGATGACCTGCTCGAAAGATTCCTGGAAGACCGTACTTCCATTACGGTGGAAGAATTTATGGAGCATACCCGTAATGCGGTGATCACCCAGCGAATTGTTCCCGTTTTGTGCGGTGCCTCTTTTAAGAACAAAGGCATTCAGCGATTACTGGATGCCATCTGCGCATTATTGCCCAGTCCGCTCGATATTGAAACCATCAAGGGACATAATCCCTATACCGAAAAGATTGAAGAGCGCAAGGCAGATGAAAATGAACCACTGGCTGCCCTGGCTTTTAAAATAGCCACCGATCCTTATGTTGGCCGGCTGACCTTTTTAAGGGTTTATTCAGGGGCCATTGATTCAGGCATGCAGGTGCTGAATCCGCGCACAGGAAAAAAAGAACGGATCAACCGGCTATACCAGATGCATGCCAACAAGCAGAATGCGCGCGATCGCATTGAAGCCGGCGATATCTGTGGTGTGGTAGGTTTGAAAGAAGTTGTTACCGGAGATACTTTGTGCGATATCAAGCATCCCATTTACCTGGAATCCATGTCGTTTCCCGAGCCTGTGATCGGTGTGGCCATTGAGCCCAAAACCCAGGCTGACGTTGATAAGCTGGGAATGGCATTGAATAAACTGGCCGAAGAAGATCCCACCTTTAAAGTGAAGGTGGATGAGGATTCCGGACAGACCATTATCAGTGGTATGGGAGAATTGCACCTTGAGATCCTGATGGACCGGCTGAAACGTGAGTTCAATGTGGAATGTAACCAGGGAGCACCCCAGGTAGCTTATAAAGAGGCTTTGACTACCGTGGTGAAACACCGGGAGATCTTCAAGAAACAAACGGGCGGCCGCGGTAAATTTGCCGATATCGTGTTTGAAATGGCGCCGGCAGAAAAAGGAGTTACCGGGCTGGTCTTTATTGATGAGATTAAAGGCGGTAACATTCCGCGTGAATATATACCTTCTATCGAGAAAGGCTTCCGTGAATCCATGCGAAATGGTATACTGGCCGGGTTCCCGATGGATAGCCTGCAGGTTACGGTAAAAGATGGTTCGTTCCACCCGGTGGATTCCGATTCCTTCTCGTTTGAGATCGCTGCCAAGCAGGGTTTCAAGCATGCGCTGAAAAAAGGAAAGGTGTGTCTGCTCGAACCCGTTATGAAGATTGAGGTCGTCACACCCGAAGATAATATGGGCGATATCATTGCCGATTTCAACCGCCGGCGTGGTCAGATAACAGGCATGGAATCGCAGGCTTCGCTGCAGGGTGGTGCTCGCAAATGTTCCACTGGCTGAAATGTTCGGATATGTCACTGTGCTACGGACCATGTCATCCGGAAGGGCAACCTCCACCATGGAATTTTCACATTACGAAATAGTACCTGCTGCCCTTTCGGCAGAGGTCATTGAAAAAATAACCGGAACGAAAGTATTTGTATAACAAATGTAAGACCAATATACATGAGCCAAAAAATTAGAATTAAGCTTAAATCGTACGATCATAATCTCGTGGATAAGTCAGCCGAGAAAATCGTGAAGACGGTTAAGTCTACCGGTGCTGTGGTGAGCGGACCAATTCCGCTTCCTACGCATAAAAGGATATTTACCGTACTACGGTCACCTTTTGTGAACAAAAAGTCGAGGGAGCAATTTCAACTATCGTCGCACAAACGGTTGCTGGATATTTACAGCTCAACACCAAAGACCATTGATGCGCTGATGAAATTAGAGTTGCCCAGTGGCGTTGAAGTTGAAATTAAAGTCTGAAACACTTAATTTGTTAAGAAATGCCAGGATTAGTCGGAAAAAAGGTCGGAATGACCTCAATATTTGATGAGAACGGTGCCAATATTCCCTGCACGGTTCTCGAAGTTGGTCCCTGTGTGGTTACACAGGTAAAGACCAAAGAAAGCGATGGCTATAAAGCCCTTCAGCTCGCATTTGATGACAAGAAGGAAAAGAATACCACCAAGGCCATGAAGGGTCATTTTAAGAAAGCCAATACAACGCCCAAACGGAAGGTGGTTGAGCTGACGGGTTTCATACTCGACTGGAAGGTCGGGGATGTGATCACCGTGGATTATTTTCAAGGATGATCTTTGGCTTGATGTTACTGCTGTTTCCAAGGGCAAGGGATTTCAGGGAGTCGTTAAACGTCATGGTTTCAGCGGTATTGTTGGCACCACGCACGGACAGCACGACAGGGAAAGAGCACCCGGTTCATTGGGCGGTTCATCCTGGCCTTCAAGAGTTTTCAGAGGGATGCGCATGGCCGGTCAGATGGGGAACAAAAATATTAAAATGCTTAACCTCAAAGTGGTTAAGATTATTCCCGAAAACAATTTATTGTTGCTAAAAGGATCAATCCCCGGGGCTAAAGGATCCTATGTAATTGTTGAAAGTCCCGAAAGAACCTAATAAACGGTGAACGATGGAATTAGCAGTATTTAATAAAACAGGAAAGGAAACCGGCCGCAAGGTTGAGCTCATGGATACGATATTTTCTATTGAGCCGAATGACCATGCCATTTACCTTGATGTAAAGCAGCATCTTGCCAACAAACGTCAGGGTACGCACAAATCAAAGGAGCGTAATGAGATTTCCGGCAGTACCCGGAAGATCAAAAGGCAGAAAGGTACAGGCGGAGCCCGTGCAGGCAGTATTAAGAATCCTTTGTTTACAGGAGGCGGAAGGGTATTTGGACCCCAACCACGCGATTATAATTTTAAGCTCAACAAAAAGGTAAAACAGCTGGCGCGCAAATCAGCCCTTACCTATAAAGCCAGGAACAACGAAATCATTGTTCTGGAAGATTTCAACCTCGAAGCTCCGAAAACGAAAGATTATGTGGCCGTGCTCAGCAATCTGAACATTGATGGCAAAAAGTCACTGGTGGTTCTGAATGAACCAAATAAAAATATATATTTGTCGTCCCGGAATTTTATCTGGAACAAGAGTCGTAACCGCTTCGGAATTAACAACTTACGATATCCTGAATAGCACTTCTCTTGTATTTTTTGAGAGTTCACTCGACAATTTTCAGAAGAGTCTGTAACCGTCTAATATTTTAGAAATGGATATTATTGTAAGGCCAGTAGTAACTGAAAAGATGAATGCCCAGGCTGACGGCCTGAAGAAATATGGCTTCATCGTCGATAAAAAGGCCAATAAAGTGCAGATAAAAAAGGCCGTTGAAAATCTTTATGGTGTTACGGTTGAATCGGTGAACACGATGTTCTATGCCGGAAAACGCAAATCGAGATTTACCCGAACCGGCTATGTTTCCGGCAGAAGGAATGCTTTCAAGAAAGCAGTGATCACATTGCGGGAAGGCGATATTATAGACTTTTATAGCAATATCTAATATTATATTATGGCTGTAAGAAAATTAAAACCTGTAACCCCGGGTCAGCGACACAGAGTTGTTGCTTCCTATGACGATATTACCAGCTCTTCGCCGGAGAAATCGTTGATGAGACCTTTGCAGAAATCAGGGGGACGTAACAGCGATGGAAAGATGACCATGCGGTATATTGGCGGCGGCCATAAAAAGATGTACCGTATCATTGACTTCATCAGGAATAAAGATGGCATGGGTGCCAAGGTGAAGACCATTGAGTATGATCCGAACCGTTCGGCAAGAATTGCCTTGCTTGTTTATGAAGACGGTGAAAAACGATATATCATTGCTCCGGCTGGTCTAAAGATTGGGCAGGAAGTGCGGTCAGGTGCCGGTGTTGCTCCTGAAGTCGGAAACTGCCTTACTCTGGCTGAAATTCCCCTGGGAACGCTGGTGCATAATATTGAACTTCATCCGGGTAAAGGCGGTGCATGGCCAGAAGTGCCGGATCGTATGCCCAGCTTACTTCACGGGACGGGAAATATGCGATTATCAAGCTTCCTTCAGGAGAATCAAGAATGATTCTTATCACATGCAGGGCCACGATTGGCACTGTTTCCAATCCTGATCACGGACTTATCCGTTCAGGTAAAGCCGGACGTACACGCTGGTTAGGGCGCAGACCAAGAGTTCGTGGTGTAGCCATGAATCCGGTTGACCATCCGATGGGTGGTGGTGAAGGTAAGGCTTCAGGCGGACATCCCAGATCACGGAAAGGATTGTATGCAAAGGGTATGAAAACCCGGAGGAAAAAGAATCCCTCTACAAGGTTTATTATTGAAAACAGGAAAAAATAATTGACTTTATATTATGAGCAGGTCATTAAAAAAGGGTCCCTTCATTGAGTTTAAGCTCGAAAAGCGAGTACTTGATATGAATAAATCAGGAAAGAAATCGGTTGTTAAAACCTGGTCGAGAAGATCACTGATCTCACCTGACTTTGTCGGACATACCATTGCAGTGCATAACGGGAATAAATTTATCCCGGTATATGTAACGGAAAATATGGTTGGACACCGGCTGGGTGAGTTTTCACCCACCCGCACGTTCAGGGGACATGCAGGCAGACAAAAAGAATAGACGAATAAAATTTAAAATATAAATCAATGGGTGCACGTAAGCGAATAGCAGCAGAGCAACGAAAAGAAGAAAATAAAGCAAGGCCATAGCGGTTTTGAATAACTGCCCGAGTTCACCGCGGAAAATGAGATTGGTGGTTGATATGATCCGTGGCGTTGAAGTCAACAGGGCACTTGATATTTTCCGTTACAGTACAAAAGAGCCTTCGAAGAAAGTGGAGAAACTTTTGTTGTCAGCCATATGCCAACTGGCAGAAGAAAAATGAGGAGGTGCGTATTGAAAAATCCAACCTTTTCGTAAAGGAAGTTTTTGTTAATGGCGGACGTCAGCTGAAAAGGCTTAGTCCGGCTCCCCAGGGAAGAGGATACAGGATCCGCAAACGTTCGAATCATGTGACCATCATTCTGGACAGTCAGGAAAACAGTCAGGAACAAGTAGAAAGCAAACAAACTAATATTAATGGGACAAAAAGTAATCCGATAAGTAATCGCCTGGGAATCATCAAAGGTTGGGATTCCAACTGGTACGGCGGCAGGAATTATTCCGAAAACTGGTGGAAGATTATAAATCCGTGAGTATCTGACTGCGCGGTTGGCCAAAGCCAGCATTTCGAAAATCTTATTGAGCGTACGCTGAAGCTTATCACGGTTACGGTCAATACTGCCCGTCCGGGAATTATTATTGGTAAAGGAGGACAGGAAGTCGATAAGCTGAAGGAAGAATTGAAGAAAATCACCAACAAAGAAGTTCAGATCAACATTTTTGAAGTAAAAAGGCCGAGCTTGATGCCATGATCGTTGCCAACAACATTGCCAGGCAGATTGAAGGTAAGATTTCTTACCGCCGTGCCATCAAAATGGCCATTGCTTCGACCATGCGCATGGGAGCTGAAGGTATTAAGTGCCAGGTTTCCGGCGGTTGGGCGGCGCTGAAATGGCCCGTACCGAAATTCTCAAGGAAGGAAGGATTCCGCTTCATACATTCCGGGCCGACATTGACTATGCCTTGGGCGAAGCACTTACCAAAGTAGGATTGATCGGTGTCAAAGTTGGATTTGCAAGGGTGAGATTTATGGGAAACGTGACCTTGCTCCCAACATTGGTGCCAAAACAGCCAAACCAAAGAGCAATTTTAAGAAACGCAGAAAATAAGTGGTTATACATGATAACAGAGATAACATTATGTTACAACCGAAAAAAACAAAGTTCAGAAGGCAGCAAAAAGGCAGGATGAAAGGCAATGCCCAGCGGGGTCATGACCTGGCCTTTGGATCATTTGGAATCAAAGCCTTGGATAAAGCCTGGATTACAGGACGGCAAATTGAAGCTGCCCGTCAGGCGGTTACCCGTCATATGAAACGTGAAGGTCAGATCTGGATCCGGATATTCCCTGATAAGCCCATCACCAAAAAGCCTGCTGAAGTTCGTATGGGTAAAGGTAAAGGTGCTCCTGAAGGATTTGTTGCACCGGTAACTCCCGGCCGGATTCTGATCGAAGCAGACGGAGTTCCCTTTGAATTGGCCAAGGAAGCTTTGCGGCTGGCGGCACAAAAATTGCCCATAGCCACCAAATTTATTGTCAGAAGGGATTATGTCGAAATTTAATTAAGATAAGTTAATGAAAACTACCGAAATAAGAGAATTGACCATCAAGGAAATTGAAGAACGGATTGAAAATGAGAAAAGCCTCATTTTCCGGCAGAAAATGAATCATGCCATTTCTCCCCTTGATAATCCTTTGAAAATCAGGGAAACCAGGAGAAATATTGCCAGGCTGAAAACCATACTTCGTCAGAAACAGAATGAAGCCAAGTAAAAGGTTAAATTGAACCCAATGGAAAACAGAAATTTAAGGAAAGAAAGGATTGGGGTTGTTGTCAGTAACAAAATGGACAAGACCATTGTGGTTGCTGAAAAGACGAAAAGTTAAACATCCCATCTACGGAAAATTCATCAACCGGACCACCAAATTCATGGCCCATGATGAGACCAACAATTGCAATATTGGCGATACTGGTGAAGATCATGGAAACCCGCCGCTGAGCAAAAATAAAACCTGGAGAATAGTTGAAATTATTGAAAGAGCTAAATAACTATGATACAGCAAGAAAGCAGATTAACGGTTGCCGATAACAGCGGTGCAAAAGAAGTTCTTTGTATCCGGGTTCTTGGCGGCACCGGCAGAAGATATGCCTCTGTCGGCGATAAAATTGTTGTGACCGTAAAAAGTGCACTTCCTGCAAGCGAAGTAAAAAAAGGAACCGTAAGCAAGGCAGTTGTGGTGAGAACCAACAAAGGAAATTCGTCGTGCCGACGGTTCCTATATCCGGTTTGACGACAATGCCTGTGTACTGCTTAACAACCAGGACGAAATCCGGGGAACCCGTATATTCGGACCGGTTGCCAGTGAACTTCGTGACAAGTATATGAAAATTGTTTCACTTGCGCCTGAAGTATTATAATATTTAAAATTTAAATCGATGCAGAAAAAAATACATATCAAAAAAGGCGATACGGTTTTTGTCAATGCCGGTGAAAACAAAGGTCAGCAAGGCAGGGTTCTCGAAGTGATCCGGAAAACAGACCAGGGCCATTGTTGAAGGAATCAATCTGGTCAGCAAACATACCAAACCCAATGCCAAAAGTCCGCAGGGTGGCATTATTAAGAAAGAAGCACCGGTGCATATTTCCAATCTGATGCTGGTGGATCCTTCAACCGGAAAACCAACCCGTATCGGACGCAGATTAAACGGCGAAGGACGACTTGTTAGATATTCAAAAAAATCAGGGGAGGAAATTAAATAATGACCTACATACCTAACCTCAGAATGAAATACAGGGAAGAGATTATTCCGGCGCTGACCAAGGAGTTCAGTTACCATACGGTCATGCAGGTTCCCAAACTGGAAAAAATCATTATCAACCAGGGTGTGGGACAAGCAGTTGCCGATAAGAAAATTGTCGACATTGCCCAGGAAGAACTGACCACTGATCACCGGTCAGAAAGCTATTCAGACCATGTCGAAGAAAGATATCTCCAACTTCAAACTGAGGCGTAAAATGCCCATCGGTGTGAAAGTTACCCTGCGGCGCGATACCATGTATGAATTTCTTGAAAGGCTTATCAGTGTTGCATTTCCCCGGATCAGGGATTTCAAGGGGATCAACAGCAAGTTCGATGGACAGGGGTAATTATACACTGGGTATCACCGAACAGATTATTTTTCCCGAAATCGATATTGATAAGATCAGTAAGATCCTGGGAATGGAGATCACCTTTGTTACCTCGGCCAAGTCGGATGAAGAAGCATTTGCACTGCTGCGTGAATTTGGATTACCATTTAAAAATATTAAAAAGAATTAGTTAGTATGGCTAAAGAATCATTGAAAGCCCGCGAAGTAAAGCGTAAAAATTGTGGAAAAATTTGCCGCGAAAAGAGCAAAGCTGAAAGCCGAAGGCGATTTTCAGGAACTCAGCAGCTTGCCCAGGAATTCAAATCCGATACGTTTGCATAACCGCTGCAAACTAACCGGAAGGCCAAAAGGATATATGCGTCAGTTTGGAATCAGCAGGATTGCTTTCAGGGAACTGGCTTCCAAGGGCTTGATCCCCGGAGTTAAAAAAGCCAGTTGGTAATTACAGGAGTATTAAGAGAAAAAATAAAGAAATGACAGATCCGATAGCAGATTATTTAACCCGATTGAGGAATGCAATTTCTGCCAAGCATAAAGTGGTTGAAATTCCCTCGTCCAATCTGAAAAAGAATATTACCAAAATACTGTTTGATAAAGGGTATATTCTGAATTATAAATTTGTGGACGACAAATTACAGGGAAGTATTAAAATTGCCCTGAAATATCATGCTGAAACCAAGCAGCCTGCCATCAGGTCTCTTGAAACGGGTAAGCTCACCCGGACTCAGGAAATATGTGAGTTCAGAAGAACTTCCCAGGGTACTGAACGGTCTTGGCATTGCCATCGTTTCCACTTCCAAAGGTGTGATGACCGATAAGGAAGCCAGAAACCTGAAAATAGGTGGTGAAGTATTGTGTTACGTTTATTAACGGAGGAAAAGTCAATGTCACGAATAGGAAAACTTCCGATTAAATTGCCCCAGGGTGTGACCATTAACAGTTAAACCCGATAACTACGGTTACGGTAAAGGTCCCAAGGGTGAACTTAACCAGGAAGTTGATCCGGATATCAAGGTGGAAATCAACGATAACGAAGTGGTGGTTACACGTCCCACCGAACAGAAAAGACATAAATCATTGCATGGTTTATACCGTTCACTGATCAACAATATGGTACTTGGTGTTTCAGACGGTTATAAAATTGAGAAGGAAGTGGTTGGTGTGGGTTATAAGGCGAAGCAAAGGGACAGATTCTGGAACTGAGTCTGGGTTATTCACATGATATTCATTTTCAAATACCCGCATGAAGTAAAAGTGGAAACCCGCACCGAAAGAAGAAGCAACCCGATTATTACCCTTACCAGCACCGATAAACAACTGATCGGACAGGTTGCTGCAAAAATACGGTCATTCCGCACACCCGAGCCTTACAAAGGCAAAGGTATTAAATTTGTGGGCGAAGTACTCAGAAAGAAAGCCGGTAAATCGGCAACAGCCAAATAATGTAAAAAATAACTGAAGTATGGCTTTGACAAAATTAGAACGCAGAAGCAGAATTAAAATGCGCATCCGTAAAGATGATTTACGGAACAAAGGATAAACCCCGGTTATCGGTTTTCAGAAGCAACAAACAGATCTATGTTCAGTTTATTGATGATGCCGAAGGCAAGACCTTGTTGTCCGTTTCCTCACGCGTAAAGGAAATTGCCGGCAAAACCGGGATAACAAAAACCGAACAGGCAAAACTGGTGGTAAACTGGCCGCTGAAAAATCCAAAGAAAGCGGCATCAGCGATGTGGTTTTCGACCGGAATGGTTATCTGTATCATGGAAGAGTTAAAGCACTGGCTGAAGCTGCCAGAGAAGGTGGACTTAAATTTTAACAAATTATGTCAAACGTAAGTATTCGAAGAGTAAAAACTACAGATCTTGATCTGAAAGACCGTCTGGTAAGTATTCAACGTGTGACCAAGGTTACCAAAGGTGGTCGGACCTTCAGTTTCTCAGCCATTGTTGTGGTTGGCAATGAAGATGGTATTGTAGGATATGGATTAGGAAAAGCCAATGAAGTAACCACTGCCATTGCCAAAGGTGTTGAAGATGCCAAGAAAAACCTGATTAAGGTGCCCGTATATAAAGGAACCATACCCCATGAACAGATTGCCAAATATGGCGGTGCCAAGGTATTTCTGAAACCCGCATCAAGTGGTACAGGTGTTAAGGCCGGAGGTGCTATGCGTGCAGTGCTTGAAAGTGTTGGTATACATGATGTTCTGGCCAAATCAAAAGGATCCTCTAACCCGCACAACCTGGTAAAAGCAACATTTAATGCACTGCTGTTGTTGCGTGATGCATTTACCATTGCCCAGCACCGAAGTGTGAATATGGAAAAGGTATTTAACGGTTAATGTAGAGCATATATATACCAATGGCTAAAATTAGAATTACACAGGTAAGAAGCAGAATTCACTGCACCAAAGCGACAGAAACTTAATCTGGATGCCCTTGGGCTCAGAAAGCTAAACGCATCTGTTGAGCACGAAGCCACTCCTCAGATTTTGGGTATGGTGAATAAAGTAAAGCATTTGGTGAAAGTAACGGAAATTTAATATTTAAGATATTTATACTATTATGGATCTGAGCAATTTAAAACCGGCCAAGGGGTCAGTTAAAAAGGAAAAACGTATTGGCAGAGGCCAGGGATCCGGCAGAGGTGGTACTTCCACAAAGGGCATAAAGGCGGTCAGTCAAGATCCGGCTATTCCCGGAAAATCGGCTTCGAAGGCGGTCAAATGCCTTTGCAACGCAGGGTTCCAAAATTCGGATTCAACAATATCAGCCGTAAGGAATACAAGGCCATTAACATTTCCACCCTGCAAACCCTGGCCGATAGCAAGGAAACTTACCACCATCGATGTTCAGACCCTGGCTGATGCCGGTCTGATTTCCAAGAATGATCTGGTAAAAGATCCTGGGTAACGGCAAACTTACCGTCAAGCTCGATGTTAGCAGCTCATGCTTTCTCAAAATCAGCCAAAGCCGCCATTGAAGCATTACAGGGAACAGCAACAATAATCTGAAACCTTCATGAAATCATTTATTCAGACTTTAAAGAATATCTACAAGATCGAAGAGCTCCGATCGAGGATCTTTTTTACTCTTATTCATTATTCTCGTCTATCGGCTGGGATCAAAGGTAGTATTACCCGGAGTTGACCCGGCACAGCTCGAAGCATTTGCTCTCAACGTACTTCGCAGGGAGTGCTTGGTTTGCTCGACATGTTTTCGGGTGGAGCGTTTTCCAATGCTTCGATTTTTGCACTGGGTATCATGCCCTATATCTCAGCATCCATTATCATTCAGCTTCTTACCATTGCTGTTCCTTACTTCCAGCGTATGCAAAAGGAAGGAGAAAGCGGCAGGAGAAAAATGAATCAGATTACCACGCTATCTGACTGTACTGGTGCTTGTTTTGCAGGCCCCGGCTTATCTTACACAAATACCTGTTGAAGCCAGGATTATGACACCGGCTATGTTTCAGATTTCCTCCATCATCATCCTTACCGCAGGAACCATATTTGTCATGTGGCTTGGCGAAAGAATAACCGATAAAGGAATAGGCAACGGGATCTCACTGATCATCATGATCGGAATTATTGCCCGGCTTGCCTTTTGCCATTATCCAGTGAATTTACTGACAGGTTGAACGGACAAGGCGGGCTGGTTGCATTTCTGGTTGAAATTGTCTTCCTGCTCCTGGTTTTCGCCGTAAGCATCTTGCTGGTGCAGGGAACACGCAGAATTCCGGTTCAGTATGCCAAACGTATCGTGGGAAACAAGCAATATGGCGGTGTAAGGCAATATATTCCGCTGAAAGTGAATGCAGCAGGTGTTATGCCCATTATTTTTGCACAGGCGATCATGTTCCTGCCCTTGTCCTTTGCCCGGTATAGCACAGGCGGAGAAGTCATGTCAAAATTTGTATCCGCCTTCTCACGATATACCAGTGTTTGGTACAATGTAATTTTTGCATTGTTAATCATTGTTTTTACCTATTTTTACACGGCCATTATCATGAATCCGACGCAAATGGCTGAGGATATGAAGAAAAACGGCGGATTTATTCCCGGTATTAAACCCGGGAAAAAAACGAGCGAATTCATTGATAATGTCATGTCGAGAATTACCTTGCCGGGATCAATATTTCTTGCACTTGTCGCCATTTTACCGGCATTTGCCAGCTTACTCGGTATTCAGCAAAGCTTTGCCCAGTTCTTTGGCGGAACCTCCTTGCTGATTTTGGTGGGAGTTGTGCTGGATACGCTGCAACAAATTGAAAGTCATTTGCTGATGCGGCATTATGATGGACTGATGAAATCCGGCACGGGTTAAAGGAAGGGCAGGCGGTGCAGCCTCCTCTATTGATAAGATATTGACGTTCTTTGATGATTTATTTATAAGACAGCGGAAGAAATTGAATTGCTTAGAGCAAGTAATTTGTTGGTTTCTAAAGCTCTGGCTGAAGTTGCAAAACAAATTGCGCCCGGGGGTAACCACCCTGGAGCTTGATAAATAGCTGAGGAATTTATTCGTGACAACATGCGCAGTGCCTGGCTTTCTGGGATATAAAGGATATCCGAAGACGCTTTGTACTTCGGTTAACCAGCAGGTTGTTCATGGGATTCCTTCCGATTATGTTCTCAAAGAAGGAGATATTGTTTCTGTGGATTGCGGTGTATTGTTTCAGGGTTACTATGGTGATTCTGCCTATACTTTTGCAGTCGGGGAATGTTTCCGACACGTGTGAAACTGTTGCTGAAAACCACCAGGGAATCACTTTATCAAAGGCATTGAAAATGCCAAAGAGGGTAAAAGGATCGGGGATATCAGCAATGCCATTCAGGAGTATTGCGAGCATGAACGGTTTTCTGTGGTACGGGAAATGGTGGGACATGGTATAGGTAAAGGATTGCATGAATCCCCTGAAGTACCGAATTATGGAAAACGCGGACACGGATCAAACTGCAGGAAGGTATGGTGATATGTATCGAGCCCATGATCAACATGGGCCGGAAAGAGATTACGCAGGACCCCGACGGCTGGACCATTCATACTGCAGACAAGCTGCCCTCGGCACATTTTGAACATTGTGTGGCCATTGGCAAAAATGGCGCGGATTTTCTTTCGACTTTTGAATATATTGAAACAGATATATAAGTATTGAAACAAATTGATTAGGTCATATATGTCAAAACAACCATCCATCGAACAAGATGGCGTAATTAAAGAAGCCCTGTCCAATGCCATGTTCCGCGTGGAGCTGCAAAACGGGCATATCATTACGGCACATATCTCCGGGAAAATGAGGATGCATTATATCAAAATTCTTCCCGGTGATAAAGTGAGGGTTGAAATGTCACCATATGATCTGACAAAAGGAAGAATAACATTCAGGTACAAATAATTGAACTGATTAAACATGAAAGTAAAAACATCCATTAAGAAACGCACTGCAGACTGCAAGATCGTACGCAGAAAAGGACGTTTATACGTGATTAACAAAAAGAATCCCAAGTATAAACAGCGTCAGGGCTGATAATTAATTAAAATTATTAATATAAAAAGTATATGGCTAGAATCGTTGGTGTCGATTTACCAAAAAACAAACGGGGTGAAATAGGCCTGACATATATTTTCGGATTGGGACGAAGTTCCGCCCAGAAAATCCTTGAAAAGGCTGGTGTTGATAAAAATGTCAAGGTTAAGGACTGGACTGATGAACAGGTGAACCTGATCAGGAAAGTGATTAACGAAAACTTCAAAGTGGAAGGCGAACTTCGTTCTCAGGTTCAGCTTAATATTAAGCGACTCATGGACATTGGTTGTTACCGTGGTGTCCGCCACCGTCTGGGTTTGCCGGTGCGGGGTCAGAGTACCAAGAACAATGCCCGTACACGTAAAGGACGACGGAAAACAGTTGCAAATAAAAAGAAGGCTACCAAATAAGGATTAAATTATGGCAAAAAAAGCTGGAATCACCAAGAAAAAGATTGTTAAGGTTGATCCTGTGGGTCAGGCACATGTGCATGCCTCATTCAACAACATTATTATATCATTGACCAATAGTCAGGGACAGGTTATTTCATGGGCATCTGCCGGCAAAATGGGATTCAAGGGTTCGAAAAAGAATACGCCGTATGCTGCACAGGTTGCTGCTGCAGATTGTGCGAAAACAGCTTTCGACCTTGGTCTTCGCAAAGTGAAAGCATTTGTTAAAGGTCCTGGTGCCGGAAGAGAATCGGCCATCAGAACCATCCATACTGCAGGTATTGAGGTTACTGAAATTGTTGATGTTACTCCACTTCCGCACAACGGCTGCAGAGCACCCGGAAGAAGAAGAGTATAATTGAAGTGGTAAATTATTGAGATATATAAATATACATCAGAAATGGCAAGATATACTGGACCAAAAACCAGAATAGCCAGAAAGTTCGGTGACGCAATTTACGGGCCGGATAAGAATTACGATAAGAAAAACTATCCTCCCGGACAGCATGGAGTAAACAAAAAACGCAAGAAATTATCGGAGTATGGAATTCAGCTTCGTGAGAAGCAAAAAGCAAAATACACCTACGGGATTCTTGAAAGACAATTCGCAAATTTATTCGATAAAGCACAGAGGAGCAAAGGCGTTACAGGTGAAGTGCTGCTGCAGTTGCTGGAATCCAGGCTTGATAATCGTCGTTTACCGGTTGGGAATTTCACCCACCCGTTCCGGGGCCCGTCAGCTTGTTACACACCGTCATATTACCGTCAACGGACACGTTGTTAATGTACCCTCATTTTCTGTTAAACCTGGCGATATTGTTGGTGTTCGTGAAAAATCAAAATCACTTGAAGTTATCCAGGACTCTCTCGGTTCACGCAGGATTAATGTTTCATGGTTGGAATGGGATTCAGCATCAATGGCCGGAAAACTGATCAACCGCCCGGAGCGTGATCAGATACCAGAAACCATCAAAGAACAATTGATCGTTGAATTGTACTCTAAATAATTGAAATATATAACTTATGGCCATATTAGCTTTTCAGAAGCCCGATAAGGTGATCATGATCGAATCGGACGACAAGTTCGGAAAATTCGAATTTCGGCCGCTCGAACCTGGCTATGGTATTACCATTGGTAATTCATTACGCAGGATCCTGCTTTCATCACTCGAGGGTCATGCAATCACAGCTATCAAAATCGACGGCGTGGAGCATGAGTTTGCTTCCATTACCGGTGTCATCGAAGATGTAGTGGAGATTATTCTGAACCTCAAACAAATCCGGTTTAAAAAATTGGTCGATGATGTTAACGATGAAAAAATCATAGTGACCTTGTCCGACCAGACTGTTTTTAAAGCCGGTGACCTTAACAGGTTTCTGAGTAGTTTTGAGGTGCTGAACCCTGAACTGGTTATTTGTCACATGGAAAAAGATGTCGAATTGCACATGGAATTCCATATCAACAAAGGCAGGGGTTATGTGCCGGCAGAGGAAAATAAACCTTTTGATGCTGAATTTGGACTGATTGCCATTGATTCCATCTTTACACCCATTAAAAATGTAAGATATTCGGTTGAAAATTATCGTGTTGAACAAAAAACCGATTATGAGAAACTGCTGATCGAGATTCTTACCGATGGATCAATTCATCCCAAAGATGCTTTGAAAGAAGCCGCCAAAATTCTGATCTATCATTTCATGCTTTTCTCCGATGAGAAAATCACCCTCGATTCGGAAGAGAGAGCTGCCAATGAGGAATTTGATGAAGAAGTTCTGCACATGCGGCAGTTACTGAAAACCAAACTGGTTGACCTCGATCTTTCAGTCAGGGCACTGAATTGTTTGAAGGCCGCTGAAGTTGAAACTCTGGGCGACCTGGTGAAATTCAATAAAAATGACCTGCTGAAATTCAGGAATTTTGGCAAAAAATCATTGACCGAGCTCGATGAACTTCTCGAAACCATGAACCTTTCATTTGGCATGGATATAGTGAAATATAAGCTTGACAGAGACTAATTTGAACTCAAAAAAACCGACTGAGATATCCATTGAATTAATTACGGATTACCATGCGACATAACAATACAAACAATAACTTAGGACGTAAAAGCGCTCACCGCAAGGCTATGCTTTCCAACATGGCTTCTTCACTGATTTTGCACAAACGCATAAAGACAACTACGGCAAAAGCCAAGGCTCTACGTGTTTTCTTGAGCCTATACTTACCAAATCAAAGGAAGATTCAACGCACGCCCGCAGGCTGGCATTTACCTATCTGCAGGATAAAAATGCTGTAACTGCCTTGTTCAGGGAAGTTTCTCCAAAAATATCCGACCGTCCGGGCGGGTATACGCGCATTCTGAAAATCGGCACGCGCGCCGGAGATGCTGCAGAAATGTGCTATATCGAGCTGGTTGATTTTAATGAAACCATGTTGACTGCAGCTGGAGCAGGTGAAGCAAAAACTACCCGTCGCAGCCGCAGAGGTACGAAAAAGAAAGCCGAAGAGGAGTCCCCTAAAAAGGCTGCCAAGGCGGTTACTGCCGGTGAAGCAAAAGTAAAGAAACCTGCCGCAAAAGCTGCTGCAAAAGCAGCTCTGCAGCCGAAGAAACTCCTTCAGCCAATGACGCAGCCGCTGATATTGAATCCAAAGAATAATAGCATCTAACTAAAACATAAAACCATGGGACAAATTGCACATGTTCATGCACGCGAAATTCTTGATTCAAGAGGAAATCCGACCATTGAGGTTGAAGTAATTCTCGAAAGCGGTTTTGTTGGCCGTGCTGCGGTACCATCAGGAGCTTCCACAGGTGAAAATGAAGCTTTGGAATTGCGTGATGGCGATAAAAAAAGATATCTCGGAAAGGGCGTTCTCAAAGCAGTTGAGAATGTCAATAAAATAATTTCCAAAGAAATTATTGGTATGAATGCCCTGGATCAGGTGGCTATTGATCAGAAAATGCTGGCACTCGACGGTACGAAAACCAAAAGCAAGCTTGGTGCAAATGCAATTCTGGGGGTATCCCTTGCTGCTGCCAAGGCTGCATCCATGTATCACGATATGCCTCTTATACAGATATCTTGGCGGAGTCAATGCAAAAGTGTTGCCGGTACCGATGATGAATATCATCAACGGTGGTTCACACAGCGATTCTCCAATTGCTTTCCAGGAATTTATGATCCGCCCTATTGGAGCTTTGAGTTTCCGCGAAGGCCTTCGCATGGGAGCAGAAGTATTTCATTCTTTAAAGAAAGTTTTAAAGGACCGTGGACTGAGTACTGCCGTTGGCGATGAAGGAGGCTTTGCCCCGGTGCTTAACGGTACCGAAGATGCGCTGGAATCAATCATCAAGGCCATCACCGCTGCCGGTTATAAAGCAGGTCGCGCTGCCGACGGAGGCGATGTATCCATTGCACTCGATTGTGCTGCATCCGAATTCTATGAAAACGGAAAATACAATTACGCTAAATTCGAAGGAAAAAGTGGTGCGGTGAGAACTTCGGCCGAGCAGGTGGCTTTCCTCGAACAGCTGATCAACAAATATCCCATCGATTCCATCGAAGATGGCATGTCAGAACGCGACTGGGACGGTTGGAAACTTCTGACCGACAAGCTGGGTGATCGTTGCCAGCTGGTTGGAGATGACGTTTTCGTCACCAATGTCGAATTTCTGAAAAAGGGAATTGAAATGGGATGTTCCAACTCGATCCTCATCAAAGTGAATCAGATTGGTACACTTACAGAAACGCTCGACGCGATTGAAATGGCCCACAGAGCAGGTTTTACAACAGTTACATCACACCGTTCCGGCGAAACCGAAGATTCCATCATTGCAGATATAGCTGTTGCCACCAACTCAGGCCAGATCAAAACCGGTTCACTGAGCCGTTCCGACCGTATGGCCAAATACAATCAACTTCTTCGTATTGAAGAAGAATTAGGTCCCCTGGCGATCTACGGATATAAGAAATAGGACGGTTTAAGTAACCTCCTGTCATTTTCATACACCCTTCAAGTGGTCCTCGGATCCTTGAAGGGTGTTTCTTTTTATAAGACTGGTCGTTGCAATAATTTTTTTTTGTAACTTGGAGAAAAACATTAAACAAGATGTGACAGAGAGTGTTTATTACTATTAATAATAATAATAATAATAAAATCTATGCCCGGATTAAAAGAGACGCTTTATGAAAAAATTCAGGCCTGGCGGCCGCGAATTAAAAACCTGCTCGATGAGCATGGTGATGTAGTTGTGGATACGGTGACCATCAGTAAATTAATTGGCGGCATGCGCGATCTGAAGTGCCTTGTAACGGACATATCCTATCTGGATCCTAATGAAGGTATCCGGTATCGGGATTATACCCTTCCGGAACTGTTTAAAAAACTTCCCAAACCCAAAGGATCTGAAATGCCTTATGTGGAGGGAGTGATTTACCTTCTCCTTACCGGGGACCTTCCAAATCAGGAAAATATCGGAGATGTACTGGATGAGCTCAAAAAGCGCCGCATACTCCCCCGGTATATCATTGAAATAATCGAGGCCTTTCCAAAGGGAACCCATCCCATGACCATTTTTTCCACGGCCATACTTGCCATGCACAGGGAGTCCTTTTTTGCCAGAAAATATGATGCAGGACTCAATAAGTTGGATTACTGGGATCCTACCTATGAAGATGCACTCAACCTCCTCGCAAAATTGCCTGAAATAGCAGCCTGTATTTATCATAAACTTTACAGGGAAGGCAAAAGGGAATATTCTGATCCCAATCTGGATATGGGGGCTAATTTTGCGCATATGCTCGGAATCGGCAAACCCTATGATGATGTCTCCCGGATGCATTTCATCCTGCACAGTGATCATGAAAGCGGTAATGTCAGTGCCCACGCCGGCCATCTTGTTGCCAGCTCCCTGTCGGATATTTATCTTTCCATTTCTTCGATGATCAATGGTTTGGCCGGACCGCTTCATGGACTGGCCAACCAGGAAGTGCTCAGATGGCTTCATGATATCATGGAGAAAATGGGGGGAGAGGTACCAACCGAAAATGAAATGAAACAATTTGTATGGGACCTGCTGAATTCGGGCCAGGTTATTCCCGGATTCGGTCATGCAGTGCTTAGAATCACCGATCCCCGCTATATGATACAACGCGAATTTGCGTTGAAATATATGAGTGATGATCCGGTGTTCAAATATGTTGATCTGCTCTATAAGATAGTTCCTCCGATTTTGATGGAACAGGGAAAGGCAAAAAATCCCTGGCCCAATGTGGATGCCCATTCAGGTGTAATCCAATGGCATTACGGCGTAAAGGAATATGATTTCTATACGGTATTGTTCGGTATCGGCAGAACCATAGGAATATGTGCTAATATTATATGGGACAGAGCATTGGGGTATCCGCTCGAACGTCCCAAATCAGTTACTACCGAGATGCTTGAAAAGATTGCGCGTGGTGAAGATCCGGAGGCTGATTAATTGCCTGTCAATTTTGCCCGGAGAGTTAGTTTTGTTTTGTTAATTAAATTAGTTATTTTAATGAATCAAAATAAAAGGGCTAATGCGGGCTTGCCGTTTCTATATTTTTATCATTATTGTATTAATTTACAATCCATTATATTCTCAGAAGTACCTCCCGCCTGAGGTACTTTCTGTTGAAAATGGTTTGTCTTCCCAGCAAGTTAGCAGTTTAGCCTTTGATCATACCGGATATCTGTGGATCGGCACGAAGTATGGCTTGAATCGTTATGACGGTTATCGCTTCCGACATTTTTTTACTGCCTCCATCGGTCATGAATCATGGGGAGGCCAAACCATTGAAGCCGTAGAATGCGATCTGAAGGGTAATCTTTGGATACTGAATAATACAGGAATCAACCGGTATGATCACAAAACCGGCATCATTACCAAATTTCCGTCTGCATCCTTCGACACAATTTTTCCTGATGAAGCTATCCTGAAGGATGTAGTTCCCTCTGCAGATGGAACAATATGGGTACTCACGGAAAGAGCTGTTACCATGCTTGCACCCGGAGAGCCCGCGAAATCATTTCCGATCCCTGCGGATCAGCTCAGGAACGGTGCAGTACCCACTTGTTTGATAACGGATGCCAGCGGGAACGCATGGATTGGAACAACGGGCGGGCTATTGGTGTTCAACCTGCAGCAAGGTGTATTTAGAGAGCTTATGGACCAGAGTTCTCAGGGTTTATTGAGCGATAACCATGTGAACTGTTTGTTCATCGATCAGGAGGACTATTTATGGATCGGAACGGAAAATGGTCTTAACCGGCTGGATCCGGTGGATTATAATTTTACCCAGTATTATCCCACCGGTTCGCAGGCGTCACAGCCAGGCAACGATATCGTTGATATGGCCAGTGCTGAAAAAGATGTCATGATTTTAGCCACAAGAAACGGTATTGTGAAATTTGAAATGGCCACCCAGTCATTTGTTTCGATATACAGGGTTTCCGATGCGAGTTTAAATGCCGTGGCTGTTGACTCCTCCGGCATCATCTGGGGAGGGACATCCAATGGTATACTTAAGATCCGCAAATCAAGACTATCGGTCAGCAATTACACAGCTCAGGGCACTGAATTACAAATGTCCGGCAATTACATCGTTTCGTTGGGGAAAAGCAATACAGGTAGTCTGTTTATTGGATATACAGACGATAACTACGATATTGTTGATCTGAAAACCAAAAACAGCCGGAACTTTAAAACCCTCAGCGGCAGTAATGTAGTCAATTTTTACCCTTTCAGACAAAATGATTTCCTGGTCCTGTCTGAACATGATGTGGAAGTTGTCAGTAATGATCAGCAGCTGCGGCGGAGCTTGTTCAGTCTGTATCCGTTTCTTAAAAGGGAGCTTGTAGAAAAGGTTACGTTAAACTGCCTGTATTATGACGGATTAAACAGCATATGGCTCGGGACTTCCGAGGGTATTCAGTATATAAACTTTGATTCTGCCCGGCACATAGCCCGACAGAAACTGAATTTCAATAACCAGGAAATCGAAATCGGCCAGGTTTATGATATCGAACAGGAACTTTCCGGAAACTTCTGGTTAGGCACCAGCAACGGATTATTGTTTTATAGTCCTTCAAAGGGTAATTTCAGCCGGTATACACCTTATGACAAAAACCTGATGAATACCGAACGCAAGGAAGTATATACCCTGGTTCCCGGGACACCGGGGGTCATTTGGATCGGCACTTCCAGCGGGGCCTTTAATTTTAATACAAAGAACCGGGAATTCAACACAATTAGTGATGCTCCCGAGGTTATAAACTCCTCAGTAAAGGCTTTGGCGGTAGATCAGTTGAAGAATGTCTGGATCGGTACTGAAAGGGGACTCTACTATTACCGCTATGATATGAATTCCCTGATGCACTTTGATCTGAAAGAAGGCTTGCTGAATTTTACCTATACCGCCATACTTGCCGGAAATGACGATTATGTTTTTCTGGCTGGGCAGCAGGGTTTGTCCATCATCAATCTGGCAAACATGGACCCTGTCACGTATGTTCAGAAAGTAGCGATTACCGGATTGCATTTCGTGGAGAAGGAGCCATCTGAAGGCGACTTTTCCTATCATGTATCCGATACGATTACGTTGCCCTGGAACAGGAAATCAATCCAGATTGATTTTGCCATTCTTGATCTGGCCCGACCGGAACATAATCAATACCGATATTCTTTTGGAAGAGCCGGTACCAATGCGGATTGGTATCAGCTGGGAACACAGAATTATATTATTCTTGATCATTTGTCGCCCGGCAAATATGTTTTCCGTGTTACAGGCTGTAATTCCGGTATGGCCTGGAACAATACCGGTACAAGCCTGGTGATGATCATCGAGGCGCCCTTTTGGCGGACCAAAATCAGTTTATTGTTTTATGTAGCTGCCGGTGTTTTTCTGGTTTTCATGTTTCTCCGTTTCTGGGTGCGGCAGTTCTTCAATCTGAGTCGTGAGAACCAGGAAAGGGAAATGTTCGGGAAGCAGATCATGCTGCAAAAGGAGGAGCTTGCTTTAAAGAACAAGAGTATTACCGACAGCATCAATTATGCCAAGCGCATACAAACCGCCATGCTGCCGCCTTTCAAGTTATTCAAGACTATTTTCCCCTCCTCGTTCATTTTATTCATGCCAAAAGACATAGTAAGCGGAGATTTTTACTGGGTGAATAAGTTGAATAATAAGATCTTCATTGCTGCTGTTGATTGCACCGGTCACGGTGTGCCTGGTGCCTTTATGTCGATTATCGGATTTGAACTCTTCAGAAAAATTACCAATATAGAAGGTTTGTCAAGACCCTCAGATATCCTCAATCGTCTGAACGAGGACTTCCACGTAATTTTCAAGGATGTTGAGAATGTTGTCCTGCGCGACGGTATGGATGTGGCTTTTTGCTCCATTGACAAAAAAGACATGATCCTGGAGTTTGCCGGGGCGTTCAATCCGCTTTATCTGATCAGGGACAACAAGATCACGGAAATTAAAGGAGACCGGTTTGCCATTGGGCTCGATGAAACAAATTTCATGGACCAGACTTTTAAAAACCATATCATTCCGATTCAAAAAGGAGACATCGTGTACATCTTTTCTGATGGTTTTGCAGATCAGTTCGGGGGTCCCGACGGGAAGAAGTACAAATATCGTCGCTTCAGGCACCTTTTACTGACCCTTCACCAGCTGCCCATGGAAAAACAACATGAAATACTGGAGAACAATGTGATGGAATGGAGGGGAGTGCAGGAACAGGTGGATGATATTCTGGTGATCGGGATTAAGATTGATTTTTAAGTTTCCAGCAACACCTTCATTTTATTTACCAGCACCTCTACCTGGAAGGGTTTGCTGATATAATCGTTCATGCCGGCGGCAAGGCAGGTTTCCTTATCACCCGAGAGGGCATTGGCTGTAATGGCAATTATCGGAGTCTGCGTATTGGAGGTGGATTCAAGCTCCCTGATTTTCTTGGTTGCTGCAATTCCATTAATAACCGGCATCTGAATATCCATCAGAATCAGGTCATATTTGGTGGTTCCGAACTTATCCAGCGCATCCTTCCCATTATTGGCAATATCGATGTTTTTAACGTGATTCTTCAGACTGAGAATAATGATTTTCTGGTTAATGGCATTGTCCTCGACCAGTAATATATTGGCATTGCTCAGTTCGATCCTGTTCTTGACCATCAGGAGCTGGGCGGCTTCCTTGTCCGCTTCGGGCTTGTATGTTCCTGCCGTACCTTTTTTGAGTACAAAGCCAAATTGCAGCAATGTTTGTCCGTTGTTAGTAGTAATTTTCAGTTCCCCGCCGTAATGTTCAATGATCTTTTTGGCAATTGTAAAATCAATGTAATAATCATCGGGTTGGTAATTTCCTTCTTTTATCTGGTCAATCCCGGGCCTGCTGTAGTAATTTCCGTAATCATCTGATTCAAGCTGCAATTGGGGGCACCGGATATGAAAACTTAACTCTGATTCATGTTCCTGGTCATTCACCAGATCAATATCAATATCAACCTGAAACCGGTCGTTTGGAACCGCTTTGATAATATTTTCAATAATATTCAGGAATATCTGCTTAATACGGATCGGATCGCCAATAAAATTGGTCTTGATATTGCGTGAAATGTGTAATCCCACTTCCAGGCGGTCCTTATGCTGATCCTTGAATAGTTTCAGCGTATTGTCCACCGAGGAGTATAAATCGAAATTTACATGACTGCTAAGCTCTTTCTCAATTTTCACTTCTGAGACCTTCACAATATTATTGACCACATTGATCAGGTTTATCGTGGAGGCCAGAATGGTATCGAAGAGGTCGCGATGGTCAGCGTCGAGCTTGGATTTGTTCACCAGATTTGATACCACCGTGAGGTTGTTCAGCGGAGTTCTGATCTGGTGTGAAAGTTTTGAAAGGAAATCATCTTTCTGCCGGGTCTCATTCTTCGATTCAATGATCGTTCTCTCCATCACAACGAAGTTGTGGAATTTCAGGTACTCATTCAGATAAACCAAAAGGTGTATAATGGCATAGGCACCTAAAAGTCTGATTGAAAAGGCTGTAGAATAGGTTTGCGGGGGATCAAAATTTTGATGGAAAACAAGGTAGGCAATGACCAGCAGAAAGTAAAGAAAAGAAACCAGATTACCCCTGCTCAGTCCGAAAAGGGGAATTGAGAATAGTCGGAAACACCAGCAGCCATAGATGTCCCGATACAGTTGTACCGCCCGTATACAGGAGGTAAAACGATAAGGCCAGAAAAACTGTGGTAAGTAGTATTTTGGTGATCTGCTTATGGTTTGTAAAATAATTAAAAACCAGTGTCAGAATAAGAGCCAGTGTGGTGGAGAAAAGAACCCAGGCCAGTGAATAATCTTTGGAAATTAATGCCAGGATGGCGAAACCCAACATGAAAATGATCCCCGATATGTTTACAAAATAAACAATCAGCATTTTGTTAATTACATCCAAATCAGCGTGTTGTTCCAGCTTTTTGGTCAGCCGAACAAGAAAGATATAGAGTGGATTCATCCCGAATAATGTTGGTTTAAAGTATTATTGCCCCCCAATAAACTTAATCTCAAAGTATAAATATAATAATTATTTAAATAATATGCTTAAGTGAATACATTGATTGTCTAAACATACTCAGAATTGGTCCGATTTTTGAAAATTGTTTTAGTATTCAATGTATATTTAAGGATAAGAAATTAAGCCTATTTTTGTGCATACGATTATGAAAGGTCAAATGTTTCTGTTAAGACAAATGAAAGACATATTATTTGTTGTCTTCATAGCCATTTGCAATCTTGCGGCTGCCCAGCAGGACTCAGCCGGACTGGTCAAGTATACGCCTGATTTCAAGTTCAAAGAGGGAATATTTCTCAGCTTTGACCAGGTAAGACAGAACAATCCGATCCCAAAATCAAGCATCATTACCACCGTGGCATATGACGATCCGGATTTCTATGAACGGGTTCTGAGGGAGAAAAAAATTCAGGTTTTTGACAATCTGGGTACCAAACAGGAGATTCCGGTCAAAAATCTATGGGGTTTCTCCAGGAACGGGATATTGTACATCAACCTTAATGACGGGAATTTTCGCATTACCATTGTCGGGAGCATCTGTCATTTTGTAGCGAGCCTTACTTCCTACAACAATAGCTACAATTCCTACAATCCTTATTACTCCTATGGCTATCCCTATTCCAGCTATCCTTACAGTCCCTATTATTCTCCTTATTCCTCCGTCCCGTCTTCAGAAATGCGGCAATATCTGCTGGATTTTAAGACAGGAAATGTGCTTGACTATGATGAAGAAAGCGTTGAATTGCTGCTGATGACAGATCCTGAGCTTCATGATGAATTTGCAGGATTGAACAGCAAGAAGCAGAAGCAGATGAAATTCCTCTATATCAGAAAGTTCAATGACAGAAATCCGCTTTATTTTCCAAAAAATTAAAACTTCAGATATTTATGAAACAGAATGGTGTTTGTCATGGTTCTTATAGCTATAAGCGCCCTGATCCGTTCCCAGAGTTATGTTCCTACGCGCGATGATGTTGCGGCTTTTTTTACAACCAAGACACTGGTGGTCCTGGAAGACAATCCACTGATGGAATACAATTCCATCATTAAAAAAGTGATGCAACAGGAATGGAACATTACCGAATACGATTTTATCTCCGACAAGGAGTTTGAGGAAAAGCGGATGGATGCCCAGTATTCCTTTATTTATATGTCGCAGGTTACCTTTGAAGCTGATAAAACAGATGCCGCCTATCGTTTCCTGCATTTGTCGCTTGGCGGAGATTATTTCAGACTGAATGAAATGCCGGATATAGCTTCTGTACCCCTTGCCTATTTTAGCGTGGAGGAAGAAAGGTATGCTTACAAGCTGGCGATTCTTGTACGTTTCATGCAGAATCATGCCAAGCTTATCCGGGAGCATCCCGAAATCATCTCAGCCAATGTATTCAAGCATTACAATGATAATATCAAGGATATTCAGGGTAAAACACTTTATCTTCTCGAAGAGGAACTTGCGCCTTCGGTAAATACCGCTGCACGCATCAGTAAGGTATATCCTTATAAGTTCAAAATGGTAACCATGGATGATATCGAACAGGCGATCAGGGATCGTGATCCTGACGTTGTCTTTTTGCATAAAGTTGGTCCTGAGGGAACAAAGCTGAATGCACGTTCCTATAAAGTTATCATTGGAGCCGCTGATGCCAATTTTTATTATTTTGACTATCACAAGATCAGTGACAAGAGCCCGGATGGCTTTCTTGAATCCGATTTTAAAAACCTGGCCAAATAGCAGCGTTAAATTGTTTTAATACCAAATATTTAGTATTTTCATTGCAGAAAATAATACCCATTTCCTTGAATACAATATCGCGTAATTTCTATGTCATTGTATTATTCCTGCTGCTTCCATTTGTGGTAAACGCGCAGGAAGATGCAAGAATAAGCGCATTACTGGCCGAAGCGGATGGCTTGATTGCCGTCAACAACCTTCCTGAAGCATTGACAAAGACGCAGCAGGCTATTGAACTGGCCCCCTCCAGCCTTCCCGCCCTGCAAAAACGGATTAATATTTATTTTCTGATGAACGATGAAAAGGAGTCTGTGCGTTATGTGGATGATGCTATCAGGAAATACCCTGATGTTTCGGAGTTTTATTACCTCAGGGGAATAATCAACAATGCAAGGGGTAAATACATCCGGGCGCTGGATGATTTTGACCAGGCGATCGGTCTGCAGCCTGTCGGTAACCTGTACAGATATTACCTGGGACGTGGCGTCAGCCATATGTTTCTGCTGGAATATGATCAGGCACTGGCTGATTTCACCACATCTATTGAGCAGAACGATACGGTGGCAAGCGCATATCATAGTCGCGCCATGGTGAACTATGAGATACGTGACTATGCAGCAGCAGTAAAAGATTTTCTAAAAACGCTGGACTATTCCGAAGGCAATTCGGCATTGTTTTTTAACCTGGGAATGTCCTATTTCCGGCTCAATGAAAAGGAGAAAGCCTGCCCTTATTTTCATAAATCCTGTACCATGGGCAATACCAATGCCTGTCGGATGACACTGATGGAATGCGCCAAGGCAATTCCGGTGATTCCTTAATGAAATGGACTTATCCATCATCATAGTAAACTATAATGTAAAATATTTTCTCGAACAGTGTCTGCACGCTGTTTATAAGGCCACTCAAAAAATAACTGCTGAAGTAATCGTTGTTGATAACAATTCTGTGGACGGTTCTGCCCGGATGATAGCAGAACGTTTTCCGCAGGCCGGCCTTATCGCCAACACGGTCAACCTTGGCTTTGCCAGGGCAAATAACCAGGCCATCTCAAGGGCTTCCGGAAGATATATACTGCTGCTGAATCCTGATACGGTGGTACAGGAGGATACATTCTCCAAATGTTTGGTATTTATGGACAGCCACCCCGATATGGGTTGTTTGGGTGTTAAAATGATTGATGGCAAGGGCAGGTATCTGCCTGAGTCAAAACGTGCCTTGCCTACGCCGATGATCGCGTTTTATAAAATTTTCGGAATGGCAGCTTTGTTCCCGCGGTCAAAAAGATTCGGGCAATATCATCTTGGATATCTGGACAAGGATGAAATTCATGAGGTAGATATCATCTCAGGCGCTTTTATGTTTATCCGTAAAGCAGCCCTGGAAAAAACCGGATTGCTGGATGAGGAATTTTTTATGTACGGCGAGGATATTGATTTGTCCTATCGGTTTAAACTGGCGGGTTACCGGAACGTTTACTATCCGTTAACCACCATCATTCACTACAAAGGAGAAAGCACCAAAAAAAGCAGCATCAATTATGTGATTGTATTTTACAGGGCGATGATCATTTTTGCCCGAAAGCATTTTTCGAAAAACACGGTCCGTTATTACACGTTCCTGATTCATTTGGCCATCTACATCAGGGCAAGCCTCTCCATCCTCAGGCGTTTTTTCCTGGGCATTATCAATCCTCTTCTGGATGGTTTGTTGATATACGCCGGTTATTTCTTCTTTCTCCCGGTATGGGAAAATCATCACTTTGGTGAGGCTGGAAGCTATCCTCCGGCTTATCTTGGAATAGTTGTACCGGCCTACGTTCTTATTTGGATCCTGATGGTTTTTCTGACCACCGGGTATGAGAAACGGGTAAAAGTTCTGGATCTTGTCAGAGGCGTATTGTCGGGATCACTGCTTATTCTGCTGATTTATGCCCTTTTGCCAGAAACCTTGCGATTCTCGCGTGCTTTGATTTTAATCGGGACTTGTTGGGCTTTGTTTTCAACAATTTCTATCCGGTATTTGTTAAGTATGATTTATAAAGAAGGATTTTCTTTGGAATTCTTCAAAAAGAAAAAACGAATCATCATTATTGGCGAATTGCAGGAAAGCGACCGGGTTTACTCCATCATCGGGCAAACACAGATGATCCCTGAACTGATAGGCTATGTAAGCCCGTATGAAGGATCTGTCGGTGCCGGATTTATTGGGCATATCGGACAAATTGAGGATATAGTGAGCATCAACCAGGCGGATGAAATGATATTTTGTGCCGCCAACATGACCTCACGGCAAATCATCGGCACGATGCTTCATTTTACCGATTCCGGCATCGATTTTAAGATTGCGCCTCCTGAGAGCTTGTCGGTTATCGGCAGCAATTCAAATGATGCGACGGGTGAACTTTATATATTGCATGTGAATACATTGTCCAGGCTTTTGAACAGGCGAAAGAAGCGGATATTTGACATCCTGCTTTCGCTTGTTTTTCTGGTAATCTGGCCGGTATGGCTGTTTCTGATCAAGACACCCGTCGGAATGTTCCGCAACATATTCCATGTTTTGGCCGGGATTTCCTCATGGGTGGGATACCACCAGTCTATCGGGGGTCATCATCACGAACTGCCCAGGATCAGGCCCGGAATCCTCTCTCCCTTTGATCTTCATAAAGTCACCAAGGGGGACAGTGAAACCAGTGATCAGTTGAACCTGTTGTACGCAAAGGATTATCGGATAATCCACGATTTGCAGATTATTATTAAGGGATTCAGGCAGTTGGGACGCAGGCCGGCTGTTTTATCCAGCAATGTATCAGGTAATGATAATATAAAATATGGCCAGATTTGAATTGGTATTGCCCGCAATGGGTGAGGGAATTATAGAGGCTGCCATTACGCGGTGGTTTGTTTCGAACGGGCAACATGTACTACCTGACCAGCCTCTGGTGGAAGTTGCTACGGATAAGGTTGATTCCGAGATCCCATCACCGGTGGAAGGCACGGTGGTCAGGTTGGTATACCAGGAGGGTGAGATTCCCAGGGTTGGAGAGGTGATCGCACTGATAGAAACCGCTCAGGCGGAGGAGGACAGTTTACCCTCCGGCGCTCAGGCTGATCATGGCATTAAACCTGCGCGGCTGCCTTTGGAGATGATATCCGTTCGTGAAAAACGGCATCATAATCCGCAACCTGGTCAAACAGAGGATGTGCAGGTTTCCCCGCTGGTTCGTATGCTGGCCAAACAGCGCGGGATTTCTTTGACCGAGTTGCGGACGGTAAAGGGATCCGGTTTGGAGGGACGCATTACCAAAGAGGATATCAACAGGTATATCCAGGCAGGTCGTCCGGGTGCACCTTCTTTTGAACCTGGTGCTGCCGGTGACGAAATGTCGCAGACACCCGGTCAAACCACAGACGATCCTGTTGCTGAGCCTGAGGACGAGGTGATTGAAATGGGACGTTTGCGCAAACTCATCGCCGGACATATGGTGAGATCAAAAAGAATTGCGCCGCATGTAACTTCCTTTCTGGAAGCAGATATAACACCCCTGGTGGCCTGGCGCGAAAAGCACAAAGAGGAATTTTATCAGCGGGAGCAGGCCAAACTCACTTTTACACCGCTGTTTCTGGAAGCGGTGGCCCTTGCATTGAAGGATTTTCCGCTTATCAACGTCGCTGCGTCGGGTGAGCAAATCATTATCCGGAAAAATATCAACATAGGATTTGCCACGGCCTTGCCAGATGGCAACCTGATTGTCCCCGTAATCAGAAATACTGATCGTGAAAGCCTTGGCAGTCTTGCCCGGAAAGTCACTGATCTGGCCGAAAGGGCAAGGAATAATTCCCTTCTCCCTGCAGAAATTAAGGGCGGAACCTTCACCATTACCAATATCGGACAATACAATAATCTTACCGGAACCCCGATTATCAATCAACCTGAGTCAGCCATCCTGGCGGTGGGTACCATTACAAAAAAGCCCTGGGCAGTAAAAACCGGCACGGAAATCGGACTGGCAGTCCGGGACATTACCATGCTTTCCTTAACCTATGACCACCGTGTAATCGACGGTGCCCTGGGCGGCAGCTTCCTGAGCAGGATCGCCTGGTATCTCGAAAATTTTGATACGGGCAGGATGGTGTGATCTTTTGCTGAAATACTTCTGAAGGATCTTTGTCAATCAACATCTCAACCGCCTGATAATAAATGGTTCTTAACAAATGGTTAATAAATAGGCTGCCATAACTTATTGATAATTATTTATAAATTGTTTTTAATTATTTAAATTTGTTTTGTTAGACCAAAAGCTATGAGATCCAAAACAACCTTGCGACCATCCATTATTGTTTTTACCTGTTTGTTAATACTTTCCAAAGTTGCCTTTGGTCAGGGCGAAGAAAAGCTGAAAGAGATATTTGTTGAAGCGGAATCCTATTTCCTTTTTGAGGAATACAAGGATGCGCTGCCCCTGTACCAGAGAATTCTGCAAATGGATCCTGAAAATTATAACATTAATTATAAAATCGGCATTTGTTACCTGAATGATGTATACCAGGTTCAGAAATCCATCGCCTATCTCGAAAAGGCGGTTCAGGGAATTAGTCCTGATTGCAAAACCAACAGCCATAAAGAAAGGCGTTCACCGCCCGAATCCTTTTATTATCTGGGGGATGCCTACCGGTCGAATAACAAATTGGATAAGGCCGTTGAAGCATATGAACAGTTCAAGCTGATACTGGATCCCGTGGTCTATGACGCTGCCCTGGTAGAAGAACAAATTGTTGCCTGCAAGGTGGCTGCCGATCAACAAAAGAATCCCATGTATTTTATATCGGTGAACCTGGGAGAGGGTATCAATGACCGGTTTGAGGAACTTAATCCATTAATCTCAGGTGATGAAAAGGTATTGGTCTTTACCCGGAAGCTTCAGTTTTATGATGCGGTGTTCTATTGCCGCAGAGACAATGGCAAATGGACAGAGCCCCTCAATCTTACCCCTTCCTTTGGTGTGGATGGCAATTCTTACTCCACCGGCCTATCCTATAACGGAGATGAATTGTTCGTTTACCGGAGTGATAATTTCGACGGTAACCTGTATGTCAGCAAATACCGCAATGGCAAATGGTCCAAGCTGGAAAAATTAAACGGTAACATCAATACAAAATATTGGGAATCACATGCTTCACTGTCGAAAGACGGGAGAACCCTCTATTTCACCAGCAACCGTGACGGGGGTTATGGAGGACTCGATATCTATAAATCCGAACGAACAAGAAGCGGCGACTGGGGGCCTGCCATTAATCTGGGACCCGTGATAAACTCGAAGTATAACGAAGACACTCCTTTTGTGACAGATGATGGCAATACCCTGTATTTTAGTTCGATTGGCCATTATAACATGGGGGGCTATGATATTTTTTACAGTACCAGATTGGATAACGGACAATGGTCAAAACCTCTCAACGCCGGTTATCCGCTGAATACCACCCGGGATGATCTCTTTTTTGTGCCGCTGCGTGATGGGGCTTATGCTTACTATGCCAAATATGATCCGGCGGATTCCTATGGTATGATGGATATTTACAAACTTGAGGTTTTTACGGATCTGCATCCGAGAAAATTCATACTCAATGGCGTAACCCGGGTGGAAGGACAGGTAAGCCCTGATTATTCGCGAATTTACAGCTACCCTGCTGAATACCAGAACAGGCAAAGTTATTGATCAGTCAAAGCTTAATCCCGACGGGACCTACACGCTGGATGCCCTTTCAGGTGAATTTGAACTGCAGATCAAGGGCAAGGATATCCATGACAACATTGAAAAGATCCTCATCCCTTTGAATAATCCATCCAATATCATTGCCCACTCCTCCCTGCTCAAGGCATCTGCTTCGTCGGTCACTGCCGGTGAGGTTGCCCCGGTTGCTGAAATGCAACCGGTTATAGGCCCTGAGATGATCATCCCTGCCACAAGTTATCAGGTTACCACCAACGAATCGATTCCCATCAAGCTTGATCTCGAGAGAAATACGACGCTCAAGGTAGAGACCCTGGTAAACGGAGAACTAAAAAATACGGAAGATTTTAATATCAGGCGCAGGCGCTTTGTTTATATGCTTACCCCTGAGCCAGGCACCAATGTTTTGCGTTTTACCCTTACAGACGCTAAAGGAAACAGCACTACCCGTGAAGTAACGGTGGTATACACCCCATCGGTTGTTGCCATGGCGGCGGCAACACCTGGCCGGGAATCTGTTCTTTCAGATGCTGACCGGTACATGGGAATAACGGACCTGGCAGAGGGAAATCTGGAGAAATTTCTTCGAAGCCTTGATCTGCGGGGAAAACAATTCGAATCGATCGCTGATCTTTATGATTATTTAATGCAGCATGCTGATGAAAATGGATTTACCCAGGAAGAAGTGGAAGCCTTAATGGCCAGATTCCTTTCACAGAAAGATCTGAATCTTTTCTATAACGAACTTCTCGACTATTCAGAGGATAGCTTAACAAAAGCTTTGGGCAACCTTGACTTTATCACCAACAATATCTATTCTTCGGAAGCACTCGCGGATTATCTTTATAACAATGCACCCAAAAGCAATTACAGTATCGATGAGCTCCGCAAAGCGCTTTATCGCATTGCGGAACTCAACCGCGATCCGCTTGCATTTATTGAACTCATGGAATCCTATTCCACCGGCGATCTGGAAAATTTCCTCGGACAGATGAAGCAAGACTGGGAAAAATTTCCCAATACCCGTGCAGCTGCTGATTTTATCATGAATGCTGCAGAAAACAAAGTGTTTCCGCTCTCAGAGCTTGATGCAGCGCTCAAGAAAGCTGCCATGGATATTGATGTCCATTTTCTTTCCCAGGGTCTGCTGTTCATATCCTCCGACAGCCTCAAGCAAACCTTGCTGGATCTCAATTTGGAAAAGCAGCAGGTCAGGAATTCCTATGAACTCATTTCCTACCTGTTGGGACAATCCGAATTAAGGGGCTATTCCAGAAGGGAACTGTTGGAGAATATCGAAAAAATTCGCAAAGATCCCTATTATTATGTTGATCTGTTCCGGAAAATGCTGGCGTATAAAGCAACCGGCAGTCTGAAGGAATTTTTACAGGAAATTGATATCAGGAATTTGGAAATCAATACGTTCGAAGAACTGGTGGATTATCTGCTTAACCAATCGCAGTTTCATGATTTTAATCGGGAAATGGTTTATCAGTTGTTGATTGATATCATTGATCCAAAAAGTATCGGGGAATTCATTGAAATGCTTATTCGTTTCGGGGACTCGCGCATTACAAGTGCTATTGAGGCAACCAATACTGACCAGTTCTCAAGACCTCTTGAGGTTATGCAGTACCTGCTGTCGGTTGCTGATGAATTCAAATATACCGAGCGCGATTTGCTCCGGATACTACTCAAGATGTTACTCAGAAAAGGACCTGATATCGGCGAAGGTGATCAGAGGCTTGGCTGGTTTTCGGGTATGAACAAACCTGCCCTGGTAACCTCTCTGATCGTTGTAAATGCCATTATCATTGCGCTCCTGATCCTATTTATATTGAGAAAAAAGCGGAAGAATGAATAAACTGATAGCTGTAATATTTCTGCTTCTTACAGCGTCCTTTCAAGGCTCAGGACAAAAGATCGTACCCAGTCCCGCCGACCTGTATGCCGATGTTCTTGAATACATGTACGCCGGTGATTACACCGAGGCCCTGCCGGTATTGCTGGCTTTGCAGGAAAAGGGATTCTCCACCGCCAACATCAGTTACAAGATTGGGGAGTGCTATCTGAATATTCAGGGGCAGAAGACAAAGGCCATTCCCTATTTAAAGGAAGCCGCCCAAAAGATTTCAAAAAATCATTCCGATAGTTTGCTGGAACAGGAATATGCTCCGGTAAAAGCACTTTTATATTTGGGAATTGCCTACCGGCTGAACAACGATTTTAACAAAGCCACCGACTGTTTTAATGACTTTCTCCAAACCGTCGATGATGTGGATAAGGACAACAGGGCCCTGGCGGAATACCACATCGAGAGATGTAAATATGCCAGGGAGCTTATGGCTTCTCCCGCAAAGTTCACCGTGGACACGCTGCCGGACATTCTCAATTCGCAGGTGTCGAATTTCAATCCCCTGGTCACTTCGGATGAAAAGGTGCTGTATTACATGAATCAGCTTAAATTCTATGATGCGGTTATGCACGCCGTAAAGACAGATACGCTTTGGCAGGTTCCTGAAAATCTGACACCGGAGATTAAATCAGATGGCGACCATTATCTGACCGGCATGTCGGCCGATGGAACCCGGTTGTATCTGACCTCTTACGACCCTTACAACAGCGGGGAGATCTATACGGCGTCCTTTGAAGACGGACACTGGAGCGAGTTGCGCAGGTTAAACGGGCATATCAATACAAGGTTTAATGAGACCCACGCTTCACCCTCTCCCGATGGCCGGTACCTTTATTTTACCAGCGATCGACAGGGAGGTTTTGGAGGACTTGATATTTACCGTACACTTCTTTTACCTGCCGGAGATTGGGGGCCACCGGAAAACCTCGGACCTCTGGTCAATTCTCCGTACAATGAAGAATCCCCTTTTATTCGTCAGACTCAAGAAAGTTGTTCTTCAGTTCTCAGGGACACTACAATATGGGAGGATATGATATCTTCGCCTCTTCGCTGGACGGTGACGGAAATTGGCTGCCACCGGTGAACGTAGGATATCCGCTGAATACCACCGATGATGATCTTTTCTTTTTCCCCCTGGGAACAGGAAATATTGCCTATCAGTCGCATTATTCCCCCTCTTTGGCCGGACAGGATATTTTGCGTTATGAGATCAGTTCTTTCGGCAATCCTGCCAGGTTTGCCATCATTGGTAAAGTTAACCTGCAGGCTGAAGCAGGATATGATCCCCGGAACATTTCCGTTACTTTTACCAATAATAACGCAAACGATACCCTGGCAGTAAAGTCGCTGCAACCGGATGGCTCTTTCAGACAAAAGCTTCCCGGCGGGGCATACAGGCTGGATTTCAGCAATGAAACCGGTTCATTGTTAAGCAAGGACCTGGTTATTCCCGACTATTTTCCACACAACGAACTATTGCTCCAGGCAGATATCACGGTTCATACCAGGGCGACCGCCGACTCATTTCTCCTGAAGGACATTCGTTTTGCCTTTGACAGGAGTAAGCTCGATGAAAAATATCAGTTGTTTCTGGATGAGATTTTACAGATGATGGTGAAATATCCCGGATTAATCCTCCAGATAAACGGGTATGCGGATTCCAGGGGCAGGGAAAGCTACAATATGAAGCTTTCCTTATTACGTGCCAGGGCGGTTGAGGATTATCTGAAGCCCAGGGTCACAGCAAAGGAAAGAATTTCTGTAAATGCTTTTGGTGAAAAAGCCCCGGTAGCCATAAACTTAAATGATGACGGGACGGATAATGCGGAAGGAAGAAGTTTTAACCGACGGGTAGAATTGGTTTTAACCAATGCACCGCCGGAACTTATCATTAAAAAATATACGGATGTACCGGAAAATCTATTAATCAAATAATATTTCAGGATACTGAGGCCTTTGCTATTTAGAACGGTTAATTTTAGCATACCAGTTGTTAAATGATTAAATTTGTTATAACTAAAACCTCTGCACATGAGAACAGCCGTGTTTCTGACTTTCATCTTTCTGGTAATAGCACCTTTATCGGCACAGGAAAAAGATCAGGCTGAACTAAAAGAGTATTTTTTAGATGCAGAATACTTCTTTGCCGAGGAGGAATATCCCGATGCTTTGTATGATTACCTGGAGATTTATAACAATGGGTATAAAGAAAATGCCAATATTAACTACAAGATGGGTATTTGCTACCTCAACATGCCAGGCCAGAAAGATAAGGCCATCAACCATCTGCTTGAAGCTGTCAGGAGTGTTTCTCCAAAATATAAAGGCAATTCGCTAAAGGAAGTAAATGCCCCGGTTGACGCCTATTTGTTTCTGGGAAACGCTTACAGGGTTAACAATATCCTCGATAAGGCCATTGAATCTTACAATAAATATAAGGAGATTGCCGGCTCTTCCGAAGAGATCAAATATGCAGATCAGCAGATCACCGCCTGCAATACCGCGCTCAGGTTTATGGAAAATCCCTGGAAAATCAGAATAACCAATCTCGGTGATTCTGTCAATGGAAACTCCTCGAATTTTAAAGCGGTCATATCAGGCGATGGCAAGACATTACTGTATATGAACGAGTTACCCTTTTATGATGCCGTATATTTTTCCAGGTACACACCTGCAGGATGGTCTTCACCAATAAATATCACCCCACAGATTCAGTCTGACGGAGATCAGTATGTCACCTCCGTATCCTTTGACGGAACCCAGCTCTTTATAACCCGGGAGGATGCCTTTAACAGTGATATTTATTTCAGCAATTTCAGCAATAACAAATGGTCGAAATCCATACCTGTTGCAGGTCAGGATATTAATACCAAATACTGGGAATCACACGCTTCCATTTCTCGTGACGGGAAGACGCTCTATTTCACGAGTAACCGGAAAGATGGAATTGGCGATATGGACATTTATAAATCCCAGCTTCAGAGTAATGGTCAATGGGGAGTGCCAGTGAACCTGGGCACTGTAATTAATACCGCATTAAACGAAGATACGCCCTTCATTACCGAGAATGACAGTATGCTGTATTTTAGTTCTCAGGGACATGAGAACATGGGTGGATATGATATTTTCGTTTGCAAACTCAATGATTCGGGTCAGTGGTCCAAACCTGAAAACATCCGCTATCCGATCAACACCACCGATGATGATCTTTTCTTCTATCCCTGGCAAAATGCCCGGGTAGGTTATATTTCCCTGATCCGGGAAGGAGGTTTGGGCAAGGAAGATATTTACGCGGTACAACCGGACGAGGATAAACCTTTGCCGGAGCTTCTTGCTGATTTTTTCGCGGAAAAACCGACACCGGCAGCTCCGGTTGTGGCTGAGGTAAGTCCTGCGGAGATTGCCGAACCTGCAGAACCGGAGAAACCTGAACCACCGCAACCAACAGTACCGGTTGATCAGCCGGTCGGCCCGGCTAAAACAGAAGCTCCTCCTAAGGAAATTGAACTGGACCCGGTGTATTTTGCATTTGATCATTTTGAACTTACCGATGCAGGCAGGAAGCAGCTCGAAAAAGTAGTTCAGTTAATGGTCGATTTTCCGGTTGTTCGTGTAAGATTAATTGGACATGCAGATGCCAGAGGGCCGGCAGAGTATAATCTGAAATTGTCAGAAAAGCGTGCAACAACCGTATTGCAGTATTTAACCGGCAAGGGTATTGATAAAGGCAGGCTTGAAGCCCTTGGTCTGGGTGAAAAGAACTTTGCCGCGATCAATTCAAATCCCGACGGATCTGACAATCCCGAAGGACGCAGATTGAACAGGAGGGTCGAATATGAGATTATCAGCGTTGATGAAAACATCATCATCATCAAAATGCCAGCCATACCAGAGCAACTTAAATTCAGGGAATAACCTTGTTATGCGTGCTATTTTTTTTGTTTTTCTGCTTACCCCGTTAATTTCCTTTGTCCATGCCCAAACTAAGGATGAGATCAGGGAATCCTTTGAGGAAGGTGAATTCTTTTTTGCACGGGGAGACTTTAAAGAGGCGGCCTACTACTTCAGGAAGGTAGTTGATTCCCATCCGGATAATGCCCATTACAATTTCAAACTGGGGGAATGTTATATGAACATTCCCGGCAGTGAAGCACAGGCTATACCCTTGTTTTGAGATGGCTGTCAAACATACCGTTGCGAAGAAAAATTATCGTGACAGGGACTTTGAAGAAAGCAATGCACCCCTGCATGCCTGGTTTTACCTGGGAAATGTTTACCGGGTATGCAACCGGCTGGAGGATGCCCTGAACGCTTATGGAACATTCGTAAATTCTCCGTTTTACTATGGCAACTACAATGTAAACATTGTGGAGAATGAAATCAAATCATGCGAAAGAGCGAAAATTATCCTTGACAGCCCTGTAGAGTATGAAGAGCTTGTTCTGGACACGGTCATCAACACCACGGCTTCAGAATTATATCCGGTTGTTTCGGCTGATGAGCAATCCATGGTCTTTATCCGGAGGCTCAAATTCTACGATGCTATTTTCTTCTCCTCCAGAACAGGTGATACCTGGAGCCGGCCAGTTAATCTTAATCCAATGGTAGGTTCTGATGGCGATTTTTATCCCGTAAGTCTTTCCATGGACGGGAAAGAATTGTACCTGATAAAGAAGGGCTTGGAAAACAGTGATTTATACGTTTCTTACCGCCAGGCTTCCTCATGGACCAAGGCTGTACCGCTGAACAGTAATATTAACAGCATGGCAGATGAGACCTGGGGAAGTATTTCCGCTGACAGACAAACCTTTTGGTTTGCCAGTTCCAGAAAGGGAGGCGAAGGCGGAACGGATATCTATTTTTGCCTGAAAGACAAAAACGGAAACTGGGGTAAGGCCAAAAATGCCGGCGATGTCATCAATACGCCGTTTGATGAAGTTAGTCCTTGTCCTGCAAATGATAACAAAACCCTTTTCTTCAGCTCAAAAGGTCACTACAGCATGGGGGGATTCGATATATTCTTTACGTCAAGAGACGGGAAAAACTGGGTAGAGCCGGTGAATTTAGGATCCCCGATCAACAATACCTCCGATAACCTCGGTTTTGTTCCCTTGAGCAATGGCACATCCGGTTACTATTCGAAAATTAATGCTGCGGGTGAATCTTCAGAAGATATTGTCAGGGTAACCCTGATCTCCATTAAACCTGCTCCCTGATATGATCACTGCCATTGTTACAAAGCCGGTTCTCCGGACATTACGCTCATAAGCATGACGAAGCAGGCTGTATATGAGATCGTTTTGCGTGCTCCGGAACCTTCGGATATTGATGTGTTGTACCGATGGGAAAATGACACTGAAATATGGCATGTGAGCAATGCTTACACTCCTTTTTCCAAATACATACTGGAGAAATACATAGAAAACGCACATCTCGATATTTACCAGGTGAAGCAGCTGAGGCTGATGATCGACGTACGGGGAAATGGCATCCTGCAGTCACGTCCCGTGGGAACCATCGATCTGTTCGATTTTGATCCCTACCACAACCGGGCGGGTGTGGGAATCCTTATCGGTGATAAATCCGACCGGAAAAGGGGATATGCATCGGCAGCCCTTAGAAAATTCATTGACTACAGTTTCAATACGTTGCAATTGCATCAATTATATTGTAATATTACCAAAGGGAACAAAGATAGCATGGGGCTTTTCAAAAAATGCGGATTCAGGGTATCAGGATGTAAAGCCGACTGGATAAAAACTCCGGGAGGGTATATCGAAGAGTATTTGCTTCAGCTGATTAATCCCGGCGATCAAATAACCAATTAATTAAAAATTGACTTTTTTCAGGTCCTTTAATTTTAAAATTCTTTTATATATCTTCGATAAATAATTAAACGTTATTTTGTTATCTCACCGCAAATACAACAATCGGGCAATCAGATTTCCTTTTCTGGTTTTGTTCCTTTTGCTTTTTACCCCTATAAAACTTCTTGCCCAGGATGAAACCGCCATCAGACCTGTTATTGAGAGCGGAGATCTTAAAAAACTGATGAAGGCGGATGCCTATAAGGATGATGCTGACAAGCTTATCGAAGAGGCCAACCGGTTAAACATGGAAGTATTTTCTGTGCAGGCCGATCCTGACCTGGATGAGAAGGCCGTAACAAAAAAAACCGGACAACTCGAAGATCAGGCACGGGAGAAGCAGGTGCAGGCCTCAGCTTTATATGAAAAATGCAATGAAATAAAATTCACGGTATACAAGAAGTACCTCGATGATTATTGGAATACCCATGCTGGTCAGGAATCGGATTATCTTAATGCAAAACTGCTTGATGAACAGGCCAGTGATAACTACTTCCAGGCAGCCAGTTACAGAATCGATGCCAAAAGGATGGACGAGGGCTATGCCAAAGTGGAAAAACTCACCGAGGCTGATAATCTTGAAATACAGGCCATTCAAAAACAGCTTACGGCGCTGGGGATCTATTATGGCATAGAGGGAACAACCTCCCGGGATACTCCGGCACAGGAAGAGATTCCGGCAATGCCTGAGGGCCAGGCAGCCGTTAAAGACACTTTTATCTCCACGCCAGCGGCCCCTGTGGCCTCTGTTTCGCCTGAAACCACCCTTCCCGGACAGGTGGCCCTTGATCCGGTGATGATGGAAAGGTATAATCGTTATATCACCTCGGGTCAGTTTATAGATACTACCTTGTCTACCGGTCAGATTGCCGGCATCACCTCTTTTGACACCGACACGATATTGCAGTTGTGGTATGAGTATCTCTATGGTCACGGAGCTGTGGAAACCACATCAGCTTTCGCCACGGAAGCAGATACCCTGCAGGAGATTACGGAAGTCCTGCCATCAGAACAAAAGGTTCCGGCCGGAACGGAAAATGCAGAAATCGGGGTAATAACCGATGAAAACGTAGGACATATGATACCCGCCGACGAGGAGGTTATCTACCGTGTGCAGCTGGCGGCAAACCGTTCCGAGCTTTCCCAAAGGGCTTTGAGCAAGATGTATTACGGGAATAAAGGCGTTGAAATGATTAACGAAAACGGTTGGTATAAATATTCAGTTGGTGATTTTGATACTTATGAGGAAGCCAGCAAGTTCCGCAAATCAACCGGATTAACCAATGCATTTGTAGTGGCCTATCGCAAGGGCACCAAATTTACCCCCGGAACAGCGGCTGCCGAGATTAAACCTGCTCCTGCCTATACGCCGGTTGGTGAGCAAAAAACTCCTGCAGGTCTTATATTCCGGATTCAGGTTGCTGCCAGTAGGAATCCCCTTACCATCGGACAGCTGGAAAAGATCTATCCCGGAAAATATCCTGTGGAAATGATTTTTGAGGATGGCTGGTATAAATATCAATTCATGGGCGTCAGGTTGTATTCCGATGCTGTGCAGATTATACAAAATGTTACTACTTCAGGTGCATTCATCGTGGCCTATGAAAATGGAACGAAAATAAACCTGGCCGAAGCGGTGAAGGTGAGCAGGGAACTGGAAAGGACAGTTCAAGCCAGGGGACGTAAAGGAAATATTGACGAAATTGAATATCATTTGCAGATTGCAGCCTCCAGAACGGCCATGAAATTGGAGGAACTGCAGATGATTTACAGCGGATCTGAACCCGTTGCGGTGATTCATGAGGATGGCTGGTATAAGTATCACCTGAAGGCCGGAAATTCGCCTGAATTGGCAGAACAATTCAAACAGGCCAGCAACGTTGCCAAAGCATTTATTGTTCCCTACAAACGTGCTGCAAAAATCACCTATTACCAGGCAGTTCAGGAAAACAGATAAGACTCTAACCACTAAAATAACTTGGCTATGAAAATTCAAACAATAAAGATCATTAAACTTGGCGCAATGTTGCTGCTGATCTCAGGGATATTGTTTTCCTCCTGCATATCGCAGAATAAGGTCAAATTGTTGCAGGAAAGAACAGCTAAAGAAGCTGCCACGGAATTCTCCAATAATAAGAACATTACTTATCGTTTACAGGTTGGGGACTATTTGTACATTGAAGTATATAGTGTTGATCCCAAAACCAGCAAGTTCTTTCAAACAGATTTCCCTGACCTGATGAATCCGACCTATCTGTATTTAAAGAGCTACTCTGTGGATGAATTTGGTTTCATCAATTTCTCCTTTGTGGATAAAATGTACGTAAAGGGACTTACGGTAACCGAAGTGAGAGAACAGATACAGAAAACGCTGAACGAATATTTCAAGGAGGCAACGGCAGTAGTAAAGCTGGTTAATTTCGAAGTGGCTGTTATCGGTGAGGTGAATGATCCCGGAAGTTACACGGTATACCGCGATCAGATCAACCTTTTTCAGGCCATTGGACTGGCAGGCGGATTTAAGGATTTCGGAAATCCCAAAAAAGTGAAGCTGGTCAGACAATCACAGGTAGGTTCAAATATGGTTATGCTGGATCTCTCAGATAACAAGATACTGGAATCTCCATATTTTTATTTACAGCCCAATGATATTCTTTATATCGAACCTTTGAATGCCAAATCATGGGCATATCCCCGGTTCCCGTATGAAACCATTCTGGTGCTAATTTCCACAGTATTGCTTGGTTATAGTATATTTTTGGATTAGCGGACCGTGTTGTTTGACATCGTAATCGGATAGGAGAGAACGGGCAATGACGGATGAACGATACGTTAATTTTGATGCTGATGATTCTATTGATATAAAGGCATTTCTCGTCAAGTGCTTTCGGCAGTGGTATTACTTTGCCGCTTTCGTGACAGTTGCTTTACTCATAGCCATGTTGATTAACCGGTATACCACGCCGGTTTACAAAGTAACTGCCTTTCTGCTCATCAGAGACGAGGAAAATCCGCTGGACCCGCAGAATTTTGTCGGAGCTTCCCTTTACGGTAATCCGTATAAGCTGCAGAATGAAATTGGTATTCTGCAATCAAAGGCCCTTACAGAGAGGGCTTTACAAGATCTCGATTTTTACGTTTCCTATTATCGGGAAGACAGGTTAAAGGCAGCTGAATTATATAAAGACACCCCTTTCATCGTTGAAATTGACAGCTTGTTTGAACAGCCCCTGGGGTTGAAGTTTGACCTGAACTTCCTGAATGATACCCTGATGAACATCCAGGCCTCTGCTAAAAATGTAACGGGGTATAACTTTCAGTCCGGCAAGAACACCCGGCTGATACCTGTATTTGAATTCACCGACACGATTTCATTTGGTGATCTGAGCGGGAATCAATTCTGCCGGTTCAGGATTCTTCCGAATTTTGAAATGATGCCGCAAATTGGAGATCACAGGAAGTATTCCTTTCAGTTCAACAGTATCGGCCAATTGATAGGACGTTTCAGGGTTAATGAAATTGAGGCAACCAAGAACTCCTCCATCTTGCAGATGTCGGTTCGGTGCAGCAACGTACAGCAGGGAGTTGATTACCTGAATAAGTTGACGGAAGTTTTTCTTGCCAAAGGAATTGAACGGGATGACCGGATTGCCCTGTCAACCATTACTTTTATTGACGATCAGCTTAAGGACATTACTGATTCGTTAAGATATTCCGAAGATAAACTGCAGCGATTCAGAACAGCCAGGGGAATCACCAATATCGACTTTCAGGCTCAGCAAACCTATGAGCAGATGGAAAACCTGCAGGATCAACAGGCCGAGCTTATTGTCAAATCGAAATACTACAGTTACCTCCGTGAATACCTGCTGAAGAATAACCGGGTGGATGATCTTATTGCACCTTCCTCCATGGATATTAACGATCCGCTATTGAATAATCTTATCATTGAACTTACCCGGTTGTATGCCGAACGTACGGAAATGTCATTCAATTCCATTAAGGACAATCCCTACCTGGGCTCTCTTGAAGTCAAGATAGCTGATACCAAGGCCAAACTGCTCGAGAACATCGATAACATCATCAATGCCTCCAATATTTCACTGAAGGATATCGATACCAGGATTGCCACCATTGAATCTACCATCAACAAACTGCCGGAGAGTCAACGGGAATTGCTTATCATTGAACGGAAATTCAAACTCAACGACGCCATTTATACTTACCTGCTCACCAAGCGATCTGAAGTACAGATTTCCAAAGCATCCAATATCCCGTCAAACGAAGTCCTTGACCGCGCCTCACCGGACGACTATGTTCAGGTGACCCCAAATCCCCGAATGAATTACATTGTGGCACTGCTGCTGGGATTATTCCTGCCTGCAGCCCTGGTATATCTCCGGGATTTCTTCCGCAATAAAATATTGGATAAGAAAGAAATACAGGCTGTATCCGAGGTCCCCGTGATCGGGCACATCATTCATAACACCCATAAAACCAGTTTGGTGGTGAACGAACATCCTTCCTCCCTTATTGCTGAATCCTTCCGCTCCCTGAGAACCAATTTTCAATTCTTTCCAAATGGCGAGGGAAAGAATATTGTGCTGGTCACTTCCATTATCAAGGGAGAAGGCAAGAGTTTTACCTCTGTAAATCTGGGCACTGTTTTTGCCCAGAATCAGAAAAAAGTGGTGGTTATTGATTTTGATCTGCGAAAAGCCAGGTTAAAACAGTACCTCGATATTGAAGCAGATGATGGACTAAGCAGATACCTGAGCCATAATTCGAGACTGGACGATATAATCTTTCCGTCGGGCATTCAAAATCTCGATGTAATACCTTCAGGTCCGATACCTCCCAATCCTTCAGAACTGATCTCTTCTGAACAAACAGCGGTTCTTTTTGCCGAACTGAAAAACCGCTATGATGTAGTATTCATTGACTCTCCTCCGGTAGCCCTGGTTTCTGATGCCCTGCTTTTGCTGCGATATGCCAGCATCAGATTAATAGTGGTAAGGCAAAACTTTACACCAAAAAGTCTGTTCGCCACCATCATGAATGATCTGGAAAGGCGCGACATTAAACCTCTTAGCATAATCATCAACGATGAAAAGGTTGGTGTAAATGGCTATGGCTATGGATATGGGTACGGTTATGGCTATGGGTACGGGCATGAACCGGTCAAGCCTTCTTTTAAAGGATTGGTCCGAAGGATTTTCTCCCGTGGCTAAACCCGGGGATTCATTTCGTTAAAATCAGGTATATCCTGCAGAAATCTGTACTGCCGGTTCAGTTTATTGATCAGGCAGCAGTAATGTTTTATCCCGTTGGTGATCAGCATGTAAGCGGCATTGTATTTGTTATTGTACCGGCCGGCCTGATCAAAAACATGCTGATTGATCTCCACATCGGGCGCTTTGCATTCTACAATCATCAAAGGTTCACCCTTGCGGTCATAACACCAGCAAATCATAGCGTAGTTTGCGACGGTTATTGCTGAATCCCTTTTCAATCGATATGAGCTGTAATGGAAAATTCCTGACATGCACCAGATAATTCACCACATGCTGTCGAACCCATTCTTCGGGAGTCAGTTGCACAAATCTTCGTCTGATTTCATCAAAAATGTATTTTTTCCCCCGGTCTTCCTTTATTCTGAATAAATATGTTGGTAAATTTAGCGGTTCCATAGCAGGGATTTGCAGGAGTAAATATAAGTAATTGGGCCATTAATCCGATTTTTCTGATGACTTTTGAAAACATTATCGTTGAACTTAAAGCGGGTAAATTTAAGCCGGTCTATTTTCTGATGGGCGAGGAGCCGTATTATATTGATGTCATCACTGATTATCTGGCGGAGAATGCACTTAGCGAGGCGGACAAAGCGTTTAATCAATTAATAATGTATGGAAGGGACACGGATATGGCCAATATTGTTACTGCGGCCAGAAAGTTTCCCATGATGGCTTCCCGGCAGCTGATCATCGTGAAAGAGGCCCAGCATCTGCGCAATCTCGATGGTCTGGAACAATATCTTTCTGCTCCAATGGCCTCTACCATTTTGGTTTTTGCCTATAAATACAAAAAAATCGACAAGCGTACCAAACTGGCTAAAATTCTTGGAGAAAAATGCATCCTGTTCGAGGCCGATAAATTGCGTGATGATAAAGTCCCCGCCTGGATAAGCCATTATTTATCTGCCACAGGTTATCAGATTGAACAGAAAGCAGCAGCCCTGCTGGTCGACTTTCTCGGTAACGATCTCGGGAAGATCGTCAATGAATTGGGGAAGTTAATCCTTGTTTTACCGTCAGGATCAAAACAAATTACTGCCGGTCTTATTGAAAAGAATATTGGCATCAGTAAAGATTTTAATAATTTTGAGCTGAACCGTGCGTTGGTGGCTCACGATGTTGTTCGGGCCAACAGGATCATCCGTTATTTCAGCAATAATCCCAAGAATAATCCTTTTGTGATGACCATTTCATCCTTGTTCTATTATTTCAGCAAGATATTGCTGTATCATGCATTATCCGATAAAAGCAGGGAAAATGTTGCCAGGGAGCTGGGCATTAATCCTTATTTTGTCGCCGAATATCAGCAGGCAGCCAAAAGCTTTTCCCTGGTTAAAACACGGCAGGTCATCTCGTGGTTGCGGGAATACGACCTGAAGGCCAAGGGGGCATCACCAGCCCCGGAAGGCGATTTATTGAAAGAATTGATATATAATATTTTACACTAGATCTATACGAATATTTTATGATGACCTATATACTCATTGCCTTTACGGCATTAATTTCAATACCTGCATTTGGCAATCACGACTGGTTTTTAAAGTTACAGTTTAATCCATACCAGGTTTATCACCGCAGGCAGTTTTACCGGTTGCTGACCCATGGATTTCTGCATGCCAACTGGACCCATCTCATTGTTAACATGTTGGTGCTATTCTTCTTCGGACCTTATGTGGAGAATTTTCTGAAAGCTGCTCTTGGACCTGAAATGCAACATTGGTTCAGGCTGGTTTATTTGCTTTTTTATTGTTCGGCGATTGTTACAGCCTCACTGGTAAGCCTGTTCCGGCATAAAGACGATGTATGGTACAATGCCGTTGGAGCTTCCGGTGCAGTTTCGGCAGTAATATTCTTTTTCATTTTTTTCAATCCCTGGGAAAAGATTTATTTTTATGGGATACTGCCTGTTCCGGGCATTATTATGGGGGTTCTCTATCTCATGTATTCGCATTTCATGAGTAAGCGGGATGCTGACAACATCAACCATGATGCGCATCTCACAGGGGCTTTATTTGGTTTTATTTTTCCTTTGCTTATTGATTACCGGCTGATTCATTATTTTATTAGTCAGCTGCTGAGCTTTAATTTCTGATAAACAGACCATAAGCTTTTATGGCCGGCAATGTTTACATATGTTTTAATGGCGATTTCCTGAAAGCTTCAGAGCCTTTCCTGTTCTCCCAAAACAGAGCTTTCCGTTACGGAGACGTGTTGTACGAAAATTTGCACGCATATGCAACAGAACCTCAATTTACCGGATTTCATCTGGAAAGGTTGTTTGAAAGCATGAGGCTTCTTTCCATGGACATACCTGCCTATCTGACGGAGGGATTCCTCAGACAGCTTATTTCAAAACTTCTGAATAAAAACAGGATATTCGGTGGCGCTTCGATCAGGCTGTCAGTTTACCGTGATACGGCGGAGGGATTTATCCCTGACCGGGGAAGCATTTCCTTTATTCTGGAAAGCCAGAAGCTTGACAGCGATTATTATGAGCTAAATGATAAGGGCTTAAACCTTGAAATTTGTACAGGTTTTACCAAATCATCCGGTCCGGTTTCACAGGTAAGGAGCGCTCATACGCTGCTCTACCTCCTGGCAGGAATTGATGGGCGAAAGAAGAATATCGACACAACCGTATTGCTTAATGAAGCTGGCAGAATTGTTGAAACCATCGATTCAAATATTTTTCTGGTCAGCGGGAATTCCATTTTTACGCCGGGAACAGACCAGGGATGTATCCCCGGCATCATGAGGAGAGTGATTATAGGGCTGGCCGGTGAAGCGGGTTATCGGATCAATGATCAGAGCAATCTTACCCCGGCTGCGCTGGATGATGCGGAAGAAGTGTTTGTTACCAATGCCATCGATGGGATCCGTTGGATTGGAGCCTACAGGCAACGCAGGTATTATAAAAAAATCGGCCAAAACGCTGATAACAAGTTAAACGAAATGGCTTTTGGCACTCGGATAGACCCTGTGGCCGCGCTAATTCATCTGCGGATTTTCCGGGAAATTCGACCACATTTGATACTTTTTACCCAAACGATTCAGGGTGATATTCCAGAAGAACTTATTCATGGGGGTCATGATTTCTTCCGGACGAATGTCGGCAACCACCCAGGCGTTATCGCTGAGTTCATCTTCGAGCTGATTGGATTGCCAGCCGCTGTATCCAAGGAAGAACCTGATATTTTCATTGTTCAGGCTGCCGGATTCCAGCAATCTCTTGATAACCTCGAATTCTCCACCCCAATAAACGTTTTCTATGATCTTCATGCTGTTGGGAATAATATCACCCAGAGTATGGATATAGTGCAAAGTATTCGTTTGCACAGGTCCCCCGAGCGAAACTACTGCATCAATGTCCGGAAAATCGGTCATTATTTCATTTACTTTCATGTTTACCGGCTTATTCAACACAAAACCCACCGTACCTTCTTCGGAATGCTCCGTAATTAAGACAATTGACCTTTTAAAATAATTGTCCATCAGAAAAGGTTCAGATATGAGAATCCTGCCCTTTTGAGGACTGAGGGTATTCTCGGTCTGAAAGAAATCATAACGGATTTGCATACTTCAATGGTTTAGGGATAACTGATCAAAATCTATTCCACAGTCGTATTGATACCAAAATTAAGCTGAAAATTTCAATGTTTTACCTTCCACTCGGAGATTAGTCATCAATGGTGAAAAATTATTCATGTGGTATAATCTGCAAATATCCTGCCTGACATCTAACGATCCAGCAGGGTTTCTTATTGTAAAATTATTGACCGGGCATTTTCTGGCAGATTTTCGGTTTACGTGAATATTCTGTCAGAAATGTCTTATATAAGGCAACAAACATCTTAAAAATTTCACACAAGGTTTAATTTTAGGTTTATTACTTCAGGAAGGGGCTCCGCTGGCAAGCGGGGCTTTTTCTTTACAGTAAAACCTTAGGCTTTCAATATACTCCAGTCCGGCTTCAGTGATTTACCGTTCATCTTAAACCGATTACTTTTTTGGTTGAGTTTTCTTTCTTCACATTGGGGACAGCGAAGGCCCAGCCTGATCATATGTTTATTTTTACCCACTTCGGTTTCGGGAAATTTTCTTCCAAAAACAAATATATTGATCCCCAGCAGGAGGACCGACAGCGCGACAAGGGCAGAAACAATGACAAGCAGTTGCAGCATTTTAATAAGAATATTGATTGTAAAATTACAACAAAAAGCAATTCGTTTGGTTCAGGTTCATCATGGTGATCGGATAATTCTTCGTAAATTTAACCCTGCAAAGGCTTGTGATCAGAACATTCTCAGGCCTATGATGTTATTAACGGAAATATGTTTGAACAATGATTGTCCCTGAAACCGGAAACACCATAACCCTCAACTATGAACAATTTCGTGCTGAAATCCTAAGGGATTACAGGCTGGCTTTGCTGAGCCGGCAATGCAGCATTACTGGCCGAAAGGAAGTGCTCACGGGCAAGGCCAAATTCGGGATTTTTGGAGACGGGAAGGAAATCGCCCAGATAGCCTATGCCAGGCAGTTCAAAAATGGCGACTGGCGTTCGGGGTATTACCGTGATCAAACCTTCATGATGGCAGCCGGATTGCTGACCGTGGAAGAGTTTTTCTCCCAGCTCTTTGGTACCACCGATGAACAGCTGAATCCGGGCAATGCAGGAAGATCATTCAATAATCATTTTGCCACCCGTAATGTGAACGGAGACGGCGAATGGCTCGACCTCACGCAGCAGAAAAATTCAGCCGCCGATCTGTCGCCTACGGCCGGTCATATGCCCCGTTTGCTGGGTCTGGCCCTGGCTTCCAAACTTTACAGACAGAACCCTGAACTGCGGCAAATTCAAGGTATCAGCCACGAGGGGAATGAGGTAGCCTTTGGAACCATTGGTGATGCCAGTACTTCCGAGGGACATTTTTTTGAGACCATGAATGCGGCAGGTGTATTGCAGATCCCGCTTGCCGTAGCCATCTGGGATGACGGATATGGCATATCCGTACCCACTTCAAAACAAACCATTAAAGCCAGTATTTCAAAAGCCCTCCGTGGCTTTGAAAAAAGTGACAGCACTACCGGACTGCTGATATATGAGGCAAGAGGTTGGGATTATCCGCGCCTTTGCTACATATTTGAGGAGGGCATTGCAAAATGCCGCCATGATCATGTTCCCGTTCTTTTTCATATCACTGAAATGACACAGCCGCTCGGGCATTCCACTTCGGGATCGCATGAACGGTATAAATCGACTGAACGGTTGGCCTGGGAGGCCGAATACGATTGTATTGTCAGGATGAAAAGCTGGATGATTGACCAGGGCATTGCCAATAACCAGGAACTGGAGGTACTGGAACTGGGCGTAAATGAAGAAGTAGCCCTTGCCCGTGAAAAGGCATGGAATAATTACCAGACCATTATCCGTCATGAAAAGGCAAGCCTGCTGGCCATCATCGAAAACAAGAGCTGCATGTGCCGGCGGGAAAATATTGATAAAATACAACTGTACACCGCCAACCTGAAGAACATTCACAATCCCATCCGCAAGGACAATATCAGTGTGGCCAAGAAAATACTCCGGTTTGTCTGTAAAGACTGTCCGCAGCGGGAGACCTTCAGGAATAGCCTGGTAGAGTGGATCGACCATAGCAAGGTCAATGGATTTGAAAAATACAGCGCTTTTTTATACAACGAAACCAACCGGTCCTCGTTGAACATTGCTCCGGTAGAGCCAGTGTATACAACGGATGAAATGGTAACCGGGCGGGATGTTCTGCGGGATAATTTTGATGCCTTGTTTGCCAGATATCCCTTGCTGGTGGTTTTTGGAGAGGATGTCGGACATATCGGAGGGGTTAACCAAACCTACGAAGGACTGCAAAAAAAATACGGCGAATACAGGATTTTTGATACCGGTATCCGTGAAACTGCCATCATCGGAAAGGGCATTGGGTTAGCACTGAGGGGATTTCGTCCGATTGCTGAGATTCAGTATTTTGACTACCTCCTTTATGCACTCCAGATACTGAGTGATGACCTGGCCACGGTCCATTGGCGCACCGCAGGGAGTCAGTGTATACCGCTGATTATCAGCACGAGGGGGCACAGGCTCGAAGGCATCTGGCATTCAGGATCACCCCTGAGCATGGTCATAAACTCAATTCGGGGAATTTTCGTTTGTGTTCCGCGAAACATGACCCAGGCGGCAGGATTTTACAATACATTGCTGGAAGGCAGCGATCCTGCCCTGGTCATTGAGCCGCTGAATGCCTACCGGCTTAAGGAACTTAAACCTGACAATCCGGGGGAATACAAGGTATTGCTTGGAATGCCCGAAATTCTCGAAGAAGGAGAGGACATTACCCTGGTAACCTATGGCTCCTGTGTAAGAATTGCCCTCGACGCCGTAAAGCAATTGAGGGATTTTAACATCAGCGTTGAACTGATAGACGTCCAAACCCTTATACCCTTTGACCTTACTGAAACGATCACCTCCTCCATCAGGAAAACGAACCGTGTATTATTTTTTGATGAGGATGTTCCCGGCGGAGCTACGGCTTACATGCTGCAGCAGGTGATTGAAGGACAGGGGGCCTATAAGTATCTTGATTCGGAACCCCGGACCTTGGCCGCAAAGGATCACAGGCCGGCTTATTCCACTGACGGCGACTATTTCTCAAATCCAAGCGCCGAAGACGTTTTCGAGGCAGTTTATGCCATTATGCATGAGGTGAATCCAGGAAAGTACCCTAAACTATACTGATTTACCGGTCGGTTGACCGTAAGGAACCGGTTTGGCCGTCAGAACCTTGCCTCAAGAAAACATTTTAGTTCGCTGTATTCGTGGATCACCGGAAAATCGGGAAAATCCTTGATCACATTTTGCGGAGGACGGAAAAGTACACCCTGATCAGCCTCTTTTAACATGTTGATGTCGTTGTAGGAATCACCAAAGGCTATTACTTCATAATTGAGGCTTTTAAGCGCTTTTACCGTTTCCCGCTTGGCGTCTTTTTGCCGCAGATTATAGCCGCTGATCATACCGTTTGCACACACTTCAAGGGAGTGACAAAAGAGTGTGGGTCTGTCGAGCTGATCCATCAAAGGATCGGCAAATTCCACAAAAGTATCTGACACCACAATAAAACGGGTCACTCTCTTGAGCCAGTTGATCATATCCAGGGCTCCATGAAGGGGTTTGATGGTGGCGATCACACGTTGGATGTCCAGCAGGGTAAGGTTTTTTTCCTTCAGGATCTTCAGTCGGTAATTCATCAATTCATCATAATCCTTAATATCACGGGTAGTCAAACGGAGTTCAGGGATGCCCGTTTTTTCAGCAACATTGATCCATACTTCGGGAACCCATACCCCTTCAAGATCAGAACAAACCGCGTGTAATTTCTTCATGTGGTAAAATCAAGTTATCACCTGCCAAGATAAACAAAAATTAGTACCGGGCTTTCAGGTAATCCCGGAATAGTGAATAGTTGTTCTCCAGGCTGTCATACTCTTCTTCACGCTTGTCCAAACCCTCCATCGAAGCCGGCAATTCGGGTTCGATATTCAGCAAAGACCGGATCTCCTCCGGAAACTTCGCCGGATGGGCAGTTTCGAGGCTGACCGCCAATTGATCGTGGTGACTGTCGGAGGGATTCTGTTTGAAATATTCCAGCAATCCGGCCCATCCTGCAGCCCCGTGAGGTTCTGTAAGAACGCGATGCCTGCTGTAAATTTCCTTCATTACTGCAATAGTCTGCTGGTCGCTGATGCTTACGGCAAATATATCCTCCCTCATTTTCCGGATGTCAGGTTCTTTGGTGATATTTCCCTTTTCATCCATTCTTCCGCCATATAAAGCGATCACCCGTGCCATATTGCTGGGATGTCCGACGTTCATGGCACTGGATATGCAATTCCGCGAGGGAACGATGGTAGTGTAATTCCCGGTTTGCCAGTAAACGGGTACTTCATCATTTTCATTGGTGGCAATGATGAATTTTTTGACAGGAAGCCCCATTCTTTTAGCCAGCAGTCCACCCATCATATTCCCAAAATTTCCGGAGGGAACCGAAAAAACTACCGGTTCGGGATTTCCGGGTATGGCCAGTTGTGCCCAGGCATAGAAATAATAGAACGACTGGGGAAGTAAACGTCCGATATTGATGGAATTGGCCGATGACAGGTTAAGGTGCGAGAGACTGCTGTCCATGAAGGCCTCCTTAACCAGCGCCTGACAGTCATCGAACTTTCCCTGCAGCGAAATTATTTTGATATTTCGGCGCAATGTGGTCATTTGTTTGCGTTGTCGCGGAGTAACTTCATTCTCCGGAAACAGAATCACCACCCGGATATTGTGGAGGCCATAGAATGCATTGGCTATGGCGCTGCCGGTATCTCCCGACGTGGCAGTGAGGATCAGCAATTCGCGGTTTTGTTTCTGCAGAAAATACTGCATGAGTCTCCCCATCATTCTTGCGGCAAAGTCTTTAAACGAAGCTGTCGGGCCCTGGTCGAGCCGCATTATGTATTTACGGTCCACCACCTTTTCCAGGGGAACTTGAAAGTTGTAGGCATCATTTGCCAGCAAACGCAGTTCTTCCTCTTCGATTTCTCCGCGAAGGAAATTCTGCGCAATGACAAAGGCAATTTCCGGAAAAGATTTGCCGGTTAAGTTTTGAAGCACAGAGGCATCCAGCAGGGGTAGTTGATCGGGCATGTAAAGGCCGTTATCCGGCGCCAGTCCCTTTAGCAGGGCTTCACCAAAACTTACTTTACGGGTATTCCCGTTGGTGGAATAATACAGTATCTTTTCTGGGGTCATGTGGATGAAAAATGAAGCGGCTAATTTAGTGAATTGAGCTGTTCGAATTGTTTTTCCTTAAAATCCTTCAGTGAAGAAAGTTTCAGATCGGCAAAATCAAAGCGGGTCGACGGGAAGTCGTGAATGTCGGGCACTGTGACCAGTTTCATACGGGCCGCTTTGGCTGAGATGGCACCGTTAAAGGAATCTTCAAAAGCAAGGCAGTTTACGGGATCAATTCCCAGCTTTTTGGCTGCTCCTAAATAGAGCGCCGGATGTGGTTTACCATGCGCCTCATTTTCGGCGGAACTGATGATTTTAAAGAACTCAAACAAATGGAATTTTTTCAATGCCGTGGTAATGAGTTTAAGTGGTGATGAAGAAGCGACGGCAATGGGCAGTTTCTTTTTCACAAACAACTCCAGTACGTCCAGATAGCCTTCCTTCAGATCGGCCCGTTCCAGAATAAGGACCTGCATGACTTCCATAATTTCCTTATAAACTTGAAATACACTTTTATTTTTCCAGTGGTAGATACCATACCAGTAATCGAGTGTATCCTGTGTATTAAGCCCGGTTGTTTTCCTGCACATTTCGGGTGTAAGCTCAATACCCACCGATTTGAATACGCCTATTTCAGCTTCCACCCAAAGTGGTTCCGATTCAATGATGATACCGTCAAAATCAAAAATAACAGCTTTTATCATGCCATTCCTGCTTTATACATTTGCCACCCTGATAATGTCGGCGAATACACCGGCTGCCGTTACATCAGCTCCTGCCCCGTAACCCCTGATGACCATGGGTTGTTCATGATACCGGTCTGTTGTGATCAGGATGATGTTGTTGCTGCCTTCGAGGGGGTAGGCCGGATGGGTTATGCCTACCTCGACAAGTTCAATCCGGGCGCTGCCATTTTCGAGACGGGCAACAAACCTCAGTTTTTTATTTTCCTGCATTAGTTTTTTACGCCTTTCTTCAAAGGATGCATCATACCTGGTAATCGCATCCCAGAAATCGTTCAGGGATCCTTCAAAGCAGGATTCAGGTAAAAAGGGAATAATGGTAATATCATTGCTTTCGAGCGGATAACCCGATTCGCGGGCCAGGATCAGAAGCTTGCGCTTCACATCTATTCCACTCAGGTCGATCCGTGGGTCGGGCTCGGCGAAACCATTATCCATAGCCATCTGAACAGCTTTGCTGAGCGAAATCTCCTCGCTGATCGTATTGAATATGAAATTCAGCGTACCCGATAAAACCGCTTCGAGCCGGATGATCTTATCCCCGCTTCTGATGAGGTCATTCAAGGTGCTGATAATGGGCAATCCCGCTCCGACATTGGTTTCGTACATGAATTTTACATTCTTCTCGCGTGCTGTTTTCTTCAGGCTGTTGTAAAGCGCGTACTCCGATGAACAGGCAATTTTATTGGCAGTAACCACAGAGACAAACGAATGAAGCACTTGTATATAGGTTGCTGCGATGTGGGCATCTGCGGTACAATCAATAAAAACACTGTTTCTGAGATTCAGGTATTTCATTTTCTGAACAAACAACTCGATATCGGCTTTTTCACCCTGCTGTTCCATTTCCCCGCGATAATTGTTCAGGTTAATACCGTCGGGATTCAGCAGCATGATTTTGGAACGGCATATGCCCACAACATTAATCTTCAGATGGTGCTCCCTGAGCAATACCTCCTGCTGATTCATGATTTGATTCAACAAATTTCCACCCACCGTACCCGCGCCAACCAGGTAAAGATGCAATTCGCGGTAATGCGACAGGAAGAAACCCTCGTGAATAACATTCAAGGCCTTGACAAGACTTTCCTTTTTAATCACCACGGAAATGTTCAGCTCAGAAGATCCCTGGGCGGTAGCGATAACACTGATGCCGTTACGGCCGAGAGAGGTGAAAAGGTTTGCAGAAATACCGGGCGTATTTTTCATCTGTTCCCCAACGATGGCGATTACCGAAAGATCCTTTTCAATCCTGATGTTCAGGACATTTCTCAGTTTGATCTCCGGTTCAAACTCAGTTTCAAGTGCTTTCAGGGCACGGTCAGAGTCCCACGGACTTAGTGCAAAGGTTATGGAATACTCCGATGAAGCCTGTGTGATTAAAATAATATTGACATCAATGCGGGCCAGTGCGCCGAACAGTCTCGATGAAATTCCTTTAACGCCTACCATCCCGGCTCCCTGCAAGGTCATCAGGTCAATATCATCAATCGAAGATATGCCTTTGATCAGTGAGTTCTCGGTACTTTTCGACTCTTTTGAGATCAGTGTTCCCTTTCCCTCCGGATTAAAAGTGTTTTTAACAACAACCTCAATGTTTTTCTGATATACCGGGTGAATCGTAGGGGTATAGATCACTTCGGCACCGAAATGTGACAGTTCCATGGCCTCGGCATAACTTAGAAAATCAATGGCCAGGGCTTTCTTCACTTTCCTTGGGTCTGCCGTCATAAAGCCATCCACATTTGACCATATCTCCAGTCTTTCAACTTCAAGGGCTGCCGATAAAATGGCAGCAGTATAATCCGACCCGCCTCGTCCCAGTGTGGTGGTCTCATTGTGCTCGCTGCTGGCGATAAAACCGGGTACGATGCCCGTTTTTTTGTAATTGTTGAATTGTGCCCTGATCAGCCGATTGCTGAGTGGAAAATTGACCCTGGCATTTCCAAAATTACTGTCGGTTTTAATCAATCCTTTTGCATCAATGACTTCGGCGTTACTGAGGATCTTGCTGATAATATAAGATGACATCATTTCACCGAAACTCAACACTTTATCCTGAATTTTTGGCGTAAGATCATTTAACAGATAAATGCCGTTGATGATACTGATCAGATCTTTCAGGTAAGCATTGATGTGCGAAATGACCTCCGTACGAAAAGGTTCCTCAAACAGGTTGTTGACAATTTCATTGTGCCTGGTTTCTATCTCATTGTAAAGCCGGAAAAAATTTTTATCCCTGGAAGCGGCCAGCCTGGAAAGTTCCAGCAATTGATCCGTAATGCCATGAAAGGCAGATACCACCACAACAATAAGTCCGGGCTGCGATTCGATGATTTTTTTTACCCTCAGGATATTCTCGGCGGAATCGATGGCATAACCGCCAAATTTCAATACTTTCATAAACAGATGTATTAACCTTTACAACGCCTAAAAATACTACAGAAATGGGGATAAAAAAAATCCCGGGGGTAAACAGCAATTAAGATTTCCGGTGAATTTCGCCGGCTTTTTGCTGGTGCCATCCTTCCAGGGCTTTTTTCACCGATCCGTATCGCAACAGCAATTCCTGCGCGGAATCATAATCGAGTTGCAGTTCTTCCATGATCATCCGGGTTCCTCTCGCCACCAGCTTTTTATTGGTCAGTTGCATGTTCACCATTTTATTGCCTTTTACTTTGCCCAGTTTGATCATGAGGGTGGTGGACAGGATGTTGAGGATCATTTTTTGAGTAGTTCCGGCCTTCATCCGGGTGCTGCCGGTTACAAATTCAGGTCCTGCAATGGCTTCGATAGGGTATTCCGCCGCTTTGGCAAGCAAAGAGCCCGGATTACAGGTAATACATCCGGTGAGTATTCCATTTTCCCTGGCTTTCTGAATTCCACCCACCACATACGGTGTTGTTCCCGAGGCAGCAATACCAATCACAGCATCCAGTGCAGTGATGGCATATCCCTGCAGCTCCTCCCAGGCACGGTTGGGATCATCCTCCGCATTTTCCACGGCCTTTCTCAGGGCTACATCGCCCCCGGCAATTAATCCAATGACCAGGCCTGGCGGGACCCCATAGGTAGGAGGAAGTTCCGAGGCATCAAGCACGCCCAGGCGACCGCTTGTACCGGCTCCGAGATAAAACATCCTGCCGCCTTTTTTCATTCTTTCCACGATGTGGTTGATCAGCGTTTCAATTTGTGGCAATACCTCACGAACGGCCAGATGCACGTTGGCGTCTTCTTTGTTAATCGCGGCAATCAATTCTTTTACCGACATTTCCTCAAGATGCTGGAATCGCGAAGGCGACTCCGTAATGCTTACTGCTGGTTTGATGATGTTATCCATGTAGGTGCGATTGACAGTTTACTGGTGAAGGTGATACCGGATCAATCCTTCCATGGGTGATCCGGTGATAATCCCAATCTCGAAGCCGGAATTCAGGGCCGATTCACGCAACAACGATTCGAAATGAAATGCGATGCTGCCGGTAAAATTCACGGGCATTTGCAACGCTTCAGGATATTGCCGGATATTCCTGGCAAAAAACTCATCAAAGCTGTTTTTGACCAGGTTGCTGACAGCACGATCCTGCAGGTTGTTGTGGACAAACAGGGTAAATTGAGCCAGGAAACGATTTGGGAAAGGCTTTTTATAAACCTGTTCCATGATCTGATGGGGAGTAAGTGCATAGGTGCGGAAGAAACGTTCACGGATATCTCCCGGAAGCTGGTTTTTCAATAGGTCGGCGATAAATTTCCGGCCAATTACAGCCCCGCTTCCTTCATCGCCCAACATATAGCCCAGGGGGGACACATGACGGATTATTTCATGCCCGTCATAATAGCAGGAGTTGGAGCCGGTACCCAGAATGCAGGCTATCCCTTTGCTGCGCTGGCAAAGTGAACGGGCAGCCGCCATCAGGTCGGTGTCAACAAAAGACCCGGCAGGGTGAAAATACCGGATTAATGCATGATTCACGGTTTCGTTAACCTGATGATTGATACAGCCAGCACCGTAAAAATAAAGGGTAATCTGGTCCGGAATATTCAGGGTGAACTCCTTTTGCAGGAGTTGGTAAATGGTCTCTTCATCCTGATACATGGGATTTATGCCGGATGTATGGCAGGTTTCCAACGATCCGTTGCGGGTATTTACCAGGCTCCACGAAGTTTTTGTTGAACCGCTGTCGGCAATGAGTATCATATCGCGAAGAATTTCCGGGAATTTTTCCGAACCATCTGTCAAAGATAGCAAAACCCCCGAACTCTGAAATCTGGTCTTATTCTGTTTCAAGTATGCAGGCAAAGTTCCGGGAAAGTTGCTATTTTTATGAATCAATACCGGTGCTGCTTACGCATCACTGATAATATCATCGGGATGAAAAAATACCGTATCCTCAGCTTGCTGCTGATCATGAACGCAGGTGTGGTTCTTCCGGCAAGCGGTCAGCCAACCGATAAAGGTTCCACACGGTTGGAGCGAAAGGCATTGCGGAAATCTGAGTTTGTGCCGGGGCTTTTCAAAGCCTGGAGTCATATTGGAGAGGTGGTGGTGGACAGTGTGAAGGTGGATAAAATGTCACAGGTGCTTCATTACTACTTTAATCCGGCTGTTACCCACATCCCTGTGAGGTCAGCCTGGATAGAAGATCTTAGATCCGATATTGTTTCAGGGCTTGGACGATCTTTCCGCCATTACCGCGTCATGTTCTATTCCCGTGGCCGTGTATTGGAAGACTATGTTCCCAATGCATTCCGGGGGCCTGCTCTTCCCGGCGATACCCTGCGATTCACAGCGCCCTACCGGGGTGTGCCATTGGTTACCCGTTCCGACCAGCCTGTTTTTACCGGGGGACTTACCGGCAATCATATTGCCCTTTGGCCCAGTCATGGATTCTTCTTTGATCAGCAGCTTGATCGCTGGCAATGGCAACGGGCACGTCTTTGGGAAACAGTGGAGGACATCTTTCCCCTGGTCCTTTACGGCTGACTATCTGGTGCCAATTCTTGAAAACGCAGGTGCCACGGTGCTTCAGCCCAGGGAAAGAGATACGCAGATCCAATGAGGTGATTGTGGACAATGATTTTCAGACCGGCCATTCACAACTATTGGTCACCAACGGGATAAGCCAATGGGAGAGCAATGGACTGCCAGGATTTATGATGCTGGATACCTTGTTCCCGGGTCAAAATCCCTTTGAAAAGGGCACTTTCCTTACACTTTTGTCGGTTCCGGGCGATTCAGCTGCACTCACTTATGTTCCTGATATTCCGGAAACCGGTGACTATGCTGTTTATGGTTCATGGGCCAGGACAGATCAATGTATCGATAAAGTACGGTACGAAGTCCGCTACAACGGCGGCAAAGCATCCTTTTCAGTGAATCAGTGCATGGGGGCAGGTACCTGGGTCTACCTGGGAACATTTCATTTTCTGCAGGGCATGGACAGGGAACAGGGATCTTTGCGGATACAAGGCGGTGAGGCAAGAGGGATCATTACTGCGGATGCGGTCCGTTTTGGAGGTGGGATGGGGAATGTTGCCAGAAAACCCGGAATAATAACCGAGTCCCGTCAAAAATCAGTTAATAATGGCTTGCCTGCCAGCGAGGTTTCCGCATGGACAGAACCTGACCAGTACCGATACAAGTTAAGCGGAAAACCAAGGTGGATGGAGGGATCCCGTTACTACCTGCAATATTCCGGCATGCCTGACAGCCTGGTTTACAATATCAATGCCGGGAAAAACGACTATAATGATGATTACATGTCACGGGGCGAATGGGTGAATTACCTGATCGGACCTTCCAGGCCCCAATACAATGAAAAGTACAAACAGGGTATGGGCATTCCGGTTGACCTGGCCCTGGCTTTTCATACGGATGCCGGAGTTACCTGGTCCGATTCAGTGATCGGCACCCTTGCCATATACAGCACAGTGAGAAATAACGGGCTGTTTCCCAACGGACAATCAAAGCTGGCGAGCAGGGACCTGTCCGATCTGATTCAAACGCAGGTGGTTGAAGATATCAGGAAACAGATAGATCCTGCCTGGACCCGCAGGGCATTGTGGGACAGGGAATATTCCGAAGCATGGCGGCCCATGGTTCCCGTGGTATTGCTTGAATTGCTCTCTCATCAGAATCTGGCGGATATGAAGTACGGACTTGATCCGCGTTTCAAATTCATTGTTTCCAGGGCCATTTATAAGGGCATACTCCGGTACCTGTGTGCGCAGGATGACAGGAAAGCTGTCATTCAGCCTTTATCGCCAGATCATATGGCCATTGAGGTTCTTGGAGACCTGAACATAAAAATCAGCTGGCGCCCTGTGCCGATCCGCTTGAAAATTCGGCCATGCCACATGGATACAAAATATATATGCAATCCGAAGATAAAGGTTTTGCTACGGGCAGGTTTGTACAGGATACTTTTACGGTGGTTACCCTGCCGGAATGGAGAAAAATATACAATTTAAGGATTACTGCCATCAATGAGGGCGGCGAGAGTCTTGCCGGGAGAAACCTTGTCTGTTTCGTTGCAACCTGGCGATGGCAAGACAGTACTGATCGTGAACGCATTTGACCGGATCTGCGGTCCGGCCATTTTTCGATAAAGGAGAACATGGCCGGTATTGCCTGGTGGGAGGACGAAGGGGTTGCTTATGGAATAGACTTCAGTCATTCCGGTAACCAGTATGATTTTAACCGGAATTCGGCATGGATTCACGATGACAGTCAGGGATGGGGAGCCAGTGATGCCGATATGGAAACCTTTCCCGTTCCCGGCAATACTTTTACATTCCCGGCCATTCATGGGATGGCATTCCGTGATGCAGGCCATTCCTTTGTTTCGGTAAGCGATGAGGTTTTTGAGTCTCCAGAATTTGCTGCAGACCATTATCCGGCAGTTGACATTATTTTTGGTGAGGAGCGGGGAACCGAATCGTTTGCAGGATCGTCAGGGATGGACTTTCGTGTTCTGACCCCGGTATGATGGCATCTATCGGCCGTTACACACAAAAAGGAGGAAATATACTGCTTTCGGGAGCCTATATTGGTACCGATATGGTCGAAAACAGCGATTCTGCAGCTATTCGCTTTGCCTCTGAGGTATTGCATTATGCGTGGAGGACCAATCATGCCACCAGGGACGGATCGGTATATGCCACCGATCAGGCGCGTCATTGGTTTCCTGAACAACTTCAATTCAACACCCGGAACAACCCGGATCTCTACAAGGTTGAATCACCCGACGGTATTGAGCCGGCAGGGAAGGGCGCATTCAGGATTTACCGGTATTCATCGGGTGACTGCAGTGCAGGAGTTGCCTTTAAAGGATCCTATCGTTCCGTTGCGCTTGGCTTCCCTTTTGAAACCATCCTTACTGCCCGGCAACGTGCTGAACTTGTTTCCCATGTGATGGATTTTTTCAATAAAGATTAAGGAATATGATCAAAAAAATTACTTGCTTTTTACCGGCAGGCGATCCCGAAGATCTTAAAAGCACATTGAATGAAATCAATGGCTGCGGACAGGTTGGAAACATTTTCCTTCTGGTTGTTGACCCATTGCCATTGACTGACCTGCCGGCCAATGTCCAGCAAATCATTGTCCCTTCGCTATTCTCATCCGATACCATCAGGAAAATGGCGCTTCATACAAATCCGATTACACCCTGATGTATACAAAAACGATGCCTTTGCAATTAGGCGCTTTTGCTTTGCAACGGATGCAGCAGGTAGCTGAATATTCGGTTTCTGGCCTGGTATACGCTGACTATTATGCCCTAAAGGAGGGTGTCCTGATGCCAAATCCGGTGATTGAATACCAGGATGGCAGTTTGCGTGATGATTTCAATTTCGGATCTTTATTGTTGTTTGAAACTCGGCCCTCATTGAGGCAGCATCACGCATGAAAGAAAATTACAGTTTTGCGGGGCTTATATGACCTGAGGCTGAAAACTATCACAAAAGCACCCTGTTTTTCATATTCCGGAATTATTGTACACCGAAGTGGAAACCGATACGCGGAGATCAGGTGAGAAGCAATTTGATTATGTGGATCCTAAAAACCGCCAGGTTCAGATGGAGATGGAACAGGTTTGCACGGCCCACCTGAAGGATACCGGAGCATGGCTTGAACCCCGGTTCGCCAGGATCCATTTCAATGAACTGAGTTTTTGACCTACGAATGCCACTGTGATCATCCCGGTAAAGAACAGGGCTAAAACCATTGGGGATGCCATTGCCTCGGTTCTTATGTCAGAAAGACTGATTTCGGCTTCAACCTGATCATTGTCGATAACCATTCTTCGGATGGTACGCGGGGAGATTATTGAATCGTACTGTCAGCCAGAATGAAAGCATCATTCACCTCATTCCGGAAAGAAATGATCTGGGGATAGGAGGTTGCTGGAATGAAGCAATCTTTCATCCTTTGTGCGGTAAATTTGCTGTTCAGCTCGACAGTGATGATCTGTATATAGATGATACTGTTTTGGCACGGATAATTGCCGCCTTCTATCAACAGAATTGTGCCATGCTGGTGGGTTCCTACCGCATGGTCAACTTCCGTCTCGAAGAAATCCCTCCCGGAGTGATAGATCACAGGGAATGGACCCCCGAGAATGGCAGGAACAATGCTCTGAGAATAAATGGACTGGGGGCCCCCCGTGCATTTTACACACCTGTAATCCGGAGCATCAGGGTCCCCAATGTGAGCTATGGTGAGGATTATGCCCTGGGTTTGAACATCAGCAGATATTATCAGATTGGCCGGATTTATGAACCCCTGTATTTATGCAGAAGATGGGAGGAAAATACGGATGCGTCGCTGGACATACAAAAGATGAACGCCCACAATTTTTATAAGGATAAGATCCGGACCATTGAGTTACGGGCGCGTCAGCAATATATACAGGAAGGCCAGGAGGTTTGACCATACATTTACGCCTATGGAATTGATCCGGAAAATCGAAACAATGTTCGAAAATCAGTTAATGCGATTGGGACCTTGCGAGGGAAAATTATGCCGGCTTGCAGAATACCAGGGTAAGAATGATCTCCTATGAAGGTTTTGAGATTCTGGTGCAGTTTAATCCAAAACGCATCATTTCTTCTTCAGCCAGGATTGATCCACAATCCATCAGTGCCCGGCCGTGTTTCCTCTGTGAAAAAAACCGTCCGGCTGAACAACAGGGGATCCCTTTCAAAATAATCATGATTGCTGGTGAATCCCTTTCCGGTGTTTCCCGGACATCTTACCATTCCTGCTACCGGTCACGAGCCGCAACGTATCCTGCCAAACTTCGGGTTGATGCTGGAAATTGCCGGCAGTCTACCCCAATATACCATTATTTATAACGGCCCGCAGTGCGGGGCCTCAGCACCAGATCATTTTCATTTTCAGGCTAGTGCGAAAGGTCATTTGCCTGTGGAAAAAGATTTCCTGAGCGAGGAACAAATGCCTGTTTAAGGGAGAGGTTCAATGGGATCGGAGTGTATACCTGGAACAACTATTTGCGAAAACTGATCACCTTCAGGGGAACGAAATTGAGCATCTGGAAGACCTTTTTATAAGGATTTACAGGCTCCTTAATAATGCTGTTCCGTCGGCAGGAAGAACCCATGATGAATATTTTGGCCGCGATATGACCAGGATAACTTGATCATGCATATTCATTCCCAGAAAGCTGCACCGGCCTGACCGGTATTTTGACTCAGGAGAAAATCAGTTGTTGCTGAGCCCGGCCAGCATTGACATGGGAGGTGTGCTGATCATGCCCACGGGAAGAGGACTTTCAATAAGATTACAAGGGAAGATATTGCGGATATTTTCCAGTCAGGTATGTGTGGATGATGAAACTATTCAATACTTTGTTAATCAACTTTAACTGAATGACAATGAATAAAGCCGTCCGTTATATCACGTTGGAATTTTGTCCGGTGCAGAAATCAGATTTGAACTGAATGGCATTTTCTCTGACCGGGAGAAAAAACAATATCAGGGAGGGATTTATTGTGGCGCGATTGCAGACCATAAGATCATGTTGGAAACAACGGCAAGCAAATCTCTGTGCGGGAGTGATTTTTTCTTCAACCCGAAGATTGGGAAGCAGCCGCTTCTCAGACTTTTTGATGTTACCATCGGTATCAATTTTCACTGGCAGAAAAAGGAGGACCAGGTATTCAGCGGGGGATTGAAACTGATTAGCACAGCCGCCGGAATTACCGTGATCAATGTCCTGCCTGTGGAGGATTATCTGATCAGTGTTATTTCATCGGAAATGAGCGCCACCTCTTCGCTGGAAATGCTTAAGGCCCATGCGGTTATTTCGCGAAGCTGGCTGATGGCACAAATAGAAAAAGGCAGCGCTCATTAAATCAAAGGACAATAAATATCAATCTGCCTTCTATAATGAAGATGAAAGCATTATATGGTACGACCGGGAAGATCATACCGAATTTGATGTGTGTGCCGATGACCATTGCCAGCGCTACCAGGGTATTACCCGTGCCTCCAACACCCATTGGTGGAGATGCGGTGAGAACAAACAGCAGGGGAGGTTCTGACCCTATGATCGGACCACCTTTGTGATACGCGGTTTTCAAAATGCTGCGGCGGATTTACCGAATTGTTCGAGAACACCTGGGAACCCGTTAATCATCCTTATCTGCAGCGGATTTATGATAATTCCGAAGAATCCTGAAAGCCATATCGACCTTACCAGGGAGGAAACTGCCAGTGCCTGGATTCTGGCAAATCCGCCGGCTTTCTGCAATACCAATGATAAGCAGGTACTTATCGCAGGTTTTGAATGATTATGATCAGACCACACATGATTTTTACCGGTGGAAAGTCAGTTATACCGATGTGGAGCTCGGTGAGCTGATCAAAAGCGTATCGGAATCGATTTTGGGATCATCCGTGATCTTTTGCCGGTGCAAAGAGGGGTCTCAGGCAGATTGATCAAACTCAAGATTGTGGGTTCCGCAGAAACGATGACCATTGGAAAGGAACTGGAGATAAGAAAGGCATTTCACACACCCATTTATACAGTTCCGCCTTTGTGGTGGAAAAACTGAAGGAAGGGGAAGGGTACCGATTTGTGCTGCACGGCGCAGGGTGGGGGCATGGCGTAGGGCTCTGCCAGATTGGTGCAGCGGTGATGGGAGCAAAAGGATATACCTATCAGGAGATTTTGTTGCATTATTTCAGGGGAGCAATTTTGGAAAAGAGATATTACATTGAGTGATTAATGAAGATACAGCTAAAACAAATCCCTCCACACCGTAATCCCTGGTCGTGGATCCCAACATTGTACCTTTACCAGGGCATTCCTTACAGCATTGTGATGACCACCTCGGGCCTGATTTATAAAACCATGGGGATCTCTGTGGCTGCATTGGCTTTCTGGACCAGCCTGCTGTACCTGCCATGGGCCATCAAACCTTTGTGGAGTCCTTATGTTGAGGTTGTTTCCACTAAACGTAACTGGATCATTATGACGCAATTGCTGCTGGGTGTTGCCTTTATCATGGTCGGATCGGCGATGCCATTGTCTTTCTTTTTCCCGATTACCGTGGGGTTGTTTGCCATTATTGCCATTTCATCGGCCAGTCATGATATTGCTGCGGATGGATTCTACATGCATGCACTTGATCAACATAAACAGGCATTTTTTGTGGGCATCAGGAGTACTTTTTACCGTATTGCCATGCTGACGGCCATGGGACTTCTGCCATTAATTGCGGGACTCATTCAGGAAAAAACCGGACTTACACCGGTTTCTCTCCGTATCAATGCCGTTCCTGCCGGTCAGTACACTCCCGTAACCCTTCCTGATACTGCCTTTGCCGGTAATGTAAAGGAACCGGCAATTCTCCATTATCCTCAGGAAGTGCAGGTGCCCCTGTTTCAAAAAGGTATTTCAGAGACCGATACAGCAGTTGCCTATATTGCCTTTCGACACCTCCTGAACCAGGTGACAAAATTGTACTCAACCTTATGCATAAGTCGGGAAGCAAAGATATACGCCTGGCCAAAAACCAGACCGGCAGGTATGAGTTCACCGATGAGAACTGGAACAAACCGGTGCGGGTGGCTTTTATGGTTGACCATAACCTGAACAGGGCCACATCCTCGGTTTACAAGATCACTGCAGGCAATATCGCGTTCAGCTGGACGGTTTCGCTCGGCATTCTGGGATTATTCCTGTTGCTGCTGGGTGTGTATCATAAATTCATGTTGCCCTATCCTAAAGAGATTAAAACTGCAGACAGTGTCAATCTCCGCGTTTATGGGGATGTTTTCATTTCCTTTTTCCGCAAGCCGGGCATTATCCCCGCACTCCTTTTCTTTTTGTTATACCGGTTTGGAGAAGCACAATCCATAAAAATAGCCACACCTTTCCTGGTTGATTCAAGAGCCAGCGGAGGAATCGGACTAACAGCCGCCCAATATGGCATTGCATATGGCACCATTGGTATGTTATCACTGACAGTGGGTGGAATACTGGGGGTATTCTGTGCAGCAAAATACGGACTGAAGCGGCTCATTTGGTTCATGGCTCTGAGCATGAACCTCCCTAACTTTGGGTTATTGTATATTGCCTATACACAGCCCTTGCCGGGCGATATAAGCGTATATGCCGCCATCATTCTTGAACAATTCGGATATGGATTCGGTTTTACCGCGTATATGCTTTTTATGCTCTATTTTGTGGGCGACAGCAAATACAAAACGGCCGAATATGCCATTGGAACATCACTCATGGCTTTGGGGATGATGCTGCCGGGCATGATGTCGGGTTATGTGCAGGAATTCCTGGGTTACCAGCATTTCTTTGTTTATGTATTGCTTTGCACGCTCCCGGGCATGGCGATTATTCCATTCCTGAAAATTGACCCGGCATTTGGCAGAAAAACGAAGGAAAATATTTAACTATACCTGTTCAGGGCCATGAAGTCTTTGCTCTTGCTTATTTTCATTGCGTTGCTTACGCAGTCTGCCGTTTCGCAGGACCTTCCCAAACGTGAAATGCGGGCAGTATGGATCGCTACGGTAGAGAATATCGACTGGCCGACCTCCCCCCTGCTTACCGGTGGATGCCCAGAAGAAGGAAATGACCTCCTTGCTGGATCTGGTGAAGGAATACAATCTGAATACAGTAGTGTTGCAGATCAGGCCTGCTGCAGATGCATTTTATCCTTCCAGCCTCGAACCCTGGTCGCAATGGCTGACAGGTGAGCAGGGCAAACCACCTGAGCCCGTTGTATGATCCGCTTGAATTTGCCATCCGCGAATGCCGGAAGCGCGGACTGGATATCCATGTATGGTTAAATCCTTATCGTGCCATCAGAGATACCACCATTCATGTAACCGCTCCGGATCATATCACCAGTACGCATCCTGAATGGTTCCTGACCTATGGTACCACAAAATATCTTGATCCGGGACTTCCACAGGCACGTGATCATGTGGCCCGCGTGGTAAGTGATATAGTCAGGCGCTATGATATTGATGCCATTCACATGGATGATTATTTCTACCCCTATCGCATAGCCGGTATTGCTTTTCCCGATGACAGATCATTTGCAGCCTGTCAGGGAGAATTTACAGCTGAACCGGCGCGATGACTGGCGAAGAAACAATGTGGATCTGATTATCAAACAATTGCACGACAGCATTAAGGCGATAAAACCACACGTGGAATTTGGGATTTCTCCTTTCGGTGTATGGCGCAATGTCGATAAAGATCCATGCCGGATCAACCACCAGAGCGGGGCAGACCAATTATGACGATCTTTTTGCCGATATTCTGAAATGGCAGAAAGAAGGCTGGATCGATTATGTGACGCCTCAATTATACTGGCATATCGGTATGCAGGTGGCGGATTATGCCATTTTGGCCGAATGGTGGAGCAGCAACACCTTTGGATGTCCTTTGTACATCGGTCAGGCCTTATATCGTCTTGATCCGGAATCGCAGGTGAAAGCCTGGAGATCTTCGATGGAAATTGTAAGGCAGATCAGGCTGAACCGGAGTTGCCCCGACATTGGCGGCAGCATGTTTTTTAGCGCCAAATATTTACGGACCAATCCGCTGAAGTTAAAACAAAAGCTGACCGGAAAGGTATATCCATTACCGGCCCTTCCGCCGGCCAACAGGCGTATTATGGCAGTAAATCCGGGATTGCCGGCAAACGCGACCATCACCGTCCTGAACGATACCATCACGCTTGTCTGGGGGAAAGGCGTTGATACTAAAAATTTTATTCTTTATAAGATCAGAAAGGGGAAACCGGCTGTGTTATCCAATCCTGAAAACATTTTCAGGATCACTCCCGAAACCTCGTTTAGTTTCGCATCGGGTTTTAAAACAAGGCTTTCCAGATATTATTATGTGATAACTTCGCAGAGTATAACCAATACGGAAAGTGAACCCGTTTATTTTTTACCTTAATGATCCGGCAACATGAATACACGCAGGAAATTTCTAAAATTCCTTGGACTAATGGCAGGAGGCACATGTTTACCCTTTGAATATTCCTCACTCCATGCCGCAACCGGGCTGAGTGGTGATAAAGGCAGAAATGGCAGGATGATCCTGCGGTTTGAACCTTATGAACTCCAACTGAAACATGTATTTACCATTGCTTCGGGATCAAGGACCACCACACCGGTGATGCTGACCACCATTCAATGGAACGATGTTATTGGCTATGGTGAGGCTTCCATGCCGCCCTACCTGGGGGAATCGCACCTCACCGCACAGGCTTTTCTGTCGAAGGTTGACCTTTCGGGCTTTAGCAGTCCTTTTTTGATCGACGACATATTATCCTATATCGACCAGATTGCTCCCGGCAACTATGCGGCAAAAGCATCGGTTGATATAGCCCTGCACGATCTGGCAGGCAAACTTATGCAGCAGCCCTGGCACCGCATCTGGGGACTAAATCCCGGGAATACTCCCCATACCTCCTTTACGATCGGGATCGACAAACCCGAGATAGTAAGAGAAAAAGTCAGGGAAGCTTCTGCCTTCAAAATTCTCAAGATCAAGCTGGGGGGGAGTGATGATAAAGGGATGATTCAAGCCGTAAGATCGGTCACACAGGTGCCCCTGGGCGTGGATGTGAATCAGGGATGGAAAGACAAGCATCAGGCAATAGATATGATACACTGGCTGAGCGAACAGGGAGTGATTTATATTGAACAACCCATGGCAAAAACGGCTGTGGAGGACATTGCCTGGATCACCGGCCAAAGTCCCATACCGGTGATTGCTGATGAAGCCGTGCAGGTTCCATCGGATGTGAGGAAGGTATATGGTGCCTACCATGGTATTAACATTAAGCTCATGAAATGCGGAGGACTACGGGCGGCTTTTTCCATGGTCAATATGGCCAGAGCTCTCGGGATGAAAGTCATGATCGGCTGCATGACCGAAACTTCCTGCGCAGTGACCGCTGCCGCCCAGCTTTCGCCTGCGGCCGATTGGGCCGACCTCGATGGCAACCTGCTGATCAGCAATGATTTGTTTGAGGGTGTCAGGATAGTGGACGGTAAGGTGCTGATCCCGGATTTGCCGGGCATCGGTGTCAGTAAAAAAGTAATTCCGGAATAAGATCATTCCTGTGCAAAAAGAAATCAAAAATATTGTTGCAGCTTTAAAGAGATCCGGGTATACTTCACCGGTCCATACCGATCCGATGTATTTGCTTGCCAAAGGTACCGATGCAGGATTTTACAGGCTGATTCCGCAACTGGTAGTGCAGGTAAACAACGAACAGGAAATAATCACTTTGCTGAAGATCTGTCACCGCGCACGGGTTCCGGTAACCTTCAGGGCGGGCGGAACGAGCCTGTGCGGACAGACCATTACAGATTCCGTATTGATTGAAACAGGTCCCGGCTTTAATAAATGGTCGGTTCACGACAATGGAAGAACAGCCTCCTTTCAACCCGGAATTACCGGCGGGTATGCCAATATACTCCTGTCGAGATACCACCGGAAAATAGGTCCGAGTCCGGCCTCCATAGCTGCTGCAAAGATCGGGGGCATCATTGCCAATAATGCCAGTGGGGCCAGTTATGGCATCTCCACCAATAGTTACAACACCTTGCGGGGTATCCGCATAGTTTTTGCCGATGGGTCGGTGCTGGATACGCGGGATAATGAGTCATGTGAGCGATTCAGACAGGAACATCAGGATTTTCTGAGGAAACTGCAGCAGCTGGCCGTGCAAATCCGTTCCGATGCCCTCCTCACCGGGAAGATCAAACACAAGTATGAGCTTAAAAATACCACCGGATATGGCGTGAATGCGCTCATCGATTTCGAGGATCCGGTGGACATCCTGTCACACCTGATGATAGGTTCCGAGGGAACTTTGGGATTTATTTCCGACGCCACTTTCGAAACTTTTGAAAGCCATCCGTGCAAGGCAGCAGCGCTGGTGTTTTTCCCCAATATCCGCGAAGCCTGCAAGGCTATTGTTCCCCTGCGTAAATGTCAGGTAAGCGCGGCCGAGTTGATGGACCGTAATGCTTTACGGGCTGTGCAAAATAATCCCGGCATACCTGCAACCATTGGACAGCTGGATGAATCTACGGTTGCATTGCTGATTGACACCTGGGCGCCTGATGAGGAATCGCTTAAAAATCAGATTTCTGAGATCCGGGAGGCCCTATCGATAATTCCAACCCTTTATCCGGTTGATTTTATTGCTGAGACAAAAGAATATGAAAGCCTATGGAAGGTCAGGAAGGGATTATTCACTTCGGCTGCAGCCACCAGGCCGAAGGGCACAGCGTGCATCATCGAGGATGTGGCCTTCAGGGCAGAGGTGCTGGGAGATGCACTGACAAGCCTTAGAACGCTCATCGAACGATACGGCTATGAAGGATCAGTCATGTGGGGTCATCTGCTCGATGGCAATATACATTTCGTGATCATGCCTGACTTTCAGAAGCCCGATGAAGTTGACAAATACCGCAGGTTCATGGACGAGCTGGTTCGGCTTACCGTCCATCAATACGACGGAAGCCTGAAGGCAGAACATGGTACAGGCAGGAACATGGCGCCATTTGTGCAGGAGGAATGGGGCCCGGAGATCTATCAGGTGATGAAAGAAATCAAAAAGCTTTTTGATCCGTCGGGAATTTTAAATCCGGGGGTTATTCTGAACGAGGATCCCCAGGTGCATATCAAAAATCTGAAACCCATTCCGGTAGTCAACGAAATCATTGATAAGTGCATTGAATGTGGTTTTTGCGAGAATGACTGTCCATCCAGGAATCTTACGCTTACGCCCCGCCAGCGCATCGTGGTGTATCGCGAAGCAAACCGCCTGTCCTCCGGGAATAAAAAGAACCAATATGCAACTGGTCTGGAAAAGGACTTTTCCTATCACGGCGAAGCAACATGCGCCACGGATGGCCTTTGCGCCATTGCCTGTCCGGTGAATATCAATACCGGCATGCTGATAAAGGAATTGAGATTTTACGCGCACGGCCGTTTTGTCAACCGGCTCGCCGGCAGAATCGGTGCCGGCATGCACCAGGTAACAGCTGCCCTGCGCATTATCCTTACCGTGATATCCTTTGCCCATCAACTGCTCGGCAGTGATGTGATGAAGATTATTTCCAGGGCATTGCACAAGTATTCCGGACAGCGTATACCGCTGTGGAACCCATTTATGCCGGGCGGAGCCGGCCGGTTGCATATACCTGAGCAACAGCACTCATCGGGTCATTCGGTGGTTTATTTTCCTACCTGCATCAACCGAAGTATGGGGAAATCAAAGGATTATGATTCTGAAGACCTTGCTGTTGTTGATAAAACTATTCAGTTATTACAGAAAGCAGGATTTGAAGTAAGGTTACCGAAGAATATAAACAGGTTATGTTGCGGCATGGCCTTTGACAGCAAGGGATTTATTGCAGAAGGAAAGAGAAAGGCCATCGAACTGGAAGCCGCTTTGCTGGAGGCTTCCGAAAACGGAAAGATTCCGGTCTATTGTGACATGAGTCCCTGCCTGTTAAGGATGAAAGAAAGCCTTTCTCCCAAATTGAACCTGTATGAGCCGGTAGATTTTATCCTGACCTATTTGACAGACCGGCTGACTTTTAACAAACTGCCCCGAAAAGTGGCCATACACAGTACCTGCAGTTCCACGAAAATGGGTCTCGACCAGAAGTTGTTCCATTTGGCTGCTATGTGCGCGAGTGAGGTAATAGTACCCGATGAGATCGGTTGTTGCGGTTGGGCCGGTGACCGTGGATTCACAAAACCCGAGCTGAATGCTTCGGCGTTGAAACTGCTGAAAAGCAAATTGTCCCCGGAAATAACGCACGGCTACAGTACCAGCCGCACCTGTGAGATCGGACTATCGCTGCACAGCGGAATCAGTTACAAATCAATAATCTATCTGGTGGATGAGGCCACCACGCCTTGTTACAATGAACAAGATAAAAATCCTGGCTGAACCTTACCGTCTAAACAACTTTTGGGGACCTTTCCCTGGAACAAAGAACGGAAGGGTTCAAGCAACCCTTTTGTAAATCTTTTGTCTTTATGGTGAAGAGCTTCTCAGTAAAAAACCTATACCTACTATGAATACTTTAAATATGAAAAAACTACTATTGATGTGCCTGTTGTTGATTTGCATTGTTTCCGCCAAAGCGCAAACGGTCCAGGACTTGTTTCATCCGGGTGAAGTTAAAATCAGCTGGCTGGGTGTTGATTTTTCTCATGTGAAGCTCATTGGCAATTTCGCGGAGTTCTTTGAGGCAGGGGACAAAAGTACCTGGCAGATCAGGGATATTTATTTTCCGAGTTGGAACAGGATCATACTCGAAGAATCCGCAAAATATGATATCAGAGGGATGCTGAGGACATACGATATTTACTATGATATTGATATGATCATGGATCTTAATGCCAGAGCACCTCTGGAGGAAATGGAATCTTACAATACCCCGAAGTTTACCGGAGAAGACATTGAATCATTCGTTCGTGCCTATAACCTGGAGGGCAAAGAGGGAATTGGAGTGTTGTTTATTGCCGAGTGCTTAAATAAGAGCGCCATGGAAGCTTATTTTCATTTTGTGGCCATCAATATGGTTACCGGGGAGGTTTTATTACATGAAAGGCTGAGAGGAGAGCCAAAAGGATTTGGACTAAGGAATTACTGGGCCAATTCGATGTACAGGATCATCAAGGATATTCAATACTACTATTACGGAAGTTGGAAGTTAAAAATTGCCGAGAAACAGGGCAATGCCGTTTAAATAAAAACCCTGGTCCGGCCCAGATCTGACCCGGGCCGGACAGGATCAGGTTAAAAATTGTCACACTCGCGATAAGCCTTGATCAATCTGATCTCCCCTTCTTTTCCGGGAAGGCTTTTGCCATGTTCCATGCATAAAACGCCCTGGTATCCTTTTTCATGGATATGTTTAAAGATATTCAGGTAGTTCATCTCACCGGAAGTTGGTTCGTTACGGCCCGGGATTATCACCGATATGAAAAGCGCCTATTTCACTCCAGGCAGCGTCAATATTGGGAATAATATTTCCTTCGGTGATCTGCTGGTGGTAAATGTCATCAATTATTTTACAAACCGGTCGGTTAACCGCCCTGCAGATCTGGTATGACTGCGGAATACCTGTCAGGAAAATCCGGGATGATCATGAAGGGTGTTCAGTGGTTCAAGCACCATGTCAGACCAGCTGGTTCCAGAATATCACAGCAATACCTGAGATTATCAATTACATTTGCTGTCTGGTAATCCCGGTGCAAGTCGTTCATCGTATCTGCCGGGAACCACAAGCGCCCATTTTACACCTGTTCGTTTTGGCCACTTCGACGCCTTCTTTCATTTTGTTGACCAGCATTTCGCGGATTTCAGCTTTGTTCAAGAACAAATGAAGTAACTGAAAAATCGGCATACAGTACAAAAGGTCCAAGTTCCATGCCCAGTTTCTGCAGTTCATGGCAATCTTTTTCTGTTCCTCAACCGGCCTGCCCATTAAGCCGTTATCAAACATGGCCCTGAATCCCTTATCATGGCAAAACTGATATTGTCGATAAGGATCTTTGCCGGCATGTTCCGAAACATATCCGAAAGAAGGGGCATATTTCAGTTTGAAAGGAGTTTCAGCGGCCGTCAGTCTGCTTTCTGCCTGTTTGAAACTGCGGCATTGCCCAAGCAGCAGGAGCAGCCAATAGGCCGCCCCTGCTAGCGGCGGCATTTCTTAAGGAAATTTCTCCTGATTTGTTCCATATTGATTTTGATTACGATTTTTGATCCCGGTACATAAGCTTCTCCCGGCTATGGGAACCTCTTTGGGAACATCCACCGGGCCGAAATGCAAATACCTTTGGTCCAAGTTTTAGTTCTGAATTCATCATTTCATCCATGGTACCTCTTTTCCGGTATAGGCCGAAATCGCCCATAATGGCAACCAGAGTTGACATGGCTGTGTTTTCGGCTTCATTGATCGGTTTTCCGGTACGGATGGCAGTAACCAGATCAATATGTTCCTGAACATAAGGACTGAACTTAACTTCACGTTTCCGGTTGCTTCCTTCTTCATCAAGCAGGATATTCATATTTCCACATTTCTGTACCGGTCGGATCCCAGATTGTGTTTCTGCAGTTGGAAGAACCTTTTGTTCCCTGGACCCTTTCGGAAACATTATTTACACAGCCATTGATCTGACGGCACATGCTGTGCATATGAATGCCATTTTCAAATACAAAATCCACGCTGAAATTATCATACTGGTCACCGGTTACTCTTCTGAGCCTTGACCGAAACCGGTGGCTTTCACCGGGTATTTCCGGTAAACCAGTTGATCACATCGAGGTTATGAACATGTTGTTCAACGATATGATCGCCGGACAGCCAGCTCCAGTTTACCCAGTCGCGGATCATATATTCCATTTCACGTCCATTCTGGCATTGGGATCACGGTGCCAAAGCTTTGCCGCCATTCCAGTAACAGTTTGCCGAACGATTTCACCGATCATGCCTTCAGCAACCTTTTGATATGTTGCAACATAGTCGCGCTGGTGGCGGCGTTGTGTTCCGGTCACCACACGACAATCCCATTCCCTGTGCTTTCCGGGCAGTTGCTATTACCGACCTGGCACCAACCGGATCAACGCATACTGGTTTTTCCATGAACACATGCTTACGGGCTTCCACTGCAGCTGCAAAATGTTCGGGACTGAAATAGGGCGGAGTGGCCAGATAACGATATCAACACCTGCATCAATCACTTTCTGGAAGGCATCGAATCCGATAAAGCATTTTTCATCGGCAACTTCCTCGCCCTTTTTGATTTCTTCAGTTCTTCCCGGCATGAATCAATTCTATCCTGGAAAACATCACCCAGGGCAACGATCTTGAGATTCGGTCCGGCACTCAGAAAATCGATTGCTGCGCCGGTTCCTCGACCACCGCAACCGATTAATCCTGCTTTCAGTTCCGGTCCGTCCGGAGCCTGGTCCAGGAAGGTCATCACTTCAACAGTCTTCTTTGTCTTTTCCGATGAGCATCCGGTTATTAAAGTGGGGAAGGCTAAACCAGTCAAACCCGCTGCAGCCGTGGTGCCAAGGAAATTCGTCTTGAAATTCCGGTAATTTTCATGAGTTAGAATTTTTATTGTTGGTTTATAATAGCGTTAATATGTTTAAAAAGTTTTAGTTAACATCTCTGCGTTTAGTTTTTACCTGTTTTCTCATTATATTCACAAACTACCCTGAATCCGACATAAAAACAATCGGAATACCACCAGATGCTTTTTGGCATCTGCGGATCTGTTCGCAGCCAGGCTTCGGTTCGGGTATGATCACGCGCTGCACTTCTCACCTTACCGGCCGCATCTTTGTATGATCCTCCCCTGACAACCCTGCTCCGTTCCCGATGTCCGGCCCTTTCGGATTCACCACCAGATCTCCCGGGATACTTGCATAGGTATCGGGCTGATACCAGTCGCTGCAGAATTCTGCCACGTTACCCGACATATTTTTAATCCCGAACGGATTGTTTGCCACGACGAGGTTCCTGTGTTTTGGCTTGCTGTTCTCAGTATAAACCACATAAGTATTGATGACAGAAGTGTCGTTTTTGGAAATTTTTGCTCTGAACCCGTTCTTTCAAACTTCTTTGGATCTCCTGCAAAGAAATAAGGCGTTGTGGTTCCTCCCCGGCAGGCATATTCCCATTCTGCTTCAGTAGGCAGCCGGTAATTTTTCCCGGTGACCTGGGAAAGCCATTTGCAATATGTCTCAGCTGCATGAAAGCTAATGGAGATTGCCGGTCTCAAACCTTTTCCCCAACCCTGGTCGGGTTGCCCGTAAGGAGGAGTGGCTCCGGTTATGGCATCGGTTTGCTTGCCCGATAGCACGGATCCCTTCCGTATCGGTGGATCGTCCTTCACCCGAAGTCTGGGCATAAAAAGCCAGGTATTCATCCCAGCGTTACTTCAACTTCAGCCATGTAAAAGGAATCGACTTTCACTTTTCTGACAGGACCTTCATCCTCTCTTCGCAAGGGTTCGTCTGCAGGTGATCCCATGTCAAAAACACCGCCAGGAACCGCAATCATGTTGAAGGATACGGTTGAACCAGGTATCAATTCGCGGTAGGTTTCAAAACGGGTAACAGATGCAGGCAGGGTATACTTTATCAGGTTGCCCTGCGTTACGGCTCCAAATCCCGTATTGCCGCCATGCAGATAACCCTCGATGTAATGACCTGCATTCAGGTGACAATTAATACATTGAAGATCGGCAGGTTTATTTTTTGCGGTATAATATAGATGAGCATCCGCTCCTTCCTTGGTAAGTTTCGGCGGGAATAAATTTTCATGGCAGGCAATACAGGAAGATTCAAATACGTGCCTGCGGGCATTCTCAAGCCTGCCGATCTCTTCCCAGTCGAAGGAAGCAGAATCCTTGGTCCATTTGCTCCATACATCCCTTACCCCGGTTTTTACTTTAGCAGCAAAATAACCTTGTCCATGGGGTGGGAGATGACAATCCACGCAGTCGGTATGGGTTCCTGATTCGGTGGCATAATGCACGGATTGTTTCCAGGAGGTTGTTGAATGAGGATGAATAGAATGACAGGATGCACAATACTCATTGCTGGAAGTATGCTGAACGGCCACAGATCCCGCACCTATAATCAAGACTCCGGTCAATAATCCGGGAATAAACCATATCCATTTTTTTCTCATACCTTTTACCTGCGTTGATAAGTTGAAGATAGGAAAAAAAGGGAAACCGCAGTCTTAAAACTATAATTTTATACTTTCAGCCACAATATTTCGGTCAACCTTCTTTATCAGTCCCTGCAGCACGGTACCCGGACCAATTTCATAAAAGCAGGCTGCCCCGTCGGCAAGCATGTTTTTAACAGTTTGTGTCCATCTCACGGGGGCAGTAAGCTGTATTTTAAGGTTTTCCCTGATCACGGCAGGATCCGTCGAAGGCTTCGCTGTAACGTTCTGATACACCGGGCAAACCGGTATGCTGAAATCTGCACTGTCGATGGCTTTTCCAAGTTCAATTTTGGCTGGCTCCATCAGAGGTGAATGAAAAGCACCTCCCACTGACAGTTTAAGGGCCCTTTTGGCACCGGCGGCACTGAGCTTTTCAATGGCCTGATCGATACCCTCCATGGATCCGGAGATCACGATCTGACCGGGACTGTTATAATTGGCAGGTACGACCACTGCAGGGATCTGCTCACATACTTTTTCAACAATCTCATCGTCCAATCCGAGTATTGCCGCCATGGTGGAAGGTTGCAGTTCGCATGCTTTCTGCATGGCTCCGGCACGCTGTGAAACCAGGATCAGGCCGTTTTCGAATGAAAGAGCTCCCGCAGCCACGAGCGCAGAGAATTCACCCAGTGAATGTCCTGCAGTCATGTCGGGCTGGAAATTTTTACCCAACACCCGGGCAAGAATAACAGAGTGAAGAAAAATGGCAGGCTGTGTAACTTTTGTCTGCCTCAGATCTTCATCCGTTCCTGAGAACATCAGGTCCGTGATCCGGAAACCCAATATTTCATTAGCTTTTTCAAAAAGTTCTTTGGCCTGCGGATAGTTTTCGTACAGGTCTTTTCCCATACCTACGAATTGGGCGCCCTGACCGGGGAATACATATGCTTTCATGGTGGTTAATTTGATTAGGGGGACAAAATTAGTCACTTATGCTTGAAATGCAAGCAGGTTAATCCCCGATTGAATATTCGTAGGGCAGCCAGTCGGCGATTCGTTGTTTTACCATCTCTCCTTCCCAACTGATCCCCGTGGGATCAAAATACCCGTTTTTATCAAAAAATACCCTTGGCTTCAGGAAGATGATCTGGCTTGTCGGCATTTCAGAATAATAACAGATGCCCAGGTTTTCACCATATTGCAGATACTTTCGTGAAATTTCCCTGTCGGATACCATGTTTTTATAGTCAAGTGTCTCATCGGAGGTATTCCTGACAATAAAACCGGTTGATTTCAGATCGTTTGCCCAAAGTGCCCTGAAGAAGTGCATCCTGGATCCCAGGTAGGCTTGTCTCCTTTTTCGTTCCTGGCTCAGTCTTAGTGCATCATCACCGCTATGGTCCTCAGCAAAAATGATATTGCCCCTGAAGATAAAGGACCGGGTTTTCGTGTTGTACTCAAACTGATCGAGAAAATAGGTAATGGTGTACCCCAATGCCAGGTTACGGATATAAATGGGTTTTGAGGCATATGCTTTCAGTAGCTCATTATCAGGATCATGGATGAAAGTTATATCACTTTCATTGATGATCTCACAATTACGGGCATTGCCCGTAGTGCCGAGAAATTCATCCCTGAAGAGTTGCAGGTTTGCCCTTCTTTTCCAGTCGCGGGATTTTGCAGTAACAACAATTTCCTCCAGTTCATATACCTTGGGAGTCAGGTAAACAACAACCGGTTTCCCGGATGAAAAATCAGCCACACTAAAGGAATAATAATTAATAGCGCTTACTGTCAAAGGCATCGAAGCATGTTGGGAAACATCGAGCTCAAATTTTCCGTTCTCATCGGAGTAAGTGCCCACGAATGTCCCGTTGAAATACAACATGGCAAAGCCAACCGGTTCACGGGTGTTTTTGTCCAGTACGGTACCCCTGATAATCTGGTCATAGGCCAGGGTATACCAGCTTAACAAAAGGATCAGGGCAAGAAACCTTCTCATGACTTACAAATAATGGATGGGCCGTATCTAAAAAAACCGTACCCGTTAATTTTGCCGGTAAATATCCACAACGGACGGCATTATGCAAAATCTAATCTGCCATCTGGAAAGTTTCATAGACAAACAGGGTGAGAATGTACCTAACTAACCTAAAATCTTCCTGTCGCCAGCATTACCAGGGTGCAGTCACGCACAATCCTGATATCATAACTTTGCAGCCATTCCTCAAACTCCGGGCTTTCAGTCCCGGGATTGAAAATGACCCGTTTGGGACGGAGCGATAGCACATAATCAAAGATTTCACCCTGGTGGTAAGGGGCAAGATACATGGTAACGGTATGAACATTGTCCAGTGGGGGTTGGCCCGTAACAATGGGAATACCTTCGATAAAACCTTCACGTTTTCCAATGGCTACTACCGGATAATTGGTGTCTGGTCAGTAGCTTTACTGCTTTGTAGGAGAATCTTTCGGGATTCGGACTGGCTCCGAGAACGACGATGAGGCTCATGCTATTTTATAGATCAGTGCCACCGCATAAGCTGCTATTCCCTTCTCCTGGCCTACAAATCCAAGTTTTTCGGTGGTGGTAGCCTTGACAGATACATTTCCGGTTTCGGTATCCAAAGCCCTGGCCAGGTTGATGACCATCTGCGGAACAAAGTCTTTGATTTTCGGGCGTTGCAGACAAAGTGTCGAATCGATATTGCCCACCCGGAATCCCTGTTCTTTAAGCAATGAAAGGGTTCGCTGCAACAGGATCAGGCTGCTTATGTTTTCGAAATCCGCAGATGTGTCAGGGAAATGATATCCGATATCACGCAGGTTGGCCGCGCCAAGCAGGGCATCGCAAATGGCATGGATAAGCACATCGCCGTCAGAATGGGCAACCGGACCTTTTTCATGTGGGATCTCCACACCCCCTACAATCAGTTTCCGACCTTCGGCAAGCTGATGAACATCATAACCAAATCCAATACGGATATTCATGACAGGGGATCAGATTTCATTAGAAATTCAAACCCAGTGTAAAGCGCATGGTATTGGCCAGCGGATTATTCCTGCCGGATGTTGAGATCAGATAGGAAAAATCGATGAAAAAAATGTTAAGCTTCAAACCGATTCCTGCTGCAAAATACTGGCGGTTGCCCTTTGTATTCGCTTTCATGAAAGTAACCGGCACGCATGGCGAACTGATTTCTGTACCAGTATTCCAGTCCAATGGAGTACATGATCTCCTTCATCTCTTCCTGAAAGCCTCCGGGAGCATCGTAAAACGACTGAATCCAGCTCAAGGGCAGGGAAGTCGGTGTTTTGATATCCGGCTACTATTACCGGGTTGGTGGTCGCCATTGCATCAGTGGTATCAGGCATAAAGCGGAGGAGTAGGTACCAGAAGCTTGTTCAGATCCACCGCCAAGCAGTAATGGAATTGTAATCGTCTATATTGAATGTATATCGTACTCCTACGCGTAAATTCGCAGGGATAAACTGTTTGTCAGAGCCTTCTGTATAGGATATCTTTGGTTCCCAGGTTGGAAATATTGACGCCCCAGGCAATTTCACCGTCAATTTCTGGCTATGTCAAGCGGATGCTGGTAATAGAAGCCCAGATCGGCAGCAAAAGAATAACCGGCATTATATCTGTTGTCCATCCACGCTCCTCCTCCGGTAATATCGGAACGGATAAACCGCAATACAAGGGCAGCGGAAAAATAATCAGACAAAAGTCTTGAATAACCCGCATCAATGGAAAACTCATTGGGTTTGGCCGTTTGTACATAATCACCGGCATCATTTCTGAAAATTACCTCACCCAGTGAGAAATATCTTAACGAAGCACTTATGGTCTGTTTGTCATCAAAGCGGTAAAAGCCTGACAGGTAGGCCAAGATTAATATCATTTACGATATTTCGCAACCAGGGAGTAAATGAAATAGTTACCCCGGCTTTTTCTTTGATATGAGCAAATTTTGCGGCATTCCAGTTTTGTGAATTTACATCGGGCGTAGTGGCAACTCCCAGATCTCCCATGGCTCCTCCCCGTGAATCGGGAGCAATCGTAAGATAGGGAACAGTGGTATACATTGCATTCAAATTCGGTATTGGGTAATATGAACTGGTGAAAAATACAACACAACGGTAATCACAAAAACAATTAACCTTCTTAAAATCATTATTTTAAAAATTTTAGTGCCACAAAGTTATAATAATTATCAAAAATAAACGGGTTGAAATATCTCAAATGTGCTGTAATAGTTATCAATTTAGTTTTCATTCAATTTCTTACGGATTGTCCCCTGGAAGGTTATAGATATATAACAGAATAATGGGCAGATTTATTGTCTGATGATCACGAGTTTCTGATAACTTTCAGTGATAGAGCCACTTCCTGTCTGGTAACTCTGATCCGGTAGGGATAAATTCCCTGCGGCAGCATGTTGCCATTCTGATCTTTCAGATCCCATTCCAGCGGATTGTAGCTGAAACCCGGCTGGTGGTGATGGATTCATCTGATAGTACGGCAATGTTGCCGGCCTTCCATATTAAAAATGCTGATGGTTAACCTGCAATTCCTCACCGGGTTTGTTGTGTTCAAATGTAAACCATGTATGATCACTGGCAGGATTTGGATAGTTAAAAGCATTGGCCATAATGATATCTTCGTCCGGAAATGACCCTGAATTCAATCGTTTCATCCGAGGAGTTGTTGAATACATCCCATACCTTTACTTTCAACGAATGCCATCCTTCGGCCAGGTCGTCCATGGGATATTTCAGTATCCCGCGTGGTATAATCGTCGAGATCTGCTTCAAAATACTCATTCATGATCACAGGATCGCATACATCATCATCGATAACACCTGTAATGTCGTGCCCAATGCCATTGCCAATGGTATTGATTCCGCTTTCATCGGCAATTCTGGCATAGATAACCGGATTGGGATTGGTTATTCCCTGGTTGTTGAAATATTCATCATTGAGATACAAGGATATTTCAGGCCCGGTTTCATCCGGCACCGCGGTGGGATTTGTGCCACCGATAATGAAATCGCCGAAGAACCCGCTGGCATCTGGAGTGAGTATCCTGTGAATAATAAATAATTCTTCCGTTTCCAAAACTGTAGGTGATATCTTTGGGGATCATGAATTCAAAAGAAAACCTCCATTTTTAACACTGGCCTTACCTTTATATATCAAGATTTTCCCGGGTATTGAACTGCATGGGTTCGCCACCGTCATTGGCCAGGGTTGTGACCGTCTGGTCCTTTGTCAAATACCGAAGGATAAATGGTGCCGTTGTAATGCGTCATCAGGTCGTTTCGGCATCTTCCAGATGACCTGCAAATCCTATGCGTGAGAAAGCTTTCAGGGTATCCAGTGGCTTCAGAACCGAAACAGCCGTTTAAGGAATCGGTGAAACTACGGTAATATTCCGGAATTGCCAGGGCCAGCGCAGGATCACCCAGCAGAATGAAATTAAGTTTATTCCGGTTTATACCGGAAGCATTCTTGGTCATTCTGATGATATCTCCCAATTTATAATAATTGCCATTTATCATCCCGTTCAAAAACCACTTGGTAAAACTTGGTGTTCAGATTATGATTCTCATTCGAATATACAATGCGTGTGGTGGTGATACAAGGCAATACTGCCACCATTTGGATTCAGCAAGGAAATTTCACCGGCAGAAGTACTCTCAATAGATTGCCTTCGTTGTTTGTGAGGTCGTCGAAACGGCTGAATTCACAGGTGGCGGTAAAAAACAGTGGCAGGTTATTGGCATTGGTGAAACCTGTCCAGGTCTTCGCTCATCAGAATATGCTCAGCGGCAAGTCCGATTTCACCGCCATGTCCGGTATAATTAAAGATGAGTAAACCTTTCTGAATGTTATTGTTGATGATCACGATTCACATCGGGATAACGTGCCCCTGTTGAGGTAGGAGACCTGCTGGTAAGCATCAAGCAGTAACCTTTTTTATGGCAAACTGCGGATAATTTTCTCTCACCCAGTCAGCAAGGCTGTTGGCCTGTGTCATGTGCAAATTAGCATCCTCATCATCACCGGCAAAAAGGATATTGTTCCGCCAGTCACCCATGTTGCTGCTGGCGTTGTAATTTTTGATCTTTTTGAATAGTGCCATGGCTTCTTCGGCGGTTTTGGCAGGAAGCCGGCCAACGCCCAGGTCAAGGCTGTAATTTTCCATGGTCTCAGCTGCCTCCCTCGATTTCATCCATAAAACCGAAAAAATCATCGGATACATATGACTGGCTGGCATCCAATGAATTCTCCGACTGATAAGTGGGAATGTAATTTGGATTTTCCGGCCGCAGTGGAAATATTATTATATGATCCGTCACCCAAGGAGCAACAGATACTTGAGCCGGTTGTGATTGCCGGTGGCCCGGTTATAAAGCATTCTGGCAAAATCACGTATGGCACTGACATCTGGGCTCCTGAGGAAAACTCATTGTAATATCTGGTTTCAGTGGTGGTTACACAATACGCTTAAGTTGTCTTTTTGCCGGTGAAATTCAGCTATGCTGTCTGCGGCCTCCAAAAATTGCGGATAGGTCACAATCAGCATCTGGTATGGGGCCGGTGGCATGCAGGTTCTGATTGGCAATCATACCAATGATCTTCCTGTGAAACGTTGATCTCGGGTTTTGGAAAGGTAGCTGCCAGTGTTCACTGCCATATATTCCTTCAGCAGCTTTGTGCTGTCGTGAGAATGCTAGCGAACTTCCGGAGAGCTGCGCAGGACAGTCTCTGCTGATATTGAACCGGTCGGTTATATCCCATATTTCGGTTTGCTGGTGCAGTTTTCAACCGCTATAGTGAGCCAACACCGTTCCTGACCGGCAATGACCCGTCCCGGAAAAACAACGCATTACCAGACAGGGCAAGGTTTCTGCGGACATTAACAGTGATGTAATCGAGGTATCCATCATCGGTAGACTTCTGTTTTGTTATAGGAAATTTTCAGATTTACCTGGTCACCGGTAACAGGAAAGCTAAATAGTGGCAGATTTCTGGTTGGCATAGGTACCCGTGGTGTTTGCTCAGAATAACACGTGGAACAGTTATTGATCCGATCAGCCGAAGCTGTTGTTCATCAATAAAAATGATTTTGAATTGGCGGATCGGCTAACAACATTTACCTTTACCTTAACCGGAGAAGTAGTTTTCAGGCCCGTTAAAAACAAATGTTGTGTCGAAGGCCGGAATAATCAATTCTTTCACCAAACCATTGCCGACCCGATTTCAAGAAAATTATACCTTATTTCTTTCATGATAGTCGTAATCATCAAAATCGACAATCTCAACATCAGGTGTTCCGGTAACCGGGGTAGCTTCCATTGATTTTCAGGCCTTCTCCGGCTTCAGTGGTGACAAAATAATAGGAAGCATTGCTATACAGGTTCATCTGATGTTCAAACAGTCCTGAGACCGGATTATATGACCAGGTAACAGGACCCTTCCCATAAAACAAGATGTAATCACCCTGGTTAAAAATTCCATCAGTACCTTTGTTTATGTATAGGGTATTTTCAATCAGGTCATCATAACGCGGGGCCGCATTCATCAGGTGCAACATATCTCCGCCATTGCCGAAGACCCTGCACTTCCGCCGGATTTGAAAAACCCATACCTGTGATATCTTCATAGTTCAGCCGGTAGATCCCGTCGTGATAGATCTTTAATTTTATACCATTTTCCTGATGCCAACACCGAGGTGCCGGCCGGTTCCTCGGCTGTACAGCAGCCGGGTTTGTTTTGGCTTGCGCTGGTAATATTGCTGGGGGCTGTGAGAATGACAGAAGAAGAAAAGGCAGCGATGTATCATGAATGTGATTGTTGTAATTGCCGGATACCGAAAATATCAGGTAATAGGAAATAAACTGAATTATTGAACGTTTCAAAAATACAATTATTATCACTTAGTATTAAAAACAAAAAAAGATTATTATAGTTTTACAGCAGTTAAATTTCACTGTGTGACCGTTAAAAGAACATTTGGAGCATTCTCTTATTTCGCTAACTGGCTGGGTATCCTTTGGCCAGGATTTTCATTTCTCCGGATTTATGCAGAATATGGTATATGTGAATCCGGCATATGCAGCCATGCCTTCCACGGGAGAGATGGGGCTTACCTACCGCAACCAGTGGCCCGGCATTCCGGCTACTTTTGTTACCTACGGAGCGGCCTTTGTTTTGCCGGTGAGATCGCTCAACAGTGGAATTGGTGTTAGTGTAATGAATGATATGCAGGGAAGCGGCGTGATAAACCAAACCTCAGTCAGCTTACTTTATGGATATCTTATTGAGGTCAGCAGCCACTGGCAGGTTAGGGCCGGAATCAGTGCCTCCTGTGTATTATGAAGCATTTAATGCAGATGAACTTGTCTTCCGCTCCGATATCCTGAATGACCTGGGCTATAGCTATGGAACCGTTACCTTTGATAATTATGCCAAAAGCTACCCTGATTTTTCAGTGGGATTGATTGCCAGGAACAACAATAATCTTTTCTTTGGGTTTTTCCGCGGGACATCTGACACGTCCGCATGCACCTTCAGTGAGATCTGAGGAAGCACGGTTACCGCTGAAATACACCGCATTTGTAAGCGGAGCATTGCAGATAGCGGACAAACAGCAGATATTTCTTTTGAACCAGCCGTTTTTTATTCACTGCAGCAGGATAACGATGAACTGATATGGGGCTCACAGTTCATTATTGCACAACAGTTTCATGGCAGGAGGCATGGATCCGGCAGAATCTGCAGTTCAATTTTGATGCCCTGATAATTTCAGCGGGAATTTCCTGGGAAAAATACAATATCAGGTACAGTTATGACGTTAATTTGAAAAAAATAAACTTTTTGTCAACAAAAATGGCAGCACATGAAGTAACCTTTTTATATCGCTTTGAGTATAAGGATGAGCATAAGATGAGAGATTTCAAAAAAGTGAATGTCCTGCATATTAATAGTTTGATAATTTGTGAAAATTAAGAAGTAAATAATTTTATATTTTTGAAAATAAAAATCAAATAAAATGAAAGTTAAGTTTTCTGCATTTCTGGCAATCCCCGCAGCTTGCGGTTTTGCTTACCGGCTGTTTCAAGGGTGGTGGAGGATCAGGTATCTTCCACAACGGGATGGGATTATAACGAAGCCGAGAATGGGGGATTTGAAGTTATCAGCGGTAGCGAACAGGAAACCGGCCCCGGTCTTGGTATTGGTTGAAGGAGGTACCTTTTCCATGGGTCGTGTTGAACAGGATGTCACCTACGATTGGAACAATGCTCCCCGCAGGGTTACCGTAAGTTCGTTTTATATGGACCAGACTGAAGTCAAGAATGTGGATTATCGGGAGTATCTGCATTGGATAAGCCGGGTTTTTATCGATTATCCGCTGGTTTATAAAAAGGCTTTGCCTGACACGCTGGTTTGGAGAAGGCCCATGGCTTATAACGAGCCTTATGTGCAGTATTATTTCAGGCATCCCTCCTATAATGATTATCCTGTTGTTGGTGTCAGCTGGCTTCAGGCCAGTGATTATTGTGCCTGGCGTACCGACAGGGTAAATGAAGGCATCCTTATCCGTGAAGGCATTCTGAAACCGGATCCCAATCAGCTTGGAAAGGAAAATTTCAATACCGAATCTTATCTGGCTGGTCAGTATGAAGGTCTGGTCAACCAAAATCTGAGAAGTATTGATCCTAATCAGGAATTCAGAAGGGTTATGGTTGAGGATGGCATGTTTCTGCCGAAATACAGGCTGCCAACCGAAGCCGAATGGGAATATGCAGCCCTTTCATTGATTGGCAATACTTATGAAGAGCGTGTTTATGAACGCCGGATATATCCCTGGGATGGACATAACCTGAGAAATGATGCCAAATCGGACCGTGGTGAAATGAGAGCAAACTTTGTTCGTGGCCGAGGTGATATGATGGGTACTGCCGGAAGCCTGAATGATAATGCCAGTATTCCCGGACCGGTTGAATCTTTCTGGCCCAATGATTATGGACTGTATTGCATGGCAGGAAATGTGAACGAATGGGTGCTCGATGTATACCGGCCGCTGACTTCCTACTGATGTGGATGAATTTAATCCTTTCCGTGGAAACGTTTTCCAAACCCTTGAAACCGATGAAGAAGGCAATGTTGCCGAAAAAGACAGTCTTGGCAGACTGCGTTACAGGGATGTGACCGAGGAAGAAGCCATCAATCGCTGGAATTATAAGAAAGCCTATTATAAGAATTATAAGGACGGTGATTACGAATCAAGTGTAATTGAAGGTACGAATGGACCGCTGATATCAAAGGGTCAGGCTTCCAATTCCGACCGCATGTATTCTCAGACACAGGGTTATGAAACCTCTCTTATCAGTGATAAATCAAGGGTTTATAAAGGCGGTTCCTGGCGTGACAGGGCTTACTGGATGAGTCCCGGAACACGCAGGTACCTCGATGAGGAACAATCCCGCGATGACCTTGGTTTCCGCTGTGCCATGATCCGCGTTGGCAGCCAGGCCGGTGCCGGAAAGAAAGGAAAATAATGAACTTCAAACCATTGTAGAGGCGCAGCATTTTGCGTCTCCGACAAAATAATAAACAGGCAGAGACGCAAGATTTTGCGTCTCTGCTTGTTTTATAGAACAGGCTTATGGATCTCATACGGCACTTATACGACATTTACCTCGAAAACAGGATCGTCTCCACCGATTCCAGAAAAATTACACCGGGAAGTATGTTCTTTGCCCTGAAGGGAGAAAATTTCAATGGCAACAAATTCGCCGTTGACGCTATTGAAAGGGGAGCCCTTGTCGCAATTGTTGACGATGACGCAGTGCCGCATCACCCAAAAGTGATCAGGGTGAAAGATGTGCTGGAAACGTTGCAGCACCTGGCATGCATCACCGGATGCAGTCAGGCCTGCCCATTCTGGCCATCACCGGCTCAAATGGAAAAACCACAACCAAAGAATTGTGCAAGGCAGTATTATCAGAGAAATTCAGTGTATATGCCACCGAAGGGAATCTGAACAATCACATTGGTGTTCCGCTAACCTTGCTTGCCATGGATGATGATGTTGAGTTTGGCATTGTGGAAATGGGTGCCAATCATCCGGGAGAAATCAGCGCGACTTTGTGAAATTGCACAACCCGATTTCGGGCTCATTACCAATGTAGGGAAAGCACATCTTGAAGGCTTTGGCGGTATTGAAGGAGTGATCACGGGCCAAAGGAGAACTGTTTGACCTTCCTCATGCAGCATGCAAAAACCAGTATTTCTGAATGAGGGGAATGCTGTATCTGCAAAAGCTGGTCTCTGCAGATTATCCAAATGCTGTCCGGTATAACGGTAATAAGGGATTGGAAGTGATAAAGTATAACGCAGCAATCCATTACCTGACACTCCGGATCGGATGGAAAAAGAAGATGCCTGGAGATAAATACCAGATCTATTGGGAGGTTATAATGCAGAGAATGTGCTGGCCGCATGTTGTGTGGGCCTTCATCTGGGTATTCCAATCACCGGCAATTTCGAGGGCAATTCAGGACTATCAACCCCGAAACAACCGTTCACAGCTGATTGATACCGGTAAGAATAAGATATTCATGGATGCCTATAATGCCAATCCTTCAAGTATGTGCAGCCGCAGTAGACGAATTTCTGTCTGCTGGAAGACCGGAAGAAGTTGCTCATTCTGGGTGAAATGCGTGAACTGGGCGATTTCAGTCCGGCAGGAACATGAAGAATATCATGAATTACCTCTTGCAGCAAGGCGTAAAGGACGTAATATGTGTCGGGACAGGCTTTTGAACAGGCAGCCCTGCAGGCAGGCTATAAATATTCTGAAACAACCGATCAGCTTTATGCCATGCTTGTCGGAACATCCGATCAACGGATATTTCGTGTTCATCAAAGGTTCACGCAGCAACCGGCTTGAAAAATTATTACCGCTATTGTGACAATTTGTCCTTTCACCATAAACGGATACCGGTAGTTCTCCGGAGGGACAAAAGTTTCCTTTACTGCACGGGGCGATAAGCCAGCGGATCAGGTTCAGCACAGAGCCTGCCTTGTCGTTTGTCCCTGATCCCCGGCTTCCGCCGAAAGGCTGCTGACCAACCACTGCTCCGGTGGGCTTATCGTTGATATAGAAATTGCCGGCCGCATTGATCAGTTTCTTGGAAGCCAGTTCGATGATTTCACGCTCACGGGCAAAAATTGATCCGGTAAGCGCATAATTGGATGTTTTGTCGCACAGATCAAGGGTTTCGACAAACTTCTTTGCAGGATATACATGCATGGTAAGAATGGGACCAAAAAATTCTTCCTGCATGGCAAAATACATGGGATCTTTGGCCAGCACCACCGTGGGTTCAATGAAATAGCCGGTGCCTTTGTAACGTCTTGCCTCCCGAAATTATTTTAGCCTGTTTCTCGCGTTTTATACGATCGATTACCTTTTTAAGCGGGTAAATGCTCCTTCATCAATTACCGCATTGATGAAATTGGTAAAATCTTCCGGACCTCCCATGGTAAATGAAGCCAGATCAGCCATCAGCATTTCCCTGATTTGCGGCCATAAGGTATCGGGGATATAAGCCCTCGATACAGCAGAACATTTCTGGCCCTGATATTCAAAAGCTCCCCGTGAAATGGCAGTCACTACCTGTCGCGGATCGGCCGACTCATGCACCATCACAAAATCCTTTCCTCCGGTTTCACCAACTATGCGCGGATAGGTATGATAATTGTAAATATTGTCCCCGATGGTTTTCCAGATGGTCTGAAATACTTCCGTAGAACCAGTATAATGCAATCCTGCAAAGGAAGGATGCGACAAGATGACCTTGCTCACTACAGGACCGGAAGCAAATACCATGTTGATGACGCCGTCGGGTAATCCTGCTTCCCTGAGCACATCCATGATAACTTTGGCAGAATATACCTGGGCTTTGGAGGGTTTCCATACGACAACATTACCCAGGATGGCCGGCACCGTGGGCAAGTTACCGGCAATCGAAGTGAAATTGAAGGGAGTAAGTGCAAAGACGAAACCTTCCAGAGGTCTCCATTCCAGGCGGTTCCAAACACCGGGAGGGGAATAGGGCTGGAATTTGTACAGGTCGGTCATGAATTTGACATTGAACCGGAGAAAATCGGTAAGTTCACATGCTGCATCAATCTCAGCCTGAAATATATTCTTGCTTTGGCCCAGCATGGTGGCTGCATTGATTTTGAGCCGGTATGGACCGGATAACAGATCGGCAGCTTTGAGAAAAACAGATGCACGTTCTTCCCATGGCAATGAAGCCCAGGTTTCACGAGCCTTAAGTGCTGCATCAATGGCCATTTTTACTTCCTTCTCACCTCCCTGGTGATAGTGTCCCAGCAAATGCTGATGGTCATGCGGCGGATGGATTTCAACCACCTCACCGGTTCTGATCTCTTTCCCGCCGATGAACATGGGAATTTCAGTCTGGTTTTCACGGTATTCCCTGATTTGTTTTTTAAGCTCATCCCGTTCCCTGGTGCCCGGGGCATAACTAAGTACGGGTTCATTCTGTGGATCAGGTACATTAAAAAATCCTGTGGCTAGCATGGTGGTATCTCCTTTTTTGGTAAATGTATCAAAGCGCAGGGCACAAAAAAATGATTTTTATTTGTTAATAAAAACATCTTATTTTCTCAGAAAATGTTCAATGATTGACGCTTACAAATCTACCGGCATATCGTAATTTTGCCCTTGATGAATGACAGGTCATGGGTCTGATACAAAATACCGGAAAGTTGCTGAATCTTCTCAGCAGGCTGTGGGTAAACCTGCGCAGTTCGAGATTCGGGATTGCCCTGCGCAATAAATATGTGCTGACTGCCCTGATATTCCTGGTGTGGCTGCTGTTTTTCGACCAGAACAATCTCACCGAGCGTCGAAAGAGTTCCCGTGAATACCGGCAACTTCTGCAGGAAAAGGAATATTACCTGAAAAAGATTGAAGAGGATAAGAAACGCATTAATGAATTGAAAACCAACGACGAGAACCTGGAAAAATTTGCGCGGGAGCAATACCTGATGAAAAAGGACAATGAAGATATTTTCATTATTGTAGAAGAATGATTACCGAATACCGCCTTTACGTTCAATCGCTCTGTAACATCATTAATAACTCTTCATTTCTGATTAGCTCCGGGCAGGTTTTTCAGATCCGCGTAACTTCCAGATAACTGCACTGCTGCCTCACTGACGGGTATTTGGCTGAAATGGTCGCGACTCGCATAATTCAGGTATTTAACGATCCTGAATGCATCGAACCATCTGAAAAAGCGATTGGTGAAGGAAGAAACCGAACCGGCTGTTGGCATTTATTTCTCGCTATGGCTTTGCCGGCGTGCTGATCCTGCAGATAATCCGACAAAGGCTTTGGCAATGTCTTCATCATTGAGGCTATATCGGCAGTATTTGCTCTGAACAGTCTTTTAACCTGCTGCAACAACAGCCTGAGTGTCAGGAAACATTCCGGGGCGTAGGTCAACGTGCCTGCTTCGTTTGATGACAGATATTTGCCGACAGCAACACCGGTTCCGAACGGAACACGATCCGATGGCCTGGGAGAGGGAATGACGCGGGTAGTGTTCAATTCGGCAAAATGCCCAAGGGGAATGATCTTATGCAGGAAATAGAAATCTTCACCCGCTTTTCTTTTATTCATCCCGCCCTGTGCGGCATAAATATCGGCCCTGACCCCGAAACAGGATCCAATGGTATGGTAAGCAAAGGGGAATCCTGCAAATCGGAGAAACTGATTGATGTAGCGTAAATGCAGTTCATAATCGATAATTCCCCGGTATACATTCTCCGGGAACTCGGTTCCCGAAACCGGATGTTCAAAATAGACATTCAAATCCGTTAACGGATGGATTGTTCTGTAGTGGCCTCTTCAATGGCGGTTAAATAATTGCTATCACATGAACTGTCGGCATCAAATGAAAGGATAAAACCATCCGGTCGGCTGATCTGGTTGAAACGTGACAAAGCCTCGTCCATTCCTGTTTTTCGTGCCAGTCCGACTCCGGCATCGCGGGACAGGCATATTCGTTTTGTCCATCAGCAGGTAACGTAACGTCGGATCGTTATGTTCGTCTATCCATGGCAGAAACCGTGTTCAGGGTGGCAAGGTTTGCCTCCACCACAGATGGCGGCGGCATTTTCAGATGAATTCACAACAATGATCACTTCGGTATACCCAGTGGGACGGGAACAGTTCCATAAGCGAATCCAGAGTCCTGGTGAGATCCGGGCTCGCAGAAAGCAGGTATAACAACTGCAAACCTTAGTTTCTCCGAAGGAGGATGGTTAAAAACCGGGCTAAACCCTTTTTGCTTATTCAGGTATTGATCCGCAAAGCCCATCAGGAATATTACTATTCCTTCTTCTTCGTCTGCTGATATTTTTCGTTCAGCCCTTTGACGATGTTCCCGGTAATATCGAGGCTGTCGTTGGCATAAAGAATGTTGCCACCGAAAGAAGTACCCAGCACATATTTATAATTGTACTGTGCGCTGTTTTCTCTCAGGTATTCCATGATGGCATTAATCACCTGGCGGTTCATGACGGTTTGTTTTTCACTGATTTCATTGCTCAGATCCTGTTGCAGTTTTAACAAATCCTGCTGCTTGGCGTACAATTGCTGTTCAATGTTCTGCGCATCGGTACGGGTAACTAATCCGCGCTGTGCTTTATACTGATAATCACTGACATCTTTCTGATAAGCTTCCTGCTTTGATTAGAGTGCGGCCTCCGAAGATTTGTAACTGCTTTCAAGTTCACCCGAAAGGTCGGTGGCCATATCAAACTTGCTGATCACTGAATCAATCTGAACATAGAAAATATCAGTTGCCGTCAGCAGTTCCTGCGGATATTCCGGCTTCTGACCTGTTCTTTTTTGATGCTCCTATGCCGGTAAAATGCAATACATATAGCGCTATCACAGCAACTGCAAGCACGATATTCAGGATAAGCGGAAGTCTTTTCATTGTTAAGTCTTTTATATTTAGTATTTAGGGTAGCAAATATAAATTTTTAAACTAACAACAAAAAAAAAGCAGAAATAAATATGATTAAAACTCCGGACAGGGTACCTCACCTTTTTTGTTACGCCGTGGGAAGGCGAATTTAATAGCTCATGGAAATTTCATGGGAACCAAGGGCCTGGCCGATGAGGTTGGATATGGTGAGATCATAACTGTAGCCGATATTGAAATTTTTGGTTTTATACCCGACCAGTAAGTATTAAGGCATCACCCCGTTGTGAATTAAAGGGAGGAATTCCCCTGTACCATATGCCAAGTACCATCGGATTTTTGTGCCAGTATACTCCCAGGTCAAGCTGGGTATAGGGCCCCTGGTGTTTAAAAAGGTAGGCAAGCGTCATGGTTTCTTCATCGGGTTTTAACAACCGGCTTTTTCTCACCAGTTCAATGCCGCCAAAAACGGAAATCTTTAACGGAACTTTGGTTTCATCGGCATAAAGCGATACATTTGGCGTCAGTATATGATCCACGGTAATTCCTGCCCATACTCTTTTTGAATACACAAGGGCGGAAAGTGCCAGGTCAACATCTCTGGTTTTGGCAAGCCGGCCAGGCTGTGAGGAACCGCCTCCTCCATACATAACTTCATCGATGAATTCCAGCTTGTCCCAGGCCAGTCCATGTTCTCTGTAAGAGAAATGCAATCCGGGCCGGACATATACATTTTCAACAATCTTGAAATTATAGGAATATTGAACACCAACGCTCAGGGTGCCCAACTGTCCTGTATCCGGCAGCATCTTTATAGCCAAGCAATCCAAAACCACTGTTAAAATTTGAAAAATAGTGGTCGTAAGAAAAGCTATAGGTCATAAAAGTCGCTGGCAACTGATCCACTGGTCGCGAAAATTTGCGCATATTCTGCTTCCTCCCGCTGCCCCTGCAAAGGAAGGCGCCAGATAGAGCGGATTGGAATAGAATTGCGAAAACTGCGGATCCTGGGCAGTTGTTCCGGCAATCCGATCCAGGCTAAAAAGCATATGACGACAAGCCTGCGCATGGTTGAATATTCGATAAACGGTAGCTTTGGGTATCCTATGATACGATTTTACACCGCCTTGGGTTGTCAAAAAGAACGTTAATTTGTTAACATGGGGATGATTTGGGGGGTAATAACCAGAAATGCCTGATCCAGCGTCTTTGTTATCATGGTTGTCGAACCAGCAGGGTAACATCACCGGCTTTAACATAAGGGGTCCCGTTGCTAAAAGTAGCAGTTACCCGCCATACATAAACATCCTGTTTGGCCGGGGATCCTTTAATAAAACCGTTCCATCCTTTGTTGACATCTTCGCTTACATAGATCAGTTCACCCCACCGGTTGTAGATTTCGAGCCTGTATTTCTCAACACCCTCGGCAACAGGCCTGAAAATCCGCGGATCAGGATCCCCGGGATTGTAATTTTCATCCGCAGGATCATCGGGATAAATGGTGATGACATTGGGAAATTCGAGTTTGCCCCGGCCGTCGATAACAATGGGCTTTCACTGGTTAAGGTATCATAACAGCCCTGTCCGCTTTCAGCGATCAGGGTTACATAATACGTGCCAACATCCATGTATTCATGCAAAGGTTGAAATTCAGTAACTGGTTTCCCCGTCATCAAAATCCCACAGATAAGTCGCCCCCTGCCGGGTTGTATTGAAAAACTTGATCGGCGTGCCTTCTTCGTTTTGGCTTCTGACCCAGGCATATTCCGGTGTAAAAGTAAAATTAACAAGCGGCTTCGGATAAACGGTTACTGTTTTATAATCCCAATTTGTATCCGCCATCTCCCTGAACCGACCAGCCGGATGATGTATACACCGGCGGTATCATATACCAGAGGTGAGGTTCATCTTCCGCGGAGGTCAGGTCCTTCATATCCGAAATCCCATTGATAACCATTGGAATAATTGTATTTGGTGGTGGAGGGGAATTCAACCGTGAGGGGCATGCATCCCGATATATCGGGTCCAAGTTCGACTTTTGGCAAGGGTGGGGCAATAATTACATAACGGATTACGGTGTCGGCGCACTCCGGGTTGTTTTTATTGGTGGCGATGAGGCTTACCGGTATTCTGTTTTCATTGTGATATGTCCCCCCAGATGGTGTAGTTCTTTACGAATGATGCGGCATGATTGGTTTGAATTTGTGCCGTCACCGTAATTCCAGTGATAATTCCAAACCGACTGGTTATTGGTAAGATTGTTCAGGGTAACCGAAGTAATGTCGGTGGCCGTATTGAATTCCTGTGCCTGGGGATCAGGGAGGAATTCAGCCAGCGGTTGGGGATAAACAGTGACCTGCTTGATGGTATCGTCAGTACATCCGTTTAACGAAACCGCTTTAAACTGAACATTGAAAATTTTGTCGGTCATGGTTTCATTTACAAAACGATAGGAAGGATCCTGGTAATTGCTGATGACCTTGTTGTCGACAGACCAATAGTACTCATTCTCATTGGTGGCAGTGCCGTCAAAGTTTACACTCCAAGCGGATTGCATCCGTTCCAGCCTGAAGCAGTAAAATCAACCTCCACACCGGGAAAAATGCTGATGGGTTTTATCACGGTGTCGGTACAGGCATAATCGGTAGTAACCATCAGGGATACATTCCTTTCTACAATGCTTGACCCTGTATTGTAAAAGGTCTGACCCACGTTCAGATCAGTGGAGGTATTGCCATTATCGAAATCCCAGAAATAGTCCAGGCTTGTCCCCTGAGAGCTATTGGTGAAGGGTACTGTAAAGGGAGGACAGTCAACAGCCAGCGGATAGCTAAAATCGGCCAGCGGTTTTGGATGGATGGTCACAGACCGGGAAATGGTACTGTCACATCCAAATTCCGAAGTTGCGGTGAGGCTGAATGGGATAGCTGATATCATCGGTTCTGCTGAAATTCTTAAAGGCGTGATTCGGATCTTCAACTGTGGAGCTTGATCCATCGCCGAAATCCCAATAATAGGTGAGTGGTACGCCCGGCTCCGACAAATTTGTAAAGATGGATGCCTGCGGGTAGCAAACCTGGTTGGTATCCAGTTCAAAGGCAGCCCGAACCTGAGGATGAACCACAATACCCTCGGTCCAGGAGGTGTCGCATCCCTGCGTGTTGGTCACCGTGAGCCTGATCTGCCTGTTCAGGCTGGAACTGCCTGTATTGGGATAAGTGTGACTGAAAACGGGCATTGGTTTTATCCTCCTCCACTGTTCCATCATTTTCATAATCCCAGTAATAATGGTTGATAGCTCCTGCAGAACTGGTCCTGTCAATCGAGAACAGCTCATCGGCACATATGGCTGGCCTGTCGATGGTAAACTTGGCATAAATATAAGGATAGGCTTCCACTGTAATGGTGGTGTCATCGTAGCATCCGTATTGCGAAGTGGCTTCAAGGTGTATGGCATGCAACTGGCTGACATTTGTAAGGTTGCCGAATATATGCTGTGGCGGTGTTGCCAGGTTGGAAAATCTGCCGTCGTCAAAATCCCAGAAGAAATTTGTACCACTGATGATGTTGGTATTGTTGATGAAGCTGACCGGCAAAGGTTGACAGCCGGCGGTTTTATCGGGTGAAAATATGGCATGTACTTCGGGAAATACCGTAATGGTATCGCTCTTTGTAGCACTGACAGCCATGGCTGTTTTGCGTATTTAATACAATGGGGTGTCTGATGGGTAACAAGGTCTGGTTGCGGTATACCGGAATATCGGGATCAGAAAAGCTGTTGAGGACAATGGAGTCAGAAGCCGTATATTTCCATATGAAATCAGTGATGCCCCCTGAGGAGAAATTGTTAATGACGATTTTAAACGGGGAACAACTGTCCAGCCGTTCAATGGCAAATTCGGCCGTAACCTTGGAATATACCTGAACCGTCCGGGTAATACTGCTGTCACATCCGGCAAGGTTCATGACGGTAAGGTTTACAAAATAGGTTGTATCCTTGTCGGTAGCGTTCTTATATACTTTTGGTGGTGGATTCTGGCTGGTGGAATAGGTTTTATCACCGAAATCCCAGATATAATCAAGGTCCTTTCCTTTAGAATTGTTGGTAAATGAAACATCCAGCGGATTGCAACCAACTGATTGGGACTGTCGAAATTAAAATCGGCAATTACCTGCGGAAAGAGCGAAACCGACCGGCTTGCCGAATCGATGCATCCCTGTGTGTTATGGCCAGCAGATGAATAAAGAAGGTGGTATCGTTATCCGTACTGTTCTCATAAATATGGTACAGGGTGTCGGGGGTAAATGTAGTGACCAGATTGCCATCGCCAAAATCCCATTGAAACACGTCGCCTCCCTTGGAAATATTGACCATCTGAACATTCAGCGGCGAGCAATTGTTGCTGTAATCCACGGCAAAATTGGCCTTGATAAACGGATAGACCGTAAGCGGCAATGTGGCAGTATCTTTACAGAAATAGTCGGATGTGGTAACGAGACGGAGGGTATAAGTGGTATCGTGATCCGATCTGTTGTAGAAATACCTTGTAAAAGGCAGGGATGAAGTGTCGTTTATGGAAGTTCCGTTACCAAAGTCCCATTCGTAGATCAGGTTAAATCCCGAGGAATTGTTGGAGAACAGCTACGCCAACGGAATCGCAGATCAGGTTTTTATCAATGCTGAAATCCGAATCTACCTGCGGGTAAATGATAACAGAACGGGTGGTTGCCGTATCGGCACATCCAAACCGGTTAACCGCGTGCATGGCAACCTGGATGGTGTCCGGCACTGGGCGTGTATTGTTGTTATGCTGCAAAATAACCGGGCTCTCATCCAGCAGGATAAACGAACTGTCCAGAAAGGTTTTGGTTATATCGGATAATGACCAGTAAAATGTATCCACGCCAACGGATACTACCGGATTCATAAATAATTCCGCGGGGGAACAAAGCAGGGCGGAATCAACCGTAAAGGAAGAATAGATATAGGGGAATACCCTGATCCCTACGACATCAGAAGTGTCGCGGCAGCCAAAGGGTGAATTGGTGATCAGGTTCACCTGGTAAACGGTATCGTTTTTGCCGAAATTCGTGTAAATGATGGGTAACCAGGGTATCGGTGTTGGAGGATCCATCGCCAAAATTCCACATGTAAGTTCCTGTATTTCCGGTGGACAGACTTCTTAATCCCACTGTTGTGCTATGACAAACCGCAGTATCATTCCAGTCGACCAGTTCAAAATCGGAAATTACTTTTGGAAAAACCCGGATCGTATCGGTATAGAAATCATTGCAACCGTCATCATTGCTTACCGTGTAGGATAGATGATAATTAATGATGGTGTCGGAATTATTGTCATAGCTGTGTGTGAGGTTGATGGGGGTAGGGGATATCTGCAGGGGAGAACCATCTCCGAGGTCAAGGATATAGCCGGTGGCACCGGCGGAAGCATCCTTCATGTTGATGGTAATGGGAGCGCATCCCTTGTCGTAATCAACCGCCATAAAGGCATTGGGACTTTCAGGGATAATGACCCAAACCTGCAGGGTGACGAAACCCTTGCAGGGTTGTTCAACATCCACGGTGAATACCTGGCTGAATCCGCCGTAAGGCGGTCGCAGGATCGGGATTCTGCACATTCGGATCATCGAGATATTCCGTGGGACTCCAGTGATAACTGATGCCGCCTTTTGCGCGCAATTCCACAGAATCGACCCCGCACACCTGGAAAACGCTGCCCTGGTCCTCGACGTTGGCTGAGGCTTCCAGTTCGTTATAATCTGAGAAGTAACCATAAACACATCCGCCACCTGTAGGTTTGCCATTAATATATCCCAGGTGAAAAACATTTTTTGAATTGTATATGCGGGTTACTTTACCTGTTGGAATGGTACCTTCGGCCATTATTTTATTGGCATCTTTTAAAACATACCAGTCGGAGGTGCCTGCCTGCTCAAACACACCTGCACCCAGAAAGGGTACCGCCGGACCATTGTCTACCGAGATGTAGAAACTGTCGATGGCCTCTGCCTTGGTCATCAGGTTCAGGTAAAATGGATCGGTCTTTGATCGTGTAAAACTGACGGAGAGAGAACCCGTGCAGCCATCGATGGTAGGCAACACAGCATTTCCCATTTCATGGGTAAATCCTGTCACATGCAAGACATATACCGGTTTGGTGGCCAGGATATGAACGTAATAATCATTACTGGCCACGAGCATATCAATAGCCAGCTGGGTACCGGCCACCGGATAAGGACCATAGGTAGTGATAGTTCCGTTCCTGCGGGTAACCGTTATGCTGGTATTGGGTTCCGTAGTCATTACATAGGCTTTTTCATTGTTTCCGCCACCCAGATCGGTTAATTTGCCCTTCATTACAATGTACTCGTATCCGATCACCGATTTGTTCTGTGCGTTCTTCACGGGGATGTGCTGATCTCCCATATAATCGTAGGCGGTGGATTTCACCACTGAATCATCGCCAAGCGTCACAGCTATGGGCTTATTTGATGTGATATGAGTGCCGATCAGCCTGTCCGCAGGCAGAATGCTGGGTTCATTGTTGTCAGCAGCATTGGCTTTGGGAACAAACATAAACGTCTGTCCCTTATCCAGGGTGAAAATATGGTCGACATTAGCGGCATACCCATAGGCGGCAGTCTTAAACCGGACAGTTACTTGCGTATTTGGTTCAGTGGCCACAATGATAATCTGGCTGAATGCCGGATCCCCACCGGGAGCGGTCCAGTTATTGTTGGCCCACTGATTCTGAAAGGGTGTCCAAAAATCATAACCCAGCGCGTTTTTTCCTTTTAAAGCAAAAATAGCAGGATTATTGTCTGCCCGGTGGATCTCGTAATAAGCGGTGATCTCGTGATCGGCGCGTATTCTCAAAGCACTGTTGCTTGTCGAATTGTAAAGGTTATTGCTGAATTTCAGCATGTCGGCCTGTGTGAAAGGTACGTTTACGGTAAGCGATATGGCCGGATCAATGGTAACCGTTATCGGAGCGATCTGTGGATTATAAGGCTGACTGATGGTTACCGTGGTGATGCTGTTTAAATCGGTTGCCGTGAGGGTGAGGCTGGCAGTCTGCGGCGGATCGTGGCTGAGGGTGGCATAAGGCACGGCAAACCAGAAAAGCGTATCCGTCTGCGCTAAAATTTTAGCCGGTAAAATCAACAACAGAATTATCAGTAAACGGCCTTTCATTTTTAGTAGCAGATTTATTCTTTTTTTACGTGAAAAACGGCTAAAAGTTATTGTTTACGCATATTTTATCGTTGAACTGATTGTCAATGAGCACGAATACGCCATGGTTTTTTGTCCGGTATTCAACCTGTCCGTCCGGTGCAACTTAATGGGAGTTGTTACGTAAACACCTTTGATATCAACACAGGCGTTATGAAAAGAACAGGTATTATCATGCATGTCATGCTGTTTGTCCAGCTTTCCATGGGCTACGGGCAAACGGTGCTTTTTTCCGAGGACTTTGAGTCGGGTGAAATACCGCTTACCTGGAAGCAGGAATTTACAAAAGGATCAATAAGCTGGCGTTATGAAGATGGTGGTTACACGCTTAATCCCACCATACCCAACAGCCGGAAACCCATTGCTGCGCATGGCGGTGAGTTTAATGCACTTTTCCAGTACCAGAGTTCGAACAGTGAAGCTACCAAGTTGGTTACCAAAAGAATAGATGCACTGGAATTCGCCATTAAACCTGAACTGCATTTCTTTAATGCCCAATTCGACTGGAAACATGGTGCTGATTATTATCATGACTATCTCAGGGTTTATTATAAAAGCAGTGCCACTTCACCGTGGATATTGCTGAATTCCTATACCGGGGCTACCACCGACTGGGTGGAACGTATAATTTTGTTGCCCGAAGGTGACCTTTCGGCCGACTATTATCTGGCCTTTGAAGGGGAGACAAAGTGGGGCTGGGGCACCTGCGTGGATGATATTCAGATCATAGAAACGGGTATTCTGCAAAAAACCCTGAATGAAATATCCGTGGAACAGGCATCTGATGTTTCCGTATCTTCAGGGACCACCAAGAATCCCATCCTGAAGCTCAAACTTAAAGTCATGGGCAATTCGGGAAGCTGTCCCCTCAACTCATTGGTGTTAAATTCACTCAATACTGCTGATAATGACATTGAGCCAGGAGGCGTAAAGCTTTTTATCACCCAAAGTGCCGAATTCAATGCTGATAATCAAATTGGCACGGGAGTTGGTTTTTCATCGGGTCAGGCAGTCTTCAGCAGCCTGAATTATGATTTGCCAACAGGGTACTCGTATTTATGGATTACCTATGATGTCAAGCCCTCGGCAGGACATCGCAATACCATTGATGCCAGATTTGCAGCCAACAGTATCAGTATTAACGGGCAAAATTATTTTAATGAAGAAAAATCACCTGCCGGCTCCCGCCTCATTCTTCAAACCATTCAATCGGATGATTTTGAATCAGGATCGGACTGGAGTCTGTCAGGAGAGTTTGAATACGGAAGTCCGATGGGTTTAGGGGGTTCCCAGGGAAATCCTGATCCGGATAACGCGTTCAGCGGCACTAAAGTTATTGGCTCTGATCTTACCGGCATGGGCGACTATGCGGGCGACTATGAAAAGGACCTGGTGAAAGATGCTGATTATGCGATATCGGATACATTTGATTTTACCTATTACAATGATCTGTCCATCCGATACAGGCGGCACCTGAATATTGGCGTCAACGATGAGGCTTCAGTTGATGTCAGTTCTGACGGTGGCGTGACCTGGCAGGAGGCCTGGTTCAATTCAAGCATGATCCTGGATGATAACTGGAAACTGCATGAGATAGATATTACCGAGCAGGCAGCCAGAAAGAGCAAGGTTTTGATAAGGTATTCCATTGGGACCACCAATGATTACTGGCAATTGTCGGGTTGGAACATTGATGATTTCAGCGTCACAGGTAATTATGTGTCGAAGGACGTGGGGATAAGCCGGGTGATATCACCGACTGAAGGATGCGGACACACTGCAAATGAAACGGTTACCGTCATGGTAAAAAACTTTGGTGCATTTGAATCGTATGGGGTCATTCCCCTGCAGTATTCGTTTGACGGAAACGAAACCCTTGTTTATGATACACTGTATCAGGCAATCCCCTTTGGCGACAGTGTGCAGTTTACCTTTAAAAAAAAAGCTGACCTGTCAGTTCCCGATATCTATGGTTTTACTGTTAAAACGGGCATGAACGATGATGATGATCCTTCCAATGACGGTATTGAAAAGTTGTTCTACGCACAACCAACCATTCATGGGGACTTTTCAGAGAACTTCGAATCCAAAGGAGGTTTATGGATACCGCATACAGTAAACCCTTCAAGCTGGGAATGGGGTTCACCGGGTTTTGGGATCGATCCCCCTTCGGGCACCAAGCTTTGGATGACCCGGCTTATTGCAAATTATCCCGAGAATGATTCTTCCTTTGTGGAGAGCGTGTGTTACCAGAACAACAATAGCAGAAAAATTCTGCAATTAAAGTATTGGGTTAAATCTGAAAGCAATAAAGACGGTGCCGCGGTGCAGTATTCAATCGATGGTGGCGTAACCTGGCAATTGCTGGATACACTGATATCGGGTTGGAACTGGTATACGGGTGATGTGCAGGCGTTGAATTCAAAAGGCTGGTCGGGTGACTCGGAAGGATGGATCACCGCCAGGCAGATTCTGCCCAAAAGTATCACCGCAGCGCCATCCATGAAATTCAGATTAGCCTTTGCCAGTGATTCCGAAAACAGTGATATTGGTTTAGCCTTTGATGATTTTAGCATCACTACTGCACCCAATGATATCGGGGTACTTCAAATCGATGATTTTGGGGATGCCTGCCAGGACGTCAATCCCGACCGGCTGACGGTGACCATTAAAAACTTCGGGATAAACAAGCTGGCACAAAACGATACGGTCATTGTTGGATTTGATCTGAACCAGGAACAAATAACCATTGATACCTTTAAACTCTCTTCAGATCTTTTACCTGGCGGGATCGTGAAACATACTTTTGCCACACCGGTTGATGCCGAAGCTGTGGGAAATTATAACCTTACTGCTTATACCCTTATCGAGGACGATCCCTATTTTTATCAGGAGAATAATGACACTGCCTCCGTTGATTTTGAGGTATATCCCAATCCCATTACCTCCATGATCGATACCATACAAACATATATGCCCGATACCGTGGTCCTAAGGCCTTATTTCCATGCAGATTATGATTACCTGTGGAATGATTTGAGTACCGGTACAACCTATGATGTTGAAAATGCCGGATGGTATTTTGTGACCGTTACTGCCACCCGTGGTAACGGTTGCGTGGCTCATGATTCTTCCTATGTAGAGTTGCTGTTCAACGATGTGGGAGCAGAGCATCTTGTTTACCCGGTAGATGATTGCGGGTTGACCGGTCAAGAGTTTGTTACTGTAAGAATAAAGAATTATGGCACCGACAGCATTGCCTCCGGTCAGAAGATTGCCATTGCTTATGAACTGGACAATGGGTTACCGGTTACTGACACGCTTAAACTTACAAGTAAACTTTATTCAGGGCACTCCATTGATTATACTTTCACCAGGGGAGCCGTAGATCTGTCCGGCAAAGGCATTTACAGTTTCAAGCTGTATACTGCATACGGCAGCGATACTATTGCCATAAATGATACCATTGTCAGGAATGTTGAAATATTAGGACGTCCTGCTGTGGATCTGGGCCCCGATAAGACAGTACAGGCGCTTTCTTATACCCTCAATGCCGGCAGCGGTTACAACAGTTATCTGTGGGATAACGGAATCAGCTCACAGACGCGTGAAATCAATGAAACAGGAACCTATTGGGTTCAGGTGTTTGATGAGAACCAGTGTGATAATTTCGATACCGCCTATATCAGGCTTAAAATACGGGATATCAGGCCAGATGGTTTAGCCAGCCCGGTTTCCGATTGCCGTTTTAGTCCGTCTGAAACGGTATCGCTCAGGATCCTGAATTCGGGAACGGATACGGTGCCATCGGGTACTTCCATTGCTGTAAGTTACCAGTTAAATGAGGACATCCCGGTAACCGGTTCAGTTAGTCTGATGGCGGATCTTTTACCAGGGCTCTTTGTGACGCATAGCTTTCCGGGAACGGTAAATCTCAATAATCCCGCTGATTACAACTTTAGGGCCACCGCAGTGATGACCGGGGATATCAGAACTTCCAATGATACGGCTGATATTACCTTGTATCGTTATGCCAAACCGGTGGTGGATTTTGGACTTGATGAGATTGAATATATTGAAGACATAGAATTTCAGATTGATGCCGGATTTTCTCCGTATTATACTTACCAATGGCAGGATGGCTGGGATGAACATTTATACACCGCAACCGGTAACGGGAGATACAGTGTAAAGGCCATTGATAACCGTACTTCCTGTTTTGACCAGGATACCGTAAGTATTTTTCTGATTTATAGTGACGTAGGAGTTACTCTAACAGATATGCCCCTGAACGGCTGTACGGGCGAGTTCGGAAATGTGAAGGTAAGAATTAAGAACCTCGGAACTACCAGCATCGGCAAGGATGCTCCTATTTTTGTAGCTTGCGATGTGAACGGAACGAGGGTTACACTTGACACGCTTATCCGCAGTGGCAATTTTGGTACCAATACCGAACTCGATCTGATACTTTCGGGCAAGGTGAAAATCAACACGGGGGGCATCAGCCAGGTTGCTTTCTATACCCTTTACGGCAACGATATGAAGCCCTGGAATGATACGCTGGTTGTTGAATTTGATGCCCTTCCGGGCCCGGTAATCGATTTTGGCGATGTGAATGGTATACTGAATACTGAATTGCCTCATGTGCTCGATGCCGGCGCCGGACACAAATCCTATCTGTGGCAGGATGCTTCTTCAATGCAGACCTTTACCGTGACACAGGCCGGCATTTATTCCGTAACCGTTACCGGTCAGAACGACTGTCAGTCAAGCAAAACCGTACGGATAAACCTGCCCAGCAGCATAGGAGATATTCAGGATACTCCCGGACAAATCATTATTTATCCCAATCCCAACAACGGTTTGTTCAGGATTGCCTCCGATGCTTCTTATCAGGAAAACATCCTGATCAGGATCATCAACAACCAGGGTCAGCTGGTTTACAACCGCGAAGTTCTTCCCATGGAAATTGACAACGAAAGTATCGATGTTCAGCATCTTCCCAGAGGTGTCTATCATGTGGTTATTTATTCAGCCGGGAAACCCTATCAGGGTAAAATGATCATTGAATGATCTGTTCGCTGTCAGCATGACATATTTCATATTCATGGGCCCCGGTCCATGACAATTGTCCTGTTTTCCACCTCCGGATGATGGTATTTTTACCAGTCGATTCAGAGGTGGATTTTTCATTATAATTTTTTCATCACAATGATAAACAAGTTGATTGTAGGCCTTTTGCCATACCTTCCCAAGAAATTTGTATGGATATTCAGTAAGCGGTATATAGCCGGCAAAGAGCTGAAGGACGCCCTGAACGTTACCAGGAAGCTGAACAGTCAGCGGATAAAGGCTACCATGGATTTGCTGGGTGAATTTCTTACCCGTGCAGAGAATATTGAATACTATAAGAATGAATACCTTCGCCTGATTGAAGAATCGGTGAAAGCCGGTCTGGACAATTCATTTTCGGTAAAGCCGACCATGTTCGGTTTGTTGCTCGACCAGGAAAGGTGTTACACCTCCATTCGCGAGATTGTTGCCAAGGCATCCTCACATGACCGGTTTATTAGGATTGACATGGAGGATACCCAGTGCACCGATATGGAGATTCACCTGTATAAAAGACTTCTGGATGAATTTCCGCACCATGTAGGTCTTGTATTGCAGTCCTACCTGAAACGCACACTCGATGATCTTAAAGATCTTGTTGCGTTTGACAGGGGAAGAGGCCTGATCAATATCCGGCTATGCAAGGGGATATACAATGAACCTGCTGAAATGGCTTTTAAGGACAGGGAAGAGATCAACCAGAATTTCCTGATCGACCTGGAATACATGTTACGCAATAACATTTATGCTGCCATTGCAACGCATGACAGGAAGCTGATAAAAGGCTCCTACAGGCTGATCGAAGCATGCCATGTGCCGAAGGATAAATTTGAATTCCAGATGTTGTACGGTGTTACGCCTGATTTGCGTCAATCGATTGTGGAAAAGGGATATACCATGCGGGTTTATGTTCCCTATGGCAAAGACTGGTTTAATTACAGTACACGACGGCTAAAAGAGAATCCCCGGATGGCTTTGCATATCATCAAAGCAATCTTTGTTCAGGGATAGAGCTAGTTGCGGGGCTGCACCGGAGGTTTGTTTTGCCTCAGATTTTCCAGCAGCCATTTTTTGAATTCCAATTCAACGATATATATTCTCATCACCTTCTTGGCCGGCAGGATTTCCTGAAATTTTTTGGTGTAATTCTCGAGCAGTTGCGTTTCTTCGAGCTGGAAGGCAACGTATTTTTCGATTAATTGCGAGGCTTCCGCTTCGGTAAGGTTATTCTTATTTGATTCGAAGTACTTCAACAGGGTATTACGGTCACGCGTCACTTTGTCGCGCCGGTTCTGATAATCGTTGTATACCGGCCAGAACTTGCCGGATTCTGCTGGCGTAAGCTGCAGTTTTTCATTGAAAAAAGCTACTTTTTGTTGCTGGAGATTATCCTGTTTTTCCGGTTTCGATGTTTGCGCCTGAGCATACAATTCCATCACCGGGATCAACAATTGGATAATCAGTATAAAGGTTACTGGTATAGTTTTCTTCATAGGTCAAGGTTTGCTTTCTAAAAATTTTTACAGTGCATTGAGTAGTTCCTCCTCGGTCAGGCCTTCGTTCATCAGATAGTCGATGGCATCCGTTGGGCTGACTGTTGAGTTCGAGGATTTCTCGACGCTGTTAACTTCCATTACCTCCATGATGGTTTCTTCACTTATCGAGTAAAGCTCCTGCTCCACTACCTGGGAAATTTCTGCATGAAATCTCTTGTCAGCTCTTATGCTTCTATGATTGCCGAGGAAATAATTACCGGCAAGGAGTGCAACTACAAGAATAAACGCCGCGGCTAAATAAGGCCTGTAGGCCAATACATGCCTCTTCGGGGCATAGGTATTTCTTTCTGCATGAATTCTCTCACTCAGACGGGTCTGAAAAATCTTCAAAATACTTGTCAGGGACTTCGAAAGGATTTTCCTTATTGATCCTGGAAAGATTTGGTCCTATGTTTTTAAGCTCATTCATTGCCTTATTTGTCGTCGAGATTTTGACTATTAAAAGTATAAAAGGTTTAATGTTCAAGGATATATTTTTCTATTTTTTTTACGGCATGGTGATACGAAGCTTTGAGTGCACCAACTGAAGTCTCAAGTATTTCAGCCATCTCCTCATATTTCATCTCGTCGAAATATTTCAAATTGAATACTACCCGTTGCTTCTCCGGCAGGGTTAGCAAAGCCTTCTGCAATTTCAGCTGCAACTCGTCGCCATTAAAGTATTCATCGTTCTTCAACGAATTGGAGAGCTGTTTTTCGACATCCACCAGCGGAAGTAAAAACCGGCGTTTCTTATTGTTCAGGAATGACAAGGCTTCGTTGGTGGCAATTCGGTACAGCCAGGTAAACAATCCGGAATCTTCCCTGAAGTTATCGAGACCGGTCCATACCTTAATAAAAGTATTTTGCAGGGTATCATCCGTATCGCTGTGGTCGATCAGAAGCTTTCGAATGTGCCAATAGAGCTTTTCCTGGTATTTTCTAACGATCAGGTTAAAGGCTAGATCACGGCTTTCGGTTTTCCGGAAAAGCCCGATCAATTCTTTATCACTGTAATCCGTAACTTTATTCGTCATTAATACAGCTGTATTACCTCCGAACTGCCCGATCGTACTTCGAACACCTTATTCACGGTATAAAGAGTCTGTTTGGCATTGAGTGCCCTGAACACCACCCTGTATTTGCCGGGCTGTAACTGCAGGGATTCGTTCTTGACGGTATTTTCCAGGTTGCAGACCCATTCTTCTTCTTTGTTGCTTTTGCGAAGGTAAATGCTACCATATCCCACCGAGGAACGGAGCAGGGTAATCAGGCCAGGACGCGGAATTTCAATGGTAGTGGTATGGCTTTGTTTAATATCGATATTATAAAGATACAAGCGTGGCAATACAGGTAGTTCAACATCATACTTACCTACCAGGTATTTTTCTTCGGCATACATTTTCTGCATGTTCAGGGTGTTCAGATCCCCGGCTTTTCTCACAATATATTCAATTCCACGGTACTGTACCGGATCAGATACCTTCAATACCAGTGATCCCTGGGGAACGTCAGCAGCAATGATCGTATGTTTCCCCTGAATCAGTTTAATATTGTCCACATCTACCGGCGGCAATGTATGAACACTCATGCGGTAAACCGGAATATGATCCAGGATCAGTGTATCGGGTAAGCCACGGTGGTTAAGCGTATGAATATAATTGTAATAAATTTTGCCGGAGAAGCTGTCATAAAAAGTACAATTTACATTGGACTCGGAGGGATTGCCATGCTCATCGAGCAGATTTACCTGGGCCGTAGTAGCATCCAGCGCCTGGCTTATCACCACATCCATAATCTCACCGAACTTTTCTTCGGCAGCAGCATTATAATATCGGCCGATGCAATTGAAGGTCTGTTGGAAATTCTCATCGATACCGATGCCGATGACAAAGGGCTTCAAAACAATGCCCCTGCGCTGTAAGTCCAGTGAAACGGCGCAAGCATCACCATCGCAGGCTTCAACACCATCGGTGATCAGGATGATGATATTTCTGCAGTTTTCCACATCGGGCGGAAAATCGCCTCCGCCGAGCTCGAGTGAATAGGCAATAGGAGTTGTCCCCTTTGGAACTATATACCGGAGTTTCTGCCTGATTAACGAGGCATTTCCTTTGGCAAAAGGAACCTCGAGTTTGGTATCATTGCAATTTTGTGGCGGAACCGGACTTTGATGACCGTAGATCCGTAGGGCCATTTTCACATTGGGTAATTGCTCCAGACTGTCGATGATGTGAATAAGGACCTGTCGGGCAATGGCAATTTTTGATTCTTTCTGCCAGATGCCTGCCATGCTTTGAGAAGCATCAAAAATAAATAGGATATGGGTTTCGGGCGGTTGGTATTTGGGTGGATTGTTCTGGCCTTTTCCCTGGTAACAAAGAAAAAAGCTGAAAAAGAAAATCATGAAGCAACGCTGAATGAATGGGCTGGCAAAAGAAAACTTCATGATCTTAAAATGGTTTGTCATCGTGCACACAACTATTTTAATGAACGATACGTCCGTAATAAAAGTATGTTTCGATTCAATTCTTTCCTTTTTGCAGGATCCGGTTGAACAGTTTTATAGTTTCCATGGCCAGCAAGGGGAAAGAAGAAATAACCAATACCATTGCCCAATCGAACAAACCCAAAGGCTGCGTCTTAAATACCACCTGTAAGAACGGAATGTACACCACCGCCATCTGCAGAATAAATGAAATCAGCGTAGCGTATACCAGTTTGGAATTGGTAAAGAATCCCAGACTGAAAATTGATTCATGGGTACTCCTGCAGTTAAAAGAGTGAAATAACTGACTGCAGGCGAGAACAATAAAACTGGCGGTTCGGGCTCTTTCAATGCCTTCTCCTTCTACAAAATAAACCAGATAAAAGGCAAGCAAACTGCAAAAGGCAATAAATGCTCCCTGTATCAGAATTAGTCCACCCATCTGCCGGGTGATCACTGATTCGTCTTTTAAACGGGGAGGCCGCTTCATAATTTTTTTATCGGTTGGATCAACCCCCAGGGCAAGTGCAGGAAGTCCATCGGTTACCAGATTGACCCATAAGATCTGAATGGGCAAAAGGGGCAGGGGAAGTTTAAGCAGTGATGCCACAAACATGACCATTATTTCTCCTACATTGCAGGAGAGCAAATAATGAATAAACTTTCGGATATTGTCGTAAATGCCCCTGCCTTCCTCCACTGCAGCAACTATGGAGGCAAAATTATCATCGGTGATCACCATTTCAGAAACCTCTTTGGTAACATCTGTCCCAGTAATTCCCATTGCTACACCTATATCGGCTTCTTTCACCGCAGGCGCATCATTTACACCGTCTCCTGTCATGGCAACAATTTCACCCCTTTTCACGCCATGCTTTCACGATCTTCAGTTTATGTTCGGGAGAAACCCTGGCATAAACGACTGTTTTACTTACCAGCTTATTGAAATCTTCCTGGGTTAGCTTGTCAAGTTCCTCACCGGTAAAGGCCAGAGAATCAGGCTGGTAAAATCCAAGATCACGGGCAATGGCCACAGCCGTGTTCTTATGATCACCGGTGATCATAACCGACTTTATTCCGGCAGAACGGCATTCCTGCATGGCAAGTTTTACCTCGGGACGTGGAGGATCAATCATGGCTACCAGACCCAGAAAAGTAAGGTCTTTTTCAACTTCGGTGGCATTGATGTTCTCGGGAAGGGTGTCAAAGTCGCGATAGGCCACTGCGAGCACCCGCATGGCTTTGTCGGCCAGTCCGGCGTTCGCCTGCATCACCAGTTCCTTCATGTTCTGATGAAAGGGCAGTGCATGACCGTTTTCTTCCATGTTCGTGCAATTCGACAGGAGGATATCGGGAGCCCCCTTAATAAAGGCAGTATGTTTATTGCCATGCTGCCGGATAATGGTCATCTGTTTGCGATCGGAATCAAAGGGGATTTCTTCTACAAAAGGAAAATCTGCCTCAAGTATGTTCTTTTTCAGACCTGCCTTGGCTGCCATTGTCAGCAGGGCTCCTTCGGTTGGATCCCCCACAATCTTATATCCCGTGCATCCTGCACGAGCTGGGCGCCGTTGCATAATACGGTTCCGGAAAGCAGCTTAATTAACCCGGGTATTCCGGCAGGATCAATCCTATGGTTATCTTTCATAAACTCACCTTCCGGGGCATACCCGATGCCGGTAACATGATAATACTGCTCGCCATGATAAACCACCTGGACCGTCATCTCATTCTTGGTAAGGGTCCCGGTCTTATCTGAGCAGATTACGGAGGTGCAACCCAGGGTTTCAACCGAAGGAAGCTTCCGGATGATACAATGACGTTTCACCATTCGCTGCACACCAAGAGCAAGCGCAATGGTAACCACAGCAGGAAGCCCTTCGGGTATGGCAGCCACAGCCAGACTTACGGCACTGAGGAACAGGCCGAGTATCTCTTCTCCCCGCAGGTACCCGATCATGAAGATCAATCCCACCAATAAAAAGACCACAACAATAATGATCTTGCCGAATTCTTTCAATTTGTTCTGCAAGGGTGTGGTGCTGTCTTCAATTTCCTGGATCATACCGGCGATTTTTCCCAGTTCGGTATTCATTCCGGTTCCGGTAATCAGTGCACGGGCTTTCCCCGATACAACGGATGTCCCCATATACAACATGTTGGAACGGTCAGCCAGGCCCACATTTTCAAGTTCAATTTTAGGGGCGGATTTTTGGACCGGTGTAGACTCACCGGTAAGGCTGGCTTCCTGGGTCGACATATTTCCGGTCGCATATACGATCCTGCAATCGGCAGGAACATAATCACCGGCTTCCATTTCCACCAAATCGCCGGGTACGATTTCACTCGAAGGGATCACCTCATGCTTTCCGTCACGAATAACTTTGGATGTAGGAGAAGACAGCTTTTTCAAAGCGGCCAGTGATTTTTCCGCCCTGAATTCCTGGATAAATCCCAATATGGCATTCAGAATCACGATGCTGATGATTGCAATGGCATCTACCCATTCTTTCAAAAAACCTGAAACCAGCGCTGCTCCGATAAGTACCCAGATCATAAAGTCCTTGAACTGGTCAAAAAACAGACTGATGGCCGATTTGCCTTCTTTTTCAGCCAGTTGATTGGGTCCGTATTGAAGTTGTCTTTCTGTTACTTTCTGAGAGGTAAGTCCCTTTTCCGCATCGGTACCCAGGCTTTCAGCCACCGCTTCCTTGTCTGCATTCCACCATTTTTCCATTTCGACACAGTTTTTTCCGGAGGAAAATTATTTAGATTTCGAATATATTACATTGATCCGGATTATACAAAAATCCGCTCTCAACGCTCCATGTTTGCTATACTTTAATCCTTATATCCACCAGCTTTGTTGCGTTTTCAATATCTTCCGCGCCGGTTATCCGCATGGATATACCCCTGATATGTCCATATCGTTTGGAAGTTTTAAATTCGGCTTTTATGGAATCCGGCAGGTTACTCTGATCAATATAAGGCTCCGCCTTTTCCCCGAAATAGAAGGTAACCCGGAATGTATCCTTCATGACACCAATCCAGAACAGTGTTTTTTTCTTCCGGATCATGCGAAATAGCCAGTTTTTACCATCTTTATAATAGTTCCACTGTTCCTGAGCATCGGGATAGTTATCCTTTACATACCCCATAAGTTTTTGCCAATGAACCTTATTTTCCCCTATGATTGAAAATATGAGATCATTGTCAGGAATTACAGATTGATCAGTTAAAACCAGAGTTTCCATACAAAGACATTATAATTGAACAGGTTCATTCATTTTTAATTTGGGCATCGTCAGGGACAATCCATTATCCCGACACAACCTGTTATCGTACCGCTTGTGAAAAGCAGGGAGGATACTGAGCCCGGAAGCAATGCCACTTTATTTATTTCTGATGATCTTTATTTGTCTTTCACGAAAGTAAACTTTCCCCCACCCTGCTCCAGGACAAATTCAGTTGCTTCGGCATTAAATCTCATGACAATACCGGCCGCTTCAAATTTGAATACATGCTTTTCAGCAGCTTCCAAAGGAAAGGCGGGCTGTCCGGTGGCTTGTCCGAACAGGGTGCCGTTGTCTTTTGTAAGGATTATTTTCAAAGGGATTTGTGCGCTGGAGTATTTGCCGAGATACTGGTCCAGTTCTTCGGGTTTGATAGCATAAGTTGTAAATACCGGTAACGAATAAGGCTTATGATGATAAATGCTCAAAGATCCAATCAGAATATCATTAATGGAATAAACGGTACCATTGGAGCAATAGGCAATAGACAGGCTGTCTTCAGGAAAGAAGCCCAACATGGCATTAAAGCCGTCAATGGCCCCGCCATGACCAAACACTACTTTGTCTTCAAATGGAAATTGTTGCATCCCCATGCCCAAACCATCGGTTATGGTTTTCATACTGTTCAGACTTGTTTCACTCACAAGCCGGTGAGTAAACAAAGCGGTAATGAACCTTACAAGATCCGAAGGTGTTGAGACAATGGCGCCGGCACCATGCGGTATGCTCATGTCTGTTTCAGACTGTTGTTTCCAGTTGCCCTCAAATTTGTAGGAATAGCTTTCATTCATGGTCACATCGGTTTTACCACCGTAATAAGTGTCTTTTAATCCGATCTTTGAACAGATCCGATCCTGCAATACTTCATTATAAGGACTTTTGGTGATTTTTTCCACAATGAAACCAAGCAGAACAAAGTTCGAATTGCTGTAAGCTGTTTTGCTACCGGGTTCAAATTCAGGTTTACTAGATGAAATGATCCGGATCATTTCATCCTGAGTTTTGGGCTGTGTCATCCACTGCAAATAAGAAAGATCATTGGTAAAGCTATGAATGCCACTCCGGTGATTCAGCATATTGCCCACGGTAATGATATTGGCATTGGCCACTGTGGGGAAGTAATTATCCAGGGTAGTTGACAATTCAAGCTTGCCTTCTTCAATAAGCTGAAAAATCAATGTGGCGGTGAACATTTTCGAGATCGAACCTATCCGGTACTTTGTTTTTGGGGTTGAAGCGATCTGCTGCGGGGTCAGCTGACTGTATCCGATTGCCTTGGTATACAGGATATTCCCATTCTTTGAAATGGCCAGACTACCCATGGCTTTGTTTTTCTCAGCCAGCAGATTGAGCAAACTGTCTATTTTTTCACTGTTAAACGACTGACTTGATGCAATACCTGAAGTAAATACCAGAAAAAGGAGGAAGAGAGGAATGATTTTTGTTTTCATGAAATGTTTTTAAATGTATTCAGTCGTAAATTTAGTATTTTTAGTAATAAGTGTACCGGATGTATCAAAAAGACTACCTGCTCAGAATGATTGAAATGTTTGGGGATCTGCTCAGGGCTATTTTTGGAATGATCTCGCAGAAAGAGTTCCGGCAAGCCTCCCGGGAGCTTAATGAAGCTTATTTAACCATGTTGCGGAAGGATGCATCCTTTTTTCAGCGCATTCCCATTCATGAACTGACCACAACACTGATCTCGGACCATCATTATACCCATGCACATCTTGAGGTGCTGGCCGGGCTGTTTTATGCCGAAGCGACCCTGCAGGTTGCTAATAATAGGTTAACTGACAGTCTGTCCTTCTATCAGAAATCTTTGCTTTTGTTTGAATTCGTAGATAAGGAATACCGGACTTATTCCGATGAAAGACTGCAAACAATGGAGCAGATCCGGAAAAGAATTTTGGAAATTGAGGAAGGGGCTGTCTGAAAAGCCATCTTTCCGGACAGCCCCGGTTCGTTGAATGAAAAATTGTTTTATTCTTTCACATCCAGCACTATATCTTTAAACTGAAGACTTTCATAAGGTTCCTGAAGGCTGGAATCCTTTCGGTATTTTTTCAGGGTTCCTTTTTCGGCTTTGATCAGATGGGCTTTTAAATCATGAACTACCAATGGAGATTCCAGGATCATATATTCATCCTTGCTGTTGATAATTAAAAAGGCATTCTCAAGGGTAACCACATCATAAGTAATCGTTTTTTAGTAAATGGATAATTGAAGCAACTGGCCAGGTATTTTGAATTGTTCCGGGTGCGCAGACATTTTTTTTGCTGAGAAAGTATTATCATTACGGTTAATTTAAACTTAATCATCTAACCCATGAAAAATATCCGCTATTTATTATCGCCTGGTTTGTTGACACTGCTTGCATTTGCGGCCGGCAGTAATTCGTATAATGGCAAACCTTGGGAGAATAAACCCCAGGAGATTCCGGGCAGGGTGCAATGTGAATTATATGATACAGGTGGTGAGGGTATAAGTTATCATGATACCGACAGCATCAACAACGGAAGTGGAAGGCTTAATCCGGCAAACGGAGATTTTTTCAATGAATTCAGGATGGAGGAGGGTGTTGATATTTCTTATACCAAGACCAAGGGTATTGATGACAATGCATACAATGATATCATGCCGGAAATGAATCAGTTATATGTAGGTTGGACCGTGCCGGGTGAATGGATCAGTTATACAGTAGAGGTCAAAGAGTCCGGGACCTATGCCATTGGGCTGATGTATACCTGCAATGGTGACGGAGAGATTGAAATTGAGGCAGGGGAGAAAGCATCTACCGGACTGATGAAGGTATTTTCCACCCACAAGGATGCCGACACATTGGCCTGGCGGCAATGGCATCACTGGAATAAGATCAGCCCGCTTGGGAAAATACAGCTGAAAAAGGGTTTGCAGGTTATAACCCTTAAAACCGTCGGCAATGGAAATATGAATTATGATTACCTGGAGTTCACCAAAGTGGATTAACCCTTTATTACTGCAAGCGGGGAAAGGGTGATCAGGATTTCCACAAGATCCTGCTGGTCTTCCATGACCCTTTCAATATTTTTATAAGCGCCGGGAGCCTCATCCAGATCATTCTGATTTCGAAGGGAATGAATGATGCCTGTTTGATCAAGTCTGGCAACTTCATCTTTCAGAACGAGGGTTCGTTGCGCCTGTTTTCTACCCATGAGTCTGCCTGCACCATGGGAACAGCTTTCAAAACTTTCGGGATTTCCTTTTCCCCTGACAATAAAACTCCGTGTTCCCTGGGAGCCCGGAATGATTCCGGTTTCACCTGCCCGGGCGCTGGTGGCGCCTTTCCGGTGAACAATAACATTGGCATTGAAATGATGCTCCCATCGGGCATAGTTATGGGCGATATTCACGAACTGCATGGTTTCAAAATCTTTACCTGTGACATCATGAAAAACCGAAACAACATGATCCATGATCAGCTTCCGGTTTGCCAATGCAAAATCAACACAATATTGCATTTCGTTAAAATAGTCTGATGCTTCCCGGGTTTCAACAGGCAGAAAAGCCAGATTCTTGGATCGTTCAGCACTGGAGCCGCCAGCATCATTCAGGTTTCTGGCAATGTTGTTGTAATGTTCTGCTACTTTGAGACCCATATTACGGCTGCCTGAATGTACCATGATCCAAATGTGCCCGTCTGATCCGCTTTGAATTTCAATGAAATGGTTGCCACCACCAAGCGTGCCTATCTGTTTACGCGCATTTTCAAATTCCTTTTCTACGATGCCGTTCCCGATGATATGGCTGAACGGCGGCATTAAGGCAATATCCTGCTTTTTTTCATGATGTTTAAATCCCAACGGGACAAGATCACGGATTCCACCCAGGATTTTCCTTAAGCTTTCGCTGGACAGGTAACTCAAACTGGTTTGCAGGGCACACATGCCGCAACCGATGTCAACCCCAACAGCATTGGGAACAACGGCTCCGGTAGTGGCCATTACCCCTCCGATGGGCATGCCGTAACCTTCGTGGCTGTCGGGCATTAGCGCAATATGTTTGTATGCAAAAGGAAGATTGGCCACGTTCCTGGCCTGTTGCAGGGCGCCTCCCTCAATTTCCCCGAGCCATAATTTAATAGGAATTCTTTCTGTAGTAATGACCTGCTTCATGGAACGGAATGATTTACCTGATCCGTTGCCGCCGCATTATTATTTCCCGGACCCCGATTTCAGGCGTTTTTGCATCTGTTCATGCAGCCATTTCAATGCTTCATCCTCGCTTGTAAACAAGCGGGTAGGTACCTTAGGCTGACTGAATTTCAGATAGATATTGGCAAAATAACTGGAGATTTTCGAATCAATAATAATTGCAGTACCGGCAACGTGCGACCGGTACTGGGCAGCAGCATAAGCCCGTGTTTTTGAATCGATAAAAAGCATGTTGCGGATATCAATCAGGTTGCCACAAAGACGTTCCTGGCACCAGGTATCTCCAATCCGGGTCATTTTTTCCAGGGTGTCCATGTCCAGCGTACAGTTATTTATCGCGATATACCTGTAGATTTGATCGTCTCCCTGGATTACCTGAACTTTATCGTTAATGATTATGCTTTGCATAAGTAATGCTATAGGGCATCGAAGGTAAATAAATTTTTCATTTTAACAATGCGGGACTATTTTGTATCTTTAGGTAAGAATTGACTTCATAACCAGCATGTATTTCAAAAATTAAATACTTAAAAATGAACATCATGGAAGAGAATAAGCAGCAGCCGCAAACTCCCAGGGAGGATAAGCTGAAGGATAAGGCAAAAAATCTGCTTAACAAGGCTGATGATCTTTTGGACGAATCAGTGGATAAGCTGAAAAAAAGCAAAGCATTTGAAAAGGCATCCGAAGCTTTAAAACAGGCTGAGGATTTTGTTGAGGAAAAAATAGATGAATTCGAAAAAAGCGGCATGAAGGAAAAGCTGGAGTCAATGGCTGACAAGGCAGAGGAAAAAGCCAGCGAAACCCTGAAGAAAATAAAGACCCTGGGAAAGAATATTGCTGAAAGGGCTGAAACTAAAATGGATGAACTTGCGGACAATTTAAAGGGTAAACCCAAAGAGGAAAAAAAGCCCTGACCTTTGCTGCGGTCTGTCAGACCATTCCGGGTATGGTTTATTTTAAGTCAAAAAAGGAAATATATTTCCCGGGCATTGCTGAAATACTCTTTATTTGAATGTCTTTGTAGAATACTTCTGCAGCTTCGCTCTGCAGTTGTATCTTTCCCTTGTTCAGGGGTCTGATGTTATTGCCATCCCTGTACCGTGAGCCGGATAAAGCCATTACCACATGTCCGTTTACAATGTGCAGGCTTTTATCACCGAAACAGATTAGCTCAACAGTATTCCATTCACCCATGGGTTTCTCAAAATCTTCACCACGCTGACAATAACCATCATTTCCGGTTCCGGTGCCAAAGGAAAGCATGGTACCGGCAGGGTCGTACCGGTAGTTTATGGCGCCTTCCGGCTTTGTTGCCTGAATATCGATCTGGGAGGTCATCTGCGACCAGTAATCGCCAAAGCTCTTTTCCATGATCTGAAACTCCTGCGAAAGCATCCAGGTGCGCCAGTAATCGTGTCCGCACTCACCCTGTGAATGATAAAGTATGCCTGAATCCATGGGATCATTCAACCGGGGTTCCCATTTTTTTGTACCCCATCTGACTTTCAACTTCAGGTGGTAATTGTCAAATTCCTGCCTGGTGAAAACACAGCCGTAAATCTGTCCTGAGATTCTCAATACAGGATCACCGTTTTCCTCCAGCATTGAAAAAACGTTATTTACATTCTTATTATAGCCTATCGGTGGCAGGGTATCACCGTTTTCATCCAGGGGCATCTCTCCTGCGTAGCCGGTTTTATGGGCGTAACTCAGATACATTTCCCATTGAGATAAGTTGCTGTCCAGCAGGGACGTCCAGGAAGTTTCCCGGTGGCATGTGCACAAAATAAGGGTAGAAAATACCGCTATTACAGCAATGATGGCTTTTTTCATTCCTTCCTCCTGCTTCTGGCCAATCCTTTTCCGCCCAAAAATCCCCAACCCCCGCTGCCGATCAGGAACCCGAACGCATACCAGGCGCCGTTATTATTTTGGGCATAGAGCGTAACGGTGTCCTTAAACAACATCACTATGAAATCAACCGGGGCTATGATTCCGTGCCAAAGGCCGCCCCAGAAACCATAGGTATGACCAGTCAGGCAGGCATCAACCGTTTCCTTGTTGGCGCAACCGGAAATGAACATTACCAATAGAAATGCCATGATGACCATTTCAAAGTGTTTTTGTCGTGTGTTTGCTTTCATAGTTTTTACAGTTTAGATCCCAGGATGATAGATTATTTTTACGAATCCGGTTAAGCGATATCATTCTTGTTCAATGCCTCGCGAATAGAGCGTTCAATTTCATTAATGTTGAATGGTTTTCTGAAGTACTTAAAAATAAGTCCCTCCTGCAGGGCTTTTGCGATCTCTTCACTGATATCAAAACCTGTCAGGATGAAGAAAGGTATATTCGGGAAATCCTTTTTTGCGATCCGGATAAACTCAATTCCATTCATGCCGGGCATTTTCATGTCGCTGATCACTATTTTTGTGTCCCTGTTTGACTGAAGAATGGTGAGTCCTTCAAAACCTGAGCCGGCGGTGAGAACATTATAATTGTTCCTGAAATTTATGGCGAAAAGCTTCAGGTTGATGGGTTCATCATCCACATAAAGCAATTTTGTTTTCTCGTTCATAAATGGTTACTGTTATTGATCGGTAATGTAATTACTGCCTTTGTTCCAATGCCCAGTTGTGATTCAAATTCCAGTGTGCCTTTGTATTCCTGTAAAATATTATAAGCAATCGACAACCCCAGACCGGTACCTTTTCCGGGATCCCTGGTAGTAAAGAACGGATCAGTTATTTTGGGCAGGTTTTCAGCACCAATACCGCTTCCGGTATCTGTTATCGTGATTACCAGCCGGTTATTAATAATGTTTGTTGTGATAATAATGCTTCCTTTTTCCTCAATAGCCTGTTCAGCGTTTAATAATATATTCAGGATTACCTGATGAAGCTTTCCTTCATTGCTCATCAGATGATAGGACTGGTTGGTATATACCTTCTGCACCTCTGCCTTATACTTTAATTGATTTTTAAGCATTACCAGGCAGTGGTCTATAATGGAATGAATGTCACATGGAGCATCCGGTATATCATCCTTCCGGCTGTAATGGTTCAGACTTGTCACAATGTCACTGGCTCGTTTAACGCCGGTATGAATTCCTTCGAAAAAGGGCGCCAGTTCTTCGCTGTGTTCTTTAAAGTTTTCGTTGATGTAGTTTTCCAATCCCAATACACCCCCATTGATGAAATTCAGCGGATTATTTATTTCATGGGCCACCCCGGCAGCCAGCACGCCCAATGAGGCCATTTTTTCCGACCGGATCAGTTGTTTCTGTGTGCTGTGCAGATCATTAATGGCAGATTCCAGCTCTTCCCTTTGTCCGAGAAGCTCTTCATTGGTTGATGTCAGCTCCTCGATCGCGGTCTCAAGATCTTCGGTGCGTTCTTTTACCTGAGTTTCCAGGGCTGAGATGAGACCGGTATAGCTGGTGATGAATTTTCGGGTAACCAGAAGAATCATGATGGCAACCACAGAGATATGAACAGCGTTGATTATCCAGGGATACATTTGCAACAGGTAAATCTCCATACTGTAATTACCGGGCAGTGACAGTATTTTTTGATGATGCAGGAAACCAATGGCCAAAAAAAACAGGATGGTCAGCGGTATATAAGACTATTGTGCGCCGGAAAGGAAAATACAATATCGAAATAAAGGGAATCAGGATCAGATATATTCTGGCGGTAGACAACAAACCATAATTGATGGCATCGGCCAGTGAAAGCAAAATAACCAGGGAGATGACCACAAAGGTTTTGAAATTAATGCTTAACCGCGAACGAATTATGCTGATGAGAATCATACTTCCGATCACGACAAAATTGATGATGAAGGAAATATGAAAGCCGTATTCAACCCATCTGAACAGACTGACCAGGTAGGCTAAAGTACCAATTGTTGTGGCAACCAGAATAGATGTATCCAGGATCTCCTTCTTCACCTCTTCAACCGTATGTTTTTCTTGCTTCATTTCAGGCATAAGCAGTGATAAATTTCCGTGGCAGATACACAGGTAAGTAAACCTGAACTTTCTTATAAATATAGTCAAAAGTGGTTTTGATTCAGCAATAACTCCCTAAAAAACTGAAGTTGTTTTATCCGATGTTCCCACCAATTCGGCTGTAAATACTGGCAGGCTGCCAGTTGAAATCATTTCCCAGGATCATTCTGAGCCCTTTTGATGTCTCAGTAAATCCATTCTCCTTTAAAAAGTCGATGGCGATGGCATTCTCCGCAGGCAAAACAGCCTTATCCACGTGATCGTATTTTATCTTCATAAGATCAATCCCTGCCTCCTTTGTTTCAGCTATAATCGGTCCTTCTCCGAGGTCGGGCATATAGTAACCTTGCAGGAGGTTGTCAGCTACATATAACAAAGCGCTATTCAGATGAGGGATCAGGACCCTTTGCCGATCCTCCCCCGTAACCCTTTCATCCATGGCAAGAATTCCGGAACGGAATGCTTTTTCGTAAGGAATGATGTGTTTTGAAACCGGGCAGGGCGTCCAGGCCTCCATCCGGTTAAAAAAAACATAGTCGGTTACCGGCCTGAAGCCAATTTTTTTGTACACAGGTTCTCCCAGTTTTGTAGCGGTAAGCAGCACTGGATTGGCAGGTTTGAAGCCCGGATTATCGATTAATTTCTTCACCAGCTGGTACCCGATTCCTTGATTCCGGTAACCGGCATCAACAATGATATGTCCCAGCCAGCTTGTATTTTGAAAGACAATGGATGCCCCGATTCCAACAATCCGCTGATCGTGGATAGCCTTGACCGGATGACAGAAATCCGCATCGATATAAAATTTCAGGTGCGGTATGATGTCAGACCAGTCAACGGGCTGTAAACGCTTAATTTCCTCCAGGTCGGGATAGGTGATGGGTTCGAAATGCATTGCTTTATGCTATTGAATAACTTTGAGTTCTTTGATCATGCAGATGCTGGTTTCAACGCCAGCGTATTGCCGGTAATTTTCAATATTTTCATAACCTGATTTCCGGTATAAACCAATAGCCTCGGGTTGAAGAATACCGGTTTCAAGGATGACCTTTTTAAATCCGCTTTCTAATGCCCAGTTTTCAAGTTCTTCCAGGATCATTTTTGAGATGCCTTGTCCGCGATAGTTTTTACTTACGAACATGCGTTTAATCTCAGCCGTTTCCGGATCAAATTCTTTGAAGCATCCGCATCCCACAGGCACATTATTTTTATAAGCCACTACCACGGTATGGAGATGACCAATTTTATTGAGTTGATCATAAACCTTCTGGATGTCTCCATATCTTTCCGTAAGATCCATATCAAGACCGGCAACCATCAATACAAAATCCGCATGGTTACTGTTTGTTCTGCGAATCTCAATCATACCAACTGAAGATGAGTTATGAAGGTTCGGATACTTTCAGACGTCATGGTGTAATCAGTTGCAGTGCTGAAAGTTCCGAAGAAATAAATGATAACTCTTCTGCTGACAGGTGAATTCCGGCCGCCCCGGCATTTTCAACAGCTTGTCGGCTGTTTCTTGCTCCAACCAGTGCTATCGTAATACCGGGTTGTTCAATCGTCCACCGGATCACCAGCTGACCCGTGGTGGCTTTTTTACTTTCTGCCAGGGGTTTCAGTTTATCAAGAAAAGCATTAACTCTTGCTATATTTTCAGGTGTGTAGAATACATTTCCCTTCCGGGTATCCCCCTCGTTAAAATGATGATCCGGTTTGATCTTACCCGTTAGCAGTCCTCTTTGCAGGGGACTGTAGGCAATTACGGCATTGGTATGCCTGATGGCATAAGGGATGACATCTTTTTCTATATCGCGAAAAACCATGCTGTAGGGTACCTGATTGGAGGCCAGCGAAATGGTTTTTTCTGCTTCTTCCATTTGTGCGGAAGAATAATTGCAAACGCCAACTGCTTTAATTTTACCTTGTTCCAGCAAATGCTGCATGGCTTCCATAGTCTTGGCGATTGGGGTGGTACCGTCGGGCCAATGAATCTGATAAAGATCTATATAGTCTGTTTTCAACCGTTTCAGACTAGCTTCACATTCTCTGATAATGCTTTCTTTTGAAGCCAGCTTGTACATGAGCAAATCTTTTCCGGCATTGTCTTTGCTCTTAAAAAAGAATTCACCCTGGGAGGTATCCCACCTTAATCCAAATTTGGTAAACAGTTGAATCTTATCCCGGTTGAGTCCTTGAATGGCCTCGCCGACAATCTCTTCGCTGAGGCCTTGTCCGTAAGCAGGCGCGGTATCGATCGATGTTACACCGTGGTCAAAGGACGCCCGGATAGCCTCGAGCGCTTCTTTTCTGTCGGCGCCACCCCACATCCAGCCGCCTATTGCCCAGGCGCCAAAAGTAATCACGGTAGCTTCAACCGCTGATTTGCCTAATATTCTTTTTTCCATGGTGAGTGCGAAATTTTATAGATCCGAATGCTGCAAATATAGTTCAAGAAGTCTCACGCACCTTAGGTTGATTTCACAGAAAAGAAAAGTTACCCTTCAGGCGGTCCTCAGATCCCTGGAGGGTAACGAATACAAGCGGAATATATTTATGTAAAGATTTAAAGTGAGGTTAACCTTCTTGCAGGGGAAGGCTCCAATGCCTTATTCTTTGGAAGCTTTGGTTTTAATGATCAGGATACCATCATATTCTTTATCAGTATACTTGTTCATTTCGCTTTTGTCATTAATCACGTTGATACTTTCAATTTGATCCGGATCAATTTCTATTAATGGATTTTGTGTTTGTTTTACGCCGTCAATGATAAATAAAGTGTTGTCAAGGTCCTGATCACCAGTTCGTTTAATTTTAACGGTCTTTTCCACGGTGATCACTTCGTTGTGGTCACCCTTTTTAATGACCTTTACCGTCGTAACAGAATCGTGGTTTTCGCTTTTCAGTTCATCAATTTTTTCTTCATCGATGAAATAAACGACTTTGCCGGTATCGCCCTTATCGCCTGGTGCTGTGCGCCACACCAGTACATCCTTTTTTGCTGAATCTCCGGTTACGGTTATGGTATAGGTTTCTGTGATAACCGTATCTGTCGGATTGTTTCCGTCAATCACCTTGACAATGGTTTTCTTTTTGATGGTATCACCGGGCAGGAATGCATTGCTTGTTTCAAAACCTCCCGCAATCATTAAACCGGAAGTGAGGGAGGGCGTTATGGCCTTCGTATTTTCAGAAAACAAACCGTTAAGGCATGCCACCAAAATTAGCATGGATGCGGATAGCGGTATTAAAGTCAGAAGTTTTGGCCTTTTACGCTGATAAATTTTACTTTTTGTTATCATAATCAATCGTTTTTTAATTAATGAATGGTTGAAACTTGAAGAAAGGCAGATGAGTCTTTCTTCGGTGATCTGATTGATCAGGAGTGCCTGGTATCTGCATTTGTCAATGCCGGTGCTCAGTGCCCCTTCATCTGCCAGGTATTCATGTACCAGCTTCAAAGAGTTCTTCATCTTCCAGATCAACGGATTGAACCACATTACGGCCGCTAGCAGTTCGATCACGATCAGGTCAATAGAATGGTACTGGGAGGCATGAATTCTTTCATGTGCGATGATCTGTTCCAGGTCCTCCTTTGAATAGGCCCCAGGAGCGATGAAAATCCATCTGAAAAATGAAAACGTATTCTTAAACCGGTGATGGGTAAGAATCACACAATCTCCGTGCTTCATTTTCTCAGCTTTCATATAATTGATGGTGAGGACGATTATTTGCAGGAAAATCCGCCCAATCAATAAAAGCGCTATGAGCACATAAAGCTGAATGGCTATTCCCGTCCAATTCACAGGAGGTCTGGCTGTGTTTTCAACAGGCAGATCCGAAGACCCGGGTTGGGTGGTTACCGGCTGAAGGACAGTATAGCTGCTTTCAGGCGCGCGAAGTTCAATGGTGTAATTGTTGAACGGAACAAGGAGCGATAGCAAAACAGACACCATCAGATAAATCCGCAGTTGCCTGAAATTTGTTTCCTTGCTGAAGGTCAGTTTGTAGGCAATATAGAACAGGCTTAAACAAACCGACGAAATCAGGATATATTGAAGAATTTGCATCTCACAGTTTTTTATTCTCAATTTCTTTTTCCAGCATCTCCTTTAGTTCTTCCAGCTCGTTGATGCTGATATTCTTTCCCACGACGAAAGAAGAAACCAGCTGAGGGAGAGAACCGTTAAACAATCCCTTGAAAGTGTCTCTCAATACATGCTGGGCATAGTCTTTTTTTGAAACCACCGCATAATACACGTTGGTTTTTCCATAGGTTTTATGGGATACGTAGCCTTTTTTTTCCAGCACCTTGATAACAGTGGCCACCGTGTTGTAGGCAGGCTTTGGATCAGGCAGACTTTCGAGCACATCACTGACGGCACCTTCCTTGATCTCCCAAAGTGCCTTCAGCAAATCTTCCTGTGCCCTGGTTATTTCTTTCATCGTTTTTGAATAGGTAAGGAATAATTTAACTGCAACAAATATACTATAGTAATTTAATAACTACTATAAATATAGTATAATTTTCAAAAGAATTAACAAATTTTATGATTTACCGAAAACTGCTCAACGCCTGAAAGTCATTTTCCAAGCATGGCCAGCACCTGAACCACCACATTCTCGGGTGTGAAACCAAATTTTTCATCCAGAACCTTGTAAGGCGCAGAGTATCCGAAATGGTCGAGTCCAAAAACCCTGCCTTTTGGTCCTGCCAGTCCCTGCAGGGTTACCGGCAGACCGGCAGTGAGTCCGAAAACCGGGATGTCTGGCGGAAGAACCTTTAACTGATAGTCTCCGGGTTGTTGGCGGAAAAGACCTTCCGAGGGAGCGGAGACCACCCTGACTTTCAGTCCCTTTTCCGATTCAAGCTTTTGGGCTCCGGCCAGCAGGGTGGATACTTCCGAGCCGTTGGCCAGCAGAATGATATCAGGATTTGGCGCCTCTTTTACCACATAAGCACCTTTTGCCATCTGGGCGGCATCTTCGATCCGGGTCGATCCGGGAAGTGCCGGAAGGGTGGGGACGTTTTGCCGCGTAAGCAGCAAGGCAGTAGGGGTTTTTGTATTTTCAAGTGCAAGTTTCCAGGCATGCGTGGTTTCATGAGCATCGGCCGGACGCAATACCAGCAGGCTGTTTTCTCCGTGATGGTTTTTCAGTTGTTCCATCAACCGGATCTGGGCTTCCTGTTCCACAGGCTGGTGGGTTGGTCCGTCCTCTCCAACGCGGAATGCATCATGGGTCCATATGTATTTTACAGGTAATCCCATCAGGGCTGCAAGCCGGACTGCAGGTTTCATATAATCGGAAAACACAAAGAAGGTGCCGCAGGCAACAATACTCCGCCATGAAGTGCCATTCCGTTGGCAATAGCCGCCATGGTGAGTTCGGAAACACCGGCCTGCAGGAATGCCCCGCTGAAATCGCCTTTGGTAAATGCTTTGGTATTTTTCAGAAAGCCATCGGTTTTATCACTGTTTGAAAGATCGGCTGAAGCTACAATCATATTTTCAACATTTTTTGCCAGCCAGCCAAGGACAGTTGCTGGAAGCAGCCCGTGTGGCCACTGTCGTCTTTCTGGACAATCTGACCGGGATTCATTTCCGGCGCTCTGCCGGAGAAGTAACTGTTCGAGTTTTTCGGCCAGTTCCGGGTTGGCCTTTGCCCAGTTCATCTCTTCTTCTTTGCGTGCTTTGGCAGCGGCTGCTTTTTTCTGTCAACACTTCCTTATAGTACTCGGTCTACTTCGGGAAAAATCACAAATGGATCTGCAGGATTGCCACCCAGGTTTTCGATGGTTTTTTCAAAGGAAGCACCTGCTTCTCCCAATGGCATGCCGTGGGTGGATGTTTGTCCTTCAAAGCTGGCGCCGTCGGCTTCCACAGCGCCTTTGCCCATGATGGTTTTCCGATGATCAGGGTTGGTCGTGCTTTTTCCTGTATGGCTTTCATAAGTGCTGCCCTGATCTCATCCGGATCGTTTCCGTCGATGGTGATCACCTTCCAGCCCCAGGCTTTATATTTCATGGCTGTATTTTCGGCAGTGACCGCATTGGTTTCGGTTGAAAGCTGAATATCATTGGAATCGTAAAACATGATCAGGTTGTTCAGTCCCAGGAAACCGGCAATACGTCCGGCACCCTGCGAGATCTCTTCCTGTATGCCACCGTCGGAAATATAAGCATAGGTTTTATGTGCCATCCATTCGCCAAAACGGGCACAAAGAAAACGTTCGGCAATGGCAGCACCAACAGCCATGGTATGTCCCTGTCCCAGGGGACCGGAAGTATTTTCAATGCCCCGTTTTGACATCCACTTCGGGATGACCGGGAGTGGGACTTCCCCATTGACGGAAATTCTTTAATTTCATCCAGTGTAAAATTTCCGGTAAGGGTAAGCATCGAATACAGCATGGGCGACATATGGCCCGGATCGAGGAAAAACCGGTCGCGGTTGCGCCAGGTCATATCACGGCGGATCGCAGTTCAGAAATTCGGAAAACAGTATATTGATAAAATCAGCGCCGCCCATGGCACCGCCCGGATGACCCGATTTGGCTTTTTCAACCATGGCGGCTGACAGAATACGGATATTGTCGGCTGCTCTGTTGACGACTTCCTTTTTCATATAATGGTGATTGGTGATTGGTTATTGATGAAGGGCAAATATAAAATAAACTTTTTCAAGGGACTTTGTAGTGGACCTGGTTTTTATTGTATAAAATGATGCAAGATTTGAACAAAATGTCATGCGCTGAAATGAGGAATATAGTGTATTTTTGACGCGGATAAAATCAAATTTTAATCATGAGTCTGCAATGCGGTATAATCGGAATTGCCAACACGGGCAAAACCACCATCTTCAATTGTATGTCCAATGTGAAGGCTGAGACCTCCAATTTTGCCTTTACCTCCAATAAGTCCAATATTGGCGTCATTCATGTCCCCGACCAGCGTTTGTATGAACTGGAAAAACTGGTGCCCACCAAAAGGGTGGTGCCGGCAACCGTAGAGATCGTTGATATTCCCGGACTTACAAAAGGCGCCAACCAGGGTGAAGGAGTGGGCAATAAGTTCCTGGGAGACATTCGCAATACCGATGCCCTGGTTCATGTGCTGCGCTGTTTTGATGATGAGAACCTTCCGCATATTGACGGATCGGTGGACCCGGTGCGTGATATCGAAAATATCGACTTCGAACTGCAGGTAAAGGACCTGGAAAGTGTGGAGAAAAAGCTGCAACGACTCGACAAGATCTCCCGTTCGGGCGACAAAGATGCCAAACACGGCATTGAAGTATTGACCAAAGTAAAGGCAAAACTCGAATCTTTCGGGAATATCCGTGACCTTCGACTCGATTCCCTTGAACATAAATACATTGATGATCTTTTTCTGCTTACCGTTAAGCCGGTGATGTTCGTGTGCAATGTCGACGACGCTTCCGCATCAAAAGGCAATGCTTATGTGGATAAGGTCAGGGAGCACCTGAAAGACAGAAAAGTGGAGATCCTGGTGGTAGCTGCCAAACTGGAAGCTGAAATTGCTGATTTCGATAATGACGAAGATAAAATGATATTCCTGGCAGATGCCGGTTTGCAGGAACCGGGCGTGAACCGCATGGTCCGCTCGGCCTATTCCATGCTTAACCTGCTCTCCTTCTTTACGGTTGGTCCCGATGAGATCAGGGCATGGACCATACACAAAGGTATGACGGCTCCTCAGGCAGCCGGGGTTATCCACAGCGACCTTGAACGCGGATTTATCCGGGCTGAGGTAATCAGATACCATGATTTTATAACCTTGGGTTCCGAGCATGCCTGCAAGGAAAAGGGCAAGCTGATGATCGAGGGTAAGAATTACCTGGTGGGTGACGGAGATATTCTCCACATAAGATTTAATGTATAGATCGGGCAAATTGATGCGTCTTCCGATAAGAGGGCTGTTGTTATGGCTTTTCACCACACTGTGCGGCACGGGCTCAGTATTGGCACAGGAACCTGTTTCAGAAGCACTGGCACAAAAATGGCTTTCAGAACGGGGTGAGATCATTATCCGGTTTGCCAGACCATCGGACACGGGACCGGAGTATTTCACCACCTTCCTGTCGATTGATGATTACAGGAATGACACGCTCGTTGCCTATGCCAATGAAGCCGGGTACAAACACTTTCTCTCGCTGGGCATTCCCTATGAGGTCATGAGGCCTCCTTCACTGCTACCGGGGCTTTTTAAGGATTACCTCGAAAAAGGAGGCGACTGGCGTAACAGTTATCCCGCTTATGCCGATTACGAAGCGCTGATGGAACAATTTTCCGCAGATCACCCCGATCTTTGCAAGCTGGTCAGTTTTGGGACCAGTGTGAACAGTCATAAACTACTGGCAATGAAAATATCCGATAATCCGGAGATTTCTGAAAAAGAACCGGCGGTGCTTTACACTTCCACCATGCATGGAGATGAAGTAACCGGTTATATATTGATGCTGAGGTTGATCGAAGAATTGCTGATCCGCTATCCTTCCGATCCGCAAATAAAGCGACTTGTTGACAGCGTCGAAATATGGATCAATCCCCTGTCCAATCCCGACGGCGCTTATTTTTTATCGGACCTTTCCGTGGAAGGAGCTACAAGATTGAATGCCAATGGCATCGACCTGAACAGGGACTTTCCCGATCTGTACAGTCAGGATTGGGAGAGTAGTGTACGGCAACCCGAAACAAAAGCCATGATGGATTTTATGGAAGATATACGACCGGTTCTGTCGGCCAATTTTCACGGGGGTGCCGAACTGGTGAATTATCCCTGGGACACCTGGGATCGCCTGCACGCTGACAACGCCTGGTACTGGTACATTTCTCGTGCCTATGCCGATACGGTGCATGTTTACAGTACCCTCGACTATATGAACGACAAGGATAACGGGATAACCAATGGCCATGACTGGTATTCGGTAATCGGAGGGCGTCAGGATTACACCAACTATTTCCTCCGTGCACGCGAAGTCACCATTGAGCTTTCTGCAGATAAAATGCCGGTGGAAAGCAAGCTGGAGAATTACTGGATGGTTAACAAACCAAGTATGTTGCATTTCATCGGCCGGGCGCTGTCGGGCATTACCGGTGAAATTACCGATTCAGTAACGGGCCAATCGCTTGAGGCCATGGTGACTATCAAGGATCACGATACCGACAATTCGAATGTTCTCTCTTCGCCGGAAACTGGCATTTATTACCGGCTCACCTTCTCGGGATATTATTCTCTGGTGATTTATTCCCCGGGGTATCAAAAAAAGAAACTTCTGGTATTTGTGTCCGACGGGACGCTTTCGCACAGGGATATCAAGCTGCAACCGCTGCCGGAATTAGGTTTGTATCCCAATCCTTTTTCAGACCTGCTGAATATCGATATTGTTAATCCAGGGGGCGAGATCCTGCTGGATTTTACCGATTTATCGGGCCGTAAAGTCAGGCACATCAGCCAACCGGTGTTGTCCGCCGGGAAACAGGTAATTGCGGTAAACGGATTGGCGTCGGGTGTTTATATTGTGAATATTGTTTATGGGGATCAAATCACCAGACAGATACTGGTGAAGGATGGCTTTTAGCCGAACCAGGCATCATGGACGGACTGAAAAACAAAACCGGGCTCTTGGTAAGGCCCGGTTTTATCCTCCTGCAAAGTATTGTACCTTATTTTGATGGTGGGAGCAGTACTTCATCAATCGCATGAACAACACCATTTGCTGCTTGCACGTTTGCCAGCACCACATTGGATGAACCGTTAAGGATTACGGCAGAACCAACACTTACCTCAATATTTCCGTTTAATGTGGCTACTTCACCCGTGGTTAATTCGCCGGAAACAACATTGCCACTGACAACATGGTACAGCAATATGGGAATAAGCTGTTCCTTGGTAAGATCTGCTACTCCCGAAACACCAAGCGTTGTGAAGAGTGCCTGAAATGCATCGTTGGTGGGAGCAAAAACAGTAAAGGAGCCTGAACCGCTTAATGTTTCAACCAGATCGGCCTTAACAACAGCTTCAACCAGAATGCTGAAGTTAGGATTGTTAATGGCTATACCGACAACTGATGGCGGAAGCAGAACCTTGTCAATCACGTGTATCACACCATTGCTGGCCAGGATGTCCGCGGTGGTCACCTGGGACGATCCATTTAAAATTACCTCACCGGTTTCGACCTGGAGGGAGATCTTTGTTTCCTCGGGGCCATCACTTAACGTGCCTACATAGCCATCGGTCAGATCGGTGGACAATACCTTTCCGCTTACCACATGGTAGAGCAGGATGGGGGTAAGTTCTTCGGCTGACAGGTCATCCAGACTTGAAATGCCGAGATCGGCCAACAAGGCTGCGAAAGCTTCATTCGTAGGAGCAAATACAGTAAAGGGTCCTTCGCCCTCAAGTGCAGATACCAGGTTGGCTTTGGTGAGAGCAGCTACCAGGGTTGAAAAAGAACTATTGGCAGCGGCAATTTCCACAATACTTTGGGGTTCCTGCATCTGTCCATTCTCATCATCCGATTCACAGGATGATAATACAAATATCCCAACAAGCATAACCGCTATCATGGGGTTGAAGATTTTTTTCATCGTTTCCATTTGATTTAGTTTTATTGATTTAATAGAGTAACAGGGCAAAATGAATATTGTTTAATAAAAACTATAAAAAATTAAACAAAAAATTCATCCCGGGTAAAGCAGGATATTTTGTAATATTTATAAAACAAAGATATACAATAATATATGATAGGGTATTCTAAATTAGTTCAAAACAATTTTAATGGAAAAATTATTTAATGTATGGATTATACATTAATATATTAAACAAAATAAAAGTTATTTACATCGTATTCATTACTTTTCTTGTCCGGTAGCAACAAAAAATTATCTTTGCCGTTCAAAGTTTATCACGTCTCAATTTCAGACTATGCGAAGCTATACAATATTTCTTTCAACCTGCCTATTAACCTCCCTGATTATTCAATACCGGATATGCCCAGGAAGTAAAAAAAATTCCGCCGGAAAAGCCCAAAATCATTGTGGGCATCGTGGTCAGCCAGATGCGATATGATTATATCCAGCGGTTCTGGGACAAACTTGGATGAAAACGGTATCAAGCTGCTGGTAAATCGCGGAACCTATTGCAAGAATACCGAGCTTCAATTACCTTTTCTCCCAGCAGGGAGTGGGACATGCCAGTATTGCCACGGGTACCACGCCTGCCGACCATGGTATTGTTGGCCGGGAATGGTACCTCTATCTGCAGGATAAGATTGAACACAGTACCGAAGATCAGCAGCATAAAGCGGTTGGAGGGGATGTGGACAACGGTCGTTACAGTCCGAAAAACCTCATGTGCACTACTTTTTCCGATGAACTCAGGCTGTCTAACAACTTCAAGTCAAAGGTCTTTTCCATTTCAGCTGATCCGGCCCCCGGGATTTTCTCCGCAGGCCATACCGCAAATGGTGCATATTGGTTCGATAAGCGCACCGGCAACTGGATCACCAGCACTTATTATGCCGACTCGCTGCCCGAATGGGTAGATGAATTCAATGCCAAACGGTTTCCGGATATTTACCTGAAAGAAACATGGAATCCGCTGCTGCCGCATGGAACAATATACAGAAAGTCTTCCCGATAAGAATAAATATGAAACCGGATTTAAGGGACAGGTAACCTTTCCTTATCTGCTGGAAGAATTGTCGGAAATCAAAAAAAATAAACTCGATTACAGTTTACTGGAAAAGACCCCATTTGGCAATACCTATACCAAGGACTTTGCCTCCACCCTGATCGTCAATGAACAATTGGGCAAGGATGATATTACCGATATGCTGACCATATGCTTTACTGCCAATGGAAAACATCGGCAGTCTATTCGGGCCCAATTCAGTAGAGGTTGAGGATGCCTTTCTGCGGCTTGACAAGGAAATTGCACATTTTCTGGCTTTTCTGGATGAGCAGATGGGCAAGGAAAATACCCTGGTATTACTTTACCTCTGATCATGGGGTGGCACAGATACCTTCTTATTTGAGTGATAATAAAATACCGGCAGGATATTTTAACCAGAATGGCGCACTTTCACTGTTGATGAGCGCGCATCAACAATACCTATGGCAAGGGTGATTGGATAAGAATCCTACCATGCACAACAGGTATATCTGAACCATACGCTGATTGAGGATTCAAAGCTTTCGCTTACCCAGATGCAGGATTATGTAGCCCAGTTTCTGCTGCAGTTTTCCGGAGTTGCCAATACCGTTACCGCGCATACCCTGCAAACCGCCAATTTTACTGAAGGCGTATACCGGAAAATTCAGAACAGCTACAATCAGAAACGTTCGGGTGATGTGATCATCAACCTGAAAGCCGGATGGGTAGAGAAAAGTGAGGTTTCCACAGGAGGAACTTCTTCGTATTCTTATGATTCACGCATTCCGCTGATCTGGTATGGCTGGAAAATTGGCCGTGGCACCATTACCCGGCAGGTGGATATCATCGACATAGCGCCTACCATTTCCACTTTTCTGAATATTACCTTCCCCAATTCCTGCACGGGTAACACCGGTATTTGAAATAGTTCAGTAGAATGATTGCGCCGATTCGTGCAGGACTAAAACCCGCATGGATCGAGCCCTGATCCCAAACGGGACTGATATTTTCATGATCGAGGTAGGAGAATCGCCACATGGCATCAAACCGGAAAAGTTTGAAAATATTTTCGATTCCCACACTGGCTTCATAATAGGGTTCACTGAGATGCTGACAGGCCTTCGGGAAATACCATCACCGTTTGTTTGTTTTCTGAAAGCCTGCCGTAACAGAATATTGCAGCTTACTACTTCACGCCAGTGCAAGCCGGCGGATCAGGGGAATCCGGTTGAGGAAAAAACCCTGGAAGTGTTGTTCGGCAAAAAAACTTACATATTCGTCACTCACAAATTCATAATAATTCATCATGTTGAAAGAGAGCGGATCATATGCATAGGTTTCATTTCCCTCATGGAGTTTCAGCAAAGGATAGGGCAGGGTGCCGAAAATTTTTCCCAGCGTTATCCTGATATTTGAGAAACCAAACGGATTGGTTTCCAGTTTGTCGGATATTTTCAGCCTGATTTTAAAATATTCATAGTCGCTTCCAAAAACCCCTTTGGGACCATAGGTAAGGTCCAGATCCAGTGCCGGATATTGTGAGCCCAGGCTTTTACGCTCAAATTTTCCCCACAGGAATTTCTCCCGGTAGGCAAAATGCGTGCTCAGTGTTATTCAGCTGAGGTTAGGGGGTCCTGATAACGGTATCCCCGTTCGGATGTATAATAATCAAAAGGCACATAGTCGGTGTGGCATAATATGGTCTGATGACTGACTTTAAAGGTATTGGAAAATCCATGCACCCATTCATGTTCGTAAAAGGCATTGAACTGATCCACCATGGTAAGCTTGTAATTCGGATTACGCCTGAGAATGGAGGTGAGGTAATTGTCATCCGAGAAAGGCGTTTTCACTTTTACCCAGTTGCCGGATGTCGTGATAATAGGAAACAGTGGTGGTTCTTCGCGGATTGGTATTGAACATGTAGGTGACATATAGCCCGTATTTGAACCGCTGATCCTTGAATCCATAGGCTATATGTCCGCCCGGCATGATCTTGGTGCTGAAGTTATTGCTGGTTCTTCCTCCCAGCCTTATCCTGGGTCCTTCAATCAGATTGGTGCTGTATGTGGTATAATAGGGACCCAATTCAACCGGTCCCGTAACAATATAATAGTTGGTCAGCATATTGCTCAAACCATAGTAAATTTTATACATGGGTACTTTTTTTACAGAATCCACCATGGTCATATACCTTGCTCATCTTCTGTGCTGTCAGCTCAGATTTCCGGTTCTTTTCCCAGAACAGATCATCGCGGTCGATTTTATCCTCAAGCATATAAGTATCCGTGGTCATTTTTTTTACCGGATCAGGAACAGGCTGGGTCAGGTAAATGCTGTCATAGACGGCTGTTTTTCTGGCCAAAAAATCCATAGGATTTTTCAGCCACATTGAAATCGATGACCATATCCTCACTGGTCAGGAACCAGGTTGTATCATTGATCTGGTTGTACTCATAGGTGGCCACCATGTCCTTCAGCAGGTTGAGGTTTACATCCTCCGACACACGAAGCTGAAATTTCTTGATGGCAAAACTGGTATCGGCCACCCAGAAGAAACCATGAAATGTCCTTTCCTGTTTGCGTTTGGGTTTGAAGGCTATTTTATAACACCAGTTGCCTGTCGATAAAAGCGCTGTCTTCGAGGTAATATTTGTAATAGAGGCGGCCGATATCAGCAATGGGACTGACAAATCCGGGATCAAAAAACACAATGAAATTGTCATAGATGTTCAATTGCTGGTACATCCGACCGGTAAACTGCGATATTGTTTTATTCTCTATGCCGCTTACCTTAAAAGCTTCGATGACTTCGCGGTTTACCGGGGGATTTTTTGAATAATAAATTTCGATACCGTTTCAGTGATCAGCAGCGGCAGGTAATTTTTATTGAATACCTGCGATGAATCCATGTAGTCAAATACAAAACCGAAATCCTTCAGAATCCGCTGGTCCTTGAATTTTTCATCTATGTTGTTCAGGTCGAGCCTCAGTTTGGTATAGGCCTTGTACTGGTAATTGTCAGTCGGGAGGGATTGTTTTGTTTCTTGTGGTCATTAATGGCCTCGAAGTATTTTAAAAGCCGGATTTTCACCCGGCGTTACAACCACAGCCTCGAGCAGATGCTGGTCGGGACCAGTTTTACTTCAATAGACTGTGTAGTGCCTACCATGATCGGCACGCGAACCAGTTCGTAACCCACGCTCGATACCAGCAAGGTATCGGTGGCTTTTGTCGTGGATAAGAAAAATGAACCGTCGGTCTCACTGATGGTACCCACAGGACTGTGCTGGAAACCAATGTTCACATAAGGGATGGCATCTCCGGTCTCCTCATCAATTACCTTACCTGAAATAACCGTCTTTTGTGCAAAGAGGTTAAAGCTAAGCATCAGGAACAACCAGCAAACCGGGGAATCGGTATTTTATCATTCAGCAGGGTAACAAAGGAACAAAACGAAAGTAACCATTAATTTATTTTTAACGCCGGTGTATTTATAAATGTTCAAAACTCCCAACGGAATCCAAGGGTAGGCATGAATTCCCATTCATTGGGACCCACGGGAAAGTTCTTGCTGATTTCCACTTCACCACCCAGGGCAATTTTAGGGGTGAGCATGAACCAAAGCTGGGGTTCTGTTTGAAAAACAAGTTCTTTTTCTTCAGGATAAGCCATCTTGTCCTGGGACCAAAGATCCATAAATCCGGTAAGCAGTACCTTCCCCTTAAAGATGGGTTGAAACCAAACCAATGTGAACTGAAAATCAGGCACATCCATATGTCTGGGCATCCGACAAAGCCATTGTGTTGTGAGAACCAGTGGTCCGATTTTCAGAGGATGGCTGAAACCCGCAAGAAATATGCTGTTGTAACTGGCGGCTCCCATGTAATCACCCGAATCTTTGTAGGCCGTGAAGCCATCATTGTATTCAACATGGAGGGTCAGTTGATCGAAGACCGGATTCTTCCTTAATCCGGGGATGTAAAACTCACGCGAGATTTCCCAATATGCGGCAGACATGCTATTTGGATTTCCCGGGAAATTAAAATCAAAATCCACGAACCAGAAGGTAGAACCCAGGGTGTCAGGTTTGAACATTTCAAGCGTGGCGGTAAAATATTTACGGTCTTCTCCAAAATCATATTGCATTTGAAGATTCTGGGCACTCATAAACAGGGGTGTGAGAAACAATATCAGGGTTAATAATTTTTTCATCTACCTTTTTATGATTTTGTGGTAAAAGTAGGAAAACATTGGACATCGAAAAACGAAAAGCGAAGATGTGAAAGAGCCACCTGTCAAAATAATACCACCCGTTCAAACGTTTTACCTCAAATCCCGGACCATCAACCCCGGATCATCAATCCCACAGACAACGAACCATTATCAATTAACGACAATTTTTTCTACTTTTACAAAAACACATTCGTAAAATGAGTTACCGGCATACTATGGAAGCAGTCCTGGAAAGCCTGCATGAAATTGAAGATTTGGTAAAGGGATTCCCCGGAAACGGAAATATTCCGGCAGTAGAAATGGATCTGGCGCTGCAAAAAATCAGGAATCTTTACGAACTGATGCTGATGATGAAAAAGCCCCGGGAAGAAGGGGCTGTGGCAGTAACAGAGAAAGGGGCAGGAGCAGTTGCAGCAGCAGTGACAGGAGAAAAGGAAGCGGCCCCGGCAGCAACTGTAGCCCCGGCAGCAACTGTAGCTGCGGTAACATCAGGAGCAGGAGCAGCAGGGGCAGGAGAGGTAAAGACGCTTTCCGACCAATTCAAGGGAAGAACAACCCTGCATGAAAGCCTTCACCAAACCGTTACCAAAGAGGGTGATATGTTGGCTCACACCAAACCGGTAACAGACTTACTGACAGCTATAGCCATAAACGACAGGTTTACCTTTATCAGGGAATTATTTAATAATGATACGGCCGCATTTGAAAATAACATCAAAGTTCTGAATGATGCTGCGAGCTTTAACGATGCCTATAATTACATGATCCAGCGTTTCGACTGGGATATGGACAGTGCGGCGGTACAGCTCCTGCTGGATATTATTCGCCGGAAGTTTATCAAAGGACGGCATGAGTAAGCTGTATATCGTACCAACGCCCATTGGAAATCTCGAAGACATTACGCTCCGGGCCATACGCATACTGAAAGAAGCCGACCTGGTGCTGGCCGAGGATACCCGCACCACCCGTAAGCTGTTCGACCATTACCAGATCAGCACCCGTTTGCAATCCTATCATGTTTTTAATGAACATCAAAAAACAGAGGACATAGTGAACCGTATTCGTCACGGTGAAACTACTGCCCTGGTAAGCGATGCAGGCACACCTTCCATATCGGATCCCGGATTTATGCTGGTACGTGCCTGCATTGAAAAGGGAGTTCCCGTGGAATGCCTGCCCGGTCCCACCGCCCTGATTCCTGCCCTGGTAAGTTCAGGCTATCCCTGTGATAAATTTTGCTTTGAAGGTTTCCTGCCGCATAAAAAGGGTAGGAAAACCAGGTTGTCAGAACTGGCAGACGAGCCCCGTACCATTATATTGTATGAGTCCCCGCACCGGATCTTAAAAACCCTGCAGGAATTGCATGTGGTAATGGGAAATGAAAGACAGTGCTCTGTTTCACGTGAGCTGTCAAAACTTCACGAAGAAACTATCAGGGGAACCTTTACGGAACTGATTGATCATTTTACCAAACATGCACCTCGCGGCGAGATTGTAGCAGTGATTGCCACAAAAACGCACAAACACCAGATGAACCCGGGGACTAATTCCTGGTGAGAAGGATGTTCCGGAACTCAATGGCTTTCCCTTCGCTTTGAAGACAGATGCTGCCCTTTGAAAGAGTGGTGCCGGTGGCTTTGTTCTGCAAAATACCGTTAACCACTACTTCGATGGTATTGCCCTTGCAGGTCACTTCCAGGAGGTTCCATTCGCCTACCGGCTTTTCGTTGGACTTTTCCTTTTTGGCAACCACAATTTTCGTTTTGTCGGTTCGTTCATTCATATCAGTGCCGCTCATACAAATGAAATCACCGGCATTCCCAGCCTTAAGCTGGCATTCAAAACAAGCCGGCCAGATCGCATCGGGTTCCTGAACATGAATAAATACGCCGCTGTTAGTGGCCTCAACGGGCCAACGCCATTCCAGGCGCAAGATATAGTCACTGTATTGCTCCCTGGTCCTCATATATCCGAATGGATCCCCGCTGATCAGAATGACTCCGTCTTTTACCGTAAATACTGTTGCAGGATCGACGGCAGGATCTTTCAAATGGAAGACCCAGTTATGGAGATCTTTGCCGTTGAAAAGGCTGACAGTGCCGGCAGGGGTATTCCCGGACTGTGCCATCAGCATTCCGCTGAAGGTGGCACATAAAAAGAATGCAAGCGTCTTGTTTACTTTCATGATGGTTTGATGTTAAGCCTGATCAAAGATAGATTATTATCAGAATTTGTAGGCGGCCCGAAACGAAAAAGCCTGCATATTGTTGCCTGTACCTGTATTGTGGATATACTCACCGGCTATAAGATAGCCGTAGTAAATCCATACGGCAACATGTTTGTTGGGCGTATACATTAATTCAAGTGCGGGACCCTGGCTAATGGCCTTTCCAAGCTCCTTACCCGGTTCATCCGTCTCCCGGAGCATTTTGCGGACATCTGGCGGGTATATACCATCGTTTCCCGAAAGTCGCCAGAAAGCAAGGTAACGCAGGGTGAATGCCATCTTACCCGACAAAGAAATCTCTGCTTCCGGAGAAATTAAGGCCAGGTTGGCAGAGCCGACGGAGGCCATTTCATGCACAGGGGATTTGGTCGAAACCGGCCGGAATGTATTCATGATGCCATCTGACTGCTTTCTGTCACCGCTGTATAAGGATTCTCTGATCCCTAACCTGGGCCGCCACCGGTACTCCTGCCAGCGGAAATAGACTTGCGAAGACAAGTGCCAGGCCCGGATATCCTGTTGTCCGAATTGTCCGAACTGGTAAGTGAATTCAGCATCATAGGTGAATGATCCGGCACTCCTGCCGAGCCTGAGTCCGATTGAATGCCGGTTATCTGTAGCAATAACATTGGCGTAATTGGCATTTGGAAATTGTACGCCGAAATAATACAGATCGAGCGTATTATTCCTTTTAAGGGGCAGCATCCAGTAACTGCCCAGTACATATTCATGGCTTCGTCTGCTGTTGTCGAAGACACCCGGTTCATAAGAAACCGGAATCACCATAAAGAGATCGCCGGTCACCTTTTTTGTTGCCAGTGTAAGCTTTGCGCCGTCAAAGGTTTGTCTTACGGTTGGCCCGTCTCGCAAACCCAGTATCCGGTCCAGTCCGTAAAGAAATTCCTGCCTGCCTAACCGTAAACGTAAGGTGGCCGAATTGTTAAGATATAAATCGGCAAAGGCCTGCATAACGCCCAGATCATCCCGGTCGGTCTGGGGCAACATGATGTCTTTTCCGGTGGCGTGACAGCTGTTGAGCTGTATAAAAAGCCTGAGAAATCTAGTTGCCTGAAGGTTGGCATGCAGCATGTAACGTTGCTGCAAAAAGAGGTCCTGGTCGCTATACCCCGAAGGCACATCGCCAAAATTCAAATGATCGGAATACTTGACCTGTTCCCGGATCTCACCACCGAAAGACAGCAATATAACAGGATTTCTTTTTTGGAGGGGTATTTCTTTGATGATCCGGTGCATTTTCCAATCACCGGAATCCGTGGCAAGCGCATGATTATCGTCCAGCGGCCTTAATGCTCCAATTTGCTGACCCTGAGCAAAGGCTGAAATAGAAAGAATACAGAAAACCAGGCTGGGATAGACGGATTTCTTCATAAACTTCATTGCTGTACCGGATATTGGATCAATAATAATGATTAATTTTATACCTGACCACGACGTCAGCAAGAAAATTTCAATCATCCATGCTTCGACTCCGGCCCCATCACCTGATCGATATCATCAGGAACATTGGCCAGGAAAGGCCTATAATTCCGCATCCTTACGGGCATGCCCAGCATATTGTCACCCGTAGCCTACTCGAAGGCCAGGAACATGAACTGCTGTTGACCGTAGGAGCAGATGACCTGTGTAAACCTTGCATCCACCTGCATGCGGATGAATTATGTGATGATGTGCTGCCCCAGCTGGACTACAGGGTTGCAAAGCAAGAATACAACGATAAATTGGATCGAAGATTGCTGGCATACCTGGGATTGAAAGAGAATTCGGTAATTCAATTGAAAGATTTTATTGCACTTTGTGACCAGGATCCTGATAAACTGGCAGTCCTTTCCACCCATCCGAAAGAAGATAAAAACAGTAGAAAAGCCGGATTGGAAAAAGGATTGATGATACTCAGGAGAAATATTTCCTGAAATAACTTCAATTTAAACAAGTAATGAACAACCGACAGATCATTGACAATTTCCTGACTAGCAAAAGGCTTGCTATGGCAGGAGTTTCCCGAAATCCCCGCAAATTCGGGAACATTATGTTCCGAACCCTAAAGGAGAAGGGATATTCCATCATTCCCGTCAATCCCAATGGCGGCACAATTGACAATACCGTGTGTCTGAACGCTTTATCCGAACTGGGCAGCGATGTGCAAAATCTGCTCATTGTCACCCACAAGCGGGATACTGAACAGGTACTGGACGAGGCCATATCCAAAGGGATAAAGAATATCTGGATCCAGAATGGCTGTGAAACCGAAAAGGCAATAAAGATGGCACGGGAAATGAATATCAACCTGGTATCCAAAGCCTGCTTCCTGATGTATGCCAATCCCCGGGGTATACACAAATTTCATCAGGTCATTTCCAAACTGGTGGGTAAATATGTGAAGGAGAATTAATCAACCTGCTGGCAAATCCGGCACAAGTCGTTGTTGATGTTTTTAATAGGATGGAAATGTGAGGGTTGGTAAATTCGTTAGGTTGAATGAGACTACTGGCAGTTTGCAGACAATAGCCTGCAAAGATGAACTTTCATTTTAAAAAATTGTTATGGTTTTATTACGACAGCGATACTTATTATCCTGTCGCAGACCACCTCTTATTGGTCATGTTTGTACATCTTCATGGATGTAACGTCAAACTTGTTTGCAATGGCAAAAAATGGGATTGAATAATAACCACAAAACATTACCATGGAAACAACAGTAAAAAACAGGATCACCGTAGCCGCCAACATTCATGCTCCGGTGGAGAAAGTATGGGAACGCTGGACAGATCCGAAACACATCATCCATTGGAACAATGCCTCTGACGACTGGCATACGCCCAGAGCCGTAAACGATTTGCGTGCCGGAGGGAAATTCCTCTCCCGCATGGAAGCTAAGGACGGCAGCTGGGGTTTTGACTTTGAAGGAGTCTACAGCAAAATCATACAGCACAAACAGATAGAATACACCCTCGCCGATGGCAGGATGGTACAGGTTTTATTTGATGCAATCGGCAACAAAACCAAGATTACGGAAACCTTTGAGGCAGAACAGTCAAATACATTGGAGTTGCAGCAGGCGGGCTGGCAGGCTATTTTGGATAACTTTAAAAAATATGCCGAAACATAAAGCATGATCTGAGCCATTCATTTGCCTGACCCTGATGTTATCTTTGAATTCAAGGCCCGCGCTTTCTTCAAGCCCGGTCTATTGCTTCATAAAACTGAAATCAAATGGTGAAAAGCAAATCAATTTCAAAATCCTAAAACTATGGCAAAAGTAAGCACATATCTTAATTTTCCCGGCAACACCGAGGAAGCGTTTGGCTTTTACAAATCGGTATTTGGTGGTGAATTTGTGGGAGGTATTGCACGTTTCAGCGATATACCTCCTGCTGAGAACATGCCGCCTTTGCGGGATGCGGATAAAAATCTGGTGATGCATGTGTCATTGCCCATACTGGGCGGTCATGTTTTAATGGGAACCGATGCCCCTGAATCCATGGGTTTTAAGGTAAATTTCGGAAATAATGTGTATATCAATCTTGAACCTGATACCCGGCAGGAAACCAATCGACTTTTCAGGGCACTCTCGGAAGGAGGAAAGGTGGAAATGGAATTACAGGATATGTTTTGGGGAGACTACTATGGTAGTTGCTCCGACAAGTATGGCGTACAATGGATGTTCAACTGTACGGAGAAAAATAAATAATGACTGAAGTTAAACGGATTAACACCCAAAAAATCCTCCACCATGAATAGTATAATATATCCTTGTCTCTGGTTTGATAAAAAGGCAAAAGAGGCGGCCGGGTTTTATTGCAGTATTTTCAAGAACTCGAAAATAACTTCCGAATCGCCCATGGTTATCATTTTTGAGTTGGATGGCAAACGCTTTATGGGATTAAATGCCGGTCCCCAATTTAAATTTAATGAAGCCGTTTCGTTTGTAGTGGAATGTGAAACGCAGGAGGAAATTGATTATTACTGGGGCAGGCTCAGCGAAGGCGGTGAAGAAGGTCAATGCGGCTGGCTGAAAGACAAATTTGGTGTTTCATGGCAAATTGTTCCCACCATATTGAGTAAGCTTATGAGTGATCCTTCCAAATCGGAGCGGGTGATCCAGGAGTTTCTTCAAATGAAGAAGTTTGACATTGAGAAATTGGTAAATGCTTAACAAAATGGCATTTACCTGCTGCAAACCTTAATTATCTTTTTTGGCTCCTGATGGCTTCAGGTTTTTCACTGCAAAAAGATCATCCGAAAGACCCTGATCAAACTTGACGTCTGATAACAGGATTTTTGTACTATGACTTTTCTCCAGGTCCTTCATTACCACTTCAGCAGCATTCCAGTATTTTCCGACCTTTTCGTAACGATAGGCTGCCTCCTTGAATTTTTTTCCCTGGCCATTATAAAACTGCATGGTAACCGGATAGCCATTCGATTTATCAATACTGACGATAATTTGTGAGTAACTCGATTTCGTCGACTTTGGCAACAGTTTCAGCACATAGACATCTTTTTGAGATTCCAGCAAAGAGGGTGTATATCTGTCACTGTATGGGGTGGTTACCATATCCTCATAGGAGAAATCGGTACCATTGAATGCCTGACCTTTGGCCACCATGGAAATTTTCCTGGGTGTAACGAATGCGGGCATATACAGCCACATTACATCGTCAGATAGCGAAAGTGTTGCGATTCCTGCCTGGGATTCAGGTTTTGTATACCGGTATAGCTTTTTGTCGTAACCTTTTTGGAGCATCGTAGCCTCACGAACCTTTTCTTTCCCGGTTTTATCGGTCAGGATCATGGTAACCTTGCCCTGTTTGTCTTTGGGAGAGAAAATGATCTTATCCATATTTTGAAGGATGATCCTGGCATCCTGCGACGTTGCCTCCATCACACCTGTAAAAAGGTATAGAATCAAAAGGAAGCTCGTGTATTTCAGAGATTTCATTGCTTAATTAAATAATAAATAAAAACACAAATATCGCAATTTTGTTAAACCTGACCACCATTTTCTACTTTGTTCGCGCGACGACGGATTGACGTCTTCTGTAAGAAAGGATCAGGATTGCCGGCAAGAAGGTCAGCGCACTTATACCGGATGCGACCATACTAAGCAATATGAGTAAGCCGAAATATTGCAGCGGAACCATTTCAGAGAAAAGCAGAACAAGAAATCCGGCAGAAACCGAAATAACATTTATAACAATAGCCTTCCCGCTGATCCCGATGGTGTCTTTGAGTGCCTTGGTGAGCCTGGCCCCATTTTCCATGGCATAATTAAAATGCGTGATGACGTGTATGGAATAATCCACACCGATCCCAATGGCGATACTCGCAACCAGCACTGTAACTATGTTCAGCGGAATGCCGGCATAACCCATCACCCCAAAAAGAATAATAATGGAAGAAATTATAGGAATGGCAGCAAAAATACCGGCAACAAACGAACGTAAAATAGCGCCCACAATTACAATTACAACAAGCAGGGCAATCACCAGGCTTCCTAACTGGCTATATAACAAACTTCTGTCCATCGTCACGTCGATAAAAGGCATGCCGGTAATCTCAATGGTACAAGCTGCTGTTGAATGCTCATCAATGAATCGTTGCATGTATTCCCCGAATTCTTTCTTGGCGCTGATCTCGGCCGATGAAAATTTGGAGATGATAACTGCTTCACCCTGATCTTCCGAAACCAGTTTCTGCATGCTTTCATTGCCATCGAGCAGAAACCACAATTGCTCAATCTTATCCTGATCATCCGGAATTTTTCTGCCTTCACCCAGTGCAGCACTTAATTCAACAATAAGGTCAGCGACCGACTGTGTAGTAACAACACCCGGGCTCTGTTTCATATAAGCTTCAGTTTTGAGCATGGTATTCAGAAACTCCGGACTTTGTATATCCCCTTTGAACAATACAAAAACAGGTTTTGTCCCGCCAAATTTCCTGGTCATGATATCCTCAGCAACCCGGGTTGGATTTGCCTTTTTGAAATAGTCACTTATATCCACATTCCTGTGAACAAGAAAAATACCCCCTGTGTTAACCAATGTCAGCAGAATCCAAACATAAAATATAGTTTTAGTATGCTTAAACAACGCTTTCTGCAATGGGAACAGGAAATTGGCTGAAGGCCTAAGTTTACCGGTTGTTTTGCCTTCAGGTGCTTTATTTCTGTTTTTCCAGGAAAAGGCAGAAACCACTGCCGGAACAAAAAACAAGGATAACGACAGGGCGAAAAACGTTCCAAGTGCTGTATACATTCCAAAATCACGGATCATGGTAAGGTAAGAACCGAAAATGAAAGAGACAAAACCTGCAATGGTGGTCAATGCAGCCAGGATAACAGGAATCATAACATAAGTGAGCGCCGTGATGATGGCCTGATTCAGATTCCCCTTCACCTGGTCAACCCGGTTCAGCACATGGATGGCATAGGCAGTTCCTACTGCCAGTAAAACGATGGGTATGTTGTTCGAAACCATGCTCATCTCCGAACCCATCAGAGACATAATCCCAATAACCCAAATGATAGCGATTACCGCTGTGAGCAAAGGCAAAATCACTCCCCTGAAAGACCGGAATCCGAAAAAAAGGACAATCGCGATCAACAGGAAGGCGATCGGCAACAGCCTTTTAAGATCAGCCGAGATCAGATGGGAGATGGAGGTGATCATCATGGGTGATCCGGCATAATAAATACGTTCAGGCAAATTGAGGGCTGTGGTTTTTTCTTTTACCGCATTGGCCAGCGATTGTATTTCGGCGTCATCAAAAAGGGTAAACACAATAATGGTTGCTGTTCCATCTTCCGACACTATGGATCCCTTGAACATTTCTTTGGATAATACTCTTTCTTTAAGCCGCGATAACTCTTCGGGAGAATCGGGAGGATCATTTTCATCGATCAGTTTGCCAATATCCATCCCAAATTCACCCTCCTGGATATCCATCATGCTGGTGAGACTACTGACCGAGGAGACACCCTCAATTTCTTTAACCGAATCGGTAATCTGCCTGACATGTTCCAACACTTCGACAGTAAATATATCATCGGTTTCCAGTATGATCATCCCCATCCTGTTCCCGCCAAACTGCGATCCGATTTTTTTTAACAGAACCGCATTGGGATCATTATCGGGCAATGAACTGATCACATCCGAATTGATCCTGATTTTTGGAATCTGATAGCCTAAAAATACAGTGATCACTACCACCAGAATTATGATCAACCATCTGATTTTCAATATATTTTTAAATAAATTCTCCATGTTTATTGTCTTTGAAAATTTTCATGTGGAAACCAGTTTGATACAAAATCACCTTAAAACTATTATTTTATAATGACTTTTTGAAAATATACAGGTCGGTTTTTCCGGGATTTTTATCCACTAAGCCCGGAAATTCAATAAATCAGTTTTATGGTGATGGACATATTCCTATTCAGATCTATTTTACATTCGCTAAAAGATGGGGCAGACAGAACAGGCCGGATGTTGTTGGAAAATCCATATCCCTCCTTCGGAATTCCAAGAAAGTTTGTATTGCATATTCTGTCGGAATTTTCATCATGCATCAGTGCAACGGCATATTCTCCCGCGGGCAAATCCTTAATGGTATAAGTACCCGTAAAATTTCGGATATCAATAAAAATCACCCTGAATTGTTCATCTACTTTTGGAAAGGTCTCCTTTTTATTATAAACGCCGATCTGGATTTCACCTGTCTGACTTTTTAAATTGGGTATCGAAATGGTCAGATCACAGGACTGTGTAAATACTGTTTGACTCCAAAAGGCAAAGCACAGGATGACGAAGTATTTCATGGTTAAGTTAACTGCTAATGATCAATATCTTATTTTAAAATTATTGGCAAAGATAATACCCTGGTCCGGAATGAACATCATATTTATATAAGGTGTTTTAAGACAGGTAGAATAATTTGCCACCATTACCCCGCCAATGACAGGCCGGTTTGAAAATGTACCGGCAATTGCTTATCTTGCGGATGATGGAGCAAAATTTAGCTTTATCATTGGCAAGAAGTTTAATCCGCTCAGGTATGGATAACCGGCCTGAAATCCGTGGAATTTGAGCAGTAAATTTTCCGTGGTGGGTTGAATGAAAAGTATCCGGGAATTTATAGGGGTTTTAATTAATTATTGCAGGCGATAATGAACGCTGATCAGACCACATTAACGAATTCAACATCATCGTCACCTCGCGAAATAACCTTTGACGGACAGAGACTATCCATTATTTTAATAGCACTCATTATTCCCTTTTTCATTGGCGGGGAAAAACTATTCGATTTCCTTTGGGAGGGGAAACCCCGCCTGCTTCATTTGGATATTCCCACATGGATGAAATATGTGGCTGTTTTGCTCGCCATCCTCCTGCACGAACTGATCCATGGTCTTGTATTTGCCAGGTATGCCGCTAATGGCTTCAAAGCCATTAAATTCGGTGCCAGCCTCAGAATGGGAGCGGTTTACTGTCATTGCAAAGATCCCATCAGGGTGAAATATTACCGTCGTGCAGGAATCGCCCCTACCATTGTATTGGGATTGATCCCGCTCACATTCGCCATGATCACCGGGGTTCACTGGATCAACACCTTTGGACTTCTCATGACTGTTGCCGGATTTGGTGATCTGATGATCTGGTTCAAATTGCTGAAATTCGACCGTAACCTGATTATAAAGGATCATCCGGAGAAACTCGGGTTTATTGTGGAATAAGGGCAGTGGCGGTCGCATTTTTTATGACAGCCTGAAGTCCATAATCTTCTATTTATTACCGGTAACTGTAAGTAAATTCATTTCCCCCTTTGTCTTTTCTATGGTAGAAAACTTGACTTTGACCCGGGATTTTATTATCTTTCTATAAAGTGTCAATAAAGGATCATACAGGATAGTTGTACCTGAACAATCTTAACCAATATAAACCGGAAGTCATGAAGAACATTGCTTACCTCACGTGTTCAGCCCTGGTGCTGATGTTTTTCCTATCATCATGTAAATCTGAAACCAATACACAGTCGGAAGAAGAGACCATAAAGGCGGTTATCAATGCTGAAACCCAGGCCTGGATTGATAAAAATCCTGAGAAGCAAAAGGAATATTTTATCCATGATGCTTACCAGACACGGGTAAATATCCAGGATTCGATTTATTACATTACCAGGGGATGGGATAAAAGGTCCACCGAAATTGATACTGTTACAAAATATACTGACTGGCAGGGCGTTGGTGAGTTCAAAGTAGAGAAAGAATTTCTTGCCCTGAAGATCATGGATAACACAGCCTGGGCAATCATCAAGGAAACGCAGAATATGACCTATTACGGTTCACCGGCTACCGCTGTCGCACTCATTTATATTGTACTCGAGAAAGAGCAAAAGGATTGGAAAATATCCTGTTTTGTAAAAAGCAGCATATAATCCCCGGTAAACCTGCGGTATCCCTGTGAAAAAAAGCCGGGCTGTTCTCACTGCATCTCAAACATTCTTTTCCGGAATTCCTCCCGGTAATTTTCGCCAACAGGTATCCATTTTTCTGCAATCATCACGCGGTTGCGTGAAATGGTCGAAATACGGTCGGTTGCCACAATATAGGATTTGTGAATGCGCAAAAATTTCGAGGAGGGCAGCGTAAGTGCAAGTCCCTTCATCGTCAGCAAAGATAAAACGGGCTTTTTCCCCTCCGTGTAAATTTTCACATAATCCTTCAGCCCTTCAATATACAATATGCTTTCGATCATAATCTTAATGGTCTGGTAACCCGACTTTACCAGCAGATACTTCTGAGTCACCGGATCAGCTGTACTGGCCGATTTATTCCTTAGTCTATACAGTTCATAGGCTTTGTTGACTGCCTTTAAAAAACGGTCGAAAGGCACAGGTTTCATCAGGTAATCTGTGGCATTCACGTTAAATCCCTGCAGGGCGTATTCCGAATAGGCAGTAACCAGGATGAACTGGGGCGGATTCAGCAAACTGCTGATAAAATCGAGTCCGGAAAGCCTGGGCATATGAATATCCAATAGAATAAGATCAATGGGGGTATTGCGCAATATTTCAATGGCATCCGTTGCGCTGCTGCATTTACCAACAACTTCGAGGAACGGCACCCTCCCGGCAAATTCCTCCATAACCTGCTGGGCAAGGGGTTCATCGTCAACTATCAGACATCTCATTTTCTTTCAATTTCAGGACAAGATCAACAACATAGCTGGTTTTAACAGGTCCTGCTGAAAAGGTAAAATTATCCTGGTACAATAGTCCAAGCCGTTTCAGCGTATTTTTCATGCCAATACCTGATTGTCCCTCAATGGCATTGAAATCCTCCTCTAAGAGTGGATTTTCTACATGAAGCCGGAGCTCATTACCCCTAAGGCTGATCTGAATGAGGATTTTCCCGCCTTTTTCAATGTCAACGCCATGTTTAAAGGCATTTTCCACAAAAGGCAGCAGTAAAAGCGGTTCAATTACAGATTCGCCTTCACCCAGATCGGTTTTGAATTTGATCTTAATATCTTCGGGCAATCGCAATCGCTGCAATTCTATATAATTGGCGATGTATTCGATTTCTTTGGACAGCGGAACCAGCTTTCGTTCGGTATCATAAATAATGTAACGCATGATCTCCGAAAGCTTCAGAACAGCTTCCGGTGTCCGGTCTGATTTAATGATAGCAAGAGAGTAAATACTGTTTAACGTGTTAAAAAAGAAATGAGGATTGATCTGCGATTTCAGGAGTGACAATTCAGCTCCCAATTTCTGGTTCTCCATGTCTTTTCTTTGCTTTTCATTTGCGTACCAGTTTTCGTATACCTTAATACTGGTACCTAAAGCAAGCAAGGCAAAACAGAAAAGTGCCGAATTGTATCCCCTGAACCGGGGATATTTCCTTCTTGGTTGTTCATTGTTGCCATCGTTCCCGCGCTTGGCTGCTTCAATCTTATGCACATGCCTGATATACATTTCATTGGCAGAATAGGTAAAGACCAGCATGAGAAAAATGAATAAGAAGTAAGGAGCAAATTTACGTTTACTCAGGTAACGGGGTATCAGCCAAAGAAAGTTGATATAAAAAAACACAATGACAATTGCCCAGTACATGTAATCACCGAAATTGGAGGGTAATCTTACCTCTGTCTGAAGGACCAGGGGGGGTAATAAATACAGCAGTACCCATCCTGCAATATGTATCAATACCTTTGGAAAGGTTTTGTTAAGCTTAATCATGATCCTGTAAATAGCCTGTAAAGATACTGTATTGGTTTAATTAGGTAATCAGGTTCAGCACGATAATAGATATACGGAGGGAATTTAACGACAAAAATGAAGTTTGTCTTTGGCGGGTTTGAATTCGGCAGTTTATTTCAGACGGTTATATTCCTGCATGACCAGTTTCCTGCTGTTGGCGGTTCCGTGTGAGGGCAGGTAGAGTTTACAACCGGTTTCAAGCAGCCTGTACCAGCTTTTACACAACAGGTCCTTATTGTTCGCGAACGGCGGAAAGATTGAATTCCTGAAAACACCAAACATGGTATCGCCAACCAGGGCAATCTCATGGTCCACCACAACGCTCTGAGATCCTTCCGTGTGGCCGGGGGTATTCATCACGAAGGCAATGAAGCCGAAAGGCTGCAGGTCATACTGATCGCCCGACACGATATCAGGCTGGCAAGCCTGAAAACGCATGGCAAACCTGGCCACTCTGCCGATAAATTTCACCAGCAGCCGCGAGTAGAGCATCGTGCCCAACACCAAATCACTGATTCCATTTAGCAGGGAAGCGGCTTCAGCGTGATGAACGAGAATGGGACTGCCGTATTTTTCTTTTATCCAGGCAGCATTTCCTGCATGATCAAAATGTGCGTGTGTCAGTATCAGGAGGTCAATACGGTGTATGCCCAGTTTATCCAGATTTCTGCCAAGGGACTTTCTTTTTCTGGCCGGACCGGTATCTACCAGCAGATTGTATGTTGTGTTAGCGAGGATAAATGCATTACTCCTGCCCTTTAATACCTGTATTATGGAATAGCCATGAGATGTTCTCCAGGTTTTCATCGGATGATTTTGGATAAATTTAAGATTCTCCTTTCATAAAAAAACTGTTGCAGGGAACTTTATATCGTAAAAAACCTCTAATTTTCGCCATTATTTTACTATGTAATATGAATAAGCTCAGAGTGGCTGTTGTTTTTGGAGGGCGTTCGGCAGAGCATGAAGTATCCCTGCAATCGGCCCGGAACGTGATCGAATCGCTGGACATGGATCGTTACGAACCGGTTTTGATAGGAATTGACAAGGAAGGGCGTTGGTTCTTGAATGAAAACTCCATTCAGTTATTGAACGCGAGTGATCCGAAGCTTATCAGGCTTTCCGACAGCAGGAATGAGGTGGCACTCACCCCTAACGGTGCCGGAAGCGGACTGATCAACCTGGCAAACCAAACCGCTATCGGTAAATTGGATGTTATATTTCCGGTTCTGCACGGCCCGTTCGGAGAAGACGGTACCATTCAGGGACTTGCCAAACTTGCCAATCTGCCCTGTGTAGGGGCCGGCATCCTGGGTAGTTCGGTGGGAATGGACAAGGATGTGATGAAAAGGTTGCTGCGCGACGCCGGAATTCCCATCGGAAGGTTTGTGACACTCACCCAAAACTCAAGGAATAAGTATTCCTATAAAGATCTGTCGCGGGAATTTGGTCAGGTATTATTTGTTAAACCTGCCAACCTGGGTTCCTCAGTGGGTATTTCAAAGGTAAGGAATGAAAGGGAATTTCACGATGCCTTAGACCTGGCCCTGACCTACGATCTAAAGGTGGTTGTGGAAGAGGAAATCCGCGGACGTGAAATTGAGTGTGCCATATTGGGAAATGAAGAGCCGCGAGCCTCCATTCCGGGGGAGATCATCCCGCATGCCGATTTTTATTCCTATGAAGCCAAATACATCAGCGAAGATGGTGCCGGACTGGATATCCCTGCCAAATTGCCTCCCCATATGGTTCTTAGAGTTCAGGAAATTGCCATTGCCTCTTTTAAAACGCTGGAGTGTCTTGGAATGGCCCGGGTAGATATTTTTCTTACCGAAGACGAGAGAATATTCGTCAATGAGATCAATACCATCCCCGGTTTTACCCGCATCAGCATGTATCCCAAATTGTGGGAGTTCAGTGGCATCTCACACAACGAACTCGTGGATACACTTATTCAGCTTGCTATGGACGACTTTGCAAAACGGAATCGTTTAAAAGTCTCCGTGGAACTATAAAACTACAGCGAAAACCAATAACTGAATTTGACCAGGAATACATTTTCTGCGGGCTCCTTAAAAAGACTGCTGAAATTGTAACCCAGGTCATCATTGGTTACGTACTCCGAGGAAGTTCGGTTGTGTGTCCAGACCAGATACAACACCGACCCTGGTCTGTATTCCCAGCGGGCCACCAGGTTTGAACGGAATTCCCTGAAATTGAAATCGGGATTGGCGAAGGTAAGTTCCGGCTCGGGATTGACCCCATCATACAGGGAATAGGTCCTTGTGTCGGAATTATAGGTCAGTTCGCTGCTGGTATAAGTGTGAAATACTTCAGCCGGATCTTTGGTATCCGGATCGGCAAGGGATTTAAAATCAGAATACTGCCCCATGGTGATGTAGGGGCTCCCATAATACTGGATGGTAAATTCAGGCGAAATGGCGTAGTTGAACCTGAAGGTGATCTCATAAGTCTTTCTGTCGAGTTTACCCAGTAAATAACGCCCCTGTTCCACAAGTTCATCATTTTGAACGTACTGAAGGTTATTGACACTTTTGGAGATTGAAAATTCTGACGATAATTCCAGGGAAGTGGTTACTTTCCAGTTGATTTCAGGTCCGAATTCATGACGGTGGGAAACTTTGTCATCAGAGAAACTGTTTTCATATTCCATGGAAAGGGACAGGTTTCTGGATTCGTCTGTTGAAATTCTATATTCCTGGTCGGTTTCCCCATGGGTGTATACTCCCGGACCACCCCTGAGTAAACTGGTATTCAGTATCCTTCCCACTCTTTCAAAATTTACATCCATACCCCACTTGTTGGTGAACAAAGCCTCGGCTTCCAGTTCCAGCACAGAGTATAAGTATTCCCCGCCAAAATTCCAGAAATTGATCTCCGCCAGTGATATTTCATACAATCGAAAGATACCTTTGGGAGTATTCTCCACATACCCAACCATCTGACCTTCCCAGATCTCATCAGCCGTGTTCTGGAATCCGAGATCATTGAGTTCCATTCCGGGTGAGCGCCAGTGTGTGCCAATACCATAGCGCCAATTACCGTTGGCGCCCTTTGAAAATTCCAGTATGCCACCGTGGCCTGTAAGCCGGGAAGCCGTGGTGTCAAGCTTCAGATGAGGTGCGTCGGGTCGCTGGTAATATCGCGAGGATTCCTGCTGCAACCCTGTGATGGCCTCCGGGGAACCTTTAATCTGACTGACCAGGGCTTTGAAATCGATAGAAAAGGTCTTGTTTTTCAGGTAATGCCTGAAATCCACACCGCCTGTAACCGCAGATCTGCTGATATGATTCAGGTAATCATGATTAATGTCGCGGTAGGTAGAAGTAATCATACCTCCCACCATGGTATTGCTTTTATTGATATCCTGCTGAACACGTCCGACGAAATAATTGGTCAATGGCTCAGCCACCATTTTATAATCACCCTCCGGAGAACTGATTTCTGCATATTCACGCTGAGTAATGCTTTCCACGATCCCCACCGACATCCCTTTTGAAGTTTTACCTGTTAGTTTAAGCGCTCCAAGAATGGAAGTATTTTCGGGTTGATCCAGGTATTCCCCCGTTTCGGTTTCAGGTTCATATAAAGGGGCATGACCGATCCGTCGGCTGTAAAACAACTGGTTGTCATCGTAACTGTACTCAAAGATATTACGGCCCTCGATGAAGAAAGGTCTTTTTTCATCATAGTAGGTCTCAAAGGCGGTCAGGTTCAGTTCTGAGGGATCAGCTTCCACTTGTCCGAAATCGGGATTGATGGTATAGTCAACAGTGAAATTGCTGCCAATTCCGAATTTACCATCCAGTCCGAAAGAAACCGACGGATCAAAGCCATCGGCATAGGGATTTCCCTCTTCTTTCGGGTAGGTTTTTATCTTTCCTACGGTGTAAGGCATAAATTCTACCCGGCGCACATTAGGGAGATTTGTCAAACCGTGCAGTTCACCAAAATAATACAACTCTCCTGCATTATCCCGCGGTATCAGGTTCCAGTGGTCCGATTCCCTGTTGCGGTTGATCCATCGCCAGGTATGGAGGCCCCACACCTGTGCCTCCTTATTCCCATAACGCAACTGGCTCAAAGGTATTTGCATCTCTGCCACCCAGCCCGAATCCATCTGACCCACCTTGCCATCCCATATGGGATTCCAGTTGAGGTCCATGTTATCATTCGTTAAAATCAGATCGATTTTGCATCCTGCAGCGCTGAGGTTAAATTCAAAACCGGTACGGTGGTCATAATAACTGTCAAAATTCACACCCACCATATCCCCCGCACGCTCATCACGCCGTGCCATTTGACGGTCGGTTTTTTCTGGTTCGTTATCATAAGCCTGAATGGCCACATAGATATTTTCGTTATCATAGAGAATTTTAAATCTGGTTTTTTGTGAAGGCGCAGCGCCTTCTGCTGGCATTTGCTGCCTGAAATCGCCGGTCCATTCTCCCTCCAGCCAGCAGGCCTCATCCAGTAAACCGTCAATCTTAGGCTTATCGGACTTGATCCGGACAGTATTGTATATCCTGGTTTCACCATCGAACGGAGGTTCATCGGCAGAGGCAACGGAAAATACCGGTAAAACACCTGTTAACAGGAACAGACCAGTCCATGTTAGTAAAGCAATAAGAGCTTTGCGCACGTTAGAGGTTCCTGGATGATTCATGAAATGAACAATGATATGAATGAGCTATTATTTTACTCCGGTAAGATCAGGTTAACAAATGGTTCAGGATGAAACGCAACAGTAAAATTATAAGAAATGTTGGCATGTTGAGAAAAAAGGGTGCAAGGTCACCAAAAAATTATCATAAAAAATTAGGTTTATAAAATAAACAAGTTTATATTTGTATCGGTTTAATTTTTAAACCTGACTGCCACAAGAGAAACCTTACGCCGGCAGGCAAACATTTAACAGTACTATAAAATATTTATCATGGAAAAGCAGCAAGACTCAAAAGAATTCAATCATGAAGCCGGATTTAAGATTATTTACGAAATGATCGAATCGGCAAAAAGTAAAATCGGCAAAAACTATTTCTACTACCTTTTTTGGGGATACTGGGTGGTGGCGGCATGCCTGCTGGAGTATTTTCTCATTAAGGTGGCCAATTATCCCTATCATTATCTGGTTTGGACGATCATGATGCCATTGGGTTGCTTCATTACACTGGTCTTTTACACAAGGATGAAAAGAACAGTCAACAGCAAAACATTCATTGGCACCACCATGGGATTTCTCTGGGGAGGATGGTTCATCAGCTTTATTATTCTGTTGTTGTTTGCCAACCTGAAACATGATTATACCCTGATTTTACCGATGACAATGGCCATGTATGGTCTGGCGATCTTTGTTTCGGGAGGTGTAGTGCAGTTCAGGCCTCTATTACTTGGTGGCATTGTAGCATGGCTTGGATCAATCGGTGCTTTTTTTGTTCCCTACCTGGGTCAGTTGGTCATATTGACCTGTGTGGTGATTATCTCATACATTATCCCCGGCCATTTGTTAAAACAGTTGAGTAAAGCCTAGAATAAGATGTTCAGAGAACTGGATCCATTATTGCATTCACAGTTGCGGCTATCGATCATATCACTGCTCATCGGGGTAAAGTCAGCCACCTTCACTTTTCTGCTGGAAAAGACAGGCGCCACCAGGGGCAATATCAGCGTGCAGTTGAAGAAGCTTGAAGAAGCCGGATATATTGAAATCGGCAAATCATTCCGTGACAACTATCCGCTGACCACGTGCCAGATAACACCCAGGGGAGTTGAGGCCTTTGAGCGTTATGTGGACGCCCTGAAAGACTATTTAAACAGCAGGGAAAGAGAAAATTGAGAACGGATGAATCTATTTCATCCTGCTGCTCGTGCCGCTGTCTAATTCGCTCTCGGCAGTGCAGCAAAATTCCTTGATCGCCGGCTAACCGCCGAGGCCCTGAAATAGCCTCTTGCTCCGTTGCTCAGGTTGCCATTTACATTTGAGGGAGGGCCATCCCAGGGACTGCCTTTCCAGACGGTTTCCATCATCATGGCCGACATGTAATCATAATATTTTGTCGTGATGGAGTACATTTCGAGGGTGACCAGTGCAGCGCTATCCGGAATATCTATTTCATCTATTCTATAAACCACATAATCGCGAATATAATTTCCATTGACAAATTCATCATTGGCAAAAACTACTTCGGACAGCGTGTCGGAATAAAGTACATGATTGATGTATACCAGGTACATATAATTGTCCCCTGCTGGTTCCGGTTCTTGCCCATAAAAAAGAACATCATAACCATAACCAAACAGGTGAGAATTGTAATTTCCCGACTGTCCGATCGAATCAAATACAGCGCAGGGGTAAAGCATGTCTGAACCAGTATATTGCCTGCCATCAGCAAGTAATATTTCCAGTGTATAAGTTTTACCCGCTTCACCGTATACGTCGGGGTCAGTAAAGTATTTACCACTGGCTAATTCACGAAGAATATGTGTGGTATCTCCGTCGGAAATGGTGACTTTAGCTCCTGAAACCATGTCCTGCCCGGTTTTGTTAAAGAAATCGCCGGTAAAGGACAATGTAACCTGGTGGGCCATGGTATCGGTGGTGATGGAACCTTCAACCACAAGGTTTTTTGCCGAATCACCGGCAAAACTTACGTCCATAACCTCTTCGCAGGAAATCAGCAGAATTATAGCGGAAACCGGAATTATCCAGGATAACCGGCAGGTAAGTCCTTGAATCATGGACAGGTATGTAGGAGGGATGATCATCATGGTTAAAACTTGATATTATAGGTAATTGCCGGAACTATGGGGAACAGGTAGAGTTTAATGACCTCGATTCCTGTTTCTCCGCCTGATCCTTCACGGTCCAGGTTTTTGTCCCTGAAGTAAATGGCAAAAGCATTGTGTCGGTTGTATACATTATACACCGAAAAGTTAAGATTGCTTTCGCGCTTAAAAGTCTTAAAATAATAGTTCAACGATAAATCAAGCCTGTGGTAAGCAGTCCCGGGAATCCGGGTACCTCCCCGTTCGGAATATTCCGGTACCCAGATATTCCCATAGTAATAGCCAGCTTTGGGAACGGTCACCGGGATAGCTGTTGAATACACCCAATTGAGACCGGCGTCAAAACGCTTGCTGATTTCATAATTGAGTACCACAGAAACATTATGCGGTTTATCGTAAGTAGGGGAGAATTCCTTGCCGTTATTGATGGCGGGTATTTTACGGAAAGTGCGGATATAGGCGTAACTGATCCATCCGGATAGTTTTCCGGATTGTTTCCGGAGCAGAAATTCCGCACCATAGGATCGTGCCTCGCCGATTCTTAGTTCTCCCTCGAGATACTGCTGAGGTGCCAGTACAGCATGGTCTTTAAAATCAATGGCATTGTAGATCTTCTTGTAAAACACTTCCACGGAAAACTCCAGTTCGTTATCGTTGAAATTCCTGAAGTAACCCAGTGCAACCTGATCTGCCTTCTGTGGCTTTACATTGGGGTTGGTCATGAACCACATATCGAGTGGAAAGGTAGCCGTGGAATTGGATGCCAGTTGGAGATACTGGACCGTGCGGTTATAACTGGCTTTGAGGGAGCTCCTGTCATTTAAAGTAAAACGCAGGTTAAGCCGGGGTTCCAGGGAAACAAAGGTGTTAAAAATATCACCCCGCTGGTATACTGTGGAATCTGTCACCTCAAAATCCGAATTGTAATGATACAGGGTACCTGTGCCAATATTTTGATACATCGATAACCGGAGGCCATACAACAGGGTCAGTCTTGATCCGGCTTTCTGCTCATTGCTCAGAAAAACAGCCGATTCAATTCCATGATTATCCGGATAATGTATGGGGGTCATGAAGCTTGTACTGCTTGTACTTTCGATGGAACCGGGTTTAATGGTATGGTAGGTGGCCTGCAGGCCGAACTTTAGGGTATTGGAAGGATTCAGATAGAACGTATAATCGTTGCTCAGACTATAATCCACAATATGAGAAAGCCATTTAAAAGCCATTGGACCATTCGGAACACCGAGGTTATAGTTAAAATCGCTGAAGACCAGGGTCAGATTGGAAAAAAGCCTGTCTTTATAGATATGATTCCAGCGGAGTGTTGCCGTGGCATTTCCGAAGTTCATCTGGAACATATTGCCGATGACATTCACATCACGGCCAAAATAACCTGAGAGGAATATCCTGTTGTTCTGGTTGATCTGGTAATTGATCTTGGCATTCAGGTCGTAAAAGTAAAGCCTGCTGTCTTGCGCAACGCTATCGCTGGCAAACGGAAGCAATAGATCCGCATAGGTACGCCGGCCGGATATGATAAATGACATTTTATCTTTGATGATGGGGCCTTCAAGGGTCAGCCGGCTGGAGATAATTCCGATACCGGCACTTCCGCGGATCTTTTGGGTATTTCCCTCATTCATTCGGACGTCGAGCACGGAGGATAACCTGCCTCCATATTCAGCCGGAATACCGCCTTTGAAAAGTTCGATATTTTTAACGGCATCACCATTGAAAACAGAAAAAAATCCAAACAGGTGAGAAGGATTGTACACCGTGGCACCATCGAGCAGGATCAGATTCTGATCAGCATTGCCGCCCCTTACATAAAAGCCGCTTGAACCTTCCACGCTCGATTGTACGCCGGGCAATAACTGGATGGATTTGATAATATCCACTTCACCCAGAAGATTGGGTATCTTTCTGATGATCCTGGCCGGCAACTGCACATTGCTCATGGTGATTTCCTTTACATTTTCGTCTTTTCGCTCGGCTGTAATGGTTACGGCATCAATGGCACTGGTCGATGGCAGCAGGGACAAAGTGAGTTTTTGCGATGCTTTGAGATCAATCTCCATTTCTCTGGATTGATAACCAATGAAGGTAAAGCGGACCGTATAAATGCCTTTCGGCAGGGTAAGGGAATAAAAGCCATAAACATTGGTAACTGTGCCAATGGTGGAATTTGGGATGATGACATAAACACCGGGAAGCATTTCGCCGTTTTCATCGGAAATATAACCGCTCAAGGTAAACTTTTCCTGACCAAAGGTCAGGTAGGTAAAAATTACGGAAGCAAATAAAAGAAGGGTTTTTTTCATTGATAGGGACCTCTTGACAAAGATATAAACAAAAACTCAACCGCAATGATACCCTGCGGTTGAGTTACCAGGCCTGATAATTATTGGCGCCTTAGAACCGGCCGAACTTAAAGGTGACACCTCCGGAGAATCCCCGCAGGATATCCGACTGAATTTCGAACTGGGGATCCTGAATGTCGACATCTGAAGTATACCGGTAATATCCTCCGATGCAAAACCTGAAGAAATGGGTAACGTTCAGTTCTATTTCAACACCGGGTTCAATGACCATAAAAGCATCAGAGGCCTCCGAATTGTAATTGTCATTCCAGTCGTCATCATCATTTACACTCACCACTGCCACACCACCTGCCCCAATTAATATCGGGAAAGCAACATGCACCGGAAATTTAGACATGATTACCGGTTCAAAAAAGAATCCGCCGTACCCACCGGCCAGACTGATATCCATACCGGTAGTTGCATCATAATGAAGGTCATTGAAAAAGCCTGATCCGCCCAATCCCAGCGTCACCATGTGTCCCATGGTTATACCGCCTCTGGCTCCAAACACAAAGGCATCTCTGCTTTCCAGTTCTGTATATTGCAGCGAAATGGCGCCATACCCGCCAACCGCATTGTTATTACCCATAAGCGTCTGTATTTCACCATAGTCCCCGTCATCCTGCGCAAATGAATACAGACCGGTTACCGCTGCAAGTCCTAAGAATATTACTATTTTTTTCATAATGGTTTGATATTAATGATCGGTTATTGTTAAAATTTATATTTTGCTGATATGCCAATACTACGCAGATAAATACTGAAGATCTGGGTAGTAGAATATTCGAAATAAGGTTTTATGTCCATGCCAAGTATAACAGGAAATTCCGGGAACCTGTATTCAATCCCTGCCAGTCCGTCAACTCCCAAAAGCGGCGTGATTCTCCATTCATCGAGCTGGTAAGTCCTGTTTAGTACCGTATATTGATCCATGTTTCTGAATCCGAGATGTGCTCCAAAACCATACTGAAAGAAAAGATTCTCCGACAGGTGACTTAAAGCAGGGACAAAGAATTCTTTCAGCACCGTAAAGGTTGCACCTCCGCGTCCTATAAAAAGCATTCCTTCCAAAGCCTGATCATTGTCTATGTATTGACGGAAGGTTGCTGTGAAACCATCACCCAATCTTATACCGGCGTCACGCGTATAATTCTGGGCATACAGGTTACCCATCAGGAACAGGCTAAATGCCAGCAGAGCACTTTTTATTGTTGATTCTCTTTCAAACATACTGCTTATTGATGAATGACTTTTCCTGATCCTGAAATATAAGATTCCACCGTGGGATTTCCCCGGTAAACTACCATGCCGCTTCCTATAATCGTAATATCGAGGGCATTGTTTACCTGTGTGTCGATTCTTCCTGATCCCGAAATATAGGCATAACATACGTCGGTGGTCATCTGATCGGCATTGATGCGGCCCGATCCGATTATTTTCAGGTCTGCATTCACCGACGCACCGTTCATGGTTATCTCACCCGAGCCTTCGAGCTGTGCAGTAAGATTTTCGGTAAATGCACCGCAGCTGATTAAACCTGAACCCTGCAGGTAAACGACGGCAGAAGTGGCTTTGGCACTATAAAACATAATCTCACCCGATCCCTGCAGGTTTATGGCCAGTTCATCGGTTTCAAGTCCCTGACAATGAATGTATCCTGATCCATCCAGATGAATATCGCTTAAGACGGGTGTGGTAACGGTGATGAGGATGCGATGCGAAGGCCGCAGGCAATCATTGTTGCGCGGTTCAATGATCAGCTGATCACCTGAAACGTGCGTTACAACCAGATCAAGCAGATTTTCATCCGCTTTAATCACCACTGATGATTCACTGCCGGTGTCAATCTGCACTTCGAAATCGCCATTCACCTGGATTTTTTCAAAAGGTTGAAGTTCACGTGTAGCGTAAGCAAGTGTGCCATTGCCGTCGATGCAACGATTCCAGATATCTTCACAGGAAGATATGGACAGGCAGGTAAGCAGGATACCCCATAAAAGAAGGATATTTCTGAAAGTTGTCATAACTGATGGGTTTTGATATTAATGACAAACTTTTGCATGTGGGGTTGCATCATTTTTGGGAAATTGTTACACTGCATTTGCGGGTTGCTTTGATGACAACCTCTGAATCGAAAGTCCCTGCACCAATTGTGCCAGAGGTTGTAAAGAGCTTGTTTTCCGCATTAAATACTGCGGTTTTTACTGAGGCATTCGATTTCGGATACATGAACAATACATCCTGATGGTGGATCAGGTCAAGTTTGAATGCCATTGGTCTTTCAAAGGCAAGTGTCAGACCGGTAAATTCAGAGGACAGGTTAACCAGTGAGAACGAACGCCTTATATTACTCACGGAAAGATCACCATAGCGGCTTACGAAGGTCATGTTGTTATGCAGCGTGGTGATGTTGATGCTGGAGAAATAACTGTTGCCGGAAAATGAATTCAAATCATTCAGGTAAACTTTATCCCGCCGTGAATCCAGCTTGAGATTTTCGGATTTATCGATGGTGACGTTGGAGGATCGGGTCTGAGCAATTATTTTCCCCGATTCGGTGATATGTATATTTCCGTATGATATATATAATTGCCCGTCTTTCAAATAGCCTACATCACAGTCGCCTGAAGTGAGTTTTATCTCTGATCGGCCGTCAAGCCGGTTTGCTTTCAGATCTCCGTAAGAGAGCACCAGATTCAGGGACCCCTCCATGTCATCCAGATATACATCTCCGAACTTGTTTTCAATCTTCAGGGGGACCCACGCAGGCACCATCACGGTATAATTGATGGTCACCGAGTTGTTTGAGGAAAGGTAAGTACCTGCAATGTCCACAATGTCTTTAAAAACATCCGAGCCGCTGTCGCCAAATTTTGTTCTGGCAAGCACATAATACTGACCAGGGGTAAATTCAAATTCCACGCTTTGTTTAAGCTTTTCCAGTTTCTGTTTATCCTTCGCCCGGATGCGCATATCGATGCTGAACTTGACAGAATCCACATTCCAGGGTATGATCTGCACCTTGCCATATTTGTTTGAAATGTCAACCGTCATGGTATTGCTGATGCTGAATGATTTGGTTATATGCCGGGTATACTCCGGCACCTGTGCCTGTGCACCCACAACCAGCAATATCATTGCAAAGAATATCGTTGCTTTAAAGCGCATGCGTGTTTGTGTTTGAAATGCACTCATCTCCCAGCGGTTCCATTTCGTTGAGCAGATCTTCAAGAATGCGTATTTTCAGCCGGTAGTTTTCAATTATGGCCTCAACCACTTCGTGATTCGCCATATTGTCCTTGAAATCAGCTTTCAGGTCGAGATAAACACTGTCCAATTCCGACATGTCAAAATTCAGTTCCTCTTCGATGCGAGGGACAATTGGCAATAATGGGTTTCAACTCGTCGAGTTTCTGATTTACCAGGCCTGTGTAATAGGCTTCAGCCTCGTTAATCCGGGAACAGTATTTTCCCCGGGGCTCTTAGCTGGATTTTCCGTACCGTTCTTTTTATTGTTGATGCGGTGTATCCATTCATTGAACGAATAGGACGCCGCAAAAATCACTAATACATGGCTGCCGCACGTGTCACGATCACCTGCCAGTTTTATTTCGCGCTTAATCCGGATGTCTGCTTTAATTTTCTTCCAGACTGCGGGATCCGGTTCACGAAAATCAAATTCTTCGCGATTTTCTGTGATGAATTTTTCAAACTGTCGTCCATGTTGCTGGTTTATAATAATTTCTTTTATTCGTTGCCGGGCTCTGGAATATTGGGATTTTGAGGTAGCTTCTGATATTCCCATGATCTGCGAGATCTCTGCATGGTCATATCCTTCAAGCAAATAAAGTGAAAAAACCACCCTGTAACCCTCCGGAAGCTTTTCCATAGCCTCTTGCACCTGTTCCACCGATAAACCTGGCATCTCATCGTAAGATTCTTCTTCACCGGCATGATCGGGAAGGTTATCCACCAGGACCAAATTTGCCTTTCTTTTTTTTAGGGCATTGATACATTTATTGATGGTAATGCGTTTTAACCAGGCTCCAAATGAGGAATCAAAACGGAAAGTTCCCAGATTGTGAAAGGCTTCGGTAAAGGACTCCTGCAGCATATCTTCTGCCTCTTCACGATTGTTCATCATCCGGTAACAAATATTATACATCGCCCTGGCATATAATTGATAAAGCTGATACTGAGCTTTTGGATTGCCGGCTTTGCTTAGTTCGATGATTTCCCAGTGTATGTCGTGGTAAAACGTCAACGGATAAGTTTTTATTCAATGCAGTGTTTAATATGATCGTTCACCGGTAAATAACCCTGCGCATCAGTAATTCTTTATCATTTTCTCCTAAAGACAAGATAACTTTCTGATGGTTGCACAAGGAGTACAAAAGATCTAAAGTTTTCTGATTTTTGCCACCATATCATACAAAAAATCACGGATAAATACCGGAACTATGCTGAAAGCACCTGTGAAATACCAGATTCCCCCGCGCTTTTGCAAGGCTTTTATAACGGCGGTTGATTTAGTATATACCTGATTGTTGTCGATCAGGATAACAGTCCTGGCCGTGAATATTTTTGGGATACGGTGATCCTTTAAAAGTTGATCGGACTCGGAAGCAGAGGATGGAATGAACCTAAAGCCGGAAGAATCTTTTCCGGATCGCAGGAATTTAACGGTACTCTGACAAAGTTTGCACTCTCCGTCGTAAATAATAATGGTATTTTCTTCCGGTGTTGTCATGATAATCCTGTAGGTCAAACCTGAGTCCTCTTGTAGCAGCCCGTAATCTCCCCGATGAAAAATTTATGAAAATCCTTTTTCGGATAGTTTTTATCCATGATGTCCTTGATCAGGAAATTGTCTGGTCGGAGAAAATCAGCATAAAGTTTTCTGCATTCCAGCACCAGTAAGGCCTGCTTGAAAGTAATACTTCCGTTTGGGGTTTCTAACGGAGATAAGCCGGTATGTTTTACTTTATCAACGTCCCGTCCGGATACTGTGCCGCAAAAATTTAATGCTTCCCGGTATTGGTCCCCGAAAAAGCTCAGGGTAAAAACAGGGTTCCGGTCCGCAAAACCAAAGGTATATCGGTGGGGTCTGATAAAACATATGGCGATAGGCTTGTTCCACAGGATTCCGGTGGCGCCCCAACTGGCGGTCATGGTGTTGAAATCCCCGGACTGCCCGGCTGTTATCAGCATCCAGTCTCTGTTGATCATGCTGAAGAAATTTTCATTCAGCGAATCCACCGAAAATTTGGTAAATATTGACTCCATTTTATCATCTTATGGGTAACAAATATAGGCTTTTTGAGCATGAGGAAGAAACAATGCCCGGTTCCGGTAAGATGAAAATAGTCAGAAACGTGAATAATATGGTTTTTTTATTAATTTAGATGTCATAAGTGAAACGGTGGGATTTTGTATAGAGCGCTGAAAACCACTCCCGACCTTATATCCGGACTGTCAATGGTCAAATTTATCTATTAATTACCAGCTTATGAAAAAAACTCTGATTCCTGAGGGATACCTTTTTACCAGGCGATACACCAATTATGTGTTCATTTTGCTGTTCTTGTTGTATATGTTTGACTATGTCGACCGGATGGTCATTTCATCACTGTTCCCTTTTCTTAAGGCTGAATGGAACCTGACAGATACGCAGTGCGGCGGGCTGGTTTCTGCGGTTTATCTATCCATTGTTATATTTACATTTCCGATTTCCATTTTGATTGATCGTTGGAGCCGTCGTAAGACTGTCGGATTAATGGCATTGTTCTGGGGTATTGCCACTGGTTTGGGAGCGTTTACCCGTACATTCCGCCAATTGTTTTTAACCCGTTCTTTAATTGGTGTGGGTGAAGCCGGATATGCACCCGGTGGTTCAGCCATGATATCGGCCATGTATCCGCAGGAAAAGCGCTCCTGGATGATGGGCCTCTGGAATGCCTCCATACCTCTCGGAAGTGCTATGGGTGTGGCGTTGGGAGGACTGATTGCGACACATTGGGGATGGCGGCATGCGCTGGGTATTGTTGCTATACCCGGACTAATTATTGCGGCTTTATTTTTGTTCGTAAAGGATTATAAAACTGTGAGTTTAGTAAAACATGGGCCGGCAAAAGAACGAAATGCCGAAGAAAAACTTGTCAAGATGTCTGTTATTGACATGTTCAAAGAGTTCCTGCAAAAACCATCCCTCATCTTTACCTATTTTGGAATGGCGGGGGTGGTCTTTACCACTACCTCACTGATGACTTGGCTGCCAACTTATTTCATCCGGGTACAGGGTATGCCGGTAGGGCCTGCAGGAATAAAATCCAGTGCGGTCATGCTGTTGGCCATTATTGGCGCTCCGCTGGGGGGATTCCTGGTCGACAAATGGAGAAAGAATCTTATCAATGCCCGATTGGTTTTCCCTGCCATAACCACGTTGATCTCTGCCGTCATTATGTTTTTTGCTTTCACCGTTTCTGCCGGTCAGATGCAGTATTTGTTGTTGCTATCGGTTGGAATTTCCATCACGGCTTTTGTATCAGCAGCAGCAGCGGTTACACAGGATGTGGTTCATGCCGGCCTCAGGGCAATATCTTACGCTATTGCGGTTGTCGTGCAAAATCTGCTCGGTGCATTCCTGGCGCCAATTGTCATGGGTGCCATTTCTGATGCCACCAATATTCAAACCGCTTTCAGCCTTTTACCCATATCCTTGGTAATCGCTGCCGGGTTGTTCTTCCTGGGTTCTTTTTTCTATGAAAAGGATCTTTCCAAGGTTGAGCCTGTAGTGTTGGAATCGATAGAGTAATGCAGGTTTTTCCTGGTTCATTATTATTCAAGATTTAAGATTCAAGATTCAAGATTCAAGATTCAAGATTCAAGATTCAAGATTCATAATTCATTTTTATCATATTCATAATTCATATATTCATAATTCATAATTCATAATTCATAATTCATAATTCATAATTCATAATTCACTAATTCATATATTCTTTTGTCATAGTTTTTCATATTGATCTTGTATTAATTTTGGCTCCATAAAATATATACCAGCAAAAGGTGTTCAGAAAGAAAAAAATAGACGAGTGGGCTTGGGATTACTGGTTACTTCAGCAGTATGCCAAATTTTGCTTTCATATCTTTTACCGGAAGATCGAAGTGATCAACAGGCAGAATATTCCGAAAAACCAGCCTGTCATTCTTGCCCCTAATCACCAGAATGCACTCATGGATGCAATGGTACTGGTATGCAATACATCGTTCCAGAATATTTTTCTTGCCCGGGCAGATATATTCAAGGGAAAGCGGCTCATCAGGTTTCTGACCTACCTGAATATCATGCCTATTTACCGGATTCGTGACGGAATTGAGAATGTCAAAAAAAATGATGTGGTATTTGATAAAACACTTCAGGTATTGCATAATAAGAACAATCCTTTGATTTTTTTTCCCGAAGGAAATCATGGCGACAGACGCAGGCTCAGGCCACTGGTTAAAGGATTGTTCAGGATTGCTTTTCAGGCCCAGGAAAAATATGGCAATGAACGGTGTGAAAATCGTACCGATAGGTGTTGATTATGGTCATTATCAGAATTTCCGGTCAACACTTTTTATGAATATCGGCAAACCCATTGAGGTATCCGAGTTTATGGGAGCCTATCATGAGAATCCTGTAATGGCTATCAATCAGATGAAGGATCGCCTTTGGCGAATCCCTGAGCAAACAAATGATTGATATTCAGACCGAAGAATATTATGATCTCTATATGCATCTGCGGGAGATTTTCAACGGGGAGATGCGGATAATACTGGGAATTTCGGATGGCAGCCTTTCCGGTAAATTTAGGGCAGATAAGGTCATGATCGATGGATTGAACCGGGAATTGGAAACCAAACCTGAAAGCATCAGGGAATTGGATGTGCTGGTGAAGGATTATCAGTCGGGTTTGAAAAAAGCCGGATTGCGTGACTGGATTTTGGGAAAGGAAAGGAGTCTTTTCCGGAACTGGTGGTGGCTTCTGTTTTGAAGGCAGCTTTTTTCCCGGTGTTTCTTTTCGGTTTTTTAAACAACTATCTCCCTTATCAGTTTATCAAAAAGAAAACACAGCGGATCAAGGATCCCCAGTTTGTCAGTTCATTCAGATATGTATTGGAATGATTGTTTTCCCGGTCTGGTATTTAATCACAGGCTGCATTCTTGCCTTTACTCCCCTGCCTTTTTGGTCAGTACTGCTTTATGTTCTTCTGGTTCCTGTTACCGGATTGTTTGCCTATCATTATTACGTCCGGGTGAAAAAATTCCTGGGAAAATGGCGGTTTTTTCTGAACAGGAATTCAGGAGAGATTATGGATCTGGCAAGTATCCGGAAGAATATTTTTAACCGAATACAGGTCATCATGAGCCGACAAATAGCTGCCAATGAAATTCCAGGGTAAAACTGCATGGATAACCGGAGCTTCCTCGGGAATCGGTGAGGCCCTCGCCGCAGAACTCTTTGGTGAAGGTGCCACGGTTATTCTCACCGCAAGGAATATAACAAATTAAATGCATTAAAAGCGAAATTTGACCAGATTGAGGGGGGTCGCTGTTATGTAGTTGCCTGCGATATCACGGTGCAACAGAAGATTGTTCAGGCTGCTGAAAAAATTAAACAGCTGGTAAACCATGTGGACATATTGGTCAACAATGCCGGTGTTAGTCAACGTTCATATGCACTGGAAACGGATATTGCGATTGACAGGGAGCTTTTTGAGGTGAATTTTTTTAGCGCTGTGGCCGTTACCAAGTGAATTCTTCCGTGGATGATCAGCACGGGTGGGGGCCATGTGGTAGTTATCAGCAGCATGGCCGGGAAATATGGTTTCCGCATGCGGTCGGCCTATGCTGCCTCCAAGCACGCTTTGCAAGGATTCTTTGAAACCCTGCGGGCTGAACTTCATGATAAAAATGTACAGGTTACCATGATCTGTCCGGGTCGTGTTAAAACCGATATTTCCATTCATTCCCTCACAGGAAATGGGAAAATGCATGGCAAAATGGACGGGGGCCAGGCAAATGGCGTTTCGGTTGAAAAGTGTGCCAGGATTATTATTCGCTCCATTAAATGGAACAGAAAAGAAGTATTTATTGGCGGACCGAACTTTTTGCTGGCCATCAAAAGGCTTTGTCCGTATTTATACTACCGGATTGTGAATCGGGCAAGTCCGACCTGAAAAAGATTAAGCGATTAAACACAAAAAAGGATTATTTAAAAATTGAAATTTAAGTTGAAAGAGAAAGTAATCAGTGGGATACAGCAGATAGGGATCGGCGTACCCAATGTGAGAGAGGCCTGGAATTGGTATAAACAGAATTTCGGGGTGGATATCAGAATGTTTGAAGACAATCGGCAGTAGCAGAACATATGTTGCCTTATACGGGAGGTAAACCGCAGAAAAGGCATGCTGCACTGGCATTGAACCTGCAGGGTGGGGGAGGTTTTGAGATATGGCAATATGTGGAACGGACACCGCTTTCAGCAAATTTTGAGATAAAACTGGGCGATATTGGTATCTATTGCCGCCAAAATCAAATGCCACAACGTCAAATTTACCATGATTTTTTAAAATCGCGAGGCGTGGAAATGCTCAGCGGGATCTGCGTGATCCTCGTGGCAAAGAACATTTCTTTGTAAAAGATCCGTACGGTAATATTTTCCAGCTGGTAACCAGTGTAACCTGGTTCAGGAATGAGAAAAAGCACACGGGCGCTGCTTATGGGGCGATTATCGGTGTGTCGGATATCGACAGGTCGGTTGAATTCTATAAAAGCCTGTTGGGATATGATCAGGTAATTTTTGATGAGGCCACTATTTTTGGTGAATTTGCGAATCTGCCCGGGGGAAATATGCGGTTCCGCCGTGTACTTTTGCGCCACAGCAAACCACGGCTTGGAGCCTTCAGTCCGATCTTCGGAACAAGCGAAATTGAGCTGGTTCAGGTGCTCGACCGGCAACCTCAAAAGATCTATCACGAAAGATTCTGGGGCGATCTTGGATTTATTCACCTTTGCTTTGATATCAATGGAATGGACCTGTTAAGGGAAGAATGCAGGCAGAAAGGATTTCCGTTTACCGTGGATGTGAACCAAAGCTTTGATATGGGTGAGGCCGCAGGTTCTTTTTCCTATACCGAGGATCCCGACGGAACATTGATTGAATTTGTGGAAACCCATAAGATTCCGATCCTGAAGAGCATCGGCTGGTACTTAAACCTGAGGAAACGTCATCCTGAAAAGGCTCTGCCAAATTGGCTGCTGAATGCTATCAGGTTCAACAGGGCAAAGGATATCAAGTAGAATGAAGATTCAAGATTCAAGATTCAAGATTCAAGATTAAGTCTTGACTCTTGGCTCTTGGCTCTTGGCTCTTGGCTCTTGACTCTTGACTCTTTAATCCACCAACCATCTCGCAGCATTCCGGTAATAGATCTTTTCCACGACTTCCCGTGGAAGCTTTAATCCCCTGAATACACCATCCACCTCCCAGGTAGTCATAACCTCATCGGTGGTGAAGAACTTCCAGTCGAGAAGCCAGGTCTGATGCAATTTCTCCTGCATTGCTGCCGGATCAGAAGATCCGCCATCACTGAGGTCGGTTCCATAAAGAATCCTGTCCTGGTACCGGATGAAAAAATCATGCACTTTCTGCCAGTCTTCCTGTGCCTGTTTTTGCACATGACAAATTCTGGCCGCCAGATCAATGGTCATGTTCGGAAATTCTTCAAGACGTCCGGCCAGCTCATCAATGCTCCACTCCAGGCTCCCCATATGGGCGCCGATAAAATGAAGATCGGGATGTTTCCGCAACAGGTTGTCCCTTGCCCTGATCTGATCTTCGTAGGAGGGGTGATCGGGATGAAGGTACATATGGTATTCAGGATGTTCCCTGAAGTAGGATCTGTCATTGTTCACGGTCATTGCATCGAGAGGAAGCCAGCAATTTCTGGGTTCGCCAAGATGACCGCAAACCGGTATACCCTTTTTAACCAGGTAATCGAAAACAGGATCAAATTTCGGGTCATCGATCATGATGAACTTGCCTGTGTTATCTTTTTCCACCATGCCGATATTCTTCCAGACCTTTACCCCAATGGCGCCTTGCTGAAAACAGGATTCCAGCCACACGACGGTTTTATCCGCCCATTCCGGATCATCCCAACCCTGCATGGAGAAAGTGGTCAGATAAGCCACCTGTCCGGGGAATAATTTCTTCTGCTGCAAGGCCATTTGTTGTTGGTCTGCAATGGGCAAATTACCCGGGGCATCGGTGTTGAGGGTGATGATCCTGAAATGATCCTTAACCGCCTGTTCCATAAAGGCAGTGCTTTCGTCTTCCAGGTGGCAATGGGCATCGATCTTGGTCATTTTCCGGAAGTCTTCCGGAGTGCAATAAGTGGCTGAACCCATTATTTCCTGCGCTAAGGATATCGGTTGGTAAAGCAAGAGCATTCCGATCAAAGCGGTGAATGTTCGCATGGCCTTTTATTTTTCAGGTGACTTCATGAAAAAGGTATTCAGGGAATGAGATTCCAGGGTGGCTGACAGCAACTTTTTACCCAGGGCAAGATTTATTTTTTCTGTCTGATCTGTAGTATTGGCTAAAACCACAACGATGCTTCCGTCTGGATTAGCAAACGCCAGCAAGGCGGAATCGTTGCCGGTTGTCGCGAGCTTTCTGGCACCGGACTGTATGAAATAGCTGAAATGCTTTAGCAGGTAAAACTCAGGATTATATTTTACTTCACGTGTTTTACTGTCCACGGTGATCATGGAATTCTGTTTCCATCCCCACATGCTTCTACCGGTTTCATCCAGCACACTGTTCCAAAAAGAATATACACTGACGCCATGGTCAAAGTAGTGCTTCATCAGGGAAAAGGTATATTCAGCTGCTTTCCAGTCATTTGAACCATTGCCGCACTCCGTTTCACTCTGCATGAGCTTCATGCCGGGATATTTGATATGCACACCGGGAATAGCCTGTTTACCTGCCCACTGGAAACTAATACCATCGATGAACGATGCAGCGATCGGATCCTGCAGAATGGTATCGATTTTCTCCACCGAAGGCCTTTCCACAGTCCCGTACCAGATTTCGGTTCCCGGAGCTCCGTTGCGGATGGCCGGTCCCAGGTATTTGCCGATAAACTTACCCAGGTCGGTTGCTGTCCATATGCAGGAAGGAAAATTCTGGCAGGAATTCATTTCATTCTGCACATGGATGGCGGTGATGTGGACGCCTTCCTCCTTATAGGCCCGGATAAATTTCACGAAATACTTTGCATAGGCCTCCAGATAGGGCGGTTCCATTCGGAACTGGGTAATGCCTTCCCGTCCCGCCTGTTCCGGGGTCATATCGTTGACTACATCGGGGCGACAGGCATAATGGTTGTTGGTCTTCATCCAGAAGGGCGGGGTCCAGGGAGATCCCCATACCGCAAGATCGGGACGATATTTCAGGGCGGACTTGATATAGGGGATAAGCATTTCCCTGTCGCGGGCAATGCTGAAATACTTCATTTCAAAGTCATCCGCGGAATCATTCAGGGAATAGTAGTTGCGTGCATAATCATTGGCACCGACAGGCATACGGCAGATATTCAGTTTCAGTCCCTCTTTCGGGTCAAAGAGGTTTTTAAGAATGGCTTCCCTGCCGGCATCATCCAGAACCGATAAGGCTGTCCATCCCAATTCATTAAAACAGGCACCGAAGCCGTCAACCACCTGTTGCTGCTTATCCATCAGGATGGTTGCATCAACCTGTTTATCCTTATTACTGGTAAGTTTGGCTGTTTTGGTCATCCAGGTTCCGGTGCCGGTTGATTCGATCCACTGGACCTGGGCTGAACATATTCCGGCAGTCAGGAAGAACAGGCTGAACAATGCAATCGCTGTAGAATGAAAGATATTGTTTTTCATCATGGTCCTGGTTTACTACCTGAAAAATAGTAATAATTTCCTGAAAAGCATCCATACCATACTATTGAAAATGCAAAAAGGATTGCAGTATTTGTGCACCCCATGTTTTATGGTTAAGGCCTGTAGTTTTTTAATAACTTCATTTACCCACAATGAAACAAGTAATCAGGATTAATTATCTGACGCACACCTATAGCTTTGAAAGGTGCAGTGCCCGGTAGCATAAATATGATCCGGCAATTAAAAGTGCCACGGCAATCCAGAATATCAGACTGATCTCCATCTTTATCCTGAAATGAAGAAAAAGCAGGGAGAGCATGGGAATAAAAAAAGAAAGGGCGGTGATGAGTGCCCTATTTCCATTTTTCATAGCCAGGTACCAGCATAAATAGCCCAGTGATGTTGGACCTGAGACCACATAAATGAGATCGGGATTAATTAAAGGAGCAGATAAATGAATTGTGGAAATCTGTCCGCTAAATCCCTGAATACCAAGGAATATCAAACCACTTGTAATAAAAATGACAGGAATCCCGGCCATGTCATCCTGGTTTTTAAACTTTACCGTAAGATTGGAATAAAGGGCCCAGGAGACCGATGTCAGAAAGGCAAGCAGGTAAGCCATCAGGTTGTCATCTCCTGACCTGATCAGGTGGTTGATTGAATCAAAATCATAATCCTGAAGCAATGCCATGGTGATTCCCGTAAAAGACAGTAATACCCCGGGGATAAAGATTCTCATCGGTGTTTTTAGTCGGAACAAAGGGATGCGAAGCACATAGATCATCACAGGCCAGGTATAGTTCAAAAGGGTAACAATCACCAGCTCTTCATTTTTCTTTGCCAGTCCAATCGCCAGAAACAGCAATACATTGTTAAGCAGGAAAAAGATGCCGGTTTTCAGGTAATAGGATAGGGGCAGGCTTTTCAGCTTATTCAGGAACCCGGTTTTTTTCTGGAATGCAAGCATAAATAGAAATAGCAGGATTCCGCTGTAAAAGTAAATGTAAAACGCTCCGTTATAACTACCCTCCTGGTCCAGTGCGCTTTTGGAAAACGCAATATTGCTCGCCCACAAAAATATGGCAAGAATGCCTGCCAGGGTTGCGAGGTAATAATTTTTACTTTGAGGTTTACCTGAAATCATCCGGCCTTAGGAAAGCCAAATATATTACAAAAGTTTAGATTGTTTGAATGATAAGAGCGACGCTGAATCCTTGTCAAGATAAAGCCATACGGTCTTATGATTGCGCAGGACCGATGCCGGGATCATCGGTGAAACCTTCCCTTCCAGGGTTTTCTGAACCGCCGCCGCCTTTCGCAAATCGGGCACGCTGCAAATGATGGCCTTCGATTTCATGATCTGTTTGATTGACATGCTGATGGCTTTTCGGGGGACATCCTCCAGGGATGGAAACCAGCCTTCGCCCATTTGTTGGCGCCGGCATGCTTCATCGAGGGTTACCACAATATACGCGTCTTCCGTTTCGAAATCGGCGGGGGGATCATTAAATGCCAGATGACCATTTTCACCAATACCCACGAAAGCCACATCGATCGGATGATGATGGATGATCCTTCCCAGGCGGGTACATTCCTGCACCGGATCGGTTTCACCGTTAACAAAGTGGAATTCCATTGGTGATACAATAGTTTCAAAACGTTCCTTTAAATACTTCCGGAATGACGCAGGGTGCGCTACGGGTAACCCGATATATTCATCCAGATGGAAGGCTCTTACCACCGACCAGTCAATATCCTCCTGCACGAGTACCTGCAGCATATCGAACTGGGATGCACCGGTAGCGAGGATGATATTGGCCGCTCCTTTATCCTCTATCGCTTTGCGGATAAGGCCGGCGCCCTTCGTCGCGGCTGATCTTCCAAGTTCCGGTTTGGTATTGGCTATAATTATTTCCATGGTAATGCCGGTAATGTTATTTATTATTGATATAGTTCAGGTTATCGTCCAGCGGGGTCATCCTCGGCATCAACAGGTGGACAAAACCCAGGACGATCAGGTATGACGATCCGGCTATTACAAAGGCCCAGAAATATCCTGAATTATCAGCCATATCGAGTACTGAGCCCAATGCAAGATCGGCCACAATGGCACAGGCAACCCCTATCATTTTGCCTATTCCAATGACCGATGCGACAGCCTTCTTGGGGAAGACATCGGGAACCAGTGTATAGCTGTTGATCGACCATGATTGGTGTCCGGCAGCTCCCAGCCCGATCAGCCAAACAGCCGCCCATTTACCGGCAACGACCGGTACAAAGGTTACAGGCAGAATGATGATCGCGCATACCAGCAGGGTGATCTTTCTGGCTTTGTTTACCGACCATCCTTTTTTTATCAGTCCGCCAGATGCCAGTCCGCCCAGGAGACTTCCGGCATCAGCCATGATAAAGATGATCAGGAAGGGAAGGCCTATGTTTTTAATGTCGGTTCCAAACTGTTCATGAAGGAATTTGGCCCCCCAGAACAGGTAAAACCACCACACGCCATCGGTTATGGTAGTTAAGGCAAAGGCCCAGGTTTCACGTTTGGGCAACAGGGTCAGCCACGGAATCTTTTCGGATGTTTCCTCGCCCGAATCGCTGTTGATATAGGCCAGTTCTTCGCGAGATAGTTTCGGATGCAATTCAGGTTTTTTATAGGTTCTGTACCATAAATAGACCCATAAGGCGCTGAGTACACCGGTGAACAGAAAGGGTATCTGCCAGTTGTCTCCTTCAACGGTAACAACCGCCCCCACGATGAACGGGGCCAGGATGGCCCCTACACTTGTGGAAGCATCAAAAATGCCGGTGGCAAATGCCCGGTCCTTTTTCGGAAACCACTCCGCCACTGTTTTGATGGCAGCAGGAAAGTTTCCGGATTCACCGATACCCAGCCCGAATCGGGCTGCAACAAATCCGATCAGACTAAAGGCGGGTCTGATAACCGCATGCAACATGCCAAAGAAACTCCAGGTCACAATTGAAATGGTATATCCTTTTTTTGTACCAAGCCGGTCGATAATACCGCCCATGAACAGCAATCCTATGCCATAGGCAACCTTGAAGGATACCATAATGGCGGCATAGTCCCTGTTCGACCAGTTGAAAAGCTTCTGCAGGGTAGGGGCCATAACCCCTACAATACTCCGGTCGAAGTAATTGATGGTCGTGGCCATGAACACCAGGGCAAGGATCCGGTAACGATAGGTGCCGATTTTAGGGGTGTAATTCTGCATTAATCAATTTTTGTATATACCACCTTCCCAGCCACCATGGTCTGTTGAATGATGATCCTGTTATTCCTGATGGTGAACAGGATCAGGTCAGCACGTTTTCCCGGTCCGATCTCGCCTCTGTCATCCAAACCAAGCAACCTGGCAGGATTCGTGCTTGCCATCTGAATGGCCTCTCCCAAGCTGCATCCGGTATACGCCATCATGTTCGAAACGCCGGATGTCAATGGACTTGCAGCTCCGGCCAGCACATCCTCAGCCGGAAACCTGGCAACATCAGCAGTCAACAGCACCTTCCTTTCTCCCCGGATATATTCTCCGGGAGGGAGTCCGGCCAGATCAAGCGCATCAGATACAAGCACCGTACGCTCAACCCCTTTTATCCGGAAGAAACATTGGATCTCCTCCCTGTTGAGATGAAATCCGTCGGCAATCAGGGTGGCGGTGATCCGGTCTTCGGCCAGCTGCGGCCATAACGGATTATCATGACGATGGATCAGGTTGGCACAACCGTTTCCCAGGTGTGTCGACAGAGAGGCCCCGGCATCTGCAGCTTGTTTTATGATCCCGGAGTTACCGTTATGATGACCCAGTGATACCAGCACGCCGGCCTCCGAGCATTGCCGGATAAATACCATGGCGCCCGACACCTCCGGTGCGAGTGTAATAAGCCGTATACCATTATGAGCTGCTTGTTGCAGTGCCGAGAATTCATTCCAGTTTGCCGGCCGTATATACTTTTCAAGGTGCGCACCCCTGAAACCCGGTAATGGTGAAATATATGGCCCTTCCAGGTGAAATCCCGGCACCGAGAGGGCTACCTCATTATCGGACCATGCATCGGCAAGCAAAGTAAAACTGACCATAAGACTGTCCTGGTGATTGGTGATGACCGTGGGCAGAAAGGTAGTTACTCCTTCTTTCCATAAAGCCTCTGTGGCCTTTCGCATGTTTTCAGTGGTCAGATGCTGGTCAGAAAAATCAACACCCATATAGCCGTTGATCTGCAAATCGATCAGGCCTGGCGCTACATATATTACCGGATCCTCGCCGGTTGGAAGCCGGTCGATTTTCACGATCTTTCCACCGGATATGCTGAGTAAAACAGGATCCCCATCGAGATAAAAGAGCCCTTTCACCTTAATGGTATCCTTTTCCACACCACTGGCATGGAGGCAGAGAATAATCCAGCTCAAGCAAATCAGCAACCTTTTTTTCATACAGATACAAGGATAATTATAACAGATGTTCTTCAACTTTTAACATCCGAATGATTAAAATTAAACAAAACTGCCATAAATTGTCTGATCAAATACAAAGAAACCCTGAAGTATCAATTTCCGAGGCTATGTTACAAAGGACCGCTCTTTTCATGTTGCTGATCATATGTTGTATTGATCAGCGCAAGGTACACGCCGACACCATTTTCTGTACCCACAAAGTTGTGTTGGATGAACAGCATAAGCTGTTGCCATGGTATACACCGCAGGATAAGGCCTATGATCATTACCTGCACCTGCGCTGGGATTTTGTTAAAAACAGGGTTCCCGGTTCGCCAGGTCCGCTGCCCAGATCCCTTTACCCGCAATATTATTTTTACTGTGCCTTTAAGGTCAACAATGGTGTTCTTGAGCCTGACACCTGGATGAATGATATCGGGGAGAAGGTTCCCAACTGGTTTGAGTCGGCGCGCCTGTATTATGCTTATACCGGCGACTACAGTGTAATGCAGATTGTGAAGGATCTTATAGATTATACGCTGGAGCACGGCATCAGTCAGGCCACCTTTGCCTGGCCAGATTTTCCTTACACAACGGCTAATGCCGGTGATACTTTATTTCGTGGCTTCACCAGTTCGAACCGACTTGCCATGCATGAAATACAGGTTGATCACGCAGGAGAAATGGGATTGACCTTTTACCGGATGTACCAGTTTTTGCAGGAGCAAAAGTACCTTAAGGCTGCCTTACAGGTGGCGGATGTGCTTGCGCGTAATGCAAAAACAGGAACTTTAACTGAATCGGTATGGCCTTACCGCGTCATTATGGAAACAGGAGAGGTGACTGCTCCGTATGGCGCAAACTGGACGGGATGCTACCTGCTGCTGGACAATCTCATCCGCGCCAACCTCGGTGATGTGAACGCCTACAAGATCGCACGCGAAAAAGCACGGACTTTTCTGCTTCAGTATCCGATGAAAACCGGATACTGGACCGATGGACATACTGATACAGACATCAGGAGCCACACTTACAAAAGCAACCTGAGTGCAAGCAACATGAACCTGAGTCTTTTTGATTTTCCTGAAATGGATCCGGATTGGAAGCCGCATATTCCCACTGCTCATCAAATGGACAGAAGACAATTTCATTCTCCGAGGAGCTCCCGGTGAGCCTTCCTCCATGTGGGGCGCCAATATCGTGGGTGAACAGGACACCTTCATTTTTAAAATGGAATATCAGACTGCCAGGTATGCTGCATCTTGTGCCCGGTGGTATGCCATTTCGGGAGATGAATCCTATAGGGAAAAGGCTTTCCGCTCCCTGAACTGGGTAACGTATTGTCATGATTCCACCGGTATGGCCTTTGAGAGTCCTGTAAGCAAAGGAATTAACAGCTGGTGGTCAGATTGTTATGGCGAGAGTCCCAGGATGTTCTACCATGTATTTGCAGGCATCCCCGAATGGGCTCCACCCAGGGAGAATCATATCCTGTATTCCGAAGGGATTCTAAGGGATGTTCATTACGCAACAAATGAGGTAAAGTATTACACTACCGCGGATAATGGAACCGAATACCTGCGGCTGGCCTTTAATCCTGCCCGGGTAAGCCTTAACGGGAAAATGATCGCTGCAAGCCATGAATTGAAGCCTGACTCATACATCATCAGGGATCTTGGAAATGGCGATTATGCCATAACCATCATGCACAAAAATGAAGGTTATCTGCTGATCTCGGGCAATCGCTAAACATAATTGAAATCACAGCAAGAATAACTGTAATAAAAATTAATAGAATAGCTGCAATCTTGTAGCAAATACTTGAAATACTATGTGCATAATTAGCATTAATTCTTTAATAAAGAGAATCTTAATAAGTATTTTCTTTGTCCTTATCCCATTGATCATAAAGGCCCAGCCTGCAGTAATTTCATTGCAGATAGATGGAGCAACGAAATATCAGACCATGGATGGTTTTGGCGTTAACATCAACACAGCCTGGTGGTATAACGGTGAGTACATGGATACAAAAGTGACACGGCCGGCAATTGACCTGCTTGTCGATTCACTGGGCGCCACCATTTTCCGGGCCGTTATCGAAGATATTGACTGGGAAGCCGTCAACGACGACAACGATCCCAACCACTTCAACTGGAACTATTACAACAGCATCTTCACAAATGCCAGGTTTCAGGGTGTATGGAACACCTTGCGTTACCTGAATCAGAAGGGAATCACAAACGGGTTGGTAATCAGTTTTATGGGTTCACCACCCGCCTCGCCACCTCTTGAGGTAACAGACCCGCTAAAAAGTTGGATGGGGGGCACAGATCACTCCATAGACGCCAATAAAGAGGATGAATTAGTGGAGTCGATAGCCGCGCTCTTATATTATATGCGTAACACTGCTAAGATTCAATTCACACTGATATCGCCAATGAATGAAACGGATGTGATGTCAAACAGCAAAAGCGCGGATCATCCGGATGGTATTGTGGAGGGTCCTAATATACCGGATGCTGTCCAGTATGTGCGTGTGGTCAGGAAACTTGCCGCAAAACTCGATGCCATCGGAATGGGCGATATCAGGTTCGTGGCTCCGGATGCTGCAGGAGATCGCCTGTTTGTTGATTGCCTTGAAGAAATGGTGAAGGACTCCACGCTAATGCGCAAGCTGGTATCCTGGGGTGTACATCAATATGGCAACGATGCAGCAAATTATTCAGCGATAATCAACAGGTCCGGGTATCCGACCAAACCATACTGGGTAACCGAAACAGCCGGTATCAGGAATATGCTCGGCCAGCTCGATGACAATGCCAGGGCGTATATTTTCTGGGACGGATTTGACTGCGTTTATCAGCATGCCAGACGAAACGGCTATGGCAGCGTTCCCCCGAATGACTGGGTCTTTTGGTTTGGCCCCGGAGAAGGAAAACCCTTGATCGAATATATTGCACCTAACGGAAGCTGGAAACCGCGAAAGCAGTTTTATGAACATGCCCAGCTGATGAAGTTTGTTAAACCTGGTTCCGTGCGCATAGAAATAACCGGTCAGGACAGCAGCCTGGTTGCTTATGCTTTTTGCAATCCGGATGGGAATATGGTTATCTCGGGCAGGAATAACTGCAACAATACTGTCACGGTCAAAGGAATGCTTTCCAACCTTCCGGTGATGAAAAAAATGAAATTGATTTATACTGATGCTACATCCAATTTACTTGTGGGAAAAGAAATTGATGTATCGGGGAATAGTTTTACGGCTTCTATCCCTGCAGAATCTGTTTTTACCATTACCGGGATATCTGGTTTATTACCCTGTCAGGGTGTTTCATTAAAACCTCAGATTCCGTATATACTCCCCGGCGCTCTGCAGGCAGGCCATCCCATCGGGAACATTGTCACGTTCCACCATATAATGGGCAATACCCTGTGACTGCGCTTCCCTGAAAATGGAAGGAAAATCAAGAATGCCGCTGCCCGGACACTCGAAGTCCTGGGAGCTGCCAGGAGCCATGTCCTTCACATGGAGTATGGGAATCCTGCCTGGGTATTTTTTTATCATGGCCAGGGGATCGCCACCGCCTTTTTTCACCCAGTAAATATCCATTTCGCATGTTACCAGTCCGGGATCGGTGTGGTTCATCAGGTAATCGAAAGGTATTCCCTCCCCGAAACTGATGAATTCCTTATCGTGGTTATGCCAGCAAAGTACCAGGCCTTTTTGTTTGCATAGTGCTCCCATGTGGTTCAGGATGTCCGCGCTTTGTTTGCAGTCGGCCAGTGTAAACGGACCGCCTGTTAACCATGGCCAATAGGTAACTGCATATTTCACGCCCAGTTCATTCAGGGCATCGAACCTTCGCAGGGTCTCGTCATCAGCGGCATTGAATCCCACTCCGCCGGCAACAGGCGTAAGTCCGATCTCCTTGCAGAAGGCAAGGAATGATGTTGCCGAATCACCCAGGTAATCACCGGTCTCGATTTCGGAGTAACCAAATTCCACGGTTTTTTTAAGCACTGCCTTCCAGTCGCCTTCCAGTTCCTTATCAATGATGCCGGAGATAAAACCGATGTTTTTAAGGCGGTGGCCGTTGGAACAGGAAGAGGAAAGGTAAGCCAGAACGGAGGGCGCAGCTATGGCTGTCGCAGCGGCTATCGCGGATCTGGTAAAAAAGGATCTTCGGGTTAGCATAGTTAAGTGTTTAAAAGTTTTGCGGTCTTAAGGTCGTGCGGTCGTGCGGTCAGGTAATCCAATAGTCTTAAAGTTTAAATCTTCGGTAAAGACCACGGTTCCCTGTAAACCGGAGTAATCAGTTTATTCGCTGCCTCACTGTTGGTAAACCGGTTGTTTGCATCATCCCAGATCAGAACAGGCTCACCAGTACGGCCGGCAATATTGGCGATGTGAACGTGCAAGGCAGCAGCGCGACCGATTTCCGGGGGGCAGGCGGGTGTTTCTCTGGATTTTATGCAATCGATGAAATTCTTTACATGTTCACCGTGGGATTCTTTGCCTTCAGTGTACTTGTACTCCTCGGTCATGAATTTCTTGTTTTCCTCATCCCATTCCGGGTATACCTGTATTTTCGACCGGTCCACCACGATGGTTGCCTTTTCTCCGATAAAGGCCAGGCCGTAAAGCATATCATAAGGTCCGCGCTGCACTCCGGCAGTTACATCATAATTGATCACCAGGTCGCTTGCGGGATAGGAGATGGTCATGGTATCAAAGGTCTCCCTTGCCCTGGGTTCGGGAAATGTATTTCCGGCATACACCAGCGTTTTTTCGGGACCTTTCACAAAGTCTTTCGCCCATAAGGTAATATCCAGCAGGTGAACACCCCAGTCCGAAACCATCCCTCCGCCATAATCCCAGAAGTGCCGCCACGACCCGTGGAAGCGGTTTTGATTAAACGGCCTTTTGGGTGCCGGTCCCAGCCACATATCATAGTCAACGCCTGCAGGGACAGGTTCGTCAGGAACTATTTCAGGTCCCACCCCATAGTTGAAGTTGGCCCAGACATTGATCTTTCTTAACTTACCGATGTTTCCTGTTTTGATCAGTTCCATGGTTTTCCGGAAGATGAACCCGCTGCGCTGCTGCTGTCCCACCTGTACAATACGTTTGTAATGCCTGGCAGCTTTCACCATAATGTTACATTCTTCAATGGAATTGGCCATGGGTTTTTCCACATAGACATCCTTGCCTGCCTGCAGGGCATACACGGTAATGAGGCAATGCCAGTGATCGGGAGTGCCGATGATCACGGCGTCTATGTCTTTCTGCTCGAGTAATTTACGAAAATCTTTATACAGCCTGGGAACCTGATTGAAATTTTCTTTAACATCGGAAGCTCGACGGTTCAGGGTTTCTTCATCCACATCGCACAGTGCGACACAGTTGATACCAGGATTTGACAGATGATGCTCAAGGACACCAAAACCCATGTTCCTGCAACCGATCAGGGCTATATTCAGGGAGTCACTGGGCGCAATTTCGGATGCCCACACCCTTGTAGGCAATACGGTGACCATGCCCATACCAGCTGAGAGTTGAGTTGCTTTTCGGATGAATTTTCTACGGTTCATGTCAAGTAAGGATTTTTGTTAATTCATAATGGAGATAAGTGAAACTCAGTACTAACCTGTTTAAATATAAAGACAAAAGATGAATTATTTGTAGGAATTCATAAAGTTATTGGGAAAGGATTGGGCATCATAAGTTGATTTTAACTACTTTCAAACTCAAATTACTTCTATCATATTACTAACCCATAATATTAATTGTATATGAGTATGACAATTAACCGGCGTAGATTCATAGGAAACTCGGCCACGGCCGCCCTGGCCTTTACTATTATCCCCCGCCAGGTGCTTGGCGGTAACGGGGCTGTTGCTGCCAACGACCGGATCAACCTTGGTTATATCGGTGTCGGTAAGCAGGCCCTCGGTCTGTTGGAAGATATTGGCAGATGTAAAGAAACTGTGGTGCTGGCTGCCTGTGATGTGGATCAGAAGAAACTTGAGAAATTCAGAGCAGCAGCCGATCTGAACAACAAAGCCAAAAACATTCAGGCCAGTGTGGAGGCATACAAATATTACCGTGAGCTCCTGCTGCGAAAAGACATTGATGCCGTGGTTATTGCCACTCCCGACCACTGGCATGCGCAGATCGCTGTTGATGCAGCAAAAGCCGGAAAGGATATCTATTGTGAAAAGCCTCTTGCCCTGACCATTGCCGAAGGCCGTGCCATGGTTAATGCTGCACGAAAATATGACCGTGTTTTTCAGACCGGCAACATGCAACGATCGTGGCGGGATTTCCGTCATGCTGTTGAGCTGGTCCGTAACGGCTACATCGGTGACATAAAAGAGATCAATGTACATGTCGGAGAACCTGTTAAACAATGCGCTTTGCCTGAGATGGATCCGCCTGCTGAACTTGACTGGAATGAATGGGTGGGGCCTTCCTTCTATCGTGGATGGCATCCCGATCTGGCCCCGAAATTCGGGGACGATGATTGGGCATGGTGGAGGGGATACCGCGATTTTGGAGGCGGACAGGTAACCGACTGGGGGGCACATATGTTCGACATTGCCCAGTGGGCCATGGATATGGATAAATCTGGTCCTGTTCAGTTTTTACCGCCCCCCGTTCCTTCAATCTACGGTTTATCGATGAAATATGAAAACGGGGTGGTGGTTAACCATAAAGACTGGGGAGAGCACAATGCCGTGCAGTTTATCGGCACCGAAGGCCGCATTGAAGTAAGCCGTGAGTTTTTAAGGACTTTCCCCGATAAGGATCTGGCGAAAGCGGAACTGAAGCCAACCGATAAAAGGGTTTATTTCAGTGATAATCACTACCAGGATTGGGTTGATGCCATGATAAAAAGAACCAAACCTGTATCGGACGTTGAAACAGGTCATCGCACCGCTTCTCTCTGCAATATTGCGAATATAGCCTACGAACTGCAGCGTCCCCTGCAATGGAATCCGGCAGCTGAAGAATTCATCAACGACGATTATGCCAATTTGATGCGGACACGGGCATACCGTGGAAAATGGGACTTTAATAACTATTAGTGCTGATAACCATTAAGAACAGGAATATGATGAAAATAGGGAAAAAGACTGCCCGTCGCGTGTTTGTCACAGTGCTGCGGGTTGCTATTGGCTGGCACTTCCTATATGAAGGACTTTCAAAAATTCTGGCAGGAAACTGGACTGCTTCGGGTTACCTGTCTAACACATCAGGCTTTTTGTCGGATTTTTATCACTGGATTGCCAATTCACCCGTATTGCTGCAAACTACAGATGTGTTGAACATGTATGGTTTGCTGTTGATTGGTCTGGCGCTTTTTATCGGCATATACATCCAGTTTGCTTCCATATGTGCCATGTTGCTGCTCCTGCTGTACTACTTTGCCTATCCGCCCTTCGGTGGTGCCCTGATCAGTGCTTCTGAAGGTCATCTTTTCATCGTGAACAAGATATTTATTGAAGCTGTTGCCCTGTTGTTTATTTTGTTTACAAAAGACAGGGGTTATGGCATCGATAAACTGATCGAATTCTTCCGCAGGAAGAGGAAAAGCAGGACTTCAGCCGCGCTTATAAATACCGCTTCTTCACGGCGTGAGGCCCTGAAGAATCTCGCCACCCTGCCGGTTCTGGGTTTTATGGGCTGGGGAGCCTTCCGCAACCTGAATACCTATGGAGCCGATGTTATGTCGGGGGCCACCATACAGGTCAGCCAAACGGGTTTAAGTGAACTGAAAGGAGCGCTGCCGGCCGGCAAGATCGGGAAACATGAAATAAGCCGGCTGGTGATGGGCGGCAACCTGATTGGAGGATGGGCCCATTCCCGCGACCTCATCTATGTGCCTTCCCTGTTCAGGGCATACAATACCGAAAAAAAGGTTTTCGAAACCCTGATGCTGGCGGAAAACGCCGGAATAAACACGATTAACATCGGATTTCCTTCCAATGCCCTGATCGCGAAATATAAAAAATATACCGGCAGCAAGATCAAAGTAATCTCGCAGGTAGGTCCCAATATGGAAAAGAATGATTATTATGAATTCATCAACCAGGCTATTGATTTTGGCGTGGACATCATTCAGATCCAGGGCAACTGGTGTGACTGGCTGGTAAGGGATAAAAGAACAGATGTCATTCAGAAGATGATGGACAGGATCAAGAGTCAGGGATACACTGCGGGACTGGGAGCACATACGGTAGATTCATTGATTGCCTGTGAAGAGATTGGCATCATTCCGGATTATTACATGCAAACCATGCACCACGACCAATACTGGTCGGCACATCCACGCAAAAACCGCGTGGCTTTTGAGGTGGACGGGGAAAAGAGTCCTGACCACGACAAGTTTCACGATAATTTGTTCTGTTTGTTTCCGGACCGTACCGTCGAGTTTGTCAGCAGGGTCAAGGTGCCGGTAATGGGATTCAAAGTGCTTGCTGCCGGTGCAATTGAGCCCAAAGACGGCTTCAAATGGGCATTTGACAATGGAGCTGACTTTGTTTGTGTAGGCATGTTCGACTTCCAGGTCGTGGAAGACGTAAATACTGCCATTGATGTAATTGACAAAACTGCCCGCACACGCCCCTGGTATGGGTAACATTGTTGTCTGCTGGTCTGCTGGTCTTCTGGTCTTCTGGTTGATGTCAATTAGATTGCCTTAATGAAAAGCCTGAGGTATGTTTTAATCTGCCTCTGGCAACTTTACGTCCGCTATACCCTATAAAAATGAAAAACCTGTGCTTTCTTTCCTGCCTGTTGACACTTGCCGGGGCCATTTCCTGCAAAAGCCCGCATGCTCATGTGCCAGCCGTTCAGGATACGCTGCTGATCAGTGATACCATTCAGTATCACGCCGTGCGGATCAACAAGACGGATGGTTCGATCCTTCCGTGGTATTCTGCTGATCCCGGGACTTCTTACGATACCGTGCTGATGCTGGTCTGGAACTTTTGGAAAAACATGGAGACCGATTCAAACGGACTGAAGTATTACATGAATCACCAGGTGTGGAAGCCCGAACATGACATGCGTGGGCTGGGAGGCGACCAGGTCAATATGGCCCTGTCTTCGTGGGCGTTGTTATATGCTTACACCGGTGATCAGGCCATTCTGGATAACATGAAATATATGGCCGACACCTATCTGGAACGCTCACTTTCCGATTCGGCTGATCAGTGGCCATGGCTTCCCTATCCCTATAATACAGTGATTCATTCAGGAAAGTATGACGGGGATATGAGAAACGGCAAAGGATATCTTCAACCCGATAAAGCAGGGAATTTTGGTTATGAATTGGTGAATCTTTATAAGATGACGGGCCAAAAGAAATATCTGGATGCTGCCATACGCATGGCCAATACCCTGTTATCAAAAGCAGCAGACGGGGATAGCGACCATTCCCCACTGCCATTTCGTGTTCATGCCAAAACGGGCAAACCCGGCTATTTTTTTGACAATAATTCCGGTAACTTTTTTGATAATACCTTATCAGGGAAAAGAATCACGGAAGCAGTTTATACAGCTAACTGGACAGGCACTTTGATGTTGTTTAATGAATTGCAACTGTTGGATCCAGACGGGGCCGGATCATACAGGAAAGCTTTCCATACCTTTCTGGAGTGGATGAAAGCCTATCCACTCAAAACCAATAAATGGGGACCCTTCTTTGAGGACATTCCCGGCTGGAGTGATACACAGACCAATGCCATCACCTTTGCGATGTTTATCCTGCAACATCCGGATCTTTTCCCCAACTGGAAAACGGATGTTAAGGGAATTATTGATTGGACCTACCGTGAACTGGGCAACCATGAATACGAAAAATACAAAGTTGTGGTGATGAACGAACAGACTGTATATCGTGTTCCGGGCAACAGTCACTCCTCACGGCAGGCGTCGGTTGAGCTGATGTATGCAAAATTGTCGGACGACACTACCTATACCGCCAATGCGATCCGCACCCTGAACTGGGCCACTTATACAGTGGCAGATGACGGACGTAACCGTTATATCCGCGATGACATCTGGCTGACAGATGGCTACGGTGACTATGTAAGGCATTACCTACGGGCGATGGCAGCCAAGCCGGAACTCGCACCCAAAGGGGATGACCATTTGCTGGGCACCACTTCAACCATTATTACCATAGCCTATCACCCTGAAAAGATAACCTATACTACCTTTGACAACGCTGCAGAAGAAGTCCTTCGCCTGGTTTCAAAACCGGAAATTGTGATGCAGAATGGTGCGGTGTTGCAGGAAACAGAGGAAAATGCCGTTAATGGATGGACCTGGCAACCACTTAATGAGGGTGGAATCCTAAGCGTAAAGCATACCGACGGAAATGAAATAGAGATCATAAAGAATTGATTTTTTTCAAACGGATAATTCGGGGAAGACAGAAGTATTCTGTCTTTAATCAATCAAATCGGCTTCAACTCCGCTAATTCAATCTTCTTATTATAATATGTTGCATTTTCCAGATGTTGTGAATTAAGCTCCATTAGAACATTGTCTGCTTATAATTAGTATGTTGTAATTAGTATCCTCAATCCATTTGCAGTTTCCGGGGTCCATTGATCTTTCCGGTATCTGGAAGGTAACCTGGAAGTTTCAATACCTGTTAGTTGGTAAATTAAAAAAAAATTAACAAATTTGTCAAACAATTTTGTTAAAAAAGATTAGCAAATTTATGAAGGATAACCAGACCAAGGAACTCATCATGAATGCAACCAAGGATATTTTCTTTAAAAAAGGGAATATTCATGCTACAACCCAGGATATTGCCGATGAGGCAGGAGTGAACCGCGCCCTGATCCATTACTATTTCAGCAGCCGGGAACAGTTGTTGGAAATGGTGCTCAAAGATGCTTCCCGTGAAATGTCGCAGCGCATTCAGAAAGCCTTTATGCCAGGTTCCTCATTCCGTGAAAAAATGGATACTTTTTTAACCATCCACATCAATGAATTATTAGAATATCCGTTCCTGGAGAATTTTATCATTGCTGAGTTCAACAGGTCGGGAGGAGGTAAAATGCATCTCTTAAGCAAGGAAGTCGCCGGCATTTTTATGGAAACCTTTGTCCGGGACCTCCTGGATGAAATGGAGCAGGGTACCATTGTGAGGATGTCACCCGAGCAATTCCTGATCAATATCGTTTCACTGTGCTCCTATCCGCTTATAGCCCGTCCGCTTTTACAGCAGGTATTTGACCTGGATGATGCTGCTTATCTTGATTTTATCAAGAAACGCAAGGAGCAGATCATGATGATGATCTTCAGAACCTGATTTTTTTTATTCGAATATTAACAATTTAGTTAAACAATAATGTAAAATTTAAACACAGCAACATGAAGTATATTCATAATCGTCTTATAATGCCAGCCATCGTGATTTCGCTGTTTTTGGCTGCAAATTCTTTGGATTTACTGGCCCAGGATGCCCTCGATATCATTAAGAAGGCTGATGCCAAATCACGGGGCAATTATGCTGAACAGGAAATGCGGATGACTATTGTAAGACCCGACTGGACCCGATCTATCACCATGAAAAGCTGGTCGAAAGGGACCGAATATGCCCTCATCCTGATCACGGCACCCGCCAAGGAAAAGGGGCAAGTTTTCCTGAAAAGGGAAAAGGAAATGTGGAACTGGGTGCCTTCCATCGAAAGAACAATCAAGATCCCACCTTCAATGATGATGCAATCCTGGATGGGATCGGATTTCACGAACGACGACCTGGTAAAGGAATCCTCCATCGTAGTGGATTATACCCATACCCTGGCAGGGAATGAGAATTACAGCGGCGTTGAGTGCTGGAAAATTCAGCTTTTACCCAAGCCGGATGCCCCCGTAGTATGGGGAAAACTGGTGGTGTGGATCGACCGGAATTACAGCCAGCGCAAAGTAGAATACTATGATGAAGATGGAGTACTGGTCAATACCATGTTGTTGTCGGAGATCCGCAGGATGAACGACAGGGAGATCCCAACCAGGATGGAAATGATCCCGGCTGATGAAAAAAACAGGAAGACCTTGGTGGAAGTGCTGAATGCCGTATATAACAAGCCCATCCCTGATTCCTACTTTTCACTTCAGAACATCAAGATAGTCAGGTGAATCTAAAAAAAATCAAGATTATGAAGAAAAGTCTATTAATGGCCTGGAGAAACCTCTGGAGAAACAAAAGGAGGACCTTGATTACCACTGCTTCAGTATTCTTCGGAGTTATCATTGCCACGCTGATGTCTTCGATGCAGGAAGGATCCTACAATGCAATGATCAGAAATATTGTGAGCCTGTATTCGGGATATGTTCAGATCCACCATAAAGACTACTGGGCGAATAAATCCATCAATTACTCCTTTGTCGCTGAGGACTCCCTTATGGATGTTATTCTTGCCATACCTGAAATAACCAAGTCGGCGCCAAGAGTGGAAACTTTTGCCCTGGCTTCATCGGAAACATTAACCAAGGGTTCTTCTGTTATCGGGATTGATCCGGAAGCGGAAAACAAGGTCACGGAATTGAAGAAAAGGCTCAGGCAGGGCAATTACCTCGAACAAGGGGATTCAGGAGTGTTGCTGGGTGCCGGGCTTGCTGGTTATCTGAAACTCGGCATCGGCGATACGCTGGTGATTATTGGCCAGGGCTTTCATGGAATAAGTGCGGCAGGGAAATACCCTGTCCGTGGTATAGTCAGTTTACCCAATCCTGTCCTTGACCGTCAGACCATCTACATGGATCTTCACAACAGTCAGGATCTTTTGGGGCTGGAAGACAGGATCACAGCTCTTGTACTCATGGTTGAAAGTCCGTATGTTCTTCCTCAAGCTGTGCAAAAGCTGAAAACTGCGCTGAGGTATCCTTATCAGGCCATGACCTGGGAGGAAATGCAACCGGAAGTTCAGCGCATGATCAATTCCGACCGGCAGTCCAACGCCGTTCCAAAACTGATCCTTTATATCGTAATCGGGTTCGGAATTTTAGGCACAGTTATGATGATGATCATTGAACGTCGTCGCGAGATGGGGGTGATGATTGCCATCGGGATGCGTCGCATGAAGCTGGCAATCATGTTGTTGTACGAAACCATTTACATCGGACTCATGGGCGTTGCAGCCGGTTTCCTGGCAAGCATGCCAGTCATATCTTATTTTTATTTCAATCCGGTTCGCATGCCGGGTAATACCGGGCAGGCCATGACCATTAAGGGATTTGATCCTTATTTGTATTTCTCCTTGCATCCCAGGGTTTTTTACGAACAGGTCATCATCGTTTTCCTGATTATTCTGGTCATCTCCAGTTACCCGGTTTATTCGGCCAAACGGCTTAAATTGAACAAAGCGTTGAGAGACTAACAGTTAATCACTAAAAATCAATAATATGATATTTTCTATATCGTGGCGGAATGTATGGCGCAACAAGATCCGGAGCCTCATCATCCTGGTTTCCGTTGCCTTGGGAATAACTGCAGGCATCTTTGTGACCTCTTTTTATAAGGGAATGGCAAAGCAGCGTATCGATAAGGCAATCAAAACCGAAATCTCCCATATCCAGATCCATCACAGGGATTTCAGAGAGAATAACGAGATTTCGCGGTATATAACCGATGCGCTTGAAATGACTACAACGATCAGGTCGGTGAATTCTGCAGCTGGTGCTGCCAGCCGTCTGATCAGTTATTCTATGGTTGCCTCAGCAGAAACCTCTGCCGGGGTGAAGATCTCAGGCGTGATTCCTGAAGATGAAATAACCGTGTCCAATCTTCAGGACAACATGGTGGAAGGTACTTACTTTACGTCGGCAAAAAGAAATCCTGTCCTGATCAGCAGCAGGCTGGCAGAGAAGCTTAAAGTTAAGATGGGATCCAAGGTAGTGATTACCCTGCAGGATTTGAACAATGATATCATTTCGGGCGCGTTCAGGATCACAGGCATTTTTGATACCAGAAGTCCGGCTTTCGATGAGTCCAATGTATTTGTAAGATACTCGGACCTCAGCACACTGATGCTCATTCCCGAAGGAGCTGCCCATGAAATTGCCGTCCGGGCTGTGGATAATAACACGGTGGCCGGTCTGCGTGCTGATCTTGTATCCAGGTATACCGGATATGAAGTCCTTACCTGGAGTGAATTAAGTCCGGAGCTCTGGTTCCTGACAGAAACCATGGGCTTTTTAGCCTATGTGCTCATCTTCATTATTTTGCTTGCTTTGCTTTTTGGACTGGTGAATACCATGTTGATGGCAGTGCTGGAAAGGATCCGTGAGATCGGAATGCTGATGGCAGTGGGGATGAACAAGATCAGGATATTCTCCATGATTGTTCTGGAATCTGTTTTTCTTGCATTATCCGGCGGTTTAGCGGGGGTGGTCACCGGAACCCTGATTACCCTGTATTTTGAAACCCACACGATCAACCTTTCCGGCATGGGGGGTGCTTATGAGGACCTGGGTTTTGACAGCTACGTAAACACTTCGCTCGATATGGCCCTCCTGATCAATGTCACCTTGCTGGTCATATTTACCGGTATATTGGGCTCTGTTTACCCTGCATACAGGGCATTGCAATATAATCCATCAGAAGCAATCAGAACAAAATAAAACCATACAACTATGTCGATAATTGAAGTAAAAAATCTGGAAAAAATATATGACGGCTCACAAGTCGAAGTCCGGGCCGTTGATGGTATCAATCTTTCTTTTGAACACGGTGAGTTTACTGCGATAGTGGGTCCTTCGGGGTCCGGAAAAACTACCTTCCTCAACCTGATGGGAGGACTGGATAATCCTACTTCCGGCGAGGTCGTCGTGGATGGAGTGAATATCTGGGGCCTTAGCGGAGGTAAGCTGATCGACTTCCGGCTGCACAATATCGGGTTTGTATTCCAAGCCTATAACCTTATACCGGTATTAACCGCCGAGGAGAATGTTGAATTCATTATGGAGCTTCAGGGCAAGCCTCGTCAGGAGATCAGGAACAGAACCCTTGAACTGATGAAGGCAGTCGGCCTGGAGGAACGGATGAAGAGCCGTCCTTCGAAGCTTTCCGGAGGCCAGCAGCAAAGGGTTGCCGTAGCCAGGGCGCTGGCTTCGAAACCTAAGTTTGTACTGGCCGATGAACCAACTGCCAACCTCGATTCCAGGTCTGCCGAGAACCTGCTAGACATCATGGAAAAGCTGAACAAGGAGGAAAACATTACCTTTATTTTCTCCACCCATGATAACCGGGTGGTAAAGAAAGCGCGCAGGATCATCACTCTGGAGGATGGCAAGGTAATGCGAGACGAAGTCATTCAGCGATAACCTGCCGTGTTATGAGATTCATTACCGGAATGATCCTGGCGGTATGGATGAGCCTGCTTCCTGCCGGGGGACAGGAAAAACAGCCCTCATCCTTCACTGCCAGCGGATACCTGAAATATCTGCAAACTATTTTTTACCAGGATTTCAATCAGGAGTGGCTCACCGATAACCTGATCCACAACCGGCTGAATTTCGGGTGGAATCCCGGTGAGCATTTCCAGGCTTCTCTTCAGATCAGGAACCGTTTTTATTACGGGCAAGCCGTGGAAACCATACCGGATTATCCGGATCTGATCGATACCGAGACGGGGTATTTTGACCTGTCGGCCATTCTGTTCGAAGGGGAATCCTATTTTCTGCATTCCGCCATCGATCGTGCCTATTTCGACCTGGTGTTCGGCAAACTGCAGATCAGGGCCGGCCGTCAACGGATCAACTGGAGCCAGAACCTGATATGGAATCCGAACGATATCTTCAATGCTTATTCCTACTTTGATTTTGATTATGAGGAAAGACCGGGAACAGATGCTGTAAAAGTCCAGTATTATACCGGACTAACCTCCAATGCCGAAGTTGTTTATGCACTTGGTGACAGCCTGGAGGATATGGCCCTGGCAGGCATGTACCGGTTCAACCTCAGAGGTTATGATTACCAGTTCCTGGGTGGTTATGTCAAGAACGACTGGGTGCTGGGGACAGGATGGTCGGGACACATCGGCGGTGCTGCCTTCCGGGGTGAGATCAGCTATTTTCTTTCCAATAACGATACCGTTAGTCAGCGATCACAGGTTGTAGCCTCCCTGTCCTCCGATTACACCTTCGCCAACAGCCTGTATATTCATGGCGCCATAATCTATAACAGTCTGGGATCAGCGGGGAAAGCCCCCTTTGAAGAGAGTCTTTTTTTCAGCAGCCTGTCGGCCAAAAGCCTCACACCGGCCAGGGTAGAATTGATGGTCCAGCTTTCCTATCCGATCACCCCACTGATCAGCGGCAGCCTTGCCGGGATCATCAATCCCAATGACGGATCCTATTTTGCCGGGCCCTCCTTTACGATTTCCCTGTTGGACAACCTGGAACTGTTGCTGACCGGTCAGTTTTTCGGAGGGGATAACGGAACCGAATACGGTGATATCGGGAAACTGTTATACTGGCGGTTGAAATGGAGTTTCTGAAAACCAGGTCTCCCGTTTATTAATGTTTATCCGTATTATTCAGGTATGATGCCTTCCGCATGGCCATCAGGTTTTCATGCGGGGTTAGCACGGTTATTTCACAACCGGCGGCCAACAGGTATTTCTGATCTTTGTATCGGTCAACAAGCCCTTTGGACAACGCGAACACTTCATTTTCAGTATTGTTCTGCACCAGCACCGGATTGATGTTTCCGCCTATTACCACGCCCGGGCCGAGGATCTCCCGGGCATGGCCGATATCTACCTGCCAGTCGAGGTCGATGATATCGGCATTCAGGGCACGATATGATTCCAGCAGGTGCGATGTATCACCGCAAATGTGCAGCTTTACGCTCGCTCCGCATTCGTGGATAAAGGAAATCAGCTCAGCGTGCCTCTGTTTCACAAACTGGTCGTAAGTGAAGGGATCAATCTGAGAACAAATCGCATCGCCGATTCCGATCAAGTCACAACCAGCATCCACCTGGGCTTTGGCGAATTTCTTCGCTGTGATCATGCATTTATCCATGAGAAGATTGACGAGGTCGGGATCAGTCATCAGCCAGATCAGCATTTCATTCACCCCGGCCAGATCGCAGGCTTCGGCCAGGGGACCCTCCACCCAACCACTCACCGGAACGGTGCCTTTCAGCAACTGCTGGAAGTATTCCGCGCCTTTGATCCGGTCAAGGGTTCGCTCGCACTTATACACATCAGGATCGGGCAGGTTCCTGACATCATCCAGGGAGTCCACCACATGGTTCAGGCACCGTGGAACACCTTCATCCACATACTCAATCCGGGCGCCGAATGCTGAAGTTTCCCGGTAGGGATCGGAGATCAGGCTGACCATATCGGTGTCAAAATATTCCATGGCCCGGATGTTGCTTTCGACCAAAGTTTTATAATCCGAAGCAAACTGACCATAGGTTGTATTGTTAAACCTGGCGGCAAAATGCATCAGGATGGGGCGGAAGAATACCCGGTCGGCGGGTTTCTCACCCTTTAAGAGTGATTTGTATAATAGTTTTTTGGTCATTTTACAGGCATTAACAGGCAACAGTACTTTCACTCATTATTTACTGGCGGCTGTATCGGAATAACTTACCAGCCTGATCCCGTGTGACCGAATTGTCTCGATCACCTCCCTGCTGGTAAACACCCTCGTCACCGCTTCCCGGTCAGCAGCAACATTTTCATAGCCTTTGTGCCATATGGCCTGCATCTCAGGTGTATCCATTCCGGGGTGATCGATAAAGAAATACTTTCCGGATTCCAGTTTTCCCAGGGTTTTCACGGCTGATTGGATCCTTTGCACTGCCGTGCTGTCGTTCCTGTTCCAAAGGGCAATATACTGATAGCCTGCGGCGAACGGATCAATATCGAGCTGGTATTCAACGGCCAGTTTTTTAACCAGGGCACCAATTTCGGGTGCACAGCCTTCACACCCCATATGGCAGTTCACATGACTTACCCAGGGTACATATTTTCTGGCCATTTCGATCTGGGCCCTGAATTCCTTTTCCATCTCATCAAGTTTCCAGGGAGCGTCTTTAAGGGCAGTTCCCTTCGGAAAATCCGGACGCTGCCAGATCATCGGATAAAAATAACCGTCCTGGTCCACCAGGCTCGGACAGCAGGTGAGCGGCCGCCATTTAATATCATTCCATTCGCTGGTCACCACCAGGTGCACGCCCACATCGAGGCCGGGATTCTCGTTCAAAAGCCTGACAGCTTCAGGGAACCAGGGTCCGGGGACCATCAGTTCCACCGACCGCATGATCCCGTTTTTGTAGGATTCAATACACGCGATGTTGGCCGCATGGGAAGAGCCGATGTCATCTCCCCTTACCAGGAGGTAAATGCCGGAATCCGCCTGCGGAAAAACCTGGAATGCCATTGCAAGCAAAACACAGGTGAGAAAGGGCAAGGATGTTTTCATGTTGCTATGAATCATTTGGAATGGTAAGATAATCATTTTATCTTCATTTTTTCCGATCATCGTGAGAAACTCTTTTTACCTTTAATCTTCATTTGAAGCGAATACAGTAAATCCAACAATCATGAAAAGAGCATTGCTTAGTATGGTAGTTCTGTTCTGGGTTGTCCTGCACGTTCAGGCCGACAGGGTAGAACAATATGGGATTTTCGAATTGTCCTTCAAGGGACCATCGACCGGTAATCCTTTCACCGAGGTGCAGTTCAGTGCCGAATTCAAATACCTGAATAAAACCTTTTTTACCGAGGGGTTTTATGACGGGGAAGGTATATACCGGGTACGGTTTATGCCCGACCAGGCAGGAGACTGGTCATATAGCACCACCAGTAATGCTCCGGCCCTGAACGGAAAGACCGGCCGGTTCACCTGTCTGGAGGCATCAGATGGGAATCATGGTCCTGTGAAGGTGCGCAACGCCTATGATTTCGGATATGCTGACGGAACACCCTTTTACCCGGTGGGTACCACCTGCTATGCCTGGGTACACCAGCCGGAGGAACTGGTGCAGCAAACCCTTGCAACGCTGGCCGGTACAAAATTCAATAAGATCCGCATGACGGTGATGCCCAAGAATTATGATGTCTATATCAACAATGAGCCTCCATTTTATCCATTTGAAGGATCAGCGCAAAATGGTTGGGATTTCACAAGGCCCAACCCGGATTTTTTCAGAAACTTGGAAAACAGAATATTTGATTTGCAAAAACTAGGTATTGAAGCAGACGTAATTCTTTTTCATCCCTATGATTTTGGCAAATGGAATCTTGATAAAATGAATACCGAACAGGCTGTTTTTTACCTGCGTTATCTGGTTGCCCGCATTTCCGCTTACCGGAACGTGTGGTGGTCGATGGCCAATGAATACGATATCATGCGAAAAACCGATGAAGAATGGGAAACCTTGTTCAGGACAATTCAAACCTTTGATCCGTATTTGCATTTGTGCAGCATTCACAATGGCATGGGCTGGTATAACCATGCCAAACCATGGATCACCCACTTAAGCATCCAGACCGCTTATTTGCAGGATATCCAGGACTGGCGCGAACTGTACGGGAAACCCGTGATTATCGACGAGTGTGTATATGAAGGCAATATTCCGAATGACTGGGGCAACCTCACCCCCGAAGAGATGGTCAACCGGTTCTGGATTACCTGGTGCAGGGGAGCCTATTGCACGCACGGTGAGACCTATATCCATCCGCAGAATATCCTGTGGTGGTCAAAAGGTGGCAAGCTTTATGGTAAAAGTCCAGATCGGATCGCGTTCCTGCATCGCATCATGACCGAAACGCCCACAGAGGGAGTTTACCCGCATCACAGCATATGGAACAAGGAGACCTATCTGATCAGGGATAGCGTGTTCTATCTCCATTATTACGGGAACAGTCAGCAGGCAAAAGCTCGACTTTATTTGCCGGATAATATGAAATTCACACTTGAGGTTATCGATGCCTGGAACATGACCATTACACCGGTGGAAGGTGAGTTCAGTGGCAGGATCGAGATTCCGCTTCCGGGGATTCCCTATGTCGCTGTACGAGCCAGATCGATCGAATAGGTTGAGGTCAGAAAATGCTGCTCCAATTAGTTATTCAGGTGAAATTACCCGTGATGTTCCTTAAAAAAGCAGTGCAATTGCAGACAAGAATGTTGCTGCCACGATAAACCACCGGTAGGTACTTTCATGCATAAGCTTCACGATCCGGATACCGGCGAAAGCGCCCAGCGCAATGGCAGGCAGCAGCATCAGGTTAAAACCCAGCGTTTGCAGGGTGATATTGTGCCAGCCCCAGATCTGTAAAGGCATTTTAAAAGCGTTCACAATAAAAAAGAACCAGGCCGTGGTTCCGATGTAGGTATTTTTGTAGAAATTCATGGAAAGCAGGTATACACTCATGATCGGCCCTGCCGCATTTCCGATCATGGTGGAAAAACCACCCATGATCCCGAATGGTATCGCAAACCACACTTTATGCGGCACCGGAACCCCTTTGCCGGTCTTCTTTATTTCCATCCAGATCATGACCAGCAGGCTGATAATAACCAGAATGCCAATCATCTGCTTAAACTGGACAGCTGAAATACTTCTTCCGGTGAGTAATCCGGCAAAGATTCCGATAAAAGCCCAGGGTAGCACCTTTAAAAGAGTTTTCCAATGTGCGCTGCGGTGATAATACACCACACCAAAAATGTCAGCCATGACCAGCATGGGCAACACCAGACCCGAAGAAGGCATTCCTCCAAACAGGAAAGCCATCAGTGGAACCACCAGTGTGCCCAGTGCATGCACTCCTGTTTTTGCCATTCCGATCATGACGGCACACAGAATGGCCAATACCCACATTGAAAAGCTTAACTCCATCATGATATTTTCCCGGTATTCCTGTTCTGTTTAAAGAGTCACCTTGCTTCCGCTTTTATGGTATGAACTATTTGAGCAAGACAACGAATCCGCCAAAGGGCAAAAGGTTTACCCTTAGTTTTTCTGCAGCCCTGATCGTTGACTTTGTTGATGTAAACTCCCTGGGTCCATCACCATCCGTAATGGTTAGTACGGCATAATCTTTGTTTCCCAGGCGCGACAGATCGATATCCCGGCTCAGTGCACCGGGGGTTCCGTTGATGCCTCCTACATACCAAACGTCACCGTATCGACGGGCCATAATGCAGAATTTGCCGGGTTCACCGTCCAGCAACAGGCTTTCGTCCCATACAACCGGAACTTTCTTCAGAAAATCACGCGGTTCTTCCGGAAGGTTCAGGTATAAATCGGCCCGGTCGGCAAAATGCAGCATCCCCGACTCAAAGATGATCGGAAGGGCCAGTTCATGTCCGTAAGTTGTGATATGGGGGAACTTCTGATCAGAAAGTGTCACAGGTGTATAATCCATCGATCCCACTACATTCCTGGTAAAGGGAAGTACGGCATTGTGCCACGGTGCATGGTCGGTGAAAAGACTGTCGAAGCCATAACACTCGGCTCCCCGAACAGATTCCATTGAAACCAGATTGGGCCAGGTGCGGTTCCATCCTCTGGGCAGGGTACATCCATGGAAATTCACCATGATTTTGTTGTCGGCGGCATCCTGCAGTATTTCAAAGTACTGTTTGATAATACCGGGCTTATCACTCTGGAAAAAATCTACTTTTACCCCTTTAACACCCCATGCCGCCAGCTTTTTAAACTCTTCTTTCCTTTTTATGGGATCACTCATGATATCACGGGGCCGTTCGGTAACCGAGTTGTGAGCCCCACCTGAATTATACCACATCAGAATTCCAATGTTTTTGGAGTTGGCATATTTTACCAGTTGTTCGATATTTCCCCCCTCCATAAGGTCCCAGTTGGCGTCGACAAGAGAATACTCCCAACCCATATTTACGGCAAGGTCAATAAACTTTTTTAAAGAGGCAAAATTTCTGGGACTTGCAGCATCGCTCCACCAACTCCAGGAAGTCCTGCCGGGTCTAATCCAGGAAATGTCGGAAATCATGGAAGGTGGATTGAGTTTCACCACCAGATTTGACTCAACCACCGTGGAAAGCTCTTTCCCAATTATCACTACCCTCCATGGAGTTTGCCATGGTAGTGAAGAGGATGGTTTTTGCGGCACCGTTTCATTGGCTTCGTTTTCCTCCGGCATACGGATCGTATATAATCCTTTATCGGCTTGCTGGTTAAGGTGGGCAGCAAAGTAACATGAATCCACGGCAGCTTCCGTTAGCAAGAGCCAGGCTTTCTCCGTCCGGAACAAAGCCGGGAAAGACCACCCTTCTGCAGAAGGTGCAGGAGTGCCAACAGGAATGCCGGTCTCATAATAGGTCTCATAGGCCGGACTCCATTGGGTAACCTTGTCGTAGGGCTGCATCCATGCTTTACCCTCACCTGCTATGGTAAACCCGGTAAGTTCTTCTTCAACAGTATACCTGGTGCTGTCCTTCTCCGGGAAAGCATACCTGAAAGCCACTCCGTCGTCATAGGCTCTTACGATCACCTGGATCTTTGCTCCGTTTTGGTTTTTAAAAGTAAGCGTATGTTCATTTGCTTTGTTTTCGATGATACGACTTTTACCGGTCATCACTTCAAAGGTTTCGTCGATCACGGATATCGGTGATGCCTCAACAAACGTCAAACCAGTAACAAATATCCCGTCGCTGCGTCTCAGACCAAGCGGTGATTCGCTGATCAAAGTGTTTTCTGAACCTGAATCGTTCAGGGAAACATGGTAGAACAGCTGGTTGCTTTCAGCTGTGGTGACCGTAAACCGGATCTTTCCCGAAGGGGAGTCCAGGTTCCATTCCTTTTGCCCTTCCGAACAGGAAAACAGCAGGAACATCGTCATTACGGCAATTGAATAAAAGGGAAATTTTAAAGTTTTCATGGTATTAGGGTATTCGTTACAAGTTTACAGTGGTTCATGATCCGTTAAAACCTGGAAAACTACACCTGCCAGGGACGATCGCGTTTCAAATCGCTTTTCAGTACTTCGCAGGCAATGTTCACATCTTCCACCATTTGGAAATCATACATACCGGCGCATACAAAATCAGCACCATTCTCAAATGCATACCGGAAACCATCAGCAGGCAATATAGCGCCCGCTGCCATCACCTTGAAAGCAATGAATGGCTGGGGAAGCGTTTTCATGTAGGCAATGGTTTCATCCGGTTTGAAACAGAACATATTGTCGTGCCATTCCGGGTTCTTTGCCGACCAATAATTATGATGGTGCAGGGTCTTCATCCAGAAATCGGGTTTGAAACCCGTATCCACGCAAGCTTTGATGGTTTCAATCTTATGGGCCCCTATGCCGGTAAGCAATCCGTTCTGCCTGATAAAATCCATCACTTTTGCAATAGCTTCAGGTTTACCGTTTCCCATATAGTAATCTGCCGTTTCTCCCTGAATATAGCAGGCTACGGCACCCGTATCAATTGCACGTTTTACCTTGTCCAGATATTCGTTGAAATCCATAGGGGATGGTTTTCCTTCAGGTCCATAATTAAGTCCGGCACAATCGGATATAAACTGGATCTTCCCGATCCCTCTTTTCCAGTATTCATCGATGAGTGAACACAATATCGGATTGGTCAGCAGCGTGTTGATTCCGCATTTTTCGGCAAGCAACAGTGTCGCAAATATTTTTTCTTTTTGGTGGTAAGCTTTCACAAGCTGGGAAACATAGATCAGGTCGCGGGAGTGGGCCCATCCCGACAGCAGGTTACCGCCCAGTATCAGGCGACTGAATGTGGTATCCTTTATTTTGGCCTGGGGAATCATGCCCTTCAGTTCCCTGAGGCTTGCAATGTTCAGTGTTTTGGCACTGGCACCGGTTACTGCGTCCACCAGGTTCTTTTCTTCATAACTTTCCCATTGCTTTTGCCTGTAAAGGGCAAATCCGAAAACGCCCAGAAAGGGGAGGGAAGACAGTCCGCGCAGCAAGGTCCTCCTACTGACACTGGTACTCAGTTCAGGCAGGGTTTCTTGTACCCCTGGAACCGGCAGTTCCGGCATCATGATCCCTTTGGAGGGTCTCACGGTTCTTCCTGATCAGATGTGCCAGGCCGAGATATCTGCCTGTGGGGAAAAAACACAATACCAGCAGTGCAAAAAACTCCACCAGGTTTTTATCCACGATCAGGTAATTGCCCTCGTGGGGAACACCAAAATCAAGAGCCGTCAGGGGTGGATTGGCCAGCCAGAACAGGGTGATCAGCGCCATGCCGGCAACGGCGGCCAGCCTGTCGAACAAACCCAGGAACAGGGTTATTCCAACAAAAATAAGGCCCCAGGTCACCATGAAATCAGCAATACTCAGTAATCCGGGGTTATTGGCAACCCCATGAAAGAAACCGGAGAAGATCCAGTTTGACAGTAGCAGGTAATCAGCTGAAGTCCATGACGGTGTAAGGAGTTTGGAAATCCCTTCGAACAGGAAATGCCAGCCGATGGCTATTCTGAGAAGGGTAAGGGCATAAAGTCCGATTCCTTTTGATGCTTTGTTCTGTGAAACATTCATAGCAGGATATTATTTGGAGTAGTCAATGGTGATGTGGTGTACTGCAGGCAATTCCAGGTTAAAATCGATATACGAGGAATTTTCAGTTTTTGAGATGCTGTATTCAATGGGTTGACCGTTAGCACGGACTGAATTTACGGATTGGTTACTTTCAGGGAGAAGAATATGATTCCGGACTTCCGTTCCGCTGCCGGTAAGCACCATTTCGATGATCTGACTGGTCTTGTTATGTGCGTATTGATAAGCAACATAACCTTCTGAAGCTGCAAGCCGGATGGTAACGCTTACAGAATCAACACCTGCGGAGGGCCAACGGGGAGACAGGATCACTTTGTCAAAGGCCAGTCCGTCATTTTTAACTCCTGCAAGTCCCTCTACCAGTGCGGCCATCGCATTTGCAGCCGCCCAGTTGTCAGGTCCGCCGAATGATTCCACTTTAGGCTTTACATAATGATCAGTGTCCGACAGGGTAATACCCAGTATGGCATAGATACCTCCTTCAAGCGGGGCATGAAATAGCAGAGAGGCAATTTCTTTGGTCGGCCATGGATTATGGATGGCGGCCCAACAAACGCCTACCTTGGTGCTGCATAAATTAGGCCCCCACCAGGCCACCCCGGCGTGCTCATTCTGCAGGCTCGAAAACCACCAGTTGGTTACCTCCTTTCCTTTCATGATGTACTGTGATGCTTCCGTACCGTCGGTATACCTGAAGGTAATGGCGCCGGCTACATTGCCTGGAATATTGTCTGAAGAGGAGTGCAGCAGATAGATGCAGGCTGCGGTATTCATGACAGGTACTTCTGCAGTGCGCGTAGATCCTGGCGATGTAGATACACTGATCACTGACCTCCGCTGATTACCGGCAGGATCAATAACTTTAAAGGGAATATTCTGAAATACCTGATCTCCGGTCGGTATGCCCCTCATATCGTTCCCGGGCCTTGTGGTGTTCATCCATGGGGCAACGCCGTTTCCACCCTTATCCCAAAGATCCATGTTGGCTTGTTCAGCAATATTTACGGTTATAAAGCGGGGAGGAGGCGGTGGGGGAGGAATGGATCCGGTGTAGGCAAACCAAATGCGGTTGCCATTCTCCTTGCCCAGTGTGAGCAATTTTTCCAGGATCTCTGATCCGTATTTTTCATAGCCATTCTCAAAAGCTCCCCGGGCAAGTTCACCTGCGGCATGACCTGCTACTCCGCCATTCATGTATTGCCATTTTTCATTATGAGGCCCAAAGCCTTTTTCGAACGGCGGATAAATGGCATACCATTCCCCGGGAGAGCCCGGCGGGAGACTGTTTTTTCAGATCAAGGTACGTATTGATGATGGCTACATTCATGTCATGGGGCAATCCACGGTTAACGGAATACATATTCCCCTGGGCAATCTGCGACTTTTCATCCACGCCAAGGTTTCTTTTTACTGAAGGATCTTCATCAATAAAATGGGTATAGTATTCTCCATTCCAGGATAAAGCATTAAGCCTGGCAAGAATATCCCTGGCACGTTGCCGGTATAGCAACGCCTTATTTTTTTGACCTTCAGATTCGAGCATTTCCGCCAGCTGGTTGCAGGCTTCGTAATATCCGGTATTGTCGCCGAAAAAGATGCCGAATTTTGTTTTCCCGGGAACCACCACCATGGTGGGGCTCAGGGGAGCGTGCGGGGTATATTCATCATCTACCTGGAAGTCCCAAGAATCGATACAATAAGGCCTTTTCAGGAGCTGAAAGCGCTTCGACCATTTCAGGGTATCGGTTACGCAGTAATCCAGCGCGCGCATGGCACAGTCAAGGTTCGCTTTCATCCAGGCATTGTCGCCACTGGCCTTCCAATGGTAATACATCATGTTCACATAGTTGTATTCCACATGGTTTTCAGCCGGCTGCCTGACAAACCACATGCCCTTGTTCCGGTCGAAATACCCCAGGTAGGTATAGGCAGTTTCATAATAATGGTAATCATCCCGGTCGGGCTGCACAAAACTCCAGATCATACCGTCGTCCTGCTGGTTTTCACGCAGCAGATCAACCAGATCACGGCTGTAGGGACTGAAATACTGCATGCCTTTTGCCGTATTGGCATTGTCCAGACACCCAGTTGACAAAATACCGGTACTTTTTCCCGTTCCAGGTCACTTCTTCATACGCCGTCGGGATCATATACCAGCATGCCGCCGGTGAAATAAGCCGGAACATTTCACCGGTTTTTCCACCATCTTCCAGGTTGGTTTCTGCAGCAACCCTGAACTTCGTTGAATCAAGCGCTTGTCCTTTTTTATCCAACAGGACTGCAGTATGAATGCCGGCAGAACCGGCAACCTGAACTGTTTGTTGCCCTGCAGCCGTGGTTCTCAGGTATTCCCTGTTCTTTGAATCTTTCAGGACAAGGATTCCGGGAGAATTGCAGGTCACTTCAACCTGATCGAGAGGTTGAACATACGCTGCACGCTTCAACACATGAATTATTCCTGATTTCTGGGCAGATGCCACAAAGGGCATCAGAAGAATCATCAGGAGCAAAATAAAATCTTTTTAATCGGGCTGAATTTTTTCCTGAAACCAAATCATCAATCTCCTTTCGGGAAGGGGCAGAAGGCTGCGCTCCCAGTCTGGTAACAGAAATTGCCGAAGCCGCACCGGCAAACCTTACAGCATCGAACAGGGGTTTTTCCCTCTACCATTGCGACCGCCAGGCTTCCGCAATAAACATCTCCTGCTGCAGTAGTATCTACAGCTTTCACTGTAAAAGGCAGGGACAAACTGCCGGTATCCTGCTGAAGCAATATAAGGATCCCCTGGCACCCAGGGTTATAACGACAATTTCGCAGCCCAAATTGACAGCATTGCACTTGCAGCAGCCTGTTAATTCATCATCTGTTTCAACCTGCAATCCGGTTACCATGGAAGCTTCCATCTCATTTACCACAAAAGAGTATATCTGTTTCAAGACGGCTGTATCAAACGAACGGGCAGGTGCAAGGTTAAACAGTACCTTCTTTATGATATTTTTTAGCCAGTTCAAATACATGGGCGGTGGTTTCAAAAGGAATCTCCATCTGCAATACGATGATTTCAGCCTGCCATAAGAAATGTCGATTGCTTTATCAATATGTGCCGGAGTGAGCCTGAAATTTGCCCCGGGTGCAACCGACAGGTAATTGTTACCATCCTTGTCGAGCATGATCAGGCCGATCCCGTGGCTGTTTCATGATCCGTAAAAACAAAACGGGTGTCAATATCATCCTTCCTGAAACTTCGGAGAAGTTCTTCAGCATAAAGGTCTTCACCCAGACAGGTTACAAAGGTAACATCACCTCCCGCCCTGGCAGCTCCAACAGCCTGGTTTGCCCCCTTGCCACCGAAATTCTGCATAAAAACACCTCCGGTTACTGTTTCGCCAAATGCCGGAAGTCTGTCTGATTTAATCAGGAAGTCCACATTGGTACTTCCAATGACCAAAATTTTATTACTCATGTTCTATTTCGTTTATGCATTAAATTTTTGCCAGATATGATCAGGGCCAGGCCAATGATAAACAGGGTAAACATGGCGGCCATCAGTTTTCCGGTACCCTTTGGGCGCCTGGGCAAATTCCTTCCACACAAAAACTCCCCAGGCAGCAGCAATCATGGTGGCACCCTGACCTAATCCATAGGAAATAGCATAACCTGCCTGAGATGAAGCAATAAGGTTAAACGACATACCAATGCACCAAATCAGTCCACCGGCAATACCAATCAGATGCACTTTTGTTGTGCCCGTGGTAAAATATTCCGAATATTTCACCGGATCACCCTTTACCGGCTTCACCATGAAAATGGTATTCCACAGAAAATTGGACAGAAATATGCCCACTGTAAAAATAAACATGGCTGAATAAGAAGTGATCTTACCAGCCTCAGGCAGTGACACGTTTTCTACCATGGAAGCTGCGACAAACCGATAGAAAAAACCCATCAGTATGCCTGAAAGTACCGACAATCAGATCCCCTTACCCAACGGACCGTTTGACCTGCAGGCAACTTTCCGTATGCAACCGCATCAACAATTATGGCCATCACCACCAGGGCAAGGCCAATAAAAAGAAACAGGGATCTCCCACGGGCATAGCGATATAATTCACCACGACCCCTATAACCAATGGCCAAACCTACTGCAATCGGAAATGCTACCGCCATTCCTGCAATATCTGTGGCCGCCACGATGAACAAATTTGAAAGGTTAAAGACAACTCCGCCAAGCAAAGCAGAACCCAAGGCTGCCGACTCGGCCTGCAGTCAGATCATCGATAAAACCACGTCCATTTTCACCCATACTGCCCAAAGTCAATCCGAGCAATAATGCGGTTATTACCAGACCCAGTGAATAATCCCAGTAATAAAGCTGAAAAGGCCAGTTCTTTGGGATAATTTCATGGTATTTGCCCACGATCCCCAGCACAGCATGGTGATCACACAGAACAAAACAGCCAGTGAGTAAGAGTTGATGATATACATGATTTCTGATTTAAGATTTAAGATTCAAGATGGAAGATTCAAGATTCAAGATTCAAGATTTAAGATTAAAGATTTGAGGGGCATTCTAGATGACCATCAAATAAAGATAGGGGGAAGCCATTGTCTTTAATCATCCACCGATTGTCCTACCAACTGGCGGAACTTCCAGCCCGTATCGTCGGAAACTCTACCCTGTGTCTGCTTCATGATAATGCCGATCATTTTTTCCCTGGGATCTGCAAAATACTGGGTATTGAAATAACCACCCCAGTCGAAAGTCCCTGCGCTTCCTTTTCCGCCTTTAGTCTGACCCTCTCGGTGTAACACACCGAAAATGCCAATCCGAATACCTTATCGGGTTTTTCTCCCCATATCTTATCAATTTGATTTCCCATGATAATTTCCACCGTAGTGCGGCTTAGACAGTCTTACCCGTTGAATTCCCCGCCATTAAGGTACATCTGTAGAAAGGTGGCATAATCTTTCGCTGTGCTTGAGAGCCCGGCACCACCCGAAAAAAAGCTCTTCGCACCTTTCACAGGATAGTCAGGATCATAGAAAGTAACCGGATATCTTTCCCATTTACCTTTGTTATTCTTCTGCTGCACGGCCACCAGTCGACCGGCTTTTTCTTCAGGCAGATAGAAACGGGTATCCTTCATCCCCAGAGGATCGAAAATGTGGGTTTTCAAAAATACATCGAAAGGCATACCCGAGATTACTTCTATAAAGTAACCAAGTACATCAAGTCCTTCACTATATTTATATTTTTCTCCCGGTTCATGGTGCAGCGGCAGTTTGGCCAACTTTTTAATGCTTTCAGCAATGGTTATTTTTTCCGTGGTAAACACATCAGTTATCCCGGCTTTCTGATAGATCATCCTGATTCTGTTCATCGCCATCGATCACTCCATATCCAATGTCCTGAAGTATGGGTAAGCAAATGACGGATAGTAATTTCCGATTTTGCAGGTTCAGTGGTATAGGTAGTATCAGCTGGTAATGTAAAGTTTTCAGAACCTGTGGATTTTTAAACTCAGGTATATACTTCGATATCGGATCATCAAGCTGAAATTTGCCTTCTTCCCAAAGTATCATCACTGCGGTTGAAGTAATGGCCTTTGGCTGGTGAAGCAATACGAAAAATATCATCACGTTTCAATGTTCTGCCTGCCTGGTTATCGGCCATTCCAAAAGCTTTCCAGTGGACTATCTTTCCGTTTCGGGCAACCAGCGAAACAACTCCCGGAATATTGCCCTGTTTGACGGCATTTGCACACATACTGTCAATACGGGCAAGACGTTCGGCTGATAAGCCTGCACTTTCCGGAGTTGCTTCCGAAAGGACCGGAGATTTTTTTAACGATTTTGTTTGTGCACTGATGCCGCCAAGGCCAATGATCAGTGTCATAAGTAAAATAATCATCTGTTTCATACCGGTAAAAGTTTTAGATTTATGATTAAAGCATTTGCAATCAGTGAAAAAGAATTTAAACACTCTCAAACCGTTTTTTTGCTTCTTCCAGAATAGCCTCAGTAGCTGTAGCCCCTGATCGGGTTGCGCCTGCAGCTTTCATTTTCAGTAGATCATCGAGCGTACGTACACCACCGGCACATTTAACCTGTACCCCGGGTCCCGAATGTTTCCGCATCAGCTCAACATCCGCTATGGTGGCACCTTTATAATTGAAGTCTCCATTGGACTGTTTCACAAATCCATAGCCGGTGGAGGTTTTCACAAAATCAGCTCCAATCCGGGTACAGATCTCGCAAAGCCTGATCTTGTCCTCGGTTTTGGTTACATAATCGGTTTCAAAGATCACTTTTACCAGGGCATGGTTCCGATGGCACGTGTCGGTTACCGCCTTAATTTCTTTTTCCACATAATCCCAATCACCTCCCAGTGCCTTGCCTATATTGATCACCATATCAATTTCGGTTGCTCCTTCATTGCAGGCCTGGTCGGCTTCAAATACCTTCACCATGGTGGAACTGTTCCCGTGAGGAAAGCCTATAACACAACCTACCTCAACAGCTGAACCTTTGAGCAGTTCAACGGCCATTTTTACCGCATAGGGCTTCACGCATACCGAAGCTACATCATATTTCAATGCAATGTTGCATTGTTTTATCAGGTCCTCATCCGTGTGGGTGGGTTGCAGGATCGAATGATCGATCATTTTTGCCAGATCTCGTACTTTGGTCATGATGTTTTAAGTTATAGAATTGATGAATTATTAGGATTAATTTTAAAGTCTTATCAACCCGGTAAGCCATGCAGCACTGTGAGGAATCCAGTCTTCGTCGGTAAACGAGAACGGGCCATCATTGGCTTTTTTAGGTTCTGTATCGTATACAAATTGCTTTCCGGTTGAAAATCCGTTGCAAATCACACCCCGTGTCTGAAACCAGGTTCCTGCCCAGCGATTGCCAATGCCGCACATCATGCTTACGGGCAATGCTAGCCCCTTCGGGAATATCGGTACTGAATATCACACAGCCTTCCAGGTTCTCTCTGTGAATACCGCCATTCAATCCTGCCAGCCATTGCAGATTTCCGTAGGCAATGTCTTTTAATCTGGGTTCATTGAACAGTTTAGCCAATTCCAGGGCCAGGGCTGCTGTATAGCCATAAATGGCATTGGTACCGTGGAATGTGCCGCAAAACCATACGGGGCCCTGCTCTCCGAAAATTCCCTGGGGAACCAGTAAAAACGGATTTTTTTCACATGCGGGAATCAGGTAACCATAGGTAAACCGGTATAACGTTTCCTTCCACTTTACGGCATCATCGTGTTCGGGCCAGCTATTCGCAACATTTCGATAATGGCATCAGGTAGTTGGGATAAATTCCACCGATATCCGCACCGAATTGATTGTCCACAATACCATGGATCCAGGATTTTTCGCTATGCGGCATGCTCTGGTATTCGAGGAAATGTCCGTAAAATCCGCTTTCTGCTTTTTCTTTCGGTATCTGCCGGGCCATAATCTGATCTGCAAGCGGATTGCATTTTTTTTTCGGATCCCTTCTTTGTTTTTCCATTGTTCCAAACCGGCCCAGCAAAGGGAAACAAATCACGGGTTTGCCATTCATTCTCCGGGATCTCGGCGCCTTCGGGTATTCCCCGTCTGAAACCGGCTCAGCCCCAGGTCACCCACCGGTCCTGCTACCGTTGTAAGCCACTCGAATGCTAATGATGCTGCAATTCCGTACTTATTTTTTTTCTCCTGGAATGTTTCGGGCAGCAACCGGCAGTTCTTGCCAAGGCAATAACCGCTTTAACGGCATCGTTGGGTAACATATCTTTTTCATGACCCAGAAGGTCGTGCGACATGGCCCCGGCCGGAAATCAAGCTCGCGGGCCTTTACCTGGGTCATGACCAAGATAATCACGAACCCACCATCATTTGCGCATAAATCCGGTCTTTCAGTTGCTTATCAAACGGTCCGGGCTTCGTTCCACAAGCTTCGGACAGGGCAATGATCATAGCGCTCTGGGCAGGACTTTCAACCCAAAGAGTACCGGCATCCTGCCAGCCTGCACCTACTTTGGTGAAATGCACCCGGCGTTCGAGCATATCCGCGGCGGTCAACTCAAGCGTTTTATCCCACAGGATGTTTTTTGCCACCCGGAGTCCTGAATCCCGGAAAACACATTTCCCGTTACTGTGAACTTCCACTTTCCATTCACCGGGCTCGTTCAATCCGGTAAACTCTGCAATCCACCAGTGACTTTTCCATATTTCTCCCCAGTAATTGCAGGTGGTCTGGTGTTCCGGCCCTGATGAAACAGGCAATAATCTGCAAATGGCATCGTCAGGTAGTAAATCTTTTTTTGGCAACCGTACCACAATCCTGACCGGGAACCCTGTTTCATAACCGATCTGGGAGAAAAGCAGTCCTGCAACACCATCAGCCGGCCGGTAATTACCTCCCTGAAATGGAGAAAAAGTCTCGCAGGGTTGGCGATTTCCGGTGGGTTTTCCGTGGCAGGAAACCATAGCAGCCCCACCAACCAGGGTTCCCGTTGCCAGGGCAGTTGTTTTGACAAAATGGCGTCGTGTAAGGCTGTTATTCATAGACAAGAAGGGTATGGCGACTGTTTACTAAAGGATATTTCCGATCGAATACTTGTCCGTATTACACCATAAAGAGCTGTACACCGCCAGTGGTGGCCGGCTGGTATGAAACTTCAGGTATATAAGCAGTAACGGACTTCCGGGGTAAATCCTGAGGTATGCCGCTACCTCCTTATCAGCAGGCACTGCCGCAGGTCCTGTTCCACACGGGTTATTTCAATGGAGTAGTTTACATTCAGGGTTTCAAACAAGGATCCGTTAACAAAAGGCCTTGAACAAAACCCGGGCATGTTCATATTGGGAAGATAGGTCTTCTCAAGCATTACAGCTTCTTTTTCGACGCAGCGAAGCCGTTTCAGGTAAATACAACCCGACTTCATTTCAGGATCTGCAATCGGGTAAAAGAACGATTCATCCCACCGGGTAACAACGGGTTCCTGGAGCATAATGGTACTGACAGACAGTTTCTTTTCACTGACAATTTGTGAAAATCCTTTTACCGACAGAACGCCCAGGGTGCGACGCTGCCTTTTCATCACGATGCTGCCTTTTCCCTGCTTTTTTTGTATGTAGCCTTCCCTGACCAGTTCCCCCAGGGCCTGGCGTACCGTGCTCCGGGTAACTCCGTGAATTTGCTTCAGTTCACTTTCCGAAGGCAGCAGGTCACCTGCTGCATAAACGCCCGCGATGATTTGTGCTTTCAGATTGTTTTGCAGCCTTCGGTAGAGCGATTCCATAACCATGATCGTATGAAAGCAATATTACAAAATTAACTTGTACGTACATGTTAAAATTCCAAATAATGATGAAAGATTATTGCATGAGCAGGAAGAAGCATAAAAAAAAGCATCCTTCAAGAAGTCTTTGACCCTTGAAGGATGCTTTTTTGTGGAGAAACGCAAATGTATTCGTCTCCGGCAGTGTGGTTACGAAATCTTGATCTCGCGTGACAGGTTTTTCCTTGGCTTCTTCCTTTTTGGGGATCAAGATCTGCAGTATACCGTCTTTATGGGTAGCCCTGATCTTTTCGGAATTTACGGTTATGCGGCAGAGTGAAGGATCGGCTGAATGAATAATAGCTGAATTCTTTCCGCATTACTTTTTCATCTTTTTCTTCCTTTTTTCTTCCTTTTCCGAAGAAACGGTCAATACATTGTTTTCAAGGTTGATCTTGAAATCTTCCTTGTTCAGTCCGGGAGCGGCAACATCGATCCGGTAATCATCCTTGCCTTCAATAATATTCACTGCGGGAAGGCTTTGCCTGGATTCGGCATCGAAAAACCTCGGGATCAGGTCTCCGTTGAAGAATTCTTCAACAAGACTCGGCCAGGCGGTTCCTGGTTCTTAATGAAGGTAACATGGCTTAATTCCTCCTATTATTTTAAGTTAGACATGAATTATTAAGTTGTACGTTCAACTATTTTCAAATAGAATGCCAACACGGAAAAAGCGACAAAGTGGCATAACAGGTTTAAAATGTAAGACAATGTGACATACTATTCTTCGGTATTCTCACGTTCACCGGGCGTGATAATGACCGCACTTCGGATAATTACCCCAGTATATTGAATGGCGCCTACCTTGCAGAAAAGTTATTATATTTGAACCCGTATAATCCATTGCATGAAATCACTACAATTGTTTTGGGCAATTCTGATTGTCTATTTCCCGGGTTCACATTCCCAAACCTATTTTCAGCAGGAAGTAAATTACACCATAACCGTTACGCTGAATGATACAGATCATACCCTGACAGGATTTGAATCTGTCGAATACATCAACAATTCACCTGAGCGTTTGAGTTTTTTGTACTTTCATGTATGGCCCAATGCCTATAAGGACAATTCCACAGCATTTGCCCGGCAACAGCTTCAGAATGGAAATACAGCCTTCCATTATGCTGCCTCACAGGAAAGAGGATTTATTGATTCATTGGATTTCAGGGTGAACGGAAAGCCAATTGTCTGGGAACTGAGCAGGGATTCCATTGATATTTGCCGTTTACGGTTGAACGAACCGGTTCCTCCCGGCGACACGATTATTATTACCACACCCTTTTATGTGAAAATTCCGGGTTCCTTCTCCCGGTTTGGACATAAGGGGCAGGCTTACCAAATATCCCAGTGGTATCCGAAACCTGCTGTATATGACCACACCGGATGGAATCAAATGCCTTATCTTGACCAGGGTGAATTTTATGCAGAGTTTGGCGCGTTTGATGTGACCATCAGCCTGCCCAGGAACTATGTGGTAGGAGCCACCGGTAATCTGATAACACCGGAAGAGATCGAATGGCTTAACAAAAAGACAGCAGATACAGCTTCTGTAGATCATTTCCCGGCATCGGACAAATTCTTTAAAACCATACGTTACCAGGAAAAGAACATTCACGACTTTGCCTGGTTTGCCGATAAACGTTACCGGGTAATGAAGGGAGAAGTGGTATTACCGGACAATAAGAAAGTGACTACCTGGTCGATGTTTACGGATAATGAGGCTGGTCTGTGGAAAAATTCAATTTCCTATATCAATGACGCCATCAGGTATTACTCTGCCTGGTATGGCGATTATCCCTACAATAACTGCAGCGCTGTATACGGAGCCCTGGAGGCAGGAGGGGCGATGGAATATCCTACCATCACGGTAATTGGGAATGTGAGCAATTCCACCATGCTTGAAGATTTTATCATGCACGAAGTAGGTCACAACTGGTTTTATGGGATACTTGGGTTTAATGAACGAAAATACCCTTATCTGGATGAAGGCCTCAACACTTTCAGTGAATTCCGGTACATGAAAACCAAGTATCCCGACCTGAAACTTTACAAATTCCTGCTGGATAATGAGTCATTTGCCCGGATATTGAATTTGGAAGAGATGCCTTTCAGCGATTATTACTATTACACTTATTTGCTTTCAGCCAGGAATAATACGGATCAGCCTCTGAATCTGAGCAGTGAGAAGTACACCGAAATGAATTATGGCATGATGGTTTATGACAAATCTGCACTTGCCTTTAATTACCTGATGCAATACCTCGGTGAAGAGAAGTTCAACAGCATCATGCAGCAATTTTATCAGGAATGGAAGTTCAGGCACCCCGGACCTGAAGATCTGCGACAGGTATTTTTGGCAAACAGCGGGGAAGATCTTTCCTGGTTTTCGGGGATATGCTTACCACCACCAGGAAAGTTGACTATGCACTCAAAAGGATCAAACCTGACCGGGTTCTGGTTAAAACCACCGGCCAAATCGCTTCGCCGATATCGCTCACTTCCCTGAAAGATAATGGAATACAACAGGTTAAATGGTTTCCTGGATTTGATGGAAAGCAATGGCTTGATTTATCCCTGCAGTCCTCTGACCGAGTAATGCTCCTGGATTCAGTCTGGTCCCCCGAAATAAACCGGAAGAACAACATGCTGAGAACCCGGGGACCACTGAAAGCAATCGAACCGATTAACATTCACTTTTTCCAATTGCTGGAGAATTCAAACAGGACCCAAATCGGCATCCTGCCTGCTGTAGGTTGGAACAACTACAACAAAACCCTCCTGGGTATTTTACTATACAGTCCTTTGCTTCCCAAGCAAACCATTGAATATCAGTTGATGCCTATGGTGGGATTGGGAAATCATGATATAGCGGGAATGGGTAAAGTATCTCTCAACCTTTTCCGGAACTCCCCGGTTTTTGAGTCGGTGCAGATGAGCATGGATGCGCGCAGATTCGGTTATGCCATTACAAACGGCAGCAGCTATAACAGATTCAGGGGGAGATGATTTTTACCTTCAGAAATAGGGATGCCCGAAGTCTGGCTAAAAAATCCCTGAAGTTTGGTTATACTACCGCGGGTGAGTTAGCGATCAGTCATAATAACGGACTTTTCGAGGATTATTTTTTAACCCTCGATGCAGCTTATTCCACTCGCAATATCTTAAATCCCTATGGGATCAATTTCAATGTGGAGGTGAATAACGACTATGCCAAATCTTCGTTGGATCTGAATTTCACCCATAGTATGAAATACGCCAGGAACGCCATTCAGATCCGGTTATTTGCTGCAGGTTTCCTGGAAAAGGAAAGTGATTTCGATACCTATTATGCCTTTAAATTAAGCGGTACGTCAGGAATAAACGATTATAAATATGAACACCTTTATTTGGGCAGGTACGAACACATCGAAGATCCCAACCGGCAGGTATTTCTTTCACAGCAGTTTGTGATGAATGAAGGAGGTTTTGCTTCCAACAATCCCTTTGCCTTGTCGGATAAATGGCTCACGACCCTGGGATTAACCGTGCGAATCCCAAAAGTTCCCTTGTATCTTTTCGTCAATGCAGGCACCTATTCCGGCGCAGGCGAAACCACCTGGGATATTTCCGGAGATAATCCCATCACCTCTGAAATAGTGGCTTATGAAGCAGGTATCCTCGTTAATCTGGGAAATGTTGTAAAGGTCTATTTCCCTGTGGTTGTCTCACCTGATATCGCATCGGTAAATGATGTCCTGACGGATAATTACTGGCAGACCATACGGTATATCATCGATTTCAATGTGATAAATCCGTTTAAAATAAAGAATAGGATTTATTAATTCCCCCTCTGCCAGGGATTAGTTATTCCTTACCTCCGCTGCAGGATTGCTAACGGGTGCCTTCTTTCAGCCAGTTCATGAATTTCTCCGGACTGGGATCGTAAGTGTAGTAGGAAGAGGTAAGATCTTTGCCATCGGAACTGACAATGGCATATAAGGGCAACGCATTGGAATTGAACCTGGTAATTTGAAAATCCTGATTCTTTTTTCCCACCGTGTTTTTCACCCTGCCATCCTTTGAGGTAATCCACTCCTGTTCAGGAAGTCTGGTTTTGTCGTCGGTATACAGCGCAACAATGATGAATTCATTCCGAAGCACTTCCATTACGCGGGGATCTGACCATACTTCACCGTACATTTTTTTACAGTTGGAACAGGTATGTCCAACAAAGTCGACCAGCACAGGCTTGTTTTTTTCGCGGGCGCAGGCAAGTGCCTCTTCATAATCAAAGTATCCTTGCAGGTTGTGGGGAAGGGTCAGAAAATCGGAATACCTGGGGGTATTGCACAGCTGACCGGCAGCAGGGACAGATCCTTGCTCTTGCCCTGAAGCAGCAGAAACACCCCTGGCGGGAGGGGGAAGTATGGTAGATAGTCCTTTTAAATCATTGCCAAAAAAGCCGGTTAACAGGTACAGGGCAAAGGAGAAACTGGCTACTGAAAAAAGGAACCGTGGCACACCGATGTGTGGAAGTTCACTGTCATGTGCGAATTTTATCTTCCCGAGCAAATACAAACCCAGAAGTGTAAAGATTACCACCCAGATACTCAGAAAAAGATTTCGGCTGATGAGATTCAGGTGATAGGACTGATCAATTTTACCAAGGAAGTATATGGAAAAGGCCAGCATGATAAAGGCGAAGAATACTTTTATGGCGTTCAGCCAGCTTCCGGATTTTGGAAGCCCCTGCAACCACGATGGAAAGATGGCAAAAAGGGTAAAGGGCAGTGCAAAAACAATAGAAAATCCTGCCATACCGATAATAGGTTCAAGTACCTCACCCTGAGAGGCCTTGATCAGTAATGATGCCACAATCGGACCTGTACAGGAAAACGACAGAATGGCCATGGCCAGGGCCATGAAAAACGCTCCGATATAACCGCCCTTATCGGCCTGCCGGTCAACCCGGTTAGCAAAACCCGAAGGCAGCATAATCTCAAACATACCGAAAAAGGAAGCAGACAGGATGAGAAAAATGAGAAAGAAAATAAGATTGGTTATCCAATGGGTGGTAAAATTGTTTACCGCATTGGGATTTTTGAAAACAGCCACCAATACTCCGATAAGGGTATAAAGGAAGACGATGGAAAATCCAAATACGAGTGCTTCCGAAATGGATTTTGCCCTCGATTTGCTGCCCCGGAGAAAAAAGGAAACCGTCATGGGGATCATGGGGTAAACACAAGGTGTAAGCAATCCGCCTAAACCGGCCAGCAGGGCGAGGAAGAAAACACCCCAGAGGGATTTTTTTACAGGAGCGGTGGCAGCAGCGGCAGCCATAGGAATGGAATCGTTTGTCGCTAAAGATCCGCTGTCAAGAGATTCTCCAACCTCCGGAGCAGGCTCCTGCAGTTGTCCTTTTGCTGCATCTGCCGTTGCTCCTTCATTTATTCCAAGCCCCTTTAACCGGAATGAAAACTCATGATCTCCCAAAATGCATTGCATATCGCTGCAGGTCATATATTCCAATGTTCCGGAGATGATTATGCTGTCGGACTGCACTTTTTTGATCCGCTGGGTGAAAGTCACCTGATTACTGTGCAGTTCAAGCTTCATATTAAAAATTTTATCATCTACTATTTCAGGTTTGGGTAACTGGGTGGGTTTGCCGGTGACCACAAATCCCTTTGTGCTTTCAAAAATAATGGAAGTCGGAATGGGTCCGCCTTCTGCAATATTCAGGCCATACATATGCCACGGACTTTTAATGGTGGCTGAGAAAATTAGATCAACATATTCTTTATCTATAGTGCGTGTGGAAAAGGTCCAATCAACAGGTTTAATGATCTGTGATGAGGTAATTTGAAAAATACACAGAACTGCCAGCAGAGAAAGAAGCTTATGTTTCATTGTTTATGTTTAAGAAATTGTGCAAATTTAGATTAAATTCATGAATTATGAGGACACTGGTTTCATTAGAAAAATACAGGATCAGGCCTGAAACAGTAAAAAGCGCAAGGATAGTTTCGGTTGATGCCCTGCGTGGTTTTGACATGTTCTGGATCATGGGTGGAGAAATCATCTTTAAAAGTCTGGATAACGTATTTCATTCCCCTGCAACCCATTTCATCAATACACAACTTGATCATGTCGAATGGCTGGGATTCAGGTTTTATGACATTATCATGCCCCTTTTCGTATGGCTGGCCGGTGTTTCCATGCCTTATTCCTTTTCAAGCCGCCTGGGGAAGAACAGTTCGCGTGCTGATTTATGGCCGCATATTATTAAGCGTTTTCTGATCCTTTGGATATTGGGAATGGCAGTGCAGGGAAATCTCCTGAGCTATAATTTTTCTGAATTCAAATTCTACAGCAATACGCTTCAATCAATCGCAGCGGGTTACCTGATTGCATCCGTATTGGTTTTATACCTTGGCGTGCGCTGGCAATTGCTGGTAACTCTGGGGCTTATGCTGGTTTATTGGTTTTTTATGGCATGGGTACCCATGCCTGGCCTTTCAGCCGGATTGTACAATCCCCATGAAAACATAGCCTTGTATATCGATAAGGCCATTCTGGGAAAATTTCAGGATGGAACTACCTATACCTGGATTCTGAGCAGCCTGAATTTTGGGGCTACCGCCATGCTGGGAGTATTTGCAGGTTATTTGCTGAAATCAGAAAGTAAAGGCTTGCAAAAAGTATGGCTGTTGGGGTTATTGGGAATCGGACTCATCATTGTTGCCAGGATATGGCATCCGGTACATCCGATAATCAAGCATATATGGACCGGTTCTTTTGTTCTTTTTGCCGGCGGACTGTGTTACCTGGCACTGGCCTTGTTTTATCTGGTTATTGACGTGCTTAAATTCCAGGGTTGGGCAAAGGCATTTGTGATCATAGGTTCAAATTCCATTGTGGCCTACACCGCCTGGCACTTGTTTGATTTTGGACTGGTGGCAGAAGTTTTTACCGGTGGCTTGAAACCGGTTGTTGGGGACTGGTATGCTTTTATCAGGGCTATTGGGGCATTTTTAGTAATCTTCCTGATCCTGAGATATATGTACAGGAATAAGCTATTTGTGAAAGTCTAGGAAAGCTAAGAAACAATCTCCTCGCTGCGTGAGTTAAAAATATGGTATTCCAGGAAATCATAGGAGGAAATTGACACCACCTTGATTCGTGTTTTGAAGCGGAACCTCCATCTGAGGCTCAGGGGTATTAAACCTCGTTTCAGGAAGGCAGCAACATAAGGATGAAGTTTCAGGATAAGCATGGGATGACTCTCCTTTTCGAGGAGGGTTCTGATCTGGTTTTCAATTTTGTCCACGAACAGGATGCTGGGAGAGATCTCTCCGGAACCATTACAGGTTGGACATTTTTCCGTAGTGCTGATATGCATTTCTGGTCTGACGCGCTGCCTTGTAATTTGCATCAGGCCGAATTTGCTAAGCGGAAGGATGCTGTGTTTGGCGCGATCGTGTTCCATTGCCTGCTTGATCTTCTCGTTGATCTTTTGCTTGTGGTCGCTCGATTGCATATCGATAAAGTCGATGACAATAATACCTCCCATGTCGCGAAGTCTGAGCTGCCTGGCTATTTCTTCGGCAGCCGCCAGATTGGTTTCAAAGGCATTGGATTCCTGGTTGGAGACCGTTTTTGAACGATTACCGCTGTTCACATCAATCACATGCAGCGCTTCGGTATGTTCTATGATCAGATAAGCACCGTTTTTAAAAGAAACGGTTTTGCCAAAGGCTGACTTAATTTGCTTTTCAATACCATAATGCTCAAAAATGGGTACGTCACCTTTGTGCAGTTTAACGATACTTTCCTTTTCAGGGGCAATGGTACTGATATAATCCTTGATTTCCCTGAAAATAACTTCATCATCAACCGTAATGCTGTTAAAGGATACATTCAGGATGTCACGCAAAATTGCGGATGTACGGTTAATCTCACCAATAAGCAGGTGGGGTGGTTTAATACCTTTGAGGTTATCAAATGCATTTTCCCATTTGCGCACCAGACCTTTAAGTTCCATATCAAGATCCTTGACCTTTTTTCCTTCCGCCACAGTACGGACAATAATGCCGTAATTATGAGGTTTTATACTCTGTATCAGGGTCTTAAGCCGGTTTCTTTCTTCAACGGATTGTATTTTCTGGGAAACAGAAACTTTGTCGTGGAAAGGCATCAGGACAAGGTTTCTGCCTGCGATGGAGATTTCAGAAGTCAGACGTGGTCCCTTGGTTGAAATGGGTTCTTTGGCGATTTGTACCATAACCAGTTGTCCCTGAGTTAACACGTCAGTTATGGTTCCTTCTTTATCGATGTCGCGTTCCCGCTTGAATTTCTGAAAGGCGATAATTTTACCCCTTCGATTCATGCAGGCATCCAGATATCTGTGCAATGATCTGACCTGAGGACCCAGGTCAAGATAATGTAAAAAGGCGTCTTTCTCATAACCAACATCAACAAAGGCAGCATTGAGTCCGGGCATCAGCTTTTTGACTTTGCCTAAGTAAATATCACCAACGGCAAACTTGGGATTGCTTTTCTCCTTATTTAACTCAACTAACTTTTTATCCTCTAAAAGAGCAATACTAACATCGCTGGATGATGTATCAATAATTAATTCTTTGCTCACATTTCCTCAATATTATGACGAACGACTGGTTTCATTAGTCTGACAAACGCCTTTAAATAAACATAATAAACCTAAAGTGAAACAAGTTCAGCTTTAGGTTTATTTCAGCTTATAATCAATAAGTTACAGACTATCTGTTCTTTTTCTTATGCCTGTTCTTCCGCAAACGTTTTTTACGTTTATGGGTAGCCATTTTATGTCTCTTACGCTTCTTTCCGCTTGGCATTTTCTTTTCAGTTTATCAGGAATAACCTATTTAACGTTTGCTTTAACCTTGTTTACAAAGGTTTTTGCAGGTTTAAACGAAGGGATATTATGGGCAGGAATAATAAGGGTGGTATTTTTCGAAATATTCCTGGCCGTCTTTTTTGCCCTTTTCTTAATTATGAAACTACCGAACCCTCTCAGGTAGACATTCTTGTTAATTACCAGAGAGTCTTTTACAGCTTCCATAAAAGCTTCTACTGTCTTCTGAACAGTGATTTTCTCAATCCCGGTGTTTTTTGAGATTTCGTTTACAATATCCGCTTTCGTCATTGTTAAAATTCTTTAATTATCAATAAATTAGATGTTTTCAAAAATATGAGTTGCAAATATAAAGCATTTCCTTCGATAAATAAAATAGTAATCCATTAATTTTGACATCTTTTAGTAATATTTATTTAAAAGTGATTGATGAGTGTTTCTGAAATTATTGAAAACTGGTACCTGTCGAATAAAAGAGATCTCCCCTGGCGAAAATCGGAATCACCTTACCACATATGGCTTTCTGAGATTATCCTACAGCAAACTCGTGTTCTTCAGGGATTGGATTACTACCTCAGATTTGTTGAAAAATACCCTTCTGTCATCGATCTGGCAAACGCTCCTATTGATGAAATACTTAAGCTTTGGCAGGGATTGGGGTATTACACAAGGGCCAGAAATCTGCATGCTACGGCAAAAATCATTGTAAGGGACTTCAATGGTGCTTTCCCCGGGGAATACAAAGAACTTATCAAGCTCAGGGGAATTGGGCCATATACGGCAGCTGCCATTGCGTCCATAGCTTTTAAGGAACCGGTAGCCCTGGTTGACGGCAATGTTTTTCGCGTATTATCGAGGCTGTATGGTATTGATAAACCGATAGATTCCCCGGAGGGGAAGCGTGTTTTTGAAAAGAAAGCCACGGAGATTTTAAATCCTTCACGGCCCGACATACACAATCAGGCCATGATGGAATTCGGTGCCCTGGTCTGCTTGCCCAGGAATCCGGACTGTAATCATTGTGTGCTTTCCGGATCATGTATAGCTTATCGTGACGGCAAAATCAGTCTGTTACCTGTCAAAAAAGCCAGAGCAAAGGCCCGCATACGCTATCTGAATTATTTATTTATAAGGAGTAACGGATTTACTTACCTTCAAAAGCGCAACAGCAGCGATATTTGGAACTCCCTTTATGAATTTCCCCTGATCGAATCCCACCAACCTTTGGATCCTGATCAACTTATATCGTTACCGGTATGGAAGGATTTCTTCGGCAACCTGCCAATGAAGACGGTTGTGTTGTCCAGAACTTATAAGCACCAGCTTACTCATCAAACCCTGTATTGCAGCTTTTTTGAGATAAGGACCGATTTTCAGTCCGGTGCACCGGATACTCATTTTTTACGGATTTCGCTCACAAGCTTGCCGGAATTTGCCGTTCCGAGGATAATTGACAAATACCTGGAAGATTTGAAACAGGAAGGATTACTGTAAAATTGAATCCATAATTTTTATATTTTTACCAGAATTTTAAAACCAATCCTATGTCAGTTAATAAAGTTATTTTGGTGGGTCATGTCGGACAGGACCCTGAAGTCCGTTATTTGGATAATAATACACCTGTTTGTACCATCAGGATGGCTACAAGTGACGTTTATAAGAACAAAAGCGGGGAGCGGATTACCACCACTGAATGGCACAGTGTGGTATTGTGGAGAGGCCTGGCTGAGGTTGCTGAAAAATATGTAAAAAAGGGCACTCAGATATATATTGAGGGAAAGCTCCGTACGCGGTCATGGGATGATAAGGACAAGAACAAGCGGTATACGACGGAGATTGTTGCCGACGTGATGCAACTCCTCGGAAGAAAACCAGATGAATCGGGTGTATCTGCACAGGCTCCCGGTACAGATCAGACTACCGGTGAAAAGACACAGGTTGATGAACCGGAAATCACGAATGATCTGCCTTTTTGATTTAATTATTGAATTTGCAATTAACAACTGAATTGAGCGAAGAATCCTATTACCAGGCATTCACTTCGGTATCTGGTTTTACCGTGAATCCATTTACCCTCGATTTGCTTTTTGCCCTAATTGCCATTTTGGTGCTACTGGTTCTGTCTGCCCTGGTTTCAGGTGCCGAGGCGGCTTTTTTTTCCTTATCACCCAAGGAGATCGATTCTTTTGAGACGTCAAAATCCAAAACCCACCAGATCATTGTTAAACTGCTGAATATTCCTGAAAGGCTTCTGGCCACGATTTTGGTCACCAATAATTTTGTCAACATCGGAATCATAGTTATTTCAGCTTATCTCAGCAGTGCACTTTTCGATTTTTCGAACGCCCCGCTCATGGGATTCATCATTGAGGTGGTAGTAATAACCCTTGTCATTGTTTTTTTCGGGGAGATTCTTCCCAAAATTTACGCCATACGGTATGCAGGCAAAGTAGCAAGCTTTATGGCCACTCCCCTTGAAATTGCTGAAAAAGTTTGTCGTCCCCTGAATTTTTTGTTAATTAAATCCACCGCGCTGATACAGGAAAAGTTCTCACAACAGGGAAAGGTGATTTCCATGGATGATCTGTCAGATGCGCTCGATCTTACTGAACATGGCATTACCGAGGAGAAAAAAATACTGGAAGGCATTGTCAAATTCGGGAATATCTCTGCCAGTGAAATTATGACCCCCCGTGTGGATGCCATCGGGGTTTCGATACAGACCCGTTTTAAAAAACTTATCAATCTTGTGGTCGAATCGGGGTATTCACGCATTCCTGTTTATAATCAGGATATGGATAACATCAAAGGAATTCTTTATATTAAAGATCTGCTGCCCTTTATTGGTAAACCGGATTCCTTCAACTGGCAGTCTCTCATGCGGCCTCCGTATTATGTTCCTGAAACTAAAAAAATCAATGACCTTCTGAAGGAATTTCAGACAACCAAAATTCATATGGCCGTAGTGATTGATGAATACGGTGGAACGTCTGGAATTATCACCCTGGAAGACATACTGGAGGAAATTGTCGGGGAAATTACGGATGAATCGGATAATGATGAGGTTTTTTACGTGAGAATTGACGAAAACAACTACCTTTTGGAAGGTAAGATTCTGTTGAATGATTTTTTTAAAGTGTTCAATGTTCCCGAAGAGATTTTTGATGATCTGAAAGGTGAGGCGGAGACTTTGGCCGGGTTGATCCTCGAGCTGAAAGGTGAGTTACCCCGGAAGAATGAGATTATAACCTGCAAAGGATTTGACTTTACGATAAAATCCGTTGATCAGCGTCGGATTAAGCAAATCCAGGTAACATTGAAAAATAAAACCAGGGATGAAGAGAAAGTGTAAAGGCGTCACAAAAAATCCAGGCATTTTGCTCATCCTGGCTTTATTCATCCTGATCATTGCTTTGGCAGGATGCAAAAAATCCTATACCCCAAAACCAAGAAGCTATTTCAGGATAGATTTCCCTGAAAAGAAGTACATTCCCTATGAGACTGACTGCCATTACAGTTTTGATGTTCCCGTTTATGCAAGAATGGTCCCCTACCGGGGCAGCAATCCTGAACCTTGCTGGGTAAATATGGAATTTCCCGGTTACAAAGGGATCATACACATCACCTATAAAACGCTGCACGGGAATCTTAACCTGCATGTCGAGGATATCCGCACCCTTGCCTACAAGCATATTATCAAAGCTGATGATATTATTGAACGGCCCTTTTCCTTTCCTGACCGTCAGGTTCATGGTATGATCTTTGACATAAAAGGCAATACTGCTTCGTCGCTAAGTTTTTATGCGACTGACAGTTCTGACAATTTTCTAAGTGGAGCATTGTATTTCAGTGTCATCCCCAACAAAGATTCTCTTGCACCAGTGATTAACTTTTTTTCAGCCGACCTGGAACACCTGATAGAAACACTTCAATGGAAGTAACCCACTAACACGTCGACGCCATGGCTATAATTATGAATGAGCATTTGGATTGCGGTTGCCAGCTGGGTATCTGGAAGATCACCGAGGATCTTGATACACTTTTATCGAAAATAACCCTTACCCGCGAAGAGCTTGAAGCACTTGAGCGATTCACTCACACCCCCAGAAAGATAGAATGGCTGAGTGTGAGGGTATTGCTGAAGGAAATGACCGACAAAGAATTGTCCATCTATTATAATGGCAACAGAAAGCCTTTTATAAAAGGTAATTCTTATTATATCAGTATTTCCCATTCGCGCGACCTGACATCGATTCTGCTGAGCGATAAAAAGAAAGTCGGTATTGATCTGGAGTATATGTCACATCGCATTGGCAGCATTTCTCATAAATTTGTCAATGAAAATGATGTGATCACCAGGGATGAGGAGCATAAAAAATACCACCTGTACATTCACTGGTGCGCCAAGGAGGCATTGTATAAAATATGCGACAAACAGGATATCAATTTTAAGGAGAATCTTACCATTGAAGCATTTCAACCTCAGGAAAAAGGTGTAATCCTTGGTCGTGTGCATAACCGCGCACGAAATGAACTTTTCAATCTGAATTATTTCAGTCTTGGTAATTATGTAGTGGTATGGTGCTGCAAATAGTGATTGTTGAATGGAGAAGACAAAGGATTTATGGATTCTGAAATATACAAATCGCTTTTTTCCGGGGAACGTAAAGTATTCTCCCTGCTGATCGATCCGGAAAAGCATGCCGGAGATGAACTAAAACGAACGGTCGATTCGGCTTCCAGGGTTAGCGTTGATTTGATTCTGGTAGGAGGCAGTCTTATCTCTCTTCCGATTGACGAGACCATTGTTGCAATTAAAAGCATCACCGATATTCCGGTTGTATTATTCCCCGGGAACCTGCTGCAGCTCAGCTCCAGGGCCGATGGCATTCTGCTGCTGTCGTTATTGTCCGGCCGGAATCCGGAATACCTCATCGGGAACCATGTATTGGCCTCGCAATATTTGAAAAAGTCGGGCCTGGAAATCATACCTACGGGTTATATTCTGGTTGATGGCCACTATTTATCCTCTGTGGAATACATCAGCAATACACGGCCGATACCCTCTGAAAAGGCCGACATAGTGGTAGCCACCGCGTTGGCCGGAGAGCAGCTTGGCCTTAAACTGATCTATCTCGAGGCGGGAAGCGGCGCAAATGATCAGGTGAAAAAAGAAATCGTGATGCAGGTAAAAGACAATATATCCATCCCATTGATCGTGGGAGGCGGCATAAGAACGCCTGAAGATATCCGGAAACTATACAGGGCAGGAGCCAATGGAGTTGTGGTAGGTTCTGCCGTGGAAGAGAATTACCACATACTGCCATCCCTGGCGGCGGTAAAGAATGAATTTTAAGAAACACGCTTCAGGGGTTCCAGGACCCTGGAAGCGTGTTTCTTAATTTAATGGACAAAATCCCCGCGTTCATCAACACCATCTCCTCCTTCACAGAATATTCGGAACATCCATCCTTTTCATGCGTAATATCAGACAGAAAACAGAAACAAAAGCAATTGAAACTGAACACTCAGAATACAACATAAAGATTTGCCCAAGTTGGTTTAGTTAGTAGTTTTGTTTAATGTGAAAAAGGCCGTCAGAGGACGGTCTTTTTTATTTAATATCGTTAATTGGCTATCTTTGTTTGATTCTTTTTACTTCCTGAAATGAGCGTTCCGGAAAAAGTTAGAATAGATAAATGGCTTTGGGCGGTCAGGATTTACAAAACCCGGACCATGGCTGCTGAAGCCTGCAAAAAAGGCAGGATCATCATTAACGGGATGGAGGTAAAACCATCACGTGAGCTGAAGGAGGGAGAAATAGTTTTTGTCCGTAAACTGCCTGTTGTTTACACATTACAGGTTAAGGAACTGGTTCATAACAGATTGCCTGCTCAACGGGTGAAAGAATTCGTTAATGATCTTACATCACCTGAAGAGTTGGAAAAATTGAAAATAAATGAAGAAGCATTCTTTAAACGCGACAGAGGAGCGGGAAGACCAACAAAGAAAGACCGGAGATTATTGGATGACATTAGAAATAGCAACGGGTGATGCGTAACGGGTAACTGGGGTGTTCCACCGGTTGATCGTTATGCATGGCTCATCACTCTTAAAGGTATGCTGATTGCCAAAGAAAAACGCAAAACAAACATTGCCGAGTACATTCTTTACATGTGGCAGGTTGAAGATCTGATCCGTGCTCACCATTTTAATATCGATCTGATTGAACAGAACCTGATATCGCAGTATTCACAGCCGGCGAAAATTAAAAATGAGGTACGCGACTGGTACGCCAACCTGATGTTGATGATGTACCGCGAAGGAATTCAGGAAAAGGGGCATTTAAGTATACTGAATACTTTGATAGCAGAGATGACGGACCTTCACATCCGGCTGATCAATCATGATGAGGAAGATGCCTATCACGAGATATACCGGAAAGCTGCTTCCTATCTTGAGGAATTCAGAAGAAAATCAGCAAATCCGGCCGCCGGTGATATCGAAGCCAGCTTAAATGCCTTGTATGGTTTGTTATTGCTTCGTTTGAAAAAACAATCGGTCAGCCGGGAAACAGAAATAGCCATGGCGTCATTCAGCAAGCTGCTGGCCATTCTGTCCCAGATTTTTTTACAGGTGGAACGTGGAGAGAGGGAAATTTAATTACTCATTACGCGTTACCGGTTCTAATTCCGGGATCTGCTGCTTTACTACCGCCTCTTCCCGGATACGGCTGGTCAGCATTTTATAATACTCATCGGCATCTTTTTCCTCGAACTCGGTATGGGAACGGGCAGCCCATTTTTTTGCTGCTTCGAGATCGCCCAGGACCTCATAGGCTACGGCTATATTATAAGCAGCCCTGCCGGCATCTTTTCGATCACCTTTTTCCACAACCTTTAACCATGCATCTATGGCGCCTTGCCAATCCGCCACTTCGGAATACCTTACTCCTGTTCCCAGCTCTTTTTTCGGTTTGTCAAAAAAGTAACGGGTTACACTGTAATACGTTGGTGTTATCCGCTGTCCGTATACAAATCCTGCATCAAAGCCTGCCCGGTTAATGGCTTCAACCTTATCAAGCAACTGATTCATTGCAGCCTGCAGAGTGCTGGCCTGGGCGTCGAAGTTCAACCTGTGGGTGGTCTGGTATTCATCGATAATTGTTCTGCCGGCAGCATCATACAATCGGATACCAATATTAATCACGGCGACACCTGTGGCTTTGAACTCAACCCTTGTTGAAACAATACCCTGATCATCCTTGATATCAATCTTAACGGGTACATGCGCCAAAATAAAATCCGTATCGAATATCTCCATGGAAAGCAGGGCATCTGCCTGGTGTTTATCGCAAATATCACTGACGATTTTCCAGTCAAGGGGAGTTGGAAAGGTTGTTTTGGTGCCATTGCCGGAAAACCTTTCTGCAGTACGGACCGTTTTAAATCGGTTCATACCCGCACAGGCATCGGTAAAACCTTCGGCAACTTTCAGAACAGCCTGTTCGTCCTGCCGGAAAACTTCACCTGTCACTACCTGTTCGATCTTGTTCTGGGTGGTTTCCTCCTGTTTGGTTCTGTCAAGTATCGCTATGGTCGTTACATATTCCGGCAATACAATTTCCGAAGGTCTTATTAGCGTGAGCTTTACCCATGCGGAACTGCTGAGTAGCAGAAACGCAAAGACAGCAATCATAGTATGTTTTACTTTGTTCATCGCATTCAATTTATCCTGTATACGCAAAAAAGTAATTTGCTTTACATTTTAACCCGTAAATTTGATTTTGAAAATTTTGTGTTACTTTTGTCGTGATTCGCGGGCATTTAGCTCAGTTGGTTTAGAGCATTACCTTGACAGGGTAGGGGTCACTGGTTCGAATCCAGTAATGCCCACATACGCCGCGACGCAGGATCAACATTGACAGAGACGCAATATAAATGCGTCTCTGCCTGTTTAAACACATATGTTTCGCCGTCAATTGATTAGAACCTTTTTTTTTGCCTGGTTCAGTTGCGCTTCTGAAAATATTTCATATATTTAGTAAAAAACGAAATGAAAAAGGCAATTTTTCTTTTCACAGCGCTGTTGATCTTATGGATAGCAGGATGTACATATTGCTATGTTTGCAATATCAGAAACGACTGCCGTGCAGGCACTGCTGATATCACAAAGGATGAAAGCCAAACCGTTTCATTAAATGCCGATAGCTTAACGGTCAATACTGGATCCCCGGATCAGACCAGTGAACCACCCCGGCATACCTTATGGTTTGATACAGGGATGGTTACCTGTCAGCCGGGCGAAGAAGACAATCAGTATTTTCTTCTGTTTAAAAGAATATTTAATGGAAAATCCCGGGAAAATGGTGATGCTTACAGGATTTGCGGATAATACCGGATCGGAAGCGGTTAATCTAAAGATTACGGCACAGCGGGCCGGTTTTGTCAAACAACTTTTGATGGCATCAGGAATAGACGAAATGAAAATTGAGACCACGGCCAAAGGTTCCCTCGAACCGGCAGGTGATAACAATACCCCGGAGGGTCGTAAAAAAAATCGCAGAGTTGAAATTCACATTATTTAAATTCTAAAGATATGAATGAAAGATTTGCATCAGATCTGGTATTTATACTGGTTGCGTTAATCGTTGCAGCATTACTGGGTTTTTTTATCGGTTATTTCAGCCGAAGGATAAGACGTGCAAGGTTCTTTGCCCTTGAAACTGAAAATGAACAGCTGAAAATGAAACTTGAAGCCTGTTTACAGCAAAAAGACAAACAAACCAAACCTTTTGATGCGGCGGCTGCAAGGTCAGCATTCAACATGAAGGTTGTTGAAAATGACTTGAAGATTGTTGAGGGTATTGGTGAAAAAATAGAATCCCTGTTGAAAAACCGGGGTATTTCTACCTGGTACCAGTTATCCCAAACCTCTGCCGACAAGATAAAGGAAATCCTGTTGACTGACGGAGGCCCGAATTACAATATCCATGAACCCAAAACCTGGCCTGCACAGGCACAGATGGCCTATGAGGGAAGATGGAAGGAACTGAAAGAATACCAGGATCAATTAACCGCTGGGCGTTAGGATTATCAGCGGACATTAGCAATGAACAGTCATTCATGAACCATTAAGTCATACTGTATGCGTTGGAAGGGACGTGAACAAAGCGGTAATGTAGAGGACCGGCGTGGAATGAGTACCGGAAAGATGGTGACCGGGGGTACTATTGGTACGGTTGTCATACTAGTAATTGTATGGTTGCTCGGAGGGGATCCATCCCAGATCGTGAACAATCTGCAATCGGGGGGGCTGAAAGCACCGCTGTTGATTCATCGGTTATTCTGGCCGAAGAAGAATTGGCGCAGTTCGCTTCTGTGGTATTAAAGGATACGGAAGACATCTGGCATACATTATTCAATGAAAGCGGCAGCTCTTACCGGGAACCAACTCTGGTGCTGTTTAGCGGATCTGTTGAGTCAGCCTGCGGTTATTCCTCCTCAGCTACGGGCCCTTTTTATTGTCCCGGCGATGAAAAAGTTTACATCGACCTTTCATTTCTGGAAGAGCTTCAGCAAAAACTGGGCGCTACGGGAGATTTTGCCATGGCTTATATCATTGCCCATGAGGTTGGGCATCATGTTCAGAAGCTTCTTGGCACAACCGAACAGTTAAATAACCTGAGAGGCAGGGTGAGTGAAACCGAGTACAACAGGAACCTGGTAAAACTTGAATTGCAGGCTGATTTCCTGGCTGGTATCTGGGCACATTATGCGCAGAAAACAAAGGATATTCTCGAAGAGGGCGATGTGGAGGAGGCTATAAATGCGGCAGCTGCCGTTGGAGATGACAGAATACAATTGCAGTCACAGGGTTACGTTGTACCGGACGCCTTTACCCATGGAACGTCGGAACAGCGTAAAAGCTGGTTTTTAAAAGGATTCCGAACAGGAGATCTGGGTGAAGGGGATACTTTTTCTGCCTTGGATTAGTGCAATGTCAAATGCATGGGTTGGATTTCTGCAGAGAATGTACTGATGGACCTAAGCCAGTCAGCTGGCAAAATAGTAGGACCACTGCATGAAATAAGGCCGACGAGTTAAGATAAGAACAATAAATTGATGGGCGGATCTTGTAAGGTCGTATTAATTTTTATACCTTGATTGGCCTAAATTATTGCAAACTTTTTCATGAATTCCCACGGAACCAACAATTTGGTGATCAGGGTAAGCGGTTTGACCAAACGTTACGGCGATCTTACAGCTGTAGATAACCTGAACCTCAACATTTACCAGGGAGAGATCTTTGGTTTTCTTGGTCCTAACGGTGCCGGGAAAAGTACTACCATCAATATGATCTGCGGCCTGATCCAACCGGATGCCGGGCAAATCTTCATCCATGGTCAACAGACCGTTCATGGGCACGGAAGGAGGAATAGCTTCGGCCTTTGTCCCCAGGAAGTGATCATCTGGCCGAAACTCACCTGCCTTGAACAGCTGGTATTCATGGGGGAGATGTATGGGATGCCTCAGCAGGAGGCGAAAAAGGCGGGATTAATACTTCTGGAGCGTCTGGGGCTGACCGATAAGATCCATAAACTCGGAGGGACCCTCTCGGGAGGAATGAAACGAAGGCTTAATCTTTGTCTTGCCCTGGTGCATGACCCGGAAATTGTTGTATTGGATGAGCCGGAAGCAGGTCTCGATCCGCAAAGCCGGATCATGGTAAGGGATTTCATACGGGGTTTGCGTAAATCAAAAACGGTCATTCTTACCACACACAATATGGATGAGGCCGACAGGCTGTCTGACCAAGTTGCCATCATCGACAGGGCCAGGCTATTGTTAACCGATACACCGGAGAACCTGAAAAAAACAGCCGGGGTGGGGGATGTGCTGGAATTTTCGATTCAGGCCGATACCGGGCAGGAGATGAAGGAAGCAGGGGAGATCGTGAGCAAAATTACCCCCAATGCCTCGATCAGCGGATCCAGTATCCTGGTCCGTGAACGGAACGCAATTGAAATGATACCGGTTATTACCGGGAAATTGAAACAAGGGGGTTTTACCTGTGTTGAAATAAAAATGCGAGCCAATACTCTGGAAGATGTTTTCATACAGCTTACCGGTAAACGGCTACGGGAATAATCACCATTACTGCCAAAGGATCATGAGAATAACCGGTGTGATCAAAAAGTCCCTGAAAGAGCAGGCAAGAAGTTTCTGGCTTCTGTTGCTTACCATCAGCACGGCGCCTTTCTTTGTCATGGTCTATGATCTTATCACCGAAAGCTATGCGCCGGTCTATGACATCCTTGTTATAAATAAGGATAAGGGATTAATGGGTTCCGCCACCCTTAATCTTGGCGATACGCTGATCAGTAGGCTTATTCTTGTGCAGGACAAAGCGTGCAAAATAGCACAGGTTGAATCCAGGTCCGAAGCAGAGAAAAGGTTAAAGAACAGAAAAGCGGACCTGGTGATGATACTACCCGAAGATTTTACCAGGTTTTTACGTCAAACTGCATCAGGTGACAGCCTGAAACCATTTGAACTTGAATTTCTGGGGAATATCACCGACATCAGTTATATCATTACCGCAATTCTCGCATACAGTTTTGTATCCGATTTTGTTGTTGCAGAAACCGGTATTGAACCGCCATTTCATTTTGTTGAGACCGGGATCGGGAGCTCAGGAGTATTAAACGATTTTGAACTGGCTGTTCCGGGATTGGTCATCTTTTCAATAATCATGTTGATGCTGACTGCCTCGGTAGCCATGATTGCGGAAGTGGAAAACAAAACCATGCTCCGGCTTAAGCTCTCACGGGTAACTACACTTGAACTCATGGGGGGTATCACGGTAGTACAGATCCTTGTTGGTTTATTGTCGGTGTTCCTTACCCTTTCAGTGGCTGCTGCTTTCGGATACAGTTTTCAGGGTGCCGTTATACCGGTGTTGCTGATCGTGATATTAACCACCATTTCTATTATTGCCTTTAGCCTGTTCATTGCGGCATTTTCCAGGTCTGTGACGCAGGTCCTGATCATTGGCAATTTCCCCCTCTTTTTATTTATGTTTTTCACCGGCGCCATGTTTCCCATAAATCTCTCCCCCTCGTTTTCTGTGGGAAATTACGGGTTTTCAGTGATTAGCCTGATGTCTCCGACACATGCCGTATCAGCACTCAACAAGCTGCTGGTCATGCAGGAGGGTCTTTCAGGCATTTTACCCGAAATAATCTCTCTTGTAATCTTATGCATACTGTATTTTGCGCTGGGAATATGGGTTTACAGGAAAAGGCATATGAGGTATTAGTCAAAGGCGAAACCTGCCGGCAGGCGTACAGTAGAATTGAATAGTGAATATAAGAGGATGGCAGAGGTAATTCTTTAATCCTCTATGAGGATCCTGTTCCCGTTCTTAGCCTTATGAATAATCAGAAGGGAAGGGAACTTGCTTACCGGCATGTTGTGTTTTTCCTCGAGAGCCTTCCAATTGTATTCTGAAACAAGGACCAGATCGATGGATCGAAGGAAGGCCGGCTGCAACAGGCTACCGGTAACCGGTACCATGGGAATGCCTGAATTATTAAAGGCATCCGCAGATTCTTTGTTTTCAAGCCCACGATGGTAAGTGTAAAATTTTCGGTTGTTGTGATGATTAAGCATCCTGGCATAATCAAAAAGATACTCATCGCCATTTCCGAAGTAAACCACCAAAACCGATTGTATTTCGTTGAAATTGCGCTCATTGAAAATGAGCACATCACAGGGAGCTTCGGTGATGATCCGTTTCAGTATACCGCCAAGGATATCGGTGCTGAAAACCGATCTGGCACTTCCAAGGATTAGAAAATCCGGTTTTTCTAGTTTGCACGATTCCATAATCTCACCATGAATGTCATTGGTGTTCCGGTAGATCGTACTGAGCGAAAGTCCGTTCTTTTCAGCATAACGACGCACCGAAGCAAAGCTTTCTTTCTCAAAAACCATGGCATCATCGGGTGATAAATCGGTACGGGGTGAAATATGCAGGGCGGTAAAAAGGGTTTCACCTGCTTTTTTTGATATTAACTGATGCGTAAGATTCAGCAATGTTCCTCCCATTTTCGGATTGGCAAAGGACAACATAATTTTATATGCTTTTTCACGGATGATTTGCGGTGCTTTCCTGGGTCGAAATAACCCGATAAGGTTCAATCCCGGTCCGGTTAACAGGGTTGTTGCAAGCGCCATCAGCACCAGCATCGCGAATACTTCCGGACTCAATATGCCAAGGTCGTATCCGATGTTCAGAACGATCAGCTCCATCAGTCCCTTGGCATTCATCAGAACACCCAGGGTCAGCGAATGGTTCCAATTCAAACCGGCATATCTGGACGCCAGCAGCGTTCCGCCGAATTTGCCAACAATGGCAGTAAGTGTAATTAAAAGGCAAATCAACCAGAGATGTCCGGTATTGATCAGGCCGATCTCCGTGCGAAGGCCTGTGGAAACAAAAAACAAGGGTAAAAGGATGACCAGGGATACATCCTCGATCTTTTCGGTAAAAATACGTTTGAAATTTAAATTCTCGGGCATGACAACACCAGCCATAAATGCGCCAAATAAAGCATGAATGCCAATGGCTTCAGTAAAGAGGGAAGAAATGAGAATCAGCAGAAAAATAAAAGCCACGATTGGTTTTCCCATGGTTTCCCGGCTTGAATATACTCTCCCCAGTCGATACATGAAAGGCTTCACGACCTTGAACATCAAAAAGATGTAGAGGATGGAAAGCCCGATGGTAAGAAAAGAATGGCTTAATCCTCCGGCTTTGACAATGGCGATCACTACCGCCAGTATACACCAGGCAACAACATCGCCGATGGCTGCCACCGTAATGGCCATTGTGCCGACAGGAGTGCGGGTGAGCTTACGTTCCTGGACAATCCTTGCCAGGATCGGGAAAGCGGTAATACACATGGTGGTTCCCATGAAAAGAGCGAAGGAAGCAAATTGTATATGATGGGAAGAATAGTCACGATACAGATAATAGGCCAGTATAACGCCGGAAATAAATGGAATGACAATACTGGCCAAACTGATGAGAAAGGCTTTATTGGCAGATTTACGGAATGACTGTGTATCGAGTTCCATGCCAATGATGAACATGAAGAAAATCAGGCCAAGTTGACTGAGCTGTTGAAGGATATGGATTGAATCTTCCGGAAAAAGAAAACCTGACACCTGTGGAGCAATGGAGCCAAGGACAGAGGGTCCCAGGATCAGTCCGGCAACAATCTCTCCAATAACAAGTGGCTGACCGAACATCTGAAAGAGGTACCCCATGATCCGCGCAACCACCATGATGATGATCAGTTGCAGTATCAAAATTCCGGGAGCCTGCAGAAGCTTGTCAGTGAACTGCTGAAGATGCCTTCCCGCCTTTATCACGGAACTGCCCGCTGCAGTATTTGACACCTCCTCAATGTTCAAGGTTTGTCCGCTGGCGAAGGTCACCCAAATCGCAGCTAAACCGACTACCAACAGGATACTATAGAAATACAGGCTCTTTTTCATAGCTAAGTGCATATCCGATACCCGAAGGTTTACTGCGCATGATGTTCTTTTTAAATCTCCTGTTCCTTAAAGTGTCCGGCAAACCGTGAAAACAAAAGAATGGCGGCCATGCCTGCCAGCACATGTGCTGCCAGTATCAGCCATAAGTATTCAGTATGACCAGTGCTTTCAAAATGATTGTATACACGTGAAGTATATATGACTCCGCTGAGAAAACCACCAATACCTATGGCGAGGAAATTGGAACCCATATACAAACCTGCTTTCTCTTTGGGGCCAGCCAGGTAATATACTCCTGAATACGGGGAGAACATATCATTTCACCAATGGCAACGAGGAATATACCCAGGAAGATCCATGCCGGGAAAGTAATTCCGGCCAATCCAATGAATCCGAATCCGATGCTAAAAACCAAAAGTCCGAAAACAAAGGAAGGTATTGGATGGAAACGTTCAAAGAGCCAGGCAATAAAAACCTGAAAAACCATGATCACCCAACCGGTATGCGAGATCGTTTCGCCCAAAACTTTTCGGGTGCCTTCATAGTCTTTTGACAGAAAGTTGGCAACACCCGAACCTAAAACGGATCGGATATTGTGGTACAGGGTAGCACCATCAAGGGTAGTCTCGATATACTTGGTGCATAAATTGAAAAATGACCAGAACGGAAGCCAGAAAAACAAGCCCAGAATGACCAGGAATGTTACAAACTTGATATCGGAAAGTGCTTCTCCCATATCCCTGAATTTTTTGGAGAGCGTTTCACTTTCAATGTTTCTTTCGGGTTCTTTATAGAAAAACAGTGTGACCAGGAACATGACTCCGATGGAAATGGCGGCAACAATATAAGCATATTCCCAGGAGATGGCCCTGAGACGACCGAGAATCATTGGTCCAAAAGATGCGCCGATATTGACCATGGCATAAAAAACACCAAAACCTACTGTGCGGTTGGTATGATCAGTTACAACCCTCACGGTACCAGATATCAGTGGTTTGAAAATGCCTGCTGCCAGTCCGATGCTGAGCATGGATAAGGCAATACCCGAAAAGGACTTTGTTAAAATCAACAGTAAAATGGAGGGCAGATAAGCCAGGTAAGATATTAAAAGTACTTTTTTAAATCCGAATTTATCCGCGAATGTACCTGACAGCACAGGTACCGTGTAGGAAATGAAAAGGAACAAACCCTGAATGATTCCCAGTTGTTCGGTTTTATAGCCCAATGTGGCAAAATAAACAGGAAACCCCATATAAATACCATAATAGGCGAACCTTTCAATAATCTCTACCGAATTGGCGATCCAGAATACGCGCGGAAAAGGTGTACGGTTTTTTGTCATAGACCGGCTGAAAACATGGTTACCACTCCCTAAATTAATGAGATTTTTGCAGGCCGGAAAGATAACAAAAACTTCGGTGAGTAGGTCATCAAGGTCTAGTTATTGTTGGTAACTTCCAGTTTAAATCCGGTATTGTGGATGTTCACAATGGATACTGCGGGATCTCCGCTGAGTAATTTTCTGAGTTTGGTAATATAGACGTCCATGCTGCGCCCCATGAAATAATCATCTTCACCCCAAATGGTTTTCAGGGCAACTTCCCGGCGCAGTACATTGTTTATATTAAGACAAAGTAAATGAAGGAGTTCGGCTTCACGTTTTGTAAGCCTGTTTTTCCCGGATGATGAGGACAAAAGATGATTGGTGAAGTCAAAAGTATAATTTCCGATAGTATACAGAATTGTTTTGGAGGCAGTATCCGCCTTGCTGTTTACGCGTCGCAGAATGGCATTGATTCTCAGTTTGAGTTCCTCGGTACTGAACGGTTTGGTGATATAGTCGTCGGCACCGATCCTGAAACCCTTGATCTTGTCTTCCTTCATCGTCCTGGCCGTCATAAAAACAATGGGGACCTCACAATCATGTTTCCGGATTTCTTCTGCCACAGTAAATCCATCTACCAGGGGAAGCATAATATCAAGCAATACAAGATCATAGGAGCCTTTAAAAAACTCATGCAGTCCATCCTGGCCATTTTCCTTATGAACTACCTGGTAATCCGACATTTCCAGGAAGTCACTGATGACAATGCCTAAGTTTTTATCATCTTCAACCAGCAATATTCTTCCCTTTGATTTTATCATCAGTCCTGACTTATGAGACGTTGGTTGTTCTCGGCAGATAAACATCGAACCGGCTTCCTTTGTTCAATTCACTGGTCACGGTAATTTTTCCGCCATGAGCCTCCGCCATGGTTTTTGCATAATACAGTCCCAATCCGAATCCCTTAACATTATGAATATTTCCGGTAGGTACACGGTAGAATTTCTCAAAGACATGTTTCAGAGATTCACGGTTCATCCCAATGCCATTATCAGTAAATGATACAAGGATACCTTCTTTGTAGTCGGCGGTAATAATCTTTAACTCGGGATTGCTTCCGGAATACTTGATGGCATTCTCTGTAATATTGGTAATAATGCCTGTAACGTACATCCGATCGGCAAAAATTATGGGATTTATTGCTTCCAGCCGGTAGTGAACCCTGACTTCCCTTTCACTTTTTTCCATACACAGCAAAGGAATGATGGCATTGAGCAATTTGTGCACATCCAGTTCAACAGGATTTAGCCGGATCTCATGGTAATCCTGCTGTGCGATCTCCAACACGCGTTCCACCTGAAGCCGCATACGCTCATTTTCGTCGTATATGATTTTTGAATACCGCTGCACCCTTTCAGGGAGTGATTTGGGTTCCGACTTCATCAGGACTTCTGAGGCAATGGCTATGGTTGAAACCGGAGTCTTAAATTCATGGGTGATGTTATTGATGAAATCATTTTTCATTTCTGTAAGTTTCTTCTGCCGCAGATAGGTGATAACAATAATGGCCACGCCGAGGGTAATGATCGTAAGGAAAAGAAAAGTGAGGCCGAGCCAGATACCCTGTTCAAAGAAAGCTGCCTTGTTCTTATGTGGAAAATACAAAGCCAGGTGATAGTAAGCATCTTTCCAAATGGCACTGAGGCAGGCTTTATAGGGAGCCGTTGAGAAGTCTGCTGATGGGAATCCGGCTGAACGGTAAATCACAGAATCATTGGCAGTTTTGACAATGGCGTAATGATAGGTTTTGTCCAGCAAGTGATAATCTATGTACTTTTTTATCAATTCTTCAAGGAGAGCAGTATCCAGTACATCCAGAATGTTCCTTGGCTTTCCGGGCCTTATGCAGGGAACAATCCGTCCAGCAAATCTCGAAGCGCTGTCATTATAATCGCGCAATTCTTCCACGATGTCCCTTAAGGCATTATCAGCCCGGTGATCAAATTGTTTTCTGCCAAGAATGATTTCTTCCCTGATCCAGAAAGTTTGTGTAAATACCAGTCCCAACAGGGCAAACGTTGAAACGAAAAGGATAATTTTAAAGTTCGAGGGACGCATATCATGAATAAGAAATGCGAAGTTATTACAATTCTATAAGTTATGCGCTTATTAACAAAACTTTAACGGAAAGGCGACTGTGACAAAGGACATAAAGAAAGAGATCCGCCAAACGTTTGTGCCGTTCATATACCGTTTAGCGATTATTATAGGTATTCATGGTCCTGTCGATTCCCACGGTACCAAAGCTCCGTATGATGTCATGGCACAGGGTAATTTTCTCAGGGAGCTGACCCACTTCTTCCGCGGTCCATTTGCCCAGCACATAATCCACCTGTGTTCCATAGGGGAAATCACCGCCGATCCCAAATCTGAGTCGGGCAAAATCCTGGCTGCCTAACACCTCAATGATACTTGAAAGTCCATTGTGCCCGCCATCTCCTCCTCTGGGTCGAAGTCTGATGGTCCCAAAAGGCAGGGACAGATCATCCGCGAGGATCAACAGATTTTCTTTCGGAACCGATGCTGCCTGTAACCAATAATTCACGGATTTTCCACTCAGATTCACATAGGTATTGGGTTTCAACAACAAAAAGGTTCTCGCTTTATAACGATATTCAGCGATAAATCCGTACCTCTTGTCGGCAAAAACAATACCGGATGCCTTTGCCAGGGCATCCAATATCATAAATCCAATATTGTGACGGGTTTCGTGGTATTCGTCACCAACATTACCCAGTCCGGTAACCAGGTATTTCAAAGCATTACTGAATTATTATTTTTTAGCCTCTGCAGCGGCAGGAGCAGCGGCAGCAGCAGGAGCAGCGACAGCGGCGGCAGCACCTTCAGCACCCTCTTCCATACCCTTTGCAGCAACTCTTGAAGAAATAACACCAACAACCAGTGCACGGTGCTGTTCAAGTATTTCCACTTCAGGATATTTTAAATCACCGGCCAAAACAGATTGTCCTATATCAAGATCTGAAATATCAATCACCAGAGAATCAGGCAAATGTTTAATCAGTCCTTTAACCTTAATTAATCTTTTGCGTTGTCTTAGTTTTCCACCAGCCCTGATGCCGACGGAACTACCTGTAATTTCAACAGGTAAACTGATGACAACAGGCTTGTCGGATGTAACCTCAACAAAGTCAATATGGTCCAGCCTGTCCGTTACGGGATGAAACTGAATTTCCTTCATGACGGCCTGATGTTGCTTTCCTTCGATATCGAGGTTGACGATATAAACATGATGGGTATACACCAGGTCTTTGAATGCTCTGTCTTCGGCATAAAAATGGAGATTCTCTTTACCGCCGTACAATACGCAGGGTACCTGACTGCTTTTTCTCAGTTTTCTGGCATCTTTTTTACCTGTGGTTTTGCGCAGGGTAACTTTTAAATTAATCGATTTCATTTTAATAATTAATTAAACAATTCTACAATGTGCTACTTGGAATTCCGGTCATTCCGGATTCCCCATTACACCATTGTTTAATAATAAACAGTGGTTTAAAAAGGAGGGCAAATATAATTATTAATTATTAATTGTGAATGAATAATGACAATTCCTTAAAAACTTATGTTTGTGACCCGCGGTCAGCCTGAACAAGGGTACTGATGTTCCGTCTCCGTGTTCCGGATTCCGATCATCAGACGATAAAGTTCTTGGTAATGGACTTGTACTTGTATACCTTATGGATCACGTCGGCAAACAGATCAGCAATGGTCAGAACTTTGATTTTATCAGAATGGCCTCTCAGCGGGATGGTATCAGTAACAACTACTTCGGTTATAGCTGATTTTTCAATACGCTCATAAGCCGGACCCGATAAGACTGCATGGGTGCAAACCACCCTGACACTGCGCGCACCTTCCTCCATCATGAGCTTGGAGGCCAGACATACTGTTCCGGCCGTATCAATCATATCATCTACTATCACAATATCTTTATCTTTGATGTCGCCAATAACCCGGATTTCTTCGACCACATTGGCTTTTTTTCTCACTTTATAACAGATGACCATCTCACAGTTCAGGAACCTGGAATAGGCATTGGCTCTCTTGGTACCCCCCATATCGGGAGCGGCAATTACAAGGTTTTCGAGACCAAGACTTTTAATATAGGGCACAAAAATGGTGGATCCGTAAAGATGATCAACCGGTACATTGAAGAATCCCTGGATCTGATCAGCATGGAGGTCCATGGTCATTACTCTGTCAGCTCCTGCAGCGGTAAGAATATCGGCAACCAGCTTGGCACCAATACTGCACCTGGGTCTGTCTTTCCTGTCCTGCCTGGCCAGGCCCATATAAGGCATCACGGCAACAACCTGATAGGCTGAAGCCCTTTTTGCTGCATCTATCAGCAGCAGAAGCTCCATGAGGTTATCAGAAGGGGGGAAAGTCGACTGTATCAGGAAAACAATACATCCGCGAACCGATTCCTCAAAATAGGGTTGAAATTCACCATCGCTAAATTCAAGGACCGAAGTTTTTCCCAATTCGGTACCATAACTTTTGGTGATCTTGTCAGCCAGATAATGGGATGCCCGGCCTGAGAAAAATTTAATAGGAGCTTTTATTTTCATTGACTCGACATTTCAGGATTAATGAAGTGCTGCAAATGTAGAAAATATCTGTTCAAGATGAATTTATAAGGGACGATAAATTAATGAACCGGTTTTCAACAGTTCTCCAATACCGGACCACATCCATTAACGGTCTCCGGTACCCGATTACCTGTAAAAAACCTTATTGGCCTTTTCAATAAAGTCCAAAATCTCTTCCCTCCCTGAAAATTGATGGGCTGAGGTGGTAAAAAAAGCAGGAAGCTCTTCCCATTGCTGCGACAAGGTATTCCTGTATAATTCCTTATTTCTGGATAAGGCTTCACCCGAGATTTTATCGGTTTTTGTAAAAACGAGTGCAACAGGAATCTGATGGGTACCAGCCCATTGAATGAACTCCAAATCGTTTTGCAGGGGTTCATGACGGCAATCCAGGAGAATAAAGAGACAGGCCAGTGTATCGCGGCGAAGCAGGTAATTGCCAATTGTTGTCAGAAAAAAATCACGGGTCTTTTTCCCGGTCCGGGCGAAACCATAACCTGGTAAATCAACCATGTACCAATTGTCATTGATCAGGTAATGATTGATAAGCCTTGTTTTACCTGGTGTTGAGGAGGTCTTGGCCAGGTTCTTCATGTTGACCAGAAGGTTCAGCAAGGAAGATTTTCCAACATTGGAGCGTCCGGCAAAAGCATATTCCGGGAAGGATGGCTTTGGACAGGATTTCAGATCGGGACTGCTTTTTATAAATTTTACACTATTGATTTCCATCAAAATAGTCTTTCCAATATTTCACCGGTTTTATCACCTACCGGTATGCCTTCGACGTATACCTCGAGCAATTTTGCACTTTCTGAAGGGACAAGATTTACATGCTTTATTTCAGCAGGCAGCAACGCAGTCTCTCCTTTTGTCAGGGTTTCGCTTTCTCCATTGGAGCAGTGAACGGTACAATCCCCTTCCAGGCAAATGTAGATAACAAAGGAATCTAACTTAAAATAATCCCTTTCAATTTCCCGTGTAATTTCAAGATAGTTGGTCGTGAAATATTCGCAGGTTGCCAGCAGGTTTGGCTGATCAGGCTTTTTTTGGTAAGCTGTTTTATATCCGGGATACTCCTTGAAATCGATAACCTCCAATGCTTGTTCCGTATGCAATTTACGAGGCCGGCCCTTGTCATCCACCCTGTTGAAATCATAAATCCTGAGCGTGGCATCGGATGTCTGCTGAATCTCTGCCAGCAGGACGCCGGATCCTATGGCATGTATTCTGCCTGCAGGAAGATAGAAAACATCTCCGGGGAATGTCTTTTCAGCATTCAGTATGGTAAGCAATGAATTATTTTCCAGATGATGTACATAGGTTTCTTTGGTTACCTCCTGATTAAACCCGACTATCATTTCGGCATCTTTTTCCGTTTCGATCACATACCACATTTCAGTTTTTCCATAAGAATCAAATAGCTTTTTTGCCATTTCATCATCGGGATGAACCTGTATGGACAAAACCTCGTTCGCATCAATGAATTTTATCAGCAACGGGAAAAAAACGCCGAACTTCTCAAACACTCCATCACCCACCAGATCACCCATATATACTTCAATAAGTTCTTCGAGACTGTTGCCGGCCAAAAAACCGTTTTTCACCTTCGATATATTGCCCGGAAAGCCACTGATTTCCCAGCTCTCACCGGCTTTGTCGGTCTTACAGTTCTTTTTAAGAACCTCCCGAAGTTTAGTTCCTCCCCAGATTTTGTCTTTTATGATTGGTTTGAATTTTAAAGGATAAAGCCGGTTCATACATGGATAATTAGGGTAAAGTCTTTTAAATCTGCCCGGATGTTTGTAAATTTTCAGGGATTTGCAAAAATAGTGATTCTTAATACATCCCTATGATTGAGCAGATAAAAATCGGGAATATTCTGTTTATTGATATAGAAACAGTTCCGGCCTATCCGGCCTATGAGCAGGTACCTGAGCCTTTCAGGACACTTTGGGAGAAAAAATCATATTACCTGAAAAAAGAAACAGAGACACCGGAGAATTTATATCCGCGTGCCGGAATTTATGCCGAGTTTGGCAGGATCATCTGCATTTCTACAGGTATGATCGGAACCCTGGACGGGAAAAGAGTTTTCCGTTTAAAATCGTTTTTTGCAGAAGAGGAGAAAGAACTTTTAACAGCATTTGCTGATCTGGTAACAAAACTATGCCTGAAGCGGGAAATAGAGTTATGTGCCCACAATGGGAAAGAGTTTGATTTTCCATTTATTGCCAGACGAATGCTCATACAGGGTGTTAAACTGCCTTCTCTGTTTGATGTCTCCGGTAAAAAGCCCTGGGAAGTCAGGCATCTTGACACCATGGAATTGTGGAAGTTTGGTGATCACAAGCATTACACCTCTCTTGAACTCCTGGCTTCAGTTTTTAATATTGAAAGTCCCAAGATGGACATTGATGGCAGTGAGGTTGCAGGGGTTTATTGGAATCAAAATGATTTAAAGAGAATAGTGGATTACTGCCGCAGGGATGTGATCACCATAGCCCAGCTCATGCTCAGATACAAGGGAGAGCCACTGCTGGATCCTGAAAACATAATGGTACTCGATCCTTCATGATTAATGATAGAGGAAGACATAAATTCCTTAAAAAATATTATATTCATCCTGAAAAATAAACAACTCCTGCAATATGAAAATGAAGATGATAGGCAATGCAATCCTTTTTGCATCTGCTGTTACAGTTAACATCTCAGGTCAGAATACGGATAAGGCCATGTTCAGAGAATCGCAGCCGGGTTTTTATCAGAATTCCATTCTCAGGGATGACCGGGAGGTAAAGGAGAGAATTGAGCCGGCCCAAGTCAACAGATACTTCGCAGTTGATCTTACTGCCGTTTCATTACCCAATAAAATTGATCTGTATAAAAACCGGCAATGGCACAATCCTCCTCTTTCGCAAGGCAATACCGGTACCTGCTGGTGTTTTTCCACCACTTCTTTTTTGGAATCGGAGGTCTACCGTATTCATAAAATGCAGGTAAAGTTGTCGGAATTGTTTACCGTGTATTGGGAATATGTCGAAAAGGCCAGACGCTATGTGCAGGAGAGAGGGAATTCTGTATTTGACGAGGGTTCCGAGGCCAATGCCACTACACGTATCTGGAAGAAATACGGAGTGGTCCCTGCCGAAGCTTACACCGGTCTTCTAAATGGCCGTAAGTATCACAACCACGAAAATATGGTAGAGGAGATGAAGAATTATCTGGAATCACTGAAGACTAACTCATCGTGGAATGAAGAAGTAGTCCTCTCCACCATTAAATCCATCATGAATCAATACCTGGGAGAACCTCCGGCAGAAATATCCATAAACGGTAAGAGAATGACTCCCTTGCAATACCTGCAGGAGGTGATCAGAATCAATCCGGATGATTATGTGGATATCCTTTCCTATACACAGGAACCATTCTACCGTCGGGTGGAATATAAAGTGCCCGATAACTGGTGGCATAGTGAAGATTATTATAATATCCCTCTTGAGGTATATATGGCCACTTTAAAAGCAGTTGTCAGAAAAGGTTATACTGTCAGCATCGGTGGGGATGTTTCAGAACCCGGCTTTGACCGTTTTACACAATGTGCTGTTATACCCGATTTTGATATCCCTTCGGCCTATATCAATGATGATGCGCGCCAGTTCAGGTTTTCAAACAAGACTACCACTGACGACCATGGCGTACACCTGGTGGGATATATGGAAAAGGACGGCAAAGACTGGTTCCTGATAAAGGATTCCGGCGCCGGCTCCCGAAATAATAATCAAAATGCTGCGGAATTTGGATACTACTTTTTTTCCGAGGACTATGTGAAATTGAAAATGATGGATTTCATGGTGCACAAGGAAGCCGTGAAAGAGATACTGGATAAGGTTAAATAGTGAGCCTGTTACCTTTAAGTTTATTTGTATATTTGAACAAACACGATGACGTTAGGATGGGTTACCTGAAATGGCGATTTATTGGAGGAATGTCATGCCGGAAGTTTTCCGATGATTCATATTATAAACATTTGAGATCCTATATTCTAACATAAAATAATCATTTATATGAAAGTAATAGAAATGCCCAGAACCGAAAAAACACCGGAAATCATTTTGGATGATGAAGGCAGGTTTCTTTTGATCAAGGGGAAGTGTCTGCCTGAAAACATAAGAGATTTCAGCAGGCTCGTTATGGAGAAGTTTGAAGGATATCTGGAACAATTGTCCCCCGATCCCTTGCAAGATAAGGAAACAGGAGGCTTCAAGGTGAATTTTAAATTAGGGTATTTTAATTCAGCGGCCGCAAAGTTTATTGCCGATGTATTGCTGATGGCCGATGAATATAAGCAAAAGGGCATTGATATTAAAGTATACTGGTATTTTGATGAGGATGACAATGACATGCTGGAGGCCGGACAAGACATTTCCAAAATGGTAAATGTCCCCATGGAATTTGTTTCGGTGACGAGTAAATAGTGAATTGTTGGATATTTCTTCAAAAAAATTTTGAAGATATAAAAATGAGGTATATATTTGCATCCCTTAGAAAAATGGAAAGGGCGCTTAGCTCAGCTGGTTCAGAGCATCCCGACTGACAAGTCGGGAGGGTCGCTGGCAGCAAAAGGAAGAAATAGGGCGCTTAGCTCAGCTGGTTCAGAGCATCCCGACTAACAAGTCGGGAGGGTCGCTGGCAGCAAAAGAAAGAAATAGGGAGCTTAGCTCAGCTGGTTCAGAGCATCCCGACTGATAAGTCGGGAGGGTCGCTGGCAGCAAAAGAAAGAAATAGGGCGCTTAGCTCAGCTGGTTCAGAGCATCTGCCTTACAAGCAGAGGGTCGCTGGTTCGAATCCAGCAGTGCCCACGAGGGGGGATTGATACAACAGTCTCCCCTTTTTTATATGCAATATTTTGTTTATATTCTATACAGCGAAAAGCTTGATAAATATTACATTGGATCAACGGGCAATCCGGAAGACCGGCTGAGGAAACACAACCGCAGCAAAAATGGATTTACCTCAACGGGAAAACCCTGGAAACTGGTATACAAGGAGATTTACGCAACAAAAGCAGATGCACTGTTGCGGGAAAGACAGCTAAAAAACTGGAAGAACAGAGAGAGGATTGAATCATTGATCAGGGGGCGGCCGGCTGGTTCAGAGCATCCCGACTGACAAGTCGGGAGGGTCGCTGGTTCGAATCCAGCAGTGCCCACGAGGGGGGATTGATACAACAGTCTCCCCTTTTTATATGCAATATTTTGTTTATATTCTATACAGCGAAAAGCTTGATAGATATTACATTGGATCAACGGGCAATCCGGAAGACCGGCTGAGGAAACACAACCGCAGCAAAAATGGATTTACCTCAACGGGAAAACCCTGGAAACTGGTATACAAGGAGATTTACGCAACAAAAGCAGATGCACTGTTGCGGGAAAGACAGCTAAAAAACTGGAAGAACAGAGAGAGAATTGAATCATTGATCAGGGGGCGGCCGGCTGGTTCAGAGCATCCCGACTGACAAGTCGGGAGGGTCGCTGGTTCGAATCCAGCAGTGCCCACGAGGGGGGATTGATACAACAGTCTCCCCTTTTTATATGCAATATTTTGTTTATATTCTATACAGCGAAAAGCTTGATAGATATTACATTGGATCAACGGGCAATCCGGAAGACCGGCTGAGGAAACACAACCGCAGCAAAAATGGATTTACCTCAACGGGAAAACCCTGGAAACTGGTATACAAGGAGATTTACGCAACAAAAACAGATGCACTGTTGCGGGAAAAACAGCTAAAAAACTGGAAGAACAGAGAGAGGATTGAATCATTGATCAGGGGGCGGCCGGCTGGTTCAGAGCATCCCGACTGACAAGTCGGGAGGGTCGCTGGTTCGAATCCAGCAGTGCCCACGAGGGGGGGATTGATACAACAGTCTCCCCTTTTTATATGCAATATTTTGTTTATATTCTATACAGCGAAAAGCTTGATAGATATTACATTGGATCAACGGGCAATCCGGAAGACCGGCTGAGGAAACACAACCGCAGCAAAAATGGATTTACCTCAACGGGAAAACCCTGGAAACTGGTATACAAGGAGATTTACGCAACAAAGACAAATGCACTGTTGCGGGAAAAACAGCTAAAAAACTGGAAGAACAGAGAGAGGATTGAATCATTGATCAGGGGGCGGCCGGCTGGTTCAGAGCATCCCGACTGACAAGTCGGGAGGGTCGCTGGTTCGAATCCAGCAGTGCCCACGAGGGGGGATTGATACAACAGTCTCCCCTTTTTATATGCAATATTTTGTTTATATTCTATACAGCGAAAAGCTTGATAGATATTACATTGGATCAACGGGCAATCCGGAAGACCGGCTGAGGAAACACAACCGCAGCAAAAATGGATTTACCTCAACGGGAAAACCCTGGAAACTGGTATACAAGGAGATTTACGCAACAAAGACAAATGCACTGTTGCGGGAAAAACAGCTAAAAAACTGGAAGAACAGAGAGAGGATTGAATCATTGATCAGGGGGCGGCCGGCTGGTTCAGAGCATCCCGACTGACAAGTCGGGAGGGTCGCTGGTTCGCACCTCCAGGCAGTGCATCCACGAGGGGGGATTGATACAACAGTCTCCCCTTTTTATATGCAATATTTTGTTTATATTCTATACAGCGAAAAGCTTGATAGATATTACATTGGATCAACGGGCAATCCGGAAGACCGGCTGAGGAAACACAACCGCAGCAAAAATGGATTTACCTCAACGGGAAAACCCTGGAAACTGGTATACAAGGAGATTTACGTCACCAAGACGAAGGTGAAAATGACCATTTTGCGCCAACTTTAATCAAAAAAGCTTAACTTCAGGTTTTTAATATTGTAAATTTTGCATCTCTTCCCAGGCTTGAAATATTAATCTAAACCTGACCCGAAAATCAGGGAAAAAAGGTGAGATACTTTTAATTGGAGTCGATTTTCCCGTATATACTAAATAAAACTAAACGAATAAGCTGTCGAGAGTAATCTGAACATCATTCATTCTTTATCCGGCTAATTCTCTTTAAATTCAATGGTGTTGAAATACAATGTCAAATACCAATTTCTCTTTATATTGATTATGGGAGTTTTTTTGGCTTGTTCATCCAAAGAAAAGACAAAACCGCCTGAGGCAAAGAAGGGCATAATAGATCTTCGAGGATGGGATTTTAAAACAGATGGCCCCATATCTCTTAATGGTGAATGGGAATATTATTGGAATAAATTATATAAACCACAGGATTTTGAAAGAGTTTTACCAAAGAAAGACGGTTATATAAAAGTACCGGGGGAATGGTTTGCATCGATCTCTGATAGTAGATTATATACTCTTAATGGATATATGACCTATAGGTTGGTTATTATAACTGACCATTTGAATGAACAATTGCTTTTATATGCATTGAGGGCTCCTGCAACTGCCTGTCAGGTTTATATAAATGATCAGTTGGTTGCAGAAAATGGTTCACCAGGAAAAACCAAGCAATTATCACATCCTTATGGTTATCTTGATAGTTATCCCTATAATTATAAAGGCGATACCATTAAAATCATTATTCCTATATCAAATTTTCATAGCGCTTTCGATGCCGGATTATTTTACGAAATAAAACTCGGAGAATCAAAAAGTTTAAGTAAAATTAAAGAAAGGGATTTGCGACTCGTAAATTTCACATCAGGATTAATCTTGTTTATTTTCTTATATAATATATTTATTTTCTACTTTTTGCATGACGATAAAGCCCCTCTCTATTTGTCCCTTTTTAGTATATGCCTATTAATATCTTTAAGTTCATATAATGGAATACTCTATAGTATTCTTCCTTTATATTCATTTCTTTACAGGCCTATTGAAATGATATTTATTTATTCTTTTTTGTTTGATGGAATTATAGTGTTTGCCTATTTTTATGCTTTATACAATGTTGGATCCAAGCAGGTTAAACTTGAAAAATATTATATATCCTATGCTATTATTGTTTTAATTCTCTTATTACCCAGGCAATTTGGTTTGATAACAAACCTAAAATATGGTATAACAGTACTTAATATATTCTCTAATCTTTTAATACCCTTTTTTATTTGTTGCCTAGGCCTGGTAATTTTTGCCGCATTCAAGGGGAAAAAATATGCCTACCACAATATAATTACTGTGGTTATCTTCATAGTCGTATTGATTATATCTGCTTTTTATGAGGGATCCCAAAGGGAGATTATGTTTTTCATTATTGGAATGATTGTGTTCCTAACAATGCAGACTTATATAATCTCGGACAGATTTGTAAGAACCTATTTTGTTAACGTAGAACTAAAGAATGACTTGTTACACCTAAATGAAAATTTGCTGAACTTAGTAAAAGAACGTACTCATCAGCTTGAAGAGCAGCAGGAAGAATTAATGCGACAAAAGGAAGAGCTGCAATCCACCCTCGAAGACCTTCAGAAAACTCAAGAGCAACTGATTGAATCTGAAAAAATGGCTGCCATTGGCGGACTTGTTGCTGGTGTAGCCCATGAGATTAATACCCCTGTGGGAATTGGCATAACTGCCATTAGTAATTTGTTGGAAAGCATAGAAAAAATGGCGGGATTGTATGAAAAAAATGAAATTAGCAGGAATGAATTCAAAGCATTCATTGAATCATCACATGAGGTCTCCAAACTCATCCAAAAAAACCTTGAACGTACTGCTTCTCTTGTTTTGAGTTTCAAGCAGGTATCCACCGACCAGTTTACGGAGCAACAGCGTATTTTCGCCTTAAAGGATTATCTTGGTGACATTCTTCTAAGTTTGAAACCAAAATTCATAGATAAAAAGATAGATTTCAACATAGCATGTGATGAAGAACTGCAACTAAATTCCTACCCCGGGGTTTATGCGCTGATCTTCACTAACTTATTGTTAAACAGCTTGCAACACGGATTTCACAAAAAGGATACAGGCACTATTGGTATAAAAGCTGACATAAATAAAGACTTGCTGAAAATCCAATATACTGATAACGGTGCAGGAATAAGCAAAAAAGATCTGCCACACATCTTTGAACCTTTCTATACTTCAGACCAGCACCGTGGAACTGGATTGGGACTGAACATAATCTACAACCTTGTCAAACAGAAACTACGTGGTACAATAGCCTGCGAAAGTGAACCAGGGGAAGGGGTATTGTTTAAGATTGAGGTGCCGGCGAAATGAAAGAATTTTTCTAATAACATTGTCTTCGAGAGCTGACCAACCGAAGCAACAAAGTGGCTACCTCAACAGGACCACCGTGGAAACTGGCGTATCAGGAATCCTTAAACAATAAACCGGAAGCTATAAAAATAGAAAATCAGTGCCCGACGATATATTAGAAAGTATTTTCAATTCATGTCTTTTTTTCCTTTACACCTTTGATATAGGAGTTCATGAACGTGTGATAGTCACCGAATTGTGAGTATAATAACTGGAAGGAAGAACAATTAAATCCGGACTGGTCCAGGGGACACCTCTTTTTTCTTACTTCCTTTGCTAAATCTGAATTCCAAATTGTCAGAAATAACTCATCACAAATATTGCCCAATATTTTCTCATCAAACAGACAATATTTGACATCCCCGTTTGAATCAATAAAAGCTGCAATTGTACCGCAAGGACAAGCCTCCTTAAATGCATTGCATGAATATCCTTCATCCGGCAAATCAAGACGGCCCGGAAGGACATACATGCATGGCTGGGTAATTTCGATAACCGTTTTTCTGCCTTTTGATGCATTTATTAATTCGTGTTGGGCATTTGCCATGTCTTTACCTGAAATGAACTCAGGGATCAATCTTATCCTTGCACGGCCATCCGGGAACAAAATCCTGAATTTAAATTTCGAAACGCCGAGCGAAGAAACAAACCGGTAGGTATTGGTCACATCTTTTAAATTAGATCGGCACAATGAATATCGGACGGAAACATCCATCCCCGCACTGATGGCAATTTTAATACCTTCCACCGCTTTGTGGAATCCCATTTGATCGTTGCGCAGCCAGCTGTGGAAAGTATCCCACTTTACAGAAAAATCATCCGCATAACCAACTTTACCCGAAGAATCGAGACCGATCTGAATCCTGGTAACGCCGGCCTCTTTCAATACATTACATATTTCCCGGGTTAACTCCCATCCCCTGGTGACCAGTCTGACCCTAACGCCCAATGACTGGGCAAACCGTGAGATATTCAGCACCTTATCTATTTCAATGAGTGGCTCTCCTCCTGTTAAGGTGATCCGGTCCAAATTCGGATTTAACGAATGTACATCCTTTAATAATTGGATGAAATCATCTGATGAAAGACGATCAATATCTTTGCCAGATTGGTTATAACAATGCCTGCATACACCGTCACATTTGCGGGTAATTGCAAATCGAAGTTCGTCTGGTATAATTGGTGCTTCTTCCAAGATATACCTCCGTTCAGTGATAATCTCGTTACCTGTCGAATGGAAAGGTTATAACTTTTCAATCATCACGCCAGAAATCGTCTTTAAAACCCTTTCAATTAATCGTTTCTTTCTGTAAATTTATGTGTGGATACCCTTGAAGTTACAAACAACATTGAATACCCATATATAAAAGTACGAATTTTAGCGGACACCCTGTTCACTGCAGGTAATGTTTTTAATAAAGGGCAAAAATCTTGAAAACGACAAGGAAAGCTGGCCAGCAGGCACGGGAGATGCGTGCAAAAGTTTTCCGCCACATGCGCGAAACAAGAGGTTGGAAATACAGCGCTTTCTTGCGCTACCTCTGTTTCTTCAAGTATATTGCCTTTGCACCCACGAGGGGAGAATTTCTCGAATCGTATTATACCCTGATGCGTTACCTCGATGATGTCGTGGATGGAGATGTCCCCTTGTCAAAAGGTTATTCGAGCGAAAGTGAATACCTGTCTGAAAAAATCGAGTTTTCAAAACATCTGGTCAACCCGAAGGATGATGTGGATAGCCTCATAATATACTGTTTTGAACTGGCAGGAAGATTTGGAGAAGATTTTCATGCAGAGACAAAAGACATTCTGGATGCGCTTTTGTTTGATGCAAAACGACGTGGCAAACGGATCATTTTTACGAAGGAAGAATTGGCCTATCACTTTCATTTGCTCGATATAAGAGGGACCATCAGGGCCACCCTGAAAGTTTTTAAAGATGATCCGGAAAAGTATAAAATTCTGGAATCCTTGGGAATAGCCTGTCGCCACCAGTATGATATTGAAGATTTCGAAGCAGATATTGCTGCAGGCTATATCAATATTTCAATGGAAGAATGTGAACGTTTCGGAATTAAGCCGGAAGACCTTCATCGGAGTGCCTCCCCCAGAGTAAAATCTTGGCTGTGTCATCATGCCAGGGAAGGAATGGCTTTACTTATAGAACACCGTCGTATCATGCCACAAGGGAAATTTTCATTGTTGGAAAGAGCAGTTTTCAAAGTTGTTTATGAGATTCCGGCAAGGAAGGTGTTCCTGAAATTACTTTCAGAAACACAAAACCTGGATACACAAAAATGTTATGAATGAAGCAGAAATGATGCATACTCCGGGGGGAAGTTTTCACCTCGACAAATGGTTTCTCGACTTTGTGGGAACAAACGGAACGGCCATGATTTTCTATGCCGCAAGACTGACATGGTATGGCTGGTCCGCTTCTTATACGAGCTGGTTAAGGTATGATCCCGGGTCCGGTGTTGGCCTTAAATCCAGATTCCGCAATGTGCAAATACCGCAAATAAAAGATTCCACGATTACATGGAATGATGAGAAATTCGGAATATCCGGAACATGGGAATCATCTGCAAAAATGGTCCGGGCTCGAATATTTGATTCCGGAGAAGGTTTCCTGGATTGGAATTGTTTTCAACCGGCCTCAAAAGTTCAATTGAGAATGAACGGCAACAGGTTGGAAGGAAGCGGTTATGCTGAACAATTAATCCTTACCGCACTTCCCTGGAAAATTCCTATGGATGAATTGAGGTGGGGACGGTTTGGATCGGATGAAAACAACATGGTGTGGATTGAGTTGAAAGAAAAAGAAAAGCGGCAATGGCTCTGGTTAAATGGAGAGAAAGTAGAAAACTGCATCATTGAAGATAGGTACATACGTTTGCCGGAGAAGGATCTGGTTTTGAATCTCGATCGGGGAATAGTGCTGGAGTCAGAGAAAAAGATTTTTGCTGTAGTGGAAAAACTTATCCGTTACATTCCGGGGTTCAACAAAATAATGCCACTCAGTTTTTTAATGGCTGACGAATACAAATGGCTCAGCAAGGGTCAGCTTCAGGCAAACAACAAAACTCTTTCCAACGGGATGGCGATCCATGAACTTGTAAACTTCAAAACTTGTTAACCATGGTCCTGAAAGTGGAAAACATTGCCAAGGCCTTCGGAAACAACAAAGTATTGAAGGATGTCTCTTTTGAAATGAGTCCCTCTTCCCTGTATGCAATTGTGGGGGAAAACGGGTCAGGAAAAACGACACTTTTAAGAATTATTGTCGGTGAATGGAAATCTGACCATGGAAGTATTTCAATGGTGGGCCGGTTTGGATATTGCCCGCAAAAAACATTGCTTTTCTCTCAGCTCACTGTTGATGAACACTTCAATTATTTCGCGGCGGCGTATGGAATTGAAAAAGCGGAATTATTCAGCAGAAGCGAATCACTGATGGATCATTTCAATTTCAAAAAATACCGAAACGAAAGGATAGCCCGATTAAGTAGCGGAACTCTGCAAAAAATCAGTCTGGCGATTTCACTGCTTCATCGGCCCAATTTGCTGATTCTCGACGAACCTTACAATGGATTTGACTGGGATACCTACTTAAAATTCTGGGATTACACCTATCAGCTTAAGATGGAGGGATGTGCCATTCTCATCGTCACGCATCTTATTACTGAAAAGGTACGATTTGACAGGATTTATAATCTCGTACAAGGAAAGCTCATATGAGTGCCATGCGAATCATAACTGGATTATTCATGATTTTGAAGATGTTGGTTCGGCGAAGAATCATTCTCATCTCACTTGTAGTAATACCTGTTGCCTTCCTTACAGGTGTTGAATTGACAGCTTCCGAAAAGATTATTCCATTCCGGCTCGCGTCACTGGATGAGAAGATATTCATTGAGGAAAGCCAAAAGTATATTGCCTTGGTCTTTTTTGCGGTTGCAAATACTGGCTTCCTTGTTTCCTTTCTTGCCTTAAATCTCATTCAAATTGATAGTGACGTCAACCGAAGGCTCGTCATCTGTGGGTATCATCCTTTTGAACTGCTTATTGCCAATTTGTTTTCACTTCTCCTGGTGATTATGTCAATCGCCATTTACATCGGCTTGCTCATAAATGCATTCGTTTCAATCAAGCACCTTCCTTTGTTTATTTTCGGACTAACCTTAATCGGATTCGTCTATGGCTGCTATGGATTGACAATCGGTAGCATGATAAAAGGAAAACTCGAAGGAGTATTATTGGTTTTTTTGCTGGCGAATATTGATGTGGGGTGGCTTCAAAACCCTATGTATTATGCTGAAGCTCACAACAATATAATAATCCGATACCTTCCCGCCTACTATCCCTCTCAATCGGCAATTATTGCTGCTTTCAGCGATTATCCTATTGTCAATTCCTCCTTATACAGTATTTTGATTGGATCCGGATTTTTATTATTATCCATGATGATATTTTATAATAAAATGCGACTAAAAAAATGAAACAAGTCAATAACTACCTTGGCAAACTGATGTATTCAATCGCTTTTCTATTCATTTTACCTGCAGGTTTGTGGTTTTGGGCAAAATATACCCGGCACATCATTACATTCCCGGCAGTTTATTCAAAGACGGCAGGAGGAATATTGATGATTGCCGGGGCCTTATTCATGTTGTGGGCAATGGTTGTTTTAATCATTTTGGCAGGGGATTACCCATGAATGCTTATCCTCCCGCCAGGTTTGTAACGAATGGTCCTTACCGGCTGTTTAAACATCCCATATATTGGGGTTTTGGATTAATGGTGGTGGGTTGTTCCATATATTCTGGCTCAGCAAGCGGATTATGGCTTGTATCACCTTTAACCATAATCGGTATGATTGCGCTTGTTTTGGGGTATGAAGAAATTGATCTGAAAAGGAGATTCCCGGATCAGAACATCAAGACTTTGCTGGATCTCCCTGAAAAACAGTCCGTATCCCCACATTTAAGAGACCGTCTTGCCTCGCTTTTCTGGATGTTTTACTTTTTAATGTTCAGTAATTTTACTATTATAAAATTGACCGGAACTAGACTCCCCTTGTTCGGAAAACCGCTGATGCTTTACTCGGGTCCTGTAACTCCTTATCTGCCATTTTTAGGCATTATATTTTTAATTGCAATAGCTTTTTTCCTGAAGCGAAAACAGGATCTCAAGGCCTGGGGATATTCAGGAATGCTCTCCTTGTGTTTATCTGTTTTCATTGGCCTGTTGTATCCCGCTTTTGGCGCGCAATATCTTCCTCCCAACGATTCGGTTCTTTTCACGGTACCGGTTTTTCTGATACTGATCTCTTTAAAAGCAATTTTCCGCCAATCATGGGCAATGGTAATCGCCTTCACGGTTGTTGCGTCAATACTGGTAATCCTGCAATTAATTTATAGTCCTTCAGCGATACTATATTTTGCAGATTCAATCTTCATATTTCTTCTTTCAGCCTATTACCAGAGGATTTGGATTTTCCTGAAGAACACCGCCGAAAAAATCGCCAATTCATGGAAAGAGTGGACTTTCGGGAAAGTCAGGGTGATCAATCATGGTTTTTATGTTGGATTCGGTGCTTTCTTCGGTGTGCTGCTCGCAGGAATTTTAGCAGGCAAGGAATATGCATTGGCTTTATTGGTTTTTGTCCTGATAGTGACCCTATGCGCAGCACTTTGGGCCCAACTCATCGAAGGTTCTGAAAAATTGAAAAGACCTTTCGGTTATTATGGCGGATTGGTTGGAATTGTGTTCGGAAGTCTTGCTGTTTGGGCAATGGGATTTAATGGTTGGGTTATTATCGGAGTTGCTTCAACAGTAATGCCATGGGTGCAGGCCATGGGACGGTTGCGATGTCTGGTAAATGGTTGTTGTCACGGAGAACGCACCAATAATCCGGACATCGGAATACGGTATTTCCATCCCCGTTCAAGGGTATGCAATATTTCGGGTTTGAAAGGAGAACTGGTTCATCCTACGCAACTTTATTCCATTTTATGGCTCGCGCTGGTAGGCATTCTTCTGCTCACCCTCTGGAATAATGACATTTCCTCCACCTTTATCTTTGGCCTTTACCTGATTCTGACAGGCCTTGGTCGTTTTGTGGAGGAAGCTTACAGGGGCGAGGTGCAGACACCACGCATAAAAGGCCTTCGCCTGTACCAATGGACTGCTGTCTTTTCTGTCATTGCTGGCATTTTCATGACCATCATTCAGGTTGAACCTGCTGTTATTCATCCGGGCTTTGGTTGGGAATCGGTTTTGGTAGCAGCCCTTAGCGGTTTTTTCCTGTTTTTTGCGATGGGTGTGGATTTTCCATTTTCGAATGCCAGGTTTTCAAGGCTGGTTTGATAAAACCACTATGAAATGATCAATATTTCTTTCATTGAATTTACTAGAAGGTTATGTACCGGTGGCGGCATCTCACTGAAGGGAATTTTCCTGCTCCCTGTCTATTACCTCCAGATCATTCTTGCGCTTCCTTTTGCATTACTGCAATTTCTCATTTACGGGCAGCGTATCAAAAAAACTGTTATTTCAAAAGATCCTGTATTTATACTTGGCCATTACAGGAGCGGCACTACTTATTTACAGAAGTTAATGGTCAGCGACAAACGGTTTGGTTCACTCACAAACTATGATGCATTATTTCCAAATACTAACCTTCTTTTTGGAATGAAGATGCAACTGGTGTTTCAACGCATTATCAATGCTTTCAAAATCAAAAATCCGTTCTTCAATAACAGTATCGTTCAGCTTTCGGATCCGGGTGAAGAAGATGATTTTCTGATGAATAAAGCCTCGGCCTATTCAGCATACTGGGGGCTTGTTTTTCCTAAGCGCTGGCGTGAATGGCTTAATGGATCACAGCAATTTAGGTCCCCAAAGTATTATAACGGGTGGAAAAGGGAATACCTGAAAACAATAAAATATGCCACTTTCAAGAACAAAGACAGGCAGCTTGTGTTGAAAAGTCCGCCAAACACAGAGCGGATCAGCCTACTGCTGCAAATGTTCCCGCAGGCGAAATTCATTTATATCTACCGCAATCCGTTTCATCTGTTTTTTTCGATCAGAAATATGTGGAAGAACACCATACTCAAGTTTTACAGTGTACAGGAAATTTCTGAAGCCCACCTGGATGAAATTGTTTTTGGCCACTTCATTTATCTTGTCGATCAATATGAAAAAGAAAGGAAACTTATACCCGAAAGGAATTTAATGGAGATTTCCTATGAAGAATTAAAGTCGGATTCATTAGGTACTATGCAGGCAATATATGCCAGATTAAATCTTCCTGATTTTGAATTGACCAGGCTTGATTTATTGGCGCAACTTGAATTGGAAAAGGAGTACCAAAACTTTCAGTATCAGTTTAGTGACACAAAAATGAAAATGATAGAAGACAGGTGGGGAAAATATATTCATCATTGGAATTATAAAGCCAACTGATGCAACGTCCACCCATTACCCTTCATGCTGACGTTGACCACTGAAGGATTTTAATTTTAGTAAAATATCCGATTGCCGGATAATTTTCACCTGGAATATTTTGTATATTGGTGTTTTGAAAAACTAAATCCTGATAAATGACAGGAAGCTATGTCCCTAAAAGGGTAATGAGAATATCTTACATCCTCCTGATATGTTCAGCCTGGCTTGTGGATCCACAGCCGGGTCTGGCCCAGGTCAATGTTGGCCTGGATAACTGGTTTAACCGTGAAACCAGTGCCAAAACAGGAAAACCATTTCACTATCTCTGGGGAGATACGGCGGATAGTGGCTATTCCCGTTGGGGCGAGATCTTCACAGGCAAAGGGGCCACGATCAGCACACTGGACCGGCCCACATCAGGGAGCCTGAAACAGGTAGATGTCTATATCATTGTGGATCCGGATTCCACAACAGAAACACCTTCACCCAATTATATATTGCCTGATGATGTGAAAGTTATTGAGCGCTGGGTAAAAAAGGGCGGGATTCTTGTTTTGCTGGCCAATGACGGCAAACATTGCGGACTCACACATCTGAATTACCTGTCCTACCATTTCGGCATTGTTTTTAACAGTGTGATGCTCCGTCCTGTGGTGAACAATCAATATGAAATGGGAGCCATCACAAAATTCTCAGATCATGCTGTATTCAAAGGCCTTAATAAAATATTTCTGAAAGAAGTCGCGTCCATAAGCCTCATTGGTGATGCTAGGCCTGTTCTTACTGATAACGGGCATGTGATCATGGCGGAAACTGAATTTGGCAAGGGTTTTGTTTTTGCTGTTGGTGATCCCTGGATTTACAACGAGTATATCGATCATGACCGGCTGCCGAAGGACTTTGAAAACCGCAAGGCGGCTGAAAATTTAACGGAGTATCTCCTGTTACGTGCAAAACAGTGAAAGGGACCGTTCCCTGCCATTACTTCCCGAGTTCGATGGCTGCCAGTATAAAAGGTGCCACACCTTTTGGATCATTATCAACGCGCTTTTCATGGATATAATACTCAAAGGATCCATCCCGGTAAGGATTGCCTCCCAGGCCACAACCTCCGCAAATATTATGCATCGAAACCAGTCCGTTCTCATCCACGGTTATCAGTTCCTTAACTAGGTCATCAAATGCTTCCTGGGCAATGGGCAGGAATTTTTTAGGAAGATAACCTTTGTTGGCTCCTTTGGTAAATACATAGATATACATGGCAGAACCGGAGCCTTCGATATAATTCCCCTCCCGGTTTCCCTGATTCAACACCTGATACCAGAGACCGGTTTTTGGGTCCCTTACTTTAAGCAAGGCTTCACAGACAGATTGAAGGATCGAGATCAGGGAATCTCTTTCAGGATGATCCTCCGGTAAGTAATCCAACACATCGGTAATGGCCATGGTATACCAGCCCATAGCCCGGCTCCAGGGATATTTTGATTTGCCTGTTGCCGGATCGCACCATTTCTGTTCCCGGCTTTCGTCCCAGGCATGGACCAGCAGTCCTGAACCAGGTTCAAGTGTTTTCCCGTAAATCAGTTCAATTTGAAAAGCGACCACATTGAACCATTCGGGTTCATTAAATTCTTTAGCATATTGCGCCAGGAAGGGACAGGCCATATATATCCCATCGAGCCACATTTGCCAGGGATATATGTTTTTATGCCAGTAACCGCCGGTTTTTGTTTTGGGATGGGTTTCCATCTGCGTCAGAAATTGGTCCAGCGCAGTTCGATAAACAGGATTGCCCGTTCGTTTGTATACGGTAATGATATTCTTGGCGGGACTGATGCGGTCGAGATTAAACTCTTCTATACGGTAATCAAAAACAGAACCATCCTCCTTTACGAAATAGCTGACATAATCCTCCATGTATTTGGAGTACTTTGGATCAATATTTCCCAGTTTGTCAATTGCCTGGCCCAGAAATGCCACATCGTACTGCCACTTTATCTGTTCGGGATCTGAAATAATGAATAAGGCTGTCGGAGCGGGACATCACGGAATTTGCCATGCGAACCGACCATCTTGATTCCGGCTCCTTCTTTTGCTGATCGGCAATCTTTTGTCCGCAGCCAGAAAACAGCCATAACAGGATTAAGAAATAGCCTTTTCTCATAGGATTTTTATTAAAATATAGCATAAAATCCGGCGGAATCCTGCCTGCCGCAAGGCAGGAACTCCGCCGAAGTAAAAACCACCTATTAACTAACCATACGCATTAATTGTATCCCTCATTCTGCCAGAATCCTTCCGGATCCGGACCGCTTGTTTTATTGGTAATGGCATCCAGCTGAGGCTGGGGAATCGGGCGCAGGATATGAAAGTCCTGGATATTATTTTTGGCAACTCCATTGTGCAATTTAACCCTGTCCACCAGTTTGCCGGTACGTTTCAGATCGAACCAGCGCTGCTGTTCACCGCAAAGCTCACGGGCTCTTTCATCGAGGATTACATTAATATCCTTTGCAGTGACCTGTGATTCTTCCTCTGCACTCAGCACATTCGACTGTCCGGAAATAGCACGCGCTGTTCGCAGTTCATTAAGCTTTTGTGATGGCCAGTCCTGATTGTCCCGACATCATATATCCTTCGGCAGCGATCAGATACATTTCTGAAAGACGAAAAACAAATGCATCGCGTGAACCAAGATCCCTGATAATGGAACCAGTATTATCATCAAACTTCTTTAGCTGAATATACATTCGGTTGCCTTTGAAATTCTCATTACCTGATGTTCCAGTGGCAATAGTCGGAAGGGTTCCCGCAGCATCCTGATACAATGGATATACAGCAGGATTACCCACATCGGTACGGGAAAATAAAATATAACTGTTGGCGGCCCTGGCAATTTGTGTTGCAGTAACTGTTTTCTTTGATAGATAAAGGCAGTATCCCTCATGCTGGCATATCCGGTTGGGGGAGCCACACCTCCTGAAAAGCCGTTTGCAGTGACGTGGCAACATAGTACACATCTCTGAATGTTGCCTGGTAACGCTGATCGGTTGTATTATTAAACAAATCGAGCAGATATCCCGATGGCACATACCTTGTAAATCCTTTGCTGTAAGCCTGATAACTTGTTCCCAGATTATAATTGTACCCCGATAAGTTAAAGTTTTTTTTGCTTCGGTATCCGTACGGATCATGATACCGGTAAATCCCGGCAGAAGATTCCATACTCCGACAAACATAAGGTGGGAAGCATTTCCACCAATCGTGTTTGCAGCATTCCGGATCATCATTTGCGGACCATGTCATCTGGTTGCCGTTTTCGTCCAGTTTCAGCCGTTTTGGCAAAATATTGTATTCCAGAACTTCAGAGTAATCGACATACCAGATGACCTCTTTATTTGAAATTCCATTTTCATTTGCCCCGCTCCAGCAATCAGCATAATTTGAATAAAATGAACTTCCGCTTCCTGCAATAACTTCTTCAGCAACAGCGGCTGCATCAGGATATGCCTGGCTGTCATTGAATTTGCTGCCTTTATATAAAAGTAATCTTGCTTTCAGCGCTTTTGCCGCCCATAAATTAATTCGACCGGTCTTGGCTGTTTTTGCAGCCAGGTTTGCGATGGCATCATCCACATCCTTCAGCATAAATGCATAAACTTCCTCTTCACTGTCACGGTATGCGAGTGTTGAAATGCTGTTCACAGGTTCAGTGTTTATCTGAACCGGCCCCCAGGTTTCCACCAGATGCCAGTAATAAAATGCCCGGAGTGTTTTCAGTTCACCAAGGTATGCATTTCTTTCGGCTTCCGTCAGAACGCCTTCCGGTGCTTCAGTTACATATTTTATCCCTGTATTGCAGACATTTACTGCAGTGAAGAACATTTCCCAGTATTCATCAAAACAGGCATTCATGGTTTCACGTGAACTGGTGGCCACTTCAGGTGTAATACCAGAATAATCAATCAAGACTTTCTGCCGGTTATCATATCCTGTGAGCCAGATATCGGTTCCACCTTCACTTAAACCAAAGGCAGCCTCTTTCCCATACCATCCGCGCAGGTAGGAATAACTTGAGGCAACCAATCCGTCGATACCGGATTTTGTGGAGTATTTAACGTCTTCTGTTGAGCCTGTCCGGTTATCTTCTTCCAGAAAATCGTTGCATGAGCTATTTGCCAGTGTAAGGATGGCAAATATCAATGATATATTTATATCTTGTTTTCATAAGATAAGTTCTTATTACAGTTTGTATAATTTAAAATTCAACATTTATACCGAATACCATTTGTTTCGACAATGGATTTGAAATGGCTCCGCCGCGTTCAGGATCATAATTATCGAGATTGCTGAATGTAAAATAGTTCTGCAGGGAAGCATAGACGCGCAGGTTGCTCATGCGTATCTTGTTGATCATGTTTCGGGGCAGGGTATAGGCAAGAGTAACCTCCTTGATTTTTAGAAATGAAGCATTTTCAAAGGCCAATGCAGGCATATCATTCTGGGAGGCAATACCGGGACGGGGAAATTTGGCTCCCTGGTTTTCAGGTGTCCAGAAATCAACATCAGGAGAACCATCCTGTTCGGTTGGTTTATAGGCTGTATTATAATCATATTGTATCCACTGTCCCATACGGGCATAAACAAGTGCCGACAAAGCAAACTGTTTGTACGAGATACGTATTGTTCCAACTTACAATGAATCTTGGACTTTTATTGTAAATTCTCTTGTCATCGTCATTGAGCACAGTATCCTTATTGGCATCAAATATTTTAATATCTCCAGGAATCCGGTTGTATGACGCTGCCAGATCGGCCTCATCAATCCTCCAGCAACCATCTGCCTCATAATTGTAAAAGGCACGTACCGGTTCACCGACCATCAGTGCCTGATCAGGATTGGATACATCCTGGGTTTCGCCGCTTGCAAGTGATACAATTTTGTCGCGGTTCGTTGAGAAAGTAAAGTCAGCCTGCCATCTTAAATCCCCTTTTCAATGATTCGGAAATTTGCTGATGTTTCAAAACCTATGTTTTCGGTCTCGCCAACATTGGCAAGAACCTGTGGGTATACCGATGTGGCCGGCAATCCTTTATACAGCAATAAATCATCGGTTTGTGAGTAGTAAAAATCAAAAGTTGCAGAAATTCTGTATTTCAACAAAGAAATATCCAAACCGGCATCATAAGTAGTGGTTGTTTCCCAGGTTAGCTCGGGATTCCCGAGTTTTGCCGGAACCTGGCCGGTAATAAGCTGTGTGCCAAACGTATAATATATCTTATCGATACCCAATTCAGTAAGTGTCTGATAAGGTTTGACTGCTGAATTACCCGCTTTACCCCAGCTCAGGCGCAGTTTTAAATTATTGATAAGCTGGGAGGAGTTTAAGAAAGCTTCTTCGGAGATTATCCATGCTGCAGCCACTGAAGGGAAGTAACCCCATTTGTTGTCTTCAGCCAGAACCGATGAACCATCAGCGCGCAATGAAGCTGTTAACAAGTATTTGTTGAGAAGTTTGTAATTAACCCGGCCGAAATAGGAAAGCATATTGCTTTTGATATACGTCATCAATTGATCTTCCGCTGGGCGTTATATTACCGAGATCGTAGAATGAGTTTTTGCCATAATGATCCTGCAGACCATAGCCATAGGTGCCGTGCGTTTCACTGATATGTTTGATAAGCGCTCTGACCGGCCAGCAATTGAAGATCGTGGACTCCGTTAAAGTTCAGACTGAATAATTCAGGGTATTTTCCCAGGTATAGGCCATGGACTGCCTATTTTCGGCTTCAAAATAGGAACCGCGACCCGACTGGTAATTGCCGGTACACATGTAATCCTCATATTCACCAATGCGACTTGAGTTCTGGTCGAGACCGAACACGGTTTTGAAACGCAATCCTTTTATTATTTCCCAATCGAGGTAAATATTACCGAATAAACTGTTACTCTGCGTATTGTTGCTGTAATATCCGGAGACCTCATTTAACAGTGGATTGGTATGACTTGTGGCCAGTTCCGAAGGTTTATCGAGAATGGTACCATCGGACAGATAGGGCTGTGCAAGGGAGTGCATCTTGATCAGCTGGGCATATACTTCGTCTCCCCTCCGATCCCAGTCGCGATAGGTGTATAGCAGGCTCGTGCCAATTTTCAGGTTCTTGGCAACCATGTGATCAAGATTAACCCGGGCATTGTAACGCTTCAGGTTATCATTTAGCAGTATTCCCTCTTCATCCATGAATCCCAGCGAAATGGTAAAGGAGGTTCGATCATTTCCGCCGGAAAGTGCCAATTCATAGTTTTGTGTAAGTCCGTTCTGCAACATGATATCGAACCAGTCAACCCCACCTTCGGTGTATATTTCATAAACGGATTTTTCGTACGGGGAACTAACCACCGTCGACAGAACTTCATCAGCAGGGTAGTCCCCGATACTGGTACTTCCCCAGGTATTGCCAGCTGCTTTTTCATCAGCATACCTTTCACGTTCGGCCAGAAAAAGATACTCCTGCTCAACATTCATGAGTTTGGGCAGATTGGTAGGACTGTTTACTGACACATACGAGTTAAAGGAAACTTTAAGTTTGTCAGCCGATGCATTTCCGCGTTTTGTGGTGATGATGATTACCCCATTGGCTCCCCTGGTTCCGTAGATCGCTGTAGAAGAAGCATCTTTTAGCACTTCAATCGATTCAATATCGGATGCGTTAATGTCAAGGGTTGAACCATAGGCAACACCATCCACCAGAAATAAAGGCGCATTCGAAGCATTTACCGAACGATTGCCGCGCAGATCGATATTGATCTCTGATCCTGTTTCACCGCTTGCTTTGGTAATATCCAGGCCGGCAATTCTACCCTGCATGGATTGCAGCGCATTGCTCGAAGCATTTTTGGTAATTTCTGTTGTTTTAATGGAGGATACCGAACCGGTAAGATCTCTTTTCTTCACTGTTCCATAACCAATAACAACCAGTTCATCGAGCGAAGTGAATTCTTCATCCAGTGATACGTCAATAACGCTTTGGTTGCCAACAGTATACTCCTCAGTGACAAATCCTACAAAAGAGAAATCAAGAACAGCGACATCAGGGTTATCCACAACAATTTGATAATTGCCTTCAGCATCGGTTACTGTTCCTGTGGCGGAGCCATGTATTACAACATAGGCTCCCGGCAAGGGATCACCGTTTGAATCCGTGACTTTTCCCTTAATCGTCCTGCCATTCTGGGCAACTGCTGTAAATGACAGCATGATTAGCACCAGGAAGGCCAGACAGCGGTTAATTAGAGTGTAATTCATAATCTTATAATTAGTTAGGTATTGGTGTAAGACTATTGTATGATGTTGGACAATGATTTCACATGGGTTCCTTTATTACTGTTCAAAGCTTTTATATTGGGCAGGATATTATTCAGGAAGTATATATGGTCACTTTTTTCATCTTCCAGTAAAAACAGTGGATGACTTTCGGGTTGATAACAATTAGAGATGGTAACCGCCTGACAATTGGATAATTTCATGAAAGGCTCATTGGCTGAAGGGGTTTTCACCGTAATCCGGTCATAACCTATGTTTTTAGTATCTTTCCCTTCAAAAGGGCTGTCTTTCTCGACTTCCAGCCGGATGTCATGAAAACTTACATACGATGCGTTTTCCACGAGAATGCCCCGTACAGCTGCAATATCCATGTCGGTAAAAGAGACCTGTGAAACATCCTTTTCTTCCAGTCCGAAAATAGCGATGGCTCTTTCAGCCTTTCTGATGTTAATGCCGGAAAGATGAACATTCCTGACTGCAGGTGTCCGTTCAGACAGCGTCTCCGGATCCGTTGGCTGATAGCGCATGGTAATAATAACACCTTCCTTGATCATATCATACATCAGTACATTGGATACCCGGATGTCTTCCACAATGCCTCCTCTTCCCCTCATGGTTTTTATTCTGATACCGACATCGGTTCCTTCAAATACACAATTGGAGATGACAACACGCTTGACATTGCCGCTCATTTCACTGCCAATCACCACACCGCCGTGACCCTTCAGCATGGTACAATTGGTAATGGCAACATTCTCGGTGGGACGGTTTGCTTCACGGCCATCCTCATCCCTGCCTGATTTAATGACTATACAATCGTCTCCCACCGAGATATGGCTGTTTGAAATATGCACATTGGTGCAGGAGGATAAGTCGATACCGTCGGTATTAGGAGAAAAATCGGGATTTTCAATGGTAATGCCTTCCACGGTAATATTGTCCGAAAATGTGGGCACAATGGTCCAAAAGGGAGGATCAGAAAAACTTACACCCTCAATGAGTACATTCTTGCATTCATAAGTGACCACCATCGGAGGTCTGAGAAAGGCATTTTTCTCCCGGAGGTAGGCATTCTTTTGAAGGAGTTCGGCATTTTGATCTTTAAAAATGGTCTGCCATTTTGAATCAACCTGTTCACCATTTTTTACCAAATTCCAGAAATCCCACCATTTTTTGCCATTCCCGTTGAAATGTCCGTCACCCCTGATCGCTATGTTTTCGCACTGGTAAGCGTAGATCTGCGAAACGAAATTCTTCACCCTGACATCCTCCCACCGGGTCTGCACCATGGGCAAATAGTCGTCAAAGTCATCTGAAAATTCAATGGTGGCACCTGCGTCAACATATAAGGTAATATTGCTTTTGAGGATGATGGGCCCTGTAAAGTAGGTGCCGGCTGGAAAATAAAGGGTACCGCCTCCGCTGCCGGCCAAACTGTCAATTAAATGGTTAATAATTCCGGTGCACTTCACAATTCCATCAGGATCAGCCCCATAGTCCTTCACGCTCGTCCAAACGGTCTGCGATTCAGACCGGAATGAAGCAACTATCCAAATAAATGCAATAATTATCCCTTTCATAAATGATCGTGTTTCTGGAATATTTGTCCATCTAATTTAAGGGTAATTGCTGCAAATCAGGGTATAGAAATTGTCGGATTCGGGGGGTCAAATTGTCACAATACCTTTTTACCCATGAATGCAGTGTATTCTGATATAAATTTTCATTAACTTTCTGAGGATGATCCGGGAGAATTTGCCTTTGGTACTATTGGGAATAGAGATGAAAATAAGATTCACAACAGCCTTTCTGATCCTGCAGCTTTTGGTTACGGCTTATACCAGCGGACAAAACGTGTTCAGATTTGAGCATATCGGAACGGAACAGGGACTGTCGCAAAATACGGGCATGAGCATACTCTTCGACAGCAAGGGATTCATGTGGATTGGTACCTGGAACGGACTTAACCGGTATGACGGTTATGAGTTTAAAGTTTTTAAAGGCCAGGCCGAAAATATCAGGATTTTTACGAACAACAGGGTAACAAAAATTTGGGAGGACAGAAGGGGTTTTATCTGGGTGGAAACCTATGATGGATATTATCACTATTTCAATCCTGAGAGCGAAACTTTCTCCACGGTACCTCAATACGAAAGTAATGTAACCAGCAATAATAAAATTACCTGCTTTCTTCAGTATGCCGATGATATCATCCTGCTTGGATCCTCCAACGCCGGAATTTATCTGCTGCGCTATGACCCGGAAAAGGGAACTTACGCTGCCAGTCAATATCTTGATCGGGGCAATTATGCCCTGTCCAATAATAATGTAAGGTTTATCCATTCGGATAAAAACCGGAATATCTGGATCGGAACCAAAAAGGGGATCAACTTTTTATCGGGCACGGATATCATCAAACAGCAGTTGAATTTCCAGCACCAATTCGTAAACGCATCTTTTACGGCTTTTTGCGAAGGCGACAATGAATTATGGTTTGGGACCGGGGAAGACGGGATCATCATCTTTGACCGAACGACATCCGAATTTCATTTTATAAATAAAAAAACTACGCCGGAAATCCCATCCGACAAAATATCGCATGTTTATCGGACAACAACGGGCAGGTATATCCTTGGTTTTAGCGGAAGCGGAATCATGATCTCTGATGTTAATGGGAAGAACTGGACCAGTCTGCCTTTTCACGGGAAGACCCTTACCGGTATCTATGAAGACCGATTTCATCAGGTGTGGTTGACTGCATTGGAATTCGGAGTAACAAGAGTGGATACCAAAACTTTAACATCGGGGTATTATGTTCTGACACCTGAGGAATCGAAGCACCTGACCGATTTAGAACGGCCGCAGTTTTATGAGGACAAGGAAAACAACCTGTGGATCGGACTCCACGGTGGGGGACTCGGGCTTTATCAAAGACAGACAGACCAGTTTCGTTTTTTCAGGAATGATCCCAAAGATCCAAACTCAATTTCTTCCAACATTATCCATTCAATTGCCGAAGACAACACGGGCCAGTTATGGTTGGGGACGGGGCAATTCTTGGGGGGCATCGAGAAGGTCATTTTGGAAAATCCTGGTTTTAAACATCAGCTGTTGGAAAAAGATCGTGTTGACATGCTGGATAATGTGGTAAGAGCTATTATGGAAGACCGGAACCACTATTTGTGGGTGGCAACCAAGGCAGGAAGACTTCATTTATTCGACAATGATCTGAAAAAAGTGGCAATTTTCGATTCACTGCGAGGCATTGGTAAGGAATCGGTACGCAACAATACCTATTCTCTTTTTAACGACCGTGATGGTTATATGTGGATTGGTACCAAAGGTGACGGATTGACAGTAAGCACACAACCTGTTCAGGGAACTGCTGAGCACTATCAACGAATCCATTACAAAAGATTTAAATTTTCAAGTGACGATACTACAAGCCTGGGAAACAATAACATATACTCCATTTGCCAGGACAGTGCTGCCAATATTTGGGTAGGTACTTACGGGAACGGACTAAGTCTCATCAAAAATCCGCATGAAAAAGACGTTAAGTTTATAAGGATCAATCAGCAGAACAGCAATCTGTCAAGCAATCTCGTCAGGTATCTGCTGGTAGACAGGTTCGGTAATCTTTGGGTTGCCACCGCATTTGGCCTTAACCTGCTGGAGAAAAAAAACATTGAATCAGGAAATTATCATTTTTCGACTTTTTTCAGGAATCCTGAAGATAATAATGGTCTGAGCTATAATGATGTTATCCATATTTTCGAAGACTCAAAGGGGCGTTTTTGGCTGGGAACCTTCGGCGGAGGAGCCGATCTGCTCGAGTTCCAATCGGGGCAAAAGGTTTCTTTTAAGCATTTTACCTCGGAAAACGGACTTAGCAATGATGTAATCTTTGGAATCCTGGAAGACAACAGGGGCAACATCTGGTTCAGCACCGAGAATGGACTTATTAAGCTTAACGAAGAGAAAGGGAACATAGAAATTTATAATAAATATAACGGACTGAATTTCAATAATTTCTCTGAAAACACATGCTTTAAAAGGAAGGATGGAACACTTTGTTTTGGCGGCTATATGGGTTTTGAAGTAGTGTATCCTGAGAATCTGATTCCCGGCCAGTTTAAACCGCGTATCGAACTTACCAATTTCCTATTATTTAATAAGGAAGTGCCGATCAATCATTCAGGTTCACCTTTGAAAAAAAACATATCCTTTACGGAAAAAGTAACGCTCAGGTACAATCAGTCGAGTTTCAGTATCAATTTTTCAGCTCTTGATTTCCTGGATCCCGGGAAAGTCAACTATTCCTATATACTGGAAAACTTCGAAAATGACTGGAACATCGTGGGCAACCAGCATAAAGCAACCTATACCAATCTGTCACCGGGAAGATATGTCTTTCGGGTAAAATCATTAAGAAGCAATGGTCTGGAGGGCTCTGAAGAACGTACTTTGATCATTCACATCAGACCACCCTGGTGGAAAACGATACCTGCGTATTTAGCTTACCTGATCATACTTGTGACGGTAATCCTTTCGATCAGCAAAACGGCAACCAGACTGAGCCGGTATCGCAATGAATTGCTGGTGGAAAAAAAGGTTAACGAGTTGAAACTTCAGTTTTTCACGAACATTTCGCACGAAATCAGAACTCCTCTTACCCTTATCATTGGACCCATAGAAGACATGTTATCCATGACCGGTATTTCACCAAAGAACAGGACTTTGATGGAAATTATACGAAAAAACGCCAAAAGAATGCTTTACCTGACCAGTCAGCTCCTTGATTTCAGAAAAATTCAGAACAATAAAATGGTATTGAAAATTAAGGAAATTGATATCGTTGTCTTTGCCAGGGAAATATTCGAAAGTTTTATCCCGCTCGCGAAACATAAGGGTATTCACTATACCTTCCAGGCTGACTTTGAATCTTCCAAAATATTTGCCGACCCGTCAAAACTGGATACCATTATTTATAATATAATTTCAAATGCTATAAAATTCACCAGTCAGGGCAAGCGCGTAGGTTTAAAAATCATGAATAACGAAGCGGAAAATTCCGTCGACATTTGTGTTTCGGATGAAGGTCCGGGAATACCACAAAAAAACCTGTCGGATATATTTAGCCGATATACCATATTGAGCAACCGCGATTTTGCAGGCACAGGTATTGGCTTATCGCTGTCCTACGAACTGGCAAAACTTCACAAGGGAGATATCCTGATATCATCCATTGAAGGTGAAGGAAGTACCTTTACCATCAGGTTGTTAAAAGGCCGCGATCATTTCAGTGAAGTAGCCCTGGTGCAGACCGGAGAAATGAATGGTCAGGAGATACACTTCAGGCATCAGGAGGAAGAAATGGAGGTTGGCAAACCGGAGGAGATACCAGGCACTTCAAATGATGCCCCAAACAAGAATGTATTGCTGATTGTGGAGGATAATCAGGAAATTCTGAATTATGTAAGCCAGGGTTTAAAATCCTTATTTACCTGTTTAGAGGCTAAAAATGGCGAGGAAGGACTGCATATTGCCCGGAATATGAACCCGGACCTTATTATTACGGATATTATGATGCCAGGGATGAACGGAATGGAAATGACCCGAAAGCTCAAGGAAGAATTTAGTACCTGTCATATACCGGTGATCATGCTTACTTCCAAAGTTGAAATGAGTGATCAGATTGCCGGAATCGAAACAGGAGCCGAAGCCTACATCATAAAACCTTTTAATATGGAATATCTGAAAGCAGTGGCCGGTAATCTTTTACACCAGAGGATGAAAGTCATTGCGCATTACACGGGTAGAAAAGATATTGGTTTGGAATCGGTTAAGGTGGCCACCAGGGACGATGAGTTCCTTAAAAAGATTATTATGTTTATTGAGGAGAATTATGATATTGAATTTTCCATGGATACACTTGCCGCGAGTTGTTGTGTAGGACGAACGGTTTTTTACAATAAAGTAAAAGGATTAACCGGCTTGGGTCCGTTGGAGTTCACCAGAAAAGTCAAGCTAAAAATTGCGTCTCAACTGCTGGAGAAAGGGTACAATGTTTCAGAAGTTGCCTATAAAACTGGTTTTTCTGATGTAAAATATTTCAGCAGGCAGTTTAAAGCGCAATTTGGTGTTTCACCAAGCAAGCAAAAGGCTGTTAGCTAACCTTGTACAATGTTGTAATCTCTGTGGAACTGCTCTAGGAAAGCAGCATGAAGCACAGGATCATCATTTTATCCGTCGTTATTCAGATCCCCGACAATTTTTTTCCCGTGATATTCATCATTCGGAATCTCCTGAATCAAATCATCCAGATTCAGATGAGTGACTTTCCCTGCCACCAGCACCTGAATCTTGCCCTGTGCAAGATATATCATTCTGTTCAGCATTGCTTTTCCTTCAAAGGCAGTTGGAGCTCCTCCCGAAGTAAGAACGCGATGGATCATACCTGAATCACGAAGCCGCTGAAACTCCTTTTCAATGTCCCTGGATACATCGATGGCCTTATGAAAGGTTATCTGCATATTTTCAGCTTTTTTCACCAGGCTCTGCAAATTGGACATATCGATCTCACCCTTTGGGGTGAGCAATCCAATGGCAATACCATCCACCCCTGCTGAAAGACAAGCCCTGATATCCTCGGACATAATCTCGAGCTCAGCCCGCTCATAAACAAAATTGCCGCCTCTCGGACGGATCATTACCATCACGGGAATGGTCAGATATTTTTTACACCACAGCACTGTACCAAGCGAGGGAGTTGTACCACCGACGTGCAGGTTCTCGCACAGTTCAATCCGGTTGGCCCCTAACTCCTGCGCCCGCATAGCTTCCGCAAAGTTCTCAACACACGCTTCCTTGATCATGTGATAATTTTATGGATTTGATGATTGGGATATTGTAGTTGTGATTGTTTTGTCCTGCCTGCCGGCAGGCAGGTTGTGATTGTTGCAGTATGTTTTTCGTTATTCGTATTTTACTTTTCATTTTTCATTGCCAAAAAATCCGCCACCAAAAAATTACTCCCTGTAATCAGAATCAGATCATTTACACCTGCATTCCCCAGGGCGAATTCAAATGCCTCTCCTACATGGGGAAATGCCGGACCTGAAAGTCCGTTCTGCTGCGCCAGGGCAGCCAGATCGTTTTCATTCATGGTGCGTGGTACGGAAAGTCTTGTGAAATAATAGCATGCCCGCCGGGGCATGTATTTCAGGATCTCATGGACGTCTTTATCATTGACAAATCCCAGCACCAGGTGTAGTTTTTCAAAGGGCATGTCAGTTACCTGCTGCAACACCTGTCTCAGACCGTCGGCATTATGCGCCGTATCACATATAACGTCGGGATTATGCTGAATAGTCTGCCAACGGCCCAATAGTCCCGTATTGACAATTACATTTCTAATGCCTGCGTAAATGTTCTTTTCCCTGATTTTAAAACAGGTAAGCCCAAGCTGTTCAAGCGCGGCAAGCACAGTTACCGTATTTTTACGCTGATAATGGCCAAGAAGTCCGCATTTCAGGTTGGGGAGATAAATTTCGCCGTTTTTTTTGACATTAAATACCTGATATCCATCTATGGATAACAGACTGTAGTCGATCTGATAAGTTTCGTCGGCCAGATGAACAGGGGAATTTAGGTCTGATGCAACCTGAATGAATACCGGCCTTACCTGTGATTGGCTTTCACCCACCACAACCGGTATGTTTTTTTTTATAATACCGGCCTTTTCCAGTGCTATTTTTTCCAGGGTATCTCCGAGGATTTCAGTATGGTCCCTGCCGATGTTGGTTATAACCGATAACAATGGGGTAATAATATTGGTAGCATCGAGCCGGCCGCCAAGTCCCACTTCAATTACGGCAATATCAACCCTGGTTTTCACAAACCAGGCAAAAGCCATAAATACCGAAATTTCAAAGAACGAAGGATTAAAAGTATCAAAAAAGGGTTTGTTCAGGTTGATGAATTCCACCACGAATTTCTTGCTGATCATGTTGCCGTTTACCTTGATCCGCTCCCTGAAATCGAGCAGGTGAGGAGAGGTATACAGTCCCACCTTATATCCGGCTTCCTGCAGAACAGAAGCCAGCATGTGTGAAACGGAACCCTTTCCGTTGGTGCCGGCCACATGGATGCAGGAAAATGATTTGTGTGGACTTTTAAAGTATTCATCCAGCTTGTAAGTGTTGTCCAGACCGGACCGATAGGCAAGCCTGCCAATGCGCTGGTACATGGGAAGCTGTTCCATCAGATAGGCTAATGTCCTCTGATAATTCATATCACTTTGCTTTGGTCCGTGCATACCGATCATCAGGAACTACCATTTTTCCAGGTGTATTTTTTGTTTATCAAACCGATTGGGAAGTGTTCTTTGTTCTGCCGGATATCCGAGGGCTATGACAGAAAATCCCTGTACATGATCAGGAAGGCTAAAGATCTTGTGGACAACCTGCATCCGTTGCTGACGGGGATAAATACCCACCCATACTGCACCTATTCCTATGCTGTGTGCAGCAAGCAGTATATTCTGGGTAGCCGCTGCACAATCAACAGGCCCATATCCGGCATCATGCGCTCTGGTTTCGTCCCAGCATACCAGTATGGCGGCTTTAGCCTGTGAAAGCATGGATGCATTGGGGTGAACATCAATGATCTGCTGCATGGTTTCATGACTGCGGAAAACAATAAACTCCCAGGGTTGTTTATTTACTGCCGAAGGGGCATACATGGCAGCTTTCAGCAGAATTTCAATTTGATCATCGCCCACTTCCTGCAGGGTATACTGCCTGATACTCCGTCGGTTGAAAATCGCATCCAGTGCCTCCATAGTAAATGTTGATAATTATTAATAAACCCTAAATGTTTTTATGCAAAAATACAATAGTTTACGTTTGTTTAGTAAAAAGCTGATCAGTGACTGCTGACTGTTTATAAACATTACAGACATTAATCCGATTTTCCTATGGCGTCAAAGAAAAAGAAAGTATTCGTACTCGATACCAACGTCCTGCTTCATGATTACAGGTGCATATACAATTTTCAGGAGAACAATGTGATTATCCCGATAACGGTATTGGAAGAACTGGACCGGTTTAAAAAAGGCAATGATATCATTAATTTTCATGCCCGTGAGTTCACCAGTGAACTGGATAAACTGTCGGGCGATAATCTCTTTAATGGCGGTGTACCTTTGGGAAAGGGTCTGGGCAAGTTAAGTATTGAAACAGGCAAACCCTTCTCAGGACCCATGCAGGTTTCTTTCCCGGAAAATACTCCTGATCACCGCATTCTTGCCATCGCTGAACATGTTTACCGGAACAATCCGGAAAAATCCGTGGTTTTTATCAGCAAGGATATCAATCTGCGCATGAAAGCCAAGTCGATTGGAATTATGGCACAGGACTATGAGACCGACAAAGTAAGGAATATTGATGAGATCTATAAGAGTGTAAGCACCCTCGAAGGAATGGATGATCGTTTGATCATGAAGATGTATGAGAGTCCTGATGGGATTCCTGTGAATGATTTCAAATTACCCATTGATCCCACTGCCAATCAGTATTTTATTTTTAAGGGCAATACCTCCAGTGCACTGGCCCATTATAATCCCAAAACCAAAATGATTAACCGGGTTATCAAACAAAAGACCTATGGCATTGAACCCAGAAATGCTGAACAGACTTTTGCACTGGATGCCCTTTTGCGCGATGAGGTACAGCTGGCAACGCTTACCGGCAAAGCCGGAACAGGTAAAACCCTGTTGGCACTGGCCGCAGCATTGCAGCAACGTCAGAAATACACACAGATATTTCTTGCCAGGCCAATTGTGCCCCTGGCCAATCGCGATATCGGTTTTCTTCCGGGAGACATCAAGGAAAAGATAGGGCCTTACATGTTGCCCTTGTTCGACAACCTGGATGTCATAAAGAATAAATTTGCACAGACCAGCAAGGAATTTCAGAAGATAGAGGAAATGCTGAAGAGCGAAAAGCTGATCATTACCCCATTGGCCTATATCAGGGGCAGAAGTCTTTCCAGGATATTTTTCATTGTAGATGAGGCACAAAATCTGACCCCGCACGAGGTAAAAACCATCATCACCCGTGCCGGCGAAGAGACCAAAATGGTCTTTACGGGAGATATTGAACAAATCGATTCTCCTTATCTCGATGAAAAGTCAAACGGATTAAGTTACCTTACCGATAAAATGATAGGTCAGGACCTGTTTGCTCATGTGAACCTGGTAAAAGGTGAAAGAAGTTACCTGGCTGAATTGGCCAGTCATCTCCTGTAAGCGCTTTTTGAGCAGCAGCGATTTTGCGGTACAAGTATGAATAATATGAATTACATTTGTATCTGTCACAAAAGTTTATAAACATGAAGCAATTAAAAGTGTTGCATGTAGTAAGACATGCGAAATCGGCATGGGATTATGATGGTGTGGCAGATATTGACAGCCCCCTGAAATCGAGAGGTATCAAAAATGCTTATGAAATATCCCGAAGGCTTAAACTGAGCGATCTCGTGCCTCAGAAGATCATTTCCAGCCCGGCTGACAGGGCATTGCACACCGCTGTAATTTTTGCCCGTGTTTTTGATTATCCCATGAAGAATTGGAGATCAGCAGTGTTTTGTATGCCACCTCCACAGAAAAGATACTTGACCTCATCCGGAATCTCAGTGATACTTATCAATCAATCATGATATTCGGACATAATCCGGATTCAACCGACCTGGTAAATCACTTTATCAAATCGCCGATTGACAATATTCCGACTGCCGGAGTCGCTACCCTGAAATTCAATAGCGCAAGCTGGAAAGAAATCCACCGCCGCAACCTGGACCAACATATTTTTAATTTTCCGAACAAGGAGGAGTAAACTTTAGAACTGCAAGGTTAATACCAATATATCCTACATGAAACACCCCAAACTTATACATCGGGAAATCAGCTGGCTTTCTTTTAATGAGCGGGTATTGCAGGAGGCGCAGGATCATGAAGTCCCTTTGGTTGAACGCATTAAGTTTCTTGGAATTTTCTCCAACAACCTCGATGAATTTTTTAAGGTCAGGGTGGCTACCATAAAACGAATGATTGATTATCAGGAGGGCAGTAAAAAGATAGAAGGAGAAAAGCCCAAAAAGCTGATGAGCATGATTCAGAAGAAGGTACTTCAGTTGCAGAACAAATTTGAGTATACCTTTCAGAACATTTTAAACGAACTGGAAAACAGGGGCATATTAATAATCAATGAACTGGAATTGAATCCCTTACAGGCCGAATTTGTTAAGAATTATTTTGATGAGAATGTTTTTCCCGTACTGTCCCCCATTATTTTGAGTAATGTGGATAAGTTTCCCTATCTGAAGGACAAATCCATTTACCTGATGGTGAAATTAAGCAGTTCAGAGCCTGATATCCATACTGATTATGCCCTGATTGAAATTCCTACCAATGTTCTGCCCCGTTTTATTGTTCTGCCCTCTGAGAATGAAAAAAAATTCATTATCCTGCTTGAGGATGTGATTCGTTATTCACTCGATGACGTTTTCGCACTCTTCAAATTCGACATTTTTGAGTCGTGGATCATAAAGCTCACCCGCGATGCCGAGCTGGATATGGACAACGACATATCGAAAAGCTTTCTGGAGGTGATCTCCAAGGGATTGAACAGCCGGAAAACAGGGCAGCCGGTACGATTCGTATTTGATAATGCAATTTCCAGGGAACTGCTTGAATTCATTGTAGACAAGCTAAACCTCGATGAGGATAATAATCTCATACCGGGAGGACGATACCATAACTTCAAGGACTTTATGAACTTCCCGAAAATCGGGGATCCGGATCTATTCTATAAGAAGGAAACTGCTCTGCCGCATCCGTTGATAAAGAAGCACAAAAGCATCATTGATGTGATGGCCAGGAAAGATTTTATGCTGCATGTACCTTATCAGGATTTCAATGTATTTGTGAGATTGCTGCAGGAAGCCTCCATTGATCCCAGAGTAACTGAGATTTCCCTTACTATTTACAGGGTATCCAAGAACTCAAAGGTAGTAAATGCCCTGATCAATGCGGCCAGAAACGGGAAGAAGGTTAATGTGGTTATTGAACTGCAGGCGCGGTTTGACGAAGAGGCCAATATTTACTGGTCAAGGAAGCTGGAAGAAGTCGGGGCTAAAGTCACCTTTGGTTTCCCCGGCCTTAAGATACATGCCAAATTGCTGAATATTGTCAGGAAGGAAGGCCGGAAGATGGTCAATTATGCCTGCATTAGTACGGGCAATTTTCACGAAGGGAATGCCATGGTATATTCCGATCTTTTCCTGTTTACGGCAGATAAGAGGATCACCTCCGAAGTAAAACGTGTTTTCGATTTCTTTGACAGCTCCTACAAGAATTTTACTTACAGGCACCTGATCAAATCTCCGCTTTATTTACGTCGTAAAATGTACCAGCTGATCGATCATGAGATTAAGAATGCCAGATCAGGAAAAGAAGCTTACATCATTCTTAAATTGAACAGTCTGGTTGATAATGAGATTATCTATAAACTTTATCAGGCAAATGATGCCGGCGTGAAAATTAAACTCATCATCAGGGGGATCTGCTCACTTACCCCCGGGGTGCCGGGACTGAGTGAAAATGTAGAGGCTATCAGCATTGTGGATAAATTTCTGGAACATTCCAGGGTATTGATTTTCTGCAACGGGGGTAATGAATTGTATTATATCACCTCGGCAGACTGGATGACACGAAATCTCGACCGTCGTGTGGAAATAGCCTGTCCGATTTTTGACAAGGATGTGCAACGCGAAATTCGCGATATGATTGAATTACAGCTGAATGATAATGTCAAGGCAAGGATAATCAATGCTGTTCAGGATAATGAGTATGTCAAGTCAAACGGTTCCGAGAGAATCAGGTCGCAGTTTGAATTGTACAGGTATTACAGCAACATACTGCAAAATGTGGATGTACAAATAAATGCATAATATGGATTATCAGTTACTATGCCGGGCCGTTGTTGATATTGCTACTGAAGCGGGAATATACATTTATGGAAGGATTAAAAGCATTTCCATGAATGAAGTTGAAGTAAAAGGAATGCACAATTTTGTCACTGAGGTAGATAAGACCGCAGAGGCCATGATTATCGACAAACTTCAGCACCTGGTTGAGGGTGCCGGCTTTATAGCTGAGGAAGGAACTGTCACAAACAAAAGGGGAAAGGTACAACTGGATAATTGATCCGCTTGACGGCACCACGAATTTTATCCACGGGGCACCTCCTGTTGCGGTGAGCATAGCCCTTACAGAAGACAATATACCCGTGGTGGGAGTTGTTTATGAAATTTGGCTGAAGGAGGCTTTTTATGCCTGGAAGGGAAGCGCAGCTTACCTCAATGGCAAAATAATCAGGGTATCGGATACCGACAAAGTAAAAAATGCTTTGATTGCCACAGGCTTTCCCTATCACAACTTCGACCGCATACAGGGTTTCATGAATACTATTGATTACTTTTTTACCAATACACATGGCGTGCGACGGATGGGATCTGCTGCAACCGACCTGGCCTATGTTGCCTCAGGCCGTTATGATGGTTTTTATGAATACAATCTCAGTCCCTGGGATGTTGCTGCCGGAGCGTTGATTGTCGCCCAGGCAGGAGGCACGGTGACTGATTTCAACGGAGGTGAAGGTTTTATATTCGGACGGGAGATTGTTGCCGCTAATCGAAATATCCATGGTGCTTTTCTGCATGATGTGGCGCGCTTTATGAAATCCTAATCATCCATTTCCTGATTCAATGACTTCACTTCAATATTATCTTCTCTTCGGTTTTACCTGGACAATTGCCCTTATACCTTTCTGGTTGCTGTACCGGATTTCCGATTTATTGTACTTCATTGCTTTCTATTTTATCCGGTATAGAAAGAAAACAGTATTCAGCAACCTGAGAAATTCTTTTCCGGAAAAGTCGGAGCATGAAATAAGAAAACTGGCCAAGGCCTTTTACCGGCATTTTTGTGATTTTATTCTGGAGTCATTCAAATGTATCCGGATTCCTGCGGATAAACTCGACGAAAGGATGAAGTTCATAAATCCCGAAATTTTCCAGGAACTGGAAAGAGAAAATAAGAACTTTGCCCTGGTTTCAGCACATTACAACAATTGGGAATGGCTGATGAATCTGCCGTTAAAAATGGCGCATAAATTCCTTGTAATATACAGACCTCTAAAAAGCAAACCAATCGACCGGTTATCGCTGTATATGAGAGGACGCCACAAACCGGTCATGATACCCATGGAAGGAATATTCCGGCAGGGACTGAAGTACCGGTCGGAAAATCGTCTTTTTTCCATTTGGTTTATTGCAGACCAGAGGCCTCCCAGAACCAGCAAGTTCTGGACCAGGTTTCTTCATCAGGAAACACCTTTTTTTGAAGGAGTTGAAAAAATTTCCGTCAAACTTAATCTGGCGATTATTTTCCTGGATGTCCGGAAAGTCAGCCGGGGACATTATGAAGTTACCCTGAAGAAAATGTTCGATCATGCTGCGGAAACCCGGGAGAATGAAATTATGCTGGCCTGTGTAAAAGAAATGGAGAACGAAATATTGAGAGGTCCTGAATTCTGGTTATGGTCGCACAAGCGTTTTAAACATAAGCGTCCCGAAAACATTAAGCTGATCACCGTATGATGAAAATTGCTGTGGTAATACTCAATTGGAACGGCCGGCATTACCTGCAGCAATTCCTTCCCTCGGTTTGCAAACATTCCGATTTTCCGGACACGGAAATCATTGTGGTAGACAATGGTTCAACCGATGATTCGGTAAACTACCTGAAACAATTTTTTCCCGGTGTCAGATGCATAGAATTTGAGCAGAATTATGGATTTGCCAGGGGATATTTCAAGGCTTTGGAACAAATAGAATCCAGCTATTATGTATTGCTTAATTCTGATGTGGAGGTGACCGCCGGATGGCTGATCCCCCTGTACAACACCATGGAAGCCCATCCGGATATCGGTGCCTGTATGCCGAAAATGCTGGCTTTTAATCAGCAGGAGTTTTTTGAATATGCCGGTGCTTCGGGCGGATTTATTGACCGTTTTGGCTATCCGTTTTGCAGAGGCCGGATATTGAATGTGCTGGAAAAGGACTCCGGGCATTATGATGATTTCAGAGGTATTTTCTGGGCCTCCGGTGCCTGCATGTTCGTAAGAGCCTCTTCCTACAAAAAGGCAGGCGGCCTCGACGGCGAATTTTTCGCGCATATGGAAGAAATTGATCTTTGCTGGCGTATGCAGCGGGTGGGGTATTCTATTGCTGTTGTGCCTGCATCTCAGGTTTATCATGTGGGAGGAGGTACTTTGCCAAACAATACACCACGCAAACTTTATCTGAATTACAGGAACAATTTGTTTCTGCTCTTCAAAAATTTACCGGTATTTCAGCTTGTACCGGTCGTTTTCATCCGCATGGTGCTCGACGGCATGTCGGCCATGGTTTACCTGCTAAATGGATCCGGCGGATTTTTCTTTGCCGTTATCAGGGCTCACCTTGCCTTTTATCGGCGGATTCCCTTGCTCATCAAATTGAGAAGGCAGCTCAGGGGAACGATACGTACCGGTAAATTTGATGAAATCTACCCGGGGAGTATCGTGTTTGACTTTTTCGTCAGACGAAAACGCTATTTCAGTCAGTTGGAATGGTGACTTCTGAAAATGCCGTCGAGTTGAGCCCTGAAGACAAGGGACATGGACAGGTCAACCACCCCCGGCAAAAAATGAAAAGAAAGCTGTAATTTGCCTTGGATACCAGGTTTTGTAAGCTGATAAAAAGCATCAGCCCTGCAGTAAAAAGTTGACTGATAAAAACCATCACCCGAAGTGATCACCTGACTTTCTCCCGAATAAATGGTCCCATGCAGGCCAAATCCTTTGTATACAGCCTCTGCCTCTCCCAGAAATCCAAAAGGGAACCTGAAATCGTATTCACTCCTGATCCGGTCGTAAGATCCAAGGAAACCCGCTGAAATGGTAAGAGAATCAAGTCCGGAGCATGCGGCCAGATCAATCCCCGGCATTACCGTGAAAGCCCCGTTGTCCCTTATGTGTTCATCGGGGCTGTGATTCAGGGAATGAGCCAGATGGGTCATTACCAGGTGATGCTGATAGATCAGGACCCCCTTTTTTGCAAAACCTGAAAATCCAAGCAGGAATGTTTCACGTTTTTCATAGGATTGCCTGCTGGTCCAATCGATCCAGATGTTATGACGGAAACCGGGTGTTTTATAATCTATCAGTATTCCCTCCACAGTGGGTCTGTAATACTGAAAGGTATCGGTCATCAATGCCAGTGGCATGGCAATTTTATTTAATCTGGGGAAGGCTCCCAGGTAGAAGTCGAGGTTTTTATGGCGGCCATTATAATAGGCGATAAAATCAGGCATGATCAACTCACCCTTGCTTCCGAATTCATAGAGGTAATCGGCACCGGCCATAATCCGGTTTCTTTCGTTGAAGGCATAACCAACTTCACCGTAAATCCTTGATCCGAAAATGGTCTGATCGTTCACAAATTCATTAAAATATTCCCGGTTGTCAAAGAATCCGAAATATCCTATTTTATAAAGAAATTCCTGGGCATGGGTATTGATAACCCAAAAGGGACATATAAGCACCATCAGGAAGCATTTGCGATAATTCTTCATGGTTGAAAATCCGGCATATAAAGTCAAAAGTAGCAATATCCTTTACATCAACCCATTCCCAAGGTTAAAAAAAATCGGTTCACGGGGTTACTTTTTAGGACTTTATGGTATTAAAGCATAATATAAAACTATCCCATGAACTATTACGACATACAAACCCTGATGAATATGAGAACCGTATTTTCTGAACAGGATTTTAACTGGAAAGGCAAAAAAATCCTGATTGTAGAAGATGATTATGCAAACTACCTGTTTTTTCATGAAATCTTATCCTGCGCCCAGGCATGTCTCATTCGTGCCGTATCACTGCAAGAGGCTTTTGACATGATGACCTCAACCACCCGATTCGATTTACTGATCTTGAATTCCGGGTTGTCCGGCAATGAAAACTGCAGATCCGTAAAGCGGATCAAGCTTCTTTGGCCCGATTTGAGGATAATCGCCATCGCGGGATCAGAATGCAGGGGACGGAATAAACGCTGTCGTCCCCTGGGATGTGATGCGGTGATCTGCTATAATGTAGATGGTCACGAAATGAGAGTTGCGGTCAATGAAATGTTTGCCGAACCGGTATGATGTGGAATGGGGATGATCTGAAATGAGGACTATTCTCCCATAATACCGCCCCTACGGGGCTTTTCATTGTTTATTACGGATGCGTGCTACCAGCATGCCGCCCCTACGGGCTATTTCCTGAACGGATGGCTAATCCCGTTGGGGCGGTATATTGGAAGATAATTGCCTTTCCGGACCCCTAAAATTTCCAGTATTTGTATTTATATACACTGATTTTTACTTTATTTGCATGACCGATTCGGACATGACAAAAATCATAATTCCATGAAAGATCCTAAGGATTGCACCAACATTGAAGAAATCAGGGAGGGAATTGATGAGATTGACAAGCATGTGATCAACCTGCTGGGGGAACGATTCCGATATGTAAAAGCGATTGTCCGATTTAAGAAAAACGAGGAAGACGTTATCGCACAGAAACGGTACCAACATGTATTTGAAGTGCGGCGGAAATGGGCGGAAGAGAAAGGAATAGACCCGGATATCGTGGAAAGGATCTATAAAACCCTGATCCATTATTTTATTGAGGAGCAGAAGAAAATGCTGAAATTGGATTAAGGCAGCGTACCAGATATACATTGTATCAAATCGTTAAATTTATACCAATACCACCTATATGTACCGGAAAGAAATTAAAGTAATGGATTGCACCGTCAGGGACGGAGGATTGATGAACAACTGGAATTTTGACGATGATTTTGTAAAAACAATATACAGGTCATGTGTGGAGGCCGGGGTCGACTACATGGAGATCGGTTACAAAAGCAACGAGAAGTCCTATTCACGTTCTGAGAACGGTCCCTGGAAATTCTGTGATGAAGCAGACATACGGCGTATAGTCGGCGACAACAAGACCAATACGAAGATATCGGTGATGATTGATATTGGCAGGATTGAACTGGAAGCTATCAAGCCCAAAAAGGAAAGTGCCATTGACATGATCCGTGTGGCCTGCTATATACACCAGCTCGACAAGGCGATACAGCATGCCGAATATTGTCTGGACAAAGGATATGAAGTTTGCATCAACCTGATGTCGGTATCAAAGGTCATTGAGCCGGACCTTGACGAGGCGTTGAAGGATATCGACAGGTCAAAGGTTACCAACTTCTACCTGGTCGACAGTTTCGGGAGCCTCTATTGTGAGCAGATCGAAGCGTTGATGAAAAAGTACAAATCCGCCCTTCCGGGGAAAACCATTGGCATACATGCACACAATAACATGCAGCTGGCCTTTTCGAATACCATCACCGGGATCATTCATGGTGCCAATATGCTCGATGCAACCTTCCTGGGATTAGGCCGCGGTGCAGGGAACTGTCCCATGGAATGCCTCATTGCTTTTCTGAAGAACCCGAAATACAGGCTGTTGCCCATTCTCGAAGGCATTCAGAAAAAGGTGCATCCGTTGCAGAAAGAAATTTCCTGGGGATACCACATTCCCTACCTGATCAGCGGATCCATGAATGAGCACCCGAAAGAATCCATGGAATGGATGGAGGGGGAGGACAGGGACGATTTCGTGTCCTTCCTGCGGAAGATGCATGATAAGGAGTTATTGGAGTAAGGGGAATCGGATGGCCATGTATTTTTTTGCCTCCTTATAGCAACTATCGTATGGTTAAATTTCCTACCTTTATTTTTATTTAGTATAAATTAAAATAATAGGAGATTTGAACCATGTCAAAGTATCTGATTGAAGTTCCTCATGGAGCAAATAAGAAGGCCTGTGAGCAGGCTATTCAGATTTTCCTACAAACAGGCTCTCACTTTTTAACACATGCGGATTGGGGATGTCTTGACGGTGAGCACAAAGCGTGGATCATCGTGGAAGTATCGAATAAGGAGGAAGCCCGGTTTATTCTTCCTTCAGCATTTCGACCCACAGCCAAGATAACTCAACTGACAACCTTTACCGCAAAGGATATCGTTGAAGCAGACACTTTTCACCTTGGATAGTATCAGGCCATCGGATGTTTGAAAATGGGCGGATTTCCTGATACCAGGCTTTTAAGGCGCTCGGATTCCGCCAGGGTAATTGGTCTGAAATCCCTGGCCACCTCCACTGCCTTCCAGAAAAACCCGGCATCCCCGGGAGGTATGGCAGCAGTGATTTCTTTGGAAAGCGTATAACGAAGGGCCAGTCTGGCCATCTCATCATCCTGAATCGGCCGGTACCATACATTCTTATAAGGTTTTGCTTCCCCCTCCCTTAGCGTGGTCAATGCCATAGCTTTGAGAGCCAGAATTCCCATGCCCTTTGACCGGGCTGTTTCAAAAACCTGAGGACCGAAATTTCCTTCATCCCAGCAGTTGAAATTGATCGGAAACAGGATGGTGTCAAAGTCAAATTTCTGCATGGCCAGCAGCGCAGCGTCAACGGAATGTGCTGAAAACCCAAGGTGTTTCAGTTTTCCTTGCTGTTTGGCCTTCAAAAAGACCTCCATGGCGCCCGAAGGTCCGAAGACCTTTTCAACGTCCTCTGTTGAGCTCAGTGCATGAAGCTGGTACAGATCAAAATGATCGGTCTCAAATATGGACAACGATTCATTCAATTCCTTTTCTGCTCCGGCTGCACTGCGTTCATGTGTTTTACAGGCCAGAAAACAATCTTTACGGTATGGTTTTAGTGCAGGACCAAGTTTACTCTGCGCATTTCCGTATGAAGGGGCAATATCAAAATAGTTGATGCCGGCATCAAAAGCCCTGGCAACTATCTCATTGGCATATTCCTGCGGATTGTCATTCAGCATAATACCACCAAATCCGATGATCGATAACTTCTCTCCGGTTTTTCCGAGTGTCCGTTTTGGGATCTCTGAACCGGCCGGGAGGTCGTCCCTTTTAAAAGAAGTAAGTCCCAGCGCCAGACTGCCAAGCGCTGCATTTTCAATGAATTTACGCCTTTTCATAGCTATCGGTTTTTGTTGTATTCTTCAAATTTACAAAAAACCGACAGGATGTTCGGCAAATTTATCGACAAATATTAAATTATACCGTGATCGATCATGGTATTGGCAACCTTCAGGAAACCTGCTATGTTGGCACCTTTCACGTAGTCAATATACCCATCCGGACGTTGACCGTGTTTCACGCAGGATTCGTGTATGGCCCCCATGATCTGGTGAAGTCGTTTATCCACCTCATCTGCCGGCCAACGCAATTTCATGGCATTTTGTGTCATTTCGAGACCCGATACGCCAACACCGCCTGCATTGGCTGCCTTGCCAGGGGCAAACAAAAGCCCGTTATTCTGTATGACCTCGATGGCCCCGGGAACCGAAGGCATGTTGGCCCCTTCACAAACGCATATACAGCCATTCTTTACCAGAATCTGTGCATCTTTTTCATCGAGCTCATTTTGTGTGGCACAGGGCAGTGCGATGTCACACTTCACTTCCCAGGGGTGTTTTTCCTTTACAAATACTGCGCTGGTGAATTTTCTGGCATAGGGTTCAATAATATCTTCATTCGAAGCTCTGAGTTCAAGCATGTAATCAATTTTCTCACCGGAGATACCTGCCTCGTCATATACATACCCATCGGGTCCCGACAGGGTGATGACCTTTGCACCCAGGTCGTTCAGTTTTTTTACGGCGCCCCACGCTACGTTACCAAAACCTGATACTGCAGCCCTTTTACCGGTAAGTTTTTCATTACGCGTGGCCAGCATTTCCTGTGCAAAATATACGGCACCGAATCCTGTGGCCTCTGGCCTGATCAGACTACCGCCCCAGTTGACCCCTTTCCCGGTAAGAACACCGGTGTAAGTATTGGTCAGTTTCTTGTACATGCCATACAAAAAGCCAATTTCCCGTGCCCCTACACCAATGTCTCCGGCAGGTACGTCGGTTTCAGGTCCGATGATTTTCCAGAGTTCAAGCATAAAGGCCTGGCAGAAGCGCATTATTTCAGCATTGGACTTGCCTTTAGGCTGGAAGTCTGATCCGCCTTTGCCACCTCCGATGGGCAGGGTCGTCAGGCTATTCTTAAAGATCTGTTCAAATCCAAGAAATTTGAGTATGCTCAGATTAACACTGGGGTGAAACCTTAAGCCGCCTTTATAGGGACCGAGGGCATTGTTAAACTGAACCCTGAATCCCCGGTTAATATGCACATTGCCTTCATCGTCCATCCAGGGAACCTTAAAGGTCAGCACCCTGTCGGGTTCTACCAATCGCTCAATGATCCCTGCTTTTTCAAACTGGGGATTCCGGTTATATACCTCGGCAATAGATTCCAGCACTTCACGAACAGCCTGTAAATATTCAACTTCTCCCGGATTTCTCCGTTCAAGATCCTGAATTACCTGATTGACTTCCATATTCAAATTGTTTTAATAATAGATAAAATTGGTGAATATAAATCACCTGTACTATGATAAAATTCAAGGAAATATCTTACTTTTTTCAGGTATTTGATCAGGTATATCGGATGAACAGGTCCTGTTGATGCAGGATCATGGGCTGAAGCCTGAGGTTATTGAAAATTGATTACCTGGCGTGTTTTAACCCCGGAAGAAAGAGGGTCGGTTTTTGTTAGACCGGATGAAAGGGTGAAACACCCGGCTAATGCGACCGCTTGGCCGTTTTTAAAACCTCCAGAATCTCGTTGCGCTGGGGTATGGAATCCAGGGTACCTGATTTGGAAGCCGATATGGCAGCCGCGGCATTAGCATAAAGTACTGCTTCGTAAAAATTTTTGCCTTCGGCAAGACCCACAGCCAGTGTTCCATTGAAGACATCATTCACCACCGAACTGTCAACGGATTTTATCTTAAATCCAGGAACATGCTCGGCCCCGCCATTGTCAATTACCATGGCACCTTTAGAACGGAGTGTGATGATCACCCGGTTTAATCCCCGTTCAAGAAGAATTCTACCGGCCAGTTCGGCCGAACGCTCATCGGTGATGTGAATTCCGGTTAAAATTTCAGCCTGCGAGGAATCGGGGGTAAGAATGGAGATCGATTTGAGTAATTCATCACTCACCGGTAAGGCCGGAGCCGGGTTCAGAATAACCCTCACTCCCGAGGAACGGGCAAGATCAGCCGCAAACCTTACCGTATCTATCGGGATATCAAGCTGAATCAGCACCACATCGGCCGAACTTATCACGCTTTTGGCATGGAGAAGATCATTTTCAGAAAGATTCATATTCGCACCGGGGGTAACGGTTGCACCGGTCTCACCATGGGCATTCACTACCAGGGAAGTAATGCCTGAAGCCATCACAGAATCCCTGATGACGAACGAAGTGTCGATTTTGTCCTGTTGCAGAACGTTTAAAATCTGCTCGCCAAACATATCATTACCCGTTCGTCCAATAAATATAACTTGTCCACCCGATCTTGATGCTGCAACAGCCTGATTTAAACCCCTTCCTCCGGGAGACATACCGAATGAACTACCCAATATCGTCTCGCCTGCCGCCGGTATTGCCGGGGCCTTAAAAATCATTTCCGTATTCGTACTACCAATTACAGCTACTTTCATATCTTTCAGTTCTTACCTTTTATCAAAGGTACAATTTTGGTGAGACATGTCACCGTCAGGCAGATAATAAATTTACTGCCCGGTCCTATCGATCCCAATCAGAAAAACCTGCCACACCTGCAAGACTGTTTCAGCGCCAAACTGCTTGTTTGTTCGCATTACAGCAATCTTGACCTGGCATGGATATTCTTGCAGCATGGTGGTGTCATGACCGGTTATGCCTGTGATCCTGAAATTGCAGCCTAGTTTTCCTGTATATCTTTCAATGCTCTCCATATGCAAGGGCTCAATGGTTGTCAGATCAGACGGGGTAAATTCAATGGATTCATATTTTGATGCATCAATGCCGTTCAGCAGTCCGGTTAAATGGTGTTTCTCTGCATCAGCACGATCTGTGGGAAAGGCGGAGAGTACGATACTGGCATCTTTACTGTAAAATAACCGGTAAAGCATTTCTCTTACCTGCAGTTTAAACAAAGTGTCCATATTTTTTTCAGCATACAGGCTCAGATATTCCGAAAAATCAAACAATTTCTGTTTGGCCTTTTCCCCATAGGCCATAAGTTCATCTTCCAACAGATATTCCGACACAAATTCACTTCTGATTTTGGTCAAAGTGGTATCCTGTTTGGCACCAAGACCGGCATCATGGGTTTTGTCAACCTCAGGTTCACATGATTTTGAGGTCAGTACAATGAACCCTGCCAGGATGAATAAAATATGTAGGATCTTGTTGATCATTTTCTTTTATAATCCCGAATAAACCGGATGGCGGTTATTTTATCATCTTTATGCAGTATATCAATGATTTCAATATTCTTAAGTCCACTGGCGGGCGTGGTGAGCAGGTCAATGAATTCCGATTTGTTGTACAGTTCCATCCCCATCATATCAACAGGATAAACCTGACATATATAGGCGCTGTCAGTAATTATCCTGTCCAGTTGTTCCCTTCTTTTTTTCCAGTCGTCCACTTTTGACTGGGAAAAATAAAAGATCATCAGGGCATAATCATTGATTCTCAGCTGTATTTCCTCATTTCTTCTGGTTTTGTTCAAAATACGCGTGATGGTATCGGGAAAGTAATAAGGGGCATTTACCAGGAATCTTATTTTCTGTTCACCGGTTTTATAGGTAAAGCATCCTGAAGCATCACACACCAACTGCACCGGTGATTCTTTGTCAGATAATACGGCCACTTCAATTCTTGTGTTTCTGATGGGTTCTTTACTGTCTCTGTCAATAAAACAGAACCTATAGGTCGCTACACTTCCGGTTTTAATGATTGTCCAGGCCAGAATAAAAACAATCAGTGCCATGGCCGTCAAAAGGTAAAATATCCTGTTGGATCCCTGATGCTCAGTGATCAGAATTATTTTATCCCTGTTTTTGTGTTTGAATTCTGACCAGTCGATATAACCAGCGTACCTGCTTAGAATGTTCAAAAGATCTATTCTGGGAAGTTTCTCGTGATTTGTTTTAAAATGATTGTAAAACCACTTTTCACTGAAGTATTCATTCACCTTGCGCTGGAGATCCTCCTGGAATTCAAAAATATCTTTCCCTTTCCAGTCTTCCATGTTCCTGCTGATGCCTGCATTGGACCGTTGCATGACCTCGACAATCTTTGTCTTTAACAATTCAAAATATTGTCTTTCTATTACTTCCACAAAGTTATCTGCTAAAAATTCACTATATTTATAGAACGCGTGTAAAATATTTTACAATTATTCTACAGGAGTTTTTCAAAGGTCGCGCATGGCAATTGAATACTTTTATACTGAAAATCCTTTCTATCAAATTTATTAAAAAAGAATACACCAAAAACCCTTAAAATCCTCGAAAATGAAAATGAAGACAAGATTGCCCGATCAAAATCTAACCTGCAGCATTTTGCAGGGCGGGAATTTTAAAAGATCTGGTCTGCTCAAAGTGAAATGCTGCATGAGCCTTACGTTGGTGATGATGCTTTTATGGTCACCGGCATTCGGTAATGATGGTATTGTTAATGGCAGCGATAACCGGGTGTTGGAGGCTTATGAGCTCAGAATAAGCGGGAAAGCTGATAAGGCAGCCGAATTGCTCAGTGAATTACTGAAAACTGACAGCACAAATGCCATGGCGCATTTTGAACTGGCAAGGACAAGAGAGCACATGTTTCTGGGGGGAACACAATTAACTTCAGAGGCATGGGCGGAAGTCATGGATGCATCAAAGCAGGCAGTCCGTTTTGATCCGAAGAATGAGGTCTTCGCATTCTATTATGCCTATACCTGTTTTTTTAATGCTTTTATCAGCATGATGAGACAACAACCTGATGTGGTAAAAAATATTACGCAAAGTTGTGATGCATTTCAGGCGGTACTGAATGTAAACCCGGATTGCTATGCAGCCATGCTATATCTGGTTGACATATACGGAATCCTGCCGGAGGAGATGGCAGGGAATAAAGAAAAGGCAAGGACTATTGCTGCCGATATCACCAGTAAGGATAAAATATATGGCGCAATGGCGAATGCAAGGCTTCTGCCGGATACGGCCAATTATGTTGTGTACTGGCAAAATGTTGAGAAGGAAGTGGGTGTGAATGCACAAGTGCTGGAAGAGCTGGGCAGGGCCTATTTACTAAAATCCGACACGGAGAAAGGTACAGAATATTTTATGGAGTCCATCAAATCGGATGTGGCCAGGCGTTACCTGATCATGCACCTTGCCCGTTATCATATCATGTCATCTCAGCAGGATCCTGGCAATAAAGTACAGCACATGGAGGCAGCTGTAAAAATGGTGGACAGTTATCTCCATTCAAGCCCTGAGCTTTGCCCTCCTTTGAAGGCATACGCCAATGGCATATTGGCTTTGATAAAAATGATCAATGGGGATAACACCGGAAGCAATGAATATCAGGAAATTGCAAAATCATTTGATCCTTTCTATTCGAGGGCAACGGGCATTCCTTCTGCCATGCTGTATACCAGACCTGATGAAGTGAAGGTGCATTACAGTTCTTTCTTCTGGCCTTTTTAAAATACCTGCCTAAATTAGTCACCATGATAAAAGAAATTCATGAGCACATCACCAATGAGCTCCAGCAGAATGCCAAAACCGATACGGTTTTTGTACTCGCCTCAGTGGTATTGAACCTCGTAATACTTGCCATTAGCTGGGGTGTGGCATCACCTGATCCACAGGGTCAGCGGGTTTATGATGATATTATCCTGTGCTTGCTGGTTACTGCCGTGCTGATCATCAATATTTTGGTTGCCAGGGCATTGTTGGCCGGACGCGACATGAGGCTGAAATTGTTATCGGGTCTGATCCGGATGTACAAAGACAATGGGGTGGACAAATATTATGATCCCAGTCTCCTGAGTGCCTACAGTATGCGGTATAAGTTTTTCCTGTCGGTGATCATTATTCTTGCAGTAATTACCATTGCCGCGCCTTTGATGGTCAGAATATTCGGCTAAACAGCATTTATGACAGGTCAACGGTTCCTACCGGATGAAAAACTCCTCCAGATTCCAGCCGGAAATTCTGATTTCCGGATTTTTTTCCATTTATCATACGCAGAGGAACCTCGGCTGACACAACCACAGATTCTCCCGGAGCCAGTGTAATATAGTTGGCCGACCAGCAGGAGGGTAGTATCTCTTCCTGTTTGTCCATTAACTGTACCCTTACAAAGAAGGCAAGTTGTCGGGAAGTATTGGTGAGTTCAACCTGGTGGATGTGCTGTGTTTTCCCGGTCTCGGTTTTGAGCAATCTGGCCTGGATGACGGCATGCGGCATTTTCTGAAGAGCTTTGTAATCTTTGTCTTTTTCAAGCCAGTAAACGTTGCGCGAAATCACATTTCCGGTTGTATCTTTCAGTCGTAATACTATGAAAGTAATTCCCATGGCCTTATCCAGAAAGGGGCCGAGCGAGATCAGTCTGCTTTTAATTTCCTCAGCACCCAGATCAACAGGGATGGTTTTGCTGAACAGCAATTCCGTTTTCGGGGAATAGGCTTTTGCTTCAACGATAAGTCCGCTGACAGCGTGATGCTTTCGGTTCAGCACCGCCACGGCAGAATCATTCAGATTTAGCTGTACATGCACCGGCTCACAGGCATTTTGCATATAATAATAGCCGGCATTGGGCTGCAGGTACCAGTCATAGATCTGCCAGATCACACTGGGGAACGCAGCATTAAGCTTCCAAAGCATGACACCCCCGTTATCGTTCAGTTTGTGCTGGGCAGCTTCAAAAATACCCTGGTACCCGGTTGCATTCATCAGTTGCATTTTATCGGAAAAGTCTTCCATGCTCACCGGTTCACCATATCGTTTGATCATATTTTCATAATATTTGTCGTATCTGCCGTTTCCTGTTGCGGCATCATGATAACCCCAGGTATCATTCATGGGGAAAGGAGCATTTTGGTCCCAGATCAGGTTGGGGATGATTTTTATAAGCGAGTTATAGGGTGGCTGCGAGGGGATGCCTGTTTCGTCTTTAAAGGCCCAATCGGGTCGTTTCTCCGCCATAACATAGTACTCATGAGGATCGGTCCACTGGTAGGGACCGCCACTGTAAACACCCGATGCTTTATTATCGGGCCAGGAACCTTTCCAACCAGCGGGTAATCTGGCAAAGCCCGAGGAACTTGGTATAAATGGCCGGGTTCCATCCAGGGAGATGATACTGTCGCGCATGGCATCGTAGAGCTCTTTACGGGCATGGCCTTCATTGCCGCCTGTCCATAACAGCAAACTGGGATGGTTTCGGATCCGGTATATCGTACTGGTCATGTTGCTGATAAAAACCTTGCCCTCCAGCGGGTAATCGGGGGAGCCCTTGAATTCGCCCTGCGTATCGCCTGTTACCCAGAAATCAGACCAGACAAGCATCCCATAACGGTCTGCCAGATCAAAGAATACATCGGGTGGGGTGATTCCGCCTCCCCATATCCGGAGGAGGTTCACATTGGCATTCCTGCATAGCCGAAGTTCGTCGTCATATCGGGTTGAATCCGTATTCAGCATCATATCAGGGACCCAGGCCCCTCCTTGCAGGTAAACGCGCTTTCCGTTCACATAAAAATTGCGGTGGAAAGATCTCGAGGTTTCAACGGTCTTTGAACTTATCGTCCTGATGCCGAATACTACCGAAACCTCATCAGAAAGTCCACCGGTTCCGGAAAACTGAATAATCATACGGTACAGGTTTGCCTTCCCGTAATGAATGGGCCACCACAATTGAGGCTGGCTAATGATGAACTGGGGTATATTATCCGGATGAAGGTCCATCAGCCTTGATTTTCCGGGTGAAAGACTTACCTCCTGTGAAAATTGAATGGTCTCCCCGGCGAAATTTTCCGGCTTCAGCAGTACGGTGATTTTCCCGGCTGTATTGGTCTGATTGTGATTGGTAAGCAAGAACTTCAGGGAAACATTGGCCAGGCTGGTATCAGGCAGGTTTGGCAGGTCGGTGACCACATGAGGTCGGCTAATGGTAACACCACCGGAGGTGCGGAGGTAAACCGGTTGCCAGATACCCATATTCCGGTCCCTGACAGGAGGGATCCAATCCCAGCCAACAGAACACAACATGGTGACATTTTTGCCAATATCCCCGGTTGGACCACCATTGGCATAGAAATCGTCCAGGGCTTTCAGTTGCTCCTGTGCCGGCAATCCGGGGTAATCAAGCGGGTAGATTTTAACTGCAAGGGCATTTATTCCTCCGGTTCTTATATAGGAAGTGACATCGAAAAAGTACTCAGCAAACATACCAGCCATTTTGGAGGAATCTGCAATTTGTTTTCCATTGATCCAAACGGCTGCCCGGTAATTGATGCCTTTAAAAATAAGTTCATAATGACGGCCTTTTTCAGCAGGTACAGTAAAGGTGGTGCGGTACCAGTAGGGTTTTTTCCACGGATTGGGATTGTTCGGAAGGTAACTGAATCGCTCCAGGTTATACTGTCTGTTAAAACTGTCCGAAGCATCGGGGATCAGCATGTTATTCATTCCGGTATACGGATCAGGATATATGCGGTTGGCAACCAGTCCGGTAAGAACAGTAGAAGGTACTTTTACGGGAAACCAGTAAACATTGGACCGGTATCCCGGTAATGACAGCTCACTCCCCGTCTCCTGAACGGCAGTAGATGACTGCAATTCAAAATCCGAGAATTGGATCATCTTAACCGGTGTGTTTTGACCAGACAGGTTGTTTAGCGAAAGGAGACATGCAATCAGAACAGCTGGTATCAAAAGAAAATTACTTTTCATGTTTAATTTCATTAGTGGCCTAAAATTAAACAAAAAAAGTAACGTGTGACGGGAATGATTAATCCAACTATTCCCCCTCCAATTCTCTCAGTTGTGAATCGAGCGGTTCTTTTTCTGAATTGTCCGGTGCTTCGGGTTCTTCCGGCTGCAATTCCCCGGGATGTTCCGGGGCCTCTGGTCTTAGCTCTTCAACATCGGGTGCATCAGGAATTTCGAAACCCGGGATGGGAGGAACAGGGGGCAGGTGATCCCATAAAAACGGAAGTTCCTGGTACTTCTTAAAAAAATCCTTGTTGTGTTCATAAAACAGCTCTTTGTTCTTCCTCATTTCTTCAATGGCCCTTTGTGCCTCTTCCTGAGCTTTTTTCATCTGCTCCCTGAACTCTTCCTGATGCGATTCCCAGTAATGCTTTTGCTGTATCTTCATTTCCTCAAAGGCTCGCTTTGCTTCTTCCTGGGCCCTTTTCATTTGCTCTCTGAATTTCTCATCCTGCATCATGTCATTAAATTGCTGTAGGTTGAATTGAGATTCTGAAAGAGCATCCTCGATGTCATGGTTTAAACTGTAAAATTCGGGTTCCTCCAGATTTTCTTTGGCAGCCTGAATTTCTTTTCTTGCTATCTCAAGCTCCATTTGAGCCTCCTGTAATTCGTGGTGGGCTTTTTCCAATTCCATTTGAGTTGCCTCCATTTCCTGCCGTATTTTCCTGATATCATCCTCATAATCCTTCATTTCTTCCGGTTTAACCGGTTTTCCGTTAACCGTCATTTCTTTGATGGTATCATTAACGAAAACGATTTTCATTTTCTTCTTTTCCCCATCCTGCTTATCGCTGGTGAAGGTGTGAAAGGTACCGTTCATCAGTGTTTGTTTGTCTGAATCTGACTGACTATCCAGTACGGCAGCGATGCCGGTGGTTGAACTATCGCCTTTCAACAGGTTGCCCGGTTTACCTGCAACGATCAGGGTCATTGCCGATACACCAATGGTTGCAAGGAAAAGAAGGATTACCGTTAGCCTGAAGGCAGGGGAATGTTTCAGTTCGGGGTTTACCAAACGCTTTATTCTGTTCAGCAGATGGTTTGATTTTCCTGTCAGGGCATTTGCAGGAACTGCGCCCTGTAAATTCATTTCTTGTATCATGGTAAGTGCTTTAATATAATTAATAGGATTGTTATCTGTGGTCAAAACAAAATCATCACAACAGTTTTCCCTTTCACGGTCAATTTCCGGTAAAAGGAACCAGACGGCAGGATGAAAAAAGAGAATCTGTCCTGCAATGGCTTGCAGAATGACCAGAATATGATCAAACCTTCGAATATGTGCCAGTTCATGCACCAGAATGACTTCCACCTGCTCTGTACTGAGTCCGGATAGGGCTGCGGCAGGAATAATGACTATCGGTTTCAGAAAACCGGTGACCAGGGGACTGATCATGCGGGTGGAAATCCTAAGTCTTACAGCAACAGGCAGGTTGAATAGATCGCGGAGGTGGTCAAAAACTTTTTGAAGGGAGGCATCGGGAAGCACCAATCCTTTCCTGAGTTTTATGCTCGAAACCACAACCCCTCCTGCCATCCTGATCCCGAGAAAAAGAAAACCGGTAAGCCAGCCAAGGGCCAGCACGGGACAAGCCGGTTCGATGAATCTGAATATGGAGGTGGAAAGTTGTAACGGTGCGAGTGACCAGGCTGGGTCAGGAACATGGTTCGCCGCCGTCAATGCGGTATTGGACAGTTTCTCCCAGGTGTCTGGGGCGATACTCTGGCGATACAGGATGATAAATGTGGCAATAAATCCGGCCAACAACAGCATGAGACCGGAATAAAGAACAATATACCTGAAGTGCGCATTTGATTTTGAGGTAAGCCCCAATAAAAAAAGAACAACCATGGATATAATAGCGCCCTGCCAGAGTGAATGAACCAGCGTCATTCCCAGAGAACGGATTATTTCATTGCTGATTTCCATCGTCATAGGTTTTAGTAATTCAGAACCATTCAGGATTTCTTTTGCTCTTTTTCCAGTTCATCAATCAATGCCCTGATCTCACGCAGTTCTTCCGTAGTAGCTTTATGATTACCCAGGGCCTGTAGGACCAGTTTTGTGGCAGATCCGCCAAAGGCAGCGTCAACCATTCGATCAATCAGGGCATTCCGGGCCGTTCCTGCCTGGATCAGTGCAGTGTAAATGTGCATCCTGCCCTCCATGGTGCGTGAAAGCAATCCCTTTTCAGTCATGATCTGCATCATTTTCAGTGTGGTGGTGTAACCGACATTTTTACCTTGCTGTTCAAGCTTTTCATTTACCTGGCGAACGGTTGCAGAACCAGTCTGCCAGAGTATTTCCAGAATTTCAAGTTCTGATTCGGTAGGGCGTAGGTTCATATCGGCGCTTATTTTTTAATTATTTGCAGTAATTTAACAAAATGGAATGAATACGATAATCTTCGTACAAAGATATACGATAACTTTCGTATATAAAAATATTTTGTACTAAAAAATGTTAAATGACTATAAGAACCAACAAAGCATACTGTCATGGATCCGATCTTCTTTAAAAACCAGGCATCTTTAAGAGCATGGTTCGAGCAGCATCATACCACGGAAACTGAACTTCTGGTGGGGTATTATAAAGTGGATACAAAAAGGGCATCCATCACCTGGAGTCAGTCGGTTGATGAGGCCATTTGTTTTGGCTGGATCGACGGTATCCGCAGGTCCATTGATCAGGAAAGTTATTGTATCCGGTTCACCCCAAGGAGACCCGGGAGCAACTGGAGCCAGGTGAACATCAAAAAGGCGGAAGAATTGACCAAACAAGGTCTTATGTGTAAAGCTGGTCTTGAAGCATTCTCCAAAAGGAGGGCAGTTGATCCGCCGGAATATAGTTATGAATCAGACAAACAGGTATTGCTGCATGGATCCATGGAAAAGCAATTCCGCCAAAACAAGCGTGCCTGGGATTATTTCCAGGCAGAGTCACCTTCCTACCGGAAAATTACCATCCGGTGGGTCATGGGCGCCAAACAGGAAAATACCCGCCAGGTCCGGTTAAGTGAGCTGATAGGATCCTGCGAAGCCGGAGAAAATATTAAGGCCATGCGATTTGGAAAAAAATAGCGGGCAAAAAAAGAAACCCGGAAACAGATTGAAGTTTCCGGGTTTCTTTATACGGGAGAATGTATAATTATTCATTGACAAAACTACAAAGTCTGTAATCTAGTATATTTTAATGAGATACCCCTATTGCACATTGATCTCCACCATTCCTTCACCCAATCCCTCTCCCGATGCTTTCAGGGTCATGGAACCTGCCTTTTCATGGGGCCGGACAATGGCCTGTGCGCGGCCATGGTAGGTTGTAATTTCCGGTTTCCCAACGCTCTTCATGTCAAACGGACTGGCATTCCCGCTGCCGATCAGGTCACCGTTCCCGGAAAGAGATAGTTTCACCTGCCTGGCAGCATCGGTTACTACCTGTCCGAATTCATCAATAATTTCAATGGTTACAAAGGCCAGATCATTGCGGTCGGCTTTTATCGGGTTTCGGTCAGCCGTAAGCCTTATACCGGCAGGTGTACCGGTGGTTCTCAGTACTTTTACGGCCAATTCCCTGTCATGATCCAGGGCCACTGCTTTGAGTTCCCCGGGTTCATAGGGCACATCAAATATTGCAGTAAATTTTCCGGCCTCAGTTACTCCTTGTTGACCGATTACCCTGCCATTTAATTCCAGTCTGACCGCAGAAGCCTTTGTATAAACCGAAACCCGTAATGGCTTATCTTCATTACCTATCCAGTTCCAGTTCGGCCATTCATCGTACCAGCCCCAGTAACTGATCTTTTCAGTTTTTCCTTCGGGAACAGGAGCGTGCACATTCACTTCCAGTAGGCTGTTCCCCCAGAGTACGTCCCTGTATAGCATTTGTGGCTTCTTGTTTCCTGTAATGTCAATATCACCGCACCACGCATTAAACCAGGGCCAGGGCATGGCAAAGACATCCTGCTGTCCTTCACTGAGGTACTGTGTATGACCAATGCCGGTTTCGCCCAGATAGTCCATACCGGTCCAAACAAAATCGCCAATAACGTAAGGGTGCTTTTCTACCTGCTGCCAGTTACCAAAGGCATCCATGGGAACCGACTCTGTTCCCATCATGATCCTGTCCGGATATTTTTCATGGTCTGTTTCGTACCGCAGGTACTGGTAATTGTATCCTCCAACAGTCAACAGATCAAATGCGCCGGCGGTGGCATCCCAGGATCTGCCCGGAATATCCCAGAATTCGCATATGGCGTTGGTAAAGAAACGGGTGGTGTCATACTGCCGGATAAAGGAGATCAGGGACTTTGCTATACGTAATCCGCTTGTGTCAGCCCGCTCATTCACCTCATTCCCGATACTCCAGAAGATAACGCTTGGATGGTTGCGGTCGCGCAGGATCATGGCCTCTACATCTTTCTTCCACCATTCCCTGAAAAAGCGGTGGTAATCCTGGGGATTTTTGGGCCTTTCCCACATATCAAAGGTTTCATCGATTACCAGCATACCAAGGCGGTCACAGGCATTGAGAAAGGCTTCGGAAGGCGGATTGTGGCTTGTACGGATCGCATTAAACCCGTTGGCTTTCATGATTTCCACACGGCGTTCCTCAGCCCGTTCAAAGGCGGCCGAGCCCAGCAGTCCGTTGTCATGATGCAGGCACCCTCCTTTCAGTTCAACGGGTTCACCATTCAGCAGCAGTCCCTTTCCGGCGGAAAGTTCAACGGACCTGATCCCAAAGGATTGCAGGCAGCGGTCGGTGATTCTCCCTTCCGTAACCAGGGTAATCTCAGCCTGATAGAGGTTTGGTGAGGATACTGACCAGAGCAGGGGATCTTCAATTACCACCTGCCGCGAGTGGGTGTTCTTCCCTGATGCATTGATGATAAGGGTATCTTTAAAAGTTCCGGCAACCAGTCCGTCGGGCCCGGTAATTTTTACAGTGACAAGGGAATTGACTGTTTGGCCGGTTTCATTCATGGCAGTAACGGTAAAATGCACACCGGCCGATTTTCCGGATACGGTGGGTGTGGTTACCTGAATTCCCCAAACGGCAAGATGCACCGGTTGCACAAGGGTAAGAACGACATTCCGGTAAATGCCCGATCCTGAGTACCAGCGGCTGTTCCGGCCGGTATTCCTTACCCTTACTGCAATTACATTCTCTTCGCCAGGTTTGTTTAACAGCGGGGTGATATCGAACCAGAAGGGCGTATACCCATATACATGATTTCCGGCAGGTTTACCATTTATCCATACATCAGCCTCCATGTAAATGCCGTCAAATCGAAGAATTGCCCTTTTTCCGGCATCTTTCCTGTTGAGGGTGAAATGTTTACGGTACCAGCCGGTTCCACCCAGTACATAACCTGTGGATGTGGCTCCCGGACTGTTCTTCGAAAAAGGTCCGATCTGATCCTGGCCGTCCTCTCCCGCCAGGTCCTCGATGCTCCAGTCGTGCGGCAGGTCAACGTTCAACCATTTCGAATCATCGTAAGCCGGCTGTTCTGCACCGGCGGGCAGGCCCACCTCGCCGGCGGGCAAGCTGTCGCGTATGAATTTCCACTCCGAATTGAATAGCCGGTCGCGTTCCGACAGGACAAACCGGTCAGCAGGTTTACAACCGGTAAGAACACTCAGTAAAACCGAAAAGATCAGCAGACAGAAGGTGATGGTATTTCTTTTCATAACCTTGGCAGTTAGGGAGGTATTCACTGCAATGTACAAAAAATGATTGGATTATGGAAGTCATCCTTTTTTTAGCGGAAAATACCCAATTAACCGGTCGTATCTGCCGTATCGGTCATGATAGTAGACAAAGATTGCATAGTCATTCCCCGTTTCATAATAGCTTCCTTCCAGCACGGTCTCATTTACCGCACCGGTTTGAGGATCAGTTCCGGCAAAACAGTAATCATATAAACCCTGTTTGAGCAAAAGGGTAGTTTCAAAGCAATTTTTCTCCGTATTGTAGGCCATTTTATTTCCCTTATCCAACGCCCAGTCATAAAATCCTCCCGTTACAAAAATATTATCGGCTGTATGCAGCGAAGGTACTTCAAAACTGAAATGCACATAGATATAGTCAGCTTCTGTATGCTTATCATCGGATTTTTCCCGTTCAATAAAATATCCCCCGTTAAGGTCGGTTTTTGAAAAATAGGGTTTATGGCTCCGGGCTTTGTCGGGTATTAAGAAAACGTGATAATAGGGATTCTGGAAATCGATAGCCGCCATGTTTTCAGTTTGATATTTCATGCTTTTGAGATCCAGGCTGCGGAATTCATTTCCACCCGCGAAGATACCGAGAGACTGATCGGAGTATTCCAGACGGCCGGATTGTGAAAAGGAGGGCCTTCGGATTGTAAGTGCATTGTCATCGCGATTATTCTGTTTAATCACCACTTCCAAATCATTCAGGGGATCACGTATTAAACCGGTATTGTAGTCAACGGTGAATTCCAGTTGCTGGCCTGTTTCCCTGAACTCGCCCGCCGGAGGTTGCCGCAAACGTGCGGATACCCGGACTTCTTTTTCGGTTACATAGAACCTCCGGGTAAGGATCAATGCAGCCGGATTGTCTTCGTCATAGACCACCAGTGCGTAATTCCCGCTAACGACAGGCATGCAGTCCTCTTCGGGGAAAGTCAGATGATAATGGATATAGTCGCGGGTTGTATTGAAAGAATTGTTGACTCCCGGATCACACCCCGTCCGAACCCTGAAAGATACTCCTGGGTTGACAGGCCGGATGGCTGCCAGTCTGTATTACAATGTACCAGTGTGTATCCCATAGTACGCCTTGAATTGGAAAGATCATCAAAATGCAGTTCAAGCCGCTGATCTGTACCCGCTTCAATCACGGGTGGCGAGAATTCCCAGGTGTTGCTTCTCAGCAGCACAGTGTGGATTTTATCTGCGTATATCTTATTGGTGAAAGTATCGGGATAAAAATCATCCTGTTTTGTTAAACCAAAAACACCAGGCGTTGTTATTCCATTAACAATAAATAATACTGATAACTGTAAAGCTATTTTCATTGGATGGTATGAAGATGAACAGGATATGGCCTTCTTTGCAAATGATCACTCAAAAGTAAAAATAAAATGCCATTCCGGGGAAATAAACCTGATCAGATTAGACAAGTTCTAAATAACAAAATCTTAATCATTCATGGCGCCGGTCAATGTACTTTAATTATTTGATTAGTATATTTATAGAGGTAAAATACTATATTCTGTTCCCGGCTTATTGTGACAATATGCACATAAGTATGTATTTATTGGAGAAATTATCCGGTAGCAAGTGATACGGTTTTTAAAAAGTTCTACTTTTGGAGTCTGAAATTTTAAAGAAGTACTGATGCCCCAAGTGTATAAAATCAGGAAAGGATTGAATATTAACCTGGCCGGTAAAGCGGAAAAGTTTTTCGGTAAAACGAATCCGTCGGAATTCTATGCAGTAAAGCCTGGAGATTTTCACGGTCTGGTACCCAGGCTTGAAGTGAAAGAAGGATCTGAAGTTAAGGCTGGCACGACCTTGTTCGTGGATAAAAATCAACCTGAGGTCTGCTTCGCTTCACCGGTAAGCGGTAAGGTAGTTTCCATCAACCGTGGAGAAAGGAGGGTGATTCTGGAGGTAGTGATACAATCCGACGGTCTCCTGGAGTATGAATCGTTCCGGTCGGGCAATCCTCTTGACCTGTCACCTGAAGAGGTGGCTGCCAATTTGCTGAAGAGCGGATTATGGCCTGCTATTAAGCAACGGCCGTATAACATCATTGCCAATCCGAAGGATACTCCCAAATCAATATTTATTTCTGCTTTTGATACGGCACCGCTGGCCCCTGATTATGATTTTGTCATTCAGGGAGCCGAGGCTGATTTTCAAACAGGAATAAACGTATTGTCACGACTTACCACCGGCAAGATACACGTGAATGTGAGTGCTGAATATCCCGCCTCACCGGCCTTTACAAAAGTTCAGCATGCGCAGACAAATTACTTCAGGGGACCTCACCCTGCGGGAAACGCCAGTGTGCAGATACAGCACATTGATCCTATTAACAAAGGGGACATCGTGTGGGTTGTCACACCCCAGGACGTTATTGCCATGGGAAGACTATTTGGCAGGGGTGTATACGATGCCTCGAAACTCATAGCATTAACCGGTTCTGAAGTCATCAATCCCCGCTATTACAGAATAATTGGCGGAGCATCAATAAAAAGTCTGGTTAATGGGAATGTTCATAAAACCGAACACAGGTATATCAGCGGGAATCCTCTTACGGGTACGCGTGTAAATCACGGGGGATATCTCGGATATTACGATTCCCAGGTTACCGTACTTCCCGAAGGGGACCATTTTGAATTCCTGGGTTGGGCCATGCCCGGATTTAACAAATACAGTTACTCACGTTCGTTCTGGTCCTGGCTTTTCCCTGACCGCAGTTATCATATGGATACCAATCTGAACGGAGGTCACCGGCCATTTGTGATCACTGGACTGTACGAAAGGGTCTTTCCTTTGAATATTTATCCTATGCAGCTGCTCAAGGCAATTCTTGCCGAAGATGTGGACCAGATGGAAAGATTAGGTATTTATGAGGTCGCAGAAGAGGATTTTGCGCTGTGCGAATTTGTCTGTCCATCGAAAACTGAAATGCAGATCCTTATTCGTAAGGGGCTGGACCTGATGAAGCAGGAAATGAGTTAAACCGACTAATTACGGAAAATGCATGAAGCCATTAAGAAAATTCATCGATAGGATTAAACCTGATTTTGAAAAAGGAGGCAGATTCGAAAAGTTCAGTTCCACTTTCGAAGCTTTTGAGACGTTTTCTGTTTGTGCCCGACAAGGTTACACAATCGGGAGCTCATATACGCGACAGCCTCGACATGAAGCGTGTCATGTCGGTTGTCGTCATTGCACTGATTCCGGCCCTGCTATTTGGAATGTATAACGCCGGATACCAGCATTTTCTTTCCGTAGGCGAAACAAAAACCTTCTGGCAGGTATTTGGTTTCGGATTCATAAAAGTTCTGCCTATCATTGTGGTTTCCTATATAACCGGTTTGGCCATTGAGTTCATTTTTGCCCAGATCAGGGGTCATGAAGTGAATGAGGGCTTCCTGGTCACCGGTATGCTGATACCACTGGTCATGCCGGTAGATGTTCCTCTCTGGATGGTTGCCGTGTCCACTGCTTTTGCTGTAATCATTGGCAAGGAGGTTTTCGGGGGTACCGGGATGAATGTACTTAATCCGGCATTAACCGCCAGGGCTTTTTTGTTTTTTGCCTACCCGGCTGAAATGACCGGTGATAAAATCTGGATTGCAGGACTGACCAAAGGGGAGCAGGTGATCGACGGTTTTTCAGGGGCGACTCCGCTCGGGAATCTGGCACAGAACATTACCGGCCATCTTCCCAATAATCTCGATGCATTTCTGGGATTTATGCCGGGTTCCATCGGTGAAACCTCTAAACTGGCCATCCTTATCGGCGCTTTTATTCTTTTGTATACGGGTATCGGCAGCTGGAAAATCATGTTTTCGACTTTTGCCGGCGGATTGTTCATGGGATTGATTTTTAATGCCTTTTCGGCCAATGAATATATGGCATTGCCGGCCTACAAGCATTTTCTTTATGGAGGCTTTACGTTTGGCGCAGTTTTTATGGCCACCGATCCTGTTACGGCCTCTCAAACAGAAACCGGCAAATGGATCTATGGTTTTCTGACCGGTATGCTCGCCATACTGATCCGCGTGCTCAATCCGGCATATCCCGAGGGGATGATGCTCGCCATACTGCTGATGAATGTTTTTGCACCGCTGATTGATTATTATGTTGTTGAATCCAATATCAGCCATCGGTTGAGGCGTCTGAAAAAAGCCGACAGTCAAACAAGTTAATAACCGGTAAATGCACAGACCATGAATGTCCAAAGCAATTCCTATACATTTCTATATTCAACCCTTATCGTGCTGGTGGTAGCCACCGGACTGGCCGTGGTTTCTACCGCTTTGCAACCGGCGCAGATCAAGAATGTGGAAGTGGAGAAGAAACAAAATATTCTTACCTCCCTGCGCATTCTGACAGACCGCGCGAATGCCGAAAGACTATATCGATGAATACATCACCGACAGTTATACACTCAATACCAAAGGCGAAAAGGTTGAGCGGAATTGATCCCTTCGGTATCAACCTGCGGGTGGAGATGAAAAAATCTCCCGCTGAGCGAAATCTGCCGGTTTTTGAAGCAAAAAAAGGTGACAGCAGTTTTGTGGTCATTCCGGTTTATGGAAAAGGGCTCTGGGGACCCATCTGGGGATATGTGTCCTTCCGGAAAGAAGTACAGACAGTGGAGGGTATGCCGCATTTTAATACCATTTACGGCGTGATGTTTGATCATAAGGGTGAAACACCCGGACTGGGCGCTGAAATTAATCAGCCTTTTTTTCATGGATCCTTTCAGGGGAAAACAGATATTTGATGAAAAGGGAGCCTTTGTATCCGTGGAAGTGGTAAAAGGAGGAGCTGATCCTGCTTCTCCGCATCAGGTGGATGCCATCTCCGGCGGTACCATTACCAGCAAAGGACTGGAAGCCATGCTGGATTCCTGCCTGGTGAGCTATCAGAGCTTTTTCAAAATGAACAATTGATGCACAGTATACTATGAAAAACTTGAAATTACTTATTAATCCCCTGAACAATGAAAATCCGATCACGGTTCAGGTGCTGGGGATTTGTTCGGCGCTGGCGGTGACGGTGCAAATGAAGCCTGCCATTGTGATGGCCCTTTCGGTGACCGTGGTAACTGCATTCTCCAATCTCATCATTTCCTTTGGCAGAAATACAATCCCTCCGCGGATCAGGATCATTATTCAACTGGTGGTGGTTGCCTTCCTGGTCATTGTTGTGGATCAGATCCTGAAGGCATATGTGTATGACGTGAGTAAGAAACTTTCGGTTTTTGTGGGGCTGATCATTACCAACTGCATCCTGATGGGACGTCTCGAAGCATTTGCCATGAGCAATAAACCCTGGGAGTCTTTTCTCGACGGAATTGGGAATGGGGCCGGATATGGACTTATTCTGATTGCCTTGTCGACTATCCGTGAATTGTTGGGCAGCGGGTCACTGATGGGGTACCAGGTCATTCCTGAAGGTTTTTACGAGCTCGGATACAAAGATAATGGTATGATGATCCTGCCCCCGATGGCTTTGATTACGGTGGGTGTGATCATCTGGATACAAAGAGGTTATAACCGGAAACTCATTGAAAAATAACCTGTTTATTAACTGACAGCTGAAAGTCATGGAAAATCTGTTTAACTTATTTATACGCAATGTGTTTACCGAGAACATGGTATTTGCCTATTTTCTCGGGATGTGTTCCTATCTGGCCGTTTCAAAAACAGTAAAAACTTCGGTGGGTCTGGGAATAGCAGTTATCTTTGTCATTACGGTTACGGTTCCGGTGAACTGGCTGTTGGAGAATTATCTGCTGAAAGCCGGAGCGCTGAAATGGCTGGGATCGTCTTTTGAGGAGGTTGATCTCAGCTTTCTGAGTTTCCTGTTGTTTATTGCCGTTATTGCCGCTATCGTGCAGCTCATTGAAATGGTGGTTGAGAAAGCCGCTCCTGCACTTTATAATGCACTGGGCATTTTTCTGCCCCTGATTGCAGTGAATTGTGCTGTTTTGGGCGCTGCCCTGTTTATGCAGGAACGTGAATACGGCACCATTGCCGAAGCCACTGTTTATGGTTTTGGTGCCGGATTTGGATGGGCACTGGCCATTGTGGTGCTGGCTGCCATTCGTGAAAAACTGAAATATTCCAATGTTCCCGCACCATTGAGGGGACTGGGACTGGCATTCATTTTAACCGGACTGCTGGCCATTGCCTTTATGGGTTTCAGCGGGATAAAGATATGATTGTAACAAATTGAAAACGTTTGATTTATGAGTCTCGGACAAATTATCTTATTGAGTATCACCGTTTTTCTTGGGATAACCCTGCTGCTGGTGGGCATGCTGCTGTATGCCAAATCAAAGCTTACGGCAGGCGGAACAGTGAAAATAAAAATCAACGATGAAAAGGAACTGGAAGTATCCCCTGGCTCTACCCTGCTGTCCACCCTGTCCCAGGAAAAACTTTTTCTTCCCTCGGCATGCGGCGGCGGCGGAACCTGTGGCTTTGCCGTTGCCAGGTAGTGAGCGGGGGAGGTTCCATCTTGCCCACTGAATTAGGATTTTTTAACCGGAAACAGGTACATGATAACTGGCGGCTTGGCTGCCAGGTGAAGGTCAGGGAAGACATGGAGATCCATGTTCCCGAAGAAGTGCTTGGCATTAGGAAATGGGAGTGCGAGGTTGTTTCCAACCGCAATGTGGCCACTTTCATAAAGGAATTTGTTGTGAAACTGCCTCCGGGCGAATCGCTGCATTTCAAATCAGGAGGTTATATCCAGATTGATGTGCCGCGAATATGAAATGACTTTCAGGGATATTGAGGTGGAAGAACAATTCCGGGATGAGTGGGACAAATATCAACATGTGGGACCTGAAGATGAAAAACACCACGGAAACCTTCAGGGCATATTCCATGGCCAATCATCCTGCCGAAGGGAATATCGTCATGCTGAATATCAGGATTGCCACACCTCCCTGGGATAAATCAGCAGGTACGTTTAAAAATGTACCTCCCGGAATTTGTTCCTCCTATATATTCTCCAGAAAACCCGGCGATAAGGTGATTGTTTCAGGACCTTATGGGGAGTTCTTTATTAAAGACACCAACCGGGAAATGGTGTATATCGGCGGCGGAGCCGGAATGGCACCGCTTCGTTCCCATATCTTTCATCTGTTTCATACCCTGAAAACCAACAGGAAAGTTACTTACTGGTATGGTGCCCGGTCAAAACGTGAAATATTCTATGAACAGGATTTCCGGCAGATCGAAAAACGCTTTCCCGAATTTCAAATTCAACATTGCCTTGTCAGAACCTCTTGCCGAAGATAACTGGCAAGGTCTTACCGGTTTTATCCATCAGGTCTTGTACGAGGAATATCTGAGTAAACATGAAGCACCCGAAGATGTGGAATACTATCTTTGCGGTCCTCCCATGATGAATGATGCCGTGCAGAAAATGCTTTACGACCTGGGCGTGCCCGATGAAATGGTTGATTTTGATGATTTTGGAGGTAATAGCTAATAGGCATGAAATAGGAAAAAGATCATTCTCCAGATTGTTCTTCTTGGCTGTTTATTATCCTGCTGGCTTATATCATAAGCATTAGTCAGAAAAAAGGTGAATACATCAGTCATGGCAGGCTTTGCCCAGGGAACAACCTATCATGATCACCTATGAAAGCAAAAAAGGTGAGAACCTGCAGTTCCTGATCGATTCCTTGCTGGCTGATTTTGACATGTCGCTGTCTATCTATCAGCCGAACTCGTTGATCTCAAAGATTTAACAGGAATGAGCCCGGAATAAAGGCCGATGAGAAATTCAGCACGATATTCAACAAATCATACGAGGTGTTATCAAAAAACAGACGGGGCTTTTGATATCACCGTTGGCCCTATTGTAAATGCCCTTGGATTTGGAAGCACCGATACACTGAATGTAGACAGTGCCATGATTGATAGTTTGCTGCACTATGTCGGTATGGAGAAAGTGACCCTGCAGGATGGTCATGTTGGTCAAGAAGATACCCTCATATCGTACTCGATGTGAATGCCATTGCACAGGGATATTCGGTTGACCTTGTGGCTGATTTTCTCGAACAAAGAGGAATCAGGAATTACATGGTGGAAATTGGCGGGGAAGTAAGAGCCAGGGGTAAAAATGACAGCAACCAGATCTGGCGTATTGGCATCGACAAACCACTGGAGGGCAACATGCTTCCCGGAGCCAACCTGCAGGCCATTGTCACGCTGAATAACAGGTCATTGGCTACTTCGGGAAATTACCGGAAATTTTATGAGAAAAACGGGATAAAATTTGTACATACCATTAATCCTAAAACCGGGTATCCGGTAGTTTCCAATCTGCTGAGCGCTACCGTTGTGGCGGATGATTGCATGACCGCAGATGCCTATGCCACTGCCTTCATGGTATTTGGAGTGGAACGATCGATTGAATTTCTGGAGGACAAATAAATTCCTGGATGCTTATCTGATATATGCTGATCAGGAGGGGAAATTCAGGGTTTATGCCACAAAAAGGCTGCAGAAGTTCATTGAAGAACAATAATGACATCACCCTTCAAAAGAAATCCGGATCCGTTTTAATCCGGATTTCTTTTAATTATCCACCTGTATAAAATTCCGTATATTCTTCAGAAAAGCCTCCGGCTGTTCTGCATGTACCCAGTGACCAGCCCCGGGAATCATGGTGATCCCGGCCCAGGGAAAGTATTGATGAATAGCTTCTTCATCCCTGCCCCGGATGTAGGTCGAGAATTCCCCCTTTATGAAAAGCAAAGGAAACTGGGGGATCGGAATTTCATCGGTTGATTCCGGCAGAATACCGGCAAAAATAGCCGGCATATTTTCTGCGAGGGCATCTATGTTCAATGACCAGAAGAATTTACCTTCCGCGGACCGTTTCAGGTTTTTGAGCAGGAACTGTCGGATGGCCAAAGGAGCGATAGTCTTCTGAAGCAGCCTGTCAGCTTCTTCCCTGCTGGTCAGAAGATCGGGCCGAATGGACTGCAGGGTACTTATAATGCGCTCGTGGATATTACTCCCGTGTGAATTCTGGTGACTCGCATAGCCCAGGGGTGAGATGTCCACCACGATCATTTTAGCTACTTTTTCCGGGTATTTCAGACCAAATGCCAGGGCAGTCTTCCCACCCATGGAATGACCCAGGATGATCGGTTTGCTGATGCCATGCTTTTGCATAAACTCATACAGATCATCGCGCAAAGCAGGATAATTGTGCTCAGGATGGTGGGGTGATGCACCGTGATTTCGCTGGTCAATCAAATATACCGTATGTTCAGTGGCCAGTTCACGGCCGATGGAATACCAGTTATCTGATGATCCGTATAAGACCATGCAAAATGATGACGGGATCACCTGATCCCGATTTCCTGAAGAATAATTCCATCAGGCAATCTGTTCAAGATATAGTTGAATAGTCTTTTCAAGTCCGTAATACAGCGCATCGGATATTAAAGCATGACCAATGGAAACCTCCAGAAGGCCAGGGATATGCTGCTTAAAATACCTCAGATTATTCAGGTTCAGGTCATGTCCGGCATTCAGTCCGAGTCCGAGTTCAACCGCCTTCTTTGCAGCCCGTATATAAGGTCCTATGGCTTTTTCGTGGTCAACCGGGTATTTACTGGCATAGGGTTCGGTATAAAGCTCAATGCGGTTGGTGCCGGTAGCTGCTGCCCGCTCTATCTGTTCGAGATCGGTCTCGATAAACAGTGAGGTGCGTATTCCATTAAGCTGCAATTCAGCAATAACATCTTTCAGAAACTTTTCATATTTTATGACATTCCAACCCTGGTTGGAGGTAATGACATCGTGCGAATCAGGTACCAGTGTGGCCTGATGTGGCTTAACTTCCAAAACCAGATCCAGAAATCGCTGGGACGGATAGCCTTCAATATTGAATTCCGTGGTAATGATTGGCCGGATATCCCTGACATCCTGGTATCGGATGTGCCGTTCATCGGGACGCGGATGTACCGTGATTCCCTGGGCTCCGAACTTCTGACAGTTGATGGCGGCTTCAGTAACGTTGGGAATATGGCCGCCCCGGGCATTGCGGATGGTGGCGATTTTGTTGATGTTAACACTTAACTTTGTCATTCGTCCTGCCGTTTTGATTTTATTGAAATAAAAGCTAACTTTAATCTTTCCGGATGATGCAAATTTAGCAGGTTTTATAATATATGCTGCCCGTATGCTGGCAAAAGATTTAATATCCGATGTGGTGCCTTCTCTTCGCACCTCCGACAGCGGACAAAAAGCGTTGTACTGGATGGATATATTCAGGATTTCGCATCTGCCCATTGTGAACAATGAAGACTTTCTGGGACTGATTTCTGACAAGGATATTTATGATGCCAATATGGCTGAAGAACCCATCGGAAATCATAACTTGTCGTTGTTTAGTCCCTTTGTTACAGAAAGCCAGCATATCTATGAGGTAATTGAACTGGCTTCCCGCCTTAATCTGTCCATCATTCCCGTTCTCGATCATAACAACCATTATAAAGGAGTGATCACCCAGCAAGGATCTGATTCATTTTTTGCTGATTTTACTGCGCTGAAGGAACCCGGTGCCATCATTGTGCTGGACATGAATATCCATGATTATTCGCTGTCACAAATAGCCCAGATTGTGGAAAGCAATGATGCCAAAATTTTGAGCATGTACATCAGTTCACATGTCTTCCACACGGATGGAACTCACCCTGAAAATCAACCGCAATGACCTGACATCGATCATTCAAACATTTACACGATATAATTACACCATCCATAGTACTTTTATGGACCATGACGATATGGACAGTTTGTATGAAAACCGGTATGAGATGTTTATGAAGTATCTAAGTATTTAAGAGGGACAAGGGACAAGCCGGCAAGGGACAAGGGACGAGGTACAAGGGACCTGTTAGACGGCAGCAGGCATCTAAAAAATACAAGCGGCTTATGAAAATTGCAGTTTTCGGGAAGACATTTAATGAGGGATTCCGCACCTATATCAGTGAACTGTTAAATATTCTGGAGGATCAGCATACGCAATTATTAATTTATAAGCCTTTCTATGATTTCATTTGTTGTGAGACCGGCGGAGGGACAAAAGAATGTCAGACCTTTTCAGATTACGAAGATATTGATGAGACCTGCGAGCTGATGGTCAGCATCGGAGGCGACGGTACTTTTCTCGGTTCCATACCTTTTGTGATCCGCCATAATCTGCCTGTCATCGGTATCAATTCCGGCCGGCTCGGATTTCTGGCCAACATCTCCAAAGAAAATATCAAAGAGGCTTTTGATTGCATTTTTTCAGGCCGTTTTGAATATGAATACCGCACGCTGATCTGTTTTAAACAGCCGGAAAATATTTTTAACGGAATGAATTTTGCCCTGAATGATATTACCATTCACACCAGTGATGCTTCACTGATCACGATCGATGCCTACATCAATGATGAATTTCTGAACACCTACTGGACCGATGGTCTGATTATTTCCACGCCCACCGGGTCCACAGCCTACTCGCTCAGTGTTGGCGGGCCCATCGTAGTGCCGGGCTCCAATAACCTGATTATAGCACCGATTTCTTCCCATAACCTCACAGTGCGCCCGCTGATCATACCGGATACCAACACCATTTCTCTAAAGGTCAACAGCCGCAGTGGCAGGTATTCCATTACTTCCGATAACAGAACACTCCAGTTTGATGCAGAGGAAGTATTTAAAATTGGCAAATCAGATCATAAGCTGAAGATGCTGAAGCTTCCGAATACCAGCTTCTATACCACACTGAGGAACAAACTGAAGTGGGGAGAGGATGTGAGGAATTAACGAGGGTTTACTCGGTACCGGTTGTCCCTGTAAAAATCACTTTCCTTTACATTCTTCAAATGCTCCCTGGTGTCGCCGGAAAACTGGGTGATTTTGTAGCGGTCGTGGTCTTTCAGGTTAAAAGAGGAGACATTGTTCTCATAAAAGCTAACCGGTAAGATGTGAAAGATTGATTTTCCGGGCAGGTCATCACGAAACACCCATGTGGGCATATAGCTGAAATCTTCAATCCTTGTATTGCCGGCAGTTTTAACCAGTTTCAATTCAACAAGGATACCGCCGTCTTTGTATTGGGCGCGCTGATTGGATACAAAATTACCCTGTGAATACACCACTATTTTATTGGCCATTGAATCAACCCCGGGATAAAGCCTGACAGGTTGTATTACATGCGGATGCGATCCAATAATTGCGTCGGCTCCGTGTTTCAGAAGGAAAGCAGCCATTTTTTGCTGCAGCGTATTTTCATTTCGTTCATATTCCGCTCCCCAATGCATGGTGACGATAATAAAATCGGGAGAGGCTAGTCTGGCCTTTTCAAGGTCCTGCCGGATCCGGAACGTATCAATACGGTTAATGATAAAAGGGTTGGGAACTACGATACCATTGGTTCCATAGGTATAGTTCAGTAAGGCTATGCGAACCTTATTTTTTTCCAGTATCAGGGGATAATTTAGGTTCCGTGACACGGAATCGGAAAAAGTACCGGTATGAATGATGCTGAGAGAATCCAGCATGCGCAGGGTTCTTTTAAAACCGGCCTTACCGCGGTCGAACGCGTGGTTATTGGCCTGAATAAAAACATCAAATCCGGCATCACGGGCTGCGACCGCGAGGGCATCGGGACTGGAGAACTGGGGATATCCTTTGTACGGAGGACCTGCCAGTGTGACCTCAAGATTTGCAACGGCAATGTCAGCCTGTTCAATATACGACCGGACATACCGGAATGTAGGCTCGTAATTGTAATTGCCGGTCACCGGGTCCCAGGCGCCGGTGATCTGTTCATCATGTCCCATGATGTCCCCGGCAAATACCAGTGATAAACGGGAAGTATCACCTTGCTGCGATTTCAGGGAAAGGTGAAAGGTTAAAAGTAAAATGATAAAAGATATACATTTTACCATCCTCCGCTTGCGCCTCCTCCGCCAAAACTTCCGCCACCGCCTCCGCCAAAGCCGCCGCCTCCGCCGCCAAAGGTTCCCCCTCCCGAGGAGAAACTACCCCAGCCGCTGTTGCCTGAGCCACCGGCAGCCAGCATCCACCAGGGTATGGTATGCGCAGGGGAATAAAACCTGCGGCGTGTTTTTGATATGCCAATAAATACAAAAATGAACAGAATGAACAGAATGATGAGAAAAGCGGGAATTTTTTCGTCACTTTTCTTCAAATAATCATCTGCCTTAAACTCACCGCGTGTAAGCGACATTAATACGCTGGTAGCGGAATCCAGACTTGCATAATAATTCCCAGTCCTGAAACCGGGAGTTATGACAGATTCAATGAGCCTTCTGGAGAGGGCATCTGTAACGACACCCTCAAGGCCATAACCGGTCTGAATGGTGATTTTTCGGTTGGCAGGACTCACCAGAATCAATAATCCATTGTCTTTGCCCTGCTGTCCAATGCCCCACTTTTCCCCCAGCCTGGCACCATAGTCGGCAATGTCAAACCCCTGAAGATCATCATAGGTTATGACATAAATCTGTGTGGAGGTTTCGTTATTGAAAACAAGCAGTTTATTGTTGAGATCTATCTGCTGTTGTTCGGTGAGCAAACTGGTATAATCATTTACCAGCCTGAGGGGTACCATGGGCTCAGGGAATTCCTGGGCGCCAATGGAACCCGGGATCAGTACATAGAGGAGTAAAAGAGTGAAATAACGCATGGGTGAAAAAGGTATCGATAAATTATTCACTGGTGTCATAAGACACATCGTTCGAAAGTTCATTGGTATCATCCTTTTGACAAGGGAAATGTTTCATCAGCTGTTCTCCGGCCAATTTTACACCTTCGGAAAGACCGAGTGCAAATTCAGAATTTCTGAAATGATTTTCCATCACCGATTTAATGTGGTCCCAGAAATTTTCAGGGACAACACGGTTGATGCCTGCATCACCCAAAATGGCAAATTGCCGGTTCTTAATGGCAAAATAGATCAGTACGCCATTGCGCAATTTGGTTTTATGCATGTTCAACCTGGCAAATACAGTGGCTGCATGGTCAAGAATATCACCTTCAAATGCGGTTTCCACATGAATCCTGATTTCTCCTGAAGTATTCCGTTCTGCTTCAAGAATTGCCTGTTCGATTATTTTCTTTCCCTCAGGGGTAAAAAAGTCTGATGCCTTCATGGAACCATTTGTTAAAATTGGACCACAGGTGCTTCTTCAGCACCGGTTTCAGCCTCGAAGTAAGGTCTTTCTTTGAAACCGAACCATCCTGCAAAGATCACTGTCGGGAATTGCTTAATGGAAGTATTATATAAATTGGCTGTTTCATTGAATTTTCTTCGTTCCACGGCAATCCGGTTTTCGGTCCCTTCAAGCTGCGACTGCAGTTCAAGAAAATTCTGATTCGCCTTCAGATCAGGATAATTCTCAGCAATGGCAAGCAACCGCGAAAGAGCGGAACTGATTTCACCCTGTGCAGCCTGAAATCGTTTAAGATCCTCGTCCGTCATGTTGGCGGCATCGATGGTAACCTGGGTTGCCTTTGATCTTGCTTCAACCACCCGGGTAAAGGTTTCCTGTTCATGGGCGGCATAGCCTTTCACCGTATTCACCAAATTGGGTATCAGATCGGCGCGTCGCTGGTATACATTTTCAACATTCGACCAATCACGGTTTACCTGCTCGCGAAGAGAAACCAGGTTGTTGTACCCGCGGCAGCCCCTGAAAATGAATAAAACTGCAATGACAGCGATAATAATGAGAACAATTCTGCTAGTTTTCATGTTTTGTGTGTTAATGGATTAGTTACCGAACTTATTGGATATAAATTTCGTAAAATGGGTCGTCAATAAGATGTCGAAAATAATACATTGCTTTGAATTTGGCATGGTTTTGGAGGAAATAATGTGGGTCAACAGGCTATTAGACCATTAGACTTACAGAATATTAGGTTTTAAACCTGTGGTGGAAAGCGGACCAGTATTTGCAAAGAAAAGATCACGATAAACTATAAAATTGTTAAAAATGATGGTATCTAGGAAGAATTTCAGAATTCCCCGACATTTGTTCATCCTGTTGGGTCTGGCAGTAATGATCAATTCCTGCGAAGTGGCAGATGAATTATTGGGTGGGAATGCTACGGTGGCCAAGCTGGAAGGGGTATGGACCTGCGATGAGACGAGTGAAATATTCAAATCAACAACTTCTGTTTATTCCGTTACCCTGTCTGCTGATCCGGATAACGTTAACGGCATCATTATCGACAATTTCTACGGCATTGATGTTGCTGTTTTTGCCGACGTGGCAGGAATGACCCTGATCATTGATGACCAAACTGCTGAAGGAGGTTATGAAATCTCCGGCTCGGGGACCATATCTTCCAATTATGAGGAAATCAACTGGAGCTATACGGTTGATGACGGCAGCGGGGTAGTGGACCACGTCACGGCAGTATATACTAAAAACTAGCGATCACCCGAAGTTTACAATCGTCCGTAGACACGTTCTTTTATCTCCTCAGGGGTGGGATTAAGCTCCTGTGCGGTAAAGCTTCCATGGGCAAAGTCAATCCTTTCGTACACCATCAGGTAAAGACTGAAAATAATGTGCAGGCTAAGCCTGTATCTTGGTTCGAGCAGCGGAGCAATTTGTTCTATGATCCTAAAAGTGGCTTCACGGTAAGTGTTTGCCAGATGGTAATATTCTTCTATCATCTTCCGGAAACCATCAGGGATAGGATCTCCCTCAGCTATCCTGCGCAGGTCAGCTGCGGTCAATCCGTTTCTGGCCATGGCATCATCGGCAAAATAGTTCAGGTTGTTGAGCTGATCTTTCTGAAAATCTCTGATAATGTGAACCAGATAACTGAAAATGGCACAGGGCGTTGCAGCTGACCTGACATCAAATGCAGGGGCTATAAACTCGTTGTTCTTTTTGGAAAGCCCGTTCAGATGAACGAAGATCGATGCGGGGGCCACTGAAGCTCCCTGTGAATATTCAAGAAAGTCACTCACCGTTCGGAATCCGGTGTGATCAATGTCATAGATCATGGACTTGGCAAATGCTTCCAAAGGCCATACAGGGATATGAAATTTCCTGATCGTATCGAGCAATTCATGCTTTTCAGAATTGTTATTACCGCTCTCCCGGGCTATGGTGATCCACTCCTGTACCTTGGCCAGGAATTGTTTCTTTTCAGCTTCGGCAATGGTGGAATGCACCGATTTATGACAGTCGATCAGGTCGTCAATCGCCCGCATGTACCGGTAACATGTTTTCGCGGCCATATAGCGATCTTCATCCCAAAAGGCAGCCGCAATAAGAATATTGGGATGGTCAATGATCCTGCCGAAATCAATTTTATTGAACAAGGTCAGGTATTGCTCATTCATGATGATGCTCTTTAATAATACGTTCTGAAGTGAGCCTGGCGGATAGCAAGACAAGAGGAATGCCATTGCCGGGGTGTGTGCTGCCCCCTGTAAAATATAAATTACGGTATCGGTTATGCCGGTTGTGAGGCCTGAAATATCCCATCTGAAAAATATTATGTCCTAGACTTCCGAAAGTTGCCCCTCTTGACAAATTGAAAATACTTTTCCACGTCTGGGGCAGGTAACAGATTTCGAATTTGATGTGTTCTTCAATATCGGTCAATCCCAGCTTTTTCAGCCGGTCAATCACCGAAGCACGGGCCTTGTTTTTCAGGTCATTCCAGTTCTGCTCCTGACTGCCATGGAGGTGCCCCGAAGGAATGATGACCGAAAGGGTATCTTGTCCTGCAGGGGCGGCTGTGAGATCAGACCTTACCGGGGCATGAACATAAAAGCTGGGATTCTCTGCCAGCGATTTATCGTGAAAGATTTTTTTCAGGTTTGTACGATAGTCATCTGAAAGGAAAACGCTGTGATGGCCCAGTTCGGGATATTTTTTATCCAGTCCCCAGTGCAGAACGATGGCCGAACAGGTGTATTTCAGTTTGTCGATTCGGTTTGATATTCTCTTGTCCGGCAACAGTTCTCTGTACACATAAGGGAGATCGGCATTGGCAACAACAATTGCTGCCCTGATCAGGCTGCCATTTTGTAAAACAATGCCGGCAGCCCGGTTGCCTTCGGTTTTTATCTTTATTGCCGGTTCTTCATAAATGAACCGGACGCCCAGATTTTCCGCCATGGATATCAGTTTTCGGGTAACACTGAACATGCCGCCAACCGGAAAAAGTGAACCTTCGGTGAGTTCTGCCGCTGGTATCATGGAAAACAGGGCAGGGGCCCTGTAAGGATCCTGTCCAACGTAAATGTTCTGGAATGTAAAAGCCGTCCGCAGGTGTTTGTGGCTAAAGAACCGGCGGATATACGCAACATGCCGGATATAGGTTTTAAGCTTCAGTAAAAGCAGGGCATTTTTAAGGGTCACAAATTCAAAAAGATGGTAGAAATTCTTTCCTATCAGTTTACTCATGGCCAACTGAAAAAGCTGATATCCTTCTTTCTGTAACTGCTGTGACCTGTCAAAGCTGCCCCTTTCAATTTTTTCCAGCTGTTCCTTTAATTTGTCCTTGTTGGTGGTAAAGTCAATCTGAATGCCATCCGGGAAGTACAATTTATATAGGGTTGAAAGGGGGACCGATTCAAAACTTTCCTCCGGTGTTATGCCCAGGGAAGCAAAAACCTGCCGGTAAACCCCGGGCATGAGATAAATGGTAGCGCCAAGGTCAAATCGGTGCCCGTCGCGAATGATCTGTCCGCATCTTCCGCCCGGAGCGGCATTCTTTTCGTAAACGCTGACCCTGTATCCCTCTTTGGCAAGGAATATGGCGGTAGTGATACCACCTATGCCGGCTCCAATAACTATTGCAGTTTTTTCATTACTCATAGGCAACCAATAAAGTCCTCGCGAATTTCGGTACCGAAAATATGTAAATTTTAGAATCAAGATACCAGGATGGGGTTTTATTTTTAGTATTTGCAAACCATCTCATTTTTTTGTAAATTGTACTAGCTTTTCAACTTTTAATAAGTTTTTATCATGAATGCTGCAGAACCTAATGCCGACGCCTCTGCTGGCGGACAAAAGATTCAAAGGATACTTGTACCGGTGGATTATTCCGAATGCTCAAGATTTGCCTGCCGGTTTGCCATTAAGATCGCCTGCAAACTGGGCGCTGAAATAAAGCTTTTTCATACCTATTATTCCCCTGCATTTGACCTTATTGAACTGGCAGGAGCCGTACAAACACAATCTCAGCTCAGGGAGGAAGTTACGACCAATCTCGAGGAAAGCGAAAAAGAAACCATTGAAAGCTTCCTGAAGAGTCTTCGGGATTTTGTGACAGAATGCGGTATGCCGGCTGTGAGATTCAGCTATGAAATTGCACCGGGTGTTCCCGAAGATGAAATTGTGCGTTACAGTGAAAGCTATATGCCGGATATCATCATTATGGGAACCAAGGGAAAAGGAACCGGCATGGGATCCATCATGGGAAGTGTTACGGCATCGGTCATCAACCGGATTGCCTTTCCCATACTGGCCATTCCGGAAAAATATACGTTTGTCGGGGAGAAAAACGTAAAGAATGTATTATATGTGACTGATTTTGATGAATCGGATTTTCTGACCCTGAAAAGTCTCATGAATCTCACTGACCAGCTTGACCTGGACATTCATTGTGTACATATCGGCGATGATCCTGATTCATGGGATAAGGTGAAAATGGAAGGCCTGATGGAATATTTCAGGAAATCGTATGGAAAAACGCAGGTTACCTATAATTTTATCAGTCAGAAGAATTTACTGGATGATCTGGATCAGCTTATCCGTGAAAAGAACATCAACATCCTGTCGCTCACCGCACATCGTCAGAGCATCGTCGATAAGCTGTTCAAACCGAATAGAACCCGGAAATTGTTTTATCACACAAGTATACCGCTTTTGGTATTTCATTGATCAGCAACGGGCCACAAGAAAAGTGCAGGTGCGGGGATTTGGCCCCGGAGGTTAATAGTTTGGCTTATAAACCACGGCCCTGTTTGTTTTCCCATCGATCTCTATCTTCATGGGCCTTTCAAATCTGATATGCCTCAGGAATGCGGTTTCCCGGAATGCGGGCTGATCGTTCAGGTAATCAACATTGAATATCCCATCGTGCATGAAGGGATTTACCGTGAGGTATCCAACCCCAAAGGTGGTCAGGTTGTGAAAGAAGTGGGTGCCCTGACTCGGATCAACCCGGAAATGCTCAAGACCTGATTCCACAATAATCCTTGCGGCTGAAATATGTGCCCATTTAATGGGGATTCCGAGCCAGGGATCACTGGATCCCCAGCGACCGGGGCCGACCAACAGGTACGGGCGCTGTTCGCCAACGAATTGCTCATTTATCTTTTCCAATTCCTGCGCAATTTTCAGACTATCGGCAGATTTGAAAGTGTCGGGCCTTACATACACGATATCGGAAATGTTGGCATATAAGCCATTGCCCAGCGCTTTTTCGGAGTAAATGATGACCTCATCGGACCGGATATTTTCGATTCTGGAATTTATACTTTGTTCATTGACAACGATGGGCCGGATCTGCAATAAACTGAAACTCTGCAGTACCTTACCGGTACTGTCGGTGTCAACGGCAAACTCTATTTCTACCGGATTATTCATGGCTTCCTGACCCAGTTTCAAAAGATTTTCCAGAATTTCGGCCAGGGGGAAACTCCCATGAGTAAGCACATTGGAAAAAGTAATGATCTTTTTCCCGGGATGATCATATCCGTCGCGGATCATATTGTTCTCATGATCGTAAACCGAAGCGGCCAGATTAAGCGTACCGTCGGCTTCAGCTTCCTGTATGGCCAGTTTCAGCAAATTTATCTTGTCATCGGGTGACGGAATGAACTTGTCAGGGTTCATATCCAGTGCGTAGAAGTATTTCTGGGTAGATTTAACAGCCAGGTCAGGATTGGACAATTGCATGATCTTACGCGGATATTTGGGAGAGAAACGGAGACCCACCCCCCCTTCCGCAATCAGTTTTCCCAGACCGAAAGCAATCGTGGCGATGCCATCATGGGCTTTTTCGGGAGCGATCGGATAGAAATTTATGGAGCGGGCCACGCCTGACAGGGTAGGGTAAAAGCGGTCGCCGTATTGTTTTCCGCAAACTTCCTGGATGATAATGCCCATTTTCTCTTCGTCGATCAGGTTGGAAGTGGCCAATGCGTAAGCCTTACTGGCTTTAAAGAACACAGAGGCATATACACATTTGATGGCTGTTTCAAGCATCCGTGATGGCAAGCGCTTTTACAGGAACCACCGGTATCATATAGGTATTGTAAATACCAGCAAATGGCTGATAATATGAATCTTCCAGTTTACTCGAGGAACGCACGGCAATAGGATTGCACGCCTGAAGTATAATCGTCCCAAGGTCCTGGTATATGTGTTCCGGTAAACGGGCATTAACAAACGCTTTGGAGATCTCCTCATCGGTAAGTCCGGAAATGGCCAGATGGTAGAGATCATTTTCCTGCATAAACTCGTCGAACACTTCCGTACTCAGCACCACCGTATGAGGAATGGTGATTTTCACACCCTGGAATTTTTCAAAGAACTGGCTGTTATTCAGAAAACTGTTAAAGAATGCCAGCCCTCTGGCTTTACCACCAATGGATCCCTCACCAATTCTCGAAAAACCGACATATTCATCATACAGGTGCCTGTCGAATTCGGCAATAACACCCTTGGCCTTGCTGGTACGGAAACTCGATATGGCTTTGTAAATATATTTTCTGACGTCTTCCAGTGATTTAAAGTCTTCAAGTTTTGCGGGTTTGAATATCTGGGCAATGGGGAAAAGGGCGCGGGCATTAAGCCATTTTGAAACATCATCACGCTGGGTATGGTAAATGAGAATATCATCGGGTATTGTCATGATGAGCTGCTGCAAGTCACGCAGGTTGGCAGCCACACAATATTCCTCCAGTGTATCGGGATTCCGGAAGATAAATTCTCCGAAACCGAAATTCTTTAAAATATAGTCTTTCAGGTCGTTTGAAAGGTTTTTGGAATGTTTATGCAGGAATCCCGTACCGAATTCAATGGCGTATTGCTCATTCGACAAATCGGAAGATTGCAGCAGAAAGGGAATATTCCTGTCCTCTTCTTTCACCAGCCTGCAGAGTTCAATTCCTCCCAGGATCTTGGGATCTTTCCGGTTATTGGTCATCTTAAAGCTGACATCCGAGATAATACCCATGATGTTGTGCCTGAATCTCCGGTAAATTCCCAAGGCATCCGTATAATTCTGTGCAAGCAGTATTTTTGGTCTGCCCCTTCGCCGCAACATTTTCTGATGCTCATTCAGGGCTTCCTTCATGAATTCCATGGATTGTTCGAGTATCACTTTGTATAAAACCGGGAGAAAGGCTGAAATGTAACGGACAGAATCTTCGATAAGCAGAATCGCCTGAACACCTACCTCCTGAATATCGAAGTCGGCATTCATCCTGTCCTCGATAAGTTTAATGATGGCCAGCAACAGATCACTGTTTCCCAGCCAGCAAAACACGTAATCAATGGCGCTGAGATCTTCATTTTCAAGTTTAAGTGAAACCTCCCTGGAGAAATGGGTTAGCACCACGATGGGTATTTGCGGATGCTTTTCTTTCAGTTGCCTGGCCAGTGCAAAGGTATCGATATCACCAATGCTGAGCATTTCAATGATGAGGTCAATCCTGTCGTTTTCCAGGATATTCACGGCTTTTTTGGCCGAGTCTGCATGAATGAAAACCGGAGGGTATCTGAGATTCAGGGAAACGTATTCATTAAAGATCTGTTCGTCAATACGACCATCCTCTTCGAGCATGAAGAAATCATAACTGCTGCAAATGACCAAAACCTTGCGTATGCGGTTCTGCATCAGCAGATTAAAGGAAGTGTCGGAGAAATAGTAAGTTTCTATATGACTTTCTTCAACTGTTTTGGCCATGTTTTCAGGAAGATTTATTCATGAAATTTAGCCAATTATCTCCAATCGACGAATGTCTTCCGGTATTAAATTGAAAATGTATTGCCGCTGGTCAGGAGATCGTCCACCGATTTGATTTTCGATTTTGATTTTGCGGTTTTTATCTGCTCATACAGGAGGTCTTCGTATACACCTGATTCGCATGACCGGATCACCCCCATGGCAATGGGAAACTGTGGCAGGCTCATTCTAACCAGCATGTAATCTTTGGTGTCGTCATGGTCCAGTGCATCGTGGACCAGGATATCCTCCAGACGCACGCCGTTTTCACCAATTTTTACCACCTTAAAGCGTGTTCCTTCCTGTACCAGCCCTAATTCCTTGTTTTTTCCAAAGAGCATGGGCTTCCCGTGTTTCAGATAGATCTGATGTTCTGCACGGAGTTCCTTGCTGGTGATCTCTGCGTGTATATCATCATTGAAAATCACGCAATTCTGCAGCACTTCTATCAGTGCTGTTCCTTTGTGCCGTGCGGCCTGTGTAAAGACCTCCTTCATCATCTCCAGGTCAGTATCCACCACCCGGGCAAAGAAATTTCCCTGGGCTCCCATGGCCAGTTCACCCGGAAGGAAAGGGGTTTCAATGGTGCCGTCGGGAGACGATTTTGTCACACTTCCTTTGGGTGTGGTAGGAGAGTACTGACCTTTGGTCAGACCATAAATTTTGTTGTTGAAAAGCAGGATCTTGATATCAATATTTCTGCGCAGCAGGTGGATGAAATGATTGCCGCCAATGGCCATGGAATCTCCATCACCCGTGACGAGCCAAACACTAAGATCGGGATTGGCAAGTTTGATACCGGAGGCAATGGCAGGTCCCCGTCCATGAAGTCCGTGAAAACCATAAGTATTGATGTAGTATGGGAATCTGGATGAACACCCGATTCCGGAAACAAAAACTACTTTCTCTTTGTCTATTCCGGTCTCAGGCAAGGCCCGCTGAATAGCTGCAAGAACTGCATGACCGCCGCAACCAGGGCACCAGCGTGCGGCCTGATCCATTTTAAAATCCTGTATTGTTGTCAAGCAAGTATTTTCCATGGCTGATTATTTCTCAAGGTCATTTAAAACTTCGTTAAACTTTTGTTTCAATTCGGAGATCAGAAAAGGAAGTCCTTGTACTTTATTGAATTGCAAATAATTATACTGCGGCAATTTGCTTCTGAGATAAGAAGCAAACTGGCCCAGGTTAAGCTCACAGACAATAATTTTCTTGAATCTGCCGAAAATATCGGCTACATTGGAGGGCAAGGGATTGATGTAATTGAACTGGGCCAGACTGATGTTTTTCCCATTCCTCCTGCAATTCCATCACAGCCGTGTAAAGGGCACCGTACGTTCCTCCCCAGCCGACAACCAGCAGGTCTCCTTCTTCTTCTCCCATCACCTGCTGAAGCGGGATATGATTGGCAACACGGTCGATTTTTTCTGCCCGTATGTTCGTCATTTTTTCATGGTTGTAGGGATCATAGGAAATTTCTCCGGTGATATCCGCTTTTTCAAGTCCGCCGATATGATGTCGCAGACCCTGCTGACCCGGCAATGCCCAGGAACGAACGAGTGTCTTCGGATCACGAAGATAAGGCTGATAATCGGGATCATTGTCTTTCACCAGGGGGGGTTTAATATCAGGCAGATTTTTCAACCGGTGGAATCTGCCACAATTCAGATCCGTTGGCCAGATAACCGTCGGATAACAGGATAACCGGAGTCATGTGTTCGATGGCGAGCCTGGAAGCCTCGAATGCAAAATCAAAACAATTGGCGGGTGAGGAAGAGGCAAGCACCACCACCTGACATTCACCGTGGCGGCCGTACAAAGCCTGAAAGAGATCAGATTGTTCTGTCTTGGTCGGTAATCCTGTCGACGGTCCGCCTCGCTGCACATCCACCACTACCAAAGGCAGTTCGGTGATTACTGCCAGTCCGATGCCTTCACTTTTCAGGGACAAACCTGGTCCTGAGGTGGAAGAAACGCCCAGGCAACCGGCAAAGGAAGCCCCGATGGCTGAACAAACGCCGGCAATTTCATCTTCGGCCTGAAAGACCACAGCACCGAGATTTTTCATTTTGGCCAGTTCCTGTAAGTATTTCCGTGGCGGGAGTTATAGGATAAGAGCCCAGGAATAAGTTTTCTGCCTGCTTTCTCTGCAGCGGCGAGCAATCCCCAGGCAATGGCGGTATTACCGGTAATATTTCTGTACAGTCCGGCCCCTTTTTCAGCTGGTTTCACCTGGTAAGTAGCCTCAATGGCTTCAACTGTTTCCGCATAATTGTAGCCGGCACGCAACACTTCCAGATTGGCCTCAATCAATTCCGGTTTGCTCTTGAAACGATCGCGAAGAAAGGATTCTCCAATCTTCAGATCACGGTTAAACAGCCAGAACAGGATACCTGCCACGAACTGGTTTTTGGTCTTATCGGCAATCTTAAGGTTAAGCCCGAACTGTTTCACCACATCGCGGGTCATTTCGGTAATGGGGGCCTTCACGATGTTATATCCTTCCAGTGAGCCGTCTTCTAAGGGATCTTCAATATAATCCGCCATCTTATAATGACGTGAATCAAAATTGTCGATATCGATAATGATGGTGGCACCCGGTTTGATCCATTTCATGTTGGCTTTAAGGGCGGCAGGATTCATGGCCACCAGCACATCGGCCAGATCACCCGGTGTTTGCACTTCCTTATGCCCTATATGGACCTGAAAACCGGATACACCGGCAACAGTACCCTGTGGGGCCCTTATCTCAGCAGGATAATCGGGAAAGGTTGCCAGGTCATTGCCAATAAATGCAGAAGTATCGGAAAATTGTGACTCCGGTAAGCTGGATACCGTCTCCGGAATCCCCGGCAAATTTTACAACAACATCTTCGCGTTCAATAATTTTTACTCTTTTCTTCATGTTTGGTCAACGTGAATGTCATTAGCAATGTTAGCCATTTCTTACTAAACAAGCCATGATGAATGTTTGCAATTTGGTCAGATATGATATTAATCACCTGGTAAAGTAACATTCATCATGCTAATTAGTTTACCAGGGTAATGGTTATTCAGGTAGCCCTCACAAAACGTGTAATCCTGGCAACCTTCAGAACTTTTACTAACTTTAACTTTTAAAAACTCACTGGAAATGGCGCCTGATCAAATCTGTAAGAGGCTTTACTCCCAAACTTGGAAACGACTGCTATGTTGCTGAAACAGCTGTCATCATTGGTGATGTGATTGCCGGTGATCTTTGCAGCTTTTGGTTCAGTGTGGTTGTGCGGGGTGATGTCAATTCAATCCGCATCGGCAATAAAGTAAATATTCAGGATGGTACCGTGCTGCATTGCCTTTACCAGCGATCGGTGATCGAGATCGGTGATCATGTTTCCATTGGCCATAATGTGGTTATACATGGTGCAAAGATCATGAATAACGTGCTGATCGGCATGGGCGCAATCATTCTGGATAATGCCGTGATTGGTGAAAACTCAATCATTGCGGCAGGGTCGGTGGTGTTGTCGGGTACACAGGTCGAACCGGGCAGCGTTTATGGCGGTGTGCCGGCCAGACGTATTAAAGACATGGATCCGCAGCAAACCTCTGAAATGATCAACCGGATTGCGGATGATTATATCCTGTATGCAGGGTGGTATGAGAGGGACAAGGGATGAGTAGGGACAACGGGACGAGCAGTGACAAGGGACGAGGGACAAGGGAGGGATGAGGTCTAATTCCACAGGTTTACCTTCTCCAGTGCAATATTTTCTTCAAAGAAACAGCTTGGAAATCACCTGGAATTATCGGTAAAATCCGAGACAAAGAATCTATGTACCGGTTGGGGATTGGGATTAAGCTGGTTATTGTGAAACCAGAATATTGCGCAGGTGATTGGCCACAATACGGGAGGAGTCGATCATATCGACCTCGAAATTAAAAAACTTATTGATCTGGTTCTTGATGATGGGGTAGTGGGTGCATCCCAGAATCAGTGCCTGAATCTGGGACAACTCAGGTTTTGAAAGATAAGACTGCGGATGATGGCATTGCTGATATCGTCGAAAATAAAGCCCTCTTCGATCATGGGCACCAGCATGGGGGTTGCCAGGGAGGCCACCGTGATGTGGGGATTTTGCGCAATTATCTTGCCCACGTAGGTTCCACTATTGATGGTTCCTTTGGTGCCGATTACCGCCAATTCGTTTATACCGTGATTCGGAAGTCACATAATCCACAACCGGATTTATTACATCCACCACCAGTGCCTTGTCGCCTGTTTCAGCCAGAATTGTTTCATAAGCATTGGCTGACGCAGTATTGCAGGCCACAACAATAACCTTGCATTGCTGATCGAGCAGAAATTGTGTGATACGGGCAGAATATCCCATTATGGTCTCTTTTGATTTGTCGCCATAAGGCAAATGTGCTGTATCGCCGAAATAAATGAGTCTTTCATTGGGTAAAACCTGCCGTATAGCGTTGGCTACGGTAAATCCGCCTACGCCGGAATCGAATACGCCAATAGGTCGGTTTGCTGATTTTCGTTCATGCGGCAATAAAATCCAAATTTACATAAAAAAAGAATTCCGAAGCCTTCATGACTTCGGAACCCACAATAAAATTTACCGGACCGTTAGAACTACTTCAATCCCAGTTTTGTTTTCACCAAAGGCAAAATATCTTGTGAATCGGGGGATGTATATACAATTGCGCCACCTGCGGTATCAAATATATAAGTAAACCCGTTTTCAGCAGCAACATCATTCACGGCCTTAATGGCTTTATCCTGGATGGGCTTAAACAGTTCAGCACGTTTGTTTGAAATCGACTGCTCCGCCTGCTGCTGGAATGTCTGTATCCGCTGCTGAATGGTCTGTAATTCATCTTCCTTGGTGGTAATGATCAGTTGACTGGTCGTGCCATCGTTGGCTATTCTCATATACTCTTCATATTTCTTGTTGAATTCAACCTGGAGTTCCTCAAGAGTTTTCTGCATGGACTGTGCCTCTCTTTCAAGCTGTTTTGTTGCACTATCGCTTTCAGGCATGGCCGTGAACAACAACTGGCTGTTGATATGTCCAAATTTAGCCGGACTTTGGGAGAATGCACTACCTGTCATCAGAAACAAACCCGTAAATAGCAGAATTACAATTACTTTTTTCATTTTAAATAATTTTTTAACGAAACAAATGTAAGAATTTAATTTTTATATCCTAATTTTTGAAGTACTTCATCGCTCATGTCATAGCGGGGATTGGTGTAAATCATGGACGGGCCGCTGGAGGTATCAAATATTACAGCATAGCCGTTTTCAGTGGCCAAATCCTTAATGGCTTTATAAATATCATCCTGGATGGGCTGGATCAGTTCCTGGCGTTTTTTGAACAAGGCACCTTCCTGTCCAAAATAGCTTTTCTGCAGTTCTTTTGCTTCCTTTTCCTTGTTTACAATTGCATTCTTCACGCTGCCGACGCATATCCTCAGACAACAGGACCCTTTCAGCCTGGTAATCCTTGTACATTTTTTCGATGTCGGCATATTTGGCTTCAACCTCTTTCTGCCATTCGGCGGAAATCTTATCAAGTTGTTCCTGAGCGGCCTTATAGGTGGGGATGTTATTTAAAATGTATTCGGTATCCACAAAGGCATATTTTTGTGCCACTGCCAACCCGAAAGATAGCAGCAAACCGGCCAGTAGAATAAAAACTCTTTTCATAGTTGATGGTTTTATGTTATGATTTATGATGTAACTCAAAAAAGGTATATCAAATTCAATACCAAAAATAAAAAGCGTTTTAGAATTGCTGTCCCATGACAAAATGGAATTCACCACCATGATATCCGCTTCTGATGTCATCACTTCCGATTCATCGCTGTTTGGGCAGATCAAATCCGTATCCGCAATCAATTCCCAGCATACCAAACATGGGAAGGAATGCCCGCATACCAATTCCTGCGGCACGTTTTATGCCAAACGGATTGAATTCATCGATCTTGTGACCAGGCATTACCTCCTTCAAGAAAGGCAAGTCCAAAAATAGTCGCGGAGGGATTAAGAGAAATCGGGTAACGCAACTCGAGGGTATACTTCACATATACATTACCGTCATCGATCAATACTTTTTGTCCGTTGCGGGTTTGAACTGACTGTGGGGTAAGGGTACCATCGGCATAACCGCGAAGTGCCACAATATCGGTACCATAAAGGTTATATCCCATCATACCGCTTCCACCCACGTTGAATTTCTCAAAGGGAGAAGTGCCGATAGCCGCATTGTAAAAGCCAAGGTAACCGAACTCGGCTTTGCTGCAAGAACCAGGTTACCGATCAGGCTTGTATACCAGGCGCTGTTAAAGGTCCATTTATGGTATTCTATAAATTTGTATTTTATGGCATTCTCACGGCTTTCAATTTCAGTGGCGGTATATTGCATGATCTGCTCTTCAGTCAGACCGGGATTCTCTTCTGCAATATCATCCCTGATGGCCAGTTTCTCGGCATTCGAGATCTCCCAGAAATTATCGGGTTTAAAAAGGGAATAGGGCGGTGTGAGCTTCACTGCCAAGGAAAAAGCTGAACCCCTTCTGGGATAGATCATTTGGTCCTGGGAACTGCGGGAGAGCGTATGCATTAAGGTTGATCACGTGCGAATATCCGTTGTTGATCACGAAACTGGTTCCCTAATCCTTAAGGATGATACCGTTGATAATCCAAGTTCGTTGTAGAGGACAAAATAATCATCAGGCCAGGTAAGTCGGCGTCCTAAACCAACCGAGGTGCCAAGAACCTTAAAATAACTGTCGGATAGTGCATCACCGAACCTTCTGTAAGGTTTGGTAACTGTATAATAGAAGGAAGTGGAAAAACTGTTGGGCTTTTTTCCGCCGAACCAGGGTTCAACAAAGGATAAGTTGTAAGCCTGGTAATATCTTCCGTTGGACTGAGCACGTACAGAAAGGGTCTGTCCGTCACCTGTGGGTACAGGTCTCCAGGCTTTGAGATCCAGCATTTTCCGGGCAGAGAAATTGGAAAAACGCAAACCAATGGTACCCACGAAACCATAACCGCCCCATCCGCCTGATACCTCAAGCTGATCATTAGATCGTTCCTCAAGCGAATATTCAATATCTACAGTTCCGTCAGACAGGTTTGGCAGTGGATTCGGGAGTAATATTCTCAGGATTGAAATGTCCCATGGCAGCCAGTTCCCTCACCGAACGGATGATGTCTGACTTGCTGAACAATTCCCCGGGTACGGTTCGAAGTTCGCGGCGGATAACATGTTCATTGGTTTTTGTATTACCCTTGATAATGATTTGGTTGATGGTAGCCGGATTTCCTTCGCTTACCCTCATTTCCAGATCAATGGAATCTCCTTCGATCTTGGTCTCTACCGGATCGACGGAAAAAAACAGATAGCCTTCATCCATATATTGGGAGGTGATAGCATCATCATCGGAATAAAGGCGCTTTTCCATCTTTGACTGATCATAAACATCTCCCTTTTTCATGCCCAGAACCCTGGACGAGCGCATCGGAAGGATGTTTTGTATTGCCGATCCAAATAATATCCCTGATATAATATTTTATTCCTTCCTCCACGGTGATCTCAAGACCAATCCTTTTTTTGTCCAGTATAACCAGTTTTTCATCAATGATCTTTGCATCGCGGTATCCGTTCTTATTGTAAAATTCAATAAGGTTTTTTTTATCCTCTTTATATTGTTCAGCAATATATTTGGAAGGTTTGAAAATATTGATACTTATTTGTTTGGTTTTCTTCATGGTCCTGCGCAGGCGCTCATCTTTAAAGGTATTGTTGCCCATGAAAATCAATATCGGAAATTTTTACTCTTTTGCCTTTGTCTATAGTAATATCCAAAATCACCTTGTTGCCGGGGGAAGTATCGGCTTTTTGCACAATATCCACGCTGCATCTGAAAAAACCTTTATCAACGAAATGCTTTTTGATAATCGTAACTGTATTGTTTAGCACATTTTCGGTAACCTGGTTTCCGGGCTTTAGTTTTATTTTTTCTTCTATATCCTTGGTTTCGCTTTTTTTAAGTCCGTGCAGGGTGATTCGTGTTAATCTGGGTTGTTCTGTAAGCCTGATCTCAAGATAAATAGCTTTGCCAACTGTTTTTGCAGCAATGATCTTTACATCCGAAAAGAGTCCCAGTGACCAAAATTTGTCAATAGCCTGGGTGATTTTATCTCCGGGGATCGTAACTTCCTGTCCGATTGCCAGACCTGAAATATTGACAAGATAATTGGTCTGCAAAAACTTAACACCGGTAACGGAAATATCTGCAATAGTATATTCTCTGGGTCTTTCATAATCAAAATATCCTGAGATAAGAGAGTCTGGTGTTTGTCCGATAGCCAGTGGGGTGAGTAAGAACAGAACAAGTGCAAAAAGAGAATTTTTCATTCGTAGTTATCGGTTTACATTGATATTGTTTTTATCTGTTCGGCTGTTTTCCCAAATCGTCTTTCGCGACATTGAAAACTCAAGAATGGCTTCGTATAAATGCTCCCTGCGGAAATCGGGCCAGAGTGTTGGCGTGAAATACAGTTCAGCATAGGCAATCTGCCAGAGCAGAAAATTACTGATCCTGTATTCACCGCTGGTTCTGATCACCAGTTCGGGATCAGGAAAGCCGGAGGTATCCAGATATTTCTCAAAAACTACGTTGTCCAGATCATTGGAATTGATGTCCCCTTTTCAATATCTGCTGCAATCTTTTTCACAGCATTGACAATTTCCCAACGTGAACCGTAGCTAAGTGCAAAACAAGCTTAAGTCCGGTATTGTCCTTAGTAAGGTCGATGGCATGCTGCAATTGTTCCTGCACATCTACGGGAAGACTCTGGATATTGCCAATGGCATGAAGCCTGATATTGTTTTCCATCAGGGTTTTTGTCTCAGAGTGTATGGTAGAAACCAGCAATGACATAAGGGCATCGATTTCTGTTTTGGGCCGTTTCCAGTTTTCTGTGGAGAAGGCATATAGGGTAAGATAGGCGTATACCCATTTCTGCGGCATGCTTCAACAGTATCGCGAACTGCAGCAATTGCATTTTTATGGCCAAAGATTCGCTTATTGCCGCGTTTCTCCGCCCATCTGCCATTTCCATCCATAATGATGGCAATATGTTTGGGCAGCCTATCCTTGTTAATCTTTTCCTTTAGTGCAATACTCATTTCACTACATTATAAGCCGGACATTTTGCCGCAAAATTAAAAAACTTAAAGGTAATAAAAACACCCAGAAAAGAATACCAGTCATTATTATGTAATAAATGAACTGGTTCCTGACGGATTTTCAAGTCCGTCCATCGTGTCACTGAAGGTTTTCCGGAAGGACCATTCTGCACCGGCACTGATTCTTGAGGTCAAGTTTACTTTCAAACCCGCGCCGAATGGAAAACTTAAAAAGTTGCTGGCCGCAACGTCGGAGCTAAGAATCAGCGCTCCGGCAATACCGGTGGCAATATAGGGCGTGTAAGCCCACTTTCCAACATTTGGGGTAAAGGGAAGAAAATTATATTCGACCTGCAGTGCAAGGTCGATCAAGGAGGTATTGAAAGCAGCAGGACTAAAAGGCCGGTCGGGATGCAATGTTTCCGGGAAATCAAGATCACTGCCCGAAAGATTAGTATAATAGGCATTTCCCCTGATGGCATAGCGGGTATTCAGGTTGTAGCGGTAAATGGCCCCAAAGACAGGGATGGCCGGTAAAAGTGCCGGTTTGGATTAATGTCACCCATGTAATAGGCCGTGCCTGCAAATATGCCGATGTTGGCGTTGCGTTGGGCAAATACCGTACCTGTACTCACGATTATGAGTACAAACATACCGGGTAAAAGGCGTTTCATACATCAGCGATCAGGTATTTAGGAAATAAACGCAAAGTAATAGAATTTTAGCGCTTGAAATCATAAATAATCTTAAAAAAACTGAAAAATGCAAAAAGAGAGGTAGTTGGCAGGCTAGAATCGGGCCCTTCTCCACTGTTTGTCAAGGAAGATTGGCAGTCCCCTGCTGGAAGTAGGAATGCGGTAACTCAGATTGATCGATGGAGATCCAGTAACTGTCGGTTCGATTGGAATAAGGGGATATGAATCCGTCGAGAAAATCAGATAGGGTTAACCTGTAGCCTATTTCATAGCCCAACATCCATTTATCGCTGATAATGTATTTAAAACCTGCACCAATGGGAACAGCGGCCGTAACTCCCATGTTGTCTTTATACTCGTCTCCCTCACGGGGCTCATCCACTTCAAGATGCGGCCAGTAAAAGGTGGCACCAAGACCTGTAAACAGGTAGGCACCGAAGGAAGAGTAGTCGTTGATCATTCCTCTGCGGTTAAACATGGCCGCTGATCTCAACCTGCGCTGCTCGGGCAGGAAATAGATACTCATAATTGCCTGAGATTTCGAGAAGCTGGGTGACAGAGGTGAAACCACGATTTTCATTTCGGGATCCGGCGAAATCCTGTGTTTTGCTATACCCATAAATAAAGGACGCTTTAACAGAACTGTTGGGTTTGACACGATAACGTACACCTGCATAAATAGAGGGGCGGGTGGACTTAAAGGTAATATCTTTGATAAAAAGGAGGCTCGTGGCGTCCGGTGCCCCGCCAAGATCGCTGTAAACATTGGTGGTTCCAATACCAAGGATACCCTCAATTCTTTTCAGCTTCCATTGTTGCGAGTGAACAGGAAAAACGATGAATATTGCAATAACCGTGGATATAAACCCTTTAAGCATATCCTGTCTTTACGTTAAAACAAAGATAGTAAAATAGCATTATAAAACGAAAATTACTACGAATTATAATTGCTTATGAACAGGAACGTTACGGTATGGGCCGTTAGTATTTTGGATTACTTTTCTTCGTCCACCAGGTCCATATCCACCAGAATACGTCCGCAGTATTCACAAACAATGATCTTCTTGCGTGAGCGGATATCAAGCTGCCGTTGAGGCGGAATCTGGTTAAAACATCCTCCGCAGGCATCACGTTCTACTGAAACTACTGCAAGGCCGTTGCGGGCATTTTTCCGGATCTTCTTGTAAGCCGTCAGCAAACGTTCTTCTATGATCTGTTCGTATTCCTGCCTTTTTTTAAGTAGTTGTTCTTCCTCCTTTTGGGTATCGGAGGTAATATCTTCCAGCTCCGATTTTTTCAGGTGAAGATCATTTTTTCTTTCTTCCAGATTCTTTTTGGATTCATCAATATACTCAGTCTTTTCTTTGGCCTGAACAGCAAATTCCTTTATCCGTTTTTCACTTAATTCAATCTCCAGGGTCTGGTATTCTATTTCCTTGGAAAGCGAGTCAAATTCACGGTTATTCCTTACATTGTTCTGCTGTTCTTCATATTTCTTGATCAGCGTTTTGGAATTCACAATGTCGTTCTTTTTACTGCTGATGGCAGAATCAAAACTCTTGATCTCTTCCTGAAGTTTTTCAATACGGGTTTCCAATCCCGCAATTTCGTCTTCCAAATCCTGCACCTCGAGCGGTAATTCACCTCTCAGTGTCCTGATTTTATCAATCTCGGAATTGATCATTTGTAACTTGTACATCGCCCTGAGTTTCTCCTCAATGGTAAGTTCTGCAACTTCTGTTCCCTGTTTTTTTACTTCTGCCATACCTTATATATAATAAATAGGACTGGTATTAATGCTTGAAAAATGGACTGCAAAATTAGGTAAATTTTTTATAAGTATTTCATAAAATATTTCAATTGTGAACTGTTCGCTTTCATAATGTCCGATATCCACAAGAACAATCTGATCTCCGGCATCAAAGAACTGGTGATATTTTACGTCACCGGTAATGAAAACGTCAGCTCCTGCCGATATGGCCTTATGAATCAGAAAGGAGCCGCTGCCGCCGCAAACGGCAATCTTTTTTACGGGTTTACCGATCAGCCGGCTGTGTTTCAGGATCTGGCACCTAAAAGTGGATTTCAGGTGATTCAGGAATTTCAAGGCATCCGTCGGTTCGCTTAATTCTCCTATCATGCCCGATCCCGCCATTTCATAGGGATTTTCCATGGGGAAAATATCGTAGGCCACCTCCTCATATGGGTGCGACGTTAAAAGAGCCTTGATGATCCTCGATTTCAGCCTGGCAGGGAAAACGGTTTCAATACGGGTTTCATCTTCAAAATGAAGTTTGCCGATTTCACCGGCATAAGGATGGGATTCTTCAGATGCGCGGAAACTCCCCTTGCCCTCGGTGTTGAAGCTGCAGGAATCATATGCTCCGATTTTCCCGGCGCCGGCATGAAACAAAGCTTGCCTGACTTCAGCCGCTTTTGCTGATGGCACATAGGTGACAAGCTTCTTCAACTCATTCTGCAGCGGAGCCAGTATTTTCAGCTGCTGAAGTCCAAGCTTCAGACAGATCTTATGGTTAACCCCCTCATAGAGGTTATCCAGACTGGTGTGTGAGGAATACAGTGCAATTTTATAGGTAATGGCAGACAGAATGATCTTTTCAACATAGCTGTTGCCCGTAATCCGCTTAAGGGGCCGGAATATCACCGGATGATGGGAAATAATCAGATTGGCCCCCAGGCGTAAAGCTTCTGCAACGACTTCTTCTGTAACATCAATGCAAAGAAGGGCTGCAGTGATATCCATTCCGGCATCGCCAACTACCAGGCCTGAATTGTCATAATCTTCCTGATAGGCAATGGGTACTACCGATTCAAATGCAGTTATGATTTCCGAAAGTTTCATTGTTTATCATGAATAATTGAGCTGCTGCCGTCATTCTTACAGCGACTCCTTGATCTCCAGCAACAGGGATTTGATTTCGGTAAGCGTTTTGATGACTTCGTGGTTGTTATTGGTATCGTCTTTATTTTCTCTGATTTTTTTTCTGGCGCCGTTGAGGGTAAGTCCCTTTTCTTTGACCAGGTGATAGATCAACTGAATATTATCAATATCCTGTTTTGTAAAGAACCGGTTCCCTTTCTTGTTCTTCTTTGGTTTAATGACATCAAATTCTTTTTCCCAGAAACGTATCAGTGAAGCATTTACCTTAAACATTTCAGCTACCTCACCAATGGAATAATACAATTTCTCAACCTTTCTTTCTTTATAGGGCATAGGTTCGGGTTAAAATGAACTCTCTAAGATAAAAAATTAATTTTAGTTAAACTAATTGTTTATGGGCAATTTGTGTGAAGAAGGCCAGGAGGGTCCTAAAACCGTGAACGCTCTGCAAGCAATAAAGGCACTGAAGTAAATCCTTCAGTGCCTTTAGAACCTTTGGCGCCACCAAGGGTTTTCTTAGTCAAATGACTGTCCCGGCTGCATAGAAAGTTCGATCATGCGATCATATTCGTCTGCCGTGAGATCGTTGAAGAAATAATTTATGGGATTCACCTTTTCACCTCCTCTGAGCACTTCATAGTGCAGGTGAGGGGCTGTGGAAAGACCCGAATTTCCAACAGAACCAATAATATCACCCCTTTTGACCTTCTGACCTTGTCTGACATTAAATTTTTCCATGTGTGCATACAGGGTCTTGATGCCGAAACCATGATCAACAATGATCGAATTGCCATAGCCCCTGTGGGAGGATTCAATTTGTTCGACAGAACCATCGCCGGTTACATAAATCTCGGTGCCGGTGGGAGCGGTAAAATCAATGCCGTAATGGAATTTCTTAATCTTATAAATGGGATGTATCCGGTATCCCCAGCCTGATGCAGTCCTTTCCAGATCTTTATTGGCAATAGGCTGAATGGCGGGTATGGAGGCGAGCATCTTTTCCTTGCTTACAGCCATCTTCACGAGATCGTCGTAGGATTTTGACTGGATGACCACTTTTCCACTGATGATATCCAACCGTTTCGCGGTATTGATGACCATTTTTGAATTTTCCATCTTCTCCAGATCCTTGTACCTGTTTGATCCGCCAAAACCAGCCTCCCTCACCGAGTAATTCAGGGGTTCAGCCTCGAAAATTGTCCGGTAGATATTATCATCACGTTGCTGCATGTCAGAAAGAACGGATTCAATATTGTCCAGTTGTTTATTAAACACCTCGATGTTCAGGCTCATTTCGCTGATTTGTCTTTTCAGACCTTTTTCCTTGGGGGAATCAAAAGCAACGGAATACAAAAGATAACCGATACTGGCATTCACCAGGAAAGCGAAGAAATAGGCCAGGCCTTTAAGTGCTTTTTGTTTGAAGGATGATTCAACCTTATAGTAGCTGAGTGAATCGGGATTGAATTTATATTTTATCTTGCCCATCGGTGATAAGAATTAGATAAATCAAATGGTGTCTTGGTTCGCTTTGTTTATAATCTGTGCAAATTCCTCCTGTGTTAAACCGGTATCGAAATAGTAAGCAGGATTTACAGGTTTATGCTCATAAAGCACCTCATAATGCAAATGGGGCCCTGTTGCCCGTCCTGTTTGACCTACAGTACCAATCACCTGTCCCCGTCGGATCACATCTCCTGCTTTCACTTTGATCTGATCGAGATGCGCATAACGGGTTCCAAAGCCGTACTTATGGTCGATAACTACTTCGTTTCCATAACCTGTACGAGAAAGCTGAACAAAGGTTACAATTCCATCACCTGTTGCGTATACGTTCTTTCCAACTGCTGCAACAAAATCGAGTCCACTGTGAATCTGTGCCAGAAACAAAAAGGGATCCGAACGTATCCCAAAATCAGAGCTGATCATGATCAGATCATTTTGCGAAACCGGTAATATGGCAGGCCGGTGGGTTTGTTCTCTGGAATGTTCAAGAGCTTTTTCATAGATAATCTCGAACGAACCGGATTGGATTTGCAACTGGCGATTTAATCCATTAATAAGAATACCCAGCTGATAACTGGTATAGTAATTTTGTGTAAGTCCGTTTATGGCTGCTGAACCTCCTGCTCCGGCCAATCTGTAAGTAAAGGGAACGGTGTCAATCTCTAAAATTGTCCGGTAATGGTTGTCCTTCAGGAAAATGTCATTTCGCAAAGAGGAACTCAGTTGTTTGCCTTTATCAAATAGAACCTGGATTTCATGATCGAGTGCAGCTACCTGATTTTCAAGAATCCTGACCTCGTGAGAGCCTAAGAAAGCATGGACAACATAGCCGGATAACATCGTAAACATCAGAATAGCAGTAACATACGCCAAAAATCTCCAGATCCGGAGCTTCCTGTTAATTTTTATCTCCTCATAAACGAGTGATACAGGATTAAAATTGTATTTTTTCTTTCTAAAAATCAAGTATATGCAACTAATTAATTACTAATTAAGTACGTAATCAACAAATCTATGGGAAAAAAACTAATTTTACAAATCATTTTGAAAAAGAATTGTTAATTCAAAAACAGTAATTTCATCAATTTTTTACTAAGTCCTACATGAATTCTGCTATTGTTCGTCAAAAATTTCTTGATTTTTTCCGGGACAAAGGTCATGAGATCGTTTTTTCAGCACCCATGGTGGTGAAGGATGATCCTACGCTGATGTTTACAAACGCCGGTATGAACCAGTTCAAGGATATTTTCCTCGGTAACGCGCCGGTAAGATATAACCGTATCGCCAATTCTCAGAAATGTCTGAGGGTGTCGGGCAAGCACAATGACCTGGAGGAAGTCGGACATGATGGCTACCACCATACCATGTTTGAGATGTTAGGCAACTGGTCTTTCGGTGATTATTTCAAGGAAGAAGCTATCCGGTGGGCCTGGGAGTTTCTTACCGGGATCATGAAGATTGATAAGGATCGTATCTATGTCACTATTTTCGAAGGGGATGCATCGGAAAAGCTGGACAGGGATATGGCATCTTATGATTACTGGAAATCATGGATTGATGAAAGCAGGATCTTGTCGGGCAATAAGAAGGATAATTTCTGGGAAATGGGTGATTCAGGACCTTGCGGACCCTGTTCGGAGATCCATGTGGATGTACGTACCGATGCAGAACGAGAGAAAAAAGATGGCAGGGAGCTTGTCAATAAAGGAGATCCCAAAGTCATTGAAATATGGAACCTGGTTTTCATTCAGTATAATCGCCGGGTAACCGGAGAACTTGAGACTCTGCCAAAGAAGCATGTGGATACCGGCATGGGATTCGAACGTCTGTGCATGGTCATGCAAAATAAGACTTCCAATTATGATACGGATATTTTTCAGCCGGTTATTCAGGAAATTGCTGCACTGACCGGGATCGATTACGGAAAATCCGCACCTGCCGATATTGCGATGCGTGTTGTGGCGGATCATCTGCGTGCGATATCCTTTGCCATAGCCGACGGTCAGCTTCCGTCAAATGCAAAGGCCGGGTATGTGATCCGACGCATATTGCGCCGGGCAGTACGTTATAATTTTACCTACCTGGAGCAGAGCAAACCGCTGCTGTACAAATTGCTTCCTGCACTCATTGCTTCCATGGGAGAGGCCTTTCCTGAACTGAAGTCGCAATGGCAGTTTATTGAAAAGGTAATTTATGAAGAAGAACAATCTTTCCTGCATACCCTGGAAACCGGTGATAAACGTTTGAAAGATAGCATTGCCACACTTAAAAATCAAAAGAAGCCGGAGCTCAGCGGCAAAATAGCCTTTGAACTTTACGATACCTATGGCTTTCCGCTTGACCTCACTGAACTTATCCTGAAGGAAAACGGATTGTCGGTAAACCGGAAGGAATTTGATGCCGAAATGGCCGAACAGCGAAATCGTTCCAAATTTGCTGCCATGGTGGAGTCGGCCGACTGGGTTATTGTTCGTCCCGATGGTATGCAGAGTGAATTCATCGGTTATGATCATCTGCGGGCCGAAGTAAAAATTTGCCGTTTTCGACGGGTGAGGATGAAAGAAAAGCAATTCTTCCATCTCGTTTTGGATCAAACCCCCTTTTATGCCGAAAGCGGAGGACAGGTGGGTGATGTGGGATACCTTGAAAACGGTGAGGAAAGGATCCGCATCCTGAACACCATCAAAGAACATGGTCTGATCATTCACGTGGCGGAAAAACTTCCGCAGGATCCTTCAGGGATGTTTGAGGCGGTGGTGGACCATAAGATCCGCATGGAAACTGCCAATAATCATACTGCCACACACTTGCTGCATCAGGCATTGCGTGAAGTTATCGGCAAACATGTGGAGCAGAAGGGATCACTGGTGAATGCCGAATACCTGAGGTTTGATTTTTCTCATTATCAGAAAATGACCGCAGAAGAAATCCTGGCGGTGGAAATGCTGGTCAATCAGAAAATACGGGTAGGTCTTGAGCGAAATGAACTGCGGGAAACCTCCATGGAAAACGCCAGAAAAATAGGAGCCATGGCACTATTTGGTGAGAAATACGGAGAAACGGTAAGGGTCATTCAGTTTGGTGAATCGATTGAACTGTGCGGGGGAACGCATGTTGACTCTACCAGTCAGATCGGACTTTTTAAAATTGTTTCCGAAGGCTCAATTGCTGCGGGGATTCGCCGTATTGAGGCCATTACTGGGGAAAAGGCGGAAAGCTGGTACCGGAATCTCGAAATGAAATGGAACACGGTGGAGCAACTGCTCAATAATCCGCAGGATCTGATCAAAGCTGTTACAGGACTTATTGAAGACAGGGCCTCGCTTCAAAAGCAGGTGGAGAAATACGTTCGTGAGTCAGCCAAAGATTTTAGGGAAACCCTGCTGAAGAAAATGCAGCATTTTGGCAACTTCAGCCTCATCCATGATCTGGCCGATGGCGCCATCATCGATGCCGGGATCATTAAGGATGTCTCGCTGGGTTTGAGAAATGAGAAAGACGACCTGGCAGTTATCATCGGTGCCAATATTGGTAACAAACCGCATCTGGCAGTAATGATACCCGATAAACTGGTCAGGGAGAAAAAATTACACGCCGGTGAAATTGTAAAAACTGCCGCCAGGGAATTTGACGGCGGTGGTGGCGGACAACCCTTCTTCGCCACAGCAGGGGGAAAGAATCCTGAAAACCTGCAAAAAGCCCTGGATAAAGCGGTGGAGATACTAAAAGCTGCCCTGGATACGGATTGAGGGAGGCAGCCGGCACAGCAATACTGGTTCTTTTCATTGGCAAATTGGCAAATTGGCAAATTGGCCCATTTGCACATTGGCACATTGGCACATTGGCACATTGCCACATTTGCACATTTGCACATTATCTTTAACCTTATTCTACACCCATGAAAAACCTATTCTGTTTGACCCTGATCGGATTGGTATTTTTGTCATCCTCCTGCGGAAGGTCTGAAGGCCGGACACAGGTAAATTTTAACCAGGGCTGGAGATTTTACCTGGGGGATGCACCCGGCGCTGAACAACCTGAATTCATTGATACGGCATGGAGATCTTTGGATCTTCCGCACGACTGGAGTATCGAAGGGGATTTTGACAGGAATCATCCGGCATCTCCGGGTGGTGGCGCCTTGCCGGGAGGAATAGCCTGGTATCGAAAAACCTTTGATGTACCGGCCTCTGCCAGGAGGAAAAAAGTGTTTATCGACTTTGACGGTATCTACAGGAACAGTGAGGTGTGGATAAACGGACAGCACCTGGGTAAGCGACCCAACGGTTATATCTCGTTCCGGTACGATCTTACGCCCTATCTGAATTTCGGAAACACGGGCAATGTAATCGTTGTCAGGGTGGATAATTCACAACAACCCAATTCAAGGTGGTATTCCGGTTCCGGCATTTACAGGAATGTATGGCTGGTGACCGTCAATGACGTGCATGTTGATCATTGGGGAACTTACGTGACTACACCGCTTGTAAATGACGACAGCGCATCTGTAGTGATTGCCAGTAAAATTAAAAACAGCGGGCAAAAGACCCGGGACCTGGAAATTAAAACCCTGCTGTACGACCAGGATTCGAACCTTGTGGGCAGTTCCGCTGCTGTACTGGAATTGCCGGCAGGTGCTACAGGCGAATCAGTTGACAAACTCGTGGTGCAGCATCCGCGGTTATGGTCTGTCAGCGATCCGGCCCTCTATTTTGCGGTGACCAGGATATACAGTAAAGGACAAATGGTGGACGAATACCGGACCCCGTTTGGTATACGTTACTTTACTTTTGATGCGGAAAAGGGATTTGCCTTAAATGGCAAATCCATGAAGATTTATGGTGTATGCAATCACCATGATCTCGGGGCTTTGGGCGCTGCCCTTCATGTAAGGGCGCTTGAAAGGCAGCTGGAAATACTGAAGGAAATGGGGTGCAATGGCATAAGAACTTCACACAATCCACCTGCTCCTGAATTGCTTGATCTGTGTGACCGGATGGGCTTTCTGGTCATTGACGAAGCTTTCGATATCTGGAAGAAACCCAAAAATAAATATGACTACCACCTCGATTGGGATCAGTGGTACAGGCAGGATTTACAGGATCAAATTCTGCGCGACCGGAATCATCCGTCGGTGATCCTGTGGAGTATCGGCAACGAGGTTCGCGAACAGTCATTATATCCCGAAGGTCGCGCTTCTGCGGCCGACAGCAGTGGATTTACCATTGCTGAAGATCTGGCGGCCATCGTTAAAAGTCTTGATCCCACCCGACCGGTAACTTTTGGCGCCGACCAGGTGGAGGGGGAAACGAATGCTGTTCTTCAGTCGGGAGCCATTGATGTTATCGGGTATAATTACCGGCACCTGTTCTGGAAAGAGGCAAATACCAAATGGGGGAACAAACCCTTTATTGCCACTGAATCAGCTTCTGCCTTCGAGTCGAGAGGAGACTACACCCTGCCTTCTGATAAGATACTGCGGGCAGGAATGGGAAATCAGAACCTGAATGAAGATTTTACCGCATCGTCCTATGATAATTTTTCAGCCTGGTGGGGTTCAACCCATGAAGAATCACTGAAAGAATTTTTCAGGCTGGGAAATATGGCCGGAACCTTTGTATGGACCGGCTGGGACTACCTGGGCGAACCAACGCCATACGGTTGGCCGGCAAGGAGTTCATATTTCGGGATTATTGATCTTGCCGGTTTCCCTAAAGATGCTTATTACCTTTATCAAAGTGTATGGACAGATAAAGCGGTTTTGCATATTCTGCCGCATTGGAACTGGACACCGGGCAAAGTAGTGGATGTTTGGGCCTACTATAACAAGGCTGACGAAGTGGAGCTGTATCTGAACGGCAAGTCCCTGGGTACCAGAAAAAAGAAAAACGATGATCTCCATGTGATGTGGAGAACACCATTTGAACCGGGTACCCTTAAGGCAGTTTCAAGAAAAGATGGACAGACTGTTTTGACCAGAGAAATTAAAACAGCCGGGGAACCTGCAAAAATAATTCTTACAGCCGACAGAGACACCCTCCAGGGTAATGGTCATGATCTGTCCTTTATCACGGTTAAAATTACCGATGAATCGGGCAATCTGGTCCCCTATGCAGATAATCTGGTGAAATTCAGTATTCACGGAGAAGGGATTATAGCCGGTGTTGATAACGGATTCCAGGCCGGCCATGAACGGTTTAAGGCTGATCAGCACAAAGCCTACAGCGGATTGTGCCTGGTGATCCTGCAAACGACCAATAAAAGCGGAAAGATCATACTGGAAGCAGTAAGCGAAGGACTTCAGCAGACCTCCATAGAACTTGTTGCTGAATAATTAAGGGAATCCTCCTTTTTTCGTCTGTATATGATTTTAATTACCTAGTTGATTAGATTTTTTTTAATAATTTCATCCCTGTATTTTTTTTACTTTCTAACCATTCAATAAATAATGAATATATGAAAACTATCAGGCTACTGACATTAACAACAATTGCATTTCTGGGTACAGCTTTTGTATCTGCCCAGACAGCTGATGAGATTATAGGCAAATATATGAACGCCATTGGCGGGAAAGAACTGGTCGGCCAGATATCCTCCCTGTATATGGAAGGTACAATGGATGCCATGGGCAACCAGGGTACTGTAAAAACAACCCAGGTAAACGGCAAGGGCTTTAAACAGGAGATCGATGTGATGGGCACTTCGGTAGTGATGTGCTATACCGACAGTATGGGCTGGCAGATTAATCCCATGTCGGGTAATTATGGTGCCGAAACCATGTCGGATGATCAGTATAAAGCCGGGAAAGACATGATCTTCATAGGGGGCCCCATGATGGATTATACAGCAAAAGGCTATAAAGTTGAATTGCAGGGTCAGGAATCAGTGGGCTCCGTGAATGCCTTTAAACTGATGATGGTGTCGCCCGATAGTATGGAAGCCGTATATTATATCGATCCTGAGACCTTTTATTTAATCCGTATGGTACAAAAGGCCGAAATGATGGGCCAGGTAATGGATATTGTTTTCGGATATTCCAATTATCAGAAGACCGACAATGGCTATGTCCTTCCTTATACCATTGAAACGAATTACGGAGGTCAGTTCTTCCTGGTTTCCAACTATACCAAGGTGGAGATCAATACACCCGTTGATCCGGCAGTATTCGCGAAACCTTGATAGATGATGCCAAAGGACAGATTTAACTGCTGCTGGCATTTTTAAGAAGAAACTCCTCGGCCTCTGTACTCCAGAGGCCTTTGTTTTTCATGACCAGCCGGGCCAGTTCCCTGAAAAACGGATCGGACTTTCCCTTTGCTTCAAAATCAGTGATAGCGGTAAGGGGTAAGGAAATATTGGTATAGATTAATTTTTTACCGCCGGGAATATCGGGAAGGTGTTTCGTTGTTTCAATCACAGCGTCGAGTCCGCCGACATGGGTGATCAATCCTGCCGGATCGAGTCCTTCCGACATCATGGCCAGCGCTTCCTTCATGTCATCGGTATTGCCCCCGCTGGTCCCCACAATGTGGGTAAAATTGTAATGCACATTGTAGAAATTCAATCCCGATTTGAAACCCGGGTCACCCGGACCGGCAAAAAAGTTCAGACATCCGTCAAAAGCCAGTATTGCATCACCCTGTTCAATGACACTGCTTACCGGCGCAAATACAAAAACATCATTATATCCTTTTCCATCGCTAAGCTGAAGGAGTTTTCCGACAGGATCCTCCTGATTCCGGGTATTCAGGTAATAAAGCTTTATGCCTTTGAGGGATGCTTTTTCAGGGGGGAATAGCAGTGCAGCCCTGTCCAGGCGGTCCTGATCAATATCGGTCACAACCAGGAGCGCAGGCTTTCTGTCGTTCCGGTTGAGGACATAGTTGATGGCGGCAAGCCCCATGGGTCCTACACCTGCCAGCAAAGCCATATTGCCGCCATCCACAATTTCCATCTGGTGGATATAGGAACCGGGTTTGGTATGATAGTTGGCATGCATGGCGCCGATGACACAGGATAAAGGTTCGGCAAGAGCACCCGGATAAAAGCCCTTGCCCGAATAGGGCAACAGGCAGTTCAGCTCCATAACCTCGTTGGGTATGATTACATGGGTGGCATCTCCGCCAATATACCTGTAAGAATAACCGGGTGCACTAAGAATACCCACAGGTCCTTCAGGGTAATTGATGGCCGGCTGGATGGAGAATTTCATGCCCGGTTCGAATTGACCTTTCCATTTGGAGCCCACTTGCACAATGACTCCGCTGAACTCATGCCCGATGATGGTAGGATGAACAGCCACATCATCGGGTATTCTTTTGTGTTCCTCGCCCTGTTTGGTGGCTTTGTACGACGACATGCAGAGGCTGTCGCACATTACATGTGCCAGGATCTCATCCTGCCTGATCTCCGGAAGCTCAAATTCCTCCAATCTTAGATCGTCTTTGCCGTATATTCTGACCGCTTTTGTTTTCATTTCTTATTCATTAGCAAACAACTTACAACTTACAACCTGCCCTCCTTCATCAGGGCTGCGACGGGCAAAGCAGCCTCCACTACCTCAGCATCTCCTGACCCCCCGTTACCGGTACCGCCTGTCCCGTTTCATATTCCTGATCAATGACATAGAAAATGGCTTTCATCACGTCTTTCAGCTGGCACCCCCTGCCGGCGGGAACCTGCTTCTCATAATGGGTTTTCACATCTGCAATGGTTTTTGCTCCCTGCACTTTACCGGTGCGGAGATACTGTACAAACAAGCCGGTCTCCGGATCGCTCCACAAAGGGCCTTCAAAGAAATTGCCCGGGCAGATGGAATTTACCTTGATCCGCCAGGGGATCAGTTCGAGCGCAAAGGATTGTGTCAGGCCTATTCCTCCGAATTTACCACCGGCATAGGCAAAATTTCTGTTGCTCCCTTTCAGTCCCGATTTCGAATTGATCTGGATGATATCGGTAAAATATTCCTTCCTGAAGGCAGCCTGAAGTTTCATCACCTCCGAAGCATGCTTGACACACAGGAAATATGCGCTGTAATTAACCCGGGTCATCTGTTCAAATGTTTCCATGGTCATTTCATCGAGCCCGCCAGCCCGGAGAATACCGGCATTGCTGATCAATACATCGAGACCTCCAAAGTTCACCACGGTTGCATAAATGAGTTTTTCCACCGATGCCGGTTCTGATACATCTGTTTTCAGACAAAGGGCCTCATTCTTCACATCCGTACTGTTCAGCGCTTTCGCCAGTTCCTGGCACTTTTCCTCATTCAGATCGGCCAGCATCACATTGGCTCCCTCGGATATCATTCCACGGGCGATACCGGCGCCGAATCCCTGGGCGCCGCCGGTAATGATTACCGTTTTATTGTTCACTTTCCCTTGTTGCATCATTGTCCCGGCTACCTGACGACGGTAGTTTTCCACCTCCCAGTTATCAATAAAGGCGATGTCGCGTTCCGTCATAAAATTTGGCCCCCCAAAGCTTTCTGCCAGGTAGCTGATCTGCATCCAGTCCTCAAAAATATCCAGCATCGTATGAACCGACCGGATATTATCCTCAAAAGCCACCATGCCATAACCTTTCAAGCCTGCCATTTTAGGCAAATAGCCATAACGGTGGCGATAATCCTCAACTTTTTTACTGCAAGCTTCTACCATGGCCTCCGGACTATCCTCTTCGAGATAGATGGCCCTGGCTTTGCAGTAAACGATCTGATCGGGGGTAAAAGGCAAGGATACTTTGTCAAAACTCTCTGCATTTGCAGTAAAATGTTGGATCAGCGGATTATTTCTGATCCGTGCCACTTTTACGGTTTCTCCGGAGAATATCATCCGGAGTGCAGGAAGAATTTTTACGATATCTGCCGGAATGTCCATGGCTACCGATGAGGGCATTGTGGTAATGCGTTGTTTAATCAACGATTCCATGGAATCGTAAAGTTTTCTGATCTCTTCCGTAGTATCAGCGGCCACAAAAACACCATGGTTCTGCAGGAAAATAATTTTTGGATCAGAGGTATGGTCCTTTCTCCAGGTATTGAGGGTATCCCTGATTTTCGTGAACAAAATGTATCCCGGATCTGTATAGGGTACATACAAGGCTGAATGCCCGAAAAGATCCCGGATCGTCTCCTCAGCCTGGTTTGAGCAGGTAATAGCATTTACCAGGGTTGGATGGGTGTGCACGACAAAAGAATAACCGATGAGTTCATGCAGGGAGGTTTCCACACTTGGCCGTACCGTAATTCCCGGCCGGCATGCCCTTTGAAGATCTTCCTTTACTTCTGACTCACGCTTGATGGTATCTGCACTGTACTCTCTGGTGTAAATGACCTTAAGCAACATGCGGTCAAGGACTGCAAATCCGCTGAGGTCAATGTTTCCCAGAAATGTGCCGCTGGCTTTTACCCAAATGTCGGTAGCATTCTTATAAGAGGTATTTCCTCCCCCGGCAATGGCATAATCCTTTTTCTGACCATAGAACCGGGATATCTCGATCAGGTCGGATAATTCTTTTATCATTGTTTATTCCTTATGAATGATTGGATAAAATGGTGAATAATGGCATTGCCAAGGCGTACAAATGAATCCCTGTCCCCGTTCCGGGGTGTTCCGTTCCCATCCAGAAAACCTGCCATTCCTTTAGCCCGCAGATACTGATGAGCGGCCACCACGCAGGCGCCCTCATAGGAGATTCTCCGGACCTCAGGGGAAAGGGGCGTTTTGCCGCGTGTATCGCATGTCAACGGTAACCTGTCGGGTGTATTATGTTCCGTGCCCAGCATGATGACAAAATTCCTGTCATGGAAGAACCTGATAAACCTTTCCAGGTGTGAGGCATCATTTCGTCCGGGGATCAGTTCAATACAACCAATATTTCTGCTGCGGAGTTCCTGCATCAAATGTAAGGGATCCTTTTCGTATTCGGTATAATTCCCGTTTGCATCGTCGAGCAGAACCGGATAGCAAGGTATCCCGCCGGCCCCGACTATTGTTTCAATCATTTCACCGAGGCTCATGAATGTACTGTCATCTTCTTCCACAAAGGCTTTGCCGCCGGTTTTCAGCAAGTTGCTCCTGATTTCGTTCTCCAGGCCGGGAATATCATGAAGATTCGATTTAGGCGTTTTACCACCGAAAATGGCGGTAAGTAGCAAATTTCTTTGTTCATTCGTATGGACTTTTTCAAAAACAGCCATCCTGATGGCTTTGGCAATGTGTCTTTCCCTCACCAGGTTTTTGGCATAACGGGTCCGGATCTCATCATAACTGAACCGGAGTTCCGCATGAATTGCTGTTAACCAGTCGTTGACCTTTTCAATCATCGATCGGACCTGATCCTGACTTTCAGCAACCATGCGTGTGAGTCTTTGACTGAGCCGGTCCTCCAGTGAAAAGGGAAAATCCAGTCCCTTGCCGCTGAAATAGCATCTTCCGGGATTGTTAGGATCATTGATCCGGATACCTTGTTGTTGTTCCTGTTTAAGCAGGCCAATGAATTCAATGTTGAAAAGCGGGAAAATGCCTGATTTCAGGGCTTCCTGATAAAAAGGTCCGTATCCGTCGGTGACAAAGAAATCATTGATCCCCACCACGGCCACCTGCTCTTTCCGGGCCATTTCAAAGATCTGGGCAATTTCGGTAAAGGCACTGAACGAGTAGGGTGTATGCACATGGCAGTTCACAGGCAGGATTACCGGTTCTGGATATCCTTCCAAAAGGTTTTGCTGATTGGGAAATTCAGTAAGAAAATGTGTCATGATTTATGGCTTTAAACCGAAATCTAAAATCCTCTATACACCCAGTTTGCTTCTCTTCCTCTGTGATTCAATGCTCCAGTCGGTACTTACCTGGTGCCCTTCAAGGGGTAAGATCCGCTCGTGGATGGCATCCAGAATCCAGGCAGGTTGTGGAAAGAAATACTCCTCCATTTCGTAGGCAGGTGTTATCCAATTCCGCGATCCGACCACCACGGGAGGTGCATCAAGATCATCAAAGGCCAGCTCTGTGATGTTCGAAGCCATATCGCGCAGGTAGGAGCCACGGGCGCAGGCATCACTGGCCAGTACAATACGCCCTGTTTTCCTCACCGATTCAATGACCAGGTCATAGTTGAAAGGGACCAAACTGCGTGCATCGATGATTTCGGCTGACATACCGTATTTGGATTGCAGTTCATCTGCAGCCTTCAGGGCCACATACAAGGTAGAACCAATGGTCAATATGGTGATATCAGTACCTTTTCGTTTGATATCGGGTTCACCGATCGGGATCTCATAATAGCCTTCCGGGACTCCGTTTTCATGGAATTGTTCACCCACATCGTAAATACGCTGGCTTTCGAAATAAACAACCGGATCGGTCCCCTGCAGGGCACTGTTCATCAATCCTTTTGCATCATAAGGGGTGGTGGGGAATACTACCTTAATACCGGGAACATGTGCAATGAGGGAGGACCAGTCCTGTGAATGCTGGGCGCCGTATTTTGAGCCCACAGAAACCCTGATCACCACGGGCATTTTTATGAGATTGCCGCTCATGGCCTGCCATTTGGGCAACTGGTTAAACAGCTCATCCCCGCATCGTCCGATGAAATCGCAGTACATGATCTCAGCGATCACACGGCCACCGGCCATACCATAACCTATAGCAGTACCGACAATTGCTCCTTCGGCAATGGGAGAGTTAAACAGACGGTGGTAGGGCAGGGCTTCAGTCAGTCCACGGTACACGGCAAAGGCCCCGCCCCAGTCGCGGTTTTCCTCGCCATATGCCACCAGGGTAGGATCCTTATAGAACCGGTCCAGGATGGCTTCAAAAATGCCATCGCGAAGCTGGTATTGTTTTGCTTTTGAAACCGGTTTGCCATCCCGGTCAAGGTAAAACCTTTCCTTGTTTTTCAGGGCTTTTACCCGCGGATTCTCCTGAATGGAGAGCAGTGTTTCAGGTTCACGGTCATCAAAGGCATCCACCGATCCGTTGGAGAACATCATTTCACCAATGGCATCCGGATTTGCGATGAGGTTTAATCGGGGTGAAAGGGTATCATCGATAGACAATTTCAGAATTTCCGTAATCCCTTCAATGATTTGATGCCGGGTTTCCTCCAGGGTTGAGGGCGGGACGATGCCGGCCCCGACAAGATCGTTACCGTACTGGAGGATAGAGTCGGCCTGTTGCCAGGCATCCACTTCCTCTTTGCTGCGGTAGGATGAGGCATCGGAAGGGGAATGTCCGCTGAAGCGATAAGTAAGGGTGTCGAGTAATACCGGACCTTTTTTATCGAGCAGGATTTTCTTTTTGCGTTTAAAGGCATCGATGACGGCGAGCGGATTGTACCCATCCACACGTTCAGCGTGCATCATGTCGGCATTTACTCCGGCCCCCAGCCTTGCCACAATACCATAACCCATGGTTTCACCGCAAGTCTGTCCCCCCATGCCATACTGGTTGTTCATGCAATTGAACAGGATCGGCAATCCGCCGCGGTAAGCTTCTTCCCAAAGTTGTGTATACTGGTCCATGGTAGCGAAAGATATGCCTTCCCATACCGGTCCGCATGCCATGGAAGCATCGCCAATGTTACAAACCACGATGCCGGCCTTGTTGTTGACTTTTTTGTACAGGGCCGCACCAACCGATATATCGCCTGATCCGCCTACAATGGCATTGTTTGGATAAACACCGAAAGGAGTGAAAAAAGCATGCATCGAACCGCCGAGACCTTTGTTAAATCCATTTTCACGGGCAAATATTTCTGCCAGTGTGCCGTACAGCAGGAACTTTACCGCCAGGTCCTTCATGGTGCCCTTGTGGTCTTTTTCCACAACCGCCAAGTACTTTGCCGTTAAAATATCCTTTCATTACCTGCATCAGCTCATTTTCAGTCAACTGGTGAATGGCTGAAAGGCCTTTGGCCAGAATTTCACCATGGCTCCTGTGGGAGCCAAAAATGAGGTCATCCACGGTCAGGTGTGTATGCCATGCCTACCGCGGAGGCTTCCTGTCCCATGGAAAGGTGCGCAGGACCCGGATGGTTGTATGGGATACCACGGTATTCGTTCTTGATCTTGATTTCGTTGAGCATATTCTCGAACTCGCGGATAATGACCATATCGCGGAAAATACGGACAAAATCAGCGGTGGAGAACTGATTCTTTTCGTCGGCAATACTTTTACTGTACTGGTTGATGGGGATGGTTCCAAAGGTTAATTTCCCCGGTTTGCGAATATCTTTGGGATCGATGAATTGACTTTTTGGCATGTTGGTAATGTTTAATGTTTAATCGTTTATAGTTTAATCGTTGTAATCGTTTAATCGTTGATCGTTTAATCGTGGAATCGTTTAAGCGTTTAATCGTTTAATTGTTTAGGCGTTCAGACCTTTTCATTGAAGTTCTCCAATCTGGTTCTTTATTTCTTTCAGGAATAGTGTGGCCGGTCCGCCGTCCACCGCCCGGTGGTCATAAGTAAGTGACAGGCCGATTACCGGGATGAAGCCAAAAACACCGTTGCCTAAATCAGCCGGCCGGTATAGGATGGTATTTACACCAAGGATAGCCACCTGGGGGAGGTTGATGATTGGCGTGAACATTTCAACACCATAGTTTCCGAGATTGGAAACGGTAAAGGATGCGGCTGTAGCCGCCAGAAGTTCGGGGTTGACATTGCCCTTGCGGCATTGTTCAGCCACTTCGCGAAGTCGAACGGATAGTCCCTTTAATGAGAATTCATCGGCATTTTGTATCGCCGGCACCATCAAACCCCTTGGAGTATCCACGGCCAGTCCCAGATGCACTTTTCTGAAAACACGTGTGCTGTCGCCGAGGAAATGACTGTTTACTTCGGGAAATTTCTCCAGTGCCCGGATCACCGCGAAACAAATCATGTCGTTCAACGTGATATTCACAGTGCTTCCTTTTTCCAGGCCAATCTTGATCTCATTGCGCAAGGCCAGTAATTTCCTCACATCGGCGGAAAGGTGATGGGTAAGCTGGGCCGAGGTGCTGATGGACTCGTGCATGGCTTTGGCGATAAGCTTCCGGATGTTGGTGAGTTTTTTATCCTCGTAAGCCAGACCGGGAAGCGGAGCGGCCGGAGAAGGAGCAGTGGCAATGGTTGTAGTTGTGGCTGGAGCGGTAATTGCGTTTTCGATGTCCCGGACGATAATACGTCCATTCGGACCAGATCCGGTGAGGACAGCCGGATTCACTTTCAACCGGGCTGCCATTGATTTTGCACGCGGGGAGATGCGAAGGGTGTGACCGGGGGAGGGAGGAGCGAATGTGGCAGCAGCGGCCGCGAGCAGCAGGGGCATGATCAGGGGCAGCAGCGGCAGGCTTAAAGTTCTCCGTATTCTCACCGGTCTTGCCTATGACTGCAACATTCACAAGCACCGGCACTTCATCGCCGTCCCTGAAAAAAACATCCAGTAAAACTCCGTCATCCTGGGCCTCCACATCAAAAGAAGCTTTGTCGGTTTCATAGGAAAACAGAATATCCCCTTTTTTTACCGCTTCCCCTTTCTTTTTGGTCCATTGGGTGATTATGCAGGTCTCAACGGACTGTCCCTGTTTGGGCATCATTACGGGTATTGCCATTTGCGTTGAATTTTGTTTATGGTGAATTGTTTACAAGTTTGGCAGTAACATTCGCGGGAGTGGTATAGAAACCGATAATTTTCAGCAAACTTGTAAATATAAGTTAAATTTATTTATTATCTTTACACTCTATAAGGCCTTTAATATTATATAGTACAAATATAGAAAACAAACTTGTATTTACAAGTTATTTTGATTATTTTTTCATGAAAGCATCAATTCCCCAATACCGGCAGCTTTATGAAGTTTTGCGCAAGCAGATCATTGACGGCACTTTTAAGCCGGGTGACCTGTTGCCTTCTGAAAACCACCTGTGTGCGCAGTTCGGCATTACCCGGCCCACCGTCCGGCATGCTTTGGATTCCCTGCTAAATGAAGGCATGATACGCAAGCACCAGGGGAAGGGAAGCATTGTGTATGGTCCGCCCAACGGGATAGGCATTTTATCCATTTCGGGCACCACTTCTGCGCTGGGGAAGCATAATTTGCAGACACGCATCTTATCAAAGCCTGCAGTAGTGCAATGGCCCGATGATTTCATGTTTCCGCTCAGCTACGAATTCCGGAATTCGGGATGCATTTACCTGGAAAGGCTCAGGCTGGTAAATGACACACCGGTATTTTATGATCTGAATTTTTTACCGAACATCAACCTGCCCCGGTTTTGCAACCGGCGATTCGAAGATCAGTCGCTTTTCGATATTTTGCGCAGGGCATACCAGATTGAGGTTAAAAGCGGGGAGCAGCGCATCAGGGCAGTAAGGGCAGATGAGAAGATTCATGAATTTCTGAAGGTACCGGAAGGGCATCCTATTCTCAACCTTCAGCGCAAGCTGATCACCAACCGGCCGGGATTTTACTTTTTCTCTTCCATATTCTGCAACACCGAGGAACATGCCCTCTTTGGAACCTTTTAACCGTTAACATTAGCCTGTGGAAAATTACATCATAGTTCCATGATTGCCTTCATTCCCGAAAAAATAATCTCCTGGGCGATTTCTTCGGTTTCAGCTTCTGCATAAAGCCTGATGATGGGTTCAGTGCCCGAGGACCTGATCATGAGCCATTCATTTTCGGTAAAAAAGAACTTGAATCCGTCGAAAACCTCAAACCGATTGACCGTAAAGCGTCCGAAACGCCTGAAATCACCATTGCTGCATTTTTCCATGATCTTGTTCCTGGAATTGCGGTTCAGTTCAAGACTGGCTCGTTCAAAGGCAAAGGGCCCGGTGATGCTGAGGACCTCACTATACAATTCTTTCAACGATTTACCGCATTCAACAAGCCATTGCCAGATCATCAAACCCGCCCTGATGGCATCACGCTCAGGTATTGTGTTTCCAAAGGAGATACCTCCGGACTCCTCTCCGGCAATAAGAACCTGTTCCTCCGTCATTACTTTTGAAGCATCCTTAAAACCAACGCGGGTGCGGGTGATTTCAAGATTATAATGACTGCATATTTTTTCGATTCCGGATGTTGTGGAAAAACTAACCACGACTTTCCCGGTAAGCCTTTTATACCCTGCCAGATAGTGGATCAGCAATAAAAGCAGGTGATTGGCATCATAAAAACCAGCCTCCTTGTCCAGTATGGCTATTCTGTCGCCATCACCATCTACAGCCAGGCTGCAATCAATATCTTTTTTACTCCATACCCTTTCAATCAATTCATGGAGATTTTTGCGCACAGGTTCGGGTTTGATACCATGAAAAGAGGGATTTACCTCGCAGTGCATGGTAAGGATACCGGGAAGCAATTTGGTGATAATACTCTGGCTGCTGCCATACATGGCGTCAAAGGCAAATTTTAATCCTGATTTTCCAATATCATCAAGATTGAAAAATTCACGGAGATCCTTCAGATAAATGCTTTCCAGATCGACGTAATTGATCAGTCCCTGCTCAATCAGATAGTTCCAGTTTAGCAGTTCGAGATCAATTTCAATGTCGTTGCTGATCAGATTCTCAACGTCTTTCAGATCCTTGTCGAACATGGGACCGCCATGTTCACCGCGAAGTTTATAACCATTGTAACTGGCGTCGTTGTGGCTCGCGGTAATGATGATACCGCACTGCGCTTTTAATTTAACCACCGCGAGGGAAACCATCGGGGTGGTAACAAACCTTTCTGCAACAAAAACTCTTATTCCCTTCGAAGCCAATATTTTGGCAGTGGCCTCCATGAACATCTCTCCGCCAAACCGGCAATCGTACCCGATCACCACCGAGGGATTCTTATATTTACGTGTAAGCCACAAGGCAGTGGCCAACGAGATTTTAACAATATTATAAACTGTAAAGTCTTTGGCAATTATTGCCCGCCAACCATCGGTTCCGAATTTGATTTTATCCATGGAATGATCGCTTCAACAGGATTTAGGTTCCATGAATATACACTATATTTTAAAACCGGTACAATTATTTAGATGACTATTTTAAAATATTACGCCGGTTAAGCGCTTTTTGGTATGAACGTGCATTTTTGTTATGTTGATCGAGGGTACGGGCAAAATTGTGATAGCCCGAGAAGTCTTCTTTTGCACAAAAATAAACATAATCGTGCCTTTCATATTGGAGTACCGCATCAATGGCTTTGATTACCGGTATGGAAATGGGACCTGGCGGCAATCCTGCATGCAGGTAAGTGTTATAGGGAGAATCCACCTGGGTGTCGGTCTTGAGAATTCTCTGGCGCTCAAAATCACCCAGGGCGAATTTCACGGTGGGATCGGCCTGCAACCTGATCCCATTGTTTAGTCGGTTGATATATACCCCGGCGATTTTCCGGTATTCATCTTCCTTATTGGTTTCGTTTATGATAATGGACGCCAGTGTAATGACCTGGTTCTGAGTAAAATTCATTTCCCTGGCTCTGCCAATTCTTTCACGGTTCCAGAACCTGTCGTATTCTTTGTACATCCGCTTGAAAAATCCGTCGGCACTGGTGTTCCACCAGAATTCATAGGTGTTTGGAATAAACATGCCGATGATGGTCTGCCGGTCAAATCCATATTGCTGCAGATATTGCTCATCCTTCATCAGGGCCAGCAATTCCTCTCTGGTGGCTTCAATCTGTTCAGAAATCCTGACCGCCAGATCTTCCGGCGTCCGTGCCATGTTGATTACAACATCAACAGGTTCCTGAAGTCCCGCACGCAGCATGTTCAACAATTCATTGTTCGACATTTTAGGCCGTATGCGGTAACGGCCGGGATGTATATTTTCGGGATATTTCTTTTTGGATGCTGCCCAATCAAAGGTCTGACGATCCCTGATCAGTTTTTGGGATTCGAGCAGGGCCACCACATCGGCATAATCCGAACCGGTTGGAATATATAAATAGAATTCATTACTTTCCGGTGTTTCAATGTTGGGGCCATAGATCTGCTTGTACACCGAAGCTATTTTGATACCTGCCAGAACAAAGATCAAAGCAATGGCAAGAAAGATAGTTCTTATGATTGAACGGCTGCTCATAAACCATGAAATAAGATGACCATTAACTCTTTACCACATAAAGCTGACCGGCTTCATCCCTGGTCACCAGTACCTTCTCCCCCTTTTCGATGTAACTGATTTCCGCTTTGGCGTCAAAAATCTCGCCGTCGATTTCGATCATTCCTGATGGCCTGAGGATGGTATAGGCGGTGCCTGTTCTGCCAATCATTTCCTTTTGCCTGGTATTGATGCTGATATAACCCTTCTTGTGATCCTGAACGGTGTCCAGAGACAGACCGGCAACTGCTTTTGAATAAGCAAAACGTTTTGTTCCCAGAATGGCAAGGGTGAAGGAAAGGAAAACGGATACCACTACCGTGAACAAAGCCCGGGCAAGCTGTCCCAAAGCTGCGGTGCCCTCGAAACGGAAGGCAATATTGTCAACCAGGCTTAAAGTGAGTCCGGCGACAATGAGCACAATTCCCGAGATACCGGCAATCCCGAAACCGGGAATGACAAATATCTCGAGGATCACCAATACCACACCGATTATAAAAAGGAGTACTTCCCAGTGCTCCGCAAGTCCTTCGAGGTATAACGGGGCGAAATACAGGAGCGCGGCGGTAAGTGCCAGTATTAGCGGGAACCCTATACCGGGTGACTGCAATTCATAGTAGATTCCGCCTATCATGACCATGATCAGTATGCCCTGCACGACGGTGCTGAGCAGAAAACCTATGATTTTGTCCACTCCCGAAGGTTCATAGGAGATCAGTTCATACCGGGTAATGCCGGCTTTCTCCAATACTTCAGGGATACTGGATGCCAGCCCCTCGCAATATCCATTGGCTATAGCCTCTTCGGCAGTGAAGGTAAGTACTTTGCTTGAATCATCGATACCTTCTACCACAATCCGGGGATCAACCATGGCTTCGGCAATATGCGGATCGCGGTGCCAACTGATAATGGTGTCATTTCCGCTGATAATGGTGTCCTTTCCGTGTGATTCGGCTGTTGCCCGCATGGTGGAGCGCATGAACGACTGGTATTTATCAGGTACCGCGGCCCCGGTTTGGTCCACTACAGTGGCAGCACCTATATTTCCTCCGCTTCGCATGTAGATACTGTCACAGGCAATGGCAATCAGCGCTCCGGCCGAAATGGCCTGGTTATCGATATAACAAAGAACGGGAATTGGTGCTATTGAGGATCCTGGTGCGCATGGAGTCGGCAATATTTACCAGTCCGCCATACGTATTCATGTGGATCAGCAGGTAATCGGCCTTTATGGCAGCAGCTTCCTCAAATGCTTCCTTCATGATCCGGAAGGAGGGCTTTGCAATATCGTCACGGATGGGGAATACATAAACAATGTTTTTATCGGCGTTTGCCGTCGGATCCAATTCCTCCTTTGAGACAGAAGCTCCGTAGATCAGCATCAAAGCCGGGACCAGGATCATGAAAACCCTGACGTTCTTTGCAATTTTCATATCAATAAGATTAACGTACAATATTAAAAGATTCATCGTTCAACAGCAAAGATAGAAGGAATTGTGAGACCTTTTTTCCTATCTTCGTACTCCTAAATTATAAATATGGAATTGTCACAACTCACTGCAATCTCTCCGGTTGATGGCCGGTACAGAAATCTGGTAGCTGATCTCGATCAGTATTTTTCTGAGTTTGCCCTGATTAAATACAGGGTGCATGTTGAAATTGAATATTTCATTGCGCTCTGCGAATTGCCCCTGCCCCAGTTGGCCGCGTTCAGGAAATCTGACTATGAGCTTATCCGCAACATTTACAGAATATTTTCAGTTGCCGATGCCCAAAAAATAAAGGAAAACGAAAAAATCACCAACCACGATGTCAAGGCAGTAGAATATTTTCTCAAGGTTCGATTTGAGGAACTGAAGTTTGATCAATTCAAGGAATTTATTCATTTCGGACTTACCTCACAGGATATTAATAACACCGCGGTGCCGTTAACGGTTAAACTAACCCTCGGCAATATTTACCTGCCTTTGCTTCGCCAGATCATCGATAAGCTTTCAAGCCTTGCCGGTGAATGGAAAGATGTTCCCATGCTGGCCCACACCCATGGTCAGCCGGCATCTCCCACAAGGCTGGGTAAGGAAATCCAGGTATTTGTGGAGCGTTTGAAAAGCCAGACAGAACTGCTGATGAATATTCCTGTTTCTGCCAAATTTGGTGGCGCCACCGGCAATTTCAACGCTCATGTGGCGGCCTATCCCGATATTGACTGGGTAAAATTTGCCAACAGTTTTGTACAGGATACCCTGGGCCTGAGCCGGCAGCAAACCACCACACAAATTGAGCATTATGACAACCTGGCCGCCCTGTTCGATGGCATGAAGCGAATCAATACCATTTTACTTGATCTTGACAGGGACTTCTGGACTTACATTTCCATGGAATACTTTAAGCAGAAGATCCGGGAGGGAGAAGTAGGATCCTCTGTGATGCCGCACAAGGTTAATCCGATCGATTTTGAGAATTCCGAAGGTAATCTGGGACTGGCCAATGCCCTGTTCGGGCATCTTTCGGCCAAGCTTCCCATATCCCGCCTGCAGCGTGACCTGACCGATTCCACGGTGCTGAGGAATATTGGCGTGCCTTTTGCCCATACGGTTATTGCCTTTAAGGCCCTGCTTCGTGGCCTCGACAAGGTTATCCTGAATCGTCCCGCATTGGAATCCGATCTGGAAGCCAACTGGACCGTGATTTCCGAAGCCATACAAACCATTTTAAGGAGGGAAAGTTATCCGAATCCCTACGAAGCACTGAAGGAACTCACCCGTACCAACAAATCAATAAGCCAGGCTGAATTTCATGTCTTTATCAATGGTTTAAATGTTTCCGAAAGCGTTAAAAACGAGCTGAAAGCTTTGACGCCATTTAATTATACGGGGGTGTAAAATTTGATGATTTGAGGTTTTAGCCACACAGAACCGAACAGCCTATTTCTTTTCGTAGATCAGAACTTCTCCAGGAAATTCCTTTATCAAACGGTAATTCCTCCTGATGTGGTCGTTCATAGGTTCATAGCAATGAGGCTTTTCCATTAAGATGTATCTGAAATCCATAGCTATTAAGGCATTCATTTCTTTGGGAAGGTCAATCTGCAGGGCACTCTGATGCTCCAGATCACACATCAGGGTACGATGCACATATTTCACCGGACAGTCTTTTTCGAGCAAATAGTATAGGACCTGCTGGTAATTTCCTGTGTAAATCCGGTCTTCGGGTTTAAGACGGGGTTTAAGATAGTCGGCCACCTCTTTTGGAATATCAGGTCTGTCATAATAATCCTGCTTTTGCAGGACCAATATGGCAATTACCAGTAAAAGCAGAACTACCGGTCCAACCGGATAGTTTATGATAGACCTGATCCAACGTGGTTTAGCGAGGCTGTCACTGAAGAACCTGCCGGCTACAATACTGATGGGCAACATCAACTGAATGAAATAATGCCCGAAAGGTTTCCCGGGAAGGATAACCGCAAGCAAAACCATCAGGCACCATATTCCAATGAACCTGTTGGAAACCAGGGACCTGTCTGATCCGTTTTTTCTTTTGACCAGCACAAAGTAAAAGAAAAACAAAATCGGCAGAAACCGGAGATGAAAGTCGCCGATGTAGGCCAGCAATTGCCAGAAGTTACGTTCAACGGGGATTCTGCTGGTTACCCCAAAGGAATAAAACCAGAGTTCTTTCAGATGGCCGACATGATGGTAATACAGGATCGTTAATCCAAAGGGGACCAAAAAGGCCATACAGGCGATTGCACAATTGAAAAAAGCGATTCGTGCGGTCTTCGGATTGTATGGTAAGAGTATGGTAACGAAATAGAACAGTAGCCACGCTGCCAGGTCAAACAATACCACATACTTCAATATAAAGCCTGTTCCCAGTAAGAAACCAACCAGGAAGAATCCGGCGGGACCGGGATTGCGAATGAATAGGTAAAACGCCAGTGCAGTGAACAGCAGATAGAAGAGTTCGGGATTGATGAACACGCCAAAATGGGCCCAAACCGATACAAAGAACAGGTAAATCACGCCGGCAGCAATGGCAGGTTTTTGTTCACCCTGTTCCTGAAGGCTGATCCGGTAAATAACAAAGGAGGTAAGAGCAACAATTACTGCCGTGAACAGTCTGATCATGAAAACTGAAGTACTGCAGAACTTCATGAAAAGTCCAAGGATCATGAAAAGTCCAATTGGCTTGGTGTCTACCAGGTCAGCAAAGTAAATTTTTCCCTGAAAAATCTCACGGGCAATAACAAAATAGGTTCCTTCATCGTGACTTACCAGGGTAGGGAAAAAAGAGAAGAAACGCAGGACTATGGAAAGGGCCACTAATCCTGTCAATACCCATATGTGGCGGACAGGTCTCAAGACTGTTAAATTAAGCCAAATATCAGTATAATTTCCTGATTATGGATCGCGAACGGGACAGGTTTTAATAATAGTTCTTACATTTGGGGCGAATTTAGCTTCATCAGCAATGAAAGAGTTTTTAAGAGTAATGTTGCGTTATGTGCCGCCTTACAAAAGATATTTGTGGCTTAACCTGTTCTTCAATTTTATCAGCGCCTTTTTTAATGTTTTCTCCATTGTGACCATCATTCCGTTATTGAGAATCATTTTCAAGATCGCGCAACCGGTATATGGAATCATCCCCATTCGTGAATCGATGGGTAGTTTCGGTGAGTTCAAGGATGCTTTGATCCATAATGTATACAGCGGCATCACCCGGATCTCCGAAACACAGGGAGGTACGAGGGCACTGATCTATATCGGTCTTTTTCTGATTCTGATGGTTTTCTTCAAAGTGGGATTTACTTACCTCGCCAATTTTAATATTATTTTTCTGAGGAACTCAGTAGTACGCGACATCCGGAACCGGATTTTTGAAAAAACCGTTTCCCTGCCCATTGGCTTTTTTACGGAAGAACATAAGGGAGATATCATGTCGAGGATCACTGGCGATGTGCAGGAAGTGGAAGCCTCCATTATGAATTCACTGGATATGATACTGAAGAATCCCGTCATCATCCTGGTGGCGATCGTGATCATGATCATCATGAGCTGGCAGCTGACCCTGTTTGTATTTGTACTTTTCCCCATTGTCGCCCTGATTATTGGACGTATCGGTAAATCCCTCAAGAAAAGATCGATGGCCGGGCAGAACAAAATGGGGGAGCTGCTGAGCACCATCGAAGAAACTTTATCAGGATTACGGATTATCAAAGCTTTCAACGCTGAACCAAAGATAACCGAACGGTTCCACCGTGAGACCGAGGAATACCGAAGGATCATGAACCGCCTGCTCAAGCGCAGGTACATGGCCCACCCGATCAGTGAACTGCTCGGGACCGCAGTGATCATCATCGTCATGTGTTTTGGCGGTCACCTGATCCTGGGCAGCAAAAGCGCCCTGGATGCCTCACAGTTCCTTGCCTATATTGGTATTTTCTATACCATCATTAATCCGGCCAAATCCTTATCACAGGAATATTATAGTATACAGAAAGGCCTGGCCTCGATGGAAAGGATCAACCGGATCCTGAACACCACTTCCAATATTGTAGAAAAGCCTGATGCCAGGCCGGCCAGGAAGTTTCACCAGGCGGTGGAGTACAGGCACGTGTCTTTCCGGTACAAGACGGACCTGGTTTTGAATGACATCAACATCAGGCTGGAAAAAGGCAGGACCATTGCCCTCGTGGGGCATTCGGGATCGGGCAAATCAACCCTGGTGGACCTGTTGCCACGCTTTTATGATGTGGAAAGCGGTCAGATCCTGATCGACGGACATGATGTCAGGGATCTGAAGATCAATGATCTCAGGGGCCTCATGGGGATTGTCAATCAGGAACCCATTCTCTTTAATGATTCCTTTTTCAATAATATTGCCTTTGGTGTTGACCATGCCACGGAGGAAGATGTGATCAATGCAGCCCGTGTGGCCCATGCCCATGAGTTCATCGAAGCCGTCGAAGGCGGCTACTATGCCACCATTGGCGACAGGGGCAGCAAACTATCGGGTGGCCAGCGGCAAAGGATCAGCATCGCCAGGGCGGTACTGAAAAATCCGCCCATCCTCATTCTGGACGAAGCCACTTCGGCGCTGGATACTGAATCGGAAAAGCTGGTTCAGGACGCACTGATCAGGTTGATGGAAAACCGCACTTCCATTGTGATTGCTCACCGTCTGTCCACCATTGTGCACGCTGATGAAATTTTCGTTCTCAGCAACGGAGTAATCGTTGAACGGGGAAATCACGAGGAATTGCTTGCGGCAAACGGCGAATACCGGAAGTTCTACAACATGCAATACTTCAGTTAACTGCTTCTTCGTAAAGTTTCCGGGTGTGTTTCACCATATTGGCAACTGAAAAAATCTGCTTCATACGATTGATACCCTCCCGGGCAAAGGCTTTTCTTAATTCGGGATTACTGGCCATTTTGGTTATTGCCTGTGCAATGGCAGTGGCATTTCCTCTTTTTACCACGAGTCCCGATTTTTCATGTTCCACAAGTTCCACCAGTCCTCCGATATCGGATACTATGCAGGGAATGCCCAGGCACATGGCTTCCATTACACTGCGACTGAGACTTTCACTCAGCGAAGGCTGGATATAAATATCACAGGCCGCAATTACCTCATAAACATCACTTCGGAATCCCAGAATGTGGATTCTGTCCCTGAAGGGACTCGATTCAATGAGGCGCAGATTGGCGGCTGAATCCATGTCGGAGCCTATCAGCAACAGGTGTACCGGCAATTCAGGATCGAGGTGATGGGTGGCCCTGATCAGAAAGGGTACCCCTTTGATGCGGCGGACATTCGCCACGCATCCGATGAGAATGGCATGTTCCGGAATGCCAATTTCCTGTCGGGAAAGTGGAACTACCTGGTTGAACCAGGAAAGATCCATACCCTTATGGATCATCACGGCCTTCCCGGGCCGGAACAGCAATTGTTTCCGCATATGTTGCCGGACATATAATGAATTGCAGATCAGGTAATCAATCCTGGGATTCAGATGCGATAACCAGGCGGTAGGATCGTACCAGTACATGCCTGCAGCACCGCGGTAAGCAATCACCTTTACCGGAAGCCCCAGGGCCGCCAGGGATCCATTCACGATAGCTTTGGTGTTGAACAGGTGAATGATGTGATACTCCCGGCTCCTGATCTCTCTCCGGATCTGAAAAATGGATTTCAGGCTGAATTTCTTTGTGGGGTGATCCGGGATCACCCTGATGCCCTGTTTCCTGAATGCCGGAATGCAGGCAGAACCGGAAGGTATCATCACATCAACCTCGATCCCCTGATCGTGAAGTCCGGTTACCAGTTCCGCATCGGGTTTGGAAGGGGCACGGTCCGTAATACTGCAGATGATAAGCGCTCTGATGGTCATGGTTGAGGTTGCTGATCGTAATCTTTTCCGGCTAATTCTTCAGGAACACTTCGTAAATTTCCTGCTGTAAGGCCTTGCCTCCCTGCAGGAAAAAATCGGATGGGGTTCCCTGATTCAATATTACTTTCTTGAGATCATTGTCAAATACATAACTTCCCGAATCGGACATCATGCCAAATCCATTGTTGTATTCGTAAAAAGCGAAGTTGTTTTTTGTTCTGAAGATGTCTTTGCTCAGGCTGTAAGCCGATGCATCAATTTGCAGCTGATTCAGCAGGGTTTTTGCCAGGTCGGATTGGGATAAATAGTCACCAATCACAGTGTCTGATTTGATGGCACCACCCGTCCAGATCATGGGGATCTTATATTTTTCAGGATAATAGACAACGGAATTTCCCGGGAACTTGGTGCCATGATCGGCCAGCATGATGATCAGCGTATTTTTCCACCATTCGGCCTGTTTCGCCTTGTTTATAAAATCGCCGATGCAGCTGTCGGTATAATAGGCAGAACTGCTTACCCTGTCGTCGAGGGTTCTATTACCGAATTTGGGTTCAACCGGGATATCGAAAGGTTCATGGTTGCTGAGGGTAAGAAATACCTTGAAAAATGGTTTGTCTGACAGGTTACAATCGTCAAACAGGCGTTGAAAGGCAAACTGGTCAGGTACTCCCCAACGTCCGGTTTGTTCCGATTTGCTGAAATCCGAAATTTCAACCACTTGTTGAAACTGCCCATTTACCAGATAGGAACGCATATTCGCAAAGTCAACATCCCCGCCGTAATAAAATGAAGTATGATAGCCGTTATTGGCCATCTCACGGGATATAATCCCCAGTTTCTGGGTTTTATTCGGGAATTTAATGATGGATATTTTACCGAGGGCAGGATACCCGCTTAAAATGGCAACAATGCTTTTATCTGTGCGAGAATCGTTGGCATATAAGTTGGTAAATAAAACACTTTCCCGGCACAAACGGTTGAAATTTGGTGTAACACCCGGCAGGCCACCCAGGGGCTCTATCAGTTTTGCCGTAAAACTTTCAAGGATGACCAGAATTACATTGGGCCGCGGAGTACTCAGCAATTCAACGCCCACAGTATCTTCGTGATATAGTTCTTGAATATACTGCCGGGAAGTCTGGTCATCAAGGTACTTAAAGGGATTAGGCTCATCTTTATTCTCCAGCAAAGAATGTCCTATGTTCCATAATACATTATTGGCAGCATAATTTGGAAAAGGCTCAGGATGGAAATACACCCTGGAAATATTGATGGGGGCTATACCTATACCTCCCCGAATGGCAAGGAACAGGAACGGAAAGAGCAACAGGAAGACCAGCAATCCCTTCCAGCCGGGTTTATCCGATTGCACCAGTACGCTGGCCAGTTTACGGTGGTAAAAGTAATACAGCAGCGTGGTGAATGTCACCAGGGTTATAAAAAAGAGCACGATCAGCGACCATTTCGTGGAGGCCAGCATTTCACGGGGCGTACCTATAAATCTGAGCGCCGTGCTGTCGAGTCGCACACCCCAGTATTTGTATATTTCAAAATCAATCAGCGTGATGAGGAGGAATACAAAGAGGATTACCACGGTATAAGCATTGAGGATCCAGTAGGCCGGCCTGTAATTCAAAAAAACTGAAAGCACCAGGATCAGGAGCGGAAAAATCATGAGATATCCTGTGGCAGATAAGTCAAGAAAAAAACCGTGTCCGATTATCCTGAACCAATCGGTTAGTGGTAATTGGAATGACTGATTAAAATGATAGAGGAGAAAAGCGATTTTACCGGTGATAAACAGGGCAAGCCAGAATACAAAATAAAAACAGAAGAATCGGAGCCTTGACTTCATATGGAGGTATGAAATAAAAATGTCAAAGGTAGCAATAAATGTGTTTAATCATTTTCGTAATAGTGCATCGTGGTGATGTACTCATACACCTTGTCAGGCAGAAAATGCCTGATGTCGAGTTTTGATTTCAGCGCCTTTCGGATAAACGTGGAGGAAATATCCATTTGAGGGGCATCAACGAGCCTGATGTTCGGATGCAGCGACGGATCAAAGGAGTAGCCCGGCCGAGGGTAAACATATCGGGTATAATGATCCTCGATCATCTTATAGTTTTTCCATTTTCGGAAGGTCGCCAGTCCGTCCGACCCCATGATCAGCACAAATTCATGCTGCGGATAAAGCTCTTTTAAATAGGCAAGGGTATCAACCGTGTAGGAAGGTTTGGATAATTTGAATTCAATATCGCATACCCTGAACCTGTCATCATTTTCAACGGCAATTTCCAGCAAAGTGCGTCGTTTATGATCTTCGAGCAACGTTGCTTTTTTCTTGAGCGGATTTTGGGGACTGATCACAAACCACAACTGCTGAAGGTCGGTGAACTCCAGCATGTAATTTGCAATGGCCAGGTGCCCAATGTGAATGGGGTTGAATGAGCCGAAAAAAAGCCCGATTTTCATATTCAAACAGGATTTGTCAGGAAGCGCGATACCACCAGTTCAGCTTCCTGGAGCGCATCTTCAAGATGATCATTGAGAATGGTGATATCAAATTTCTTTACAAATTTAAGCTCATGTGCTGCTTTGTTGATACGGTTCCTGATCTTTTCTTCCGACTCGGTGCCGCGTCCTTCCAGGCGTTTTTTTAAGATCTCGATGGAAGGGGGCATGATAAAAATAGCCAGGGCTTTTTCTCCGAACCTGTTTTTCAGGTTAATGCCACCCATAACGTCCACATCGAACAATACATGATGATCTGTTTTCCAAATGCGCTCCACTTCCGATTTCAGGGTCCCGTAATAATTGTTCTTGTAAACTTCTTCCCATTCGAGAAAGGCACCCTCATCGATCATATTTTTGAACCGGTCAACGGTAATGAAATAATAATCACGGCCATGGACCTCTCCCGCACGAACGGGTCTTGTGCAGGCTGATATCGAGAAATCCAGCTTCAGGTTGCTGATGCCGAGCAGATGTTTGACAACAGTGGTCTTGCCTGCGCCGGAAGGGGCCGAAACAATCACTACTTTTCCGGTCATATCCTTACAATACGTTCATCAATTGTTCCTTGATTTTTTCAAGTTCGTCTTTCATCAGCACCACAAGCTTTTGAATGCCTGAATGATTGGCTTTGGATCCAATGGTGTTGATCTCCCTGCCGATTTCCTGTGCCACGAAGCCCAGTTTGCGGCCCACCTGGTCGGCCTCCTTCATCACCTCGAGAAAGTAATTGCAATGATGACGAAGGCGGGTTTTTTCTTCCGAGATATCCAGTTTTTCGAGGTAATAAATCAGTTCCTGCTCGTATCGGTTTTTATCCAGACTTTCCTTTGGGATGAATTCAAGGAGTGAACTTTCCAGTTTGTTCCGCATAAACTGAGAACGTTCCTTTTCAAAAGGTTCAATCTGGTCCAGAAACGATTCGATCAGCCTGATCCGGTCCGCTATATCCCTTGCCAGGGCAGAACCTTCGTTGTCCCGGAATTTCTCCAGTTCATCCAAAGCCTGATGAAGAGTTTGCATCAGTTTAACGGATTCGGCTGAATCAATGACCTCTTTGTCATTGTTTAATGATTCGGGCATCCGGAGAATTGCCTGCAGCAAAGGTTCGTCAGGCGGCAGTCCTAATTCTTCCGTTATGGATTTCAATTGCTGGTAGTATTTTTTTACAATGTTGGCGTTAATCCTGGTCGCCTGTTTTCCTTCCCTGAACTCCAAAGATAAATTCACTTCAACTTTACCGCGTTTAATTCTGTTCATCAATTCATTGCGCATTTCCATTTCCTTATCGCGGTAACCATTCGGCAACCTGAAATACAGATCAAACTGCTTGCTGTTTAGTGATTTGATTTCAATGGTGATGGTCTTGTCTTCCAGCTCACAGGAGGCTTTACCATAGCCAGTCATAGATTGTAACATACCACGGGTCATTGATGAGCTACAAACCTACACTATTTTTCACTAATATAAAAGTTCAGAGAAACTGCCTACCGGACATAAAAATCCAGCAACGTTTGTCCCTCCACCGAGGCCTCCAGATGATCGCCGGTTTTAACAGGACCTACACCGGCAGGGGTGCCGGTAAAAATGAGGTCGCCGGTTTTCAGGGTAATAAAGGTGGAAATGTAGGAGATAATGTCGTCGAAAGAAAAGATCATGTCTTTTGTATTGCCTTTCTGCACAGGAATTCCGTTGATATCCAGCTGAAAATTGATAGCCCTGGGATCGGGTACCGAAGCAAGGGGTATAAAACGGTTAATCACAGCCGATTGGTCGAAGGATTTGGCAATCTCCCAGGGATGTCCGGATTTCTTACATATTTCCTGGAGGTCCCGTGCGGTGAAATCAATTCCTATGCCAATGGTATCATAATACCGGCTGGCAAATTGTTTTTGTATGTTCTTGCCTAACCTGGATATTTTAAGAACGATCTCCGCTTCATAATGGATCTCATTCGAAAAATCTGGCAGAAAGAAAGGATTATTGTTGATCAGCAGCGCGGAATCGGGTTTCATGAAAAAAACAGGCTTTGCTGGCAGGGGATTGTTCAGTTCCCTGGCGTGTTCCGCATAGTTCCGTCCAATACAGATGATTTTCATAATCGTCAGGATTTTGGCATGGCACCAACTCGTTACTTGTTACTCCGGCCGGCACGCAGGAGCAATGAATTACTCTTTTCCAAATGCTCCCCGCAATTTAATCGATGTCAATACATTTTTTGTGTGCAGGGGAAACTGTCCGTTCATCATCCAGGAGTAGTAACCCGGATCTTTCTTTAATACCTCCTCTACCCGTTGTCCCTTGTATTTACCGAAATTAAACACCTCAATGCCTTCCTCATCATAGATGATGCGTCCGAGAAAATCAACATTCCGATTGTGGCTGGAGTATTTTGACAGCTCATCCACATCATTCGGCAGATCGGTGTAGCGGTCGAGCTGAGCTTTCAGTATTTCATAGGTTGCTTTGGTATCGGCCTCTGCCGAATGGGCACTCTCCAGAAGTTTATCGCAATAGAACTTGTAAGCAGCGCTGAGGGTTCTCTGCTCGCGTTTGTGGAAAATCACCTGAATATCGATGAATTTCCTTTTTTTCAGGTCGATGTCCACTCCTGCGCGTAAGAATTCTTCAGCCAGCAGCGGCAGATCAAATTTATTGGAATTGTAACCGGCAAAATCACACCCTTCAAAAACCCTGGTCAGTATCCGGGCAATCTCATTGAATTTAGGGGCATCTTTTACATCCTCATCGGTGATCCCGTGAATAGCGGTCACCTTGGGCGGAATGGGGATGGTGGGATTTACCTTCATGGTCCTTGATTCCTCATCACCGTTCGGATAGACTTTCAGGTAGGATATCTCTACAATCCGATCGAGGGCTACATCAATCCCGGTTGTTTCAAGATCAAAGAAAATGAGTGGATTTCTCAGGTTGAGCTTCATGCCGGAACTATGAGTTGATCATCATGGGCATCAACAGCATCAGCACATCCTCATTTTCGTTTTCCTTGTCGAAAGGTATAAATAAACCGGCTCTGGAGGCATCCGAAAGCTCAATAGAGACCTCGGTGGATTGTATATTGGAGAGAATCTCCACCATAAAGGTCGATTTGAAGCCAATTTCCAGTTCATCTCCATTATACTGGCAGGTCATATCTTCAACTGCCGATGTGGCAAAGTCAAGATCCTGGGCCGATACGGTAAGCCTGTTCCCCTTAAGGGACAAACGGACCAGATTACTGGCCTGGTTGGAAAAGACGGAAACACGCCGCACGGTATTGAGCAATTTAACCCTGTCGATTAACAGTTTGTTTGGATTATTATTGGGTATTACCGAATTGTAACTGGGATAATTGCCTTCCACCAACCGGCAGACTACCTGAAAATGCGACAGGGAAAAGAATGCATTCTTGTCGTCAAATTCAATACTTACCTGCTCTTGACCCTTGGCAAGAAGATTCTTAAGAAGACCGGCAGGTTTCTTGGGCAGGATAAAGGAGGCGCTTGCATCGGCATTCACGTCTTTCCTTTTATAGCGAACCAATTTATGAGCATCGGAGGCAACAAAGGTAATGTCGGCAGGACTCAGTTCCATGAATATGCCATTCATGACCGGCCGAAGCTCATCATCTGCCGTGGCGAACAAAGTACTGGTAATTCCGCTCACCAGAGAGGAAGCTGATAATTTCAGGGAGACACTGCGTTCAGGCTTTATTTTGGGTAATTGCGGAAAATCTTCACCATGCTGACCAACGACTGAGAATTGTCCGTTTTCCGAGCTTATGGTGACCGCATAAGTTTCCGTATTGATCGTAAAGGTCAGTGGCTGGTCCGGAAACTCACGGAGTGAATCGGTGATCAGCTTTGCAGGTATGGCAATGCTGCCCGATCCGTCAGTGTTTTCCAGTTCAAGCACGGTGACCATGGTGGTCTCCAGATCAGATGCCGTAATCTCCAGTGTTTTCCCATCAAGCTTGAAGAGAAAGTTATCTAAAATAGGAAGTGTATTCTTTGAACTGATTACCCGGCTTAATGCCTGCAAATGGTTCAACAGGTCAATACTTGATACAACAAATTTCATGTAGAAGAGAATTTAAATATAAATAAAACACACTATTAGATTGATGATTACCTGTCAAAATCAGGGAATCAATATTACGAAAAAAATAGATTTTCTTGGGCGACTGTCTCCTTTTTTTTGAAAATCCCCAATCTGCCTGATCACATAAAATGGTGTTATACCCGGGCAAACTTTCTTTTTCTGATCCACGAATACAGGATACCGGCAATAATGACGATCAACGGTGGGCAAATGGTATTGATCAGCACCCATTTTCGGCGGGTTTCCTTAATTTTTGATTTATCAAGCAGCCGCAAGGTAAGCTCGCGAGAACGCAGGCTGATTAAGCCGGCATGACCGGTCATATATTGGATGGTATTTACCACCAGTTCCTTATTCCCAAAGGTTTGCTGGGTAAAACGGTCATATCCCAACGGTGAAATCAAAACGCCCTGGGGCGTAAGCCGGATATCATTGCGGATCACGTCAGCATCTGCGACAACAAGCATGCAGGCGGGGGCGCCATTTTCCTTCAGCTGCAGGATGGTATCGGGAAACAAGGCAGAAATCATCCTGTTCCTGAAGGCAGATTCAAAGCTGCCCTCCAACAGGACTGCTATGGGCAGGAACCGGTCGGTAAAATGTTCCTGTTTCGGAGTTATCCTCACTTCTTCAAGGTCGATCACCACAGGAGCCGCAACCTGTCTGGAGAAATCGGAGGACCGGAGCAGAACGGTTTTCCTGATTCCTTTACGGGCAGCCAGTGTATCAATGTATCCGGTAAACTCTGTTTTAATCATGTTAAGATTTCGGGTAACCGGGTGAGCGTAAGGTGCGGTAAGCAAAGGGGAGTACAGCCACGGGGCCGGCCTGAAGTCGGGGGAATTGCCGGCAAGGGCCACGTTCACCGGTATCATGTTGCACTGCACATCCTGAACCAGCACCGGATTAATCCTGACCCCGTACCTGAAAAGCAGATCCTCTATATTCAGCATCCTGATGAGTGCCACCATTGGTCCCCCTTCACTGATACTGTCGAGACTGGCATTCACCAGGTCGACGAACCACAATACCTTTCCACCCTGCATAATATACTGATCAAGGATGAATTTATCCTTTTCATTGAACGGTGCTGAAGGCCCTGCAATGATCACAGCTTTATACTGGTCAAGTATCCCGGGCTTGCCGTCGATCCTGCCCCGGTCCACCTGAAAGTACCAGCCCAATTCACGGGTAATATCCCCCACCTGGTATTCATTGAATTCTCCATGACCCTCAATAAAAGCAATTTTTTCAGTTGTATCCGCTGCAATGGAACTGATGATCCGCATAAACTCAAATTCAAAGGCCTGCATCGAATTGTTGATGTTTTCCTCAGCTCCTGTTCCGGGATTGTTTTTGAGCAGGTTTACAGGTATTTCCGTCCCTCTGAAATTGATCAGGGCTCCCGGAAAAACCAGTTTCTCGGTGGAACCGGCCTCTTTATCCTTTTCCAGAATATTGGTGGGTTTCAGACCCTTTTCATACAATTCATTCATCCTGGCTTCCTTGGCCCTCGCATCGTCGCCGGAAAAAGGATTGATAAATTCATATTGCAGGTTATCACCGGCATATACCCTGAATTCATCGAGGGTTTCCTTCAGACGCTGACGCATTTTCCGGAAAGGGATATTCAGATCGCCATCCAGATATACCTTAACGTATACCACGTCTTTGAGACTGCGAAGGGACTTTTTGCTGAAATCGGAGAGGGTATAGCGTTTTTCGGTGGTGAGATCGATTCTGTAGAAAAAAGCAGAAAGCAGGAAGGCAGTTAATACAACTATGACCAGAGAAACTGCAAGCCTTGCAAAAGGGTTTGATATTTTCAGACGATTTTTCATCGGGCGGATCATGCTTTATTTTTTGTGACTCTCCAGGCGGGTTCTGGTGAACAACAGAAAAATCGTATCCAATGCAATGAAATACACCACATCGCGTGTATCAATCACTCCCCGGCTCATGGATTGATAATGTTCAATGATCCCAAGTGAAAGCAACACTCTACCGGTCTTACCCATGGCAAACAAATTGCCAAGTTGTTCAAAGCCGTAGCACATGAAAAGACACAGGAATACAGCGAGCAGGAAAGAAACTACAAGATTGTCCGTCAGAGACGAGCAGAAAATACCCATGGCCGCGTAGGCACCGGCCAGCATGATTAAGCCGATGTAGGATCCCCATGTTCCCCCTTTATCGATATTGCCTATGGGATTTCCCAGTGCAACAACAGAATAATAGTAGACCAGCGTAGGGAGCAAGGCGAGCAGTATGAGCGTTACGGCAGCAAAATACTTGGCTGCTATGATCTGCATTTCGGAAAGTGGACGTGTCAACAACAGGTCGAGCGTTCCGGCGCGCTTTTCCTCTGCAAAACTTCGCATGGTAACTGCCGGGATCAGCATCAGAAATACCCAGGGTGCCAGGATGAACAACGGTTCAATAGTTGCATAGCCACCATCGGCAATGTTCATAGGACCTTCAAAAACCCACATGAACATGCTGTTGATGAGCAGGAAAACGATGATTACAATATAACCGATCAGTGAATTGAAAAAACTTTTGATCTCTTTAATGAACAGGGAATACATACTATCCGCTTAAGGATTCAAAAATATAACAATTTTTAATGTATGCAACGGGAATTATCCGTATGCCCTTCCAGAAGAAGGAAAAACCTCATGGAACGGTTCAATTGTTTATCACTTGCAGGTTATAGGACTTGCTGATGATGAGAGGATTTCCATAACGGGTTTTGAGATTGGCCGATATAATAACTTTTTGGTTTACTGCGGCACCCGGGGGAATATTATAATCAATCTGGGAGATTCCGTTCTGGGTTGCCATTAATAACAGCTTCTTATGCAAATATTTGCCCTCAAGCAGGGGGCCCTTATAGAATTTGACCCCGCTGGTTTCTTCGGAGAGACTGATGAACAATAACACCTTATTGGCATCTCTGAGATGATCCTCTTTGCGAATGATCAAACGCGGATAGTCCCTGATCAGTGTTCCGTCTTGCTTGTATTCCTTCAATCCTACACCGGGTAAACCACCTTTATAAGGAACTTCAGCCATCACTTGCCCGTTTTCAAAATACAACGTCTGAATGCCTTCGATCATTCCGTTCACAAAAGGAGAAATCCGGTATGGCTTGCCGCTCTCATAATACCAGATTTCGTTACCCTGCTTGATACCGTTTTTGAATTCAATCGTTGAATTCAGCTTGCCCGTGGCAGCATAAAAATTCCTCGCAGTTCCCTCGCGAACGTTATCAATATAATATACCTCAGAAATTAACCGTCCCTCCAGGTCGTAATTCCTTGTCCAGCCTTGTCTGAGTTCTCCAATGGCTGATATTTCCGACTTAACTTTCCCGCTGCTGTATAACTCTTTTATTAATACAGTGTCAGAAACCGTCTCAATACTCTCCTTTGGATTCCTTGAGCATGAACACATAAATACCATTAATAAACCAAAAAGATAAAAGAGCCTTTTCATGGCAGTTAGGGTTGAGAGACGGAATGTGAAGGTACAATAAACCAAACACATTGTCAAATATATATGTCAACTATTCAACTATCTTTGCGCTTCAATACACCAACCATGGGTCGCTCAAAACATAAACCACTGCTCGAGAATTTGCTGATAACGGAAATAGCGGCAGAAGGGAAGGCCATTGCCCGGTATGAGGGGATGGTGGTTTTTGTTACGCAATGTGTTCCGGGTGATGTTGCTGATGTTCAGATCCTCAGGAAACGAAAGCGATTCATGGAAGGTTATCCCGTGAAGTTCCACTCTTATTCTGTTAACCGTGAAGAACCTTTTTGCAACCATTTTGGCGTTTGCGGCGGATGTAAATGGCAACACCTTCCCTATAAAGATCAGCTGAAATTCAAACATCAACAGGTAATCGACTCCCTGGAGCGTATTGGCAAGGTGGAAGTAAATGCGATCATGCCGATACTGGCATCAGAAAACCAAAGATATTATCGCAACAAACTCGAATTTACTTTCTCGCACAGCCGATGGCTTACAAACGCAGAGATTCAGTCGGGCGAGACCTGGGTGGAACGCCGTGCACTGGGTTTTCATATTCCCGGAAAATTTGACAAGGTACTGGATATCAACACCTGTTATCTTCAGCCGGAACCTTCAAACCAGATCCGGAATTTTGTCAGGAAATATGCCCTGGAAAACAACCTGGCATTTTTTGACCTGATCCGTCAGGAAGGATTACTGAGAAACCTGATTATCCGAAACAATCAGTCGGGTGAGATCATGGTGATATTTTCCTTTTTTAAGGAGGAAAGCGAAATTATTGAAAAGCTTCTTCATGCCGTGGCCGGTCAGTTTCCGCAAATTGCCTCGCTGATGTACGTCATAAATCCCAAGGCCAATGATACGTTAAATGATCTTGAGATCAAGCTCTTCAGTGGACGGGATCATTTATCTGAAAAAATGGAGGACCTTATTTTCAGGATCTCTCCGAAATCATTCTTTCAAACCAATACCGAACAGGCATACCGGCTTTATTGCATTGTCCGTGATTTTGCAGGTCTTGACGGAACTGACACGGTATACGATCTTTATACAGGCACCGGAACAATAGCACTTTTTCTGGCACGAAGCTGCCATAAAGTTGTTGGGATGGACTACATTCCCGAAGCCATACTGGATGCGAACAGGAATGCCGTCAACAATAATATTCAGAATACCGTTTTTCTGGACGGAGATATCAGGGAATTGCTGAATGATACCCTGATGGAACAGCAAGGTCGCCCGGATGTCATCATTACCGATCCGCCCCGGACGGGTATGCATGCCGATGTTATATCGGCCATAATTGCTGCGGGTCCCCGCAAGATTGTGTACGTAAGCTGTAATCCGGCCACACAGGCCAGGGATATTCAGCTTCTTTCCTCCCACTACCGGGTACTGAAGGTTCAACCGGTGGATATGTTCCCCCATACCCAGCATGTGGAAAATGTAGCCTTGCTGGAGGCTATACCTGACGGTTTATAATATCTTTTTATTTCGGACGCAATTTCTCCTGTTTTTTTGTAATTTGGTTTAAATCATTTTACCATCATGGGCAACTTCTTTCATGGCGTCTTCCAGACCTTTTTCCTGATCGGATATGTGGTGCTCTTTGTTGTTACCATATTAATCCTCAGGCCATTCAGATTCCATAAACGACGGCAGAAATCCACCATTGTACTCAAAATAACCTATCTGCTTTATCTGGCTTCCTTTCTGGCTTTTACCTATCTTTTGCTGTTTGGCAAGAAGGAGGTCAATGATTCGGAACAACCTTTTGATACCTTGTTTAACATCCATTTTTTGTTTTTCCTTACCTCCACCCTGGTGCCCAATGTGGGCATTATGATCCGGCGGAGGATTAAGAAAAACAGAATGGAATACAATATCCTGGTATCCATTATCAACCTGCTGTACTTCTTTTATCTTTCCTATTTATGCGTATCTCATAAGTGGGCGTTGATGTGAACCGGCTGTTTGTTATTTGCGCCCAAGAAGATCCAGGGTAACGGTTACTTTTTCATGCACCGGCATTTCGCCCTCCAGCCAGTGGATGTTGCAACCTTCACGTTCCATTTTCCGGAACCAGGTCCGCTGGCGCTTGGCGAACTGGTGGATGGCTGTATTTAAAAGGGACACCATTTGGCTATACTCCAATTTACCCTGAAGATACAGGGCTATGTACCGGTATTCGAGTCCGTAATACAGAAGTGTTTCAGCTGACAGGCCCAACGTCATCAAATGCCTGACTTCTTCTATCATTCCCTGCTGTAAACGTTCTTCGAGGCGCCTGGTGATCCTGGCCCGTTCTTCCGTTCTTTCATATCTGATACCTATAAAAAGCGGCTGAAGAACCGGAAGATCATCTGCCGGTGCAGGATTCAGACGGTAATACTGAGCAATTTCTATGGCCCTCAAGGCACGCTCCGGGGTTTCGGCATCGGTGGTATTATGGGGCGATTTCAGGGTGGAAAGAATGGCAGCAAGCTCCTCAGGACTTTTTGAACCCAGTTCTGCACGCAGGGTCTCGTTTCGCGGCACATCAGCAAGGCGGTAGCCGCGGGTGGCAGCTTCAATATACATGCCCGAACCGCCGCACAATACCGGGAACCTGTCCCTTGCCTGCAAGTCCTGCAAAACCCTGTAAAAATCGCGCTGGTATTCAAAAACATTGTACCTGTAGCCTGGTTCAGCAATATCAATAAGGTGGCAGGGAACCTGAATTCCGTTCACCAGGTAATCGGAATAATCTTTGCCGGTGCCCAGGTCCATCTTCCGGTATACCTGCCTGGAATCAGCGCTGATAACTTCACCGTTGATACAGGATGCCAGTTGTGCCGCGAAGGTGGTTTTGCCGCTTGCCGTGGGACCGAGAACTGCGACCAGATTATAGTTGTCCGACATGATGGTTATTTCGCAGCGGCTAATTTATGGAAAATCGGATAAAATAAGCTTATTTTGCAGTTCAGCAGCACCAAGGAAATGAACGAGATCAATATCAGAAATAAGAAGGCCTGGCATGATTATGAAATACTCGACAAGTTTGTGGCGGGTATTCAGCTCACCGGTACCGAGATCAAATCAATTCGAGCCGGCAAAGCCAGCCTGGTGGATTCATACTGCTATTTCGTCAGGGGAGAATTGTATGTAAAAGGAATGCACATTTCGGAATATGATTTCGGTAATCTCAATAACCATTTTCCGAAACGGGACCGGAAGCTTTTGCTCACGCACCGAGAACTGAAAAAACTTGAGAAGAATATAAAAGAAAAAGGGCTGACCATTGTGGCGCTTAAAATCTTCATCGCTGAAAGCAGTTATGCCAAACTCGAAATTGCCCTGGCAAGAGGTAAAAGGGAATTTGACAAACGGGAAGACCTGAAGAAAAAAGACTCAAAAAGGGAACTCGACAGGGTAATGAAGCATTGAACCGCCAGGTAAACGCTATCGTTACTGCGAGAAAAAGAAGCTGTTCAGCTCATAAATATCTGCGGCTGATAATGTTGATTCAAAATCAAAGTACCGGTCAATTTCCTTCAGCATCTCATCAAAGGAAATATAATTGTCCTTATCCGCATCAATGGATTTGAATTTGTCGGGGATGGGCTGTCCGCTGCCTCTTGCGGCCTGCATAGGAATCGGGTGTCCGGACGTACAAATTGATCTCATTACGGCCAACAGCCATAGATTGGTTCAGCAGGGCGATCAGGTCTTCTTCGGTGATCTCAACACCTTCATCATTTACATATGCCCCGGATCTGCTGAATTGTTCCTTATCGAGGTAGTCATCAATCCCGTCTTTGTCGGAGTCCAGGGGACAACCTGTTGAATCGGTAACAACACCGAGGGGAGTACCGGGGCAATCATCCCAGCCATCCATCCATCCGTCATTGTCCTCATCACCGAAAAGCATGGGATCGAATTCCATGTCCCTGAATAATCTTTCAATTTTCAGGGTTTTTGCCGAGGAGAAGAGGTCAAGGTGAAAAGAAAGATAGGTGAAATTGAACATGTCATTCCCCTTTTTACCGATTCGTCCCGAAGTGTTTTTTGAACTGACATGGTCAATGACGTCCGAAATGGCGTAACAGAATGAATTCCCAAGCCTGATCATCATTCTGTCGGACAATTGCATATCGAGGCCGAAATCAAACGGAATGACAAACGCGTATTCAGAATACTGACCCAGTCCCCAATCGCTCTGTCGCAGCGGTGTTTCATAGGTGAAATCACGGTTCATCAGATGGCTGAGGTCCGTTTCACCCAATGATTGCGGGATGTCACGTATGGTTCCATCATTCCAGTAATGATATTTCTTTTCCACTTCCACTCCCAGATCCTGATCGAAAAAACTGGCAGTACTGTCTGTTCTTGAGTTGAAAAGCGTAGTGGCAATACCCAGGGAAACAAAAGGATGGATCCGCCGGTCCTTTTTCTTGTATAAATGATCGAAATCGTAATTAACGGCTACTCCGAAATTGTAAATATTTGTCTGGAAGTTGAAATTTTTCATGGGATCCTCATAGGAACGCTCATTTCCATTCAGTTTGCCTCCCATGAAGAAGAATTCTGCTTTCAGGAATCGTCCGTTATCAATGTAAGTAGACAGACTCACCTTATATCCCAGGGTTCCTATGGTAGGTGAATAGTAATTGTTCTTGATATCCCCAAAATAATTGAGGACCCCGCTCCAAAGCCAACCACGGGCTTGTATACCGGGATTAATGTTCTCAACCTCTTCATTCAGGAGGCGATCAAGTTCATCCTCCTGTGCTTTCAAGCCTGCGGAAGTAATGAATATAAAAAATGAAAATATCAATATCCTGTTTACCCAGGTACGGATTGAATCATTACATCTCATCGGTACCATTTTTGTTCTGTAATCATGAGGGCTTCCTGCACGGTGATACGCTGACCGCTGTTGTAAGCCGTAATAAATGCATCTTTAACCGGCGTGGTATTCCAGATATGCACCCGGTAATCCCTGGCTTCTTTGTAAACATTGAAAGAACCGACCGAATATTTCTGCCATCCGTCATGCATTTCCTTATAAATTGTCTTTTCCAGATTCAGCTTTCTGAAGTATTGTTCAATGTTCACGGGCTTATGGCCAGCTGCCAGCTGAATTCTGTAATATACACCCTGTTCAGGTGTAAGGGACTGTGCAACGGTTGCTTTTGGTTTGGTATCCGCTGGTTTTTCCTGTGCCGGCTTTACCGGTTGAGGTTTCTCTGCCACGGGTTTTGTTTCAACCCTGGCAGGTTCCTCAACAGGCAGATCTGCTACTGTTGTTGACGGAGCAGCAAGGGCCATGGCGATGAAGGCATTGATATCTTCCCCCCTGATGTCAGCAACATCAATATCTCTTTCAATAATGTCCACACTTATCGTTTTGTCATCCACGAGATAGGAAAATGCACCGTCGATGACAGGTGAGGCAAGTTTTGCCTGATTTTTGGGAATCAGACGGTAGGAAACCGTAAAATAGGGATCCATGGGCAGATTCATCCAAAGGAATTTGACCTTCTGCTCCTTGAAGGTAAAAATGGCATCCCTGGGATCAAGAGCAACAGCAGTGTATCCTTCGGGTACATCTTCTTCAATTTTGGCAAAACGGCGGGTGGATTCCTTGCTGACCAGTATGTTTACAATGTAATCTCCCTGTGCTCCGGCATAAGGTTTTTGTCTGATGCAGGCGATATTGGCGACATCGGCCGCTGTAATACCCGGATAGGGCATGGTTATTTTCTCAAAATCATTGATGTCAACTATCAACGACGGATCAATGGTGGTGGATGGCAATATGGTGATCGCAACAGGGTCAATATCCACCGATTTCCTTTCATTGTTTTCGATATAGGAGAACTTGCCGTCGAGTTTAAATGTGCCTTTAAGCCGCTCGTCAATTTTAACATGGTAGGTTACGGTGATTTCATTGTTCCGGGGTGTGCGCAACCAGATTAACCTGACCCGTTTATCACTGAAAGTAAAATCGGCATCAGAAGATGTACCCGATAGGGCAGTAAGACCTGCCGGGATAGTTTGCTGAAAACGGGAAAACCCTTCAAGGTCCCCTTTGGTCAATGTCACTTTGACATCAAATTCCGAACCTGCCTGAACCTCCGTAGGAACGTCCAACTTTACCGATACATCGCCCGGAAATATCTGTAAGGCCAGAATTACAAGCAGATTCAGTAAAGTAATAACAAGCTTAACCATGAATTCGAATATTTATAGAAAAATAAAAATAAGCAATCCTGTTATTAAAACCAATTAAGTTATAAACAACTGTTTGTAGAATACCACAATAGGACTTCACCACATAAGCCAAAGATCAGAAATTCGGACTCAATAAATATTTGCTGTAGAAATCATTGATGTGTTTAACCGCTTCATCGGCAGTATCCACAACTGTAAAGAGTTCCATGTCATCGGTGCTGATATTCTTCTGTTCATTGAGCATTACCTCCTTTACCCATCTTACAAGACCTTCCCAGTAATCAATCCCGACCAGTACAATAGGAAATCTTCCGATCTTTTCAGTCTGTATCAGCGTAAGTGCTTCGAACAGTTCATCAAATGTCCCGAAGCCACCCGGAAGTACGATGAATCCCTGCGCATATTTAATGAACATGACCTTCCTGACAAAAAAATGGTCAAAGGTGATCAGCTTATCCGAATCGATAAACAAATTCGGTTCCTGTTCCCAGGGCAGATCAATATTAATTCCAACCGACCTGCCTTTTCCTCTTTTGGCTCCCAGATTGGCTGCCTCCATAATACCTGGACCCCCTCCCGTGATAACGCCATACCCGTACTGTGTCAGCTGATAGGCTATTTCTTCAGCAAGCTTATAGAATTTGGTGCCGGGTTCGGTGCGGGCCGATCCGAATATGGAGACACAGGGACCAATGCGGGCCAGCTTTTCATATCCCTCAACAAATTCAGACATGATTTTAAAAATATTCCAGCTGTCGGCCGATTGGATTTCCTGCCAGTCCTTCTTCTTGAAAGCATCAATAATTTTTTCCTCTCCGTGGGTCATACAATTGAATTGGTTGAAAATCTACTATCTATACGATAACAAAATGCGATGGTTCTGTTGAAACAGGCAAAATTACTAAATTCGGAAGAATTTTTATGTATTTGTTACAGGAACCGGCCCCAAACACCAATTATTGAACGCCCAATTCTTCTTTTAAAAAGGCTGCCGTATAACTGATCTTGCTTTTGGTGATTTCTTCCGGCGTTCCCGTGCAGAGAATCTCACCGCCCCTTATACCTCCCTCAGGTCCCATGTCGATGATGTGATCGGCCACTTTGATAACATCCAGATTATGTTCAATGACAATCACCGTATTGCCCTTGTCTACCAAACGGTTCAACACATCGAGCAGCACGCTGACATCTTCGAAGTGCAGTCCCGTGGTGGGCTCATCCAGAATATAAATGGTTTTACCGGTATCCTTTTTTGACAACTCGGCAGCCAGTTTGATCCGTTGTGATTCTCCTCCCGAAAGCGTGGTGGAGGGTTGGCCAAGTGTGATGTATCCGAGGCCTACCTGATTGATGGTAAATAACTTATGCCGAATAGTGGGTATATTTTCGAAAAACTCCACAGCCTGGCTGATGGTCATATCGAGTATATCGCTGATATTCTTACCTTTATATCGTACCTCAAGGGTTTCTCGGTTGTATCGTTTTCCGTTGCATTCGCTGCAATGTACATAAACATCGGGCAGGAAATTCATTTCAATGGTTTGTAATCCTGCTCCCTGACAGGTTTCGCAGCGTCCGCCCTTTACATTAAAGGAGAAACGTCCTGCCTTGTATCCCCTTATTTTTGATTCACGGGTTTGTTCAAAAAGTTTCCTGATATCACCGAAAACACCGGTATAGGTGGCAGGGTTTGAGCGGGGTGTGCGGCCCAGAGGTGACTGATCCACTTCAATTACCTTATCGGTATTCTCGAGACCTTCAATTTTATCATAGGGAAGGGGATTCAGGGAAGAACGGTAGAAATGCCTGCTCAGCACCGGGTAAAGGGTGTCATAAATGACGGAAGATTTGCCGCTTCCTGAAACACCCGTAATGCATATGAATTTGCCCAAGGGAAATTCAATGTCTATGTTTTTGAGGTTGTTGCCAGTAGCACCGCGCATAATGAGCTTTTTACCATTGCCGTCGCGTCGTTTCTCAGGAATACCTATTATTTTCTGATGGTTAAGATATTGCGCGGTAAGTGAACAGCTCCTGAGGATCTCCTCCGGGCTTCCGGTGGCACATACCTCCCCTCCGTGTCTGCCGGCATAAGGACCGAGGTCCACCACGTAATCCGCACTCATGATCATCTGACGGTCGTGTTCCACAACGATCACGGAATTTCCTGCATCGCGAAGCTCCTGCAACGATCCTATCAATCGTTGGTTGTCGCGCTGATGCAGACCGATGCTGGGTTCATCGAGGATATAGAGAACATTTACCAATTGGGAGCCAATTTGAGTTGCCAGCCTGATCCTTTGACTTTCACCTCCTGACAAACTTCCGGCGCTGCGGTTCAGGGAAAGGTAGTCCAGACCCACGTCGAGCAGAAAGCCGATCCTGCTCTTCAACTCCTTGATGATTTCGGTAGCGATGGCTTGTTGCCGGCTGTTAAGGTGCGGCTCCACGGTATTAAGCCAGTTGAAAAGTTCTGAGATATCCATGGCCGATAACCCGGCAATGTTCTTGTCGTGGATCAGGAAATGCAGTGATTCTTTTTTCAGGCGGGCTCCGTGACAATCGGGACAGGTAATTTTCTGAATATACTGGTCGGTCCATTTCTCATCTTCTTTCTGACCCGGGTTGTTCACATGGTTTGCCACATAATTGATAACACCTTCAAAACTCAGGAAATAGTTGGTGGAAAAACCAAGCGGAGTATTCTCCAGTTTAAAGGTTTCCTCGGCCCCGTAAAGGATCACATTCAATCCGTCTTCGGGAATATCTTTGATCGGGGTACCCAGGCTGAATTTGTATTTGGATGCAATGGCCTCAAGCTGCCAGAAGATCAATGCGTTCCGATAAGGACCCAGGGGCAGGATACCCCCTTTCTTAATACTCAGCTCGGGATTCGGTATGATTTTACCAATATCAATCTGGTTTACGGTGCCCAGTCCGTTACACCGGACACAGGCGCCCTGCGGCGAATTGAATGAAAAAGTATGCGGGGCAGGTTCGTTGTAGGAGATGCCGGTGGTGGGACACATGAGCAGCCTGCTGAAATACCGGGGTACCTTTTTTTCATTGTCCAGCAACATAATGATGCCTTTTCCGTGTTGCATGGCAAGAGCAACGGAACTTTTCAGCCGGCTCCGGTCGGCCTGGGTGACCTGCATTTTATCAATGACAATCTCGATGAAATGAGCCTTATAACGGTCGAGTTTCATGCCATGCCTTACCTCTAGCAACTCGCCGTCGACACGTGCATTTAGAAAGCCTTTCCGCCGTATCTGTTCAAAGACCTCCTTGTAATGTCCCTTACGTCCCTTAATTAACGGTGCCAGTATGTGAATTTTCTGATTTTCATACTTTTCAATGATCAGGTTAATGATCTGCTCGTCGGTGTATTTCACCATGGGCTCGCCTGTGTTGTAGGAATAGGCAATACCGGCACGGGCGTAAAGCAGCCTCAGGAAGTCGTATATCTCGGTGATGGTGCCTACAGTTGACCTTGGATTTTTTCCGGTAGTCTTTTGTTCAATGGCAATTACGGGACTCAGACCGGTGATCTTATCCACATCCGGCCGTTCCATATTGCCCAAAAACTGACGGGCATAAGCCGAAAGTGTTTCCATATACCTGCGCTGACCTTCGGCATAAATGGTATCAAAAGCAAGAGAAGACTTACCGCTTCCGCTCAATCCGGTTATCACCGTGAGACGATTGCGGGGTATGGTCACATCGATGTTTTTCAGGTTATGCACCCTCGCACCGAACACATTGACTTCGCCTGTTTCAAGGGCTTTGTTTGATTTTGTCTTTGCCAATTTCTTGTTCCGGATCGAAGGAGGGTTTACATTAGAGATTACTTGATTTCCCGTTCACCTGATTCGGGAATAAGGATATGGTATACTTTGCCGGGTGAATCGGGCAGATAATTCTGACGAAGCCAGGGATTAAACTGCTTTAATATCTTATAGTTCGTGGAATTCTGCAGGGCAAATTCCGCTATGTTCGGGATAGCTGTATCAATCGCCACATCATGTACCGGAATCAAAGGGTAATAATCTTCCTCTTCCAGATGAAACCCATAGGCAGAAGGATTCTCAGTAATGAGCTTATGGGCGATCAGCCTGAATACATACCTGGCAGTTTCATCATTCAGCAGCAGGTCATAATAGTTTTTGGTCTTTTGTTTGGTGATCTGGTTTTCCAGGCCCTTTCGCCCTGCATTGTAGGTGGCAGCTGCGATGGCCCAGTTGCCATACAGTTGATAGGATTCAAGCAGGTATTTGCAGGCTGCTTCGGTAGATTTTTCAAGGTTATACCTTTCATCAATATCGCCGTTCACTTCCAGTCCGTACTCTTCGGCCGTGCTTTCAAGCAACTGCCATACCCCAACTGCTTTGGCCGGAGATACAACATTCTCAAAGCCGCTTTCTGCCATGGCCAGGTATTTGAAATCATCGGGGATGCCGTATTTTTTAAGAATAGGCTCAATGGTTTCAAAGTAACGTTTGGATTTTTTCAGCACCATGATGGTTCGTGAATGCCAGTAACCATTTACCAGCATTTCCTTGTCGAGGCTTTCACGGGTATCGAAATTGTCCAACGGTACCGGTTCCCCGGCAAATTCCAGCTGATCGGGCATCAAGAATGATTCATACATCACCGGCATACGTTCCGATAAAGCCTGGTCATTTTCATTGCCTGTGAAACTCTGCACCGACAACAAAATACCCGCCACAAACAATGCACCTGAAAAATATAAAACCGGGCGCAACCACTTTGAAAAATGACCTTGTATCATAGCTCTTTCCGTAATTTAAATCCTTTATATCGTTTGTACGGAATTTTGCAAAGTTAGTTAAAAGGAATTTTAGATTTTTGTTTGACCAGGTCAAATTTATTATTGAAGGGATAGTTGGGGGTAAAGAAATAAAAGCGATCTGTAAAAAATACTAATTTTATGACGGACCAATTCACCTTTTATATCATTGCCATGCGACGGAAAGACAAAGAAATAACAGACAAAAATATCATTCAGGATATACTATCCAAATCGGAGATATGCCGGATTGCCCTGCTGGATGGGGACTTGCCCTATATTGTTCCGTTGAACTTCGGATTTTATGAGAATGCCCTTTATTTTCATTCAGCCAGAGTGGGCCGAAAAATTGATCTTATTCGGAAAAACAACAGGGTGTGCTTTGAGATCGAATATGAGCAGGAGATAATAAAGGATGCACAAGCATGCAACTGGACAGCCAGATACCGTTCGGTCATCGGATACGGTAAAATAGAGATTTTAACCGATCCCGGGCAGAAGAAAAATGGCCTTGACATCATCATGGCTCATTATGGAAAGACCTCGGGGAATCAATACATTGAAGAAAATATGGAGCGGATGGTCATCCTGAAACTTACCATTGATGAAATATCCGGCAAGCAGTCCGGGGAATGGTGAGGTAATTCGCTCCTTTTCCATCTCCCCGGGTGACTAAAATATATAGTTTATACCGGCAAAGAAACCGAATGAATAAGGGTGAACATTAATCTGTGAGTTTTTATCGATAGGATTCAGATAGTACCTGAACCGGGGTTCAAGGCTGAAGGCTAAACCCTTGAAAACCGGATATTCGAAACCCAGTCCAAAGGAACTCAGGTAGTTCACCTGGCTTATATCACCTGTTCTTCCGAATTGGCTTTTCTCTCCGTTCTGTACGATGTTAACCACATTGCTGACAAGAAAATTGGTCACCAGCCCGCCGGAAAAACTGAAATCGAATTTGCGGTCGATGAATTTGTATTTAATGGTCACCGGTACTTCCAGATAGTCGAATAACTGTTCCACAGTGATGTCACTTTCCTCTGCCTGGTCAATATCTGTATAGTTGAGACCATTCAGACTGGCGAAATACCTGTTATCGGTGGCTATGGCAGTGGAATTTGAAATGATTTTGGCTGATACAATGTTATCAGACGGTTTGCTGTAAATTACCCCGGTAGAGTTGGTAATGGCCATATAGGTTTCAACCGGTCCGTTGTCACCGGCATATTCGGCATTGTTATAGCTGAAAGATTGTATATTGCTTTTTTCCTGACCATAGCGTGAGTAATACAGACCTGACTGAACCGATAAACGTTTGCCGGCGGAAAAGGAAACACGAATACCTCCTGCATAGGCGATTACACCGTTTTCGGATTCATTCAGGTTGCTGATCATGTCTGTTTCCAGATAATCCGAGGCAATGGTACGGTAGGAATACAGAGGTGCAATTTCACCGCCCAGAATCCAGCGATTTTGTTTTGCAGCTTCTGTTTCAGCCGGGACCTCATTTTCCGGTAAAAGCATGGCCAGTGCCTCTTCAGGCGAAATTACAGGGTTGGGTGATTGGCGGTTATGGGTAAGTGTGGCAGGTAAATCAACCGGCAGGGCTCCCTGATTTTCAGGATGAGCGATTTCAGCAAAACCTCCGGTCGGGTAAAGATTTTGATTACGCCCCATCTTATCCGGAATTCCGGCAACATTTTCCGGGGATTCGCTTTCGGAAGGAACTTCTTCTCTCACGGCGGGACCTTTGTATATTTTTCGCACCGGTTCAAGCCGCTCTGATTTTTCAGTTTTCTTTGAAGAAACGGCAGGCTTGTTTTTTTCATTCACCAAAGGACGTTTTACAATCGTATCCTTTACTGGTTCACCATTTTGATAGGTGGCCATTACAGGTGTTTCTACCTGGGTTCCCGTTCGTGTAACAAAGTAGTAGCCGATACCCAGCGACAGGAGCAGTGTCATTCCGGCAGCAATCCTGAAGAATAACAAGACCAATCCTTTCTTTCTGGTATGACCCAATTTTGCAGCAATGCCTTTCCAGACCACATCCTGTGGCGGGTGTTCGAATTGCTCAAACCGTTGCTTAAAATAACGGTCGATATTTTTTGATTCATTCTTCATGGCTCAGGATGTTTGAACCGATTTAAAATAGTACTTGTTCACTTTTTCCTGTAATATTGTTCTGGCCCTTGACAGGTTCGATTTTGAGGTTCCCTCGGTAATCTGCAGCATCTCACTGATCTCTTTATGTGAATATCCTTCCAGTGCATAGAGGTTAAAAACAATTCGGTAACGTGGTGACAGGTCCTGAATGATTTTCACCAGTTCAATCCGATCAATTTCCGCTATGATTTCATTTTCCTGCTCATATTCAATTTCTGCAATATTTTCATTTACAGTAACCTGCCGGTAATGCAGCCTGTATTTCTCCAGTGCTGTATTTACCATGATCTTCCTCATCCAGCCTTCAAAAGCGCCTTTGAATCCAAACTGATGGATTTTTTCAAATACTTTCAGAAAACCATCCTGAAGAATATCCTGGGCATCATCATAGTTGCCTGCATATCGGAGACAAATTCCAAACATTTTCGACTTGAACATATCGTACAATTCACGCTGGGCCACGGAGTTATTCTCCTGGCATGCGAGCACTAGCTTATGTAAGCGGTCAACCAAATACACTTTTTTAGCGACTCAAAATTAAGGTTTTAATCATTATTGACCCCATTTTACAGACGCTGAATAATAGATGGTACAATTTTTGAAAAGGTTGCGTGAGGCCACGCAACTTTTTGCGTTGTCGATCATCATATAACAAACCATTTCATAACGGAATTATGAAAACCATCGGGATATTCTTAACAGCGCTCGCCATACTGAATGCCTGCGAGACCGAAAACCTGCCGCAAACGGAAAATAAAATAAACGTAGATAAAACTACCCGGGAAATCATTCAGGCTGATAATGATTTCGGGATCACCCTGTTCAAGGAGGTAGCTGCTTCGGATGCTGAGGCGGATAATGTATTCATTTCTCCGACCAGCGTGGCCCTTGCGTTGGCGATGACTTACAATGGTGCCGGCGGAGATACAAAGAAGGCCATGGAAAACACCCTGAAAAAGGCAGGATTCACGCTCGAGGAAATTAATCAAAGCTATAAAAGCCTGATGGGTGCGCTGGTAAGTGTTGACCCCGGAGTATTGCTCGAAATCGCCAATTCAATATGGTACCGTCAGGACTTTTCGGTATTACCTGATTTTATCAGTGTAAACAGCACCTATTATCAGGCGCAAGTAAACTCACTTGATTTCAGCGATCCGTTAGCCAAAGCTGTTATCAACAACTGGGTGAAGGAGAATACCCATGGGAAAATAGCCGAAATCATTGACCAGATCCCGGAGGAGGCCGTCATGTACCTGATCAACGCCATATACTTTAAAGGCATATGGCGATCCGAATTTGACAGGGAGAAGACGACGGACAAAGTTTTTACCACCGGCGAAGGGTTACAGATTACGGTGCCGATGATGCAGCAACAGGATACCTTCCGGTATGCCCGTTATGATAACCTTTCGTGTGTTGAATTACCTTACGGACAAGGGAATTTTAACATGATTATTCTTCTTCCTGAAACAGGTGTGGATATACAGGAGATCATTGCCGCATTAACCCCGGAAAGTTGGAACAGCATAATTCAGTCCTTATCTGACCGGGAGGTGGTTATCCAATTGCCCAGGTTTAAATTTGAATATAAAAACACGTTGAATGATGAACTCACCGACATGGGGATGGGTCTGGCATTTTCGGATCAGGCCGATTTTTCAAAGATCAGCAGTCCGGCCCGGCTGGCAATTTCAAGGGTGCTGCATAAGACCTTTGTTGAAGTAAATGAAGAAGGAACGGAAGCAGCAGCGGTCACAGCCGTAGAGATCGTCAATACTTCGATAGGGGAATCTGTTCCTCCTGTGTTTTTCTTTGTCAATCGTCCTTTTGTATTTGCTATTCGCGAAAGAGAAACCGGCGCAATCGTATTCATGGGCAGTGTAAAGAATCCCGGCGCCAGCGCAAATGAATAACAAAATAGTCGTGCGGAGTGTCCATAATCGGACAATTCCTGTATCATAACTGTACAAAACTATTCTGGACCGTACCCTGCTTTGCAGTTTAAATATTCTTCTAGTGCAATAACTTCCAATAAATTAGGTTAAATGGTATAATATTTGAGATTGTAAACAAAATCATTTAACCGTTTTCTCATGATAACACTCAAGAACCTTCATAAATCTTATGTAACCGGAACCAATTCACTCCATGTTTTAAAAGGGATCAGCCTGGAAATAGAAGAAGGCGAAATGGTATCCGTCATGGGTGCCTCAGGATCAGGTAAATCAACTTTGCTGAATGTTCTTGGGATCCTGGACAATTACGATGCCGGCGAATACTACCTGAACGGAATGCTCATCAGGAATATCAACGAAACCAAGGCGGCCCAGTTGCGGAATCGTACCATTGGGTTTGTTTTTCAGAGTTTTAATCTCATTTCTTTTAAGAATGCCCTTGAAAATGTGGCATTACCCTTGTATTACCAGGGCATAGCCAGGAGGAAACGGAACCAGATTGCTATGGAATACCTCGACCGGGTTGGCCTGAGGGACTGGTGGACACATCTCCCGAGTGAGCTTTCAGGCGGACAAAAACAACGTATCGCCATTGCCAGATCTTTGATCAGCAAACCCAAGGTAATACTTGCCGACGAGCCCACCGGAGCACTCGATTCTGTCACTTCCATGGAAGTTATGGACCTTTTGCAGGAAATCAATGACGGGGGAATCACGATCATCATTGTTACCCACGAGCATGACATTGCCATGCGCACTCAGCGATCCATCAAGTTGAAAGACGGTGTGATCGAAGATATCATCTATCATAAATCGCCCTTCAGAGCAGTTTCATCCTTTTAATCCAAGGCATATGTTTGATCTTGACAAATGGCAGGAGATCTTCAGTACCATTAACAAAAACCGCATGCGTACCTTCCTTACGGGGTTCAGCGTGGCATGGGGTATTTTTATGCTGATCATACTGCTTGGTTCCGGTAAGGGTCTTCAGAATGGAATTGATGCACAGTTCAGGCAGGATGCGGTGAACACCATCTGGTTCGGATCGGGAACCACCAGTAAAGCATACAAAGGGCTCAAAGCGGGCAGGGAGATCAAATTCACCAACGATGACTATGAATTTGTAAAAAAGTATGTGGAGGGCGTGGATAAAATTTCCGGGCGGTATTACATGTGGCAGAACCGGGTGATTTCCTATAAGAAGGAGTATGGTGTTTTCGATCTGATTGCGTCTCACCCGGACTATTTCGATATTGAAAGCGCCAGCATGGTGGAGGGCAGGTTCCTGAACAACATCGATATTAAGAAAAAGCGTAAAGTTGTCGTGATTGGGCAACCGGTTAAAAAGGCCCTGTTCAAGAACGGCAAGAGTCCGGTTGGTGAATATATCAAGATCAACAACGTTCCTTTCCAGGTCGTTGGCGTATTCAAAGACAAAAATGAAAGGGACGAGACCAGGGCATACCTTCCCATTACTACTGCCCAGATGATCACCGGTGGTGCAAACAGGATCCACAATATGACCATCAGCAGCAATCTGAGTGCAAAAGAAAGTGAAGAGCTTGAAAAAACACTCCGTGCAGAATTCGCCAAACGGCACAGCTTCGATAAGGATGACCAGAATGCCATGTGGATGTGGAATACGCTGAAGGAGTACACAAAGTTTACCAACCTTTTCCTGGGCATACAGATCTTTGTTTCGATTATCGGGGCTTTTACCATCATCGCTGGCATTGTGGGCGTGAGCAATATTATGATCATTGTGGTAAATGAACGCACCAAGGAAATAGGGATCCGAAAGGCCATCGGGGCCACACCCTTTTCGGTGATCAGTATGATTCTTCTTGAAGCAGTATTGATCACGGGTCTTGCAGGGTATATAGGACTGGTTCTGGGAGTTGGTGTGCTGAGCCTGGTATCCTCCATTCTTCCGCAAAACGACTTTTTTCAGAATCCGGAAGTGGATTTTACAGTGGCAATGGTTTCCACCATTGTCCTGATTGTGGCAGGAACACTTGCGGGATTAATGCCTGCATTAAGAGCTTCACGAATCAGACCGGTAGTAGCATTACGAGACGAATAACAATATATTATTATGTTTGACAGGGACAGGTGGCAGGAAATTTACAGTACGCTGAAAAGCAACAGGCTTCGCACGTTCATGACTGCATTTGGCGTGTTCTGGGGTATTTTTATGCTCATCATCATGATGGGTTCGGGCAAGGGTCTTGAAAACTCGGTTTTTGACGGCTTCCAGGATTTTGCCACCAACAGTGCCTTCGTATGGACAAGACAGACCACCGTACCTTACAAAGGATTGCCCCGTGGACGCTTTTGGATGTTTAATAATGAGGACATGAAGGCGCTCCGGCAGAACGTCAGTGAAATAGGGTTACTGGCTCCGCGTCTTCAACCCTGGTCGGGTAACGGCGAAAATAATGTGGTTAGGGGATTGAAAACAGCATCTTATGATATTTTCGGGGATTATCCGGCCTTTTTCCAGATCGATCCGGTGATCGTGCTTTCGGGCAGAGTCATCAATGATATCGATATCCTGGAAAACAGAAAGGTGGCCGTAATCGGCAACAGGGTCAGGGATGAGCTCTTCAATCCCGGAGAAGATCCCATCGGACAGTACATCCGCATCAGGGGGGTATATTTTCAGGTGGTAGGGGTGTTCGAACCCAAGAACAAGAATATGAGTTTCGGCGGGGACAAGGAAAAATCGATTTTTATTCCCTTTACCTCTTTGCAAATAGCCTATAATATGGGCAACGAAGTGCATTTCTTTGCGGTAACAGGCAAAAACAATATTCCCGTTTCGGTGGTGGAGAAAAAGTGTATGTCGCTGATTGCGGAGAGAAACAAGATTGCACCGGAGGATGAACAGGCCTTTGGGCACTTCAACCTGGAGGAGGAATTCAAGAAGATGAGAGGCTTATTTACCGGGATCAGCACATTGATCTGGATTGTTGGCATTGGCACCTTGTTTGCCGGAGTTGTGGGGGTCAGCAATATCATGCTGATCGTGGTAAAGGAACGGACGAAAGAAATCGGAATTCAGCGGTCTATTGGTGCCACACCCTGGAAGGTGATCAGCCAGATCATCATGGAATCGGTGGTGCTCACATCCCTGTCGGGTATGATCGGACTGGTTCTTGGCGTAGGGATCCTCGAGTTTATCAATTACCAGATGACCAGTTCCGGAGCAGAGGCTGAAATGTTTAAAAACCCGGGTGTGGATTTTAGCACCGCTGTTACGGCGCTCATTGTGCTCATTGCTGCAGGCATTTTTGCCGGTTTTATTCCGGCTAAGAAGGCAGTAAGTATTAAACCTGTTGAAGCTTTACGGGCTGATTGAAAATGAAATCAAACAATTAAATTAATATCCATGAAAAAAGTTTTAAAAATCCTTGTGCTGGTTGTTATTGTAGGTGCCATCGGTGGGACAATGTTCTTCCTTTACCAGAAGTCAAAAAAGAAACCGGTTGTTTATGAAATTAAAAGTCCCTTTGTCAGCAATGTCATCAAGAAAACAGTAGCCACAGGATCGGTTGTTCCCCGAAAGGAAATCGATATAAAACCGCAGGTATCCGGAATCGTGGAAGAAATTTTCATTGAAGCCGGTCAGAATGTTAAAAAGGGTGATTTGATAGCCCGCGTTAAAATCATTCCCAACATGGTGGAATTGAACAATGCGGAATCGAGGCTTAATAAGGCGAAAATAAATTATGAGGATGCGAAGCTTGTGTATGACCGGCAGAAAAAAGTCTACGAACAAGGTGTAATACCGGAAGCCGAATTTCAGCAATTCAGGATTACTTATATGAACGCCATGGAAGAAATGGAAACCGCTGAATCAAACCTTCAGCTGATCAAAGAGGGAGTCTCAAAGAAAGCCGGTACGGCTACCAATACCCTTATCCGTTCGACCATCGAGGGTATGGTGCTCGATGTTCCGGTGGAGGTTGGAAATTCAGTCATTGAATCCAATACCTTCAATGAAGGAACTACCATTGCCAGTGTAGCGGATATGGGTGAAATGATCTTTGAAGGTAAGGTGGATGAGACCGAGGTCGGGAAACTGAAGCTGGGGATGCCGCTTATACTTTCCATCGGTGCCATTGAGGAGGAAGAATTTGACGCAGAGCTTGAATATATTGCTCCCAAAGGAAAAGAAGAAAACGGGGCCATACAGTTTGAGATCAAGGCGGATGTCAAGCTGAAAGAAAATTCATTCATCAGGGCTGGTTACAGTGCCAATGCCGATATCGTACTGGACCGCAGGGATAGCGTATTGGTTATCCCCGAGAGCCTGATCAAATTCGAAAAAGAAGGTGATTCAGCCTACGTGGAAATAGAGACACAACCGCAGGTATTTGAGAAACGTTACATCAAGACCGGCCTGTCCGATGGTGTGAATATCGAAATTAAAGAAGGCGTAAGCAAGGCAGATAAAATAAAGGGCCAGAAAAAAGAGGAAGTAAAGAAAACAGAAGAAGAAGGCGCTCAAGGATAATTTAGGGTCAGTTCAGTTTGTTCTTTTCAGGAAGTTCAGTCATTTCCCTTTTAGTGTTTAATTTTAGGTTTATTTTAGGTTAGTAATCAACCCCTGCCAGCTACAGGGGTTGTTTCGTATAATATCCTGCAACATTCATTGGTCCATGCCGTTTGATCGCGTTAGTATACAAAGAATTTCAACCATTCAATACATTCGTCAAAATTTTTAAAAACCATAAAAAAAATGTCCCAAATAATGAAACAAAATTGTTGATAAAGTAGTTAATAAGTTATAATTTAGCTTTGTTTAATAAATTGCATAGCCTTCGTTGGTTTATTAAATGGAGCGACATTCAAGGCAATCTACTAACTAAATCTTATCGCTATGCTTGATGTAAAGTACAACATTAAGAGTCTGATCTCAAGCATTTACGAATGCCAGAAGAAAATTATCATTAATCGGCGGTTCATTCGCGAGCTCGAGTCAGAGGGACATGATACCGGTAAACTGAAAAGTGAAATTGATGAACTGGAAAAAAGAATAGGTGAATTTCAGAAAGAACTCAGAAAAAGGTATCAATTTACTTATTAAGGGCAATCCACCTTATTTGACATAAACAAAAACCACTCCTCATCAGGAGTGGTTTTTGTTTTTTGGATCAATCGTATTGCTTCTTGATGAACCACCAGTCATGAAGGGTAACACTGAAAATAATCATATGGTATTTTTCCTTGATGAGGGCATTGTCGAGAGTTCCTTTGATGCCATAATTGTAGGCAATGTTGACGCTGCTTTTATTTTGCAGAAATGGCAATCCCAGGCCAAGCGAAATCCCGTCATCTGAAAATGTAGTCTTGTTAATCTCCAGATTGCAGTCTTCGTGATAATACCCGGCGCGGTATCTGACTCTGCCAACGTAGCCGTATTGGCTGAGCGGTCCGGGAACATACTCTACTCCGACCCGGAAGGTATTGGTGGGATGGTATTTGAAGTTTTTATTGTTGGCCGCAGCTTTTGACCAGTCGTGGTATAGATAATCAGCACTGAAGGTGAGTTTTTTATCGAATTCAACTGCAATGCCCCCGCCGTAATAAAGGGGGAAATTAAAAGTACCCTTGTCGTTGACCTTTTGTTCGGAAACTGTTCCCTGGGAGTCGTAAATGGTTAATTCTTCCTCATAGTTCAGTTTGTGGGCATTTCCGAAAACACCACCCAGGGTAACGATCGTTTTCTCTTTAATCGGGAAATAATATTGTAATCCGAAATCAGCATAAAGCTTTTTCAGGCTGGCTATTTTTTTAGCATAGATATCGTTTTCAAACAGATTGTAGTGGAGCTTTTCCACGGTTTCGATATTACCGAAAAGATAGGTAAAGTTTACGCCCAGGCTCAACCGGTTAAACAACAGGTAGGAGTTGTCCCAATATAGCTGATTCAGCCCCCCTTTCCCGGTGAGTTCATCCAGAACCACATGGATAGTGCCTTCCACATCGCTTTCCGATTCAATTTTATAGGCTACAGTACTAAATGGGGCGATTCCCAGGCTTGAGGACCAGTTTCGGGTGATGCGGAATCCTATGGCGAAGTTCCTTAAATTCACATCGCGCCCATACTGGGTGGCCGTGGTGGTCTGATATTTTACAAAAGTAGCGTTGAATCCAATATCGAAAAAGAAGGATACGCTGTCGATGGTATGGTAGGAAGCAGGATTCAGGTTGTTGAGATAAAAATCCGAAGACAGGGCAAGACCGGATCTGCCCATCCCCATATTTCTGACAGATCCTCTGGTGTTGATTTCACCAATACCAAAAATAGAATAGGGCAGGTGTGTGGCAGCCTGCGGAAAAACAGCGATCTGAGACAGTAAAAATAGGAAGGGAAGAAGCAGTTTTCTCATTATAATTTCTTTACTCGTAATTGATGTAATATATTTTCAGTTTTATCTGGTTGTCACCGTGCAGCTGACTGCCCAAAACAACCCTGTCAAAGGTCTTGTACATGTTTTCGGGTTTTACGGTAACCAGGAGCGCCGGAACATCGTCGGTTTCCTCGATAATTTTGGCCTTGATGAAATTGGTAACATCATAGGTATACCAGGTTTCCTCCTGGTAAATATTATCGATGGAAAGAATACCGTCTGCAGCAAAAGAAGTACCGAAACGGTTAATGCGGTCGGAAGAATATACGGAGACCTGCTCAGGTAGAGGATAAACGAAATAAGAACCTCTGACCGGCTCCAGCTGGAGTTCTGCCTTCATGATCAGGATATTGTCGTGTAATGCAAGCAGGTTCTTCAGGTAAGGTACTTCAATACGGGTAACAATTCCGGTTCCCGCCTGAATATAGGTCTGGTTGTTTGATTCCTGGGCCGGAAGTTTCTGTCGCTGCTGTGTGGGAAAGTTAACCACCGGATTGCTGAGTGTAAGCTGATTGTATTGCAGTCCCACATTCTCATAAGCAATTTTAAAATCAGCGTATTTGCTGACATTGGTAAAATCGAAATAATGATAATAGAGCCGCATCACCGGATAATAATCAACTCCACTGCTGGTTTGTGCATAGGTTGGAAAATTAAAACCCAGTACAGCATTATCCGCATCGTCATAGGTAAGCGCAAAGCCCTTGAAATAATTGTGAAAGAGCTCACTTTCCTTAATAATCTGATCATCCTCCATCAGCAGATCAAACAAATCATTGCCCAGTTCGTCATCCAGTCTTATCCACAGGGTATCATTGGTATTCGGCCTTGGGATCAGCGACGTGGTTCCAAGCACTTCAGGATAAAAGTCAGTTTCCGATGTATTATAAAAATATCCGTCGGCCCTGGGTTTCAGGCTTTTCTGCAGCCGGTGGGCATGAATGGTATAGGTCACATTGGTATCGCCGATAGCGTAATCACTGTACAGCAGGATCAATTGCAGGGAATCGAATATGGCATTGTTGGGAAGGGAAACCGCACTGGGAGGATTAACCCTGAAGTAACTTCTTGCCGTGATATCACCAAAATCAGGATCATGATGTTTCCCGACCAGGATGGTAGGCTCCTCCATACCTGAGGTCCTTATGGAATCCATTTTTACCGTATAATTCAGGACTGTCAGTGAATCAACATACCGGATATTGGTCTTGACGTCAAGGTATTTGCTGCCGATCTGAAATGTCATATCGTCATTATTGCAGGAGAAGAAAGCCAGAAATAACAGAAATAATCCAGAATATTTAATCATGTATTCACACCGTTTAAACTAAGCAAAGTAAACCACGCACAGAAGTGTTTGAAAATAAAATATACCGTTATGTACATATTTATCGACAGTTATTAGAATTTCATCTACTATTGAAAAAAATAGATAATTACAACCGAAATAAAACCAAGCCAGAATCGGATAAACAAATTCATTTTAAATTGGTAGATAAAAATAATTATTTCATCTTTGTTTTTGTAAAAAATATCTAAAAAATTTTAATAATCCTTTGCGGCTCTTTATGTTTGCTGAATGGGAAAAAAGTTAAAAATTATTAATAAAATAAATCTTGTTACTTTTAAACGCTAAAATGTTGAAAAAAGCGTTTATATTCATCGCAAAATTAAAATATCATCAAAGCAAAATTTAAACTCATGAAAATATTTAAGAACTATTTTTTCTATGCACTGATCTCTTTATCCCTGCTTTCCATATTGTCCATGTGCAAAAAGGATGAAACCGTTGAACTGGTCGGTAATTGGATTGAACTATCAGATTATGAAGGAGTTGCAAGGGGTGATGCTGCTGCTTTTACCATTGGCAATATCGGTTATGTGGGAACGGGTTACGACGGGGAAGACCGGCTGGCTGATTTCTGGGCATTCGATGCTGATCGGAATAACTGGACACAAATTGCTGAGTTTCCGGGTGAACCCAGGCAGGGTGCAGTGGCTTTCACGGCCGGAGGAGAAGGCTATGTTGGTACGGGCTATGACGGACTCGCCAAGTATAAGGATTTCTGGAGATATGATCCGGTATCCAATGTATGGCATTTTGTTACTGCGGAGTTTGGTGGTTTAGCCAGGTACGGTGCCGTGGCATTTTCCATTAATGATATTGGTTATGTGGGCACCGGATTTTCCGGTAATGCGGAAAAGGATATGTGGGCCTATAATCCGGCCGACAGCACATGGCAGCAAAAGACCAGCTTTCAGTCTAAAATACAGGATGCGGTTGCATTTGTCATCAATGATATGGGTTATATCTGCACAGGTTACAGCAATGGAACCTATTCGAAAGATTTTTATATGTACGATCCTCCCAGTGATTCGTGGACGGCAAAGCGGAAAATCAGCAATGTCAGTGATGAGTCCTATGACGATAATTATACAATCGTCAGGAAGAAAGCTGCCGCCTTTGTAATTAACGGAAAGGCCTATATGGCATGCGGTGATATCGGTAACCTGAAAAATGATGTCTGGGAATATACTCCTTCGACTGATCTTTGGACAACCCGCACCAGTTTTGAAGGAACAACCCGTACCGATGCAGTTGGATTTGCCACGGAAAACGGTCGCGGATTCGTTGCTACCGGTATAAGTTCCACGCTTACCTTTGATGATATTTGGGAATTCAAGCCATTGGAACCTTTTGATGAAGAAGATTAATATCGGAAAATGGCGGATCATGTATCCGCTTTTTTTTGTTCTTCTTGCCGCCTTTTTGTTTTATATCTTGTTGTATCGGTCCACACGGTCTGACGAGGTGAAGGTGAGGACCTACGAAGTTTCTGGCGGCTGGGGGTATCAGGTTGTCGTAAAGGGCAGCGTGGTCATAGATCAGCCTTTTATTCCTGTGCTTCCGGGCAGGAAGGTTTTCCCGGATAAAAGATCAGCCAGCCGGGCAGGCAATATTGTCAGGCGCAAGCTGATTCAGCATAAAATGCCTGCGCTTACCAGAAGAGGATATTCAAAAACTTGGCCTGGATAGTTTGTCGAATTCAAACTGAAATCTATGAATAGGATCAATTGTCTGATTGTGGACGATGACCCTGCAGCGCTGGACCTTCTGGAGCATTACATTGGCAGGGTATATTTTCTCAACCTGGTGGAGAAATGTCAGCATGCCATTGAAGCCATGAAGATTCTCGAGGAAAATCAGATCGACCTTTTGTTTCTCGATATCCATATGCCCGATGTAAACGGCATACAATTCCTGAAAAGCATCCTTTCAAAACCTGCCGTAATTTTCACCACCGGTTACAAAGAATATGCCCTGGAAGGGTACGAGCATGATGTCATCGATTTCCTGCTCAAACCCTTTGATTTCGAAAGATTTCTGAAGGCTGTCAACAAAGCCAACAGTCTTATTTCAAAAGCAACAAGGCAACCCGCCGCGGGTAAGAAACCTCAGCAATTCATCTTTGTGAAAGCAGATTACAAGCTGATTAAAATAAATGTGGAGGATATTTTCTTTATTGAAGGACTGAAAGATTACATAAAAATTTATACCCGGCAGAAACTTATTCTTACGTTGATGTCAATGACATCCATCGAAGAGAAGTTACCTTCAGAAGAATTCTTCAGGGTACACCGCTCCTATATAATATCCCTGAGTAAAATCGACTCGGTGAGCCGTCACCGGGTAATAATCGGAGAAAAGTTTATCCCGATCAGCGTACCTTACCGGGACAGGTTCTATCATACCATCGACAAATCGATGTAAATCGTTTAGGATGCCTGAATGGCTGCATTTCGCAGCCTAAATATGAATTACTTCGCCGTATGCCTCCGCGGCAGCTTCCATGATCGCCTCCGACATGGTCGGATGAGGATGAATGGCCTTGATTAATTCGTGTCCGGTAGTTTCAAGTTTGCGGGCAACCACCATTTCAGCGATCATTTCGGTCACATTATCCCCAATCAGGTGTGCTCCCAACAATTCGCCATATTTTGTATCAAAGATAAGCTTTACAAAACCTTCCTTGTTTCCCGCAGCACTGGCTTTTCCGGATGCCGTATAAGGGAATTTTCCGACTTTAATTTCATAACCCGCTTCTTTTGCGGCCTTTTCCGTATATCCCACCGAGGCTATCTCGGGTGAGGTATACGTGCAACCGGGGATGTTCCTGTAATTAACAGGTTCCGGATTTTTTCCGGCAATCTTCTCCACGCAGACAATACCTTCGGCCGATGCCACATGGGCCAGTGCGGGTCCGGGAACAATATCACCAATGGCATAGATCCCTTTTACGTTGGTCTGATAAAACTCATCCACTTTAACCTTCCCGTTTTCCAGTACAATACCAAGTTTCTCCAGACCCAGGTCCTCGAGGTTGGGCGTTATACCTACTGCTGAGAGAACAATTTCCGCTTCACGTTTTTCAGTTCCTTTTGGGGTTTTAATGGTAACCTGACAGGTTTTACCGCTCGTATCCACCGATTCAACCGATGAGGAGGTCATGACCTCCATGCCGGCCTTCTTGAACGATCTTTCCAGTTGTTTGGAAACCTCTTCATCTTCAAGGGGAACAAGGGCAGGCAGAAACTCCACCAGGGTGACTTTTGTACCGATGGAATTATAGAAATGGGCGAACTCACTGCCAATGGCTCCGGAACCAACAACGATCATGGACTGAGGTTGTTTTTTGAGGGCAAGGGCATCACGGTATCCTATGATTTTCACCCCATCCTGCTTAAGATTGGGAAGTTCTTTCGATCGGGCTCCTGTAGCCAGAATAATATTTTTGGCCGTTATTTTTGTTTCTTTTCCTTCCTTGTCGGTCACTGAAACGGTCTGATGATCCAATAGTCTGCCATATCCTGCCACCTGGTCGATCTTGTTCTTCTTGAACAGGAACTGCACCCCTTTACTCATACCTTCGGCAACCGACCGGCTTCGTTCAACTATCTTTTCCAGATCAGGCTTTGCCTCCGCTTCAAGCGTAATGCCATAATCTTTAGCATGTTTGAGATAGTTGAAAACCTGGGCACTTTTCAGCAATGCCTTGGTAGGAATACATCCCCAGTTCAGGCAGATTCCACCAATTTCAGCTTTTTCAACGACAACTGCTTTCATTCCGAGTTGCGAGGCACGAATGGCGGCCACATACCCGCCTGGCCCGCTACCAATTACAATCAGATCATAGTTCATTATCGGCTGTATTTTTAAAATTTACACTGAAATCCGTATTACTTTAACAATAGTAAGCAAAAATATTTCTTTTTTGTTCGAAAGGACAATTCCGGTACTGTCATTTTTCAGTTCATCGTTTTCCTGAATTGAGTTTTATCCAGTGTCTCCTGAAATACTTTTCCAATAGTTTTTTGGCAGGAGTAAAGGGAGTGGTTTTACCGTCCAGTACCCTGGTCTCATATACCGCAAGAAGCTTCTGGATCCTTTTGTCATGATAAAAACTGTCTTGCAGCGTTTGGTTGATCGATTCATACATCCAGTACCTCGACTGTTCCTGCCTTCTTTTTTCGAAAAATCCGTTATGACGGGTCATCGCGATGTATTCAAGAACCGCATCCCACACATATTCGATGCCGGTATTGGTTTTGGAGGAACAGGTCATCACTCTCGGAATCCATCCCGATTCTGTGGGTGGGAAAAGATGCAATGCATTGCTATACTCAGCTTTGGCCCTTTCTGCTTTGGCAATATTCTCACCATCGGCTTTGGTGATGGCAATGGCATCAGCCATTTCCATTATCCCACGCTTGATCCCCTGAAGTTCGTCCCCGGCACCTGCCAGCATCAGCAATAAAAAGAAATCTACCATCGAATGTACGGCAGTTTCACTTTGTCCCACTCCCACGGTTTCAATAAATAGGGTATCATAACCGGCGGCTTCGCAAAGGATGATATTCTCCCGGGTTTTGCGGGCTACCCCGCCCAGGGAACCTGCCGAAGGGGAGGGCCTGATAAAGGCATTGGTTTCAGCCGATAATTGTTCCATCCTGGTTTTGTCTCCCATAATACTGCCCTTGGAACGTTCACTGCTGGGATCGATTGCCAGAACAGCCAGTTTTCGGTGATTACGGATCAGCATCATTCCAAGCGATTCAATAAAGGTGCTTTTCCCAACGCCGGGCACACCGGTAATCCCTATCCGCAGTGATCTGCCTGACCATGGCATGCATTTTTCGATGATCTCCTGTGCAAGTTCAGCATGCTTAGGAAGTGAACTTTCGGTGAGGGTAATAGCCTGACTTAATAGGGTGCGGTTGCCTGCCAGAATGCCCTCGAGAAACTCACTTACAGTAGGCTGTTTGCGGCGTTTCTGTTTATGAAGCCTGATCGATTCCTCACTGATCTCGGGAGGACGGTCCACTCCGTTCAATACGTTAAGCGCACTTTTGTTTGATGTCCATTTCATCTGGCTGATGATCCGTGTTTATTGGGGAGCTTTGTCTGATGACTTAACCACAGTCCCGTTAATCCATAAAATCGACCTGGAACGTCTGGGATCATTGGTTATGACCGTGATGGCCTTCTTCTGGTTTCCTTCACGGCCGGTAGCATTGAATATGGCTTTAATGGTAGTGGATTCTCCCGGCGATATCATCAGTTTTGCCGGCTGAACAGCGGTACAACCGCAGCTGGCACTGACTTTCCGTATCAGTAAATTGGATTTCCCGGTGTTGGTGAGCTTAAATTCATGCTCAACTATCGCCTTATCCGCAACAGTGCCAAAATCAAACTGCTGACTGTCGAATTCCAACCTTGGCGCAGCTTCCATTTCAACTGCTGATAATTTCGAAAAATCTTCCTTGATGTTCGCCGTGATATTGATACGGTTATTGGGAAGCACCTTTCCATTGATCAGCAGTTCTAAACGGTCCACCACATAGTCCCAGTCTTTCACCCCTTCAGTCCTGTATTCCAGTTCGATTCTGCCTTCCTGCTGGGGATCGATGGTTTCTGGTAAAATCCGGATTTTAAGGTGGGAAGGGACCTGCCGGAAACTCAAAGTGGCCGGAGTTTCATGGGAATTATTAAAAACCTTGATGGTGAAGGTGGCAGACTGACCTTTATAAATCTCACCAAAAGCAGCATAAATGGTTTGTAACCGGATTTCGCCCAGGGTAAATTTATAGACCTCTTCCACCTGCTCGGTAGGGATTACCACACCTTTGATGACAAGCGTCACCAGTGGAACATCAGCATTGGAGCTCACCTGGATGGTCTTATTAAAGGATCCGCTTTGTTTTTTAGGATCAAAGTTTACTTTGATAATGCCGTTCTTGCCCGGTAAAACGGGTTCCCGCGGCCATTCGGGAACTGTACAGCCACAGGATGCTTTGACGTCATTCACAATGAGCGGAATTTTACCGGTGTTGGCAAAGTGAAAGTCATGGGAAACAATACCGGAAGATTCCCTGAAAGTTCCAAAGTTGAATTCCTTTTCAGAAAAAGAAATAACGGGTTTGTTCTGTTGTCCGAATCCGGGTATCAGCAAGAAAAAATGGAGGATTGCCAGGGTTGTAAATACGACTTTCATCAGATTTTCAATGTTTTAAACAGCGTACCTGTGTCAAAGGTAAAAAAAACCGCAACCAATTTCACCCGATCTCCCATAATATTTACCGATTGCTTTGACATCTCCTGTGTGGGATATAGCGCATCAGGATCCTGCTTTTCTGCATGGTTTTTACTAACATTGCTGAAAACCTTTCCCATGCAATTGGTTACAACCGGTGACGGTTCCCATACCCTGTATTTGCCCCGGCTGGATGAACATTACCATTCAACGTACGGGGCCATTCAGGAATCTATGCATGTATTCATTCAGGCCGGATTGTTCTGCCTGCTTGAAAGGCCCATGATTTCTGTATTGGAGATTGGTTTCGGAACCGGTTTGAATGCCTTGCTGGCGTGCATGACGGCCAGGGAATACCGGAAAGAGATTACCTATCATACCCTTGAAAAATTTCCGATAGATGCCCGGATCACCGGGAAATTGAATTATCCTGCGCTTCTGTCTGCTGCAATGGATCCTGCAGGACTGTTTGCCGGCATCCATTCGGCACCATGGAATACCACGGTGATTATCCATCCCTGCTTTCAGATTCACAAGATCATGGAGGACCTCCTGACCTTTCAGCCGGATTTTCAATATGATCTCATCTTTTTTGATGCCTTTGCACCCGGGAAGCAGCCGGAGATGTGGAGCCCGGAAATTTTTAAAAGGCTGCACAAAAATCTGAATCCGGAAGGGATAATTACCACGTATTGTGCAAAGGGGGAGGTGCAACGGATGCTGAAAGCAGCAGGATTCAGGATCGAAAAACTGCCGGGGCCGCCGGGGAAGAGGGAGATTCTTAGAGGCAGAAAGTGACATCACCCAAAACCTAAAAAAAATTTGCACTGAATGATAAAATAATTACCTTTGCATTCCGAATTTATCAGCATTTAAAAAAGCATCAGCATGAAAAGAACATATCAGCCCTCCAACAGAAAGAGACGCAATAAACACGGATTCAGGGAAAGAATGTCGACCGCCAACGGTCGGAAGGTATTATCCAGCCGCAGAGCCAAAGGAAGAAAACGGTTAACTGTTTCCGACGAAATGGCCAGCAAGTAAAACGCCTGGATTTTAAAGAAATAAACCCCGGAGGACAATCATGTCTCCGGGGTTTTCATTTGGGTATGCCCTGTTCAATGTCTTTACAGTTCCGGGTTCTCACAAAGCGTGTGAAAGTAGGTAAATGAATTGTCCTTGCTGCCGGCATATCCTTTCCACAGGTTATAAAAATTGAACCAGGCTGCGTCCGGTATCCGCACTTCCTTCCACTGTGTATCTGCCACCAGGCGTAACGATTCCTTGCGATCGGTCTCGATTCCGAATGGCATGACAAACCCTTCTTCCACACCGGTCCACCGGTATTTCAGGACAATTTCCCCGTTTTCGGAGGAATAGCTGTAGGCCAATACTGGCAGTCCGGTATCATAAAGGTATTTTTTAAAAAATGCCGAATAATCGGAGCCGGTATAAAGGTTCACGAACCTGATGAAATCATCGGAGTTTACCGTTTTAAAACGATTGGTGATGCAAAAATCCCTGAGGATGCTGTAAAACAAGGAGTCGTTATTGATGGTACAGCGCAGGCAGTGCAATAACATTGCGCCTTTGTGATACACATCATTACTGGCAAAAGTGTTTTCATTCACATCACGGTTTTGAACCAGGGGCCACACATTAAAAATATACCTGCTTTTATCGGACAGTTCATAAAGGTATTCTTGCTTGCCCAGTCTGTTTTCCAGGAACATATACTCAGCGTAGGTGGCAAAACCTTCATGAATCCAGATATCGGCCATATCACAGGCCGTTACTGAGTTTCCCCACCATTCATGTGCTGCTTCATGTACGATGATGTAATCATAATATTTGTTCCTGTAAACCTCCGAATTGTCCTTCATATAACCGTTACCATAGGCAATGGCAGACTGGTGCTCCATTCCTTCATAGGACGATTCCACCAGACCAAATCCGTCTTTCTGAAAAGGATAAAAGCCGAAGGCCTCATTGTAAAAAGTAACAATTTCCCGGGTTTGCTGGAAGTGTTCCCTGGCAATATCGAGGTTATCGGTGAGTACATTATAATCCAGGCAAAGGGTATCGCTCTCCTGAACAAGGGTATCACTGAAAGTGGTGTATTTTCCTACGTAGAAAGTAACATTGTAATTATTGATCGGATAATGCACAAACCATGAAAACCGGTCATACTTTTTATTGACCGGTTCGGATTTCCGGAGCGTGCCGTTTGAAACAGCCTGGTATCCTTTGGGCACCTCAAGGGTAATCTGCATGGAATCGGGTTTATCGGTCAGATGGTCCTTCGTGGGCCACCAACTGCTTGCTCCCAGGTGTTCGCAGGCCACACCCAGCCACAGGTCCTTGTTTTTATCATGCTCCCATACAAATCCTCCATCCCATGGCGGATTTGGTGCTATAACAGGTTTACCCTGATAGGCTATCGTGATCAGGTGATTTTCACCGGGCTGCAGTTCGCGCGGAAAATCGATGAAAAGAGCATTGTATTCACGACGCCAGGCAAGTGAAGTGTCGTTCCAAAGTATGGCAGTGATTTTAAAATTATCGAACAGGTCCACCTGTATCCTGCGTGAGGGTTGTATCACCTGAAAATGTATGGCATTGCTTCCATCGATTTTTTTGCCCTGTGGAATTATTCTCACGCGGAGATCATAGTAATAAACGTTGTAACAGGTTCTTTCTGCACGGAGCGCCCCTCTGAGGGTGTCGGCACGGGTATATCTGGGTCTGTAACCCAATTCGGGGTAAACAGTTTCTTTTTTGTAAAACTCTTTGAGGAGAAAATCCCTTACGAAGTCAGGATCACAGGTATATCCGATGAATCTTTTGTTCTCGTCGATTCCCAGCGATTGCGCTGTTCTAAGATCGGCACAGGCGTTATCCAGGTCTCCCAGGCTAATTTTGGCAACGCCCCTGTTGTAATAGGCATTGGTATTTAGAGGAACCAACCTGAGCAGGTCATTCATTTTCTCAATTACGCCGTGGTAGTTTCCCTCTTCAAAGCTCTTCAAACTGCTCTGCCAGATGGAATCGGGAGCCTGGGCACGAACCATCGGGGCGATGATCAGGGAGAATAGTAGAATTTTAAATTTCATTTTTAGAGAAGTTTAATGCAAATGTGCAAACCTGTCAGCTTGTCGGGCACTCCGGCAGGAAAGTGCGGGTATGGGTGAATATTAAGGATTATAAGCACTCTGATTCAGAATCTTCAGATAATCATCTTCTTCCATCAATTCCTGGAAGGTTATTTCACGATTTCTGAGCATGTAGGACCGCACTATTCTGTAGCCAATCCAAACTGCGGCCCTGGCAGGCGAACCACGGCCAAAATCCTTGGTAAAAGGTCCCTCTAACGTGAATTTTTCAATCGTGAACCGATCTGTATTGAACAGCAACTTGCTTTCCACCAGGTAAGCCCACATGGCTTTCTCGGCTGAATTGAAGTAATCAAGATTTTGCTGGGTAAATCCCCAGTTTAGGGAATCGGGTTGATCGGGCAGCATGGCATGGGTAAAGTACAGCAGTCTGCCCCGGTAAATCATATTGGAAATTAAATTGTCGGCGGAGGGGTTATAAGGGAATTCCGTTTCACCCCAAAACTGCATGCAATCCGAAGGGATCTTTTTTGGGTGCATGTTTACCAACAGGTATTTGTAAATCCCGATATGGCTGTAAAGCGGCTCATTCACCCCGAGATACTTGTCAAGTCCCACGGCGAGCAGGCTGTCGTCGGTTACAGCCGACTGGTTGAGGCCGGATACATAGGTGATGACCTGTGGCATGGGTTTCTCCGGAAAATAATACCGGTAGTGCCTGAATGCGTTACTGAGATCATTTGTAAGGGCATCCAGGTCGGGAAAGACTTCCTGTGTCCGTTTATACACGATGTAATTCGAACGGTCGGTTACGAACTGTCTTAATCGTTCGGGGTAATCCGGATCATCAATATTTCCAAGATTCACAACATGGCTAAAATGTCTGAAGAAAACGCCAAAATTCTTCTTCCACTGCGGAACGTATTGTTCAAGCGAGGCAGGATCAACCGAAAACAATTCTTGTTCAAAGCGGGTAATGCTGACATCAGCCTTGATGCCGGAGGTATTTACCCTGAAAGGATCTTTTTTACAGGCTGTCAGGGCCAGTATAACAGTAGCAATCAGCCAGAATTTTATCTTCATCATACCCGAAGTTCCAACAGGTGAATAATTTCCTTCAATGGGCATAAAAGTAGTCTCAAAAAATACATTGACAAAATTTTTTTCAAGACTGCAATATTAGTTTGTATTTGTTTTCAAATTGCGAGAACTGATATAAATTTGGGTTTTAGAAATTTAATAAGCCTGCTGTGAAAAAAATACTCATTGTAGTTTTTCTCCTGAATGTTTCCGGGGTATTTGCCCAAAACAAGCTTCGTCTTGGTGTCCACCTCGATCCGATATCCACCTGGTTTTCGCCCAAAACCAAAGGTATTGAAAAAGATGGAGCGCGATTGGGTATCAGTGGCGGCTTATTGATGGAGTATTATTTCAGTCAGAATTATGGCCTGGCCTCTGGAATATCCATTACGGGACTGGGAGGTAATCTGATGTATAACGATTCGTTGTATATTTCCGCAGGAGGTGAGAATGTTCTGGTAAAGGGGGGCTCTACAGTAGCCTATAATGTCACTTATCTGACAATTACCTCTGGCGCTGAAATTGAAAACCAACGAAATGGGGTATTTTACCTATTTCGCGAAGCTGGGATTAAATCACCACATCAACATCGGGTCAAAAGCATCCTCCTCCGGCAGTGAATTGTCAAAGGACAATGTTTCGGAAGAGATAAACCTGTTCAACCTGTCTTATTTTTTTGGCGGCGGGCTGGAATATAATCTTGGCGGACAAACCTCGCTTTCATTCGGATTATTCTATAATCACGGTTTTACCGATGTGTTGTCGAATGACGACCATAAGGCAAATCTGAACTGTCTTGTTTTTCACGTAGGGATGTTTTTTTGAATTGGGCCCTATGAAAATTGCTTTAGCACAGCTTAATTACACCATTGGAGCATTTGAGGAGAATTTTGAGAAGATTATCAGGGCTATCCGCAGGGCACGTCAGGAAAAAGCCGCCCTGGTTGTTTTTTCTGAACTGGCAGTTTGCGGTTATCCTCCTCATGACTTGCTGGAATATAAGCATTTTGTGGATAAATGTGAAAATTACCTGCAGCTGATTGCTGCCGAATGCCATGGTATAGCCGCCATTGCAGGAGGACCGTCGGTGAATGCAAACCCAAAGGGAAAAAATCTGTTCAATTCGGCCTATTTTATGGCCAATGGATCTGTTCAGCGCATTGTTCATAAGACTTTACTGCCCACCTATGATATTTTTGATGAATACCGGTATTTTGAACAAAATGCCGAATTCAGTTTAATTACCTATAAAGGTTTTAATATCGCCATCACCATTTGTGAGGACCTTTGGTACAAGCAGCCCATTCTTACGGGATATGGCAAAGACCGGCTTTATTCCGTATGTCCGATGGATCATTTGACCGGGCTGTGTCCTGATTTTGTTATCAATATTGCCGCCTCCCCTTTCTCCTACCTGCAGGGTGAGATCAAAGCGGGGATACTGACAGATAATGCTGCCCGGTATAAGGTTCCCATCTATTACGTGAATCAGGTGGGTGCTCATACGGAACTTATTTTTGACGGGGGTTCCATGGTGGTTAATCCTTCCGGTATTATCAGCCGGATGAAACTTTTCGAAGAAGATTTCTGTGTATATGATACGGCAGAGGTAATGACAGCAAAATCCGAATCGGTCACACTGCCGGAACAATCTGAAATAGCACTCATACACGATGCATTGGTATTGGGTATCCGGGATTATTTCGGTAAAACCGGTTTGAAAACAGCCATTGTCGGACTTTCAGGCGGCATTGATTCAGCCGTCACACTTGTGCTTGGCAGCCAGGGCCCTTGGTTCTGCCAACCTTCGTGCCTTACTGATGCCGTCGCAATACTCGTCCGACCATTCGGTGACCGATGCAGTTGCGCTTGCCCGCCATTTGGGCGTTCGATATGATATCATTGATATCCGTGATGTTTTCGGACAATTCATCCACTCCCTGCAACCGGTATTCAAGGGCATGCCGGAAGATGTTACGGAAGAGAATATTCAAGCCCGTGTGCGGGGAAATTTGCTGATGGCCCTGTCGAACAAATATGGCAATATGGTATTGAATACTTCCAACAAAAGTGAAGCCGCAGTAGGCTATGGCACTTTGTACGGGGATATGAGCGGTGGCCTTTCGGTGCTGGGAGATGTATATAAATCCGATGTGTATCGTCTGGCTGACTATATTAACCGCGATCGTGAAATCATACCTGCCGGTTCAATCTCCAAGCCACCTTCGGCCGAACTGCGTCCGCTCCAGAAAGATTCTGATTCATTACCCGAATACGGGATACTGGATAGAGTGTTGTTCAATTATATTGAAATGAAAAAATCAGCTGAAGAGATTGTTCAAATGGGAATTGACAAGCACATTGTTGAAAAGGCGGTCCGTTTGGTAAACCTGAACGAATATAAACGGTTTCAAACCCCTCCGGTATTGAGGATTTCGACCAAGGCTTTCGGATCGGGGAGAAAAATGCCTTTAGTGGCCAGGTATTAGCAATTGTTCTTCGTTGAATCTTACCACGTTATTATCCATCAACCATTGCAATACCTGAATTAACTTATCACGGTTGGCCGGAATGCTTTCGAACAACTGATCCATGGTAAGGGGTCCCCTGGTAAGAACAGCCAGGATATTATCGCGCAAAAGATCGAATTCCTGCGGCCGAAGGGTAGATTCGTTCTTTGTTTTGCAGATATCACATTCGCCGCAGGCCGGTGAATCGGGTTCGTCGAAATACTCCAGCAACAACTGGCTTCTGCATTTGACCCTGTTTAAAGAATAGGACAATATGGCATTGGCGCGTTCGGCGTAACGGTCCTTTCTGACCTGATAGCTTTCCTTAGAAATATAGATGGATTTTTCATCCAGCCGCTCTTCAAAAAAGACCACCATGGGGGATCGTTTCTGCGGCAGGTAGCTTATTACACCCAGATTGACCAGTTTACTGAGATATTGCCTCACGATATCCTGATCCACATTGGCCCTTTTTGCCAGGAGCTGTTTCATCAATAGCGGCATACTCCGAAAAAACACCCGTATAGGAGCGGAGCAACAGTTTAATAAAGGAATCAAAGCGCGAGTTCGACACCTGAAACCGGTACAGATCATCGCGGTTCAGTAAAAATTTGATCCTGGAGGGATTATTGATTTCTTCGGTAAGTTCGAGGTAGCCCTCAAGTTCCAGGATTTTCAGACTGCTGAAGGCGGTGAACACCGAAAGTCGGTAATACCCGTGAGAAATCGTTAATATCGAAATCGTAGGATATCCTTTGCCCGCTCCGACCGGAATCTGAAGATAATTGCCAAGGGCGGAATAGGTATTTTTGATCGTGATGATATCGGGGAAATTCACCTGAATTCGCTGATTGACAGCAGTACTGTCGGATGGTGAGGAAAGCAGGATGGCGAACGATCTTATAACCATCTCTGCCTGCACGGCCGGCCTCCTGAAAATATGCCTCCGGGGAATCGGGGAGATCAAGGTGGATTACAAACCGGACGTCAGCCTTATCGATGCCCATTCCAAAAGCATTGGTAGCTACAATAACCCTTATCTTCCCGATGGTCCAGTTCTGCTGAACCTCGTTTCTTACCTGATGATCCAGTCCGGCATGGTAAAAGGCAGCAGAAATCCCTTCCTGGCTGAGATACCTGGCGATCTCCGCACTTTTCCGCCGGCTGCGGACATAAACAATTCCGTTGCCTTTTATCTTCTTCACCAGTTCGATGCAATCGCGGTCCTTGTTTTCGGAATATTTTACCGCATATATCAGGTTCTCCCGTCTGAAACTGGTTTTCAGAAGGTTTTTTTCACGGAATTGCAGTTTTTGCTGGATGTCCTCAATAACTTTCCGGGTGGCCGTAGCAGTTATGGCAAGCATGGGAACCTGGGGGTGGTATTGCCGCAATTCCGCAATTCTCAGGTAAGAGGGACGAAAGTCATATCCCCACTGTGAAATACAGTGTGCTTCATCCACAGTGATCAGATTTACAGGCATTTCCTGAAAGCGCATGCGGAACAGTTCGGATCCCAGGCGTTCAGGTGATACGTACAGGAATTTATAGCCACCGTAAAGACAATTGTTCAGTGCAATTTCAATTTCCTCGCGGGTGCAGCCTGAGTGAATGGCTACCGCCTTGATCTGAAGTTTCTTAAGGTTTTCGACCTGGTCCTTCATCAAGGCAATCAGAGGGGTAATTACCAGGCATAAACCAGGAAGAGTGAGGGCAGGCACCTGAAAAGTCAGCGATTTGCCGCCGCCTGTGGGCATCAGACCAAGGGTATCTTTCCCCGACAGGACCGAACGGATTATGTCTTCCTGCAAGGGTCGGAAGGCGCTGTATCCCCAATATTTTTCAAGCGTATTAAGGTAATCTGTTTTCATAAGCCTGATAGTTCAATATTACTTCTTTTTTTGTAATTTCGCACCATTTATAATTACCGTCATGAAAAACCTCTCTGATAAGATCCTATTCGAAGCGTTAACTTTTGACGATGTATTGCTGGTACCAGGCTATTCAAGGGTACTTCCCCGCGAAGTGGACATTACCACCAGACTTACCCGTAACATTACCCTGAATGCTCCGATCATTTCAGCAGCCATGGACACCGTGACGGAAGCTGTTCTGGCCATCGCCATTGCCAGGGAGGGAGGAATAGGTGTCATACATAAAAACATGAGCATCGAGGACCAGGCCAAGCATGTAAAAACAGTGAAACGGGCTGAAAACGGGATGATCTTTGATCCCATTACCATCAAGCCCAGTGCTTCAGTGGGAGATGCCCTTAATCTGATGAAGGAATACAAGATCGGCGGAATACCGGTGGTGGATCATCAGCACAGGCTGGTGGGCATCGTTACCAATCGGGATCTCAGGTTTGAACAGCAGATGAGCAGGCTGATCAGCGAGGTAATGACCAAAGAGAACCTCATTACTACCAGTCAGGAAACCGATCTCGAAAAAGCCGCGGATATTTTGCAGAACTATAAAATTGAAAAACTTCCTGTTGTTGATGAGAATTACCGGTTAATCGGTCTGATCACCTATAAGGATATTACCAAAGCCAAGGATCGCCCGAATGCCTGTAAGGATACCATGGGGCGTTTGCGGGTGGCAGCAGCGGTTGGTGTTACCCACGATACCTATGACCGCATTGAGGCGCTGGTGAAGGCCGATGTTGACGCCATCGTTATTGATACCGCTCATGGTCATTCCGTGGGGGTAATGGAAACCCTGAAAAAGGCCAAAAAGAAATTCAGCAATCTCGACATTATTGTCGGAAATATTGCCACGGCTGAAGCTGCCACTGATCTGCTCAAGGCAGGTGCCGACGGTGTAAAAGTAGGAATAGGCCCCGGATCAATTTGTACCACCAGGGTCATCGCCGGTGTCGGCGTGCCTCAGTTATCTGCCATTTTTAATGTGGCCAGTGTGTTAAAAGGCACCGGAGTGCCCATTATTGCTGACGGGGGTATTCGTTATTCAGGTGATATGGTGAAGGCCATTGCAGCAGGCGCCAGCTCAATCATGGCCGGTTCATTGTTCGCAGGTGTGGAGGAATCACCGGGTGAGACCATCATTTATAACGGCCGAAAATACAAATCATACCGGGGAATGGGCTCCATTGAAGCTATGCAGCAGGGATCAGGCGACCGTTACTTTCAGGATCCCGAGGATGATATCAAAAAGCTTGTACCGGAAGGAATTGTGGCTCAGGTTCCCTTCAAGGGATCTCTGTCCGAAGTGGTTTATCAGATGATCGGTGGTCTCAGGGCAGGGATGGGGTATTGTGGTGCCTCGAATATTCCCGATCTGATGGATGCCAGGTTTGTGCGCGTAACCTCTTCGGGCGTTGCAGAAAGCCATCCCCATGATGTTACCATTACCCGGGAAGCACCCAATTATAGCCGGTAGTTATGAAAATTTCCTGATCCAATGAAACACATACCCCTACTATTGTGGCTGCTGATACTGTCGCCATTAGCAGCATTTTCACAAGACGAAGTTATACTTACCATTGACAATAAACCTGTTATGCGATCGGAATTTGAGCGGGTTTATTTCAAAAACAACAATATTGCAGGATTTGAGAATAAGCCGGTCAGGGAATACCTGGAATTGTTCATCAACTTCAGGCTTAAAGTATTTGAAGCCGAAAAACTCGGCTATGATACGGCGTCTTCCTTTATCACCGAACTGGCAGGATACAGAGAGCAACTGGCAAAGCCCTATTTGCAGGATCGTCCTTTAATTGACAGCCTGTTGCAGGAGGCCTATTATCGCACGGTCAACGAAGTCAATGCAAGTCACATCATGGTGAAATTACCTGCCAATCCTGTGCCTGCCGATACGCTTGTTGCCTATACAAAGGCCATGGATATCCGGAAACGGCTGTTAAACGGAGAGTCTTTTGAAAAGATTGCCAGGGAGGAATCGGAAGATCCTTCAGGTAAGTTCAACGAAGGCCGGCTGGGCTGGTTTTCGGCATTTGCCATGGTACTTCCTTTTGAGGATGCAGCCTATCGCCTTGAGGTTGGCGGTTTTTCGCAACCGGTAAGGTCGCGGTATGGATATCACATCATCCGGTTAAACGGGAAAAGACCGTCGCTGGGTGAGGTTAAACTGGCACACATTATGGTGCGGGCCGGCAGAAATGAAAGTCAGGAATTACTCGGCAGGGCAAAGCAAAAAATTGACTCGTGTTATCGTTTACTGCAGAACGGCAGCCTGTTTCCCGATTTGGTGAAGCAATATTCCGAAGATGCCGGTACATCCCGGAACGGCGGACAAATGCGCTGGCTCCGTTCAGGTGAACTGCCCCCGGATATTGAAGAGGTGGTGTTTGCGCTAAAGGACAGCGGCAGTTACTCCCCCCCGATGCAATCGGATTATGGCTGGCATATATTCCGGCTGGAAGGGAAGCGGCCGATGGGCACCTATGACCAGTTAAAAGATCAGCTCGAAGAAAGAATAATGGCCGATGAACGGGGCAGGATCTGCGAGCAATCGGTTCTTTCCCGGATCAAAAAAGAATGCGGCTTTATTTCCTATCCCGAGAATATTTCCGTACTTGCATCACTTATGGATAGTTCGGTTTATTTGGGAAACTGGAATACAGCCATCGCGGGTGATCTGATAGAACCGGTATTCAGCATCAACAAACAGGAATACACACAGAAACATCTGGCGGATTATATTGTGCAAACCAAACGATATCGGCCAAACGAACCACTTGCCGAAATCGTGAACAGGAAATGTGAGGAGCTGATAAACAGAGAATTAATTGTTTTTGAAAAAAGCCGGCTGGAAGAAAAATATCCTGATTTCAAAGATCTTATGGCAGAGTACCACGACGGGATCTTGCTTTTTAATATTATGGACGAGATGGTATGGAACAAAGCGGTTGTTGATACCGCTGGACTAGAGGCATTTTTCAGACAGCATTCCGGCAGGTATAACTGGCAGGAACGGGCCGATGTCTCGGTTTATACCCTGAAAGATGACTCGTATCTGAATATTACCCGGAAGATGGCAAAAAAGAGAAGCAGCAGGAACTGGTCAGCTGCTGAGACCATAAAAATGATCTGCAATAATGATACACTCGCCTGTATCGAAGTAACCGACCATAAATATGAAAAAGGGGAAACGCTTCCTGCAGGCGGACTTGCATGGGAAAAAGGATTCATAAAGGAAGTACGGGATAACAACAAAACACAAGTGGTGATCGTGAACAACATATTGCCGCCCATGCCAAAATCATTTAATGAGATTCGCGGACAGGTAATTGCTGATTATCAGAATTTTCTGGATCAACAATGGATCGAATCCCTCAGGGCAAAGTATCCCGTGGTGATCAACGATGCCGTTGTAGAACAAATCAAATAACGAAGGAAAAAGATGAAGTATTTGTCACTCATACTTATCACTGGATTGCTGATAAGTTGCCGAAGTCATCCTGAGAACAAAAATGAAAAGCCAATAGCAAGGGCATTTAACAATTATTTATATCCTTCTGATCTCGCCGAAGTGATACCGTCCGGCATATCTTCAAATGACAGCGCTGCAGTGGCAAAGGAATTTATTGAAAAGTGGGTCCGAAATCAACTGATACTTAGTAAGGCAGAGATAAACCTTAGTGATGCTGAAAAGGACGTTGATCTTCAGATGGAGAGTTATCGCAGTTCTTTGCTGATTTACGCGTATCAGCAAAGCTACTTGCGGCAGAAACTCGATACTGTTGTGACCGACAAAGAATTAGAGGCCTATTATAACGAGAACCGGTCGAATTTTATTCTCAGTGAGTCTATATTTAAAGGCCTATTCATTAAAGTGCCGGTCAATGCTCCGGAGATTTATAAGCTTCGGCAATGGTACCGATCTGATGATGCCGAAAACATTAAGAGCCTGGAGGGGTATTGTTTTCAATACGCTGTCGTTTATGATGATTTTGAAGAAGGCTGGATCAAGCTTGACGAAGTGTTACGGATGATGCCGGCCCAGGGAGGAACATCTGAATCAGCACTGCTGTCGCGTAAATATCTGGAAATGCGTGACAATGAACATTATTATTTTCTGAATGCAAAAGAAATTGCAGCTGAAGGTACTGTTTCACCCTTTGAACTCGTTAAAGATGATATTCATTACATTATCCTGAATAAACGTAAGATTATGCTCATCAATGAGCTTGAACTGAATATTTATACCGATGCACAAAACCATGAGTATTTCAATATATACCAAAAATAAAATGACGCGATTTTTATACCTGTTCCTTTCTGTGCTGGTTCTTTGTCTGCAAACTATTTCGGGACAATCCCGAGTAATTGATGAGGTTGTGGCAGTGGTAGGGGATAAACGAATTCTTTATTCCGACGTAGAGCAAAACTTCCTTCAGTTAAAAGCACAGGGTGAAAATCTGGATGACATCGACAGATGTGCTGTTATTGAAGAACTTTTGGTACAGAAACTATTGTTGAACCAATCTGAGGTTGACAGTCTGGAAGTGTCCGAAAGCCAGGTCGATGCTGAACTGGATTCCCGCATGCAATATTTTATCAATGCCATGGGTTCTGAGCAAAAATTGGAGGATTATTTTAAAAAATCAACCATTGAAATCAAGCGCGATCTCAGAAAAGATATCCGGGAGCAATTGTTGACGCGACAAATGCGGTCGAAAATTACCGAGGGATTTTCAGTTACCCCTTCTGATGTTAAAGCTTATTTCAAAAGTCTTCCCCAGGACAGTCTGCCGTATATTAATGCCGAGGTGGAATACAATCAGATCCTGATATATCCCAAGTCGAGTGAAAAAGCCATTATTGATGTCCGGGAACAATTGCTGAAAATCCGCGAAAGGATCATCAACGGGGAAAGTTTCGCGACTTTGGCAGTGATATATTCTGAAGATGGGGCAGCGGTAAAGGGAGGCGACATAGGCTGGATGGCAAAAGCCGAACTCGATCCGGAATATGCAAAAGCAGCTTTTGCCCTGAAGAAAGGAGGCATATCCAAGATTGTGGAATCCTCATTCGGTTATCATTTAATACAATGCCTCGATCGTACAGAGGATAGAATTCATACCAGGCACATTCTACTCCGGCCGAAAATTGCACCGGAGGAAAAGGAACAGTCGATTGCAAAGCTTGACAGCATTGTACGGTTGGTGCGTCTTGATTCGTTGAAATTCATCATGGCAGCTCTCGTGCACAGCCAGGATGAAGATTCCAGGATGAGCGGCGGTCAGGCGATTAACCCGTATCGTGGGGGTATTCGGTGGAGAATGGATGAATTTGAACCTACAGAATATGCCATTATTAATAATCTGAAAGTCGGGGAAATTTCCGATCCTTATCAATCCATGGATACCAAGGGAAGATTGGTTTATAAGGTGATATGGCTTAAAACCCGTACCAATCCTCATGTTGGTAATCTCAAGGAGGACTATAATCTTTTTAAAGAGAGAACATCACAGATCAAGCAAGATGAGTTGGTGAATGAATGGGTGGAGGAAAAAATAAAAACTACCTACATCCGCCTTTCGGATAATTTCAAACAGTGTCCTTTTACCATGGAAGGCTGGTTGAAATAGATGGCTGGCATTCACTTTATGAAGGAATGATCCATAATCCATTGACTTGAAATATCTCAGACAATACATTTTCCTGGTTTTTCAGGGGGTGGCAATTACACAGGCCATGGCACAGGAACCCACACAAGTGGAGCAGAAGGCCGATTATATGGAGTTTGACCAGGACATTGCCGGGGGCGCCTACAGGCTGATCAAAAATGTTGAGTTTAAGCATGAGGGAGCCCTCATGTATTGTGACAGCGCCTATTTTTATACCCAAAGCAATTCACTCGATGCTTTCAGCCGGGTTCATATCAATCAGGCTGATACCATGCATTTATACGGACAATTCCTCCATTACGACGGTAATACGAGGATTGCTAAGGTCCGCAGGAATGTAAAGCTGGTGGGCAGAAATACCGAGCTTACCACCACGGCGCTGGATTTTGATCTGGGGAAGAATGTCGGATATTATACCAACCATGCTGATATCATCAGCGGAGATAATAATCTCAGCAGTCAAACAGGGTATTATTATTCCAATCAGCAGATGTATTTTTTCAGAGATTCGGTTATTCTGCGAAATCCTGAGTATACGATGTATTCCGATACACTCAATTATAATACGAACTACAAAAGTTGCCTATTTTTTTGGCCCAACCGAGATTATCGGCGACAGCAGCTATATTTACTGCGAGGACGGCTGGTACAATACGGAGACGGATAAATCGATGCTTAAGGATAAGGCATTAGTGATCAATAAAAACCAGACCGTTAAGGGCGACAGTCTTTACTATGAAAGGGAAACCGGTTATGGCGAAGGATTTTCCAATGTTGAACTTATTGATAAAGAGCAAAATATTATTCTCAAGGGCGATCATGCCTTCATTAATCAGAAGGAGGACCGTGCTTTACTGACCGACAGCGCTGTGTTTATTTATATCACCCAGGACGATTCGGTTTATGTGCATGCCGATACCCTGAGGGCTATGCCTGATTCTGCCGGGAACAGACAGCTCAGGGCTTACTACGGGGTCAAGGTTTATAAATCCGATCTTCAGGGAGTTTGCGATTCCATGTTTTATTCCACCACTGATTCCATCCTTAAATTGTTTCACCAGCCTGTCCTGTGGTCAGGACTAAACCAGCTTTCGGCAGAATATATCGAAATATGGACGAAGAACAGGCAGGTTGACCAATTGCATATGCAACGGCTTGCATTTATCATCAATCAGGAAGATTCCTCCAAATTCAACCAGATCAAGGGGAAATCCATGATCGGGTATTTCAGGAATAATGAACTCTATAAAATAGTGACCAAAGGAAACGGTCAAACTGTTTATTATGCCAAGGATAAGAATGAAATGGTGGGGGTGAACATTGCCCAAAGTTCTGATCTGACCATATGGCTCAAAGGGAACAAACCGGACAAGATTTCATTTAACGTAAAGCCTACGGGAACATTATACCCTCTACTTACAGCGCCTCAGGAGGAACTCATCCTCAAGGACTTTAAATGGCTCAGTCATTTACGACCAAAAAACAGGGAAGATATTTTCAGAAATGATTAAATGGAATAAAAACTAGTACTCATCTTCGTTAAAAAAGAAATCATCTTTGCTGGGATAATCCGGCCACAAATCCTCAATACTCTCGTAGATTTCTCCTTCATCTTCAATTTCCTGCAAGTTCTCAATAACTTCAAGTGGTGCACCCGAACGAATAGCGAAGTCGATCAACTCCTCTTTGGTGGCAGGCCAGGGCGCATCCTCCAGTTTAGACGCTAATTCAAGTGTCCAGTACATATGGGTGTTACTTTAATGTGACCTTATTTGAAAAATTGTGCAAATATAAAAAAATATATATGAATTACAACTTCGGTTTCCAGGGAGTATCTTTCAGTTTAAAATCGTGTAAAACCTTGCGTGCCAATACAAAAAGATAATCTGACAACCGGTTGATGTATTTTATTACGGTTTCGGGCACAAAAAGTTCTGATGCCAGCCGAATTATTTGTCTTTCAGCCCGGCGACATACCGTGCGGGCAATATGACACTGTGATGACACCACATGTCCGCCTGGCAATACAAAAGATTTCAGCACCGGCAGAGAAGTTTCCATCTCATCAATGGCTAATTCCAGGCGTCGGATATCGGTTTCCTCCAGGACAGGGATCGCCACCTGACAATCTTCGCAATCAGAGGCCAGGATTGAGGCAATGGCATCAGTCGGTCCTGAACTTCAAGCAGAATATCTTTAGGTCCCCTCGTGATCTGTCATGTCCCGCAGCATACCGATGTGGGCCATCAATTCATCCACGGTACCGTATGCTTCGATACGGATATGGGTTTTGGCACCGGTTTTCCGCCCACAAGGGTGGTTTTCCCTTTATCCCCGGTTCGTGTATAAATCTTCATTCAGAATGGATAATTGGCGTTGTGGTTACAGTTTATAGGACAGGCCGAGGAGAAAGTTAAATCGTTGGGAGGGATATTGATTCCAGAGCATATAACTTTTGTCGGTGAGATTATAGAAATCAGCAAAAAAAGTAAACAGTTTTGAATAATGATAATTCATCTTCAGGTTTAAATCAGCAACAGGTTTCAGCTTCGTCATTTCCTCCGGTACCGAATAATTCCGGACCCAACGGTTACCGGTAACCGTAAAATCCATACCCAGGGAAAACTTTGATCCAAAATGATAAGTTGCATCAACAATGATTTCAAAATCTGGTTTATGCCAGGGTTTCGGCTGATCAAATATTTTGAAATCAAAGTACTTTCCGTCAATCAGCATTTCAAATTTGCCGGAAGGTTGAACGGCAAGCTGTCCGTGATAGGTTATCAGATCGATATCGTCGTAAACTGCGGTAAACTGGTTTTCCAGTGGCAGCTGGGTATCGTTCACATAGAAGTGATAATTTTTATATACCGTATAACTCACATCAGCCCTGAAGCGAACCATGGAACTGATGCTGCCTTTCAAACCGCCGTAGGCAATAAGGTTACTGCTGTTGTTTTTCAGAAAGGTCCCAGGAATAATGAACTGATTTTCGGAGAAGATGTTCCTGTAACTGTTTTTCTCGAGTTCCCCTGATAATCCGATGAAGGGAACAAGTACATTTTCAATGATGATAATGTCGAGGTTAGCTTTCGGGTAAAAATAATAGTTTGTTATTTCGGCGATATCTGCAACAGCCTCAAAACCAACAACAAATTTCCAATCCTCACTCTGTTTGCTGATCCAGGGATTGAACCTGAAAATCGTATTCCTGACGGAGTCAACTGCGCCATTCAGATGGGAATAGTCGAGTGACAGGTCTAGTCCACCCAGCATACCATTAAAATACTTATTCAGGCCGGCTTTTATCACAAAACTGGTTTCCTTGTATTTAAGTTTATCAATAAAATAATCCAGGCTTGCGTCTACCTTGTAGTTCAGTTGGGTCAGATCGTCGGTGGTGGTGCCATAGCTTACATCAACACCGGCCAGATAGGTTCTTTGTCTGATACTGTCCTCATCCATTTCGGGCAGGGGATCGGTAAACAGATCGGTATTGTACCCGTAATAGTTGAAGGCATTCTGGTCGAGGCGCAGGTTTCCGGAAAGGGTAGTTTTGGAATAAAATTTCTTACCGTACAGGTTGATATTATTGACCACATAACCTGCAGGGACCTTATGATCATTGGGCAGAACGATCTTCCCAAAGGATGATTTGTGGTACATATAGGCACCGTAGGCATAGTCTTTTGATCTGAGGTTACTGATGTTCAATTCGGCCATGGGTGTGGTATAATTCCCCAGTCCGATTTTTAGCCAGCTGTTGTAGATTTTTGGAAGGGAGGTGGTAACCGTTTTGGCTGCTTTGATGGGGTCGGGCTCAAAACTGTTCTCCAGACGCCGGGGCATGATGGAATAATCAAACAAAGGAGGTTTTGTTTCAAGATCATCCGTTACAGGCAGAAAATTGTATTTGGCGGCATCCGAAAGGGTGGGTTCATAGGGACGCACCACATACACTTCCTTGTTGATCTCCTGGGCTTCGAGGTTCCAGCCGGCAATCAGCATGAATACAAATATTACCGGGTAATTTCTAATCATAGTTTTATCATATTTTCAGTCATTAACTATGATCTTCAATCATTAATCTTTTTATCTGAATTTCCTCCTCCACGTCGGTTGCCGGTGTTTTTACCACATTCTGCTTGTCTGCCAGCAACTTTCTTTTTTCTTTGGCTTCTGCAAGGATTCCATCATCACTTTTTTCATAATAGTCGATCAGGCTCTGGAGGGTCTGGATAGCCTGGAAATCATCACCCTTATCCCTGAAGATGTCAGCCCAGAGCAAAAAGCTTTTTGCCATCCAGTACTGGTGCGGAGTAGTTTTATCGGCAAAATCGGAAATGACTTTTTCGGCATTGTCGATTTCCTTTCGCTGGTAATAAATTTCTGCCATCCTGTATTTTGATTCAGCACCCTCTGCACTTTTCACCTCAACGGCTACTTTTTTAAATTCTTCCAGCGCCAGCATCTGACGGTCCCTGGCCAGCAGGGCTTTTGCCTTGGCAAAACGGATTTCACGTACCTGTTCAGGGGAAAGTCTTTCTGTGAGCAAAACACGGTCGGTCAGCTCAACAACTTTATCGTGGTTTTCGAGCAGGGAATAGCACTTGATCAAACCCAACCTGGCTTCCAGCAGATTGCTTTGGACCTCGGCGGTGGCTTCAAGTTTTTCATAATATCCGGCTGCGGCAGCATAATCCTTGAGCCTGAATTTGATTCTGGAGGCCCCCAGCAGCGCTGGTTCAGTAAACCTGCTTCTGGGATGTCCGATGATATAGTCGAAGGATACCAGGGCTTCGTTGAATTCATTGGCGCGGTAATTGCAGTCACCTTTATAAAAATGGGCATTCAGCACGAACTTACCATCGGGATGGTTTTCAATATAGGTTTTAAGATTTTGTGCCGCCCGCACATAATCACCGTTCATATAAACCTTTTCCGCCGTGAAGTAGCTGAGCGAATCCTGTTCAATAAGGTCGGCTGAGGTTAACACACCCTTTCCATTGATGTAGGTGAAATAATCATCCACATCATTGTTGTCGACATATACATTTTTTAATCCGATCAGCGCATTTTCGGCCTCACTGGTTCCGGGATAGTCCTCGATTACTTTTTTGTAGGCAGTAATGGCGTCATTATTTCGATTTGAATTGAAATACAGGATTCCGAGGCTCAGGTATGATTTTTTTACGTAGCTGCTGTTCGGGTAATCACTGATCACTTTCCGGTAATTGGTGATGGCCTTTTCGGGTTGATTGAGCTTGACATAGCTTTCCGCCGTCTGGAAATACACATCGGCTTTGTAGGCTGTGTTCGGGTACGAATTTACCAGCTGATTAAGGACTGTTATTTTCTCATTGTCCTTGCCGGTAACACCAAGAGCTACTGCCTTCTGAAAAAGTGCATAATCTGTTGTCCCTTTTCCTGTTTTGATGGCAAGATCATAATAGGTAATCGCCCTGGTATAATCCTGTTGTACAAAATGACAGTCACCAAGGCGGTTGTAGGCATCGGTAATTACCTCCGGCCGCTTGCTTCCCGACAGGGAGGTAAATTTGCCGAACCACAGGGCAGCATCGGAGTATTGTTTCAAACTGAAGTAAGAGTACCCCAGATTGTAATGCGCAAGAAGGTATTCATCGGTTCCCGAAGCGCCGGGCTGGGCCATAAAGGCATTGTAGCTTTCAATGGCCATGCGGAAGTCGCCCGATCTGTAATAAGCCTCACCTTTCCAGTAATGTCCAAGGGCATATATTCTATTATCGAAATTTCCGTATTTGTTCGAGGAATTCAACATGTCAATCGCTCCGGCATAATTCTGATCGCTGAACAACTCCAGGCTCCGGTAATAAGCAATTTTCTGATAGGCTTTTTTGATATCACTGCTCATGTTCCTGATCTTATCGATGGATGCCATGGCCAGCCGATAATTCTTGGCATTCAGATAGGCCATCACCAGGTGGTTTGCGGCCTCATCGCTTCGTTTGGAATTGGGATAGCGGCTGAGGTATTCATTCAGCGCCTGCACGGCTTCGTTAAAGGGGGAATAATCAAGTTCGTAGGTGAGCAATGCATAATTGAACAAAGCATCTTCACGGATTTCTTCATTGTATTCCATTTTGGCCGCAGAAGAAAAAGCCATCCGGGCCTGATTCTTGTCATTCAGTTTGAGCTGGCAGTCGGCCAGGTGATACAGGGCATTCTGACTCAGGGCTGATTCGCTTCCTGTAATCTGTCCGAACAGATCCGCAGCCTTTTTGTAATTTTTGGTTTTATAATAGGCATAGGCCAGGCTGTATTTGTCCTCTTTACTCACAGCGCCCGCTTTTTCCATATACTTTTCATAATAGGGTATGGCTTCCTCGTAAAGGTTAAGCTGCGCATAGGATTCACCAACGATCCTGGCAATTTCGGGTCCGCGCTTTTCAGAGGCATTTTCCATTAAAGCCGGGGCATATTTTATGACTTCATTATATTTCTTTTGCTTGAAATAGATCTGGGTGAGGTAATAAGGGACAATGGGTCCAAAGTTTACATCGTTGTTAAGTCTGAGAAATCCTTCCAGGGCAGTTTCATAATTTCCCTGCGTATAGTTGATGTGGGAGTAATAATAAAGGGCAGGTGCCGTATATTTTGTATCGAGGTCTTTGATCTGGTTGAATGCGGATCTTGCTTTTACTAAATCCTCCTTTAGAAAGTAGCAATAACCGCTTTTAAAATGGAATTCAGCCTGATCTTCCCGCGATAGTTTACTGTAATCCACTTTTTCGTAATATTCGAGGGCATTGTTGTAGCTTTTACGTTGATAGAAATAACCGGCAAGGTTAAATACCGCTTCGTTTCTGAGCGTACTTTCGGGATTTCTGTCAAGGAATTTAACCATCCTGCTTTCAGCATCATTGTTGAAAAGTTTCAGGGCACACATGGCGGAATAGAAATCACTGTTCGAAATAAGATCTGAATTTTCACCGGCATGGTCACCTGCATATTTGTCAAAAAACTGTTGGGCAGCACTGTATTTACCGTTCCGGTAGAGTTCCATTCCCTTCCGGTACTGTATGTTCTCCCCTGTGTGATAAAAGGTTTGCTGTGCAAAAATTCCGGTGCACAGAAGGAACATAATAAGCATATTTACAATATGTTTACCACTCATAATTGATATTTTACGACCTAAAATTACAGATTAATAACGGATAAAACCCTTTGCTTATTCTGTTTAAATTAACAGTTGGTTGTTAATTAACGCGGATAATTATTGCCGATTAATGCCTATTTTTGAACATTGTTATATAATTCAATCCGCTGCAAATGCCAGAAGAATTAGTCATTCAATTCGAGAACGCCTCAATTTTCCAGGATGATCATTTGGTTTTATCCGGGGTTAATTTCACCCTTACCAAGCGTGAATTTGTATATCTGATCGGAAGAGTAGGGAGCGGAAAATCAAGCCTTATCAAGACCATCAACGCAGAATTGCCTTTGAAAACTGGAACGGCTCGTGTGGTGGGATTTTCCCTGGAGGCGATGACCCCCAAACAAATTCCGCTTTTACGCCGTAAATTGGGGATCGTATTCCAGGATTTTCAACTGCTGACCGACAGGACGGTATATGACAACCTGTATTTTGTGCTGCATGCCACCGGGTGGAATGACAAGGATGAAGCGGACAAAAGGATCAGACAGGTCCTGGAAAAGGTTAATCTTGAGAATAAAGGTTTTAAAATGCCCCATCAATTGTCGGGAGGTGAGCAACAAAGGGTCGTTATTGCAAGAGCTCTGCTGAATGATCCCGAGATCATACTGGCTGATGAACCCACCGGTAACCTGGATCCCGAAACTTCAGAAACCATTATGGCATTGCTGAGAGAGATCAGTGACAGCGGATGTGCCGTATTGATGGCTACCCATAACTATCCGCTGCTGAAAAAATTCCAGGCACGTACGCTGAAATGCGATGATGGTAAGCTGGTACAGCTCGACGACAATGCGGAAATTGATTTTACCATGCTGGAGTAAGAATCAGAAAGGGGGAACGTCTACTTGCCGGAAGGATGATGAAAGCAAATGACAAGATTCTCCCCGCTGATCGAAGTAGAATAGGAATAAGGTTCCAGGGCCCTGAAAAATGACATGGAAGTCCCTGGCCGCATCCTGTCATGCAGTTCAATGATCAGATACTTTACCTGAGGAAGCCATTTTTCTGCCTGGTGGTCAAACAATTCCTTCTCAGCCCCTTCAATATCCATTTTTACAATATAAAAGCCGGAATAATTGTTCTGTGTCATCAGATCTTCCGGAGAAAGCGCAGGAGTGAGATCTCCGTTGCCGGTCTCCACGGTCACATATCCCCTTAAACCATAGCCTTTGTCAACTACACTGAGGAAACCTGATTTCCACCAAAGGGCACTTTTATGAGGCCTGATATTCGGGTATTTTTCCGTATTCTTCTTCAGAAGTGCAAAATTCTCCTCCTCGGGTTCAAAGCTTTCAATAATGGCATCCGGAAACCTGACGGCAAAATAAACCGAGGACAAACCTATATTGGCTCCTGCATCAATAATGACCGGGTGTTCTGATCCGTCGGGTTCATATTCCAGATCATAGTCTTTCATCAGGAAAATTTCGCGGAAGGTATATTCATCAATCGTTCCCGGCCTGAGAAATAGAGGATGCCTTACTCCCGGCAACCTGAACCTGCGGTTCAAATGGAATTTAAACCTCCAGTAGAGGCAGAATCCCCTGGGGAAGCCAAACACGTGTATGAATTTAAAGGGCAGATCCATAGGAAACCTTAACAATAGCCTGTTTTTACACAAATATAAATATTGTGGCTATATTTAAACAGCGTTTTTATAGTTCATGTCCCTATCAAACTGACCCGGATTAACCATCGGACCGTTGTTCAACAAATTAAAAAATAGTGAGCTGATTAGAAATGCAACATTCTTAATCAGCAGCAATGGCCTGGCTCAGGTGGTCACTTTATTATTGTATCCCGTCATTGCAAGGCTTTTTACACCCGGCGAATTTGGTCAGCTGGCCATCATTGTCAGTATACACAGCATACTTGTAACAGCGGCTTCCGGACGATATGAACAAGCCATTGTGTTACCCGGGCAGGATGGTCAGGCATCCGATCTTTTCCGGATCAGCCTGAGGATTGCCATGGTGGTTTCCCTGCTGATCCCGCCCCTGGTATTTCTTATCCGGCAGATCGGATCTTACTTCGGGACAGATATTGAGACCGGTACATGGTTTTATCTTCTCGGGATCATGGTCTTTTCCTCGGCCTACCAGCAGATTGGCAATGCCTGGAGCATCCGTTATAAAATGTTTGGCGTGATAGCCGGTTATACGCTTCTCTTGAGCTTCTCCAATTCCCTCCTGAAGTTACTCACGGGTTTCCTGAAACTGCAGGATGGTCTGCTATACTCCTTTCTTTTTGCGCAAATCATCACCGCCATATACCTTGCGGTGAAAATAAGAAGAAGCCGGAGTCAGCGCCCCGGAACTGGCGGTATGATGATGACGGCCAGGGCATATATCAATTTTCCCAGGTACAGCCTTTTTACTGCCTTATTGAATAATTTCTCCGGTAATCTTCCCATTTATGCGCTTGCCCTTTATTTTTCCGAGGACCTTACCGGACAGTTCTCCGTTGCCCTCGCACTGATGTTCCGACCCGTAAGCACTTATAATGGTTCGGTGTATCAGGTGCTGATGCAAAAGCTTGTGGAGATGCAACATGCAGGATCATCCATCTGGCCGATGATCAGGAAGTTCATTTTAAAAACGCTTTACTTTTCAGCCGGTCCGGCGATCATCCTGGTGTTCCTGGTTCCGCTGTTTATAAAAATTTACATCGGCCCCAACTGGACCGAAGCAGGCAGGTTCTGTCAGTTTTTAATACCCTATACAATGGGGGCATTGATCTGCGGTCCTCTGGCCTTCATACCCAATATGTTCAACAGGCAACTCGATTCGCTGATCATCGATATCATTTATCTGCTCCTACGGACCGGAGCCCTGGCTTTAGGTATTATACTTAAAAATGCATACATTGCTGTGGGTTTGTATGCCCTGGCAGGAGTTCTGGTGTTTACGTACCAGGTTTTATGGTACAGGAAACTGCTGATTGCTTCAGACCAAAAAGCGGTGATTAAAACATGAATGTTCTGGTCATACCATCATGGTACCCGCCCAATGGCGGCATGTTCTTTGTTCATCAGACGCAGTGGCTGATGGATGAGGGGATTCAGGCAGCGGTGATCGTCGCGGAGGAAAAGAGTCTCAGGAAGTTCAGCCTGAAAAGCCTGAAGAGGGACACCCGGGTCATGTGCACGGAAGAATACGGAATAAGGACCTGCCGGAAAATCCGGTTCAGAATTCCGGGCATGCATAGGCTCAACGCCCGACTTTGGATTAAAACCGCCAGTCAGCTTGCGGAATACTATATTCATCAGCATGGCAAACCTGACCTGATACAGGCGCACAGCTGCATGTGGGGCGGTTATGTTGCGGCTGTACTGAAGGATAGATACGGGATTCCTTATGTTATAACTGAACATCGGGGCAGGTTTAATGAAAGGAGTTACTTTAAGCAGCGCGAAATATTAAGGTGGCAACACCCTTTGCTGCAAAAGGCATTAACGGGAGCGGATGCCATTATCCCGGTTTCGGAACGGCTGATCCGTGTGATGGAAAATATAGCCTGCAGACCATTGCCCTGTAAGCCCATTCCAAACCCGGTGGATGAGGAATTTTTTAATGTCGGCACACCACAGCAAAGATCCGACCAGTTTACCGAATTTCTTACAATTACCAATTTTCAGCCCTATAAGGCAATAAATATCTTACTGGAAGCATTTCACCAGGCCATTCAGCAAAAGGCAGAGATCCGTTTGCGTATTGCCGGGGAGGGTAATGAACGACCGGAATATGAGGCTCGTGCGAAAACACTCGGGTTGAACGACAGGATAATCTTTATGGGACATCAGACGCCGCAGGAGATAAGAAACCTTCTCCATGCCAGTGATTTTCTGGTGCTGTCGAGCCATAACGAGGGACAGCCCGTATCGGTTGGAGAAGCTGAATTATGCGGGAAGCCGGTGATCTGTACAGATGTGGTATCCAAACAGGACGTTCCGGATTTTGCCGGATTACTGGTTGAAACCGGAAATCCCAAAGCATTGTCGGAAGCTATGCTGTTTGCACATAACCATAAGAATAGCTTTGATAACAGGACAATCAGGATCTTCGCGCTGGGACGGTTCTCACGCAAGGCTGTGATGGCCGAAATCATTCAGGTGATGCAATCCATAGTCCATACCGGCACATCGCAATGAAGGTTATTCTGCACCATAACACGGGATTTCAGTGGGCATCGCACGGAGGCCTTTCTGTCAAGGGTTACGCTTATCATTCCGAGGGCAGGTTTCTTCGTACGGAGGGGATTCTCGACTACCTGCTGCCGGCAACCGGTGATGAAGAAATGCTGGCCTCGGCATTGAAACAACTGAACGGTATCTTTTCATTTATTTTTACCAGCGAAGACGAGGTGTATCTGTACTGCGACAAATCGCGTTTTTTTCCGGTTTTCTACCGTATAATGCCTGAAACAGGAATATCCGATGAACCTGAAAAGCTGCGACAGGATAAAGATATTGCCAATGATGCTGCCTTTGAGGAATTCAGATGTACCGGATTTACAACAGGCAGCGATACGCTGGTGCAGGACATCCGGCAGGTACCGCCGGGGGAATTGGTCAGGATCAGCAAGGATCAACCCCTGACGCGCAGGAAAATATTCTCCTACAAGGTTAAGCGTGCTGAACTGCGGTATGACAGGGATCCTGTAGGAGCCATGGCCGCTGCCATTGAAAAGGCTGCCACCCGGTTCATTGATTCGATCGGTGATGCCACACCGGTATTGCCGCTAAGCGGTGGTTATGATTCCCGTTTAATCGCCTGTATTTTGAAAGCACGCGGATTTTCAGGCACCCTATGTTTCACCTATGGCCGGAAAACAGCGGAGGTGGAAATTTCCGGCAAGGTAGCGGAACTTCTCGGATTCAAATGGTATTTTGTGAATTATGAAGCACTGCCCGAAAATTGGTTATCACGGCACGAGGATGTTTTTAACGCGTATTATCGATATGCTGCAAGGCTGACCTCCATGTTTTACCTGCAGGAATTTCCGGCAGTGATATACCTCAGGGAGCACGGACTTATTCCTGAAAACAGCATCTTTTTGCCTGGCCACTCGGGTGATTTGCTCGGCGGCAGTCAGTTTACCAAAGTATTCCCGGTTCATCTCGCCCCGAAAAAGATCATTCCGTTGCTTATCCGAAAGAAGTATTCGAATTTCCCGATAAACCGACGGACCTTGAAATTTTTCCGCAGACGATTGAAAGCCGAACTTGACCTTCAGCAGGGATTTCTGGCATACAGCATCGTGGAGGACTGGGATATTCGGGAAAAGATTGCCAAGTTCATTTTCAATTCATCACAGGTTTTTACATTTTTCGGATACCAGGTCAGGTTCTTCTTCTGGGATAATGAACTGGTCGAGTTTTTCCGATGTCTTCCACCGGAATACAAAAATTACAAAAAGCTCTATGATCATTGTTTGCAGGAGCAATTCTTTGCGCGTTATGGATTGAATTTCTCGCGGGAATTGTTGCCCGGGCGTGGCGATCTTTTGTGGCAGAAACTCAAAGAATTGGTGAAACCTTTTCTTCCTCGAATTCTTAAAATGAAGTATATGAGGAAAAATGACTGGGCCTGCTACGAAAAGCTGACAAATAAAATGATCGCTGAAATGAATCCTTCCCTGCGAAAGAAAATTCCTTACAATGGTTTCAACAGTGTGTTGATCAATTGGTATTTAAATGAAGTTGAAAAAAATTTGACCTAACCACCTCCTTTCTCTGCCGGCCAGATCAGATCTCTTCCTTGTTCCATTCCTGAATAAACCTGCCTTTGATAAAAATAAATAGGGTATTAAAAGGGTATGGGGTCTTAATTATTGAAAAGCTTTTCCTACAGAGATGAAATTAAGACAACCATAATAATAAGTTTTTATAAACAGTTCAATACCTTAAATGTCATGAAAACAACAATAACAAAAGCAATGAAGGGTCTGGCACTTGCGCTGATGGTTATTACTTTTTCAGCCATGCAGGCCCAGGGTTCCATCTGGAACCAGGATAAGGCGGCAAAAGACACCGCTTTCAAAACTTTTACGGGTAAAGTAATCGACAATACCACCAAAAAGCCTGTAGTATTTGCCAATGTATACCTGATTGGCAGCAGTCTGGGAACCGTAACCAATGGCGAGGGTGAATTTATCATCAAAGTGCCCGTTAACGAATTAAACCGCAAATTGGGGATTTCCAACCTCGGGTATAAAAATCTGGAAATTTCCCTGTCCGATCTGAAAGAAAAGGAAAATGTCATCAGGCTCGAAATTGCCGCCACACCACTCGAAGAAGTTGTGATCCGAAACGATGATCCGGTTGAATTACTGAGGATGGCATACAGGAGGATCGGTGAAAACTACAACAGCGATCCTGAAATGCAGGTTGGTTTTTACCGCGAAACGGTAAAGCAAAACCGCAACTATGTAGCTGTAGCAGAAGCCGTACTGGATGTTTACAAATCGTCATACGGCAGTCTGGTGGATAATGACCGTGTGAGGATCTACAAAGGCCGTAAAAGTGAGGATGTCAAGAAAATGGATACCCTGATGTTTAAATTGCAGGGTGGACCGAGGACCAGCTTTATGCTCGATGTGGTAAAAAATCCGGGTGAAATACTATCGGAAGAATATATCGACGATTATGTTTTCAAGTTTGCAGGATATGCCACCATTGACGGAAGAGATAATTATGTGATTGAATTCGATCAGAAAGAAAATGTTGACTCTGCCTTTGTACAAAGGTACCATTTACCTCGATACCAAGAACATGGCTTTCTCACGCATTGATTTCTCTTACAGCGATAAAGCCCTTGTCGATAGCTGATAATGAACTTGTTCGGAAAAAACCCATGGACCTGAAGATTGATGTATTGGGCGCCAATTATCTGGTAAATTACAGGATTCTGGATGACAAATGGTACCTGAATCATGTAAGGTCAGAGTTGATTTTCAAATGCATCTGGAAAAAGAAACGTTACAATGCCACCTATACCACAGCACTTGAAATGGCAGTAACCGACCGCAATGCAGAAAACATCAACAAGGCCAAATACAAAGAGCAGACCAAGATGATCGGATATTTTTGCGGATCAGGTAACTGCCTATAAAGATGAGAATTTCTGGGGTGAATACAACTATATCAAGCCTGAAGAATCCATCGAATCAGTTATCAACAAACTGAATCAGGAAACTCAAATGGCGAATCAATTGATGAGAATTAATCAGGATATAAAGTCATCATCCCCCGGAATAGGTAATTCACTAAAGGTAAAGTAACTTTCGGGGGGTGATTTATTTAAACAACAGTATGAAATTCGACCCGCGTATAGTATATTTACGATCCTTGACAAAATGATAAACAAGGAACAGTTATATGATCAGACCGGTAGAAACCGATACCATGAAACAACTGTCATTTATTGATTTACAGTCGTTTGAAGTATTGTTCAGGCAATATTACCAGATGCTCTGTACCTATGCCTTCAGGTTTGTCAAATGATGCCGATACGGCGGAAGAAATTGTTCAGGATCTGTTTTACAAATTGTGGGAAAAAAGAGCAGAACTTCAGATTAATACATCGGTTAAATCATACCTGTTCTCGGCTGTTCATAATCGGTGTTTGAAATTTATCGAACACCGCAATGTGGAAAACAAAGTACAAGAATTACTACCTGTCGCATGAATCGGAAATTGACAGTGAACCGCAATGATGCTGCAGGTATTCAGTGAACTTCAGGGAATCATTGATCACACGCTTGATTCACTTGCCTGACAGATGCGGCAGGATATTCAGGCTCAACCGGTTTGAAGGACTCAAATACCACGAGATTGCCGCGAAGTTGTCGATCTCGGTTAAGACTGTGGAAGCCAATATGGGGAAAGCACTAAACTGCTTCGTAAGAATTTGAAAGAATTATGTTGAGATTGCCTAAAAAAGCAAAGCTATGTTTTCAAAAAATAAAACCGATTGGAGCCTTCTGGCAAAATCTATGGCAGGGGAAACCAATGAAAAGGAAAATGCAGGCTATTATGCGAATGGCTCGACAACAGTCCTGAAAATCGGGCATTGTATAACGAATTAAAATCAGACTGGAAGATCATGGATAAGATGAAAACACAATTTAATGTAGACAATGCCTGGAATAAACTTCATCAACGGATTGTTGAAAGCGATGAACCCTGGTTGGTGTTACCCGTGAAGATAAGGACAAATTCCTGCTTACCGATTTTTCCTTACGCCTGTGAGAATTGCTGCATCCATTATTACTTTTGGCTTTGCTGGGAATATCGGTGGTTTTTCTCACAAACAAAATGCAGAAGATCAACGTTTCCTGCCAATCTCAATGAAAGAGGCAAGAATATAGTACTTGCCTGATGGATCCACCGTTTACCTGAATGCCAATTCCAGCATCAGTTATACAAAACATTTTGGTAAGAAAATCAAGAGAAGTAAAACTTACAGGGAGAAGCTTTTTTTGAAGTATCGCCGGATAAAAGCCAAACCTTTCAGCATATATGCCAATAATGCCTGCGTTAAAGTATTGGGAACAAGTTTTAATGTGGATGCCAGGCAGAAGTGATCATCAGGTAGAGGTATATGTTGCCACGGGAATTGTTGAATTGTCAGAGGCCAGATAATGCAGAACAACAGTGTAACTCTCAGGCCAGGCAATATTGGCCTGTTGGATTACAACAGAGCGTCACTGCCATAAAAGCAGAAAACGAAAATTGCATCGCCTGGAAAACCGGAGCCATGAGTTTTCGCGATACAAGGTTATCGAGGTAATCTACGCTCCTGAATGAGATTTACCATGTGAAAATTGTTTTAGGTCGCGATCCGGACTTGATTCGACCCGGATTAACGGAGATTATCAGAATGATCCGCTGGATGAAATTCTTAAAGTAATCTGCAAACAAAATCACCTGACTGTTGAAAAATCGGATGACATGATATACCTTTCGCGCAATAAGCGCATATAAGTTATGGCACAATGCAGGTCTTACAGTTTTCCTGTTTTTGTTTTTTGGGTATTCTCCCCCTGAGCGCCCAGGATTCTCTGCTTTACCGGAGGTTACCATTCCCGATACAGTATGTACTGTTGAAACAGCGCTGCTCAATTGATTGAACACCACACCGGACTTTCCTTTTCCTATAATTCCGGTCTTATCAAATGAAAAAGGTAATCTCTTTAAAAGCCGATCAGGAAAGATTAATCGACCTGCTCAAACGTTTTTCAATGATCCCACCCTGGATTTCAGTATTATTGGCAGGCACCTGGTGATTTACCAGCAGCTGAAAGCCTCAGCTGCCATTCCCGAAAGTATAACAGATTCAGTTTTTTACTTTGAAATACGGGGTAGGGTACTGGACAAAACCGATAAGCAGCCCTTGCCATACACCAGCATTTACCTCAATGGTAAAAGTATTGGAACCATCAGCAATGAAGAAGGAAGTTTCCTGCTAAAACTGAGTTCGGATTATATACGGGAAACGCTGAACATTTCATGTATCGGCTATAAGAACATATCTGCTCCTGTTTCTTCCCTGATCAATACTAACAAGGATTATCTGCTGAAGACCGATGTGGTTTCCATTCAGGAGGTTGTCATACGGAAATTTAGTCCTGTTCTGTTACTGCAGTCGGCCATCAACAAAATTACGACCAATTATCCGCAGAAACCGGCCGTACTTACCTCATTTTACCGTGAAACGGTGAAAAAGGGTAACCGGTATATGATGGTATCGGAGGCCATCCTCGAAAACTACAAATCGGGTTATCATGCGTCTTCCGTGGCAGACCAGATAAAGATCCTGAAAGGACGGAAAAGCGAGGATGTAACCAATCGTGATTCTGTAATGCTGAAACTAAAAGCCGGGTTGAATACCATGCTTTTGCTTGATGTGGTGAAGAACATGCCTGACTTTCTTACCGGTGAAAATCCGGCAGAATATGATTATCGGCTAACGGACATTGTAATCGATAACGGCCAAGACAATTATGCCATTGAATTCAAACCGGAACCATTATCCCTCACCACCTATTATTCCGGAAGGATTATCCTGGGTATCAAAGATCTGGCTTATAAGTGGGTTGAGTTCTATGTGGATCCCGAACATCTGGGAATGGCCACTGATCTGTTTGTTCTTAAAAAACCAGTTTACCTGAAAGTAAAAGTATTAAAGGCAAATTATAAAATTGCCTTCCGTAAATCCGGCAGCAAGTATTACCTGCATATGATCCAATGTGAAACCGAATTCAGGATCCGAAACAAGAACCAGTTATCGGGTTCGGTATACAATACCACCCTGGAAATGGCCGTCACGGATATTGACACCATCAATGCCAGCAGATTTCCGTTCAAGGAGACTGCACGTTTGAATGAGTTTTTTACAGAACAGATTGGATCCTATGATGAATCCTTCTGGGGTGAATACAATTTTGTTACCCCCGGTGAATCGCTTGAAGATGCGCTGATAAAGATCAGCCGGATGCAGGCGGTGAAGAAGGAGGAAGGTGAGGAGTAACGGGTAAAGCGCTTTTGCATCTTTTAGTACCATTAGAACTCGCTGAAAGGATAGAACTTCTGGAACTTTTAGTACCTTTAATGCCGAATCATTGCTTTTATATAGTCTTTAATTCAAATTTCTAAGGCTATGGAAGATATTAAAGCTCAGTCGGTTACCGAGTTTTACAGTATTGCCGGAGATTATTGCCAGTTAATGGAACAGGCGTCCAAAAAACGGACAGGTGAACTCTTCAGCAACCTCCAGCAGTTGTTGCCGGAGATTTATCTGAAAGCATCCAGACTGCCCAAACCAAAATATTGCTACGAGGAAGAACCCAAAAAATTTGTCCGGGAGGATGATTATGCCATGATCCATAACGCCCTGCAGCAGAAAATTGAACTCATCAATGGTATTGCCCGGATGTCACCCGGAACCCGTCCTGACCAGCATGAACTGGTCAGTTTTAACCTGGCTGAGAATTTTGCCGATATCTATGAAGAACTGAAGAATTTTGTCAAGCTTTACGATGTGGCTATCCCCCAGGCCATGAATGATGCCATTTGGTTATGCCGCAGAAGTTATGAGCAGGGATTTGGCATTAAGATTATTGAGGGTTTGAAATTATTGCATACGATTATTTATAACCAGAATATAGAAGGGTCACGGGCTATGAAAGGTGACGATTTTAGCCAGGTCGTTGAAGATGAAGATGAGCCCTGGTATTCCGATGATCAAGAAGAAGTTTATGGAGAAGACGAATAACGGTGTCTATTTTAAAAATATTGAGGATGAGTATATAAAATCTTTGCCCATAAAGACTTTTCCGGGAACCATCCATCTGATTGATCACCCCCCGGCATTTGAAAGCATCAGGCACGTGCTGAACAACGAACCAATTCTGGGATTTGATACCGAGACGAAACCCTGTTTTAAAAAGGGCCGTTATCACCCTGTTGCCTTGCTGCAGTTATCAACCCCCGACCAGGCTTTTCTGATCAGGTTGAATAAGGTTCGCCTGCCCGAATTCTTAATCGATATTCTCGAAAACAAGGAAATTACCAAGGTGGGTGTCGCCCTGAAGGATGATCTGAATGGTCTGAAAAAGATCATGGATCTGGAGCCGGACGGATTTGTCGATTTACAGCAGTTTGTCAAACAATTCGGCATTGAAGATAATGGTTTGAAAAAGCTGGTGGCGAATGTGCTTGGTTTCCGGATTTCAAAAAAATCGCAAACCTCAAACTGGGAGCAGGATGACCTTACCAGAGAGCAGCTCGAATACGCCGCCACCGATGCCTGGGTCTGCCGGCAGATTTATGAAGTACTTAAAAACCAGAACTAATCTATCAAATTCCGGAGGAGCTGATGAAGGCTTTTATAAAGATAGTATTAAAGCCGGGCAAGGATCAGTCGGTCCTGCGACTGCATCCCTGGATCTTCTCAGGTGCCATTAAGAAGATTGAAGGAGATCCGCTTGAAGGCGATATTGTAGAGGTATTCTCCAATACGCATGATTTTCTGGCCATGGGTCATTATCAGATAGGGTCCATTGCGGTAAGGTTATTCTCCTTCCGGCAGGTAGTACCCGATGAGGACTTCTGGCAGGCGAAGATCAGGCAGGCCTTTGAGGTACGAAGGACACTGAAGCTTACCGACAGCAAAGAAACGAATGTATATCGTTTGGTGCATGGCGAAGGCGATGGATTGCCGGGGTTGATCATTGACTTCTATAATGGTGTCGTGGTTATGCAAATGCATTCCATTGGCATGTACAGGATTCGCGATCAGGTGGCCGCAGCCATCAGGGCAATTTATCAGAATGACCTGGTGGCCATTTACGATAAAAGTGAAGGCACTTTGCCGGTTAAAGCCAACCTGGGTGTCAAAAACGAGTTTCTTTTTGGCCATGAAGACACCGTTGAAGTGCGGGAAAACGGGTTTCGTTTCCGGATAGAGGTATGTAAGGGGCAGAAAACGGGTTTTTTCATTGATCAGCGCGATAACAGACAATTGCTTACCCATTACACAAACGGGAAGAGCGTTTTGAACATGTTCTGTTATACGGGTGGTTTTTCGGTTTATGCTCTGGGTGGAGGAGCCGGTCTGGTGCATTCAGTAGATAGTTCTTCACAGGTGGTTGAACTCACCGGGAAGAATGTTGAACTCAATGGTGGCAATGACGGCCGTCACAAGGCCATCAATGCAGACGCTTTTGACTTTCTGAATAACATTCGGGATGCCTATGATGTCATAATCCTCGATCCGCCCGCTTTTGCCAAGCGTCTGGATGCCCTGAACAATGCCTTACAGGGTTATAAGCGGTTGAACGCAAAAGCCATTGAACAGATCCGCAGCGGAGGTATAATTTTTACTTTCTCCTGTTCGCAGGTTGTGTCGAAAGAAAATTTCAGAAAATCGGTATTTGCTGCAGCCGCCAATACCGGAAGACATGTGAGGATCCTGCATCAGCTCACGCAGCCTCCCGATCACCCGGTAAGCATCTATCATCCCGAAGGAGAATATCTGAAGGGACTGGTTCTGCAGGTGGAATGAAGGGAAAAGTGAATAGTGAATAAGTGAAAAGTGAAAAACGAAAAGTGAAAAGTGAAGAATGAAAGATTAAAATTTCAAGTTTTGAGTGTTCAGGTAAAATCGACTAATCACTATCACTAATCACTAATCACTAATCACTTTTTCTCCACCAGTTGCCCCTTCTCATAAATCCCCCCCTCGCTTTCTCCGTCAGCCCAGGTGTATTTGCCTTCCCCGTGGAAAAGGTTGTCTTTGAAATAGCCGGTGTATTTGTCGCCGTTGGGGTAGAAATAGATCCCATAGCCATTTTGCACCCCTTTCTCCCAGGCTCCTATATATTTTGCTCCGTTGGGCCAGATGTACGTGCCCTGTCCCTGAAACTTGTCCTGTACCCACATCCCGTCGTACCAGCTGCCATCCGATCCTTTCAGCATTCCACGTCCTTCGCGCAGACCGTTTACAAAATTGCCTTCGTAATGGTAACCGTTTGAATACACATAGGTTCCTTTTCCATCGGTACAATTGCCATAGGTGCAGCCTTCCTTTTCCTGTGCAACCATCATTGCCGGGAGGGCAAAAAGCAGCAATATTACATTCCTTAACATATAATTTCTGATTATAATTGTATAATATTATTACGGAATTAGTATTTATCAGTTACACCTGTGAGCTATGAAAATCCGATTTAAACAGAATCAGGACCTTTTTTGGGTAATCCTTATTGCACTGTTCACCTTGCTGATTCATCTTTTCACTTACAATAACCTGGGATTTCACCGTGATGAATTTCTCTACCTGGCATTGGGAAAACATATGGCAGCAGGATTTTGGTCAAATCCTCCGCTGATTGGTTTGATCAGTTACCTGTCACAACTGCTGCCAGGTGATCCGTTATTCACCACGCGATTGTTTCCCGCCATTGCCGGAGCTTTTCTGGTGCTAATTACAGGACTCATTACCCGGGAACTGGGCGGGAAACTTTACGCGCAGATACTGGCCTGCTTATCACTTTCCTTATCTCTCCTGGTTTTACGCGGGTATTCCATGCTCCAGCCTGTTCCTTTCGACATCCTGTTCTGGACATTGATTTTATTCTGGCTCCTGCGGTATATCAATACCCAAAAACCGGTATACCTGATGCTGATGGGTGTTGGATTCGGCCTGGGCATACTCAATAAATACATGGTGATTTTTTTGGCGGCAGGCATCTTTCTATCCGTTTTGCTCACACCTAACCGGCGGCTGTGGATAAACAAATACACCTGGTATGCGGTACTGATTGCTTTTCTGCTGTTTCTGCCGAACCTGATCTGGCAATATACTCACGGTTTTCCTGTCATCCGGCATATGCAGGAATTGCATGATACCCAGCTGGTAAATGTGAAAAGGGCCAATATTCTGATCGATCAGGTTCTTATGTTTACCGTAGGTTCCGTCATCTGGATCTCAGGCCTGTTCTGGCTGCTGTTTAGCGGCAAATCAAAAAATTTCCGTGTTTTTGGCTTTATTTACCTTTCCGTGCTGCTATTATTTCTGATTCTTCGCGGAAAAAGCTATTATACAGCCGGCCTGTATCCTTTTATGTTTGCTGCGGGCGGGGTTTCATGGGAAAATTATGTGAAATCAAGGGTGTGGCAGGTTGCTCTGGCGGTATTGATCGTTTTCCTTTCATTGCCGCTCATTCCGGGAGGCATTCCCATCATGCCGGCTTCCCGGCTGGCTGATTTTTATGCCCGGATCCCGCCAAAAATGGGAGCGGAAGCATTGTTGCGCTGGGAAGACGGCAGAATGCATCCCCTTCCACAGGATTTTGCGGATATGCTGGGCTGGGATGAACTGGGCGATATAGTAATACGTGCGTGCGATACCATCTGTGATAAAAACCGGATCATGATCTACGCTGAAAATTACGGACAGGCCGGGGCCATAGAACATTATGGCAAACCATTCGGATTGCCGCAGGTAGCAAGTTTCTCCGACAGCTACCTGTTGTGGGTTCCTGATTCCATACCCGCTGCCGGGGACCTGTTTTTTTACGTGAACGGTGAACTCGGAAGGGATATTGATTCCCTTTTTGCCCGGATCGATTCGGTTGGCAGCATAACCAATCCATATGCCCGTGAGTACGGCACCACGGTATACCTGTGCAGGTCACCCCGTGCAGATTTCCGTCATTTCTGGACGGAAAGGGTAAAAGAGGTAAGATCGGTGTATGTCAGGTAATTTTTCCTGCAAATAGCGTTCTGGTTCGCATATCCTTTCAGCCATGCTAAAATTTTGTGTGGAAGCTTTCCAGGTGTGAACCGGCAGAAATATTAAACAATGCCCTGTTCATTGCCAGGGAAAAGGCAGGTCAAAAGTTCAATGAAAAGAAGATCTATATCCCCTGGGAGCTGTGGCATTTCTGAATAGCCTGGTGCCGTATGATCTTAAACCATGAGATATTTCAAAACCATGGGCGTGCAATTATTTGTTCTGCAATAAAAATTAAACGTTTATCTTTTAAACAGGCACAGAGGCCAGGGAAGCATATTGCGTTTCACTGCAGGGTAAAAGCTTTCTGTTGCACCGAAGCCCTGGTTGAAATAAGCTACTCCGGGAAGGTTAGATCCTGCAAAGTCGAAGATTAATTCTGTACCGGCTTTTTCCCTGATGGCATGATCCACCAGCAGGTACATGGCCTGATTTTCTTTTCCGGCAGGGGTGGAGGCGCATACCAGGAAGGTATACCTTCCGGCATGCTGCACAAACCATCCGGCGGCAAGCAGGTCTCCTGAAGGTTTGTAAACTCCCAGAATTTTTCCGGTACCGTTCTGCATACTGGCAGTGGTAATTTTTTGCAGAACAGGATAGAAGCTTTTTCCTTTGCCGGTAAGTTTTTTATCGAGGTGCATCTGAATAAATCGGGTAAAAATCGCCGGTCCGGGACCCGGTTTCACGGTCAGGCCTGAATGAACAGCTTTTTGAATATTCCGCCTGCAATTGCGATGATATCCGGAGGCCAGCCTGATATAGGACATGGACAGATCCAGTGAGTAATTTTTCCGGGAGGTATACCGGAAATCCTTATGGTCCGGATGGTTCCCGGAATTCATCTGGATGTCGATATACCGATATAATGCTGGAATGGCTGCAAGAAAGTCGCTTAATGCGGAGGAAGATATCCGCTCCGGTGAAAAAACTCCCAGTTGCTGGGTAAAGAAAGGCTGATACAAATAATCAATACCCAGTTTTCTGTTCCGGGTGAGGGGCATGACGGCAAGGTAGTCATCCAGCACAAGTGCCTCCCATCCGGCACATACAGCATCGAGCCACCAGGAAGAAGCATAAGGCATCCGGTTCACGCTCCGATCAATGCATTTGTCCCAGCGCACTATGTCAATCTCGTTATGTCTTAAATATTGGATCATTCCTAATTCCTCATTCCTAATTCATAACCTGCCTGCCGGCAGGCAGGTTCCTCATTCATCATCCCCACCATTCCCTCGAACACCTCCCGCCATCCCTTCCACATGCCATATTCCGAAAGCGATTCATTATGCCACAGGCTGGTAAATACACCATGTACCTCTTTTATGCTTTTCACCAGCCGGTGGATTCTTTGCAAAGCCTCTCCGGGACTCAGGCCGAGATACTGTTTTAATGTCACATCCATGACCTGAAACGGATGAATGAGCAGGTTGGTTTCCGTTTCCCTCCCAAGGTCATAAAATCTGAAAGGCAAGCTGGTACCGGCCCTGAATCCGGGAAGGGAGGCATAACCCATGGAATAATCCACCAGGATGCCAATACGGATCAATTGCCGATAAAGTTCAGGTAATTTCAACATCAGGAAATGTTGCCGGCTGATGATCGGTTTTTCGCCCAACAATCGGGAAAAATGTTTGAATTCGTAATTCAGCAGGGGGTAACTCCGGGTTGATTTGAGCGAAGGGTGTATGCCAATGGTCCTTTCGAATCTCAGGCGATCCAGCAGATCGATAAAGTGACGGTTATTCAGTGCATAATTGACGTCATAGCGACCGTAATTGCCGGACAGGAAAAAGAACACCGATTCAAATCCGTACTTTTGTTCGGTTTCCCTGATATATTCATACGTGTCGAAGGGATCGGTTTTTTTTCCGCTGAGCACCTGCAGCCGGAATTTCAATTCGCGTGTATTCAGTCGTGCCGCATGCAGGAATAATCCTCCGGCAATGCGAAACAGTCCCTTGTGCCGGTAGGCCCATGGACTGTCCACGTCAATAGTTGAAACAAAACGGAATTTCTGCACCGGAAAGTTCAGTCCGGAAAATTTAAGCTTCAGGGAGGCCCTGAGCAAGTCCATCCACTGGTCAACCACGGGTACTTCGAGGAAGTTGTGTCGGTAGGCGAAAGCCTGGTCAGCTTCAAAACGTCCGTGTTTGTCGGGTTTGAAAGGCAGATATTCCTCGTAACGCGAAAGCAGGTAAAAAACGGCCGAGAAAACATCAAAAGATAAGTCAAAGCCTTCAGGTGCAGGATATAGCAAGGGCTGTGCGAGATGCCCGCTCAGTTCAGGCTCATGCTTTCTGATTTCGGTTTCCTGCAGCAATCCGGCTGAGTAAATATTAAAGGCCCTGTCCGTGGGCTTATCGCTGTAATTAATGAAATACTGACTGATAATGCCTGATTCCTTCAATGCGTCAGGCGATTGGGCCAGCATGAAAGTGACTCCCAGGTTGGAGGACAGGTAATTTGCCACATAGGACAGTCGCGGTGTTTTGGTTGCGCACAATATGACTATTTCTGCCCTTGGTTCCATGCTGTCAGAAATCAAGTGTCACGACGGTAATTCCCGATCCGCCTCGTTCTGCATGTTCATCTTTGCAGGAACGCACCACATCGAGCGCATTAAGGTATTCCCGCACCAGACTTTTCAATATCCCATTCCCTTTGCCATGCAGGATCCGTAATTCAGAAACACCCACTACTGTAGCATCATCGATAAAACTTCTGACAATATCCAGGGCCTCGTCGCCGCGCTTGCCCCGGATATCAATTTCGGATTTGAAATTGAGCTTGCGCTGGCTGATACTCCAGTCGAAGCGGGCAGCCCTTCCTGAACGTTGGTCGTGAGCTGATCTCCCCGTCGGGAACCTTCTCCAGGTTGGCACGCTTTACCGAGGTGATCATGCTTTCACCGTAGGTAACCAGAATATGGTCACCGGAAATCTCCAGGATCTCTCCTTCGGCATTCAGACCCAGGAGGCGCACAACGTCGCCCGGGGCCAATATTTTACTGTCTGCAGGTTTCGCCACCGGTTCCGGTGTTACAGGTTCTTTTTTATATTTTTTTACCTGTTTGCGTACTTCCCCCAGCTTTGTTTCCAGTGTTTTGTCACCAATGGTTTCTTCCGTCGGGAGACTGTTCCTGTAAGTTTCAAGTTCCTTCCGGGCTTCTTTGGTAGGTTCCTTTTCTGCCTGGGATTCTCGGATTAGCCGGATGGTCTTTTCAATTTCCTTATTCGTGTTGGAGAGCAGATTTTCAGCCTCATGACGGGCCTTTTCCAGGATCTCCTTCCGCATTTTCCTGGTTTGACCGAGCTCCTCCTCGTACTGGTCGAGCATGGCCGTCAGTCGTTTCTCATTGATCCTGATCCTGTCACGTTTTTCCTCCCAGTACCTTTTATCACGAAGGATTTCCCGCAGGTGGCGGTCGAAATTGATATGGTCTTCCCCTGCTTTTTCAGAGGCATTCCTGAGAATGTCCTCCGGCAAACCTATCTGACGTGCAATATCAATGGCAAAAGAACTGCCGGGTTTCCCGATTTCCAGACGGAACAGAGGTTTCAATTTGGCTGTATCGAACATCATGGCACCGTTGGCAATACCGGGAGCCGCGGAGGCAAAATGTTTCAGGTTGGAATAATGGGTGGTTATCACACCATAGGTTTGTTTTCCGTTCAGCGCTTCCAGAATGGCCTCGGCAATGGCTCCCCCGATCTGTGGCTCTGTACCTGTGCCGAATTCATCGATCAGGACAAGGCTTTGCGGAGAGGCATGCCTTAAGAAACTCTTCATGTTCAGCAGGTGGGAGCTGTAGGTGCTGAGGTCGTTCTCAATCGATTGTTCATCACCGATATCAATAAGGATGTCCTTGAATATGCCGGCTTCGGAGCTTTCAACAAGGGGAACCAGCAGTCCGCACTGCAGCATGTATTGCACCAGGCCCACCGTTTTCAGGCATACCGATTTGCCTCCTGCGTTGGGTCCGGAAATTAACAGAATCCGGTTTTTTTCGTCGAGGTAAATATCGAGCGGAACAACTTCCTTGTTGTCCTTTTTGTGGTGCAGGAAAAGCAATGGATGAACCGCCTGTTTCCATCTGAGACCGGCCGAGTTTATCAGTGCCGGCATACCGGCATTGATGCGCAATGCAAACATTGCTTTTGCCCTGACGAAATCAATGGTGCCCAGGAAGTCAAAGCTTGCCAGCAGGTCATCGATATAAGGCCGGATGGCGCTGGTAAAAGCAACCAGAATTTTGATGATCTCCCTGATTTCGGCAATCTCAAGTTCCTTGATCTCGTTGTTCAGTTCCACCACTTCGGCGGGTTCAACATAAGCGGTTCTGCCGGTAGCGGATTCATCGTGAACGATGCCTCCGATCTTTCGCTTGTTTGAGACCGGTACCGGGATCACCTGCCGGCCGTTGCGGATGGAAATAGCGGTTTCCTTTTCAACATAGCCGGCATCAATAGCCTTTTTTAAAAGGCTCTGAAGCTTTTTACCTGCACTGGCGTGTTTTTCTGTTATGGCATCACGGATGTGCCGCAGATCGGGCGAGGCATTATCTTTGATTTTCCCCTGTTTGGTCAGGATGGCATCAATTCTTTCATCCACATAACTGAAATACTTAACATCCCCGGCAAGTTTTTTCAGGTTCCTGTACTTTTCCGGTGCAGTATTCTTGAAAAAGCGAAGGATAGCCTTGATGGTTTCCAACGATCTTTTGAGATCATAAACTTCCCCGGTTTCCAGGTATGTACCCTCTATCCGGGCTTTCTTTAATCCCGGTGTCAGGTCATGGTAGTTATCCGCCGGGAAGTTTTCCTCGAACAGGCATATTTCCTTGAATTCGGCGGTTTGATCAAGCAACTCTTTCAGCTGGTTAAAATCAGCGCTGAAAGCCATTTCATCCACTTTTTGCCTGCCAGGTATAAAAAGGCAATGTTCCTTTACCAGTTCCCTGATCTGGTCGAATCCGGTCTTGATCTCGAAATTCTGCGGGTATATCACGAACTATTTGATATTGAAAACGCTATAAAAATTTAAAGCTAAGCAATTCTGAAGCACAAACATTTATTCTTACAAAATTAGCTGAAAATACGGGCGATTCTAATTCCTTCAGAACAAATTCCAAGTTTTGCTTGTTACTAACGGTAATTTCTTAAAGAATTATGGAATTCGCAAAAATACATCCCAAAAATCAGGCTGGCAGGAACAGCATTGTCCGTACCCCGGCGCAAGTTACCGTGAACGAACCAGTTTTTGTCAGAAAAGTTTTCAGGCTGCAGCAAATCCGGAAACTCACCGCAGAAACTTATGTCCTGCGTTTCGACAGGAACGATATTCATTTCAGGGCAGGTCAGCACATTACCCTTGGTATTCCCGGAAACAATCAGGTACGTGAATACTCCATATATAGTACAGAACAGGATACCTCCCTGGAAGTGCTCATCAAGGAAGTTGACAATGGTTTGGTATCCAGGCAGCTGAAAAAACTTATCCCGGGTGAATTGCTTGAAGTGGACGGTCCTTTTGGCTATTTTACCATTGATGAGCAAAATAGGAATAAGAAGTTCCTGTTCATTGGAACCGGTACGGGCATAGCTCCTTTCCGGAGTATCACCGGTTCGTATCCCGCCCTGGATTATACTTTGCTGCACGGGGTAAGATATGCCTCCGAGTCCTATGAAAAGCACCGTTATCCACGTAACCGATTCGTACTTTGCACATCGCGGGATCAGGATGGTGATTTTAACGGCAGGGTGACCGATTACCTTAAAGAAAGGCCATTGGATTTTAATACAATGGTGTATCTTTGCGGAAATTGCGACATGATTTACGAGGTGTATGATTTGCTGACTTCGCGCGGATTTCCCTCGGGAAATATCAAAACGGAAGTGTATTTTTAAGTCGCGGTTTGGTGTTGCAGGTTCTTTCCTGCCTTTTTAAGATTTGCAGATGAATTACCATATTTTGACACTCGGCTGCCAGATGAACAAATCGGACAGCGAGCGGGTTCGTACCGTGGTGGAAGGAATGGGCTACCGCTGGACCGATAAGGAGGAGGATGCCAGCCTTTTGGGCATTCTGGCCTGTTCGGTCAGGCAAAAGTCGATTGACAAGGTATACTCCCGTATTGCCAGGTGGAACAAATGGAAAAACAGCCGCAATTTGCTGACCTTTGTTTCCGGCTGTGTGCTTCCCGCTGACCGGCAAAAATTCCTGAAATTATTTGATCTTGAGTTTACCATGGCCGAATTGCCGGATCTTCCGGATATGATCAGGCAGTATGGTGTCGCGAGTCAGTTTTCAGCAGCGCCGAAGGTCTTGTCAACAGAACGTTTGGCAGTGTCAGGATTGAAACTGACCTCCGGTGAAGGTACGGTTGCCCGTGCAGCGGCAGTGCGGCCTGAAGAGAAAATCAAAGATTTCTGGAAATTGCACCCATCCTATGTTTCAGAATATGAGGCGTATATTCCCATACAAAACGGATGTGACAAGTTTTGCACATTCTGTGCCGTTCCCTATACCCGCGGAAGAGAAATCTCGAGGCCCTCGCAGGAAATCCTCGAGGAGCTGAAAGAGGTGGTTGAAAAAGGGTATAAATCCATCACCCTGCTGGGACAAAATGTGAACGCTTACGGGCTCGATAAACACGGTGCTGAACTTACTTTTCCCGGTTTGCTGAAAGCTATCGGCGAGTATGGGAAGCTGGTACAAAAGGAATTCTGGGTGTATTTCACTTCACCGCATCCGCGCGATATGAGCAGGGAGGTTTTGGAAACCATTGCTGCCTATGATTGTCTGGCCAAACAGATCCATCTTCCTCTGCAATCGGGAGATGACAAAGTACTGATCAGAATGAACCGCAGGCATTCGATGGAAGATTACCAGCGTATCATTGATTCCATCAGGCAAATCCTCCCCGGCGCAACAATCTTTACCGATATTATTGTGGGCTTTACCGGGGAAACCGAAGAACAGTTTGAGAACACACTCAGGGCAATGGAAACTATCCGGTTCAACATGGCCTATATTGCAGTGTATTCCCCCCGTCCGGGTGCGGCCAGTTCCCGTTGGGATGATGATATTCCCATGCAGGTGAAGAAAAAGCGGTTGCATGTGCTTACCGAAGAATTAACAGTACATTCCTTGCAATACAACAGAAACCTGATCGGGAAAAAGCTTAAGGTGCTGGTAACGGGGCATGACCGGAAAGCCGGATACCTGTCGGGTATCACCGAAGGCCGCATTGTAGTGCAGGTTTGCCTCACCGCAACCCATACTTCCCGGTACTTTTGTATGGCTTGAGATTACTTCGGCAGCATCCTACTCGGTTGAAGGGGAACTGGTGAAAAACTTAATCGGTGTGCCGGAGCTTACATGAAGAAAAAAGTAGCCTTTAAAACCCTGGGATGCCGGCTGAACCAGTTTGAGACAGATTCGGTACTTACCGATTTCTACAAATCGGGTTACGACATAGTAGGATTCAATGAACCGGCGGATGTATATGTAGTGAATACCTGCACGGTGACCAACCAGGGTGACCATAAATCAAAAACCGCCATCAATCAGGCGGTGCATGGCAAAACCGGTGGTTTGGTAGTAGTAACAGGCTGTATGGCCGAAAGCCAGAAACAATATCTGGAGAATCGTGAAGATATTGATTATGTGATTGATAATAAGAGCAAAGCCAGTATACTTCCCCTGGTGGAGGCTCATTTCAACGGAGAGATCCTCTCGCCGGACATGCTGAAGAAAGATGTATTCGGCTTTACCGTGGCGGAAAAGAGTTTTCACACACGAAGCATGATCAAGATCCAGGATGGCTGTGACAATTTCTGCACCTTTTGCATTGTGCCCACGGTAAGGGGCAGGGCAGTGAGCCGGCCGGTGAAAGATATCCTGGAGAATATCAGGCAGGTGATCGGGCTGGGATATAACGAAATTGTGCTGACCGGTGTGAACATCAGCCGTTATGATTACGAGGGGATTGATTTCACACGCTTGCTGGGGAAAATCCTGGAAACAGAAGGAAGTTTCAGGGTAAGGATTTCCTCCATTGAACCGGAGGGATTTGACCAATCCCTGTATGATCTGTTTTCGCATGAAAAGCTTTGTCCGCACCTTCACCTTTGCCTGCAAAGCGGTTCCGACCGCATACTGATGCAGATGCGGCGCACCTACCAGATATCAGCTTACCTTAAAATTATTGAGCATCTGAGGAACCGTCACCCCCTGTTCAATTTCACCACCGACATCATGGTGGGTTTTCCCGGAGAGACGGAGGAGGATTTTGAAGCCACCTGCAATATCACCAGACAGGTTGGTTTCAGTCATGTTCACACCTTCAAGTATTCAGTAAGGATGGGTACAAGGGCCGAGCGTATGCCCTTGCAGGTTCCTGAGAAAGTCAAGCAGCAAAGAAGTCTTGAAATCCGGGAGCTTTCCCTGGAAAACAAGCGGAATTACCGGCAGTCGTTCATCGGAAAACCGCAGACAGTCCTGGTTGAAAAAGTGACAAAGAGCGGCCTTGCCAGGGGCTATGGAGAGCATTACGTGCCGGTGGAATTCAAGCCTTCGCGGCCGGGCAATAATTACTTCGAAACGGTAACCATCAGGAGCATGGCATCGGCTTCACATGATTTTATCTTAAAAGCCTAAAATTCGGTTTTTTTCTGATCCCCACCGCGTACTGTTCACCAATTACCTTCTTCTCCCCCTCTCCCCCTCTCCACCTCTCCTGGTCTTCTGGTCTACTGGTCTTCTGGTCTTCTGGTCTACTGTCTCCCATTCCCCAATTCTCCTTATCTCCCCATCTCCCTTTTCCCTCAACAATAATTTTTATTACTTTTGAAGCGTAACGCCCTAAAGGGACGCTAAAAAGCAGAACACCATGAAAATCCTCTTTAGTGTTATCCTGTTCATTCACGCCCTCATCCATCTCATGGGCTTTGTAAAGGCTTTCGGATTGGCTGAAATTAAAGAATTAACCGTTCCCATCGCCAAACCTTCCGGGATCATTTGGCTGGCCACAGCCATTTTGTTTTTAATTTCGCTTTTGTTTTTCCTGTTAAAGAAAGATTCCTGGTGGATTATTGGAGTAATTGCGATTTTTCTTTCCCAGTTACTGATCATCATGACCTGGCACGATGCCCGATTTGGCACCCTGGCCAATGTGATTGTACTGATTGCTGCACTAATCGGGGCCGGCAGCTGGCAGTTCAACCGAATGGTGCGTTCAGAGGTCAAATCTTTTATGCCGTCTTCGCTTTCCAGGGGAATTCCGGTAAGTGATTCTGCCAATGCCCTGATGCCACCCATTGTGCAAAAATGGTTGAAACACTCGGGTGTAATAGGTAAAGAAGCCATACAAACGGTCCATCTATACCAGACTGGTCAGATGCGCACCAAACCGGATGCCCGGTGGATGCCCTTTGAAGCGGAACAATGGTTCAGAATTGAGGATCCTGGTTTCATCTGGAAGGCGAAAGTGAACGCTCCAGCAGGACTTAAAATGATTGCCAGGGATCAGTATAGGGACGGGAAGGGGCATATGCTGATTAAATTGGCATCATTGATAACGGTGGCTGATGTAAAGAATAAAGAGACTGACCAGGGCTCCCTGCTGCGCTACCTGGCGGAATTGGCCTGGTTTCCGTCCTCTGCACTAGAGCCTTATCTCAGGTGGGAGGAGGTCGACAGCCTGTCTGCAAAAGTCACCATGACTTATGGTGATATTGAAGCATCAGGATTATACCGGTATACACAGGAAGGTGATATGGTTAGTTTCGAGGCAAAACGCTATTACGACAGAAAAGGAGGAGCCACGCTTGAGGACTGGTTCATTCAGGTTGATCCGGAGGGTTACCGGGAGTTTGAAGGCATCCGTATTCCTACGAAATCAACGGTTACCTGGAAACTGAAAGAAGGAGATCTGCGGTGGTTGAAACTGGAGGTAACAGAGGTTAATTATAATGAGAACTAATATGATACTATGTCATATAATAACATCATCATCCGCAACGCCACCACCCACAACCTCAAGAACATTTCCCTGGAGATACCCAAAAGCAAAGTGGTGGTCTTTACCGGGGTGAGTGGTTCCGGCAAATCATCGCTGGTTTTTGACACGCTTTACACCGAGGCACAACGCCAGCTCATAGAAACCTTTTCCTCCTTTGCACGTCGCCGTTTGCCCAAGCTTTCGAGGCCACCCGTGGAGGAGATCAATAATATCTCCACTGCCATTGTGATCGACCAGAACCGTATGGGCAGAAATCTGCGCAGTACCGTGGGAACTGCCACCGAATTGTATACTTACCTGCGGATGCTATTTTCACGTTGCGGTGAGCCCTTTACCGGTTGGTCCTATGTGTTCTCCTTCAATCACCCCGAAGGAATGTGCCCGGCCTGTAAGGGACTTGGCAAACGCATTATGGTGAATACCGGCCTGATGCTCGACAGGGAAAAGTCGATCCGTGAAGGAGCAATAACCCATCCCGACTACCGGGTGGAGGGATGGAACTGGCGTGAGATTACGGCAATCGATCTTTTTGATGTGGACAGACCCTTGAAAGACTTCTCCAATGAAGAAATGGAGAAACTCCTCTATGCCGAGAACCTTCCCATTGTAAAAAAGCACGGCACCGGTACGTATTCCAAGAATTTCGAAGGAATTGCACGAAAGCTTGAAAGATTGTATATCGGCAAGGGTGAGGACGAACTTCCTGAAGTGCGAAAGGATGCCTATAGCAGGTATTTCGAATATAGCGATTGTTCCGATTGTCACGGAATCAGGATCAATGAAAAGGCCAGGGCAGTGAAGATCAGCGGCACCACTATTCCGGAACTGGTGACCATGGAACTTACCGATCTGGATGCCTGGCTGTCGGAACTGGATATTGAAATTGCCAGGCCCATGGTGATCAAGATGCGACGGGTACTGGGCCACCTGATTGATACAGGCGTCGGCTATCTTTCGCTGAACAGGTCGGTGTCTACGCTTTCCGGCGGGGAATCACAGCGCGTCAAAATGGCGCGGCAGCTCGATTGTGATCTGGTGGACATGATGTATATTCTCGATGAGCCTTCGGTAGGATTACACCCCAGGGATAACGCCATGCTGATCAACATGTTGCGTAAGCTGCGTGATAAAGGCAACAGTGTGCTGGTGGTAGAGCATGATCCTGATATCATCCGGTCGGCCGACTGGTTGATCGACATAGGTCCCGAAGCCGGGAAGAATGGCGGCCATGTTCTGTTTTCGGGATGTTATGAGGATTTGCTCAGATCCGGTACGCTTACCTCCAGGTACCTGTCGGTCAAGACTTCCGCTTTGTCATATGACCGCAAAAAACCGGTGGAGTTTTACCCCATCCGGAATGCCACTGTGCATAACCTGAAAAACCTGAGCGTTGATATTCCCAAAGGCGTGTTTACCTGTATTACCGGCGTTGCCGGTTCAGGCAAGAGCAGCCTTATTCATGAAGTTTTTGTGAAACAGCATCCCGATGCCATTGTAGTGGATCAGAGTTCCATCGGCAAATCGTCGCGTTCAAATCCGGCCACCTACATCGGCATCTTTGATCTGATCAGGAAGGAGATTGCCCTGGCCACCGGTTCCGATGCATCCTTATTCAGTTTCAATTCAAGGGGCGCCTGTCCGAAATGCAAGGGAATGGGCTACCTGAGCATTGAGATGAGCTTTATGGATGATGTGAAAATGACCTGTGATGAATGCAGCGGACAACGTTACCGCGATGAAGTACTTGAAATAAAATACCATCAGAAAAACATTTTTGAGATACTGAACCTGACCATCAGGGAAGCGGCCGACTTTTTTAACGACCGGGAAATCAGGCACCGTCTTACTGTTTTGGCCGATGTTGGACTGGATTATCTCGAAATCGGACAATCGTTGAGCAGCCTTTCCGGAGGCGAGTGCCAGCGTATTAAACTTGCTTCGGAACTGCATAAAAAGGGAAAGATTTATATCATGGACGAACCCACCACCGGATTGCACATGGCCGATACCGAAAAGCTGATGGGCATTATCCGAAAACTGGTAAACCAAAACAACTCGGTAATTGTCATTGAACATAACCTGGACGTCATCAGGCAAGCAGACTGGATCATTGATCTGGGACCCGGGGGTGGACGAAATGGAGGGCAATTGCTGGCAGCCGGCACGCCGGAAGAGGTTGCAGCGGAAGAGAGAAGTGTGACGGGGAGATATTTATAGACCTCACCCCCGGCCAAACACCTCACCCCCGGCCCCTCTCCTAAAGGAGAGGGGAGGAAGTTAATCGTTTGCATTCATGTGAACGAAAAGATTCTCGTTGCGGCTGTTCCCCTCTCTTTTAGGACAGGGGAGGAAGAAGTTAATCGTAAGCATTTATGTGAACAAAAGATTCTCATTGGCGGCTGTTCCCCTCTCTTTTAGGACAGGGGAGGAAGAAGTTAATCGTAAGCATTCATGTGAACGAAAAGATTCTCGTTGCGGCTGTTCCCCTCTCTTTTAGGAGAGGGGTGCAGGGGTGAGGTCTTATAGTGAGGTGTGAGGTCTTATGATGAAGGGTGAGGTAGGGTATACCCCACCTCTTACGGTCATATCCCGAATAGACCCCTGATTCGACCGTACCAATTTGTTAAAAAATACCTAAATAATGTTAAATATGCAGCATTATATGCGTATTTACGTATCTAATCCGGCAAGGCAATTGAAATCAGTTCATGTTAGATACCCTGAAAACAAAATTATTAACCATCGGATGAAATTTTTATTTAGTCTCCTGCTCTTCCTGTATGCAGGGGTTATTTCAGCACAGGAAAAGGATAAGGTTGTGTCACCCGCGAAAAAATCTGTTGAAGCACTCAGCATTTCTTCTCCGATAAACATTGATGGTATCCTCGATGAACCAGGATATTCCCAGGCACAGCCTGCAAAAGATTTTGTTCAGTTGCAGCCCTATAACGGAAAACCTGCCTATCAGCCTTCTGAAGTTTACATTCTTTATGATCAGACCGCGATATATGTAGGGGCCATGTTATATGACAGTTCACCGGACAGTATTTTCAACTTTTTTTCAGAACGCGACAACATTGGCATGTCGGATTATTTCGGCATTTATTTCGATCCATATAACCAGGGTCAGCTGGCTTATGGGTTTTTTATAACTCCTGCAGGGGTGCAGACTGATATTAAGGCAGTGAAAAGCGATTATGATTATGAGGATGATAATTGGGATGCCGTTTGGCAAAGCAAGACCAGGGTAACCGATAAAGGTTGGATAGTGGAGCTGCGGATTCCCTATTCGGCCTTGCGTTTCCCCGAGAATGGCAGGGGTACCTGGGGCCTGCAGATGTTCAGGAATATCCGCCGGTACAATTCCAACAGTTCCTGGAATTTCATTGATCGTGAAGTCTCCGGATTTATTCACCAGGAAGGTCAGTTGACCGGAATTCAGAATATTAAACCACCGGTGCGTCTTTCGTTTAGTCCTTATGCAGCCGCTTATACCGAATTCAAGGGAGGAGTTCATCTCCCGAATTTGTCTATAAGGGAGGAATGGATCTGAAATACGGAATCAGCGAGAGTTTTACGCTCGATATGATGCTTATTCCCGATTTTGGTCAGATTCAATCCGATGACCAGCAGTTGAACCTTTCGCCTTATGAATTTTATTACTCGGAAAAAAGGCAGTTTTTCACTGAAGGAACCGAACTGTTTGATCGGGCGGAGATCTTTTATTCACGACGGATTGGCGCGAGTCCGAAGTTTTCCTATAAAGCCTATGATGAGCTGGCCGAAAATGAAATTGTAGATTATAGTCCCAGCGAAACACAGCTGCTGAATGCCACCAAAGTATCAGGCCGTACCACCAGAGGATGGGGACTGGGATTTCTGAATGCCATGTCGCTTAATCCAACGCTATCTTGAAGGATACCATTACCGGACATGAACGGGATAGTGCTAGTTCAGCCTTTTACCAATTATAATGTGGCTGTGTGGATAAATCGCTGAAGAACAATTCCTATATCAGTCTGATCAATACCAACATGGCCATGGCCAATGATCCGTTTTATCGCCAATGTAACCGCTACGGATTTCCAGATCAGAAATAAGGCCAAAACATTTGCCGTGAAAGGAAAGGGAGGCATCAGCACACGGAATGAAGGAGAACAGGAAACCGGCTTTTTTGCAGGACTCGGACTTGAAAAAAACAGCGGTAAACTTCGTTATGGAATTTCGCAAACAGTGTATTCTGATAAATATAACCCGAATGACATGGGGTATCTCAGGCGGAACAATGAAATGACATACGGAAACCTTTGTAAACTATAATATCATTGAGCCTTTTTGGCATTTTCCGGGAAATTCATACAACACTTGTGGTGGGATCATAACCGCATGTATAAGGGCAATAACTCTTTCGGACAATGTATTGGGATTGAATGCATTTCAACAGTTTAAAAACAATTACGGCATGCAAATCAATCTTAATTATTCAGGAGACCGATATGATTATTATGAACCCAGGGTAGAGGACCGGTATTATTTTGAGCCCTATAGGTACAATTATAATATTTATGCATTTACCGACAGCGGAAAGCCGATAAGCCTGTGAATGGAGGTATCGGTGGTTACACGATTCCGGAACCGATCAGTATGCCTATCTGGGGAATGGAGATGTGAATGTCAGGATAGGGAGACGCTACGAGCTCTCTTATGATCATGGAGTTTGAAAATGAAATCAACGACCGGGGATTTGTGGATATGACGGAACAGTGAAGATACCATTTATTTTGCAAGGCGCGATGTCAATACGATGGAAAATGTCTTGGGAACTTCCTATGCCATTTAACAATAAAGCCGGATTTGACTGAGGATGCGACATTACTGGTCGGGTGCTGACTAACAAGAGTATTATCAGTTGCAGGACGACGGATCATTGGTGACTGATCCGAACTATACTGCGGGAATAATGATGAAAATTATAATGCCTTTAATATCGACCTGGTCTTCAGGTGGATATTTGCTCCGGGATCCGAACTTACTGGCCTGGAAAAATTCCATTCTATGACAGCCGCGACCAGGTGAATGAAGAATTACCTGGAAAACCTTAAAAAACCTGGAATTCCGATCAAACCAACAGCTTTTCGGTTAAGATATTATATTATATTGATTACAATAACCTTAGGAAGAAGAAGTGAAAAGTGTGCAAGGAATGCCTTGAAAAAGTGAATAATGCCTAATGCATGGTCGTTGTTGCAGGTATTACCTGTCCCTGTTTCAGGCCATATCAATCCCTGCCGCCTTCAAGCAGATGTTTAACAGTTTTAACATCAATAGCCACGCCTATTCCGCTACCTGAGGCTTTGTAAATTTCGCCGGCAAGCTGAAGAATTTGTTTTTGCCAGGCAATAAGAACCTGGATCGGATCAACGCCGGATACTTCAAATTCACCCTGGGCTTTTTCGAGCATTTTGATATTGGAGTTGCTGATCTCCATCATTTTTTCGTACGATTTGTTCTTGCGGTCGAGCTTATACCCGATAATGCCCAATACTTCATTGGTTTTCAGATCTATCAGCGGACTGCCGGAATTGCCCCAGATGGTGGAACCGTCGAATTGCAGGTATCGGTTATTGTTGCGATGGATCACTGTGGACAATATGCCCGATTTTATGGTAAGGCTGGGATTGTCATACTGGTATCCCAGAACGGCCACTGCCTGTCCGATATATACATGCCGGTTAACTGCCAATTCCAGCGAAGGGATCTCATCAAATGCCAGATCACTATGGAAATCATGGAAAATCCCGTGATTTCCTGATCATAGGAAGTTATAATGCGTTCCGAAAAATCATGCAAGGAAAGTCTTTCGATGGCAGCAATGGTGTGCCCGTCCTCTTTTACAAACTTAATCTCAACGAACTCGGCCTTGTGCAACCGGTTTACCATATCGTGTGTAAACAGGTAATCCCCTGATTTAAAACCAGTAACGGATACAATCTCAATATCATTACCATTCAGGAACCTGATGGAGCATACCGAAGAATGACAAGCTTTCCATGTACTTTTGTATAAACTCACCATTGCTGCCTAGTAGGGTTGAATTATTATAATACAAAAGAAGCAAAAATTTAAATTAATTGTGATGTTATGGCAATTAATTTGTTTTGAAGGTGCCAATTTGAGTATGCCTGTATATATAACAAAAAAAACCAGGAGACTCTGAGAGACTCCCTGCTTTTTAACCCTAACCATTAAACCTAAAATTTACGAAAAAAACCCTGAAAAAAACTACTTTTAACCCTAATTAAACTATTATTATTAACCCACTGATTAAATAACGAAAATCATGCCATAATTGTTTCACGATTCTATGATTTTAAGAAATTTTAAGAAATATTTTTTTACATTTATTTCAATGCCTTAAAAATCAAAATTTTACAGTTATGCCTGCCAGGAAATTGATGCCAGCCTGGGGATAATAATAAGGGGAGTCATCATATACATATCCGTTGGATTCATAAAGGGCATTGAAAAGGTTATTGACAAGCAGCGTTAATTCAATGCCGGGCATTTTTTCTTTTGAGATCAGATAAGCCAGTCGGAGATCATTGACCATATAACCACCGAGCATCAGTTCTTTGTTGGCCGGTATTATCGAGATATTGTTTCCCGACGAATTTAATCAGCCAGTCGACTTCAAAGTTTTGAAGCGGGAATACCCTCAGTTGCGATCCGGCTGTGATTCCCGGTGAGAAAGAAATATCCCTGTTACTGAATTCCTCGTATCTCACCCTGATCATCCACCTGCCGGTAATCGGTTTTATTTATACTCAGTGAAAGGTTCCCGCTGAGTTCGGCCAGTGTTCCGAATTTAACGGCTGCTGACATCTCTATTCCTGTCCGGTAACTTTTTCCGGCATTCTTTCGGATGTACGCGCCATCATCATTTATCTCACCGGTGAGCACCAGCTGATTGGTATAATTCATGAGGAAGTAATTCACAGCATATTGCAAACCGGCTCCGGTTTTCCGTATGCCCATTTCAAAGTCACCCAGTACCTCTGGTTTTGGTTGTTCTCCGGGTAATGCATCGATATAATCATCCCGGATAGGTTCACGGTGAGCTATACTGTAAGAGGCGTACAAAGTACCGGCTTTCAGGTTATAGCTGATACCTGCCTTGGGATTGAGGAAGTGGAAAGTTTCATCAATGGTTACCGGATTCAGATGGCTTTCAATCCCGTTTACCGAATAAGAAATATACCGGTACTGCATATCGCCGTACAGGGTAAGTTCAGGCACCGGTGTCCAGGCTGCCTTTACAAAGGCATTGAAATCGTTCTTAAAAGCCGTATTGTTGTAATATTCCTGACCATATTGGCTTTGGTCCGAAAACTCAGCCCATATGATTTCTCCGTAATGCCTGGCCCTGTCATATTGATTGTATGCCCCGCCGATGATCAGGTCGGTCTTTTCTTTTCTATATTGGAAAGACCAGGTGAGGCCATAAAAGTGATTGTCCAGCCACCTGCGTCTTACCAGATCGGTTGTGCTGACCGTATCGTGGTAAAATGGCTGGTAGGCACTTCCTGTCCACAGGCTGTCCTTGCCAAAGTAGAGGTTATCAAGGCCGTAATCAGAAAATGGTTCATCCTGCCGATATTCCTCATAATAACCACTGCCATGGGTGTAATGACCCGCAAGGTTCAGGCTCAGGAATTGGGTAAGCCGGCGTGAAAGGTGCAGCTGGTAATGGTTCTGGATATAGTTATCGGTTTGATTGTCGTAATACCTGATGCTCCCGTCATCTTCAAAGATGGCACCGGCCCAGTTGAACCTGCGGTTGGTTTGCATGGTGGCGGCATCTACACCGTACCAGGCCTGGTAGGTCTTTTCCTTTCCCCCGAATACCATGGCCTTTATGAGCGTTTTATCGTCATAATAACCGCCCTGGATGAAGAAGGAATTCAATGCCGAGGAGGCACGTTCAACATACCCGTCTGAGCCGATGGCCGATCCACGGCCTTCAAAATACCAATGGTTATTGATCAAACCGGTTCCGGCCTGAAAACTGGATTTCCAGGTGTTAAAGGAACCTGCACCCAGATTGATCAAACCGAAGGGCTTTGCCTGGATAGAATTTGTTTCGAGGTTCATAGAGGCACCAAAGGCTCCTGCGCCGTTGGTGGATGATCCTACACCCCGTTGCAATTGCAGGCTGTTAACCGAACTGGCAAAGTCGGGGATGTCCACCCAGTATACCGCATGCGATTCCGGATCATTTAACGGAATGCCGTTGATGGTAACATTTACACGCGTGATATCGCTGCCACGGATGCGCAGGCTTGTGTAACCCACACCGGCTCCGGCATCGGAGGTAGTAACCACCGAGGGTTCAAGATTGAGCAGGTAGGGCAGATCCTGTGCCAGGTTCCTTCGGTTCATTTCCTCTTTGCTGATCATCGTAAAAGTAGAAGGTGTATTTCGCGTGGCCCGCACCGCGGAAATTACCACTGCATCGCTCACAACAGCTGATTCATGCAGCGAAACGGAAAGATCTGCATTTTCCTGCAGTGTTATCGTATCGGCATACACTTCATATCCCACATAACTGACCTGCAAAAGATAAGTACCCGGCTTAACACCGGTAAAATTAAACTTCCCGTTATTATCAGTAATCGTCTGATAATAAGTATTTTTGATAATTACATGAGCGCCGGACAACGATTCGTTCCCGGTGTCAGTTACCGTCCCTTTGAGGGAGAATTGCGCATGGGTCTGCCACGAAACGCATACCAATGCAAGTAATAAGCATACCTGCTTCATAATGTAAGTTTTTAAGTTAATGAAACAGCGGCAACCTCTGTTATTGCCACCAATTCCCTTCGCCGGCATTACCCGGATCAGGTTCTAAGGGTATGATCTCAGCCCGTACTATTAAGGCACCCCCTTAGTGATATCTGGAGGTAAAAATAGCTCTTTTGCAGAACGGATGCAACAGATAGAGGACATTTTTGTATTTTTGAGGGCATTTTATCATTATTCCTGTAATTCATGATCCTTCAGCTAAACCACAAAATATTTCAGGTAATCTCTGAAATTGTTTCGGAAAAAAATCTTCAGTGCTTTGTTATTGGCGGATATGTGAGAGATCTTTTATTGCAGCGAACTTCAAAAGATATTGATATTGTTGTGGTTGGCAGTGGCATTGACCTGGCAAAGGCACTGGCCGTGCGATTGGGAAGGAAAGGACGGATCAGTGTTTATCGCAATTTTGGAACTGCCATGCTGCGATATGATGATCTGGAAATTGAGTTTGTAGGAGCACGTAAAGAGTCTTACCGTGCGGATTCACGGAAACCATCGGTGGAAAATGGCACGATCAGGACGATCAGAACAGGCGTGATTTTACGATCAATGCCCTGGCGGTTTCTCTGAACAGGGAAACCTATGGCGAGTTGTTTGATCCGTTCAATGGATTACAGGACCTGGAAATAAAATAATCCGTACTCCGCTGGATCCCGATATTACTTATTCCGATGATCCCGCTGCGGATGATGCGTGCCATAAGATTTTCGGCCCAGCTTGGATTCAAAATCGAAGAAAGGTCGCTGGAAGCCATAAAACACAACAGGGAACGCATTGAAATCATTTCCAGGGAACGGATCATCGATGAACTGAACAAGATAGTACTTTCGCCGAAGCCTTCGGCGGGTTTTTATCTGCTTGAAAAAACCGGCCTGCTGGAGCTTGTTTTTCCCGAATTTGATCGGATGAAGGGAGTTGCGGTGAATGGAAAAAATAAGGCATAAGGACAACTTCATTCATACCCTGCAGGTTCTTGATAAATTATCGGAGAAAACAGATAACCTCTGGCTTAGGTGGGCGGCCATCATGCATGATATCGCCAAGCCCCTGACCCGGAAATATATTCAGGGTCATGGCTGGACATTTCACGGACATGAATTTGTGGGTTCAAAAATGGTCCCTGAAATTTTCCGGAAGTTGCATTTACCGCTGGGAACCAGCATGAAATATGTGCAGAAGCTGGTACTTCTGCATTTGCGTCCCATAGCGCTGGTTGAGGAGGAAGTTACCGATTCGGCCATACGCAGGTTGTTGTTTGAAGCCGGGGATGATATCGACGATCTGATGATGTTGTGTGAAGCGGATATTACCTCCAAGAATGATGAGAAGGTAAAGCTTTATCTGGGAAATTTTCAACTGGTAAGGCAAAAGCTGAAAGAAATTGAGGAAAAAGATGCTGTTCGCAATTTCCAGCCCCCCGTGGATGGCGAACTGATCATGAAAACCTTTAATATCGGACCTTGCAGGGAAGTGGGAATCATTAAAGAATACCATTAAGGAAGCCATTCTGGAAGGTACTATTCATAACAACTTCGAAGAGGCCTATGGATTAATGATGGAAAAGGGGAGGGAATTGGGATTGAAGAAGTGACAGGGTGACAGGTAACGGGCAAGCAACTGCGGTGACACTACATTCCTCTATTCCAGTAATTTCATCAGTTCCTCCCGTGTCTCCCGATTTAAAAGGATTGTTGTTATTGATGAAATTCTCTGCGAGTTGGGATTTCTTATCCTGCAGCAGGTGAATTTTCTCCTCAAGGGTATCCTTGGTAATGAACCGGTATACAAAAACGTTTTTTTTCTGTCCCATACGATGTGCCCGGCTCATTGCCTGCTCCTCCACCGCCGGATTCCACCAGGGATCGAGTATAAACACATAATCGGCGGAAGTCAGGTTTATTCCGAAGCCACCGGCTTTTATCGAAATAAAAAACAAGTGCACCTGGGGATCCTCCTGAAATTTTTTGATGATGGCTTCGCGCTGTTGTTGAGGCACTTCACCGGTAAGGAGGGTATAAGGCAGTCCCTGCTTCTCGCAATAGGCGGTATACAGTTCCAGATGTTTTACGAATGAGGAAAAAACCAGGGCTTTATGACCTTCAGCCACGAGATTTCTGATGTTATCGATGATCACATCGTGTTTTCCTGAATCTTCGATATAACGCTGCGTCGATCAGCGCCGGATGGTTGGCCGCCTGTCGGAGTTTGGTAAGGGATTGCAGGATCACGAACGAGGATTTTTCGATACCCTGTTTTTGAATGTTATCGAGAATAAGGTTTCGGGCCTTTGATTTTTCGGTTTCATAAAAGGCCTGCTGTGATTCCGACATATCGCAGTAAATTACCTGTTGGGTGAGGGCGGGAAATTCACGGGCCACTTCAGTTTTTGGTTCTCCGCAGCACAAAAGGTTTGATCAGGGTTTGCAAGATGCGGGATTGTTTTTCGTTATTGCCCTTTTCAATGGGAGTGACAAACTGATTTCTGAAAAACTCAAAATTGCCCAGCAGTCCGGGATTTAGAAAATTCATCTGCGCCCACAGGTCGGTGAGTGAATTTTCAATGGGTGTACCGGTAAGTACCAGGCGGTGTGAAGCATTCAGGCTGATGACCGCTTTATAGGTCTTCGCGTGAGGATTTTTGATTACCTGGCTTTCATCGAGGATAACATACAAGAAAATCATAGCATTTAAGGGCATCCAGATCATTGCGGACGAGTCCGTAAGAAGTGATGATAAGGTCAAAACTGTTCATAATAATGACGGAAATTCTCCTGTTTTGTCCCCCGTAATAAGCCGGCCTTGAGATGCCGGGGCAAATTTTCTGGCTTCGTTGATCCAGTTGTGGATAAGGGTGGAGGGGACGATGATCAGTGAAGGTTTTGCTTTTACGTCAGCAGCATCCGACGGAATCAAAAATGGTAAATTGTTTTTCGTAGACAGAATTTGCAGGACCGCAATATCGTTTTTTTTCTTCGTTGATAACCTTCTGGATAAGGGTAAGTGTTTGGAGCGTTTTGCCAAGACCCATATCATCGGCCAGGCATCCGCCGAAATCATTGGAATATAATTTCCACATCCAGCTATATCCTTTTTTCTGGTAATCTCTGAGTTCGGCTTTTATTTCGGCCGGGATTTCCTGGTCTCTCACAGGCAGCAGAGTCGAACCATTTCCTGAGTTTGCCCGCATAGGATCCGTCGAGGCCCTTTAAACTTTCCTTAAGCAGGGGAAAGTGTTGTTTTTCGAGTTGGAGCTGGTTGTTGATTTCTTTGGCAAAGGAGAATAGATCCTTAAAACGTGCAAACCATTCTTCGGGAAGGATGGCGATCCGTCCGTCGGAGAAGTTCGAATTCGCGCCGGCCGTCGAGAATATGGGCACGGAACCGGGTAAAGGGAATTTCAAATCCTTCAAATTGCACTACGGCAAAAATGTCAAACCAGTCGTTTTTGCTGTCGTTTATTTTCAGTTTAAGGTCTACCTGTTGCAGGTAGTAGCGATGTACCTGCATTGGCCTGGACAACTTCAATACCCAGTTGATTCAGGGCGGTACAATTGGAATTCAGCCAGTTGACCAGGTCGTAAAAGATAAAAATGTTATCGGCCTTTTTGGTCCGCAGCGGTGTAAAGGAGGATGCATCGAAGTTAGCGAGGCCCAGTTCGAGAAGGGAAGAAATGATCCGGTTCTCCATTTGAAGATTGCGGTTAAGGCGGTTGAATTCCACGTGGTTGTTGTCGTGAATGAGCGTTACCAGCAATTCCGACTTTTTACCGGCCAGGTACACTGCATTTTCGCCGTATTTAAAGCGCAGCATGAGCACGGGCAGTCCATTCAGGTTCGCTTCGAGCGACAAAATCGGTTTCGGCTGAAGGTGTTGATCAGTTATGATAAATCCGGTGGCCTGTACCTGATATTTCTGAATAATGGGTTTGGCAAAAGTCTCGAGGAATTTCTTTTCAGTTTCCGTGCGGATGCTGATGGTCGGTCTTTTAAAGAAGGGGAGCAGCTTTTTACCGTCGATATCATCGAACTGGAAAACACGGTTACCCAGCACCAGCCGGCAGGGCTCGTTTACCAGTACAAAACCATTCTTACCGGTAAGACGTATTGTTTCCTCGTTATACTTAACTGTAAGGAAATACTGCAACCCCTCTGTGTTCCGGGTGAAACTAAAAACCGCATTGGCCATGTCATCCTGAAACCAGAGACGGTCGGATTCATAAATGTTGTTGTGTTGTTTTTTCAGGAATATGGGAATATCGCTTCCGGCGAACAGTTCCGTACAACGGAGCAATCTTCGTTCGATATAGGGACGTATCTGTCGTTCGTACAGGATTTCATCCACAGAGGAAAGAAAGTCCTGTGTGCTGATCTTCTTTTTTGAGAACACTTTCAGCAGTTGGTTATCGCTGTATTCTTCAATGATCTTCACCAGACCGGTCTCCTCGGGCAGGAGGTAGGGTTCATATTGCGGAAGGTTGGCAATGGAAAGGCGGTCGCTCACTATGTAGTATTCGCGGTTGGGACTGTGGGCAATAATAACCGGATTAAACAGCGGGCCCAGGATACGATGTGTGGTAAGCGTTAAGGCAAATTTCCCTTTCATACCGCAAAAATAGCTTTTTGTAGCAGTTGATCGTTGCAAGTTCATGTTTTGTCATCAACAATTATCACAAACTATCAACCACAAACGATATATCCTCAATCAGTAATCATCAGCCATAAACTATTTTATTATATTTGAGTAGGAAATGCTAATTAGGTTAGAGGGCTAGAGGGGAAAGAATTATGGGGAATGATCACCAATTAAGTTAGTCCATAGAGATCGCGCAGATTGTATATTGTGGGTAAAATGGGAATTTCGGTGAAGATGAATGAATTAGGACAGTTTTTGCGGGCGCTATGGGATTGAGGTGCACGAAGTGTGCAAAGAAGGAATTAAAATTTCTGCGTCTAACAACCCTTAATTCCGTTTATATGCAATGGATAATCCGTTAAGAATAATTGTCCGGCCGGCTGTTCATCGCAACAAGCCGGTGTTAACGCTCAACTTTCCATATACAAAAGAAGTGGTCGAAAAGGTGAGGGCTTTGCACGGGGTACTGTGGAGTAATTCAATGAAGTGCTGGCATATACCTGACACTGCCAAATCGCTGGGTGAGTTAAGGAATATTGAAGGAGTACTGGTGATTCTTGCGGGCAATAATCCTGCGAAATCCGATCAGAATATTCTGCAGAAGGAGCGGATGATGATAATAAGACATGCAAAAGGTCGAATTAAAGTCATATTTCGATATGAGCCAGCAAAGGTGGAAAGATATGGCAGCGGGAAAGCCAGCATACGGGTCGTCTACAAATCCAGACACGTTGGCTAAAGACGCTGACCCAATTACGAAAGAGTATTGGGAGTATTATAAAACACCGAGAGGTTTTCACGAAAGGTCTATAAACTCAAATGGTAGTTGGGCAGTCACATCTGGATTTCCATTTATGAATTTTCCATTGTTGACCCGCATTAAAGAAATTTCACCAAGACCTGTTTTATTTGTTGTTGGTGACCATGCATTCTCAAAATATTTTGGTGAAGACGCTTATAAAGCAGCAGCCGAGCCAAAGGAGTTGTACATAGTTCCAAATGCAGGACACGTTGATTTGTACGACAAAAAAGATAAATCCATTTGATAAGTTGGAAACATTTTTCAAAGAGCATTTAAAATAATAACAGAATTATGAAACATTCATTTCTAATTATTTTGACTTTTATGTCAATATTTATCAGCAGTGCCTCGTCTTGCAGCAAAGAAGATTATAAGATTAACACGGAAAATAATACACCAATGGCAAACGGTAAAATCAAAATAAAAGTAAATTCTCAAACCTTTACAGCTACACTTTTAGACAATAGCTCGGCAAAAGCTTTTAAAGAATTGTTGCCTTTGACAATCAATATGATTGAACTGAATGGAAATGAAAAATATTTTCGGCTGTCGAAGAACCTCCCGACAAATGAGTCAAATCCAGGCACTATCAATTCAGGTGACTTGATGCTCTATGGCTCCAACACGTTAGTGTTGTTCTACGAAACTTTCTCAACATCCTACAGCTACACAAAACTAGGCAAGATCATTAACGATACTGGATTGACTGCGGCATTAGGAACTGGGAACGTCAGAGTAACGATCGAGTTAAAATGACATTATTGAGTTGCCCTATTGAATTGTGACTTATGAACGGGAAAGACCATAGGTAATTTGTCACATGGAGAAGGACTTTACAGAAGGAAAAGAACCTTTACTTGAATCGGTCAAGCACTCCTTTAATCGTAAGCCTTGGTTGGTGACAAGGACGCGACTTCGTTTGCCATGGCAGTTGATGCAAAAGGAAAGCTGGGCTAAGATTCAATATATATATTGTACAATACTAAAATGAAATAAAACACGATTCATACTTACTTAAAAATAACTGCCTGATGAATAAGATAAAATTCGTTGCCTTCTTGAATTTGATTTTCGGAATATCAATCGCGACATTGGGACAAGACATTTCAATTCCACATCTGGAAAAAAAGGGTAATGTCACCCAATTGATTGTTAATGGCAAACCTTTTCTGATGCTTGGTGGCGAACTGCACAATTCCAGTATGGGCGGAGTGGAATATATGCGACCCATCTGGAAGCGCATGGCCGATGCAAACTTAAATACGGTAATTGCGTCAGCATCCTGGGAACTGGTTGAACCTAAGGAGGGAAAATATATTCATTCTGGTCGACAGCATGATTGTTGGCGCAAAGAGAAGGACTAAAACTTATAGTGCTTTGGTTTGCCACCTGGAAGAATGGTATGTCAACTTATGTACCTACCTGGATAAAAAACGATCCTGAAAAAATTCCCGCTGGTAAAGATGAGAAAGGTAACACACTTAATGTAGTAACGCCATTGAGTACAAAAGCGCGAGAAGCGGATGCAAGGGCCTTTGCTGCTTTAATGAAACACATTAAGGAGATCGATGGAAAAGATCAAACCGTCATCATGGTCCAGGTAGAAAATGAAATCGGAACATTAGGAACAAACCGTGATTTTAGCGACATGGCTAATCGAGCATTTAATGGGCCAGTGCCGCCTGAATTGCTGCGTTACCTTGAAAAAAATAAATCCACTATCCATCCTGGTGTATTGGAAGCGTGGGAAAAGCAAGGTTTTTAAAATGAGTGGAACGTGGGAAGAAGTCTTTGGAAAAGGTGTAAGGCTTGAGCATTGGAAAGATATGTCGTATCTGACAGAAGAACTATTTATGGCCTGGAACTATGCGAAGTATGTAGGCACTGTAGCCTGGGCAGGAAGGGCCGAATACGATCTTCCGATGTATGTCAATGCATGGCTAAAACAGCCAGGAAATTGGGGACATGCGCAGGGAATTATCCAAGTGGTGGTCCAACTCCTCAAATGATAGACGTGTGGAGAGCAGGCGCTCCGGCAATCGATTTTATTTCGCCGGACATTTATGCAACAAGTGAATGGAGGTATATATGCGATACATACACGCAATCGCGAAACCCGCTTTTCATTCCGGAAGCTCGATCAGGCGTTCCAACTATATCGAGGGCTTTCTTCACATTCGGCAGATACAATACTGAATTGTTTGCGCCTTTTGGCATTGATGGCAACGAAGGTAATGAGGAGGCTACCGCTTTTGAGTTAGACAAGTTAAAGATGCGTATTCAGCATTAAAACAGTTGACCCCTTTAATTCTAAAGAATCAAGGTACAAATAATATTACCGGCCTACTGGTAGTCAGAATACTAAAACTGACTCAGTTATCATTGGCGGATATAAAATTAAGGGTCGTTTGGGAAAAGTGTTTGGTGGTGGGCTGAAGTGGCAGTTTTGATGTTTTCGGCAATGCTCCTGAAGGACGCTGAAACACCGCCAGAGCAAGTGGGAGGCGCAATAATTATTTGTACGGCTCCAGGCGAATAGTTATTATTTCCGGTAGAAATATGAGTATGAGATATTTCCTCCCCAGAAGGCTCATTAAATGTCAGCTTTCTTTCACTGGAGACAGGAACTCTTGATGGCACAAAATGGATTCCGAGTCTCAGATTAAATGGCGATGAGTTCCGAATCACATTAGCGCCTGATAGAAGTAAAATTTTTAAGGCAAGTGTGTATCAGTATTGACTAGAGCAAATTTAAAAAATTGTGAAACATGGGTGACGCAAAGTTAGTAAGCTCTATTTCATGGCTTCATAACGAAAATTTTTCTTTCCCTCCTTTTTTATTTTTTACCCAACACACGACCCGACAAACATCGGACGACAAAAACCACAGCCCATAACACGCGGTATAGCCAATAAGGGTTTCAGTGGTATGCGAAGTTCATCACCCGCATCAATCTTTCGTCTCGGTTGATAGGAACGTCGCTCCGCAATCCCTTACTGGCCATACCGCCAACGTTACCAACAAGCCTAAAAAACTAATCCGACAACAACTTACAACCCGATTGAAAAGACAAAAAACAAATACCCCACCGCACAACCGAACGAAGTGAGCTCACGAACACAAATAAAAATTAAATGCTTTGTGAGTAAAGCAACAGTTTGCCAGCCCCAACCCACAAACTTCACTTCGGCTGTCAAACACTTGCTTTCTACTGCACCCGTTTCGTGGATAGGTTCGTGATTAATTCATGGTTCTGAATTCATTTGGAGATAGACCAGTGTTTTTCTTAAACATCCTTGTAAAATGCTGAGGATGCTTAAAGCCTAATTCATAAGCAATTTCACTAATTGATTTGCCGGGTTCGTAAATCTTCTCTTTTGCAACTTCAACCATTTTCAACTGAATATGTTCCTGAGCTGATTTACCAGTTTCTTTTTTCAAAAGGTCGCCCAAATAACTTGGAGAAATAAACAACTTTTCCGCACAATAACGAACCGATGGCAAGCCTGATTCTATTGGTATTTCAGATGCAAAATATTCGTCAATCACTTTCTCAAACCTTGTCAAAACATCTTTATTAACAATGCTACGAGTTATAAACTGACGCTCATAAAAACGCTTGCAATAATTGAGGAATAATTCAATATACGATACAATAAGCGTTTTACTGTGCGTGTCTATGGCGTGTTCCAACTCGTAATTAATTTTATCAAAGCAGTCAATTATAATAGTCCGTTCTCTTGCCGAAAGGTGCAACGCTTCGTTGACTTCGTAGGAAAAAAAGGAATAATCCTTAATATTCCGACCTAACGAAGTTCCATGAATTAAATCGGGGTGAAAAATCAATCCCTTTCCAACGCCTTTTTGTTTGATTTCGCCCTCAACGCCATACACTTGCCCGGGAGCAATAAAAATCAACGTACCTTCTTCGTAATCGTATTTACTGCAACCGTACGTCATGTTACCACATTTCGAATTCTTTAAGAATATGGCATAAACTCCCAGTTGACTTTTGAAATAGCAAAAAGGTTCGGCTTTCTCAAAATCAACAATACTTACCAGTGGATGTAATGTTTCCTGACCAATCAAATTATTGTATTCGGTCACCGTATTTATTCTGGTTATTTCGCTCATATTTCATTTTTTTAATTGTATTCCTATGCAAATTTAAGGAACAATTATCAAAGATGTTACCTATCAAAATCACAATCCGGAATTCGGGTAAGTACTTCCGTAATTTGGGTAATTAATTACTATTTTTTCTATCGAAATTTGCATTGTAGATTTTTGAATTAAAAACAATTGATTATGAAAAAAATAGCAATCATTGGCGCATTGTCTTTAATGATATTTGGACAAGCGTTTAGTCAAACACCAAAAAAAATGAATACAACAGAACAAAACGACCACTACACGTTTCAATTGAGCGATAAGGTCATCCGTCAAAAAGTAACATTCAAAAACCGTTACGGAATCACGCTTACAGGCGATTTGTATGCGCCAAAGAATTACGGTAACAAACCTTTGCCTGCACTTGCCATAAGTGGACCTTTTGGAGCAGTAAAAGAACAATCATCGGGATTGTATGCCAATCAAATGGCCGAACGTGGTTTTATTACACTTGCCTTCGACCCATCTTATACAGGCGAAAGCTCCGGAGAACCTCGTAATATTGCTTCGCCCGATATTAATACTGAAGATTTTAGTGCGGCGGTAGATTTTTTAGGAATACAAAAAAATGTGGACAGAAATAAAATAGGAATTATCGGTATTTGTGGTTTTGGCGGTTTTGCTCTTAATGCCACCGCTGTTGACAAACGTGTAAAAGCTGTAGCCACAACAAGTATGTATGATATGTCGAGGGTGATGTCAAAAGGTTATTATGATAAAACCACCTTGGAAGAACGCACAAAGATGCTGGAGCAATTAAGCCTGCAACGCTGGAAAGATGCCGAAAAGGGCAGCCCCGAATCGGGTCGACGCTCTAATGCCGAAAAACTGAATGGTGATGAGCCTCAGTTTGTCAAAGATTATTTTGATTATTATCGAACGCCTCGTGGTTTTCACCCCCGTTCTATTAACTCAAATGGTGCATGGACAGCAACTACTCCATGGTCGTTTATGAATTTCCCTTTAATGACTTTCATTAAAGAAATCGCCCCACGACCAATTTTAATCATAGCCGGAGAAAATGCACATTCCCGCTATTTCAGCGAAGACGCTTACAAGGCTGCAAACGAACCAAAAGAGTTGATGATTATCCCGGGAGCTGTTCATGTGGACTTGTACGACAAGTTAGATGTGATTCCGTTCGATAAATTGGAGACATTCTTCAATGAGAATTTAAAATAAAGAACTATGAAACAGATATTTATAACTTCTTGCATGGCATTACTATTAATGTCATGCAATACAAAAGACAATAAAACAATGACAACAACAAAAATATTCCCAAAAGGAGAAAAAGCAACCGAGTACTTTACAGGCGATGCTTGGGTTGAGATGCTCACTACCGATACCAAAAACTTCGATGTAATGAGTTATGTTGTAACATTTGCACCGGGCTCAAGGAATTATTGGCATTCGCATCCTGGTGGCCAAATCCTGTATTGCATTTCCGGTGAAGGATTGCTTCAGCAAAAAGGTGAACCGATTCAACACTTGAAAACTGGCGACGTTGTTGAAATTAAATCCAATGTGACTCATTGGCATGGTGCAACACCAGATAAAGAATTTGTGCATATAGGTGTAAGTACTCAACTATCAAAAGGCTCTACAACATGGTATGGTGCAGTAACTGATGAAGAATATAATCAAACGAAGAAATAGAGAAAATTTGTTTCAATAGTGTAAAACCTCGTGTAATGAAAATAAATTCAGAACACGGGGATTTTGCATATAGAACTATAAGAGCAAGCCATCAAACCCTTCCCTTCAATGTAAGGCACATTTGCAGCCCTCAAAAGCTGACACTGCAATCCAAAGGCTGCAAAAGAGCCTTCCAACCCATCCCGCCTCAACGCAACTAGAAACGTTAGTGCTTCGATTGAAAAGATTGATTATATTTGACTAATAATAAGACAAAAAATAAAAAAGGCCAGTTGGTAACACATGGTATAGTGCATGCGGGTTTCAGAGGTTTTCGAAGGTTTGTGGCTCGTAAAAAAAGCCGGTGTAAACTGATAGGTTTTAGCCTCGTAATCCCGCACGGCACCATACCATCAACCGTTAGCAACAAGTAAAAAATACTTCAACATATTGACATAAAATAATATACAATGAAACTAATTGAAGTATATGATGGGACTTTATTTGAATGTCAAATGATAATAAATCTTTTAGAGAATAGTGGAATTGAGTCATCACTAAAAGATGAAATAATCGGATCAAGAAGTGGTTCATGGAGACCTGGTGGGAGTGTAAAAATAGTTGTATCAGATTTGGATTATACCAAGGCAAAATTAGTGGTTGAGGAGTATGAAAAATCTAAGAATATTAAGTGATTTTGTAAGATATGATAATAATACTGTTGCTAACAGCGTGTATAAGCCATTGCTGGCAGCAGGTTTGCGAGTGTTCAGTTCTTTTGGTTGCCTCGTGGTACCTCGATAAAAAGCGCTTTGGCAACGCAACGGCTCATACACGCGGGCGTTAGCGGCAAGCTTAAAAAAACCATGACAATCATAGTTAAAAAGTAATTACCAGATATTGATTTTCCTTTATAATGAATCTACTATTGACTATTATGACTCTTAGTATCTTGACGGGATTAGTAGAAGCACTGATATGAAAATAGTATTCATTTTTTGACTTGGTTCGAGATAGTAACTAGAATGGTATGATTGTTAGTTTTATCCTTGTATTAGCAATCTAACTAGATTTTAAAACTATAGGATTATGTCGATGAGTAATGAACTAACAATGACACTTAGTACTTCGAATTTACAAACATAGAATATCTAGTAGCAGACAATGATTTTGAATATTATGACAACTTATGAGGGAATCTGCTCTGATTTTAGTTATCAACTGACAATGTCTAGAATTCTTATAAAGATATTATATCGAATATAATTGCACTTTTGAAATCGAGATTTAGAAAAATTGATAATAGTAATGGAATACAAGATTAAATAGATACATAATAATCAGCTGCTGCTAACAGCGTGTATAAGCCATTGCTGGCAGCGGGTTTGCGAAGGTTAGTCCACTTGGTTACCTTGTGGTAACTCGACAACAAAGCGCTTTGAATCACGCAACGGCTCATACACGCGGACGTTAGCCACATATTAAAATAAGATACAATCTAAACAATTTATATCGTTATTTTCATGGAATGATATTATGAGATTTAGACTTAAATGACATCCATGAGATTAAATCGTTATGACGCTAATATAATTATTATGGAAGACTAATAAGCATGTGACTATGTTATTGCCATGATTTCAAATAATTTTACAATTGATAATGGTTGTTACAAATATTTGATTTCAAGGATATTATTATTGGTCTTATTCTGGTTTGATGAATATATTGACATGTTTAATAGTATTCAGGAACTATTAAAATATGCAATGAATTATTAATATTGATACTTTAACTTATAAGCGATATGATTTGAACTTGTTATTTAAATATTATATTTAAAAACGTTGCAAATCATAATGCTTTTAATTGATTAAAATTTTGATGATAATCATTACTTTGGTATTTAATAATCGATGAAGCGATTATAGTGGCAAAATTGAATATTATAATTATTTTAAAAAAGAAAATATCAAATTGTATAATATAAATTAACGCCGCTAACAGCGTGTATAAGCCATTGCTGGCAGTGGGTTTGCGTAGGTCAGTTCTTTTGGTTACCTTGTGGTACCTAGATAACAAAGCGCTTTGGCAACGCAACGGCTCATACACGCGGACGTTATAGCCCATTAAAATGAAGAGCTCAGCCATAATCATATTGCTGATTTTTAACCTGGGATTTTCGATGGCCCAAGAGATAGATACTTTTACTTTGAATTATGAGGTATCAAAGAATAAAACGATTATTTATAAGCGTATTATAGATTATAATAATACTAATCATTTGTATCATGTAAAGGACTATTTTGAAAATGGACAAATTCAAATGGATGCTTTCTACAGTGCTTTTGATAAGCATATAAAGGAAGAAAGTCAATGTAATTATCATTCCAATACAAAGGAAGGTTTATATAAAGAATGGTATGACAATGGACAAATTGCATATGAAGGCAATTATAAAAATGGATTGCGAAATGGATTATCAACAAGTTGGTATAAGAATGGACAAAAAGAAGCAGATGAGAATTGGCTTAAAGGACAATTGCATGGTAATGCAAAATACTGGACAGAAAAAGGAGATTTGCAATTTGATTTGTCATTTAACCATGGAAAAAATAAAAATCCTAAAGATGTACATTATCAATATTTATCATATACGCCAAAGGATTATAATACAGATACCTAAAAGACATGGCCACTCATTATTTATTTGCATGGAGGTTCTGATAGAGGGAACAGATTTAAAAAAACTATATAGCAACGGAATTCCTGATCAAATATACAGAGGAAGAGAATTTCCGTTTATTATTATTTCTCCGCAATGTCCAGAACATATCAGGTGGTCTACTGACAATTGGTTTGAAAACTTTTATAAAGAGATAACAGCAAATTACAGAATTGACACAAATAAAGTTTATCTTACAGGAATGAGCTTAGGCGGCTCTGGTACATGGTATCTTGCAGCCAAATATCCGGATATATTTGCAGCTATTGCACCAATGAGTGGATTTACAAGCCACATGGATTTTATAGATGACAACGTTGATAAACTAACGAATATTCCAATTTGGGCTTTTCACGGGAAAATAGATAATGTAGTTCCATTTGAGGAAACTGAAAGGATAATAAAAAAACTTGATGGAAAAAACAAGGACTTGAAATTTTCAGTTGAACCTGAAGTGGGACATTGGATTAATTGGTTAGTTTATCCAAACCAAGAACTGTATGATTGGTTTTTAAAACATGACAAAAGATTGAAAAACAAAAATTAACGGGCTATAACAGCGTGTATAAGCCATTGCTAGCAGCGGTTTTGCTGATGTTTGCACATTTGGTTACCTTGGTGTACCTAGATAAGTAAGCGCTATTGGCAACGCAACGGCTCATACACGCGAACGTTATGTTTAAGCGAAAAGCAAGACAAAAGTCCCTATACTCAAACATTATAGAATAATTTGATGGAACTGAATGAAGCATTTGACGAAATTTACAACTACACTCATATGTGGAATTGGGGACCGGATTGGGAAGTACTTAGAAAAGTTTATCTAGATTTCCCAAGCTCCTATTCCGTACTGACACCTTTTGCATTTTCTTACTTGGAGGAGTTGATTAGATCGACAACAAGTGAATATGGTAGAGAACTAGTTAATACTGATGGAACCCAAAAAAAATATCGAAAAGTTGGTTCTAAATTGATCGACTTAGCGATTGAGGAAAATAAAGTAAGCAAACCTGAATATGTGAAGATTTTACGTGAAATAAAATGCTATTTCTCGCAATCTACGCCCCTCGATATTGGAGACAATCGAAATAGCGTTGCTCATGGATATATGCACCCTAGATTTTGGGATCAAGAATCATTTGAAAAGTTAATTTGCGATATTGCAAAGCTTTCAAAGTATGCTGGATTCTAAATACTTAATTATTTTCTGACAGGTTAAATCATTGTAAGATTATGAAACAAACTGACAAAGAAATAATAACGCCTAAGCATAACAGCAGGTATAAACCATTGCTGGCCGTGGGTTTGCGAAGGTTAGTGCATCTTGGTTACCTTGTACTACCTAGACAACAAAGCGCCTTGAAAACGCAACGGTTCATACCCGCGGGCGTTAGCCGCAAGCGAACAAGCGACAGTGCGATGGACAATGAAATAGAAAATTGAATTAAAACATAAAAATAAAAGAAGGAAATCCCATGCAGAAAAAGTCTTTAGTGGTAATTGACATTCAAAATGACATTACCAAAAACTACAAAGAAATCATTGACAATGTTAATCGGTCAATAGATTGGGCAGTGGAAAATGAAATTCATGTCGTTTACATAAGGCATTATAACTTATCTGACGGCACAAGGACTTTCAAACCTAATACTCGTGGGTCTGAATTAGTTTCGGACATGAAATTGGTTTCCAAAAACATTTTTGAAAAATCCAAAGGCAACGCATTGACCAGCGAAGATTTTGCTGACTTTATCAAGAAAAATGAAATAAGCGAATTTTACATTACAGGAGCAGACGCCATTGCCTGCGTGAAATCAACCGTATTTAATATGTGCAAGGAAAACTACAAAGTTACAGTCTTATCAGATTGTATTACGAGTTATGATAAAAGGAAAATTGACGAAATGCTGAATTATTACGAAAAAAATGGCAGTAAAATAATTAATTTGAATGACTTGTTAGATTCTAAATAAAAATGCCAGCGGCTAACAAGCGGTATAGCCAATAAGGGTTTCAGTGGTATGCGAAGGTTTGTAGCCCGCTTCAACTTTTCGTGTAACTTGATAAGACATCGCCCGCAATCCCTTACTGGCCATACCGCCAACCGTTAGCGTTCATTGATAAGAAATATGACACATTAAATTATACTAATCATTATAATATGAAACCTAAAATTTTAAAACTAATAACATTGATCTTGTTTTGTACAGGGTCAACTGGACTGGATGCCCAGACAGTAAAAGATGTAGATGGAAATGTTTATAAGACTGATACCATTGGTTCACAGATTTGGTTGAAAGAAAACTTAAAAGTCACTAAATACAATGATGGCTCAGCTATACGTCTTGTTACAGATAGTACAGTATGGAGTAAATTAACCACTCCTGGATATTGTTGGTATGGGAATAATAAATTTAAATATAAGGATCCTTATGGGGCTCTTTATAATTGGTATACAGTAAATTCAAGTAAATTATGTCCCACTAGTTGGCATGTACCTAGTTTTGAGGAATGGAAAGTTCTTTTGTATTCAAATGGTAATAACATTGGTGGTAAATTGAAAGAAATCGATTTTATTCATTGGGTTCGCCCAAATGTTGACGCTACTAATGAAACAGATTTCACTGCCTTACCTAGTGGTCGTAGAGATGAAAATGGTTCTTTCAATAGTGTCGGTCTAGAAGGTGAATTTTGGTCATCTTCATATGGAATAGAAGGAATTTCCACTTGGACAATTGGATTGAGTTATGAACATGGAGGGTTTAATTTAGGAAATATGTCTAATACATATGGATTATCGGTTCGTTGCATCAAAGATTAACCTAGTATTTAAAAATAAACTCCTTTATTAATTTGATTTTTCATTTAATTTGAAAATAAAATCAACAAACGCTAACAGCGTGTATAAGCCATTGCTGGCCGGGGGTTTGCGAAGGTCAGCTCTCTTGGTTACCTTGTGCTAACTAGATAACAAAGCGCTTTGGCGACGCAACGGCTCATACACGCGGACGTTAGCTGTAAATTTTAAAACCCTACGCAACCATTAACGTCTATTAATGATCTTAATATTTGTAACTAAGAATCTGAAACATGAGAAATATACTTATCTGTTTATTGTTAGTTTTCATTTATTATGGATGTGAAAAGGATAAGAGCGAGATTAATGGTGAGGTTGTGTACTTATTGTCTTCAGATGATCCGGTTATCTTTAAAAAATCAGTGGTGCTATTTGATGATTTGCATTACAACATTAAAACACCCTTTGATACTTTCATTCTTGGTTATCCTTTTAATATTTTGGGTGGTTACGAAACAATGAAGGCAAAAGCTATGCATGATTCATCCTATCTTGATATACTCAATGTTTCCAATTACATGAATAACCAAAATGATAGTATTTATACTTTAGCTTACTATCTTGAAAACGGAAACTGTTTAATAATTGACAAAATAAGAAACGTAAGCATTAATTCTATTAAAGTTGAAGCATTTTGCAAGGGAGGTCCGATGACAACAACTTGCGGAAGAAGGTTTTATATTAGGAATAACCTACTTTTTGAAACTGTAGATATGACTAGTAAATAAATTTACAGCTAACAGCGTGTATAAGCCACCTGCCTGCCGGCAGGCAGGTTGCTGGTAACGGGTTTGCTAATGTCGGTTCATTTGGTTACCTTGTGGTAACTCGACCACAAAGCGCTCTGGCAACCCGCCTCCGCACAAAGCTACGGCGGGCAGGCGCAACGGCTTCCCGACAAGTCGGGACAGGCTATACACGCGGACGTTGTGCGTCATTATAGACAGCATCTCTACTAAAAATTAACTTGGATTGATGACAAAAATGAAAGCAATAGTTTCTGAAAAATATGGACTTCCAGAGGTTCTTCAATTTAAGGAAGTGAATAAACCTATTCCAAAAAACAATGAAGTACTCATCAGAGTTTATACCGTTTTTGTTGGAATAGAGGATATTATGCAAAGAAAGGGAAAACCATATTTTGGTCGATTATTTTTTGGGTTAACAAAACCTAAAAAACAGATATTTGGTTCTGAATTTTGCGGAGAGATTGAAGAAGTAGGCAAAGACGTGCGGATATTTAAAAAAGGTGACATAGTTTTTGGTGTAACTGGTGCATCTTTTGGTTGCTATGCAGAGTATATTTGTATGCCTGACGCTGGTTTATTATCAATAAAGCCATCAAATATGACCAACGAGGAATCTGCTCCTATTTGTGGCGCCTTGACAGCATGGAATTATCTAAAAGCAATTGCAAATATTCAGAGTGGACAAAAAGTTCTCATTTATGGAGCTTCCGGAAATATAGGTGCGGCTGCAGTACAAATAGCTAAAGTGTTTGGGGCAGAGGTTACTGGAGTGTGTAGTTCACTAAACTATGAATTGGTTAAATCGCTAGGAGCAGATAATAATAATTGATATAACAAAAGAGAATTTTTGGGAAAATGGGCAAACATATGATGTCATTTTAGATGTATCCGGTAAACCTTCAACTATACATTTCAAAAAATTGCTTAATAAAAAAGGGTACTACCTGACTACTTATCCCACGATTTCAATTCTTTTTCTTACCCTATGGACTTCAATTTTCAATAGAAGGAAAGTCGTGTTTTCTGCAACAGGATTAAAACCTGTTTCGGAACGTTTAGTGTTTCTGAAAGAAATCATCAAGCTTTTTAAAGAGGGAAAGTTAAAAACAATAATAGATAAACGTTTTCAATTGGAACAAATGGCTGAAGTTCATCGATATGTCGAAAGAGGACTTGATAAAGGTAATGTTGTTGTAAACATTTAAATATGAAGAAAAGATAACGAACGCACAACACATGGTATAGTGCATGCGGGTTTACTCCCTGCGGTCGTGAGAATAGTTCAGTGGTTTGCGAAGGTTTGTAGCTCGTAAAAAAGTTCGTTGTAACTTGATAGGAAATCGCTTCGTAATCCCGCACGACACCATAAACGTTGTGCGCAATTTTTAAGGATACAACATATACTTTAAAAATTATTTCATTATGCAATTTGAAGATGATGAATTAGAAAGGATGCGGAATGATCCTGAGAATTATAAATGGGGTATTTTTTATTTTAATAGTAAGGATCACAGAATAATACTTCCTAAAAGAAATCAGCTATTAGGATTTACAGTGAATTTTGCGAGTCCTTATTCTTATTTGATTATTATCGGAATAGTAATTTTCGCAGTTCTTATGGATAATCTAGTTTCAAAATAGCAAAATAAAACTGTGCACAACAGCGGGTATAAGCTATTGCTGGTTGAGGGTTTGCTAATGTCAAATCAATTGCCTAAGCTCTCCTAACTAGATCAAATAGCACTTCGAAAGACGCAACAACTCATACCCGCGGGCGTTGGCGGTAATGCTAAAATTAACACCATGGATATAGAATCTAAAAGATTGAAATTATTAGAAATAACCTGGAATGATTTAATGGATATTCATAGACTCCATTCATTTCCTGAGGTTGATGAGTTTAATACACTTGGAATACCCAAAAGTATTGAAGACACTAAAGTAGTTATTCGTCCTTTGATAGAAGCACAGAATGAAGAACCTCGAAAATCGTATACGTGGAAGATTATTTTGAAAGAACCTGAAGCTTTTATTGGTTTAGCGGGCTTAAAGCTCTCTTTAGATAAGTTTAAGTTGGGCGAAATCTACTATAAGTTATTGCCATCGTATTGGGGAAAAGGATTTGCAACTGAGGTTTCAAAAACATTAATTAAATCTGGATTTGAACATTTCCATTTGCATAAAGTTGAGGCTGGTGTTGCCACTGAAAATATAAGATCAATTAATGTATTAGAAAAATCAGGTATGATTCAAGAAGGATTAAGAAGAAAAATACTACCGATTAGAGGTGCATGGATCGACAATTACCATTACGCAATTGTTGAGGATGATCCACGAGATTATTAGTTAATAAGCACAAACCGCAAACAGCGTGTATAAGCCACCTGCCTGCCGGCAGGCAGGCGCAACGGCTTCCCGACAAGTCGGGACAGGCTATACACGCGGACGTTGTGCCGCATGCAAAAAGAGATTCTGCTAACAGTTAAAATGAGATAAAAATGATTTTTTTGCTTTATTTTAAACATTATTAAAACAAAGACAAATTCTTATACCATGAGACGATTAACAAACTTTCTTTTATTTTTTTTAATTACAACCGGATTTTGTTTAACAAGTTGTAACCTAAAGACAATCAATAATCAAGAGCCAGTTGTTAGAACCACCTCTGGTGATATTTCTGGCAGTTCTAAAGATAGTGTATTGGCATTTAAGGGGATACCTTATGCCAAGGCCGAAAGATTTATGCCTCCACAGGATCCCGATGCCTGGGACGGAGTTCTTGAATGTAAGGACTTTGGGCCGGTAGCCAAACAAATAGTGCCATGGTATCCCGATTCCATTCAAAATGAAAAAGAACTCTTCAGTGTAAATGTGTGGACACAAGGGATTAAGGATGGCAAAAAGCGTCCGGTAATGCTCTGGTTGCATGGCGGTGGTTTTCACGTTGGCGCAAGCAACGATCCCATGACCTATGGTGAAGCTTTGGCTAAAAAAGGTGATGTGGTGTTCGTATCGGTAAATCACCGGTTGAACATTCTTGGCTTTCTCGATTTGTCGGCATGTGGCGAAAAATATGCTCAATCGGCCAATGTTGGTATGCTCGACATTGTGAAAGCCCTTGAGTGGATCCAAAAAAATATTGAGAAGTTTGGAGGCAACCCATCCGATGTAACCATTGTGGGCGAATCGGGTGGTGGCGGAAAAGTTGGCACCCTCATGTGTATGCCAGCAGCAAAAGGTTTGTTTCACAAGGCAATCATTCAAAGTGGTACACTGCTAAATGTAATGACTAAAGAAAAATCGCAAGCCCTTGGTTTGGCTGTACTTGAAAATTTAGGACTTACAGCAGACGATGTAGAAAAACTGGATACTATCGCTTACCTGAATCTTGTAAAAGCAGGAAATGATGCAATAGCAAAAATTTCTGGTCCAAGAAAACCCGGATCGCCAACAATGTTTGGCTTTGCACCTTCTGCCGATGGTGTTATTTTGCTCCAGCAACCATTCAGCCCCGGTTTTGCCGATATTTCAAAAGATATACCCCTGATGATTGGTACCACACTCAATGAACTGATGAGAACAGTTTATGCCGAAAAGGACCTGACCATGGAACAGGCAAAAGAACGGTTGGCAAAAGAATATGGTGACAGAACCAATCAATACATTGAGCTATTCGCAAAGGCATATCCTGACTTTACACCTCAGGATCTTCTTTCAATTGATAATGTTTTCAGACCTTTTACGATAAGAACAGCAGATGCAAGGGCTGTGCAGGGAAATGCACCATTATATGCTTATTTTTTAGCGTGGAAAAGTCCTGTTGACAGTGCATCAAAAGGTTCATTTCATGGGTTGGACATTCCCTTGGCATTCAATAATGTTGATTTGAGACCAGACTGGACAGGCAACTCCGAAGAAGCCTGGAAATTAGCTAACAAAATGAGCTCTGCATGGCTAAACTTTGCAAAAACAGGTGATCCTAATGTAGAGGGTGTGCTGCCGAGTGGGAACCTTATACTGCGAAAAACGGTGCTACAATGTATTTTGATAATGAATGCAGAATTGTATATAACCACGACAGAGAGTTGATGCATTTCATTAAACCTATTGAATAGTCGTTAGAGTCATTCGTTAATTTTATGAATAACACCGGCTATATTTTTATGTTCTAATATAAAGTTGGTAAAACAGCGATTGAACAAAACGGTTGTATTAAGGGAAAGTATGGACATGGATTAAAAAAATGCACGACGGCACAACATCGTGTATAAAACATTTGGCAGTCAGTGCTTTATCAAGCGGTATAGCTCATTCAAAAGTAGTTGTAACTTGATAGGAAAGTGCTTCGAAATGCCAAACGTTTCATACACGCAGTCGTTGTAAGCTATAAAAGATTAATCTTGTTTTAGTAATCAATTTTTTATTCACACTATTAGTTACAATCATGAAAAAAACAACATCTCACAATCTATTATTATTGACAAGTATTTTTTTTGTATTTAGTACCTGTAGCAAAGAGGATTCTTTTATCATACCAACTAGAGGATTGGTTTGTTATTATGAATTTTCAGGTAATGCCAAAGATATAAGTGCTAATGGCAATGATGGATTTGTAATAGGAGCCGAACTTACAAATGATAGAAACGGCATTCTAAATGAAGCATATTATTTTAATGGAGAGGATACTTACATTGAAAGAAATGCACCTTCATTTATAAATGATTCTGTTGGGACTTTCATTTCTTGGTTTAAAATTAATAACCTACCAAAAGTCGAATATGTCGGAAGTGTTTCTGACACGAGTACAATTGACTATTATATTAGTTTGATTAGGATTGATCCTATTGATAGTACAATAGGAATATATTATAGAGAACCTCTTGATGCAAATTTAATTTCTGGTCAAATTAAAATCAAAACTGGGGTTTATAATCAATGTGCTATGGTTGCTGATGGGAAAAGATGGCATCTTTACATAAATGGTCAAAAGGACAGTTTAATTGTTAAAGCAGGAATGAATTCAGGTAAATGGTTTAATAACTTATCAAACAACATAGATAAATTCACAATTGGTAATTTAATAATTAAAGAGCCTTATACGAAGCCTCCATTTGATGGAATAATTGATCAAGTACTTATTTATAATCGTGTGCTAAGTGACGCAGAAATTAAATATATTTATTTAAATACAAAATAATATTTTACAGCTTACAACAGCGTGTATAATCAATTGCTTGGCATCAAGTTGCGAACAGTATCACTTTGGCGTGCCATGGTGTATCTTGATACAGAATCACTTTGGCAACGCAACTGATCATACCCGTAGACGTTGGTGGCAAGCGTAAAAAGACATTATTAAGAGAAATGAAAAAAGGTATGACTATGACTTCACAGCATTCGAGGCAACTGGATAATCAATATAGCCTGAGTAAAATTCTAACAATTTGGGCTTTATCAGCAATACCAATGGGTGTTTTGGCATTTGTCATTACTCCAAAAGTGGTGGCAATTACAGATTGGTCTCCGATAATCCTATACTGGATAGCTGTAATCATTGGACTAGTATGGCAATTTGTCCTTTCATTAATCATTCTTAAACACGATGGGCATGAATTAAATTGGCAGACGGTAGTAACGAGAATGAAATTTCAAAGACCGGTAAATCCCAAAACTGGGAGGTCAAGCTATTGGCTGCTTTTATGGACAATACCGTTTATTGTTTTAAGTGCATTGACGCAGTCTGGTGTAATTAGCTTGCCTAATGTAGATAGCTGGATGACCCCACTTATTCTGCATTTGCCTAAATATGATTTATCAAGTTTGGCTACAGCAGAATACAAGGGTGCCTGGTGGATTCTTGGATTATTTATAGTAACAAGCATATTTAATTACTTTTTCGGTGAAGAGTTCCTGTATAGAGGAATACTTTTACCTAAAATGAATAGAGTTTTTGGTAAATGGGATTGGTTTTTTAACGGTATATTATTTGGATTTTATCATCTCCATAAACCCCAAATAATACTTTCAACTGCTCTCTATTTCGGATTTGTATTTGCATTTCCGTCAAGGCTACTCCAATCAAGTTGGATGGCAGTCATTATTCATGGATTGGAAGGGTTGTTAGGACTTATAGTAATATTGGGTATAATTCTGGGATTATCTTAGACTAACATTTTGGAAAGAATATTTAGGAGTTCATTTTTTATAGAAATAAAAAGCAAATTATCAAGGAAGTAAATTTATTCAAGAAGAAAAACGCCAGCCACCAACAGCGTGTATAAGCCATTGCTGGCAGCGGGTTTACTCCGCTTCGCTACGTGAGCTCCCTTCGGTCGGTTGCGTAGGTTGGTTCTCTTGGTTACCTTGGTGTACTTAGATACGTAAGCGCTTTGGCAACGCTTTTTCTTTTGGTTTTTTTAGATAAGTAAGCGCCTTGGCAACCTGCCTGCCATCGCTACAGCCCAAGACGGGTAGGCAGGCGCAACGGCTTCCCGACAAGTCGGGACGGGCTATACACGCGGGCGTTGTAAGTCATTTTTGAAAAACCGTCCAAACAAACAAAATAAACATGAGAATTTTTAAAAAAGCAGAACCGCAAACTGTTGAAGTGTTAGGTGAGCCTCTTAATTGTCCTGTATGTAGAAACGATCTCTTTTGGACTCGCAGAGCGCAACTAAATACCTCAGTAGCCTCATTCTTTAATTTAGATTGGGCGAATAGATCTGCAACTTGTTTTGTGTGCTCTAAATGCACTCACATATCATGGTTTTTAGGGGACCGATAATTAAAAAACGAATTACAACAGCCGGTCATACGCAATTGCCGGGTTGTGCGGGTGCTAAAGTTGGTCACTTTGCTACCTGGTAGGTAACCCGGCAAGTAAGTATCCTGAAACGGCAACAACGTATACCGGCGAGCGTTGTGCGCAAGGCTAGAAGAAACGACAGTACTAACAATAAAAAATAGACATGACATTAAACTATATTCATTGGAATCTTGACCCTGAGATAATTAATGTATTTGGGATTTCGATTAGATATTATGGATTATTCTTTGTAAGTGGATTGATATTCTGTATCTATATTTTAGGCTGGATTTATAAAAGAGAAAACATTCCACCTGAGCATCTGGAAAAGTTATCAATTTATAGCATGATTGGGATTATATTAGGGGCACGATTAGGACATTGTTTATTTTATGAGCCTTCATATTATCTCTCGCATCCATTAGAAATGATTTTGCCGATTACTTTTCCTCCTGGTGGTGGAGTTAAATTTATCGGTTTTCAAGGATTGGCAAGTCATGGTGGTGCACTAGGATTACTGATTGCGTTATATTTCTATTCTCGAAAGACTAAACACTCAATGATTGATACTCTTGATTTGACTGCGGTTGTTGCGGGCTTGGCAGGAGTATTTATCAGACTTGGAAACTTTATGAATTCTGAAATTATCGGCATTCCAACAACAAAACCTTGGGGTGTGATTTTTGAGAGAGTAGATAACCTACCGAGACACCCAGCTCAATTGTATGAGGCGATTTCTTATTTTATCATTTTTGCGATTATGATGATTCTTTACAAAAAAATGAGAGATAAACTTAAAAACGGATTCTTCTTTGGACTTGTACTTGTATTAATATTTACAGCAAGATTTATAATTGAATTTGTAAAGGAGGACCAAGTCGGATTTGAAGATGGAATGACATTCAATATGGGACAACTTTTAAGTCTTCCTTACATCTTAGTAGGGATTGGATTTTTAATTTTTGGATTATGGAAAACAAAAAAGCTCAGCGCACAACAGCGTGTATAAGCCACCTGCCTGCCGGCAGGCAGGCGCAAGGGCTTCCCGACAAGTCGGGACAGGCTATACACGCGGGCGTTAGGCACTAGTCAGGAACCATCCAGACGATAGAGTAACCAAATTAAATTGATAAATATTTAGTAATTTTGATAAAAAGCTTGACATGACAGTAGCGGACCTTAAATTAAAGATTTTCAGGCAAGTGGATTCTTTGGAAAAGAGTCGCCTGGAGGAAGTCTATGGTTTGCTTGCTAATTACCTGAGAGGACACAAAGACATCGACGATTGGAACCAGCTAACTGAGGAACAAAGAAAAGGGATATTTGACGCTATTGAGGACATTGATAAAGGAAGGGGTATTCCTCATAATAAAGTAATGTCAAGTATTCGTAAAAAATATGCCTAAACAAGTTATTTGGTCTCCTCAATCTGAGGATGATTTTTCCAATATCCTGGAATATCTCATGGAACATTGGGACAAATCGGTTTTATTGAAGTTTATTGACATTGTTGACGAAATCATAAATCACATATCAATTAATCCTAAACAATATCCAATCATCCAGAAGCAGAAGAAAATAAGAAAATGTGTTATAACCAAACACAATTCCTTATATTATAGGGATAGAAAAGGATATGTTGATATTTTAAGAATATACGACAACAGACAAGACCCTGGAAAGCCTAAATTCAAATAATGCCCAGTGCCTAACAGCGTGTATAAGCCACCTGCCTGTCGACAGACAGGTTGCTGGCAGCGGGTTTACTAATGTAGGTTCATTTGGTTACCTTGTGGTAACTCGACCACAAAACGCTCTGGCAACCCGCCTCCGCACAAAGCTACGGCGGGCAGGCGCAACGGCTTCCCGACAAGTCGGGACAGGCTATACACGCGAACGTTGTGCGTCATAGTTCAACTGCCATTATACAATCTCTTGAACATTATACAATTAAATTAATACAATTAAATAAAGTCATATGATTGGTTTATTATTAATGTTTTTCATCGCTAGAGCATATTCTGAACTAGCCTTCGATTATAATAAAAGTAGGTGGGGATATGGTATTTTAGGCGTATTAATGTATTACTTAGGTACTTTTATTGGAGGTTTAATAATAGGAATTATAGGAGTAATTCTGGGCGCAAACATAACAGATGAGAGTTCAAGAATTGCGTTCACCTTGCTATGCGTTCCTTTTGGATTATTAGCTTGCTGGGGCTGCTACAAAATATTAGGTAATTATTGGGAAAATAAAATTAGAATAGAAGACAAGGATAATGAACTGAATCTATAATTAAATCCACAGACATTATTTAGTTACAAAATAGAAAACTACGACCGCACAACAGCGTGTATAAGCCACCTGCCTGCCGGCAGGCGTAACAGCTCATACCCACGGGCGTTGTGCGTCATGCAAAAACAAACATCGAGACTCGAACAGTAATGAAGTATAAACTCTTAAAAGGAGAAAATATATGGAAGAAAAATTAACAAAATCAGGGATAAAGGCATTTTTAGCACCAATTCGTTGGATAATCATAACAGGTCTGGTATTTTTTCTTGCCTCTGGAGAAATTAGCAATTTGAGAGTATGGATTTATATTGGTGTATATGTTATTGGCGGACTAATTATAGGAATTTTGCTCTATAGAAAATCGCCAAAACTATTAAATGACAGAGGGAAAATGCAAGAGGGGACCAAACAATTTGATAAGTATATTATTCTAACCTACTTTTTGTTTGCTATTATAATAACTCCACTTATTGCTGGAATTGATAAAAGATTAAATCTTTCTGATGTATTACCTTTCTACTATTTGTATGTAGGTATTATTCTATATATAATTTCAGCAATATTTTCTACATGGCCAATGCTTCACAATCCTTTCTTTGAAGGTACCGTACGTATTCAAAAAGATAAAAATCATAAGGTAGTAAATACGGGTCCATATAAAATTGTGCGACACCCAGGATATCTTGGAATGTTTTTAGGATCAATATCATTACCATTAGCGCTAGGTTCGGTGCTTGCATTTATCCCTCTGTTTATAATGATTATTTTAGTTTTTGTCAGAACATATTATGAAGATACAACTTTACAGAAAGAATTGACTGGATACCCTGAATATTGTAAAGAAGTTAAATATAGACTGATTCCTTTCATTTGGTAAATCAGTTAATCCTTGATTGGTTTAATAACAAAAAGATAACAATAATGCACATACACTTAACCGTTAGCGGTTATTTTATAAACCTTAAATCTTAATAGCTATGAAATATAACACAAGACATGAATTTTATCGTGATAATGAATTTATTCTTGCCTCAATTAAAAAAAGATTTATTGCTTTCTTCATTGATTGGATTTTCCTTATTCTAATTTACTGTTGCATAATCATCCTATTTGGTTTTTTCAACATGAATATTTCGAAGATAAATGTCCATAGTATATTCGATGTTGAAATTGAAATGGAAAACGCTCATTCATATTTAATTTTTTTACTGAAATTACTATTTGGACTTTTGCCGATCCTTTATTTTTCTATGTCTTTTTATTTCTGGAAGGGACAAACCATCGGAAAATATTTTCTGAAAATAAAGGTACTTTCTATATATCATGAACATCTCGGATTGTGGCATTGTATAGAGCGAAGTTTGGGTTATATTGCTTCTGCACTTGAATTTGGATTTGGATTTATACAAGCGTTGTGGAATCCTAATAGGATGGCGCTTCACGATAAGATTGGGGAGACAGTTGTAATAGAATGTAATGCTAAGAAAAATAAGTAATAAAACTACCGTTAACAGCGTGTATAAGCCACCTGCCGGCAGGCAGGCGCAACGGCTTCCCGACAAGTCGGGACAGGCTATACACGCGGACGTTACCTGCAATTTAAGAAAATTTCAAGTGCGATATTAATTTCAAATAACAAAGCAATTCATTAAGCAATGGAAGTTTTTTTACTAACTAAAATAAAAGTACGATGAAAAACATCTTGTTTATTATTTTTGTGGTGCTATATATAAATAATTCAAAAGCACAAACTTCATGGGATGTTGATAAGCAAAATATTCTGAAAAACGGAAAACCAATATTTCTAAATGGAGTCAATTATGTACCATCGGAAAATTGGCAAACTTGTATCGAAAATTGGGATGCTTCTGCAATTGACAAAGATTTTGCTGCTCTTGAAGTGCTAGGTGTGAAATGCATACGCTGGTTTCCTCTTTGGCCATATATTCAGCCTAAATCGAACAAGTTAGATGAAAAAACAGTAGGTCGAGTTATCGAATTTTTCGATTTGGCACTAAAGCATAATCTTACTGTACAATTATCGTTTTTCTCAGGTTGGATGTCGGGTTTTACCTTTTTACCAGAATGGGCTGATGGAAATATATTTACTGACACAATGATCATAAAAGGTGAGAAATTTTTAATAACAGAATTAACTGGAAAATTAAAAAATCACCAGGCGCTCCAAGGTTATGATTTTGGAAATGAACTAAATGTTCTGGTAGATTTAATGAAACTAAAAGTAACACCAGAGCAAATCGACAAATGGATGCAGACTATTTACCAATCAATTAAAAGGGCAGATCCTAATCACCCAATTACCAATGGTATTGGTACAGGTTTTAATCAATATTTTACTACACCTTTGATTGCGAAATCCACTGATTATATGTCAAATCATTCATATCCGATATTTCACCGGACTATAATGTTAGACCCTAAAATAGGACAAAGAACCACTTACAGTAGTAATTTTATTACTTCGTGGTGTAAAATGGAAGGTAAGCCTGTATTAATACAAGAAATTGGGTCATCGGAGGGTGAGCAGGAAATTTCACAAATTGCAAAATTCTTACGAATAACAATGCTTAGCAATTGGGCAGATGGTGCTGCCGGGTATTTCTGGTGGGCTTCCTGTGATATAGACCCAGATTATATTGTTCCGGAAAAAGGTTTATACCTTAATTATTCATTAAAAGAACAGCAAAATAGGAAACTTAGTAGATTTGAGCAAAGTCTTGGTCTTTTGGATTCCCAAATTAAACCGAAAGTTTCTGCTTTGGAATACAAAAGATGTGCTGAAATCATTGGTAAGCTTGAAGTCGGTTGGGAAGATCAAATACCAGTATGCTATGTAATTGTTCCTGAAAAGCATGTATATGATCAGGCTATGATTCAACTGATAACACCTTTCACGTTATTAAAACAAAATCATGTCCTGGTTCGCTTAGCATATGAAACGCAGCCAGTTCCAAAAGATGCCAGTGCGGTAATTATTGCTGGATTCGAACTTTCTGAATCAGGGAAGGAAAATATTGGAACCTATTTAAGAAATGGAGGAAATGTTTATCAGTCTTTTTTTAATGATTTTAAAAAAGAACTAATTACAAAAGAAGTAGAAAAAGAAATAAGTAACCCATTAATTTGGTTAAATGAGCGGTCTGGTTCAATGCTAGCTGTTAGGAACTATGTCAAGGTACAAAATATGAGGATTAGAGAAATAACAGCAACTGCTGGCGATTGGATATTGGCAACAAAAATGACTGGAAATGAAAAACCACTTGACTGGAATAACGGCAATCCTGTTTATGTTAAAACCCATGTAGGGAAAGGAAATTATTTTTATTTTGCCGGAGAATTAGAAAAGGGACTTGAATTAAAATACAATCCTTGGCAAGACGATAATACATATGAAATATATGCCGCATTTTGTCCAAAACAAGAATTATTCATCGACAACAAATTTGTCGAATTCTATCTTAAAAAGCGTGGTGAAGAGGAAATTGTAATTCTAATAAACCACGAAAATACATTTCAAGATGTGAATTTAATTTCGCAAAATGGTATTCAACTTATTGATTATGAAGATAACAAAAATGAATATAAGGGAACAGATTTCTATTTCCGATTAAAACCTGCTGAGGTTAAAATATTCTCAATAAAAAACAATAGCTCAAATTGAATTGAGCAAAAAATAGCAAATTTGTAGATTTGCTTTAAACTATCGTGTATTTAAAAACAATAAACTGCAGGTAACATCAGCTCATACGCCATAAGGGTTTCAGAGGTTTTTCAAATGTAGTTCTTTTAAATTACATTTGCTATAATTTGATAAGAAAGTGCTGTTAAATCCCTTACGGCGCATAGCTGTAACTGTTGTGAATGATTTTTGAATCCACCAGATGAACCTCGACAATAAGCACAGACATAATTCAAAGCTAGCCATGCGGGGAGGTTTTCCACGAACGGCCCCGCCAGCGGCGGGGACAAGGGCGAGCCCGATTTTTTCCCTGCCAGCCGGCAGGCTGGGTTCGGGGTGACTTTTTCTGTTCCTCTTTTGTGTGGCAGACAAAAGAGGAAGAAAATCCAAACCATGGAACAAGATTCAAACACAAGAAATCGGCATCAACAAAGTACAAAAAATAAGAAATAAAACCATTCACAACAGCGTGTATAAACCACCTGCCTGCCGGCAGGCAGGTTGCTGGTAGAGGTTTGCGTAGGGTAGTTCTTTTGTTTACCTTGTGCTAACTCCACCACAAAGTGCCTTGAATCACGCAACGGCTTCCCGACAAGTCGGGACAGGCTATATCACGAGGACGTTGTGTTCAATTGTAAAAAAACAGACACACCTAAACATGAATATAAAAAGACAGGAAAGTGAACCTCCATTGGCCACATCAGAATGGGGCTGGAGATATCATCATTTAGGAATACCCACAGATAAGGCTATTGAGGGAGAGAGATATATTCCACAATTTAAATTTTATGTATCCGGTTTTAATACAAGCCCATACGGGATTGAATGGATGCGGTTTGACAATGATAGTCCCATTCATGATCTTATCAAAACGGTTCCTCATATAGCCTTTGAAGTCGATGATCTGGATTTGGAACTTACCAGATTAGACTTCAATATTCTCACTCCACCTAATTCTCCTGGTGAGGGGATAAGGGTTGCAATGATTGAACATAACGGAGCCCCGATTGAATTAATTGAATTTGAATAACAACTGAACACAACAACGTGTATAAGCCATTGCTGGCAGCGGGCTGGCGTAGGTTGGCTCTTTTTGTTACCTTGTTGTACCTAGATAAGTAAGCGCATTGGCAACCCGCCTCCGCACAAAGCTACGGTGGGCAGGCGCAACGGCTTCCCGACAAGTCGGGACAGGCTATACACACGGACGTTATAGCGCATTATGAGTCGACCTTGACATTGACAGAATAAAAATGTAAATTTGGTTAAAAACCTCAATGACATACAATTGTACCTAACGATATTCTAACATATACAAAAAACAAAATGAAGCCACTAAAAGTCATATTTTTTAATATCCTAATCAGCAATTCTTTGCTACTGTTTTCTCAAACTATTCCAGTAGATGTAGAATTAAGAAACAATGGCAATAAGCTGGATGCAAAGTTCTATCAAGTAGAAAAAATAATTTCACCACCTACTTTGATCCTTTTACATGGATTCCCAGGTAACGCTAATAGTCCTTATGGATTAGCTGAAAGACTTACCAAAAATGGAATTAATGTACTGGTTTTTAATTATGAGGGAAGTTTTAACAGTGAAGGTATTTTTAGTTGGGAAAATTGCATGAAGGATATAGGCGTTGCTTTATCTTTCCTTAAGCAGAAGAATAACATCCAACAATTTTCAATAGATACTTCAAATATTATTGTTTGTGGTTGCAGCCTGGGTGCTGCATTAGCATTGTCTACTGCAGTTCACAATTCTGAAATAAGAAAATTAATCGCTGTTGTTGGAGGAAATGACCTCTCAATATATCTTCAAAAAATGAAAAGAGATCCTGTATTCCGGACAGCATTGGAAAAAAGGATTGCTGCTGCTGGAATGCCTAATGGACCAATCAAGGGTGATTCAGCATACATCCACAACTATTTTGACCAGATAATCTCAAACTATGAATATTTTGATCTGATAAAGAATGCAGAGAAACTAAAAAACAAGAAAATCTTTTTTATTACCGGTTGGCTTGATACCACGGTACCTATGGAGGAGTTTATAATTCCAACATATCGACATTTAAAAAATATGAATCCGGAATTTGTTTCAATAAAAGCTTTTGAAACTGATCATTATTTTACAAACAAAAGAGATGAATTAGTAAATTCCATAACTGAATGGATTAACAGTAAATAACGCACTTTAAATATCTATTTTAATTCAAAGGAGGCTACTATGAAAACAATTACCTTCATAATGTTGTCTTTGTTCTTTTTCTCAGTGTGTGCCAGTCAAGAACCTGTACAAATGACTCCTCAGGAGCAGGAAAATGCAAAGAAGGAGATCAGAGAGGCCGTTAGAGTAATCTTCCAGAATTTAGAGAAGATGGATGTTGAAGCTCTTTTCCTTTCGTATTCGAATTCTTCTAACCTCATATTTTTCACCACTGATGGTTCGAAGACAGGTTTGCAAGAAGCTAAGAATCATCATGCTGCATGGTTTAAATCTCTTTCCTCTTTGAAAGTCACAACCATTACCGACGATTTCAGATTTCTACCCGGAAACATCGTAATATGCAGTTGGCTGGGTAAATTTGAGATGACGCTAGTGTCAGGCGAACAGTTAAAAATCAATAAGTTTGGAATTACATTCATTTTCAGTAAAATCGATAATCAATGGAAAGTCATTTACCAGCATTCATCTGCATTGCCACCGGTTCAGTAACGTAGTTGATAATATTTCAAATTCAATATTTGACTGGATAATAAATAACGCACTATAACAACGTGTATAAGCCACCTGCCTGCCGGCAGGCAGGTGCAACGGCTTCCCGACAAGTCGGGACAGGCTATACACGCGGGCGTTGGCGACAATATTAACGCACAGATATGAAAACTTCATTATTAAGTTAAAAGAATAATGAAAAGAAAAGTATTTGCTTTTGTTCTTTACTTCTATATAATTCAGATATACTGTGTTCATCCACAGAGTGCTATTGGTTTAGGTTTAGGGTCTGGTAATAAGCCCAATACACGAATAATTCAATTAAAAAGTGGTTCTTTTGATTTTCTAAAAAAACAGAACTACCTGGTTGTCAACTATGATTATAGCAATATGAGTGTAGGAAATGATTTCGAGAAAGAAAATGATTTCCTAAGAATGAAAACTGACGAGTTAAATGCTTCTAATAGAGGGAAAGGTGATAAATGGAAACAAGAATAGTTTGAAAAGAGGACTACGGAATATGAACCTAATTTTGAGATTTTGTTCAATAAATATGCACAACCACTTGGATTAACATGTAGTAAAAGCTATACTGAGACTGAGTTTATAATGAACATTCATACAACTCATACTAACATTATTACTTTTGTGGATTATTCAATATTGTCAAACAGCATAAAATATAAATACCATCATACATAAATGCTGAAATTACTTTTACAAGTGCTTCTACCGGAGAGAATGTTGCTACATTTATATTGGTAAATTTCACAGAAGAAAGTATAAGTGAATCATATTCAGTTCTGGGAAAGTATTTCGCTAAATATTTAGTAAATAATTTGTAATCATTTAAATACTGTCGCCAACAGCGTGTATAATCCACCTGCCTGCCGGCAGGCAGGTGGCTAACTGCGGGTTTAATCCGCTTGACTACGGTGAGCAATCCTTTCGGTCGGTTGCGTAGGTCAGTTATCTTGGTTACCTTGGTGTACCTAGATAAGTGAGCGCATTGGCAAACCCGCCTCCGCACAAAGCTACGGCGGGCAGGCGCAACGGCTTCCCGACAAGTCGGGACAGGCTATACACGCAGACGTTGGAATGATTTTTAGAAGGACCAGCCGTCACTTTGAAAATTGATAGATAATAATTACCTTTGACGTTAGTAACTTAATAAGTTAGTATGATTATATCATTCGGTTCTAAGGAAACTGAAAAGATATGGAATGGTGAAAGGACTAAAAGGATTCCTCTTGAAATTCAGCAAATTGGAAGGAGAAAATTAAGAATGTTGAATAACTCACAAAATACCATGGATTTATCAGTTCCGCCATCTAACAAATTGGAGAAGCTTTCAGGCAAACTTAAAGAATTCTATAGTATCCGAATCAATGACCAATGGAGAATCATTTTTAAATGGGAAAATAATCATGCAAGTGAGGTTGAGATTATTGATTATCATTGAAAGGTAATGGATATGGAAAAGCTGACAAATATACATCCTGGTGAAGTTCTATTGGAAGAATTTCTTAGGCCTATGGAAGTTACTGCTTACAGATTATCAAAGGATATTGAAATTCCTCAGACAAGAATATCGCAGATAATCAAGGGCAAAAGAAGAATAACTGCCGATACTGCGTTAAGATTAAGTTCATATTTTGGCAATTCTGCTAAGTTTTGGCTTGGATTACAGGACGATTATGATATTGAGGAAGAAAAGCGCCTAAATGAGGCTATATTCAGAAAAATACAACAATTAAGATCAGCATAAGAATAAAACTCACTCTAACAGCATATATAACCAATTGCTGGCAGCGGGTTTGCTAATGTCTTTGCTTTTGGTTACCTTGTGGTATCTAGACCAGTAAGTGCTTTTGCAACCTGCCTGCCGGCAGGTAGGCGCAACTGGTCATATACGCGAACGTTAGGTGGCATTCCATGCATCGAAATTTCCGATTAAATTCGCATGCCAACGGTTAAATGACGATTGCAACCCCATTGAAAAATTGTAGTATTAGTTACATTTATTTGACCATTAGTCAAGATAGCGACCACCTCCTTAATGATTTTATTACTTGCAAAATAAACTTGACATTAATTCCTCAGTTTATTAATTTTAAGATTAATTCCTACATTATCTATATGTTATGAAGTTATTCGTTCGATTAATATTGATTATATTGACATTGATTCTGATGGCTCAATGTAAAAAGGATAGGTCCGAACCGCAACCTAATAATGAAATTACCGATGCTAATTTTTTAAAAGCACTCATTGAAAGGGGAGTTGATACAGATGGAGACAGCATTATTAGCCCAATGGAAGCTGAAATGGTCACATCATTGGATGTTTCAGATTGTGGTATTTCAGATTTAAGCGGTATTGAAAAATTCAAATATTTACAACAACTGTTTTGTTCAGATAACAACATTTCCAGTCTGGATGTTTCCAATAATTTTGCTCTACATGAATTACATTGCTTAAATAACTGGTTAACCAGTCTAGATGTTTCCAACAATCTTATCTTATATGATTTGGATACAAGGTATAACCAATTAACTTCCTTGAATGTTTCAAAGAATACTGCTCTGTATATATTGTCTTGTTCAAACAACAAATTAACCAACCTTGATGTTACTAACAACACTGCTCTAAAATATTTATTCTGTGAAAACAACCAAATAACAACAATTGATGTTTCCAATAATATTGTTCTATATGAATTCCATTGTTCCGGTAACCGATTAACCAGTCTTGATGTTTCCCATAATCATTCTTTATCTATATTAGGTTGCTTTGATAACCTGTTGACCAGCCTGGAAGTATCCCAAATCAGTTCTTTATCAAGTATAGTTTGTTCCGGTAACCTCTTAACCAGTCTGGATATTTCTCATATTACTTCTTTAACCGGATTAGGTTGTGCTGATAACCAGTTAAGCAACCTGGATGTTACTAATAATCCTTCTTTAGAATGGTTGTATTGCAGTAATAATCAGTTAACCAGCCTGGATATTTCACATAATAACGCTTTGAGAAGTTTGTTTTGTGGTAATAACCAGTTAACTAATCTCGGTGTTTCTAATCTTCTAAATTTGAACATTCTGCATTGTGATGGTAATCAACTAACCAGCTTGGATCTCACAAATAGCATTTCTCTTGGCCTGGATTTTGAGGGTGAGGGGATGTGCTATCTGTCAGTACAAAATATGCCAGGGTTGGAAAAGGTATGTGTCTGGACGATGCCTTTCCCTCCTGAAGAAATTAAGGTTTGTACAGATGGCAGCCCGAATGTGTATTTCACAACTGATTGCAGTAAATAGCTGCTTGAATCTCATAATTCTTAAAAATTATAGCTAAAAAGTATTCATTACAAAGGGTATTATAAATTATTACACCACCTAACAAGCGATATAGCAAATAAGGGTTTCAAAGGTATACGATGGTTTATAGCCCGCTTCAGAGTTTCATGTACCTTTATAGGAATTCGCCCGCAAACCCTTACTGGCCATACCGCCAGCCGTTGTGTTCAATTGAATATTTTTTGAGAGAAGTTAACGCAAGAGTTATATTAAATATAAATGAGGATGATATAACCGATGTTTTTTATTTGATATTATGGAAATTATTAAATCCGAGCATCTATTAGGTATATCAAAATTTGACTTCAGGTATCATGTAACTGATATACAAATATTAAATCAAGATTAATAAAATTCTTTAACCTTAAAGAAAACATTATGAAAACCCTTATACATTATCCATATTTTATTACTTGCTCACATCGTGTAGGACTTAATTATTATTTTCAGAATAGAATTTTCAAGACATTGAAAATTATATTCATAACGCAAACAATCTCTTTACTGTTTGGGGCAGTGACATTCGGGCAAAACAGAATCCAAATAATTGACAGTTTATTGACGGACTATCACAATGAAGGCAAACTAAATGGAAATGTACTTATAGCAGAAAAAGGACAAATCGTATACAACCGAAGTTTTGGATATGCAAACGAAGCAACAAAAGAAAAATTAAATGAGAACTCTGTGTTTGGTCTGGCTTCGGTGTCAAAACAGTTTACAGCGATGGCCATTGCCATGTTGAAAGAGCAAGGTAAATTAAATTATGATGATAAGATAACGCAATATCTTCCAGCGCTTACGGCATATGACAATATAAGCATCAGGAATCTGTTGAACCATACAAGCGGACTTCAGGACTTTGAACAATTGACAAATTCCAGGGAGGCTAAGGAATATATGGCAACCCGGTTAGTTAATAATAACATTATAACAAACCAGGATGTAGTTGTTTTTTTTAGCATGTATAAACCAAAATTGATATTTAACCCAGGTACAAAATCTGAGTATGGTGATATTGGTTATGTGTTCCTTGGATCGATCATTGAAAAGGTTTCTGGCTTAACATATGCGGAATTTCTTGATAAAACAATTTTCAAACCGCTTGAAATGAATAGTACATTTGTCCTTTCCCCAGAAACGACACCTGATAAAATTAAAAACTATGCATGGGGGTATGTTTATTCAGAGAGTCTAAAGAAATATCTGTCCGCTGATTCATTGATTGCAAAAAATAACCTGCATATTATGACTGATGGTCCTGCAGGTATATATTCAACAGTAATTGATTTATTAAAATGGGACAGGGCTTTATATACGGAAAAATTAGTCTCTTTTTCGAGCATCAAAGAGATATTCGAACCAGCTGTATTGAATGACAATACCATATCCTACTATGGCTTTGGTTGGTCAATAGGACAGGATCCGTTTTTAGGAAAAAGTGTATACCATTCAGGGGGAGACAGAGGTTATATTTCGTGCATTGAAAGAAATATAGATCATGATAAAACAATTATCATTCTTGAAAACCATGATCGGGGTGTAAATCCTGTAAATCCAATAAATAACAATCTATACGATATAGTCTTTCCTGACGAAGCAAAATTGTCGCAACAACAATTGGATGCGCTTTCCGGAACTTATGAAGTTAAAAAAGGTTTTGATTTTAGAATCTGGTCTGAAAACGGAAAAATATACGGCCAGGCAACAGGACAAAAAGTTCTGCCCTTATTTGCAGAAAATGAGTTAATGCTGTTTGCCAAAGCAACTATAGTAAAAATTCAATTTGAAAAAGATAAGAAAGGGAAAATAGCATGTTTATATATTCTTCAGCATGGCGATAAAATATGGGCAGAAAAAAAGTAATAAAACCGATTAAACCGAATAATTTGAAAACATAATTAAACAAAGCAACTGAACACAACAAACGGTATAACTCATTGCTGGTAAGTGATTTGCGTAACTCAGTTCTTTTACTTATCTTGGTGGTAACTAGATAAGTAATCGCACAGACAACGCAACGAGGTCATACCGTCGGACGTTAGCGTTCATTGGGGGGTGGTAATCTACTAATAATCATTAACATCAACAATAGAAAGATTATGAAGAATAAAATTTCGTTATCACTATTTGTGATAGTAGCAATAATTTTGGAGCATAATACTGTCTGGTCTCAGGAATACAAAGAGTATAAAAAAACTGTTGCTTCTCCTAAACCAATAATTAATAGTGCTGTATGGGAAAATATCACCAAGGATAAGGTTTATAGTAATTGCATTACTGCACTTCATCTTCAGGGTTATGAACTTGAACCTCTGATGACCAGTAAAGAAAGTGGACTAATAGTGACCAAACAGGTAAATTTCTATCCTCCCATTTGGCAACATAATTGGGTTGGCGGAGAATATTATTTAAATGTACTTGTCTACGAGACTGATACCGACCATATATCGATCAATATTCAAATAAAAGGGACAAAGTTATACGACTATGAACCAGAAACAAATGGAGGATTTAAAAGAATCGAGGTTCAAAAGGGAGACAATAAAAATATTGGGAGATATACAAAATCTGAAGTGTGGAATGGCCTTACCATTAAAATTAGTGAAGATATAGAACAGTTTTTATTGAAATTGGAAACAATTCAAGGGAAAGCAATTTCTAAAACAACATTAATCCTTGGTTTTGAATAAAATTACCAACGAACCGCTAACAGCGTGTATAAGCCACCTGTCTGCCGGCAAGCAGGTGGCTCATACACGCAACCATTGTGAATGATTTTTAGAATCACCGAACAATATTTAACAGACAGTGTTCTGAAAGAAATAGACAATGACAAAACATATTTTACTTATTGGACTCTTAACTGGATTATTAGTAAATTTAGGTTGTAACAATAGGACAAGTGACAAGACATTACAAGTTCAAAGCAACCCACAAGATATGAAAGTTACAAAAGAAACTTTAGAGCAAATCCTTGATGCATTCAATCGGCATGACCTTGATGCGATAATGGAATTCTTCTCTGATGATTGCTCATTTGATTTTCCAAGGGGACCTGAATCCTGGGGACAACGCTTCATTGGCAAAGCACAGGTACGAGAGGCACTTGAAGGTCGCTTCAAAGGAATTCCTGATGTTCACTATGGAGAAGATCGTCATTGGATTTCATCAGATGGAAATATGGGAGTATCAGAATGGACACTTACTGGAACTACAACTTCAGGCCTCAGTGTAAAAGTGAGAGGTTGCGATCTTTGGGAGTTTCGTAATGGCAAAGTTACCCGAAAGGATTCCTATTGGAAAATTGTTGAGCCGACAACGAAATAAGTAGAGTATAAGAATTAGGTTTTCTTAGTGTGTACTCTTTTTGTGGCCGACAAAAGACGAAAAAAGCATAAAAGTGCACGAGTTTAAAAAAGTTGATTCGACAACACTAAAGTACTTAAAGTAAGAAATAAAACCATTCACAACAGCGTGTATAAGCCACCTGCCTGCCGGCAGGCAGGCGCAACGGCCTCCCGACAAGTCGGGACAGGCTATACACTACTAGCGCCAAGCAAGATAAGAACATATGAATAGACTATTTGCTTTATTAATATTTATACTTCCAAATACATATTTGGTCAAGTCAAATGAACCTTTTGATAAAATTGCAGATATGCAGGCTATGAGCATAGAATATTCAGATTTAATATTTCTTGGAGAGATTATTAATTATAATTCACGTTCGGATACTATATGTTTTAGAATATTTGAAAAATTTAAAGGTAGTTATAGACTCGATAGTGTTTATGTGATTAGAAGTTTTGATGAAAATATTGACTTTCATCCGTATGACGGCCTTTGGCTAGTTTACCTGGAAATGCAATCAGATTCTAGTATGCATTTTTGCAGAGGTGGTCTTTCACGAAGCCTAAAACATCCAGAATGGGTATTTGTAATGACATATATTGAGAGCTTTGTGAGCAGTGGATTTGATACAACTAGTTTGAGAGTTGATGCTATAACTGATTGGTTCCTAGAATTGGAGAAACTTAAAAGGTTGACTCCCTTAAAGGTATCTGTTAAAGAAAAAACCAGCATCAGCAAATTAATGATTGTAGTAATATTTTGCTCAGTTTTGAATTTTCTTTTGCTTGTCTATTTATTAATAAAAATAATTGCCAGGCGCTAACTGCAGGTATAAACCACCTGCCTGCCGGCAGGCAGGTTGCTGGCAGCTGGTTAGCGAAGGTTGATTCATTTGGTTACCTTGTGCTACTTAGACAACAAAGCGCCCTGAATGCGCAACGGTTCATACCTGCGAACGTTAGGCGCAATTGAGAACGATTGAATTGATTATTCGAGGGATATTATGTTTCAGAAACTCATAAACAAGAATTTCCGAAAACCGAGTGGTTTATTTGGCCGTTATATCATCAAGTATCTAAAAAAGAATCAAATAGAATATGATGAAATGGATTCTTTGCTTAGACTACAAAAGGACGACATCGTTCTTGAAATTGGTTATGGATTAGGTAAGGGTATTTATGATTATTCAAGGAAGTATGATTGTACTTTTTATGGAATTGATTTTTCTCGACTAATGTATTCGAAGGCCCTTAGGTTAAACCAAGAAAATATAAAGCGTGGTAAGGTTATACTACAACATGCTGATTTCGATTATTATAGTTTTGAAAATGATACTTTTCATTGCATTTATTTTTTGAATGTAATCTATTTTTGGGACGAAATTCATAGTCGATTGAAGAAGATATATTCAATCCTAAAACAAAATGGTAAAGTCATAATATTCATGGCAGATGCTGAGTATTTCAAGGATATCAAGCAATTTGCAGGGAAAACAATATTCCACCTACATAGCATAGATGACGTAGTTAAAGAGATGGGGAAATTAGGGTTTAAAACTATTGAAGCAATAGAGCATACAAAAGAGAAAAAGTGTTACTACCTCATAGGATATAAAAAATAATAAACCCAACAGCGCCTAACAGCGTGAATAAGCCACCTGCCTGCCGGCAGGCAGGCGCAACGGCTTCCCGACAAGTCGGCAGGCTATACACGCGAACGTTGGCAACAATATTGGAAAAATTTGCATATGATTCATATTTGATGTAAATTTGCATCAAAATATAATATATATGGCAAGGCAAAGTATATCATTTACAAAACCAAATGATGAGTGGTTAAAAGCACAATTGGATAACCAGGAATATTCAAGCAAAAGTGAACTCATCAATGATTTGATTAGACAAGCCAGAAAACAGCAAGTTCAAATTGACTGGATTAGAGCGAAATTGGATAAATCTGAAAGAAGTGGATTTACGGACAATACTAAAGAACAAATTCTGAAACAATCAAAGTCTTTGCTTAATGGCTAAATATAGATTAAGTAATGAAGCTAAAGAAGATTTGATACGAATTCATCATTACGGAGTTGAAAAGTTCGGAATTTCGCAAGCCGACAAATATTTTGATACGTTTTTTGAATATTTTGATATTATTGCCCAAAGACCATTTTCATTTGAATCAGTAGATTATATTAAAAAAGGATATAGACGTTGTGTTTGTGGATCTGATAGTATTTATTATAGATTAAATAATGATATTGTTGAAATAATGGCAATTATCGGACGACAAGATGTTAATAATATTCTTTGATTTTCTGAGTAAAATACTGTTGCCAACGGCTCATGCACGCGAACGTTAACTGCAACCATAATATCAGCATACTGATAAATAACTAGCAGATGAAAACACTTTTTATACCAGATAAGATTGATATTGACTTTTTGGATGCAAATGAAAATCCGATACATCAGGATAAAATTTTGGTTGGTATAAGAGTTCTAGCCAATCATAAAAACGACATTGATGTCTCACCATTTTTAACAGATAGGTCTGGTCATTTGACAATCACTTCAGAAAATATTAAGTATCGATATGAGAACTTCATATCATATGGGTTAATGGATTATTCTTCTCTAGAGTCAGCTAAACCAGAAATAGAGATATATTTCTGGGGAAATAGAAGTTTAAATAAATACATAGAGTATTGGAGCAATATCCTTAACAAAAAGACTGATTTTAAGCAATTTGAAAAGTGGGGTGATAGTCTCGGAAAGCTTCAAAAGGGATTTGCTTTAATTGAAAAAAAAGAAAGAGAGGATTTGAAAATATTTGAGGGCTGTTTTAACCGAACTGTCAACCACACGGAAGATATATCCATTGTCAAAGACTTTTGGGATAAACCAAGCGCACAACGTACATATAAAGCGATTATTCGACTAAAATAAAATGGCAACAGTTAACAGCGTGTATAAGTCACCTACCTGCCGGCAGGCAGGTGGATTATACACGCAGACGTTAGCAGTAAAGCAAAAATTACCAAACAATTAAGCAACCAAGAATGACTTTTAATCATCATATCGAGATAAATGGTCATGTTATGAAAGCTCATTTTATATTACCAATCTTGATTAGTGTTCTGTCCTTTGCTTGTGAAAATAGTAGTGAAAAGGAATTTGAAATTGGAGAAGGATTTGAGATATATCTTACAGAAATTCCATATTCTCACAATTTATACATGGATTATAGCACCATTGATTTTGATACTATACTTATATCGGAAAAGCCAATTCTTCGATACAATGACTTACTAAAATACAATAAATACACCCATAAATTAACACTAAAAATTTCGCATGATTCTTTAAAGATAGGAGATGCTGGTGTTTATGGCCGAATGGTTGTAATTACCATTGATAAAAATCCTATCTACTGTGGGTTTAAGTGGCCGGTTGTATCATCGGTGCCATGTAATTGGGTATTTATTGAGGAGCCATATTATGAGCTGGATAATCTTAATGATAACGAGTTAATTATAAGCTTTTCCTCAGAACATTATACTGATCCGAGATTGGATAATAGAATAATAGATCGGTTAATGCATGATGGAAAAATTAGATAATGCACTAATGCTAACAGCTGGTATATGGTATTGCTGGTTGTGGGTCTGCTAATGTTAAATCACTTGATTAGGCTCTGCTAACTCGACAAAATAGCGCTTCTAAGACGCAACAGCACATACCGGCGGACGTTAGCAGTAAGCAATAGGAAACGCAACTATCATGAATGATTAATCATCTTATGTGATAAATAAGAAAACATGTTAAAGTCTTTGGGTCATATTTTACTTTTAGTTATAGTATGTACCGGATGCTTAAATCGGCAATTTGTAGAAGGAAGGACTGAATTTATAGGCATCTCCGATACCACAATTAATGATTCCTCGATTTTTGAAGGTCATGTTTATCGAATTGATTACATTGGTGACTATCCCTATGAAGCCACTCCATTTGAAATATGGATCGAGAATTCTGATTATAGCACTCAAACCGATTCAATGGGATATTATTTAATTAAAACCGTTCCTGGGACTTATACAATAAAATGCCAAGATTATTCGGAATCATGGAGTCGACTAATAGAAGGAATGAGCAATGTTGATATCGGCAAGAATGAGAAAGCACGAATTGACTTTTATATCGGCTACACAATTGAATAATGATTAAAATTCAATAAGGAAATACTAAATTGCCTACTGCTAACAGCGTGTATAAGCCACCTGCCTGCCGGCAGACAGGTTGCTGGCGGCGGGTTTACTCCGCTTCGCTACGTGAACTCCCTTCGGTCGGTTGCAAAGGTCAACTCACTTGGTTAACTTGGGGTAGCTAGATAAGTAAGCACTTATACCACGCAACGGCTTCCCGACAAGTCGGGACAGGCTATACACACAGACTTTGGAATCGATTACAGTTGAACCATCGAAACCTTGAGGATTCATTTGATATTTTGTAATTTTGAGTTAAAATAGAGGTTATGGCGACCAAGGAATTAAAAGAAAAGATAAGTAAGGTACTTGATAGTATGTCAGATGATATTTTGGAAGATGTATTAAAATATCTTAAATCATTGACTAATAAATCAAGAAATGATATTCTTCTATCACAAAATCTTGGACGGATTCTGGAGGAAGATAAAAACTTACTCGAAAGATTAGCGCAATGATTAGCGTTGAGAATGCCATTAGAATTCAAAATGTATTAATCGAGAAATTCGGTGGAACCGCCGGATTGAGAGATAAAAACTTATTAGAATCTGCTCTTGCTAGACCATTTCAGACATTTGACAAAAAAGAACTGTACAAATCACCAATAGAGAAAGCTGCAGCCCTTATTGAAAGCATAGTTACAAATCACCCTTTTATTGATGGCAACAAAAGATTTGGTTATGTAGCTATGAGACTACTTTTATTAGAAGCAGGCCTTAATATTAAAGCTACTGAAGATGAAAAATATGAATTTGTATTATCAATTGCCAAAGGCGAACTAGAGTTTTCGGGTATCTGCAGCTGGATTAGAAAATATCAGCACAGGTAAAAGCAACAGACTCCAACAGCGTGTATAAGCCACCTGCCTGCCGGCAGGCAGGCGCAACGGCTCATACCTACGGACGTTGACGGTCAATGTAAAAAGCAAAAGACCAATAAACTACGACAAATATTAATCACATGGACAAACTATTTTATGCAGTTCATTTACTTCCTTCAAGACCTGATTTTGCAATGACAATGACGGATGAAGAAAGAGCCATTATGATTCAACACATAGCCTACTGGACAAAAATACTAAAACAAGGTAAAGTTTATGCTTTCGGACCAGTTATGGATCCAAAAGGGCCCTATGGACTTGGAATTGTGGCAGTCGACAATGAGCAAGAATTAAAAGATTTTATAGCAAACGATCCAGCGGGTAAAATTAATAAGTATGAATATTTTCCAATGAAAGCTGTTGTTCCAAATATTGCAAATGTTGATTAGGTTATCAAATTATAAAAAACGAACCGCCAACAGCGTGTATAAGTCACCTGCCTGCCGGCAGGCAGGCGCAACGGCTTCCCGACAAGTCGGGACAGGCTATACACGCGGACGTTGGTGCAAGACAGAAACACAGCGACAGCATAGTAGTTTTTATCATACAAATGAGTAAAAATTTCTTATGACAAGCCAGCAACAAAGCAGACTAAAAATCCTTGTAGCGTTTATTGCTATCTATTTTGTCTGGGGTACGACCTACCTGGCCATTAAGTATGCGATAGAAACGATACCGCCTTTCCTGATGATGGGGATGCGGTCGTTGATTGCCGGCACTGTGCTGTACACATGGGGACGATTACGCGGCGATACGAATGTTGCCCGGAAGGAACTCCCGTCGTTAATATTGATTGGATCTCTCTTTTTTCTGATTGGCCATGGCGTGTTAGCATGGTCACAACAAACGGTGCCGTCGGGTGTTGCAGCACTATTGGTCGCTTCAGAGCCAATTATCATCGCTCTTTTTGAGCCGTTGTTCACCAGGGAAGGCAGGGTCGGGAAACGTACTATGTTCTGGGATGCTCATCGGCCTGAGCGGGATTGCCGTTCTCGTAATGCCGCAAGGGTTCGACTTTAAAAACGCCAACCTGCTGGGCTCATTCGGAATTCTCGTCGGCGCCAGTTCCTGGGCAAGCGGAGCAATCTACGCACGCGTTGCAAAGTTACCGCGCTCGCCATTGATTACCGGTGGTTTGCAGCTCTTGTTTGGCGGTGTGTTGTTGATTCTGGCAAGTTACATGTTGGGCGAGTGGTCTGCTTTTACCTTTTCGCAGGTCGCAACTCGGTCCTGGTTAGCATTGGCGTATCTCATCCTGTTTGGCTCGATTATCACGTTCTCAGCGTATACATGGCTCTTGACCATCACAAGTGCAACACGAATTTCCACGCACACATTTATCAATCCTGTTGTTGCAGTGATTGTCGGATGGGCATTTGGTGGCGAAGCATTAACATGGGAAATGCTGTTTGCCACGGTGCTCATTGTCATTTCAGTCTATCTCGTTCTCTTTCGGAAAGCAGTTACCGTGAAAGATGCAGTCGAAGAAGCAATCGTGGAGGGAACGGCGGGGGAGCCTTAAGGGATTGGTCGGTTGCCTAGGTTAGTTCACTTGGTTGCCTTGTGCTACCTAGACAACATAGCGCTCTGATCACGCAATGGATCATACACGTGTACGTTAGGTTTCATAGCTTTTAAAAATCAACCCTTTAACAATTTTCTTCATAACAGGTAATGTTCAAATTCTGATCGGGATTTCACAATCAAATTTTTTTTTAACATTACCGTCTTGCCGCTTAAACATTTTGCATTTGACAATTCACGGTTATGTTTTTAGAAATATACATAACCGGCCAATGAGCAAAATCTATAAGTTTTCCCAACCATTCGCAAGCCTGTTTTTCTGGCAATAATAAGGATTGAAAAGCTAAGAAACCTAATGGCATTGATATTTGTTAAACATATGATTCTTTTTTTTGTTATTCAATTATGCTTAAAACAATTGGATACCTATTATTACTGATTTCATGCCTTTCGTTTTTATCGATTCTTATTGTCCCATGGATCGGTTTTTCGAAGGTTCAGATCGCAGGAATCACAACTGGTTTGATAATTGCAGGGGAGGTTTTATTTTATCTAAGCTTGATTATCTTAGGAAAGAGTTTTTGGGGCAAACTAAAGAGTAAGCTTAAATTTTGGAAAGTGAAACCCAATGACCTTAGTCTTCCGAAACAAAGCGATATGAATTAAATTCAATAGATAAAAGCGCTTTGGCAACCCGCCTCCGCACAAAGCTACGGCGGGCAGGCGCAACGGCTTCCCGACAAGTCGGGACAGGCTATACACGCGGGCGTAGTACCCATTCAAAAAACTTTCCGGAGAGTACGTTGATTAAAGTATTTTAAATCTAGTACTTAGACAATCGATTATCAAAATGACAGGTTAATGTCGTCCCAATGTCGGGTTAAATACCACTAAAATTCGTGAACAGTTTTAAAGTAAATTTATAATCTTACTCGAAATTTAAATGACTTATGAATCAACCAGATTTAGGTAAAAAGATAGCTGAATTGAGAAAAGCGAAAGGTTTAACTCAGGAGGAGCTTGTCGAAAAATGTAATTTAAGTGTGAGGACCCTTCAGCGGATTGAATCTGGAGAAGTTACACCAAGGAGTTACACGATAAAGATAATTTTTTCAGCTTTAGATTATGACCTTAACGACTCAATGGAACCAGCACAAAATAAATTCAATAAAACCGGACATTCAATTGCCCAATGGCTCGATCATATCTACAGTTTCATTGCCGATTTATTTAGGTTAAATTCGAATCCAATTAGAAAACTAACAATTTTATCGATACCGATTCTTTTGATTATTCTGATTTTCTTTTTAGTAATATTCGATTCGAAGGTTCAAGACAAACAAAAAGTTGAAGAAACAATAACCGAACTTAATCTAAAACTTATAAACTGGTTTAATACTGGCGAGATTGATTCTGTTGGAATATTGTATCTGAACAATTCCTGTATGGGAGAAATCATTGGCAGAGAAAACATTCTAGAGTATTATTATTTTATATATAATGCAGGTTTTCGCTTTAAAGAAATCAAATCTATATCACTCATTATTACAGATTCAATTGTTATTGAGAGAGGCATCTGGAGAGGAAATTTAAATAACTATTTAACAGGGTCCTATTTGACTCAATGGAGACTTTCTGACGGAGTATGGTATATTGAGAATGATATGTCCAATACAGATATTATCAATGGAACATTAATTGAATCAAACTAATATACAATAGCTATAACAAAAATTATGAGACCTTTAAAAATATTGATTGTAATCCTGTTTAATATTCAGATTGCCCTTCCACAAGGTAATACAGTGATTACAGGGAAAATCAAAAATTATGAAAGCAAATCAATACAAATTGGTGATTACACTTCTGAAATTGACTCATTGGGAAATTTCAAGTTAAGATTTGAATTATCAGTTCCTGAGGTATATTCATTAAGTTATCAAGGTAATGGAACAGGTATATTCCTGGAGCCTCACGATTCAATATATTTAAGATTCGACGCTAATGATTTTTATAATACATGCTCCTTTTCAGGCAAAAATGTATTAATACAAAGTTTTCTTTTGGACCTGTCCATTAAATCAAAGCCAGTCGAGGCCTTCTTTTATAGTCATTGGAATGATTTAATTTCCTTACCTGAAGCGGAATTTGTATCAAAAATAGAAGAGCAGAAATCTCTGATTGTTGAACCAATAGAAAGTTTTATTACAAGCAATAAGTCCATCATAAGTCCCTATTTTTCTAAATACTATAAATTGAATACAGAACTGTTTTTTAACCGGTTCATTTACTTGTACCCTTCATTACATTTTGACTACATCAGTTTGGAAGATCAGCTCAATTACAGGGAAAGGCATTTACAAATAGAGTCTTTTAACCAAAATGATACAAAACTATTGAAAAGTGAGAGTTATAAAGATTTAATGAAAACTATATTGCGCTTAAAGGTTATCCACTATTTGGTTAACGACCCAACATTAAAAAAATCAGATAACCAGTGGATTACAGCGTATCAAAGAGCTACTATTAATTCCTTTACAAACGATACTGTTCGTAATTATTGGCTTCAATTTTATTTAAATGATCATATTGAAAATTTTGGAATTAAAAACATCGAAGGTCTGATTAAAGAATTCAATAGTGTTTGTAATGATTTAGCTTATAGGGAAGAAATAAACGATAAATATCAAACCGCGTTAGACAAAAGACAAAATCATCAAATTAAAACTTACAAAAGGATAGATGGCTTTGATTTAGACGCTCATATTTTCAAACCTAAGGACATTAAACCAACTGAAAAAAGAGCCGCTATATTATATTTTCACGGGGGTGGTTTTTCAAGCGGTAATCCTGATTGGCACTGTTATTATGATGAGAATGGATTTGTTCAGATTTCTTTTGAATACCGCATATACGATAGACATGGTACAATGCCCTTTGCAGCTTTAGAAGATGCAAAGTCTGCTATTCGATGGGTAAGAGAAAATGCTGAGGAACTTCAGATTGATACTAATAAAATTGTTGCCACAGGGAACTCTTGTGGAGCAGCAATGGCCTATGCAACAGCTCTTTTAGATAGCCTTGACAATCCAAATGAAAACTTGAAAATCAGTTCAAAACCCACAGCTATGATTTTAAATGCAGCAGGATATGATCAGACATATAAATTTGGTCCTGTTAAGGATAAAACCAGTCTGAAAAAAATATCAGGTATTAATATTGTAAAGCCCAATTCGCCCCCATGTTTGGTAATTCATGGATCAAGGGATTATATACCCATATCTGAGGCAGAAGAATTTGTCAAAAAAATGCGAGCGGCAGGAAATTTATGTGAATTTAAAGTTCTTGAAGGAGCTGGACATGTACCCTGGTTGACACCTCCTTATTCTACAGAATCGCGCAGTGCGAGACAAGATTTTTTGAGAAAAATAGGATATATTGATTAATAATTACTTTGCACAACAACGTAAAGAAGCAATAGCCTGAGTCGCACCACTTGGATAAGTGGGGAATGGTATGCTTACATTTGTGGTGCTGGCGACGTCAACGGGTAAAGGCGGCTACCGATTCTATGCGAATATGTTGTGCACTATTTTGAACTTGATGTACAAGTAAACAATAAATAATGAAAAAATATCATTATGCAAAGCATCGACTTTTTTAAAAATGTCAAACAATCGACTTTGAAAATTGGAGACTATGATATTAGTGTTCCAATGTTTTATCAATCACTGACAAGCATGAGTGTGTTTTTACTTGCATCACTAGAAAAGGTAAGAAGTATTTTACCAACAAATAGAGTGCACCCCTATTGTGTGACTCCCTGGCATTGTATTATAACAATAACCGCATTTGAATACAAGGAAACCGATATTGGCCCATATAATCAAGTATCAATAGGTATTCCAGTTTTTTTGGATAAACCCTCGCCAATTTTTATGGGTATATTGCGTAAACCACCTAAGACTCCAATGATTTATCTTCACAAAATAGCAGTTACAACTGAAAAAGTCAAGGCGATAGGTCTTGAGATGGCAAATTATCCTGAATTTCTGGCAGATATTCATATTGAAAATAGGGATCAGTGGCTTAGCTTTAAGGTCGAAAAAGACGGAAAGAACATTTTGTACTTTTCCGGCCGAAAAATAAATCTTAAGCCCTATCCTAAAGAAAGTGTATATCCAATTACTTTGCGACAAAATGAAGTACTTCGTTCTGCTTTCTATTTTAATGAATGTCAGGCAGGAATATCTAAAAGACAATCAGATGTGAACGTAGAGTTTGGTAATCATCCAATTGGTAATAACCTTAAAGAATTAAATGTAAAAAGAGTACTTGAATACCATTACTGGCCATCACAACAAGCCTTTCTTACTACCGCTGATAAAGTGATTTGATCTAAATTTTCAATCAATTATTGTTTTACCTTTCAGAATATCAAACCCAAAGCATTATTCATTAATATATTCAACTATTTATTAATAGAAAACAGTGCACAAAAGCGTGTAAAAGCCACCTGCCTGCCTGCCTGCCGGCAGGTGGCTTTTACACGTAGGCGTTAGCTATACCCTAAGAATTCGCCAAATCAAACAAAAGGTCAGGAATATTGTTTTAGGTTAAAATTGATAGCAAATGAGAAGTTTAGTATATTTTATGCATGCATCACTTGATGGTTTTGTTGCCGGAACAAAAGGTGAAATGAACTGGATAACTGTTGATGATGAAATATTTGAGTTTGTTTCAACAATGACAGACCAGGCCGATACGGCGCTATATGGACGAGTAACCTATCAAATGATGGAAGCATATTGGCCAACAGCTGGTGAAAAGCCCAATTCAAGCAAGCATGACAAAGAACATTCAATCTGGTACAACAATGTATCAAAGGTTGTTTTATCAAAAACAATTAATGAAACCGGATTAAGAAATACAAAGATCATAAGTGACAATCTCTTGGAAAACATAAACAAATTAAAACAGCAATCAGGTAAGAACATACTTATTTTTGGTAGTCCAAGAGCTTCTCATTCTCTTTTAAATATTGGATTAATTGATGAATATTGGATTTTTGTGAATCCAATTTTATTGGGACAGGGTATTCCATTGTTTAAATATGTTACAGACATAATCAAACTAAAACTTTTAGAGAGTAAAACATTTACTTCTGGAGTTGTTGCACTTCATTATAGAAAAGAGTAAAGGGACAAACCAAAACCACATGAGAATAATAAAACAATAGGGCTGTATCTAACAACATGTATAACCCATTGCTGGTTTAGGATTTACGGTGCTATACGCACCTGGTTACGCCGTGCTACCTAGATCACAAAGCGCTTTGGCAGCCTGCCTGCCGGCAGACAGGCGTAACAGCTTCCCGACAAGTCGGGACAGGCTATACGAGCGGGCGTTAGTGGTCATTGGTTGGATGACTCAACAAAAACTAAAAGTTCGTCCTTGCAACTTCTGAATAAACCAAATAATGTGAACTTAATCCATTCAAACCATTGAAAAAATCCTGATTTTCTCTGTTTTATTTAGCAATAAAAATTAATTGAAAAATAACATATATTTATTGTTTATCAATAAATATTTATTATATTTGCGACATAATTTTAACTTTAACAATGATGTCAAAAACAAACAACTTCGTATTTTGGGGCTTATATATTGTGGCTTGGGTCATTTTTGTTGGCTTGTGCATTGAAGCAGGAGGCTTGATAGTAAATTTCTTTTTCAGTCTGTATAAGCCTGAATTTGTCCAAAATCTTTATCAAAAGTTGGACTTAAGTGAAATGTATAAACGCAGTAAATTGGCTTTTTTCGGCATGTATAGCTTTATCCTGATCATCTCAATTTTAAAAGCATGCCTATTTTACATAGTTATCAGACTTATACACAAAATTGATTTATCAAAACCATTCAACACTTTTGTTGCCGAGACAAATTTCACAAATTAGTTATTACACTCTTTCAATTGGACTGTTAAGTTACATTGCCAGACAAATAGCTAAAAATTTAATACATCACGGTTTTGTTATCGACAACTTAAACCAATTTTGGGCAGACAGTCAAGCATTTATTTTAATGGGAGCTGTAATCTATATTATTGCGACTATTTTTAAAAAAGGAGTAGAAATTCAAAACGAAAACGATTTAACTGTTTAAGCTATGCCAATCATTGTAAACTTAGATGTGATGATGGCAAAGCGGAAAATGTCTCTGAATGAACTTTCTGAAAAAGTTGATTTGACATTATCTAATCTTTCTATTTTAAAGACCGGAAAGGCAAAAGCAATCCGTTTTAGCACCTTAGAAGCTATTTGTAAAGCATTAGACTGTCAACCAGGTGACATTTTGGAGTTAATGAAGATGATAAAAAAACAACGAACCGCTAACAAAGTGTAGCAGCAAAATGGATTTCAGTGGTAATTCATGTATTCTGTCCCGCTCAAACGTCGGTGGTGACGGACAAGAAAGTAGCCCGCAATCCCATAATGCTGCTACACTCATACGTTTAGCGGTCGATAAAAAACTACACTTTGGTATATAATATCACCGATATTATTTCGATCTTTTGCAAAACAAAATGTCAAGCGATAACAAAATTAGAATCGAAATAATTATGAAGAATATAACTTACTTATTAATTCTATTATTATCAGTTTCAAGTTGTGATAAAAGTGACGATGGTGACCAACCAACGCCTTCTGAGACTATGTATTTCCCTTCAAATTCTGATAATATATGGGAAACCGAATCTCTTTCTGATTTAGGATGGAATCAAAACGCAATTCAACCATTGAAAGATTTTCTTATTCAAACAAACACAAAATCCTTTATGATACTTGTGAATGGAAGAATCGTAATGGAAGAATATTTTGGCGGACACACTTCCTCTACTCTATGGGAGTGGAATAGTGCAGGTAAAACTTTAGTTGCCACAACAACAGGAATTGCTCAACAAGAAGGTTTATTAAATATAAATAATAAAGTTTCAGACTATTTAGTAACTGAATGGACGAATATGCCTTTGGCAAAAGAAGATTTAATTACTGTAAGTCATTTATTGACAATGACATCCGGTATAGATGATACAGAACAATTGGTTATTAAATCTAACTTGACTTATGTTGCCGATGCAGGGACGAGATGGGCTTATGGTAATGTTTTCCAAAAATTGACAGATGTAGTTGCCAACGCAAGTAATAAAAACTTTGAAACCTATTTTAATGAAAAACTGAAGAACAAAATAGGGATGGATGGATATTGGAATTTCGGAGCAATTTTTACCATATACCACAGCACCACGAGAAGTATGGCAAGATTTGGTCTGTTAGCTCTAAACAAAGGAAAATGGAAAAGTGAACAAATAATCAATGAGCCATATTTTTCAGAAAGTGTCAAAGTACATCGCAAAAGCATTAATCCATCTTACGGATACTTATGGTGGCTCAACGGAAAAACAAAGTATATGATACCGGGAGAGCAAACAATATTCTCAGGCTCTTTGGTTCCAAATGCCCCGACAGATATGTATGCAGCAATGGGAGCAAAAGACCAACGAATATATGTAATTCCTAACAGAAAAATGGTTGTGATTAGAATGGGAGATGCCTCTGACCCAGAAAATCCAAGCTTTGCAGTATCAGGTTTCGACAACGCACTTTGGGATAAAATAAAATGCTGTAATAAATTAATAAGAAAGTGGTTAATCAATACTGCGAAACGATAACATATGTTGCTATGGTGCATGCGGGTTTACTCCCTCTGGTCGTGAGAAAAGTTCAGCGGTTTTCGAAGCTTGGGGGCTCGTAAAAAATGTCGGTGTAAACGGATAGGAAATCGCCTTGTAATCCCGCACAACACCATGCCATCAAACATTGGACGTTTTAAATACAGAACGGAGGATGGAGTCAGACTTTTATTCAGATTTTTTTAGTCAACTAACCAAGAAAGAAGCAAGGTTGTTCTTAAGCAATTACCTTGAAAAGGCTGCCGAAGGATTTAATTCTTTGGATCACGATTTAACGGATGCATCAATTATGCATGATTATTCATTAGCTTCCTTGCCAAAAGTAATAGAATGGTTTTCCACAAGAATGGTAAAGGTCAATGAAGATCCTGATAAAAGTCTTCCAAAATGGATAACTGAAACTGAAGATTATAACAGCAATTTGTATCATTTTGATGAATATTCAGACATTCAAATTCTAAGAGCATCATATTATTGGGGGGAATGTTTTGTAAAAAACACAAAGTTAACCTGGGCTCCAGGTAGATCTTCAGGTTATAAAAATCAACCTGTTCTTCAGCCATTTATAAGAAATATGGAGATGATGCCATATAGTATTTGCGAAAACCTGATTAGGAGAATAATTGACGGAGAGAAGGCAGATGTCATTGTAAATGAAAGTATTAAAACTTGGATGGGATTTATATATTAAAGGGCAGCACAAAACAGAATATACAAGCCATTGCATTAATTTATGAACATAATGAGACTAACGCTGAAGTGTTAAACTGCTTAGCTTATGGTAAAATTATAAGCCATGATGATGCAATACATAGGTATGGGAATATTGATAGTCACTCAATCAACCTTGATGGAACAGTTTATGAAGCTAAATGTATGCATTCTTTTTCCGATAGATATCCAACACAAATGAAGGATTAATAACACGTATTAAAAAAACAAGCCAAGCGATTCAAAATTAAAACTAATATGTCAACTAACACTATTTCAATATTATATCTCCAAATGGTTTCATTTCGATCTGCATGCTGCATTTTGACATTTCTGATCGGTCAATTTAATTTGGCTTTTGCCCAAAACACAAACATAATGATTGACGACAGTTTTGCGTCCCAGAGTAAAAACTGGGAAGAAATAAAACTGAACAACGCTACTGATGGCAAATTTGAAATCGGAAATCATTCACTTTCAATTACAAATACTTCGAAAGCTGGATTCTATGGTTTGTACAATTTGAAACCATTTTCGGGAAATTTTTATGCTGAAGCTGAATTTACCGAGGACGATGTAATAGGATTGGTTTTGATTGCAAATAAAAACGGAGTCCCTGATATATCTAATTATACAATGATTGCAGTTTCAAACCGTTCAGGAATTATCTATATCAATCAATACGACAAACAAAACAATTTTGAAAATATCCACGACCCGAAAAAAGTCATTGATCCATTGCGCTACGAGGCCAAACTCGATAGTATGACATTTTCGGTTCCTTATCGCTCTACAAATAAAAAAATCAGGATCTTGCACGAATCTCTATCAAATACATTTCATTTTTATTATGGAACACATCTTGACAAAATGGGGAATCAACTCTGATGACTGGATGGAAGTTGCACCACAATACAGTTGGCTTTCTCCTGATCAACAATATTTTGTAGCTTTGGTTGGACAGGTGCCCGAACACCAGAAGTCTAAAGCTGCCGTTTATAAACACATTAAGGTTGTTCAAACACCAACCGAAGATCTGGATGATAACATGACCGGTTTTAAAGCAGTAAAAAGAAACTTTCACTTGGTCAGGTTTTGAAGGCGATGCGACAGTGGTCTCCTTTGGAAAAGAATTCGGTTACGACAAAAACATCAAATTTGTGATTTGGGACCGGGCCAATAATGCACCTGCCTGGCGATTAACCAACCAGTTTTTGCTGAATTTTGAATTTTTCGAAGGTGGCGACTCCCTTTATCCAGGTTGTCACGAAGCAATGTCTGATCGCCAGCGGCATGGTCAAACGGTCACTATTATTGAGGACAATGCTGTACGAAAAATTATTCGCTGGCACGGAATTTCTCTAAATCCAAACTACAATTTCACTGGTGAACATCTGAAAGGTAACCAATTATCCGTATTTCGATGAATACTGGACCTTATACCCTGATGGTACAGGAACCCGACAATTATTTGATATACCCAATCTCGATGTTAACCATCGCCGCAGTTGGGGTCCGGAAGTGATTGAACCAATGCCTCTTGGTGGTTCCCTGGTTGAAGCGGGCGATTTATGCAACTCCCCTGCTTTGTCCATTTTCAACATGACTGATTCTGTCAAAGTTTTCTTTCCTCAACCAACAAACAACCAGTACGTTAAAGATTCCTGGGGTTGGAAACAAATTGCATTCGATTGCCATTTTAAAAATATGCCGGATTTTTATATTGTTTATAGCCAGGATGAGGCATATCCGGAAACATGGACAGGAATAAAAATAGAAACCCAGATTGGCTGGCACAATACCACCTGGAATTTTTCTCATTGGCCTGTAGGTCGCGAACCTTATGGTCAAAATGCCGAAGATTGGGGAAAAACATCACGTTCGTATGCATCACATAAAAATGAGGTAACGCATACCTCCTTGGTAAGTGCCGGCTTTTATGGTAAATTGGGAGTGGATTTTATGGATAACTTCCTGATTGATTCAACCGGCATTAAATACCGCCGACATGTAATGCTGGTTGGCGTGTCGGATGCATATAATTATGACGAGATTAAAAATCAGATACAAACATGGCTTGATCCTGGGAAGATCACCATGCTTGACAATAATTATGAATATGTAAAAACTGACCGGATTTATCGCTCAATAATAATTAAATCAAACAATAACAATAAAGAATGTAAATTCAGCATCAACCCGAACACAACCATCGTGAATCCGACATTCACAATTGAAAACTGGAAAGGCAATGACAAGGCGGAAGTATTATTTAACGGAAGAAAAGTTGATTTTCAAACAGCCAAAGTAGAAAACTCTCTTCTGGTTTGGATTCCGGCGACTATAAAGCAGGAAATAAATATTATAATTCGATCCTTAGATGAACACAAGCAATAGAATCCTATGAAAAAAAACCTGTGAAAGAAAATATTCAGCATTCGGTTTTTGGTACTTACTCTTATGGATTGAATGCATGATAAATTACTATAAACTATTTAATTACAGCAAAATGAATTCAAAACTATTCTACTTCATTTTAAGCTTTCTGATAAGAAAATGGTTCATCTTAACAAGCTTAATTCTTTTCATTTCTCTTCCAAAAGGTCATTCTCAGGCCGAAATAATGCCCTGGGGTAACATAAGAAGCTTCCACGTTGATGGAGAAAAATTGAACATCGAAACTTCTCTTCGCTCCGTTTATGACGACTGGAGCGGATGTATCTCATCAGAAAGGTGCAACTGGCAAGGTAGCCAGACTTATTCGGTAACGGGAAATGTTACCAGAATGTCGCATTTCCTGCAGGCTCTTCCGTTAAACTACGCAGTAACTTTTACCGAAACAGGACAGAATAGTGTAAAAATTGATTTGTCAGTCCATGCCACCGCAGATATAAGCCAGGCTGGAACCTATTTCTGTGTTGAAATACCAGGCAGTGAGTTTATCGATGGAACACTCGATGTCTATTCCGGTGAGACCAAAAGTGGTTCAGTGACACTAAAATCGGCTATCCCCGATGGCAGAACCGAATATATTAAAGCAAAAGGCAATAGAATTGTTGTAAAAACTGCTATAAGAGAATATGAGGTTATTGCCGGTAATAATACCGAGATAGTTGTAAAACAAAATTTTATTGATCGTCCCGGCTATCTGAACGATCCCCTGCCAGTCAAAAAATTCGTTGCTTCTGATCCAAACACACCCATTGCCGACTATCAGATATACTTTACCCTGATTAATGGAAATGCAAAAAATGGGGTAAAGACAAATGCTGAATATACCATCAATGTAAAGGGTAATGTTGATAAAGAAGATGTGAGGATCAGCATTGATCCGACCAAACCCGGAAGACCGTTTAAAGGAGTAGGCAGCAATTATCGTGTATATGATCTTGAAAGAGATTCATCTGTTATTTTTTATTGTCTGGACAGTATCCGGGTTGCTTGGGGGCGTATTGCTTTTGATTGGAAGGAATGGCAATCCAAAGAAAGCGACAATCCGCTGGCAAATGCCAGGGCAGGGAAATTATCAGAAGGATTTTACGACCAGATAGAGATGGCACGTATCCTGGCTAAACGTCATATACCCATGATAGTGACCATCTGGTCACCGCCGGTTTGGGCAATTGATTCCACCAGACATAACAGACAAGGATTGGAGCATGATGCTAAGATTTCGCTCGACAGTAAAAAGATTGATGAAATGTGCAAATCGATTGCTGCTTATTTAGAATACCTGAAAACCGATTACGGAATTGAAATTCCATTGTTTAGCTTCAACGAAGTCGACTATGGGGTAATGGTGTATCATACACCCGAAGAACATGCGTTTTATACCAAGGCAATCGGCAAATATTTTGCATCACGCGGATTGATTACCAAAATATTGTTAGGGGATACTGGTGCTGGTACGGCAAGATCAAACAAAATTGTGATTCCGGCTGTAAATGATTCAACCATCCATAAGTATATTGGGGCCGTTGGTTTTCATACCTGGCATGGGTGCACGCCTGCCGACCTAAAGGCCTGGTTATTGTCGGCAAAAAAGCTAAATGTCCCTCTGATGGTTGTCGAGGGTGGTCCTAATTCGGCCCAGCACCGGTATCCTATGCATTTTCTCGATAAATGGTTTCAATTGTCAGAAATTGATCTGTACATAAGAATATGCAGAGATGCCCAGGTAGCCACCATAATGGAATGGCAATTGACTCCTGATTATTCCGTATTGACCGGAAATGGTCTATATGGCGACAAAGGCCCGTTACGTCCCACACAAAGATTCTGGAATCTGAAGCAACTGGGTTCAACACCTGAAGGTTCGTTTTCTATTCCGGTGGAGGTTGCAGGACCAAATGTAACCGCTGCTGCTTTTGCTGATATTTTAAATGGGTTGTATACGATTCATATCGTAAACAATAGTGGAGAACGCAAAGCTATTATCAGCAATATACCCGCTGACATTAAAGAGCTCAATGTATATAAAACAGACTTTTCCAGGGGTATGCAAGCTGCCGGAAAGGTACAGGTGAATAATGGTGCTGCCGAAGTAGTTTTGGAATCGGCTTGTTATACCACCTTAACTAACGCTGTCTTCAAGTAATGTAAGTATTTTAGATAACATAGACATCACTTTGACCAATTAAAAACATATTTATCCTAATCTCAAACAAAAAGTAAAATATTGATATAAAATGAGGAATTTGATTACCAGAAACCTAAAAGGAAGGATAATTATACCACTTTTTTTATTTGCTGGTATAGTCTATACAATTATGATGACGATTACAATTCCGAAAGTGATGAGTTTTTCTGATGGGATGAAAATATTAGATATGATGCCATTTGGATACAATGCCGCTTATGTTGACTCTCTTCTTATTACACTAGGTGAAAAAGGCAGGTATGCATATTTAGTCAATCAGATTCCATTAGACATGATCTATCCTTTACTTTTTGGGATTAGTTTATGCTTGATACTGGCATATCTTCTAAAAAGGCTTGGAAAATCGGAGGGTTCTTTATTCTATATATGTTTTCTTCCACTTATTTCTGCACTCTTTGACTATTGTGAAAACATCGGAGTAATTAGGATATTGAATAGCTATCCTGACAACTCAAATTTATTGGCACAGACCACAAATGTCTTTTCAGTGTTGAAAAGTACCTCTACAACTATCAATTTTGTTATTTTAATCGTACTGCTAATTGCTTTATGGATTAGAAAACTTTATGAGAAAATCAAATTACGCGAATGAACGTATTTCATAACAAAAACTAAAATAAACTACTATCGCTAACAGGTTGATTAAGCCATTACTGGCCTAGACGAGGGACAAGGGACGAGGGACAAGGGACGAGGGACAGGACAAGTGGGATCTGGGTGGGAGGTTTGAGTGAGTCGTCCTGAAAAATGTATACACCAATTTCGATGCCTCTTACTGCACTATGAATCCAGGAGAGCAGAACTGAATTAAATCAGGTAAGATTATCTAGTTTCTTAATAATTTAGTGATGGTTTAAACCAGGATATAAAATAGGTAAGGTGAAAGCCAATTGGTATAAAAAAATTCCCATAACACTCTTTATTCTGACGCAATGCGTTTTTCTCCTTCATGCTCAGAAATCTAATGAAGAAAAGTTTTATACTAATAATGACAGACACTGGCTTGTCGAGATACCTATCTGGATTCCTGGATTTAGAGGCCAATTAGCATATGGAGATTTCAATTCATCTTCTTCTGGAAGTAGGGAAGAGAGGGAATTTGAGCATTTGGCAAGTAGTGCAAGTCTGGAATTTTATTTTGCCGGGAGAGTAATGTCCCAATTCAATAAGTTATGGCTACTTGCAGATGCATTTTCCGGAAAGGTAGGGAGTACATTTACCTATATACCCACTGATGGGAATAATCAAAAAAACCTTGTTCATATAACAGCACAGGGCACTATCCCAAGATTTGTTTTGGGATATTCTGTTTGGAGGAAGTCTATAGATAAAAACTTTAAAATAGAATTTATACCATACTTGGGTTTAAGGCATGTAAGTATTCATATTCAATCAGATATCTTCGACTCACTTAGCGTGATTAACATACAACCAGCCTGGTTTGAACCTGTAATAGGATTTTATTTGCCGCTTGAATACAAACGATTTAAATTTGAAATAGAAGCTGATTTGGGAGGAGCAAAAACAAATTACTCCTGGGTTTTAAATAATTGTTATCGCTTTCGAATTTCACGATTGGTTGATATACAATTGGGCTGGACCTTTATGAGATTTAAGCATATAGGGCATATTAATAATGAAGAATTGGATTTAAGGATACGGTTATTTGGTCCTACGGCAGGGGTAGGCTTTAGATTTTAACTGCTTGTACTATCCACGAACGCTGGAGTGAATTTTAAAATTACCGGGACATCACTTTAAATTATCAGAAGAAATCACAAAACTATAAACCAAATAAAATGATAGCAAGGATTTGGCATGGATGGACCACTCATGAAAATGCAAGTGTTTATGAAAACCTTCTAAAAACTGAAGTGTTTCCTTCTATAGAAGAAAAAAATGTAAAGGGATACAAAAAGATCAGCCTTTTAAAAAGGATTCATAAAGACGAAGTTGAGTTTATTACCATAATGCTCTTTGATATAATTCAATCAGTCAAAGAATTTGCGGGAGAAGATTATGAAAAGTCATATGTACCGGCCAAAGCCAGGGCAATTCTTGCAAGACATGATGAAAGGGCTCAGCATTATGAGATTATCAACGAGATAAACTACACTGTATAAATGCACTACCTCCTGTAGCGTGTTTAAGTCACCTGCCTGCCGGCAGGCAGGCGCAACCGCTCATATACGCGGACGTTCTGAATTTGAAATGAACTTTTTCTATTTGAAATGTTTTAATACGGGTAGAACTGAAGTAATAAAATGAGATTAAAACATGAAACATATAGCCAAATCAATCAGGACTTTTATTGGAGCCAGGAATTTTGAGGAATCCAGACTTTTTTATAAAGAGTTAGGATTTGAAGAATCACCACTATCCAATAAAATGTCATATTTCAAGGTTAGCGGAACATCTTGGATTTTATTTGCAGGATGCTTACGTTAAAGATTGGATAAATAATTCAATGATATTTCTTGAAGTTGATGATGTAAATAGATACTGGAGTGAATTGGAGAGTTTAAAACTCCATCTAAAGTTTAAAAACGTAAAGCTAACTCCAATTAGAGAGGAAACCTGGGGGAGAGAATGCTTTATGCACGATCCCTCCGGAGTGCTCTGGCATTTTGGCGAATTCACTTCTAAATAAAAAGATGAAATACCAGCCGAAAACGGCGATAATAACCCGCCTGCATACCGGCAGGCAGGTTGCTGGCCAGTGTATTGGAGCCTGAATCATTCGAACATTGCATTTTGATAAATGTTTAACGGATTAAAGCAAAAGAACATGGCAACAATTTTAAAATGTGATCACAGAGAATTTAAAGAAGACTCTAACAAGATTGATAAATTCCGCTTATTCTCTGATGTCTCAAGAAGAAAGAATGGAATAACCCCAAAAAACCTGAACTTCGATTTGAGACTATTAAATCCAGGGTCAATTCTCAGCACCCTATCATTTTCACAGATATGCTGAGGAGTTATTTATGATTGTATCTGGTTCCATGACTTTGAGAATGCAGGATGGCCTTGAAGTTGTAAAGTGTGGTGATATAATATTTTTCGAAATGGGAGAAACAGGAGCGCATCAATTTTATAATGAAGGAACCGAACCATGTATATATCTGGATATCAGAACTTTTATCGGATATGATGTATGTGAATATCCGGATTCCGGAAAAATACTTTTAGCGCCGTCATTCGAAATATTCAATAAAGAATCCAAAGTGGGTTATTTCGAAGGGGAAGAGAATGTTATAGAAAAGTGGGACCAAATTAAAAGCAGGAAAAAATAACAACTGCCGCCAGTGATGGGTATAAGCAAGGCTAAGCACCCATTCAGCCTTACATGGCACATAACCAATTGAAAAACATTGTGAACCAATCAGAATAACAAATCAGGACAATGGAAAAATCAAAGGAGTTGTCACCAGAACAAAGTGCAGAACTAATCAGAGCACTTAAAGCCCGGTTTGAGAAAAACATGAACCGCCATAAAGGTATTGAATGGCCCAAAGTACAGGCAAAGCTGGAAGCCTGCCTGTCCGGTGGGCAGACCAGACCTGAAAAACTGTGGTCGCTCAATGAAATGGAAAGAACTGGCGGTGAACCGGATGTTGTTGGTCATGATAAAAAGACGGGCGAATATATTTTTTATGATTGTTCAGCGGAAAGTCCTAAAGGCCGCAGAAGTTTTTGTTACGACCATGAAGGGCAGGAATCAAGGAAAGAATATAAACCGGAAAATAACGCTATTGATATGGCTGCTGCCATGGGTGTTGAACTAATAAATGAAGAACAATACCGGGAGTTGCAGAAACTTGGAACATTCGATACGAAAACATCGAGCTGGGTGAAAACACCTGCTGAGATCAGAAAACTCGGCGGTGCCCTCTTTGCAGAATTCCGCTACGGCAAAGTTTTCGTGTATCACAATAGTGCACCCTCTTACTATGGTGCGAGGGGTTTCCGCGGCTCGCTAAGGATCTAAATCAGGTATAAGCAATGACTTGGTTTGTGGAGTGTTGAAGGTCTCGTTTGCAGCGTAGTTCTGAAAGGTGGGATACAAATGCGACTCCGGAACCCACCAGGTTCACGAAGGGTTTGGAAGATCGGGGCATACGGTTATGATGTTTGCCTGTGCAGATACAGGTGATCATTCGTTTGATTCCTTATAACCTGTTCGGGATTATTTCCGTATTATAACCGGCTGAAATACCGGAAGCAGATTCAGATTAACCGTCAAGAATAATAGGGATCCGGCTTCCGGAATACTTTACACTCTCATAATTAAAGGAATATGTATAAAATCCTTCTTCTGCTTGCCTGCCTTACAATCCTGTGTAATTCATTCATTCTTGCTGTGGACGATGACTCGGATGGTATTGATTCCGCAGTGGAAATCGCTATCGGTACGGATCCGCTTGATGCAGATACAGACAACGATCTGATCACAGACGGGCTGGAGGACCTTAACCAGGATGGCATTGTTAATGCGGGTGAATCCAATCCGCGGGATGCAGATACCGATGATGACGGACTTTCTGATGGAGAAGAATCAGGTTATTCACTGAACAAATTGGTATCGGATTTCGACGGCGATGGTCTTAATGATGGTCAGGAACTGGGTCGCTCGACAGGTATACCCGGAGGTACCAGTGACGCAGGGGGAATTACCTATCTGGGAACTTCGGTCTCATGGATTAAAGACTATAATCCGGCTTCCAAAACGATCCAAGAGACAACGATACAGACGAAGATGGACTAACTGACGGATTTGAAGACCGGGATCATGACGGACTGTTAGATGCTTCAGAAACGAACCCGATAGATGCAGATTTCGACGATGACGGTCTTAAAGACGGTCAGGAGGATGTTGACCAAGATGGTATACTTGATGCTTCAGAAACAGATCCCAATGACAATGATTCAGACAATGACAATCTGAATGACGGTCTGGAAAAAGGCCGGACATCCGGAATTGCGGGCGGCACCAGTGGTGGCGGAGTTACATATGTAGCCTATCTCGGAACAGCTGCCGGCTGGATACCGGACTCCAATAGCGCAACAACTACAAACCCTGCAAACAGCGATACCGATAGTGATGGCTTATCCGATGACCTTGAAGATGCAGATCATGATGGCAATAAAGATTCGACCGAGTCGGATCCCAACAATTCAGATACTGATGGAGACAGCGTTAATGATTTTGCAGAAGGATTAATCAACGATACCGATAGTGACGGACTGATCAACTGTCTGGATCCGGATGATGACGGTGATGGCATACCTACGCTCACAGAAGGCAGTATGATAAATACTGACGGCGATTCCTACATGGACTACCTGGATACTGATTCCGATAATGATGGCCTACCGGATTTAACCGAAGGATCCTCAGATTCACCGCTTGATGCGGATGCTGTTCCCAATTATAAGGATATTGATTCGGACGGAGACGGAATCAATGATATATATGAAGGAGCCTCTGACTCTACCCTGGATACGGATGCCGATCCAAACTATCTCGATCTTGACTCGGACGGTGATGGAATATCCGACCAGACAGAAGGCCGTATGGATTCGCCTCTGGATATTGATGATATTCTTCCGAATTATCTCGACAGGGATTCAGACGGCGACGGAATAGACGATGCAATCGAAAGCTCAGCTGACTCGGCTTTGGATACGGATGATGTTCTTCCGAATTATCTCGACAGGGATTCAGACGGCGACGGAATAGACGATGCAAACGAAGGCTCATCTGACTCTGCCCTTGATACAGATACCAATCCCAACTACCTCGATCTTGATTCAGATGGGGATGCCATTTCCGATCAGGTGGAAGGTCTGGCTGACTCAGTGCTGGATGCTGATACGCTGCCGAATTATCTCGACAGGGATTCAGACGGCGACGGAATAGACGATACAAACGAAGGCTCCTCTGACTCTGCCCTTGATACAGATGCTGATCCCAACTACCTCGATCTGATTCGGACGGAGATGCCGTATATACTGACCTGAATGAAGGTACAATGTAGACTCTGGCTCTGGATACGGATGATGACTGTTCTTGCCGAATTATCTCGACAGGGATTCAGACGGCGACGGAATAGACGATGCAATCGAAAGTTCATCTGACTCTCCACTTGATACAGATACGAGTCCCAATTATCTTGATCTGGACTCTGATGGGGACGACATATTGGATCTTACCGAGGGAGGTACTCTGGATACGGATCTTGATGGAAGTTTCAATTTTATTGACCTTGATTCTGATAATGACGGGACAGCCAGATTCTGCAGACAATTGCTATTTAACTCCAAACCCCGGGCAGGAAGATTTTGATCAGGACCTGACTGGAAATGCCTGTGATTCCGATGATGATAATGACGGTTCATTGGATGGGGTTGATTGCGATCCTTTTAATTCATCAATACATCCGGGAGCCACGGATATTCCGGACGACGGTATCGATCAGGACTGCAATGGTTCTGATGCGAAGATCTGTTATGTGGATGAAGACAAAGACGGATATGGCAATACCATTGGAATCACAATTATTGCGGAGGATGGAACTTGCCAAACCTCACGGGGAGAATCAGTATACAACACTGACTGTGCAGACAACAACAATTTATACCACCCCGGAGCCGTCGAAAATTGTGATGATCCTGATTATAACTGCGATGGAAAAACCAGTTTGAGTTCTTCCGGCAATATTGATGTTGTTGCCTGCAACACTTACACGGCACCGGACGGAGAGGTTTACAATACTTCGGGAACAAAAACAGCGGTGATACCCAATGCAGCCGGTTGTGACAGCACAATCACCATTAACCTGACGGTGAATCAAAGCACGGAAAGCAACATTTCCGTAACTGTCTGCAATAGTTATACGGCACCGGACGGAGAGGTTTACAATACTTCGGGAACAAAAACAGCGGTGATACCTAATGCAGCCGGTTGTGACAGCACAATCACCATTAACCTGACAGTGAATCAAAGCACGGAAAGTAACATTTCCGTAACTGCCTGCAATAGTTATACGGCACAGGATGGTGAGGTATACAATACCTCGGGAACAAAAACAGCGGTGATACCCAATGCAGCCGGTTGTGACAGCACAATCACCATTAACCTGACGGTGAATCATAGTACCGAAAGCAGTATTACTGAAACCGCATGCGGAAGTTTTCAATGGAACGGCACTACATATACCTCTTCAGGTGATTATGCCTTTACCACGATCAATGCAGCAGGTTGTGATTCCACAGCCATTTTACATCTGACCATTCATCCGATACCTGCCACACCAACAATAACTCAGACTGGCACTGTGCTTCATTCTGACGCGCCGGATGGAAATCAATGGTATGACCAGAACGGATTAATCAATGAAGCAATATATCAGGATTATACAGTAACGGTTGAAAATGACTATTACGTAATTAGTATCTCTTTCCGATTGTAGTTCACAGCCATCAAATACCATCCATGTGATTGTTACAGGGATTGAACTTTCTGATAAAGGAAGGACGATTAAAGTTTATCCCAACCCTGTTTCGGATGAGGTCACGATTGAAATGGAGGAGCAGACTGACAGATACGCTATTGAAGTTTTAAATCTGTCGGGGCTGGTTGTTTACGAAGGTAGTTTCACACAGAAAACCAAAGTACAGACCAGCAATTTTGTACCTGGCGTATACTTAATCAGAATAGGAAAGGGTAATGCTTTTGAGCTCATTAAAATTATAGTTGAATAACCGTCAATTTTAATGGGTCGCACGGTTCTGCCATTTCTGACATCATTTCCGGTCTGGCGGTTTCATTCTATTAACTAAAAGCACCTCTGCAAAATTTTCACTATTTTCTTGACTTTCGATAGGTAAATTATTAACTTTACTTATTATTTAAAGAGAATGATTATCTCCTAAAAACATTTATCCATGATTGCTGAAGAGATTAGTAGCAAACTGGTTGAGAAAGGATTAAAGGTCACGCCTCAGAGGATTGCTATTTATGAAGCAATAATTACACTTAGCAATCATCCAACTGCTGAAAATATCATTGAATATATCAGAAAAAATCATCCCAATATATCGGTAGCCACCGTGTATAAAGTTTTTGAAGTTTTAGTTGAAAACGAATTGATTAAAAAAGTAAAAACAGAAAAAGATATTATGCGATATGATGCAATTATGGAAAGCCATCATCATATCTATTGTTCTGATTCTGACAGGATTGAAGATTACATTGACGACGAACTGAACAAGCTGCTTGAAAAATATTTTGAGAAAAGAAAATACCTGATTTTAAAATTGAGGATATCAAACTGCAAATTATTGGGAAGTTCCTAAAAGTAAAATAAAATGATAATTAACAACTAGATCATATGGAAAACAATTCGGAAAATGTCAGTAAATGCCCGGTAACCGGAGCAATTAGTAAACACAGTGTTGGAGCCGGTGGTACAAAAAACCGTGACTGGTGGCCCAATCAGTTAAAGTTGAATATTCTTCGTCAGCATTCTTCTAAATCTAACCCAATGGGTAAAGATTTTAACTATGCCGAAGAATTTAAAAGTCTTGATTTGAAGGCATTAAAAACGACCTTCACAAATTAATGACCGATTCTCAGGATTGGTGGCCAGCAGATTTTGGACATTATGGACCTTTGTTCATCCGTATGGCATGGCACAGTGCAGGTACCTACCGCACAGGCGATGGTCGTGGTGGTGCAGGTGGCGGACAGCAACGTTTTGCCCCGCTTAACAGTTGGCCGGATAATGTCAATCTCGATAAGGCACGCAGGCTGCTTTGGCCAATCAAGCAAAAATATGGCAAGAAAATATCATGGGCCGACCTGATGATTCTTGCCGGTAATGTTGCCCTGGAATCGATGGGATTTAAAACCTTTGGATTTGCCGGTGGACGTGAAGATGTTTGGGAACCTGAAGAAGATGTTTACTGGGGTTCAGAAACCAAATGGTTGGATAATGACGAACGTAATACTGGATAAAAGCGAAGTTGACAATCCGCTTGCAGCCGTTCAAATGGGATTATTTATGTGAATCCTGAAGGTCCAGACGGAAATCCTGATCCGCTTGCAGCAGCTAAAGACATCCGCAAACTTTTGCCCGTATGGCAATGAATGATGAAGAAACCGTTGCACTTATTGCCGGTGGACATACTTTTGGTAAAACCCACGGTGCAGGCGATGCAGCACATGTTGGGCCTGAACCCGAAGCTGCCGATATTGAAGAGCAGGGTCTCGGCTGGAAAAGCTCGTTTGGTTCAGGAAAAGGAGGCGACACCATCACCAGTGGTTTGGAAGTTACCTGGACACAGACTCCGGCCAAATGGAGTTATTACTTTCTTCGAAAACCTGTTTAAATACGAATGGGAACTGACCAAAAGTCCGGCAGGCGCACATCAATGGGTGGCAAAAAATGCCGGTGATGTATGTTCCCGATGCCCATGACCCATCAAAAAAGCATGCGCCAACCATGCTTACTACCGATCTTTCTTTGCGTTTCGATCCTGTTTATGAAAAAATTTCAAGACGTTTCTATGAACATCCTGATTGAATTTGCCGATGCTTTTGCCCGTGCATGGTTTAAACTGACCCACCGCGATATGGGGCCATGCGCACGTTATCTAGGACCTGAAGTGCCAAAAGAAGAACTGATCTGGCAAGACCCGATTCCTGCAGTTAACCATCCGTTGATTGATGAAAAAGATATTGCAGCGTTAAAAGCCAAAATTTTAAATTCAGGACTTATCCGTATCTCAATTGGTATCAACTGCATGGGCTTCGGCTTCTACTTTCCGTGGTTCCGACAAACGTGGTGGAGCCAATGGTGCCCGCATTCGTCTTGCTCCACAAAAAGACTGGGCAGTAAATAATCCGGATCAACTACAAATGTTTTAGAGAAACTGGAAGCTATTCAAAATGAATTCAACAGCTGCCCAAACAGATGGCAAAAAAGTTTCACTTGCCGACCTGATTGTACTGGCTGGTTGTGCAGGTGTTGAAAAAGCAGCAAAAGATGCCGGTTTTGATGTAACAGTTCCTTTCACTCCGGGGCGCATGGATGCTTCGCAGGAACAAACCGATGTGGAATCTTTCGCAGTACTGGAACCTGTAGCCGATGGTTTCCGCAATTATCTGAAAACAAAATATCCAGTTCTACTGAAGAATTGTTGGTTGATAAAGCTCAACTGCTGACACTTAACCGCTCCTGAAATGACAGTTCTTGTTGGTGGAATGCGTGTATTGAATACAAACTTTGACCATTCAAAACATGGAGTTTTCACCAATCGTCCGGAAGTACTTACCAACGATTTCTTTGTAAATCTGCTCGATATGAGTACAGCATGGATGCCGGCATCTGAGGACAAAGAGATATTTAACGGACGCGACCGCAAAACGGGCGAATTGAAATGGACGGCAACCCGTGCCGATCTTATTTTTGGTTCAAACTCAGAACTTAGGGCCCTTGCCGAAGTTTATGGAAGTGCAGATGCAAAGGAAAAATTTGTAAAAGATTTTGTAGCAGCATGGAATAAAGTGATGAATCTTGACCGGTTCGATTTGAAATAATGTATTCGTAAATTTTGCCTTGTGTATTTGGCCCGTCGATCTTTTGTCTTTTTAATTGATTTGGTTTTACTTGTATCTTGCCAATATCATGGAATTGATCAAAACAGGGATGCTTATATTAATGAATTCTACCTGGTTTTAAATGATTTAGGTCGAAATGAGTTAGTAAATGATTCCGTGATATTGTGCAGGACAAAACCTGTTTATAAAACCATTTACGGAAACCACTATTTTTCAAAGGATAAGCCTGTGCCTCCACCTCCTCCTGAACCAGGTATTATTAGTTTTCATAGAGATATGTTTAATACCTTATTTTCTCAAAGCATACTTGATTCCTTTGATATTGAATTTATGTATCAATCTGTTGATTCTACACAAATAATTTTGATCGATTCATCTAAAGTCAATCTTATAGTAGTATCTGAATCCATTTCAGAAAAGTTCAATAACTCCAGTACACGATATGGTGTATTTAATGAAATTGAGAGAAAACATGGAACACCTGGTTTCATTGTTGCATCAACACCAGTTTTTAATAATGATTTCACCAAGGTTATATTAGCAATCAATTTTCATCATACTAGTGTTTCCGGATTCGGACGTATCTATGTATTGGAAAAAAGATCAGGAGAATGGAAAGTAATTCATGAAATTGGAACCTGGAGACAATAATATTACTGTTCCTGACAGGGTATATAAGCCATTGCCTGTTGATGGTTTGCGAATAGCCCGGCCTTAATCTGACCTGCAGATTATCCGGACAATATAGTTCCATGAATACCCAACTGATCAGATAGGTATACTATGGCACAACACCGTGAACAATTACAGATAATTTACATTATTACTGGTGTATTCTTAAACCGGAAAATTGTAACCAACAAAAATTAAAATGTGGGCAACTGAATCACTTTGGTTTGAAATAGCCATTGTAAGCATAATATATGCCTTAGGCAATATGGTCATGGGACATTTTGAAGAACAGACACCGAAAATCAGACGGGTTGGTAAATATCTTTTAACGCTTCTCTTAATCTGTGGGATTTCAGCTTTATTTGGCAGAACTGTGTCAATGTTAGTACTATCTAGTTTCATTATTCCTCTTTTATACATTCATGGCTATTATTTGCCTAAGAAAAAGGGAATAAATGGCTGGACAGGTGAACCCAAAAGCAAATACTATGAATTTCGCAAGTGGGACAAAGACATATTTTAAAAATGAACCATCCGGTCATGCGCATTCTGCATGCAATGTTGTACCGTAATATTTTTTAAAAGAATTTCTGCGAGTTTATAATTATCTTTGCTTTAATGGGACGTTAGCTCAGTTGGTTTAGAGCGCTTGCTTCACACGCAAGAGGTCACTGGTTCGAATCCAGTACGTCCCACCAGGAAAATGAATGGTTTACACTGACATTATGGTGATTGTATAATGTCATTTTCAAGATTTTGCCATGTTGTTGATGACGGATCATCATTTCGTATAATTGTCTTTTTGAACCTGTAGATAAGTCAGCATTAAGGTCAATCGCACAGATCCTGCAACAGTTCAACCACGCGGACGTTGTAAGACATGCACAGCAGCAGTCATGAATTTCATGATAGATTTTCATCAAAAACTTTTCCGAAAATGCAGCGATCCGTAATTCTATTAGTCATTAAATTGAGCATTAGATCTATACTTTAAAACCAAAGCTGAAATGAACCTAATGAGAAAGTTTGCTTTCATGACTATCGTTGTACTTGCTGTTTACATCATTTTAGGTGTAGTTGGATTTTATTTATGGTTTGCGTTCCCTGTGGAGAAAATAAACGGCCTGACCTACCTCAGACGAAATGACCTGATCCTATACTACATTATTGTCAATTTCAATGATATTGCCGGAGTTTTGCTCTTTTCACATATTATTTATTATAAATATGTCAAAACAACTACGCCGGTAAAAGATGGTTTCTTTTTGGGGATCTACCTGATAATATTCAGCTGGATACTGGATCTTTTGGTATACGTTTTCATAAGAAAAACCCTGCCAACCATTGATGAATACTTCCTGGGGAAAAATCAACCTGAAATAGGGATTGCATGGCTCATTGCCTTTTTAAGCGCTCTTTGTTCCGGATGGCTGCATGCAGAAGATAAAAGCCATGTTCGCAGGTTCAGTTATAAAAACGCAGTGCTTTTAGTGCTTATTCTGACCATTATTTCTGCAGTTTTAACGGTTATTGGAATTGTGTTTTTTGATGTCAGGCCTTGAGGAGGAAGAGGAAGAGGGAAGGGGAGAGGACGAGGGACGAGGGACGAGGGACGAGGGACGAGGACGAGGGACGAGGGACGAGGGACGAGGGACGAGGGACGAGGGACGAGGGACGAGGGACAAGGGACGAGGGACGAGGGACGAGGGACGAGGGACGAGGGACGAGGGACGAGGGACAAGTTTTTGGAAATAGGGATCGGCGTTTGGATATACAGAACCTGCAACCATCAATGCACGGTGCCTGGTAAAATTTTCTAGTTTGCTACAGTTGAAAAGGAGGTTGCTATGAAACACATCTTCGAATTGTTCTTCAGGTTCGCCCTCTTAGCGGTTATCTGCTGTTTTCTGGGGTGGCTTTAAACTGCATCGCTTTCAAATGTAATGAATCTGTCTGTCATTGTGGGAGGGGTATTGTTGACATTCCCACTTGTTTGGCTCGGCAGGAAAATACTGGACCGACGCCAAACAATAGGCCACGCTGTCTGGATAACGACGTTTGTACATTTTGGTCTGGGTTTTACATTTGGTGTTCCCATCGTTCGAGCAGTATCCACTTATCAGATTGGTCTGGCTGGGTACTCCCAGTACCATCTGTAATCGGCTTGGTTCTGGTCATTATTACCGGGGCAGCTTTTTTGCTGACAGTGATAAACCTTGCCTTGAAAGGATTCGGTGCGCCCTTTTTCATTGCGCTCAGCCGGAAACTGGCGTCAGATTGGATGTATGCCTGGACGCGCAATCCCATGGTGCTTGCAGGTCTGTCTTTTTTCCTGTCATTGGGAATCTGGTTTCAGTCAGCGCTGTTTGTGCTCTGGGTACTCCTCCTGTTTGCACCGGCATTGCTTTTTTTCGTGAAAGTGTATGAAGAACGGGAACTTGAGTTTCGCTTTGGGGCATCCTATAAGGAGTACAAATCCAGGACGCCAATGTTGTTTCCGAGAAAACCTGGAAATTGAAAGGATGTAATTTAAGTATTAATTTGACAAGCGATTGATAAAGAGCATACTGAATATAAACATGCTCATTCGCGTGGACGATGGTGTCAATAGTAAAATTATAGAGAATAAAAGAGAGTAATTCATTAAATTTATTCAGGACTTTTAGACAGGTATGACAATGAATCTTCAGTCATGGACCTTTTTCAAGCGGCCATCAGTAAGAAGGGAATGGCCCTGAAAGTATAATCAGACAGAAATAATAAGACAACAAACGCTATCCGATTAAAACAAACAGCTATGAAGAAGGAAATCATTTTCAAAGTACTGATTTTATATCCGGTGTTTATTTGTGTTTTTTTCTTTTTACCTGCCGGCTCCTTTAGGTTTTGGGAAGCCTGGATCTATTCTGTAGTCCTTTTTATCCCAATGTTTATAACACTTTTTTATCTCAGTATTAATGATCCTGCACTATTGGAGCGTCGGTTAAGGCTAAAGGAAAAGGAAGAAAAACAGAAAATTATTGTTCGTTTTTTCAGAATGCCATTAATCCTGTGTTTTTTGATACCGGGCTTTGATTATCGTTTTAACTGGTCGGACGTACCGCCGGTTTTGGTAATCATTGCAAACATTCTGGTTTTTCTCGGCTATTTATGGGTATTTCTTGTTTTCAGGGAGAATAGTTATACTTCCCGTATTGTTGAAGTAGAAAAAGAACAGAAAGTAATATCCACAGGTCCCTATTCTGTAGTCCGACATCCGATGTATTTAGGTATGAGTATAATGTTTTTATTTACACCCCTTGCCCTTGGCTCCTGGTGGGCTCTTGCCGGATTCATATTTGTGCCTTTTATCCTTATCTTCAGGATTCTCGATGAAGAGCGGGTTTTAATAAAGGATCTACCTGGTTATCATGAATATTGTCAGAAAAGGCGTTATCGTTTAATACCATTTATATGGTAGAAAGTATCTCTTTTATTGCAAGGGCTGTCGAAAACAATGGAGACAATTACACGAAAATCTTTACTTTATAAAAGCGGTCTTGGCTTTTTTTGCATCAACCATGTACAGGGTTGTCATCATGGCTGCCGCTATCCCTGTTATGCCTATAAGATGGCCCAATCCTATGGAAGAGTTAAATCCTTTGACGAATGGTGTAAGCCTAAACTGGTGATCAATGCTGTTGAACTACTGAAAGAGGAGTTGGTCCGTATGAAGATAAAACCAGGTGGCATTCATTTATGTCTGTCAACAGATCCTTTTATGACCGGTTATCCCGAGGTGACCGCAATGAGTTTGAAACTCATCGCGCTTATGAATGCATACCATATCCCGTGCTCTGTCCTTACCAAGGGGAAATTACCAGCAGAACTTGCGAATCAGGAATGCTTCCTGGCAGAGAACATATACGGCATAAGCCTGATTTCATTGGATGAAAGATTTCGCAGCCAATGGGAGCCCATGTCGGCTTTATATATTGAGCGGATTAATGCCCTGAAATATTTGCACGATAGCGGTTGCCAGACATTAGTACATATAGAGCCCTATCCGACTCCCAATCTTTTAGAACAGAATCTGGAGGATATCCTGGAAACCGTCGGATTCGTGGATCAAATCTATTTTAGCGGCTGGAATTATAATAGTAAGGTTAAGGAATTCCCTGGTTATCAACAGTTCTATCGCAGTCAGTCAAACCTTGTAACGCGTTTTTGTAAGGAACGAAATATCTATTGCAAAACTGAAGGATAAAAGATGATGAACCTATATACCCTATGCTTTGATCCTCTTTATCGGGTGGGTAAGACAGATATTGACAAAGCACAATCAGTTTTAACGGAATCCTTCACCAATGACCCATTTATGCAATACCTGATGGGAGGTAATAATTACGATTTAAAAAAAGCTTCATTGTTTCACCGATTTATAATAAATTATGGCCTAAAATACGGGATAGTCTTCACTACATCCAAAAATTTTGAGGGAGTGGCAGTTTGGCTGCCGCCCTGTAAAACCGAATTTACTGCATGGAAATCCCTTCAAGCAGGAGTAATTTCACTTGGTAAAATTGAAGGAATAAATTTCGGCAAGCGGATACAATTCTTTACGCGGATGAAAGAATACGGTAATTATTCAGCTCAGCTTCATAAAAAATATGCATCGTTTCCAAATTGGCATCTTTTAGAAATAGGTATTGCTGACAAATATCGAGGAAAAGGTTTTGCCAGCAGACTTTTACGTCCAATATTGGAGGAATTTGATAAAAAAGGACTTCATTGCTATCTCGAGACACATAATCCGGTTAATGTAGAAATATACCGGCATTTTGGTTTTGAGGTAGTTATTGAAGGCAAGTTACCACATACGGAAAAGCCACACTGGTCCATGTTGAGAAAACCGGGTATGGAAAAATTGTGAATGAATTAATTGGGAAAGATTTTATACGCTGTTTGTTGGTTTTGCCTGCAAAATAGAATATATTTCATGTTCATGCGGGAATCGATTACGGTAAACAATGTCATAAGTCTTATAAACAATCCAAACAAACTATAGCATGAAAGCAGTATTTCTTCTTATGCCAGTCGTTCTTCTCTTTGCTGCGTGTGATCATTCAAAAAACAAGGAGGAAAATAAAAAGGAAATTTTAAAAGTTGAGAAAGCCTTTGAGAGGATGACACGGGAAAAAGGAATTGCAGAAGCCTTTTACTATTTTGCGGATGAAGATGCCGTTATAAAAAGGGAGAATGACACACTCATATCAGGGAAAGAAGGCATTAAAACCTATTACGAGAGTAAAAAATATAAAAATGCAGTGGTAAATTGGACACCGGATCTTATACAGGTATCAGATTGCGGAGATCTTGGATATACCTACGGAAAGTACATTTGGAAAATTATGAGTGACAATGGTGATACGGTTGAATTCAGGGGAGTCTTTCATACCGTTTGGAAAAGGCAAGACGATAATAGTTGGAAGTATGTTTGGGATTAATATTGCTTTTGAAATATATCTGCTACAGCGATATGGCACATGACGTCTTTAATATTTAATCTAAAATACAGGAATATGGCCAGGAAAAAAGGATTAGTAAAGAGAATTATCTTTGGAATTATTGGGGTAATCATTCTTTTTGTACTTGTAGTGATTGTTAACCTGATCATTGTAGGTAAATATGGGTCTATCATCACGAAAGGACTTCCTATTGAGAACAATGGCGAACATCATTATGCACTTTTAGTTATTGATATCCAGGAAGCAACAACAGGAGATGTTTCAATGTATCCATTCTTTAAAAAGAATTCAGAAGCTTTGATAAAAAGCATTAACCAAATTGCCGATAGTTTTAGGATTCAGAATATCCCGGTTGTTTACGTTCGCAGTGAGATCACAAATCCATTGGTTAATTTAATAAACAGCTCTTACGCAAAAGGGCACCCTGGAGCCAAATTTGATAAACGGCTGAAAACAGCCCCAGGTATAGAGGTTGTTAAAAAATCCAAGGATTCATTCAGGAATACGACGCTCGATAGCATCCTGATCAGTAATAAAGTAAATGAATTGTATATTGTGGGTTTAGATGCTGCAGAATGCGTAAATGCAACTGTGGAGGCTGCGCAGAACAGGAATTACAGGGTTAATATCATTGAGGAAGCAATTTTATCGAAATCAAAAGAAAAGAAGGATAGCATGATCGTGAATTTCAGGAATAGAGGGGTTAGGGTTACCAATATAGATAGTTTAAATATGAAGAAATAAGTGAAACAGACGAAGGCACAACAAAGGGTTTGAAAAAATGCAGGTAAAGTAGTATATTCCATAAGAGCCTGTTTCGGTTTTTTCATGCTTCCAGCCATCAGGTACAACCGATAACGAGAATACTGATGTATAATCAGATAAAGACACTGGCAAAAACTCTAATTCCTCAAAGGATCTTATTTAAATACGAACCGAAACTCAGGTTTGTATGGTATCAATTTTATAAAGGGGTCAGCTTTAAGTGCAATGTGTGTGAAAAAGGACTTCGCAGGTTCATACTGTTAAAGGACGGGGATAAACTTTGTCCCTATTGTGGAAGTTTGTCCCGAACGCGGAGACTATTTGACCTGTTAAATACCGGGTTTCTGAAAGAGGGCATAAGCATTTTGGATTTTTCTCCTTCCCGCAGTCTATATAGGGTCCTAAAAAATAAATCAGGTATTCTCTATGCAAGTACTGATATTTCTGGTGATTTCCTGTCTGATTTTCAATATGATATCAGGAATATCTCCGTAGAAAACAATACCTATGATGTAATAATCTGCTATCACATTCTTGAACATATTGATGACGATAAAAAAGCCATGCAGGAATTGTACAGAATATTAAAAAATGGAGGAACTTGCATCATACAAACGCCATTTAAGGAGGGTGATATCTATGAAGATTCTTCTTTAATTAATGAACAAGAAAGACTAAAGCACTTCGGACAGAAGGACCATGTAAGGCTTTATTCAGCAAATGGATTAAGGGATCGGTTAATGGAATCCGGATTTCAAGTTTTGATCAGACAATTTACAGATTCAGAAGAAAATAGATTGGGTTTCAAATCAAGTGAAAGGATATTAATCTGCAAAAAGTAATTCCATGCTCTACAAGAACACGGATGCCGGGCGCCATCATGACAAACAACAGGGAGAATCAACTCTACACTTCGATTACCCTTGAAAAACAAGTCAAACCAATAGCTCCATGCGGTCAACAGTATTAATAAAACTAAAAGGCACAATTAAATCAATAATCTAAAACCTGAAATGATGAAGGTACATAAGGTAAAACAGGTAGTAATCCTGGCAGTGATATTTATTTGCCATAAGGCAAATTCTCAGTCCGTTACAGACAGTATGTTATTCAATAATCTGGTAACTCAATATGCCCATACAATTGACCAGGCCGATACGGCATTGGGATCAGATGTTTGGTCCCACACTGCCGAAGTTTCCTTTATATCTCCGCGAGGAAATGAATATGGTTGGAATGGTGTGAAAAATATATACAAATTCTTTGGAGAAAATTTCTCTGCCCGGAAACTGTCATTTTTTCAGCTAAAATTTGCTGACTATGGCAATGTAGCATGGTTGGAGTTTTATTGGATATTTGATGCAATACTGAAAATGAATAATAGCCCTGTACAATCCAAGGGGAGGGAAACTCAGATCTGGAGAAAGGTTAATGATGAATGGCGTTTGGTTCATGTTCATTACTCAGGAATGCCTGATACCATTCAAGATTAAGCCAGGTAATCTTCCTGTTGGAGGATTGAAAAGGTAAAAGTGGGCCCTTAGATAAGTCAGCATTTCAGCTTCTACTTCTGATGTAAATTCCTGTAGAAAAACTGTAAACCATGATAAATCCGGTAAAATTTGACAGATTGCTTATCGCCCCGTGCGGAATGAATTGTGGAACCTGTATGGCGTACCTGAGAGTTAAGAATAAATGTCCCGGATGTCGTACTTTTTCTGATGACAAAGCAGTATCTGTCCGGGGATGCATTATCATAAAATGCATTAACCTTGAAAAAACAAATTCGAAATTCTGTTATGAATGCGAGAAGTTTCCTTGTAAGAGAATGAAACAACTCGATAAACGTTACAGAACCAAATACAGAACCAGTTTTATCGAAAATCTTCTTATGATTAAGGAAAAAGGGATTGCAGGCTTTCTGGATTTTGAGTCTGTTAGAAGAACGTGCCCCGGTTGCGGGTCAGTTTTAAGTGTTCACCGTTCCTTTTGTCCTGGCTGTAAGACAGATTTAAGCTAAAACGTCATGGGGGCAGGCCGTTTTGATGGATAATCTCCTTGTTTGTCGCGCTGCCAGGATTGAATAACTTTCTGATCCAGTAAGGAATTCATACCTATAAATTGAAGAAAATGGAATTAAAGAACAGTTCAACAGCATTATTTGTAAAGGATATTGAGATTTCCAGGCGTTTTTATACCGACACGCTGGGCCTGGTCATTGATCTTGATTTCGGAAAAAATGTAATATTCAAAGCTGGATTTGCCATCTGGGAGATCCGGAATGACCATATCATTACTGCAAATATAGGACAACATAAGATTGGTGATGATTCCGTGAACAGATTTGAATTGTACTTTGAAACAGAAAACATTTCTCAGGTTTCTTCCGCATTAAAAAGTAAAAATGTCCGGTTTTTGCACGCGATTCATGAAGAAGCCTGGGGGCAACTTACCATAAGATTCTTTGATCCGGATAATCACCTGATTGAGGTAGGGGAGTCAATGAGACAATTTGCAGGCAGATTTTATCACCAGGGTTTATCACTGGAAGAGGTTTCTGAGCGAACCCATATTCCTCTTGCGGAAGTCAGACGATTGATCGAAAAAGAATAGAAATTCCCGGTTTAGGGTGCATTCCAGTCGCGTGTATAGCCAACCTGCCGGCCTGGTGGTTATTTTTATACGTGAATTTTAGCATTAATTTTTTCAGACATATGAACAAAAAGCACTAATATTATTGGAATTTCCTTATTCTACATCCATGGATAAAAAAATAGAACTAAAAAAGCTTGGCCTGATTTCTTCATTTTCAATTTACATTCCGGCTGCGCTTTTAATGCTTTTAATGACCAAATACCTGATACCCTATCTAAGTAAGATGACCGGACAAGAAACCGTGTTGTTTTGGTTTATTGTAGCCGGTTTAGGGATTTTTACCCCACTGATTATTACCGGGATACTGATATTAAATGCAGAAGGGTTTAATATCACTAAAACAACATGGATTCAGCGTTTGCGATTTCGCAGCATATCCGCAAAGGATCTTCTATGGGGGATTTCGGGGCTGGTACTGGCAGGGATGTTGAGTGTAATGATAATGAATGGATTAACGCGGATAGTTGGAGAATTCGATCATTCTCCGGCATTTATGTCATTTGATCCGTTAACAAAGGGTCGGTATTGGCTTTTATTGGTCTGGTTTCCTTATTGGATTTTAAATATTCTCGGAGAAGAATTTCTTTGGAGGGGAGTAATGTTACCCCGACAGGAAATTGCATTTGGGAAGTATGCATGGATAATTCATGGTTTTGGCTGGGGTTTGTTTCATATCGCGTTTGGCTGGCAATTATTAATTACATTGATACCATTGATTTTTATTCAATCGTATATTGTCCAGAAAACAAAAAATTCATGGATTGGCGTAATCATGCATGGGGGATTAAACGGCCCAAGCTTTATTGCCATCTCTTTAGGATTAATTTAAACGGATACCCTAACATACATCTTTGCCCTCAACACCATGGATACATTTGAGATTTCGATACAAAGATTCGATGAGTTTGCCAGGGAATATGCAGCGAGATTTAGCAATATTGATGCTTACCTTCCTTCGGTTGACAAATTTTGTGGCTTGCTTTCTTCAATTAAACCCAGGGTTCTGGAACTTGCCTGTGGGCCCGGAAATTTTACCAGATATGTAAAACAGCGATTTCCGGAAAGCGAATACATTGCCACGGACCTCTCTCCAAAGATGATTGAAATTGCCCGAAAACAAGTGAAAGGTGTTGATTTCAGGACAATGGATATGAGGAATATTTCCGGATTTGACGCCGGATTCGATGCGATTCTGTGTTCCTTCGGATTACCCTTCTTATCAAAAAGTGACGCAGTGAAATTGATTGCCGATTGTGCTAAGTTGTTGAACAAGAAGGGTGTGATTTATTTGAGTACCATGGAGGGTGATGAATCCATGGCTGGTTTTGAAACTACAAGTTTTTCAGGTGATTCGAAAATATATTTCAATTATCATCGGCAAAAAGATTTGGAAACTGCCTTAACAGATCATGGTTTTTTAATTTGTGATATCAGGCGGCAAGATTATATGGTACCAAATGGCAATAGTTTGATTGATATGATATTTATCGGAATGAAAATTTAGGGTAAAACAAAATGGATTTGAAATCGTATCAAGTGATGGATATTTTAAGGGGATACCAAAATATGACAGGCAGGTTGCCCAAATATTCAAACTTTTTGTCAGTTTGTCTAGAGAGAGCAGATGACCATAAATAAAGTACTTCAGTGAAGTCCATCAAATATTCATGCCAATGAGAATTCTATTATTAATTGCAACAATGGTATTAATAAGCTGCGACAGGGATAAACCTGAAGAGAGTTTTCCTGAGTGGCAATATCAGATGAAAGCCAAAATAGACAATACCTGGTGGGAAGTATCCGGTATTAACAATGTTCGCTTTTCTACTGAATTTGATTATTCCGACAATCGTTTTAGAATTCATATAAACGGGAATAATTTGTTTTGCGATCCTCCCAATGATTATGGGAAAAAGATAAGTTTTGAGTTTGATTTTGTACCTGTTCCAGGAAGGTACTATTTTAATAATGAAGGTTCAGTGAATTTGAACAACGGAATTATTGCCATCTATACTTTTTGGAATGTAAACCATCATGCCTCCAAATGGAGCAGTGATGGCTATATAGATATTGCCACAATAGCACGTAATGAAATAACGGGCACTTTTTCATTTAAAGCCGTTGGTGATGCGCAGAACTCAGATACAACAGTCATTTCTGACGGTATTTTCAATGCAATATATGGTGGCGGTACGGGTCAATTATGGCCCGGACCAAATTGAATTCGAATAACTATTAATCAGGATTTTACGTCGACGCATAATTAAAAAAGCAAGAACAGGTTTTCAAGAGTCTTAATTGCTTAATGAGCATGGTAGTTCCGGAACTGTTTTATGTCTATTTTTCTGTCGGACAGTGGTTGATGGTGAGAAACCGGTATTAAGTCAAGAGCGTTTTATACGGGGAAATGCGTCAAAAACGAACTACAAAGAGACAATTTCAATGCGTTTAAAAAATATTTCAGCCCCTTCCGACTGGATTTGTATTTTACCCTTCTGCGGTTGCACGTCAACAGCCTGGTTCACCAGGGTACCATTCAGATATATGAGTATCTCCTTGCCATTCACAATACATTCAATCTGATTCCATTCTCCAGCTGGTTTCTCGACGTCCTTTGCTCCCCGGAATCCTTTGACATCCTTCCATTCAGGATCGCGTCCAAACCAGTTAATCCGTCCTTCGTTGATGGTTACGGCATTACCTGAAGGCTGGTAAACATAGGAACCATCCTGCTGCTCCGGAGCAACCGGGCAGGTTAAGGAAAAGTTTTTACTGCCGTCGCCAACCACAATAAAGTCACCTGTGCCTCCTTCGATGATCTGACACTCAATTGAATACATCCATATTCCTGAAGAACCCCCGTCTTCACCAATGGAATGCAGCAACACCCCGCTATCCCTGGCATTATCGACTCTGGGTGTATAAGTACTATCTCCCCATTTGAACTCCACCAAAAGCTTGTAATTTTCAAATTCACCATTTGTGGTGATGCATCCAAATTCCTCACCTGATATGCGAATCAGACCATTCTGTACTGTGAAGACCTTGTGAGGATCAATATTTCGACCCCTTCCCTGAATAAAAGTATACCAGCCGTCCAGGTTTTTACCGTTGAATAATTGTTGTGCAGGCTTTCGTGCATCCTTCTCTTCTGAAGCAGAAAAATCAATAAAGCGGGCAAATCCGTTTCCCTTATAAGTCGACAGGGAAAGGATCATTATAAGGACAAAAAAAATGCAGTCTTTTCATAATCAGATAGTATAAGAGTAATGAAACTATAGTACTTCACGGGTTGATAAAGTTAAGATTTAAAAAGGAATATCAGATTGCGGAAAACAATAATCTGACTTACTGGTGATGTGTTAACGTTTTAAATTTATTTGTATATTATTGATATTAAATATAATTGACGTGGTTGGTAAAACAACATTCTATGTTACCACCGGGTTGCACCCGGCGCTATTCATATTTAACCGCTAACGCGGTTTCACGAACAATTTCAACGCTTAATTCGCATAAATAATTAATCGAAATATAAAATTGACGCAACTGAATCCTGGGAAGTAACATCCTACAAAAAGACCAAAGCATTCATGAAAATGTATACCCTATGAAAAGATTTAAAGTTTTAATCTACTTCATACTGATCTCTGGTTCTTTCGTCTTTTTAAATTGTTCAAAGGATGAGGATCCGGAACCGGAACCTGTGGGGCTTATAAACCTTGATACGGTTTCTTTTGCTCATTCCATGAAAGGTTGGGAATTATACAGTTGGCCGAATGGCAACGGATGGAATTATTCCATCCTGATAGGAACAAATAGATTGAAAACGTATGATGAGGTCATTACAAATGATTATGTGGTTTTTGGTGAAGATTCTCTCAAAATGTTGCTGAATAAGCTCCCAACAAAGGAAGAAATATTCTGGATCGGTGAAGGGTGGTTAGAAAGCATCTGGGGTGCTGATTATGGAAATCTGTCTTTGCCTGATATCATTACTATATTGGAGATTGAAAACTATTGCAGCCAAAAAGAATTGATACTCAGTATAGACTATTAGTGCTGGCATCTTCACAATTAAATCATACAAGACTATCCGCAGATTATTGTTCACAAACGTTCCGGGAATTTGCACGGGCAATATTCATATAGCTTTTAATGAACTGTCGGTATTCATACTTTTCAATAAAGGATGATGAGCATAGGATTGATTATCCGGATAATTGAGAAAAGAAGGAAAAGTATTAATTTAGGGGACTGACCATGGTCAAAACCGGAGAAGTAGTTTTACACCAGGCACAATCATGTTACACACCCTACTCATTGCAGCTATATCTTTCATTCTGACAGTATTTGGCTGTATCTCGGGAAATACGAAAACCGAAAACCTGACAAAGTATGATCTGACCACTCCGGATGCCATTTTTGTGCTTCCGGACACTTTGCGCGAAGTATCCGGATTAACTTACCTGGATTCAGAACGGTTTGCCTGCATACAGGACGAAAACGGTATTCTGTTCATATACAATGTCCTGAAAAATAAGCTGGAAGGGCAATATACTTTCCATTTTGACGGAGATTATGAAGGTATTGCCAGGGTAAATAAAACGATCTATGTTCTTAGAAGTGACGGCACTTTGTTTGAAATTCCCGATTACGAATCAAAAGACTTCAGAATGAATGCTTATGTCACGGGCATTCCTGCAAATAACAATGAAGGACTTTGTTATGATCCTGACTACAAAAGACTTCTGATTGCCAGTAAAGGGAAAATTGGAAAAGGTTCGGAATATAAAGATAAAAGGGTAATTTATGGATTCGATTTAAAAACAAAGACCCTGACAAAAGATCCATTATTTGACTTCAACCTTCAAGCCATAAAACAATTTGCGCTTCATCACAAAATTAATTTACCGGCAAAGACAAAGAAGAAGGGGAAGATAACGGAACCCGAAATAAAATTCAGGACTTCCGCTATCAGTATTCATCCGCTGACAAATAGGCTGTATCTTCTTTCTGCTTCCGACCATCTGCTATTCATTTTTAACATGGATGGCAAACTTGAGCACATTGAACCGCTTAATCCTAAAATTTTCAATAAAGCAGAAGGAATTACTTTTTTTGAAAATGGTGACATGCTCATTACAAACGAAGGGCAAGATAAAAGGCCAACGTTATTGAGGTTTAATTACAAAGAGAAATGATATTACAGGCATGAGCTGAATTTATAAAGGCAAGAATTTAAATAATTCTATTTAAAAAAATACCGAATCCCTACCGATGCATTGAAATCGATATCCGTATCGGGAAACACATCCATTATCGGAACAAACTCAGTAAAAGTATCAAATTGCCCATTGGCAAAAATGTAGGCTATGCCCACAGGAGCCCGGAACCCGAATTCAGCATGATCATCATGATCGTGAAACTTCAACCGGTTTCCCACACCGAAATACAAGGGCAATTCACCAACACCCACAGGGATGAGATCGAATTTATGCCAGAGGTAATCCACATGGAGGTGAAACGAGGGTTCATAAGAATACGACCATGCTGCACCTCCATCAATGGCGGATGAATGCGGCAACCAGGCCTTAAAGCTCAAACCGGTGGGCTCCCCGGCCATAAAACCCAATCCAAATCCCTTATGCTGTGCCTTTAGTTCCGATCCAATCAGTCCTATTCCAATAATTATCACTAGGATGCCAATTCGTTTCATTGCATATAATTTTAAGATTTTCCATACGTACAATCAACTTGCCTGTATTGTATAACGATACAGGAGAAAATATAGTATGAAAAATTCATGAGGCTGATCTTACCTGAATGTCAACTCATCAAGGGACAAAGCCGGCATCACAGGCGGGAATATAAAGGCATTATCGGAATAAACCAGGACTGGATAGCTGGATCAAAGATTATTCAAGCGTTGGCAAGGGATTATTTCCCTGTAAAGGTTGTGTATGGGGCCTGGAATATAGATATTTGCAGAAATACTTAACGGGTATTTTAATGGATTAATTTTATTCAACTAAATGAGATGAGATGAAGACAATATTAATAATCGTTTTGGCGGGTACCACTTCATGGCTTGGTTTGGCCCAAAGTCCTCAGGATGAGGAGTTGGTGAGAAAAGTTGTATTATCCTTTCAGGATGATTTCAATGAAGGAGGTTTTAGAAATGCCATTGAATATACTACCAGCGACTGGGAGCATCTCAATCCCCTCGGCGGGATCTCAAAAGGCCGTGATAAAGTCTTAGAGGAAGTCAGAGCGGTGCACCAAACCTTCCTGAAGGGAGTTACCATGACCATCGAGCATATGACCATCCGGTTTATAACCACCGATGTAGCCCTGGTCAATGTGATTCATAAAATGAGCATCTACGAGATGCCCAAAGGAACATGGAATGAAGATGAAAAGCATGTAAAAACTTATGTTGTGGTAAAACAAGACGGAAAATGGCTATTGACGCATGATCAAAATACAATAATGGCAAAAGAGCAATAAAGATAAACACTCAGCCCTCAGCAGGTACATGTAAAATACAACTACCTGCAGGCCTGATCTACCGCATGATCAACTGTCCATTTGCGTACACTTCTTTTCAAAGTCGTTCACTTTTATTACTGCAAGTGATGAACGTATAATGTATATATATTCTTAATTATCAAATTGTTATAAGGTTTGGTCTGATTTATGTAAAATTTCCTTCGGGACCCATAAAATACCAGTAACCAATAACCAAAAAACAACAATTGATATGAATAGAATATCTCAGGCTCTCTTAATGGCGGGAATATGGCTGGCAAGCTTCTCAGTACTGCCTGGTTTCGCTTCTGACACGGAACCCAATAACGGATCCATTACAGGAAAAGTGGTCAATGACAGTACCTCAAGTCCTGTTTCTTTTGCTTCAGTGGCCCTTTTAAATGCTACTGATTCGAGTTTGCTGAAAGGAGTAATTACCGACGATCTGGGCAAGTTCCGGTTCGAGAATATTCCGTATGGAAAATATAACCTGAAAATAACCTTCGTTGGGTACAAGCCCATAACCCTTAAAAACGTAGAGGTTTCACAACAGAACAGGGCGGTGGATCTTATGGAAATGAAACTTGTTGAGGACTACAAATCACTTGGTGAGGCAGTGGTGGTGGGCCAGCGACTGAAAGGGGAAGAGAAGATTGACCGGACCGTATTCACCCTGAATGACGATGTAAGAAAAGCCTCTAACTCTGCACTGGATGCCCTGAAACATATTCCTTCGGTTTCGGTTGATTTTCAGAATAATGTTTCATTGGAAGGACAGTCAAATATTCAGTTTTATGTGGACGGGGTGCTCAGGAACAAGGAATATGTGGCTCAGATAAAGCCGGATATGATCGATAAAATAGAACTGATCACCAACCCTGGTGTTCGCTATGACGCTGACGTATCGGGTGTGATCAATATCGTTCTGAAAAAAGACAAGCGTTATGGTGTCAGCGGATCAATTAAGGTACCTGTGCCAAGTCCCGGTAAAATAGTGGCAGATGCCGGTGGCAATATTGAATACGGCAATCAGCGATTCAGGATTTATGTTGGCGACCAGATGCATTTCGAACGCTTTAACGGTTCTGAATTGCTTACTACCCAGGTGGAGGGAACAAATCCCTATCGTTATGAGAAGACCGGCAATGGCATCAACAGCTGGCAGAACAATTACATGAACTATGGGATCGACTGGTTCATCAATGAAAAAACCTCACTGAATTTTCTGGGGGAGTGGAGGAATTGGAAAGGTGTGGCTGATGATTATCAATCGGACAGTAAAGTGTATTCAGGAGAAACCCTAACCCAGTTGGTGAAAACCGAGAAAAATACACTGGACAAAAGTGACAACTACTATTTCTCGCTGTTCTTTTTGAAAAAACTCAAGAAGGAAGGAAATGAGCTCAGGGCTGAGGGGTATTATAACCGACAGACCGGAAAAGCTGAAAATGACTATTCGGAATTCTATATCGATACCGCTGATCTTTCCACTGTAAACACGGCCATCGACAGGACCGATATTACCAATAACCTGAGGAACAATGGTGAGCTGAAACTGGATGTTACTTTTATGGTGAAAAACGTAAAGAGTGAGGTCGGAATCAGAACCTATGCTGCCAAAATGAATAATAGTTTCAGCAACGAGTATACCCTTGAAGAATTGACCCAGGAACAGCAGGAAGAATTCAGCTATCGGGAGACCCGTCAGACCGCTTATTATAATCTGTCAGGCAAGGTTAAAAAGTTTACCTGGCAGACGGGTGTAAGGGGAGAGTATTCCTTCCTTGATATTAACTACCAGACTACCAGCGATTATGCAGTATTTTTACCCCAGGTAAGCTTAAACCAGGCACTTCCCAAGGATCAGAGCATTAAGTTCTCTTACCGGAAGCAGGTTTTCAGACCATCGATCAACAACCTGAACCCGTTTGACGTTTACATCGATTCATTGCATATGCGCAGGGGAAATCCGGAGCTGGATCCTGCTTTGGAAAACCGTTTTGAACTGACCTATACGAAGAACTTCAAGGCTAACTATCTGTCGCCCAAAGTCTACTACCGTTATACACGAAATGGTATTCAGGATGTAACCACGGTTACCGATGAAGGCGTTACCCTGATTACCCAGGATAATATCGGGCAGAACATGGAATATGGCATCAGCCTGAACACAGCACTTCAGATCCTGAAGAGATGGAGATTCAGCGCCAATATCTCGGTTTTCAACAGGATTTACAAGACCGACGAGGCTGTTACAGGACACAGCAAAGAGGAAATGACCAGTTACCGGTTCAATTTCAGCAATATTGTTACACTGCCCAAGGACTATACCATATTTATGTTTGCCAATTATGGCAGTCCCAATATCAGTTATCAACGCGAGTTTTCAAGGGATCTCCTGGTAATTTTCGGCGCTGAGAAGAAATTTTCCGAGAAATTCAATGTGGATGTTTTCTACAATCCGTTCATTAAAGATTTCATGTACTCCAAGGTTATTACCACCACTCCGGGGTATCGCGAAAACTGGGAAGGCCATGTAGATGCAAGCCAGTTGTTCTGTTTCACCCTGCACTATAATTTCAACCATGGGGGTAATAAGATCAGCAAGATTGACCGTGCAGTGGAATATGAACGTACTGAAGGAAAGGGAGGATTGTAGGAGCGAAAGAGTATAGAGCAGGAAGATTTTAGTAGCTAGTTGTAAATAGGAGGTTGTAAGTTGTTAGTTGTAGGTTGTAAATTGCAGGGATTAAGTTGTGGGGTGTTAGTGGAGAGAGGAAGAGGTCGCTGGGCTGCCCGAAGGGCATGTCCGGTGACCTTTTCGATTTTATTGTCAACTCACTGTAAAATTACGTTGCCTTACTATTTCATAAAAAATTATTGAAGCGGCGGCACTTACATTTAACGATTGAATAGTTCCGTACATGGGAATTTTTACCAGCATATCGGCCATCTTCAGCAATTTTGGATCAATTCCGGTATCTTCAGCGCCCATGATGATGGCAACCGGCTTTGTGAAATCAGGTTTATAGATAAATTCTTCTGCCTTTTCCGTAGCGGCTATAAGCTGAAAACCGCTTTCGTGGAGATATTTTGCTGCATCCTGCAATCATTGACCCGGCATACCGGTAACGTATTCAATGCACCTGCCGAAGTTTTTATGGCATCCGCATTGATCTGGGCAGAACCTTTAGCGGGAATGATCATGGCATCAAAACCGGCACATTCGGCACTGCGGGCAATGGCACCAACGTTCCTGACATCGGTGATCCCATCGAGAATCACTACTGCAGGCAATTTTGCCTGTTCAAACAACAGAGGGATTAACTTTTCAAGGTCGGTATATTCCACTTCAGAAGTCAGTGCAATGATTCCCTGGTGATTTTTAGCCGTGAGCCTGTTTAGCTTTTCAACCGGTACATATTGGAAGGGAATATTCTGTTCCCTGAGGGCAGGAAATAATCCCGGAACCATCTCATTTTTAAAGCCATGCTTAATCAATACTTTATCAATGGGTTTACCTGACCGGATGGCCTCATTTACCGGATGGAGACCAAAAATTATACTCGATTTTGCTTTCATTTGGTTTTATGTTCCCTGCGCTTGAAATTCTATTCAATAAGATATATGTTGCCCTTTCGCCAGGTATCAACTGCCTGTCTCCAATACGTATCATAGGTATCAGCACGTTGCAGGGTATAGTTGTCAAAGGCAAATGGAGTGGGGGTATGATCAAAGGTAAAAGTGACCGTAGTGGTAAAATTGTTTTTATAGTAAATCCATCTCTCCTGGTTTGAACTGACTTTAACCGATTGGGGCGGACCATAAATTATGAAAATCATGCCACGGTCTGTCTTCCATCCAGGCTTGAAAGTAGTGAAATAAAAATTCGCAAAAAATACCCGGTTGTAATAAACCCGGATGAGTTCACGGGCTTTCTCAATATTCCCGGCCTTTTCAAGCCAAAAATTATCAACGGCCAGTTTTTTATTTGCAGCTTTTCTGAGGGCGTCATATTCAGTGGTAGTGGCAAGGTATGCCAACGGATCAATCATCTGTTCAGTTTCCTGGACTTTCGGATAGGAATTGCCGAAATTAAACAAGGTTAGTCCTTCGGCCTGATTGGTATCCAGTTGAAAGTGATAGATACCTTCATAATTCAGCTGGTAAGTAATACCATTTCTGAAAGGAAGTATCCATAAACTGTCGGGCACTTCCAGAAATTCTCTTTCCCTGGTTAATGAAAAAGAAGGTTTGGGCAGGGGGATTTCTTTGCCGTAATATCGGACGAAGATTGTATCATATCCATTGCCGGAGTAACTGAGACCAAAAAGTGAACTTCCTACCACATAGGGCTGATACAAAGGAATGCTCTCACCTGGTTCAGTGAGCAGAAAGTTTTGCTCTGACAAATGCGAGGTTTTGTCAAGATAAATATAAGCAAGGTTCTCCTCGCCTCTGACGAGGTCTTTGGCGGTAATCATCAGCTGATATTGTTTGCCGGTTTGTGTCTGCAGCACAACCTGTGTCTGGAAACGCTTATCAGCATTTTCGCGTGCAAAACTATAGGTGATTTTTCCTGAATCAGCAACCACCGGCCTTTCGGGTTCTGTGATATCATTCAGAAAATAGGTGAGGCGTACCTGTCCCAACAGTTTATTGGGTTCAATGGTGCCTGAATATAAAAGTTCCGACGGGAAAATCTTAACCAGCAACAACGAAGTGGAAGGTGAATTGTGATAGATGGTATAGGCAGGATGAAGCCGTGTATTAATCGGATTGTACATATTGGACAGATTCACCACACTAGGCTTTGCGGCTGGCTTTGGTGAATAACAAGCCACCGGTAACAGCATCAATCCCAAGAGGCCATAGAATGAAAGCTTCATGAATATCCGGTTAGTGCAACGATTCGTAAAATTACTCAATTTCTTTTGTTTTTAAGTTGCTCCAATTCATCATGCAGTTGCTCCCAGAGTGACATCTGTTGGGTAAGTTCTGCTTGCAGCTGATCATAGGAAGCATAAAAGTCAAGTTTTTTAATGCTTTCAGGATCAACGGTCGGATCAGATATTTTACTTTCAAAGATGCCAATATCTTTCTCCAGGTTTTCTATCTTCAATTCAATTTTGCCGATTTGGTTTTCAAGTTTCCGCACTTCACGTTCAAATTCCTTTTTATCCAAAAAAGCCTGTTTACTGGGAGTGTTCGCCGTGTAACACCGGAACCGGTCCGGAATGTTCTTTTTTTTCGAGTTCAGCCAGGGTGGCCATTCTTCTTTTCGAAAGAAAATCATAGATGCCTCCCAGGTGTTCCCTGATTTTCTTATGACCGAATTCAAATACTTTGGTTACCAGACCGTCGAGAAACTCCCGGTCATGTGAAACCGCAATAAGTGTGCCATCATAACCCATCAATGCTTTCTTCAGAATATCCTTTGATCGCATATCCAGGTGATTGGTCGGCTCATCAAGCAATAAAAGGTTGCATGGCTCCAGAAGAAGCCGGGCCATAGCCAGTCTGGATCGTTCTCCTCCCGAGAGTACTTTTACTTTTTTATCCACATCCTCACCGCCAAATAAAAATGCACCCAGGATATCCCTTATTTTTGTCCGGATATCTCCTACTGCAACTTCATCCAGGGTTTCAAGCACAGTTTTATTCCCGTCGAGCAATTCATCCTGGTTTTGTGCAAAATACCCGATTTTGACGTTGTGTCCGATCTTCAGCTTGTCCTTCAAAGGGAATATCACCAGTGATGATTTTTGAGAGGGTTGTTTTCCCTTCACCGTTGCGGCCAATAAAGGCCACTTTTTCTCCCCGGTGAATGGTCAGGTCGATATGATCCAAGTACTCTGTGAAAGCCATAGCTCATTGATAAGCCCCGGATTTCAAGTGCCACGGTTCCTGATCGGGGGGACAGGCGGAAATCTGATGTTTATGGAGGAAGTATCCTCCTCGTCAATCTCAATGATTTCAAGTTTTTCCAGCATTCTGATGCGCGATTGCACCTGAACCGATTTGGTGGGTTTGTAACGGAATCTTTCAATAAAATCACGGGTGTCATCAATCAGTTTCTTGCTGGTTTTTGTAAGCAGCAGTCTGTTGTTCCCGTCTTTCCTTTCGGAGTACAACATATTTGGAATAAGGAACCCGGTAATCGTAAATTTTTCCCATGGAGATTTCCACGGTGCGGTCGGTTACCTTGTCAAGGAATACCCGGTCATGGGATATCAGCACCACAGCACCATGATAATCATGCAGGAATTCCTCAAGCCATTGGATCGAATCAATATCGAGGTGGTTGGTGGGCTCATCCAGCAGAACCACATCAGGCGATTTGAGCAGGATTTTGGCCAGTTCAATCCGCATCCGCCAGCCACCGCTGAATTCCCGTGGTATGCCTTTTAAAATCTCCTCGGGTAAATCCCAATCCCATCAGCACCTGTTCAATTTTCTGATCACGGTTGCTCCCTTCAAGCATGTGAAAACGCTCTGTTTTTTCCGATAACTGTTCAATCAGATCGATGTATTCACGGCGATTCATAATCGTTGCGGGTGGTGATCTGGTGATTCAGGTCTTTGATTTCTGCTCTCCAGCAACTAGGATCTCATCAAAAGCACTTCCGGCCTCATCAAAGAGGGTTTTATCATCAATTACCACCATTTGCTGGGGTAGGTATCCTAAGCCTGATTCCGGGAGGTACCATCACTTTACCTTCATCGGGTTGCTGCATACCCATAAAGATCTTCAGCAGGGTGGTTTTTCCGGCACCATTCCGACCAACCAGCCCGATCTTATCGCGACTGTTTACCAGAAAAGAAATTTCCCTGAACAAATAATATCCACCAAACGAAATGCTAAGCTGGTCGACTGAAATCATCTTTTTTTTTTCGTAATGCGTCAAGGTTCCTGAAATAAAACATCAATATATCCACATAAGTGTAACCCACACGGGCCATTTCCATGGCGCCTTCCTGGCACATCCCAAGCCATGTCCATACCCATGCCCGTGAATAATCACAGATTGCCATTCCCGCTTTCAATGTGGAAATAGGACGACTAGTTCAGATCCTCACGCATTTCGGTAAGCAGGAGCTTTTGATTCGCCTGGTCAAGGTATTTTTGCCTGCCGGTTTCAGCCTGCTAAATAATTTGATCAGTTTCGCCGATATACCCTTTGTTTCAGATATTCATCCCACTCGGTTTCGTGACTATTGTTCTACGTCCAGTTCCGATGTGCTGGAGCCATTGCAAAAGGGATCATTACCGGCACCAGATAAGGCAGTTCCCTGTTCCATTCAACCGATGCACTGCCGGTGATTCCGCCACAGTTGGCATGATAGGCAGTAATAGCCGGATTACCATTTATGTCAACCAGAATCTCATCCCTGGTGTTTCGTGTGGCATTCATAAATTTGCTGTATTCATCCGGCTTTTTCCATTAAATGCCTGACAATGTACTGCCATCACAAAGATTAAAACCTTCGTGGGCATGCCGGTGGAAATTTTTCACGGCAAAGGTTCGGGTAATCACTGCCTGGGCTTTGTAATATTCCGGAGATGCTTGAAGCCGCCTTCCGCTTCTACTGTCCCCGGAATATATTTTTCCAGATCCAAGGACGTTTATAAGCCGCAGTGCATCACTGAATAGGATAATGGATAAATCATCGTCTGATTCTTTTGAGGGGAGGGACGGGAACACCGGTTTTACCTGAAAAATATTGTCACCGAAATACCCTTGAATTCCAATATGCGGTAAAAACGCCGTATGATTGTGCAGTGTATCATGCACTTCAAGTCCGGAACCGGTCCGTTCAATATGAAACATGTCACCCTTTCGGATCACAGCAACCTGTCGACCATTTCCTGTAAGGATATATTCACCCTTCAACGGCTGAAAAAACTACTGATTGAACATCAGTACCGTAAAATAATCCTAATCCGGATATATCCGCAGCCTAGTGACAAGGGTGGTGAACAGTAACAAGTCACCACCAAAAAGGTAATTTCCGAAAAGCCATGACACGGTTGATTAAGGTTTAATGATCCGGCATATTCTGTTCTGCCACACGGTCGGCCACTCCGGGATTCGCCGAGTTTCCTCCGCAATAGAGCGTAATTGTTCAGCATTTCTTCACGGTAGGGCTGGTCAAATAGCAATTTGTCCAGTTCCTTTCTGATATCCACGGGCCAGGTTTTCCTGCAACAGCTCCTTAACTGCCGCTTATCAAGAATCAAATTAACCAGTGAGAAGATACTTGATTTTCACAAGGAAATTACCGATAAAAAAAGTAAATGGACTGGTCTTATATACTACTACTTCAGGAATTCTCAGTAGATGCTGTTTCAAGTGTTGCCGTCCCTGATGTCACGATTGCAGCACTGGCATGTTTTAAAAGCTCATAAGTCTGGTTATAGACTATTCTTACGCACCGGTTTCACCCAATATTTTTCATAATAGGCAGGTGAGATGGATGGGGCTCCGGCAATTACAAACTGATAGTCCCGGAAAATGACGGCATGACAGCCAGCATTTCAGGCAGGAGATAATGCGATCTCCTGTTTCCTGCTGCCCGCCAGCAAGGCAACAATAGGCTTTTCATCGAGCATGTTTTTGTGTCGGAAATCAGCATCATGCTGATATTGATTTTCGAATGCCGCGATACTGTCGAGTACCGGATTGCCATAATATTCAGCATTCAACATGATGTTCGCGGTAAAAATCCACTTCAAAAGGCAGAATCACAAACATTTTAAGGATATATTCCGTACGGTTTTCACACGCCATTTGGCCCATGCCCATAGTTTGGGTGAAATGTAATAAATGGTGCGAATGTGATGTTCAGCCGCAAATCGTGCCATGGGCAGGTTGAATCCCGAATAGTCCACCAAAATCAATACATCGGGTTTGTAATCCAGCAAATCCTGCCGGCATATGTATTTTGTTTTTCGGATTGTCGGGTACTTTTTCAGTACTTCATCACCCCCATCATGGCCATTTCGCGATAATGAATAAACAGGGCGGCCCCTGCCTCTTTCATCTTGTCGCCACCAAAACAACGGAACTCAGCTTCCTTGTCTATTTTTTTTATTGCCCTGATCAGGTTGGCAGCATGCATATCACCTGATGCTTCACCGGCAATGAGATAATACTTCATATTATACTAAATATCAACTTAATGGCGAAAATAATCATCGTCAATACCACCGTGGTTCCAAGCACACCTTTGGACGCCTGCATCCAGTTGAGGCCATTGAAGATAAAAAACAATATCAGGTTGGGTAAAATGCAGTGACTGATGATGACCGGGATTAATATTGCCAATCAACAGATTGTTTGAAAATAGGGTAAAACTTACATCCTGTATTTTTGAATAATACATAGATAAAATAAACGATGATTGGCAGCACAATACCTGTAGATGACACCGGTTGCCAGGGTGTTGAATTGTTGCAGGTTGATTTTGAATGATGCGAGATTATTTCATAAACTCCAGGTATTATGTGTTTTCAGGGTGTCGTAACAGGTCAGATCGGTATGCAGCGGAACAATGGAAACATAATTGATTCCGGAGAGCCCATTCATCGGTATCAGTGGCTTCAGGTTCGGTATTATGAAAAGTCTCCGGTAGCCAATAATAATGTTTTCCGGCCGGATCAGTTCTTTGGTCAAATTCTTCCCGCCAATATCCCTTGTTCTGTCTGCATATCTTAATTCCGGCGATTTTTTGCCTTTCCACATCGGGAATATTAACATTCAGACATACTGCTTTGGGCAAACCGTTCTGCAATACTTTTCGCGTAATCATGTCTACGTAATACTGGGCCGTGGTAAAATCAGCATCATGATCCAGGTTTAGCAGGGAAAATCCTATGGAGGCTATTTCATTGATGCAACCTTCAAGGGCTGCACCCATAGTTCCGGAATAAAAAACACTTGTTGAGGCATTTGATCCGTGATTGATACCTGAAACAAGCAAATCGGGCTTTTCGGTCAGCAGATGGTTAAATGCCATTTTCACACAATCAACCGGTGTTCCATAGCATTTGTATATTGTACAGATTATCTTCTTCGGTGAGTCTTGGTAATTCGCAGGGGTATTTTCACGGTGATGGCATGTGACATACCTGATTGGGATCAGCAGGAGCTACTACAACAACCTTTCCGAGAGGTTTTACCGACTCAATCAGCGCTTTTAATCCCTTTGGCTTCAACTCCGTCATCGTTTGTAACCAGGATTAACGGTTTTTTCTGACTTTCCGACATATCTATTTTGATTAAAGTGCAAAGATATGATTTTAAGTAACTGAAGCACTGAGGCTATGTGACTTCAAAATGTTTATTTTTGTTTTTTTAAATATACATCCATGAATATCTCATACAGTTGGCTTAAACAATATATTGACATTAACCTGAGTCCGGCCGAGGTGGCCAAAGTGCTTACCGGTATCGGTCTCGAGGTGGAAGCTGTTGAATCGGTTGAAAAGATCAAGGGCGGACTCGAGGGATTTTGTGATCGGGGAAGTGAAAACCTGCGAAAAGCATCCCGATGCCGATAAATTATCGGTTACTACGGTTGATATTGGAGAAGAAGCCTTGTTGAACATTGTTTGCGGAGCACCCAATGTTGCTGCCGGTCAGCGTGTTGTTGTTGCCACTGTGGGTACTACCATTTACAAAGGCGATGAGAGTTTTCAGATTAAAAAGGCCAGGATTCGCGGCGTGGTTTCCGAAGGGATGATCTGTGCCGAGGATGAAATTGGGCTTGGTGACGGACACAGACGGAATTATGGTTCTGCCTGGCGATGCACCGGTTGGAATGCCAGCGCGAACTTATTTCAAAGCTGAACCGGAAACCATGTTTGTTATTGGACTTACGCCGAATCGTATCGACAGCGCTTCACATTTGGGTGTGGCAAGAGACCTGGCGGCCTATTTGCAGGAAAGACAGGGATATTGCACTGATCAAACCTGATATTGGTGCTTTTCAAGGTCGATAATGAGCATTTTCCGGTTGAAGTAATTATTGAAAATCGAAAATCCTGTCCGCGTTATGCCGGCGTCAGTGTCAGCGGTGTGACCGTTGGACCTTCTCCTCAATGGCTACAGGACCGGCTCCTGGTCCATCGGAATGAATCCCATTAACAATGTTGTGGACATCACCAATTTCGTGCTTGCATGAACTCGGCCAGCCATTGCATGCCTTTGATGCGGATGAATTGGCCGGACGGAAGATCATTGTTAAAAATCTGCCTGAAGGAACTTCCTTTGTCACGCTGGATAATGTTGAAAGGAAGCTGTCAGCTGATGATCTGATGATCTGCGATGGAGAAAGGCCGGTAGCCATTGGCGGTGTTTTCGGCGGACTTCATTCCGGAATTACAGAGAAAACCAGAAATATTTTTATAGAAAGCGCCTATTTTGATCCGGTATCGGTAAGACTTACCTCCAAACGACATGTGATCAATACGGATGCTTCCTTCCGGTTCGAACGCGGAGTTGATCCCGAAATGACCCTGGTAGCGCTTAAGAGGTGTGCGCTATTGATAAAGGAAATAGCAGGAGGCTTAATTTCATCACAAATTGTTGATGTATATCCCGAACCTCTGCAACCTGTCAGGGTGGCTGTTACCTTTGCCAATATTGACAGACTTATCGGCAAAAAGATCGACAGATCGCTGATCAGGTCCATTTTGCTGTCTCTTGATTTTAAGATCATGGCCGAGGACAAAGACGGATTTGATCTTCTTGTTCCTCAATACCGTGTGGATGTTACACGTGAGGCTGATGTGACAGAGGAAATACTCAGGATTTATGGTTATAACAATGTGGAGGTATCGGAAACCATCCAATCGAGTCTGTCTTATAGCAGCAAGCCGGACAAAGAAAAACTTGTGGATATGGTTTCGGAATACCTTACAAGTACCGGTTTTTACGAGATCATGTGCAATTCTCTCACTTCTGCAGCATATTATGATTCGCTGACCTCCTTTACCCCCGGGCACCTGGTAAGGATAAAGAATCCCCTGAGCAATGAGCTGAATGTTATGCGGCAAACTTTACTTTTCGGAGGATTGGAGGCCATTCAATATAACACCAATCGTCAGCGCCCCGATCTCAGGCTCTTTGAATTTGGCAATTGTTATTTTTACAATGCCGACAGGGGGAAACGAAATCCTCTTGAAAAATACAACGAGAATTTTTACCTGGCCCTGTTGATTACCGGGAAGAAGCATGAGCCCAACTGGATTTCTTCCGGCGCATCCACCGGAATATATGAGATCAAAGCTTATCTTCAGAATGTTTTTACACGACTGGGCATGGATCATGAGAAGATGAAGATAACGACCATTGACGACAGAAAGGATTTGTATGCAGATGGTCTGAGATACCAGATGAACGATTCTACCATAGCGGAATTGGCCATCATAAAAGAATCCGTCCTGAAGCAGTTTGATATCCGGAATGAGGTTTTTTATGCGGTGATCCATTGGGATGATCTGCTTAGAATAAGAGGGGACCATCACGTTACTCATACCGAACTTCCGCGGTTTCCCGAAGTCCGCCGTGATCTTTCGCTGTTGCTGGATCAATCGCTGACCTTTTCACAAATAAAGGATCTGGCATTCAGAATGGAAGGCAGGTTACTTAAAAAGGTCGATCTGTTTGATGTTTATGAAGGAGAGCAGGTAGCAAAAGGAAAGAAATCCTATGCGGTAAGTTTTATCCTGCAGGATACCCAGGCAACCCTCACCGACGAAAGGATTGACCGTATCATGAAAAAACTGATGGAAGCCTATACTCAAGAGCTGGGAGCCATAATCCGATAATGCATGAATAAAATTGAGCTGATCAGGGGGGATATCACCAAACTTGCTGCTGACGCCATTGTTAATGCGGCCAATACATCACTGCTGGGTGGCGGGGGCGTTGATGGTGCCATTCACCGGGCTGCCGGTCCACAACTGCTTGAAGAATGCCGCACCCTGAATGGCTGTAAAACAGGAGAGGCCAAAATTACCAGGGGTTATAATCTGCCGGCTAAATTTGTAATACATACTGCTGGTCCGGTTTGGAGGGGCGGGGCCCATCAGGAACCTGAACTGCTCGAAGCATGCTATATCAATAGTCTTTCACTTGCTTCCGCTCATGCCTTAAAGACTATTGCTTTTCCGAATATCAGTACCGGTATTTACGGCTTTCCCAAACGTGATGCGGCAACCATTGCCATTACATCGGTTAAGTCCTGGCTTGCAACGCATCAGGAAACTGAAAAAGTGTATTTTGTGGTTTTCGATGAGGAAAATTATGAACTCTATAAAGAAATCCTGGGGTATTAATCCCATTATCAGCTTTGTCTTTCCGGTTGTTTTAATGATGACTGACTGTTTGGTGCTGGCCCAGCAGGAGGAATCCGCTTCAAAAGTATTCAGAAAACACAGTGGTCCGGTAAAAGCACTGGCTTTCAGTCCCGATGGAAAGACTGTCGCTACCGGAGGCGATGATAAAATGATTTATTTCTGGGATATTCAAACCGGTGAACTTACCGGACATATTGAGAATTCCTTTTCCGTCAAGGTACTCCAATTTGCTGCCGGGAACAGGATTCTGGCTGCGTGCGGCTCAGATATCAAATTAATGGATGGGGAGGGAAATCTTCTGAGAACCTACGGGGGTTATACTACGGATATCTGGAGTGTCAGTTATCAGCAAGCCCTGCAAAGGATTGTGGCGGGCTCTTATTCGAAAAATATCAGAGTATGGGATTTCGAATCCGGTAAAGGCCGTCCTGACGCTGGAAGGTCATGAAAAGAGCTGCCTGCCGGTATGTTTCAGCCCCAAAGGTGACCTCATCGCAAGCGGATCGCTCGACAAATCGGTCAGAATATGGGATGCCGTTACTGGGCAGCAAAAGCATAAAATGGAGTTGCATACGGAAAATATTTTTGCCCTTGATTTTCATCCATCCGGTAAATATGTAGCTTCCGCTTCAGCCGATAAAACCATTCGGCTCTGGAATGCAGAAACGGGTGAAATTCTGAGGACCTACGCCGGTCACACCGGGGCTGTTTTTGATGTCCGGTTCAGTGCAGACGGCAATCATCTGATAAGTTGTTCTGCCGATCGTACCCTAATGCTATGGGAAATGGCAACAGGCAGGAAACTGTATACCTTTACCGGTCATACCGGCATGGTAAATGCAGTCCGTTACAGTGTTGACAATAGTTTTATAGCTTCGGTATCTGATGATCAATCCATGCGTTTGTGGAAGCTGGAGAAGAAATGTTTTGTAGAATCATTCTATCAAAAAGAAATTGATCAGGCTGTGGTGGAATCCGGCTTATTTATTCCCCGCAGGAACGATGAAACACGACAGGATTATACTGAGCGTGAAAAAAAGGCAGCTCGCTTTCTCCAGGATCTGTATGAAGAATACTACAAGAGATACAGTGAAAGGATAAAACTGCTTTCCCCCGAAGATAAAACCCTTCAACAGTGAACATCATGAGAAAGGCAAAAAGGATCGGACTGGTGGCCCATGACAATCGTAAAAAAGATTTACTGGAATGGGTCGATTGGAATTGGAAATTATTGGCCGGTCATGAATTGATCTGCACCGGTACCACGGGTACCCTGATTGAAAAACTGCTTCAGAAGAAATTAAAGGGTGATGCGGAAAAAAGTATCCGGTTGAAAAAGCTGAAATCAGGTCCGCTGGGAGGCGATCAGCAGTTAGGTGCCATGATCGCCGAGGGTAAAATTGACCTGTTGATCTTCCTTTGGGATCCCATGATGCCGCAACCGCATGAAGTAGATGTAAAAGCCCTGTTGCGCATCACAGTATTGTATAACCTGCCCACTGCCTGCAACAGGGCTTCGGCCGATTATATGATTTCATCCAACCTGCTGCAATCGGATTATAAACCGGCCATCAATGATTTTTCGGAATATACGAAAAGAAAGATAGATCTTTAAAATGGTGACTGGTGAATGCTCAGACCAGCGCAGCAAAGGCATCTTTCATCCGTTTCATGGCTTCTACCAGCTTCTCGTCTGATGTGGCAAAAGATATCCTGATACAGGCCGGATCACCAAATGCTTCACCCGGAACCGTGGCTATATGTGCCTTTTCGAGCAGGTAGAGGCAGAGATCAGTAGAGTTGTTGATGGGTGTTCCGTTGAATTTCTTTCCGTAATAGCTGTCTACCTTCGGAAATACGTAAAATGCACCGTCAGGATCATAAACCTTTATTCCGGGAATATCACGGACCAATTTTACCACCATTTCCTTCCTTCTTTTAAAGGCAGTGTTCATTTCGGTGACACAGGTCTGATCACCCGTAAGGGCCGCAGTGGCTGCTTTTTGAGAAATGGTTGTGGCGCCGGTGGTAGTTTGTCCCTGCAGCTTATCACAGGCTTTTACCAGCCACATCGGAGCGGCCATGTAGCCAATTCTCCAGCCAGTCATCGCATAGGCTTTGGAAACACCATTGATCAATATGGTACGTTCTTTCATATCGGCAAACTGGGCAATGGTCTCATGTCCGCCAATGAAATTGATGTGTTCATAGATCTCATCGGAAATAACCAATACCTGGCTATGTTTGGCCAGCACATCGGCCAATGCACGTAATTCCGCGCGTGAATAAACGGCGCCGGTAGGATTTGAAGGAGAGCAGAGCAACAAAGCCTTGGTTTTGGAAGTGATGGCTGATTCAAGCTGTTTGGGAGTGATCTTGAAATTGGTCTCGAATACGGCATCAATAACAACCGGAACGCCTTCGCACAGTTTCACCTGTTCGAGATAGCTGACCCAGTAAGGCGCAGGAATGATCACTTCATCACCCGGATCAATCAAGCGACATCATGGCATTGGCAAGTGAATGCTTGGCGCCGCATGATACAATGATCTGTTCGGGGGAGTATATCGAGGTTGTTCTCCCGTTTGAATTTTTCAGCAATCGCCTTTTTCAGGTCGGGATAACCGGCAACCGGAGGATAAAATGAAAAATTATCATCAATGGCTTTTTTGGCGGCAGCCTTAATATGATCGGGCGTGAAAAAATCGGGTTCACCTACGCTCAGGTTGATCACATTAATACCTTTTGCCTGAAGGTCACGACTCTTCTGATTCATGGCGATAGTGGCCGAAGGTGACAGGCTGTTGACGCGGTTTGAGATGTTTTCCATTTGTTGTTAGTTATTTAGTTATTAGATGAGTTCATTGATAGATGATATTTGTCAATTAAATGTATTTACCGACCGCAAAAATAAACTATTCGGCATAAAATCGTTAATATTACCTGATGATAATTTATCAACAATAAATGAACATGGATACGTTCTGGAAATCTTAAAATACCTGCTTCCTGCACTGGTGGTTTTTGCCACGACCTTTTATATGGTAAAGAAATACTTTGATGGCGAGGAAAAAAAACGTCAGCAACAGACTTTTCCTGAACAATCAGAATATGATCACCCCGTTGAGACTGCAGGCCTATGAAAGAGCGATCCTGTTTCTGGAAAGGATCTCACCTGAAAACCTGATCATGCGGGTAAACAAGTCAGGGTTTACCTGCCAGCAATTGCAGTCGGAGCTGATGCAAACCATACGGTCGGAATTCGAGCATAATTTATCGCAACAGATCTATATTTCACATGGTGCATGGGAAATGTTGAAAATTGCCAGAGGCAGGACCATTCAACTTATCAATTCCCTGGCGGAAAAAATTCCGAAAGATTCTCCCTCCATTAACCTGAGTAAAGCCATTTGGAATCGATGGTGGATCAGGAAAAAACCCCTACTGCGGATGCGATTGCTTTTATTAAAAAGGAAATCAATCAACTATTTTAGTAATGAGTGACGAGCTGAAATAATATTCACAGCCCAGCATCAACATCGTATCACGGTACACACTAATGCACTTACCCAACTGCACTCAAACTCTCTGCCCAATGTCCCTTGATACCGCGCTCGTCCCTCGTCCCTTGTCACTCGTCCCTGTTTCATAGAAGCTCAATACTCCTCTTCACAAACCTGTTCAGGTCTTCTCCCTTCAGCATATTGTTTGAAAGCAGGGCAATATCCACCAATTGCCGGACAACCTTGTTTTCTTTTCCGAATTTTTTCAGTACTTCATCCCGTTTGTCCTGGAACTCCTTTATTTTTTTATCCAGTTCGGCAATTCGGTCCTTATCTGTCTGCGCAATTTCCTCCTCCTTTTTGTCCTTGTTGGCCTTCTCCAGCTCAGCTTTAGTATCCTGTAACGGTTTAAGTTTTTCAGTGAATTTATCCAGCTCCTTGCGGCACTTCTTTTCTTTTTCCTCATGGATACGGTTTACCAGCGGATGATTTGCATTGACAACCACATTGTACTGGTTGGGCAATTCGCCATAGAAATTCATCGGGCCGCCTAGCGCTGACATATCTTTCATCCTGCGCATGAATTCCATCTGTGTTATCATCACCGGCTGGTCAGTTCAGCGAGGCTTTCAAAAGTGACCGAATAATTTGCTTTGGCATCGGGGAAGTGATCCTGGAATACCGGTTTCAATTCATTTTGCTGTTCCCCTGTTAGTTTTGATTCGCGTGCTTCATCCTTCTGAATCAGTTTATCGATCACATCACTGTCCACCCTAACGAAATGAGATTCCTTAAATTTTGATTCGAGCTGGTTGATGAAATGCATATCGAGGTGACCGTCCATGATGAGTACATCATATCCCTTGTTTTTGGCCGATTCGATAAAGCTGAACTGAGCTTCGGTATCGGTGGTATAAAGGTATACCAGGGTCTTGTTTTTGTCGGTCTGGTTTTCTCTGATGAGCTTTTCATATTCTTCAAATGTGAAATACTTGCTTTCCGTATTTTTCAGCAAAGCAAATTTTGCAGCCTGTTCATAGAATTTTTCTTCCGAGATCATGCCGTATTCAATAAAAAGCTTCAGATCGTCCCATTTTTTCTCAAACTGGTCGCGATCACTTTTAAAGATTTCCTGAAGCCTGTCGGCGACTTTTTTGGTGATATGACTGGAGATCTTCTTTACATTGGAATCGCTCTGCAGGTAGCTGCGCGAAACATTCAGCGGAATATCCGGAGAATCGAGCACGCCATGCAGCAGTGTCAGAAATTCCGGTACGATGCCTTCTACAGAATCCGTTACAAATACCTGGTTGCAGTACAACTGGATCTTATTCTTCTGAATTTCGAAATTGCTTTTAATTTTCGGGAAATATAGAATACCGGTCAGGTTGAACGGGTAATCCACATTCAGATGGATATTGAACAGGGGTTCTTCCGCCATGGGATACAGTTCTTTGTAAAAAGTCTTATAATCCTCTTCAGTTGCATCGGCAGGCTTTTTGGTCCATAGCGGAGCGGTATTGTTGATAATTTTGTCCTCGTCGAGTTCCACCGATTTTCCGTCCTTCCATTCCGTTTTCTTTCCGAAGCCAATGGGTACCGGCAGAAACCTGCAATATTTCCGGAGAATATCATTGATCCTTGTTTCCTCCAGAAATTCTTCCGACTCCTTTTCAATATGTAAAATAATATCTGTTCCTCTTTCAATTTTTTCAGTTTCCTCCAGGGTATAATCGGGAGTGCCGTCACAAACCCATTTTACAGCTTTTGCACCTTCCTGGTACGATTTGGTAATAACCTCCACCTTTTCGGAGACCATAAAGGAAGAATAAAAGCCAAGGCCGAAATGCCCGATAAGATTGTTGGCCTGGTTCTTGTATTTTTCGAGAAAGTCTTCCGCGCTGGAAAAAGCAATCTGGTTGATATATTTATCAACTTCTTCTGCAGTCATCCCGATTCCCTGATCAGAAACGGTAAGGGTTTTGTTCTTTTTATCCAGCTTTATCCGGATTGTCAGATCGCCCAGTTCTCCTTTAAAATCACCCATATTGGCAAGGGTTTTCAGTTTTTGAGTGGCATCAACGGCATTGGAGACCAGCTCTCTCAGAAATATTTCATGGTCTGAATACAGGAATTTTTTAATAATCGGGAAGATGTTCTCAGTGGTAACGCCAATTTTACCTTTTTGCATGGTTATATATTTTTAGGTTCAACATTATTTTTCAAAGAACCTGCAGTTTCAAAGATTATGCCGTATTTGGAAAACTGTCAAATAGTCACAACCGGAATTTAAAAATGACAATTTGGGTAGTGACTGGTGAATTTTGACAGGTGATTGGTGATGGGTGAATGGTACCTGTCATTCCTTACTATTCCTGACGTCCAGGTTCTCCACGGCTACCCACATCCCTTTTTCAAACTTAAAGCCGTCGAAAGAAAAATCGGGTCCATAATACTGATAATTGCCTGAATAGGAAGGTTTAGAAGGGGAGAGATGGTCATGCACAATCATATCCATTTTGTCATTCCATTGGAGGCTCATGGTAACTTTGGCGGAGTATTCAAACAATATGCGGCATTGTGTGCGCTTTTGATATTGGAAAATGGCCTTGCCCAATACAGGTTCATTTGCTTCATTGAACCAGAGCAGATCGATGATTTTCCTGGAAACAAAGCGATTTTCAGGATTGTATCCGAGAAGAGTATAAGACGTAGTGCCTGCCAGTTTTTTTTCAATGATCTCATAGATCAGGCAGCCGTACCAATTGCCGTCGGTAAGGGTGGTCATGGCAGGATCGGTGAGTGGAAGCCCGTATATCGTTTAATCTGAATACCCTGATTCCATTTTGAGGGTTGGTTTTAACCTGCAAAAAGCCATAGTACTTGTTGGTTCCGTCACTGGCGGGAATATTCCAGGTGTAAATTCTGAGCCGCTGATCGCGAGAAGTAATTTTGCCCAGGGCATTGAGCATGCTGAAAGGGTAGTCAAATGAACCGGTCAGGTTCAGGGTTTCCTGGAAAACGTTTGCGATGCTGTCTGCTGCAATTGCTTTTTCCTGGTCCGTCAGGCGGGAATTCACCCTGTCAAACATCCTTTTCAACTGCGTTTCGGATTCCTGCAGGGTACGTGGTTGGCTCTCCGCGCGTATAACCGGGAGCATGCACCAGTAAAGCAAGAACAATAGCATCATTCTTTTAGCAGAAACCATAAGCCGAAACATTTGCAGCAAAGACGGAGTTAGATGGACACCGGAGATATTAACTATTTTATGATCAGATTGATATCCTTCAGAAGCTTATCCTTATAGGATTTCCCGATAGGAATGGACTTGGATCCCTCCTGGATTTTGATGATCACGGAATTATCCTCGATGATATTGATCCGGCTGGTATTCACTATAAATGAGCGGTGAACGCGGGTGAACTTATTGCTGGGCAATTTGGTTTCAACAGCCTTCATGGTGAAATGTATGGTGAATTTCTCATGAAAAGTGTTGAAGATCACATAATTCTCGAGTGCTTCCACCCACAGGATATCTTCATATTTCAACCGGACCAAAGCAGAGTTCTTCTTGATAAAAATCTCGTTATCCTTGGTATCTACCTTATTTTTAAACCTGACATTGGCTTTGTTGATGGCTTTGAAGAAACGGCTGTAGGAAATGGGTTTGAGCAGGTAATCGGTGACATCATAATTAAAGGCTTCCAGGGCATATTTTTCCTTTGACGAAATGATGATGATCTGCGGCGGATTGGTAAGTGTTTCCAGGAAGTCGATCCCACTCATTTCAGGCATTTCAATGTCGAGAAAGATCATATCGATATCTTCTTCCCCATTGAAAGCATTAATCGCATCAACGGCATTTTCATAAGAGGCGAGGAGCCTGAGCTGGTCGGTACGGGAGATGAATTCTTCGATGATCCGTCTGGACATCAGGTCGTCATCAATTATAATACAATTCATAGGGGGATGATTTCGTCAAATGATGGTAAAATGTTTGTAATATAACCATCAAATATATGAAAAAAATGATTCTAATCAGCGTGAAGATTTGAATTAATAAGCGCCATTCTTTTTGATGGATTTCTGATCCTCAAGAAACGCTTTTTCAATCAGTATCTGATTTTTTGATTGTGTTTCTTAACCAGGCAAGTTTGATCACTTGTTTTTCTTCTTCGGACAGTTGCCAGGGAATGGTATTGATCTGTTCTTAATCTGCCGGTGAGCTGATGGATGAAAATGGCAGCAGTAACTGAAATATTCAGGCTTTCGGTGAAGCCTGCCATGGGGATCCTGATAAATTCATCGGCCAACTGCATGGCCAGAGGGGAAAGGCCTTTCAGTTCAGATCCGAAAAGCAGGGCGAATTTGCCTTTATGGAGATCGAATTCATCCAGGGTGCAATCCTTCTTGTGGGGAGTGGTAGCCACGATCCGGTAACCTTCTTTTTTCAGGCGTTCGATGGCAGGACGGGTATTTTCGGTCTCGCTGATTGTACCGGTAAAGGTTGAGCCATTTATGGGAACCCAGGGCAACATCGGGACTGATCCGGTATTCATTCCGGTTTTCAATAAAATGAATATCCTGAATGCCAAAACATTCGCAGGAGCGAAGCACTGCACTGGCATTATGGGCCTGATAAATATCTTCGAGCACCACGGTGATATAACGGGTACGGCAGTTCAGTATGGTATCAAACAGTTTGATACGCCTATCGGTGACAAACTCGGAAGGTGTTCGATGAGTTTTTCAATCATGGGGAGTCAAAAAAAAGGGAGCAAAACCTGCTCCCTTTAAATCGTTTCGTCAACTTTATTTTACAACATTGGCTAAATCGCTTCCAGCTTTGAATTTAACAACTTTCTTGGCAGGAATTTTTATTTCCTTACCAGTCTGGGGATTTCTGCCAGTTCTTGCACTTCTCTTGGAAACAGAGAATGAGCCAAAGCCTACGAGAGCAACACGGTCACCTTTTTTCAGAGCCTGGGTGGTAGCTTTAATGAAAGCATCGAGAGCTTTTTTAGCATCAGCTTTGGTTAAACCTGCATTAGCAGCAATGGCATCGATCAATTGTGCTTTGTTCATAACAAAAAATTTTAGGGTTAGTAAATTTTCAAATTTGTTATACAAATATATACTATTTCCGATGGTTAGCAAATTTCGTATCAGAAAATTATTCAACTATTTGCGGAAAAATTGTTAATAACTATGCTCAGTATTTAAACAATTTTCAGAAGAAAATTTAAACTATTAATTTAATTAAAAATATTAATAAATTATAAATAAATGCAATAAGATATTTATTGAATTTCGCATTCTAAATAGAATGAATCAGTGCGGAAAATCAGTAAAATTGTTGAAATATTTTTCAATGATAGCGGGCAAAGGAACAATTTTGGTGTCTAGAAACGCCAAAGAGGGAAAAAAATTTATACTTTTGCGGCCGACGGAGGAATGGCAGAGCGGTCGAATGCGGCGGTCTTGAAAACCGTTGTCCGGCTTACGGTGGACCGGGGGTTCGAATCCCTCTTCCTCCGCCTTCGCTCGCCATAGCCCGATCTTAGAAGGGCGACGGCGAGCTTCGCTATAAACCAGTTAGGTAAATAAATCATTATGGAAAGGCGAGCTACGGCGGACGAAGTCCGCTTTCAAAAAAATCGGTTGTGGTACGTATATATTCTGAGATTATCGAATAATCTGAATTATGTTGGGTGTACCATCGATATTGATGAGCGATTATTCAGGCACCAGAAAGGATATGTTCCTGCCACGAAATCGCATTTACCTGTTAGTTTGATATTTTATTGTGCCTTTACTAATAAATATAAGGCATTTGAGTTTGAGAGATATTTAAAAAGTGGTTCAGGCAGAGCCTTTGCTTTACGACATCTCCTTTAGTATTGGATTTCATTTCTTTTGTAGGATCCTCCCCTCAGGTATCATGAAATAATCCCCTTATCACTGCCTCTGCTTTACCCCTGCAAAAAGCGCATCGGACCGCGACTGTAATTCTTCAAAGGTCAGATCCTCAATATGGGTCATGACCGACCATTCGTGTCCGAACGGATCTATAAGGCTCCCGGAACGATCGCCATGGAACTGGTCTTTGACTGTCATTTCGCCCTTCACCTTTGCCCCTTCTTTTAAGGCGCGTTCGAAGACTGCATCTACATTTTCAACATACAGGCATAGTGATACGGGAGAACCACCTATTGAAAAGGGACTCCGGTTTCCCCACTGCTCATTTTCCTCCGCGAGCATAATTCTGGAATTACCGATATCGAGTTCGGCATGTCCAACGGTTCCGTCGGGCATCCTGATACGACCCACTTCCTTTGCGCCGAAGGCTTTCTTATAGAATTCAATGGCTTTCTCAGCATTCTTAACACTCAGATACGGGGTTACAGCGCTGAATCCTTTTGGTATCGGTTGAACGGTTGTTTTCATAGCCTAGGTTTTTAATGAATGGATAAAAGGATAGGATTAAAACAATTGTTGCGGGCATTGGTTTAAAAAATCAACCCTGATTTGTATTATCCAGTTCGGCTGAGGTTCTACCTCAGCCGAAACTATTTCTCCAGGCTCCGCCTGTTACCCGGCTCGGTGAAGTTTTCTTAACTTCATCGCTTATTAATTGCGGATTGCAACTTATCCCGGTCTTACTCTTTTGTCTGCCGCACAAAAGAGTAACAGAAAAACCCACCACGAACGAAAAAATCGGGCTCGCCCTTTTCGCACCTGCCATCGCATTCCGGGCCGTGCGACCCGATTTTTCGCACCGTTCGTGGACAACCTCCCCGCATGGGCAAGTTCTAATGGGATAAATGGAATTCTTTGTTTCATTGGAGAAATTTTCCCAGTTCGGCTGACCCCAGTTCGGCAGAGGTTCTACCTCAGCCGAAACTATTTCTCCAGGCTCCGCCTGTTACCCGGCTCGGTGAAGTTTTCTTAACTTCATCGCTTATTAATTGCGGATTGCAACTTATCCCGGTCTTACTCTTTTGTCTGCCGCACAAAAAAGTAACCGAAAAACCCACCACGAACGAAAAAAATCGGGCTCGCCCTTTTCGCGCTGCCATCGCATTCCGGGCCGTGCGACCCGATTTTTCAGCACCGTTCGTGGACAACCTCCCCGCATGGGCAAGTTCTAATGGGATAAATGGAATTCTTTGTTTCATTGGAGAAATTTTCCCAGTTCGGCTGACCCCAGTTCGGCAGAGGTTCTACCTCAGCCGAAACTATGTCTCCAGGCTCCGCCTGTTATCCGGCTCGGCGAAGTTTTCTTAACTTCGCCGCTTATGAATTGCAGATTGCATCTGCCAAAGTAAAATTCTATTAGTCCCCGGATCGTCGATAATAAGAGTAGCAAGGACATACAAAAACCGGAAGGGGAATATCATTTCGGGTAAAAACTGCCACAAAGACACTAAGGCACTAAGAATTCGCTTCGTGTCTTTGAGCCTTCGGGGCAATAATTAATGCCAGTTCGGCTGAGGTTCTACCTCAGCCGAAACTATTTCTCCAGGCTCCGCCTGTTATCCGGCTCGGTGAAGTTTTCTTAACCATACCGTCAACTTAATATAAAACCGCGTTAGCGGTTAAATGTGAATAGCGCCGGGCAGAGCCCGGTGTAATTGACATTGACGTTTTTAACAACCACGGCGTGGTTGAATTATTTTAAACAGCACAGTCTTTCAAAATTCAACCACTCCGTGGTTGTGGTGTTCATTTCTGCAAGTATCACCGGGTTGCACCCGGCGCTATTCATATTAAATCCCGTAACCGGGGTTTCACAAACAATTTCAACCCTTCATTCGCATGATTAGAATAATTATTATATTTAACTGTAATATGAAAGCTTGAGGCGTTTAAGTGATTGGCATTTTTTCGAAATTCGTTGTAGCTACAGTGTATGAAATCGCTTTTTAATCTCCTTTTTTGCATTCTGTTGTGCGTTTCCTGTACAAAGGAAGACGAATTTGATCCCCATATTAATGGAAGTATCATCGGTTACGCCATGCTGACGGATCAATATGGAAATGTACTGGATGATCACAGCGGAATTACTGTTTATACCGAACCATTCAGAAATTTCGCCAAAACCGATATTACGGGACGGTTTGAAATTAAAGGCGTTCCAACAGGCACCTATAATTTAAGGTTTGAAAAGAAAGGCTTTGGTGCCATGTGGTACCCCGAAGTTCATCACCTTGGCGGAACACCTACCATACTCGGAATGCCCACACCAGAGTTCTACTATAGGAATAGAATCTTCCTGCATAAACATATTTCGCTTCAAATCACAAAAATGGTTATTACCCCGGAAAACAATATAAAAATTGACGTGCCACATGCCGAAATTACTGAATTGATCTGTTTATATATCAGGTTGTTTTTTTCAACTTCCGATGGATTCTCCCTTGCAGATGCCGCATATTCAACCAACACCGGGGTATATTACACAAATGTTTATGATAAATCTGACACAGGAGGTTATTTTGACTTATCCGATTTACCTTTTGAGAGTGGTACAACTGTCTACTGTAAGGGTAGTTTGTTTACCAGCCGTATATATAGTCCCCCGGGGTCCCCGGGGTATGGATTTTATCCCATAGACAGCTATGTAGACGAAGCCCTTGGAATTACTGTTTATCCCAATATATCCGAAGAATCTGATCAATATGTGTTTATTATACCATAAAATCCATTTCCTGATCACAGGAACGATTCTTTTGCTTGCGGCCTGTGGAGAGGATGAAATTGAACCCACTTTAAGCGATGGCGTTCTGAAAGGTACCACCTATTTTTATGAGACGGATGAGTCCCTGGGGGGGCCTTACCCCAATGTAGGACCTTTATATTTAGGCGATGTAACCGTTAAAGCCAAAGGCCCGTACGGGACACAAACAGCCCTTACCAATGCCGACGGGGAATATGAAATCAATAATCTGGGCAATGGAACTTATGAAATTGAATATATAAAAGAAGGATGGGGAGCAGCAAAGTATTACTCTGTACAGATATATGGCAATGAGGTGCTTTCTTATGATCAGCGGATGTGGAAATATCCTGAAAATGATATGCCTCTCCTGACACCTCAAGAATACGTTGAATATTGGGGGATGGAATTTCGTTCAGATTTACCAGTTAGTACTTCTGAAATTCCTGATATCAGAGCATTTTTCAGCAAAACCAGTGATGTCAGTTGTTTTAAATATGACTATACGGATGAAAGTTGGGGTTATGAAAATTCAGGATTTATTTATTATGCTTTCCAGATGCCTGAATCGTATAGCGGAACTGTTTATATCATTTTTTATTTATGCGATCCCAATGACACCGGACATTATGACTACTATCGTGCTGTTGAAGTGTTCCCAAGTATTGATCCCAAAAAACATTCCCAGGTAATTAAATTATGATGCGTTATTTTTCATACCTATTTCTGGTTGCCATTCTTGTTGTGATTTCATGTGAAAAAGGATCGGATGCAACCATGCTCAAAGGCACTGTGAAGGGTCAAATTCAAGTTACTGATTGCTACGGGTACGATTTGGATGATTTGTCAGGGGTGAAGATTAATATTTCATCCGGTACTTATTCAGCTGATACCATAACGGATGTTCATGGGAATTTTCTTTTTAACAATGTTCCTTTTGGTAAATATAAACTTACGTGTACAAAAGAAAACTTTATACAACAAAACAGACGTGCTTCTTTCGGACATTCCGGTGGTGAGATAGCCACCACAGTAAAGGAACAGTTATTCGGAATTCCGGATTTCGGATACATAGTGGATTCTGTGGAACGCTATAACTGTCAACTGAATTCCTATCTGATGCTGAATGAGGCTTCTAAAACCTGGGGTGGCGGTATTTACTTCGTTTTAATGTTCTATAATGATACGCCCGATGTTGATTCTGAAAACTATGACGCGTACCAGTATAATCTTAATTCTTTGCCCCCGGGGAATGCATGGAAAATGTCTTTCTTTTGCTGCGACATATACACTGGCCACCCGGCTTACTCAGAAATTACAGGAGATTCAGTATACTGCCGGGTTTATCCCATACCCTATTGTTATGTTGATACCCAGGAAGAGTATTTGTCCCTTCCAATGGGCAAACCATCCAATGTGTTTGCCTTTGAAAACAACTTTTAATTTGGAGCCTGATTTTGCAGGAACAATTCAATATATAATTCGGGAATACATGCTGCTCCCAAAGCCTGCGTTCGGATAAAGTCCCGTTTCAATAGCTTCACATCCATATTTTTAGCACTAAATTCGCAATATAAATGAATATTTATTATATTCATCCGTTATATGAAAGCTTGAGGAGTTTAAGTGATTGGCATTATTTTCGAAATTCTTTGTAGCCGCACAGTATGAAATCGCTCTTTAACCTGCTTTTTTGCATTTTGTTGTGCGTTTCCTGTTCAAAGGAAGAAACCAACGAATATGAGCCTTATCTTAAAGGAAGCATCATTGGTTACGCCATGCTGTTCGATCAATATGCCAATATGCTGGATGATCACAGTGGAATTACTGTATACACGGAACCAGGCAGAAAATACGCCGGGGAAACCGATATTACAGGACGGTTTGAGATTAAAGGCGTTCCAACGGGCACTTATAATTTAAGTTTTGAAAAGGAAGAGTATAATACCATGAAGTACCCCGAAGTTATTCACCTCGGCGGAAAACCCACCATCATCACTCCTATGGGATAGAGTTGTCCTGTATCCGGATATTACCCCTCACATCACGACTATGACTTTCCAGGAAAACCGGATTAATGTTGAAATAGAATATTTGGTAAGCCCTCCACCGGACTTTATATATATCAGGTTATTCTTTTCAACTATCCGATGGATTTTCAACTGAAGATGCCGAGTATATAGCTGATATAGATGTTTTTCCGGATGTGGATATTTTCATGATTTACCTGATTTACCTTTTGAGAGCGGTACAACAGTATACTGTAAAGGTAGTTTGTTTACCAACTATCCATGGGCTATCCGCTTTGGAGAGAGTCATTATGCAGATTGCATTGACACCTATTATGATGAAACCCTCGGTGCCACTGTTTATCCTAATATAACCGAAGAATCTGATCAATATGCGTTTATTATGCCATAAATCCATTTCCTGGTCACAGTTGGAACGATTCTGTTACTTATAGCTTGTGAAAAGGATGAACTGAACCCACATTCAGTGATGGCGTTCTGAAAGGTACCGTATGGTATTATGATAGGATTGATACCTATTACGGACCTGTCCCTTTAGACAATGTAACCGTTAAAGCCAATGGTCCTTATGGCTCAAGAACGGCCCTTACCAATGCAAATGGGGAATATGAAATGAATCACATGGGCAATGGAACATATGAAATTGAATTTTTAAAAAAGGGTTGGGGAGCGACGAAGTTTTATTCTGTACGCATATTTGGCAATGAGGAACTTACAGTTGATCAACGCATTTGGAAATATCCCGAATTTGCAATGCCGTTTTGGATTCTAAAGGAGAGGAATACGATGCAGGATGGGTTGCATTTCGTTCCAATTTGCCTGAAAGTACTACTGAGATTCCAACTCTTAGGGCATTTTTCAGTAAATCCAGGGATGTCAGTTGTTTTAAATATGAATACTCGGATGATGGTTATTATTATACAAATTCGGGTCATCTATTTTATTATTTTAATTTATATCCTGAACCACAAGGCGAAACTGTTTTTATAGTCGCTTATATATGCGATGGATCTGGCTATGGAGAATTTGACCCATTACCGTGGCTTAGAAGTATACCCCAGTATTAATCCCGAAAAACATTCACAGGTAATCGAATATAAAATACCTTAACTTCATGATGCGTTATTTTTCATACCTATTTTTGGTTGCAATCCTGTTATTGATTTCATGTGAAAATAAGCCGGATGATGCGCCCATTTTAACAGGCACTGTAAAAGGTAATATTCAAATTACGGATTGCTATGGTTACAATTTGGATGATCTGTCCGGGGTGGAAATTAATATTTCATCCGGTGCTTATTCAGCTGATACCCTAACAGATTATGATGGGAATTTTCTCTTTGAAGATGTTCCTTTTGGTAAATATAACCTTACCTGCACAAAAGAAAATTATGTACAACAAACGGGGCATTGTGCTTTTGGGCATGCCGGTGGTGAGGTAACCACAACGGTAAACGAAAAGTTACTTGGAATTCCTGATTTCGGATATATCGTGGATTCTGTAGAACGTTATTACTGTTATCTGAATTCCTATGTGGTGTTAAATGAGGCATCCAAAACATACGCCGGTGCCTATCACCAGGTTTTAATGTTCTTTGCTGATACGCCTGATGTTGATGCTGAAAGCTATGACACGTACTATATTGATTATGGGTATCTCCCCTCAGGGAATGCCTGGAAAACGGCTTTCAGTTTGTGTGGGTCTAATGTATTTTCAGCATTTACGAGCGATTCAATATACTGCCGGGTTTATCCCATGCCCTATTATTATGACTATTCAAATGAAGAGAAATTGTCCCTTCCCAGGGGTAAACCATCCAATGTGTTTGCGTTTGAACGCAACTTTTGATTTGTGACCGGTTGAAATATCAACCGTGAGGTTAATTAATTCATTCAGCCTGTTTGTCCCGGATGGTTTGACGTGTAATTTTCCCCCACTTTTTGATCACATCATCGGTCCATTCGCCAAAGGATGAAGCACGGGGGATCAACATGGAGCAGGATTCGTTTTTGTCGGAAATTGACCAGGCGATCCAGCTGATTTTACGATCTTCCATCCAGTTGATATACTGATTCCATTCGGCTTCATCAATGGGTCCATCTCCGGAAGCTTCCATGCCGGCACATTCCGAAACAAAGATTGGGATACCTTTTTCCATGGCAGCATCAGTGCGGTCACGCAGCCATTTCTTATGGGTTCCTGCATAGAAATGCATGGTATACATGATGTTGGTATGTCCGGTAATCGGATCCATCGATACGGTATCAATATCCTGGCACCAATGCGGTGAACCTACCAGAATAATATTGTCCTTGTCAATAGCCCTTATCGCATCAATAACTGTAATCGAATATTCCTTCACCTCTTTCCAGGTATAATAATCGGGTTCATTCCAAATCTCATAAATCACATTCGGATATTCGCCATATTGTGCGGCCATCATCTCAAAAAACTTTTTGGCTTCTTCGGTGTGTTTTTTATGACTGTGAAAATCGATCAGCACATAAACCCCGCTTTTAATGGCCCCCTTAACTACATTGTTCACACATTCCAGTGCAAATTCGGGATTTTCAAGGTAATTGTCCTCAATGGCCACACCCATAGATGCTCTCACAACATTGCATTTCCAGTCATCCACAATCCAGTCGACGGCTTTTTCATTATAAAACCGTGGCCACAAATTGTGCCAACCGAAACTGGCACCCCGAAGCATCAGGGGACTACCCTTTTCGTTGACCAGCTGCGTACCGGATACAGCCAGTTTTCCATGTATCCCTACAGCAGAATCTTTTGGAGCATGGGTTGTGCATCCGACGCCAAGAACAAATGCAACAAGTAAAATGAAGGAGATTGGTTTCATTCCTATTCGGTTTTAGTGTTCAGTGTATTGTAAAACTAATAAAGAAAGCGAAATAACGCTGAAAACCGGCTTTGAATATTTTACCCAGTTCAACTGAGGTTCTACCTCAGTCGAAACTATGTCTCCAGGCTCCGCCCGGCGCTATTCAAATTAAAGCCTGCCTTGCCGGTCAGGCAGGCACTTCGTGCTTTCTAAAATCGCTTAAGTTTACGGCTATGGTTGTAGACTTCGCATAGCGAGGAATGCTCTGTGTCTTAGTGACTCTCCGCGAAGTTCTATCTGGGGGGGCATCATGGACCAATCGATCCAGGAAAGCATCAGAGAGAGTTTTTCTCCAACGAATATCGTACACTTCTTTTCTTAAAGAGTCCAACGAGCTAAAAGTTTATGTTATTTAAGAAAAAGACGGAGTAACCTTTAAATTCAAAATTCCCATTTTTAAAATATGGCATCTTTATAATTTAATTGTTAATCAATGAAATAGCTTAATAACAAAAATCGACAGCTACTATTGACTGTTTCCGGTATTTTTTAGTTTACCTAACCATTCAATCATAAAAACATTCATTTCATAGCAAAAAAGAACAGTTTGCTAAAGCAGAATGATCATTCTAAAGTTGAGAGCCAGATTACATTATATTTGATTTATTCAAATAATCAAAAATATTATTCATAAAACAACTATTGCTTAAAAGCTACATCAATATAATTTTTATTTTTTTAGTATACTAAATGCCTACATCAATGAAAAAATTAATTCTTAATTTTTTAAGCATTTTTGTTTTATTACTTATCACAGTAACATGCAAAAAAGATGATCCAGAACCGGATCCGAATAAAATAATAATTGCTGAGAACCTAAAGTCAATGTAATCTCCGACCAATTATGGAATGAGCATATTGTTTCTATTGATACGACTGATTACACAATTACTTTTACAAACGATATTAACACAATTACTCAAATAAAAACCGGCGATATAATCGTTTCTGCCGTAGGTGAAGGATTATTGAGAAAAGTTGTCTCCATAATTATTGAAGACAACAATACTAAGGTTCAAACTGAAGAGGCAACACTAACCGAGGTTATTGAACAAGGCATTTTAGATTTTAGTACACCATTAACTGTTCCTCAAATAAAAAGTATTGAGTACCATTATGCTGGCGTTAAACTTGATACACTGAACTTAAAAAGTACAAATCAAACTCAGTTTAACTGGAATATTAATACAGTATTGTATGATTATGATGGGCAATCTGTTACTACCGCCGACCAAATAAAACTTGTGGGCAATTTTTCGTGCGACTGGACATTAAGGGTGAAAATTGATATCGGACTTGTACAAGGCTTAAAAGAAGTAGATTTTGGATTTGCTTCGAGCGAAGAACTTAATTTGCAATTATTTGCTGGTTTGCAATATAATTTTGAAAAAAAAGTAACGCTTGCAACAGTTAATTTCTCACCTATTGTGGTTACTATTGGTGTTGTCCCAGTGGTATTTACACCTCAGTTAAAAATTATAGCTGGAGTAAATGGTTATTCCAATGCATCTGTGACTTCTGGAATTGAGCAAAGTATGTCTTTTAATACAGGCATAAAATACCTGAAAGATGATGGTTGGGCACCTTATAGTGATTTCAGCAAAAGTTTCAGTTTCCAACCACCAACACTCAATTTAAATGCAGGGGCTGAAGCCTACATAAAACCTGAATTAAACATTAAGGTTTATGCTGTTGCCGGGCCTTATGTTAATTTAAAGTTGTATAGCAAATTGGATGCAGATTTAGTAAAAACACCATGGTGGACATTAAATGCAGGATTAAAAATGGATGCAGGTGCAAAGGTGGAAATACTTGATAAATTTCTTTTGGAATGTAAAATAAGTGACATATTAAAATACGAACAGCTTTTAGCTCAGGCAACAAATCCTCCCGGCTCAGCCCCCGTATCTGCTTTCACAGCCTCGCCCACAAGCATTACCGCCGGCCAGAGTGTTCAGTTTACTGATCAATCAACAAACAACCCCACAAGTTGGATCTGGAATTTTGGTGATGGTAATACAAGTACAATACAGAATCCTTCGCATTCTTATAGCAATGCAGGACAATATACCGTTAGTCTTAAAGCAACTAATAATATTGGTTCAAATACAAAAACCATAACAAACTATATTACTGTGAATGCTATTATTGGTAGTGGACCTGTAGCCGCCTTCACAGCCTCTAAAACGATTATTACAGAAGGTCAAAGCATTCAATTCACCGATCAATCAACCAACAATCCCACAAGTTGGAGCTGGGAATTTGGTGATGGTGGTACAAGTACATCAAAAAGTCCTTCACACAAATATTCTGATGTTGGTACTTATACGGTCACATTAACTGCAACCAATAGTTTTGGATCTGACTCTGAAACCAAATCCGGCTATGTTACTGTAAATCCTGATGGTTCTGCACCTGTGGCGGCCTTTACAGCATCCCCAACAACTATAAAAGCAGGTCAAAGCATTCAATTCACTGACCAGTCAACCAACTCCCCTACCAGTTGGAGCTGGGATTTTGGTGACAACAGTTCAAGTACTTTACAAAGTCCATCACATATTTATTCCTCTCCTGGTTCGTATGAGGTGACTTTAACAGTCAATAATAGTCTTGGCTCCAGTTCAAAAACTGGGTACATCACCGTTTTAGAAAGTGAGGAAAATAGGGGTATTTTCACTGACAGCCGTGATGGAAACTTAGGTACAAATGGGTGAAAATAGGAAACCAGGTTTGGATGGCAGAAAACCTGGCCTATTTGCCTTTAGTAAATCCACCAACCACCGAATCATATACAACTGCTTATTACTATGTAAATGGCTATAATGGCAATTCAGTTACTGATGCCAAAGCATTGGCCAACTTTGAAACTTATGGCGTATTGTATAATTGGCCGGCTGCAATGGATGGTGCATCGAGTAGTACTGCCAGTCCCAGCGGTATTCAGGGAGTCTGTCCAAGCGGCTGGCATTTACCTAGCGATGCTGAATGGTCAGTACTTACTAATTATTTAGGAGGAGCTAGCCTTGCAGGTGGGCATTTAAAAGAGTCTACTCTTGTCCATTGGCGGAGTCCTAACACAGATGCTGATAATAGCGCAGGTTTTACAGCCCTTCCTGGTGGATACAGGGTAAATAATGGAACCTTTAATGATGTTGGCAGCAATGCTTTCTTTTGGTCGTCAACCCAGAATAATACAAATGATGGCAAAGGACGTTGGATTATGTATAATAGTGCTCGTATTGATAATGGATCACTCTATTATAAAGAATATGGTTTTTCTGTTTGTGCTCAAAAATTAAGAATTTTTGATAATTTTTAACAGATTTCCTAACTCCGCTTAAGAACAGTTCGACTGAGGTTCTACCTCGGTCGAAACTATGTCTCCAGGCTCTGCCTGTTACCCGGCTCGGTGAAGTTTTCTTAACTTCGCGATCCAATGATCCGTTGTTGGTTTGGAATATATTTTATAATGCTTTTGAAAAGCTGTAAACTCCATTGATTGGTGTTGATATTGAGAGGGTTGAGCTCATAAGTTTCAGCTTTAAAACCGTACCGTCAAAAGTTTTCCAATTTTCAATATAAAACACCATACCACCGTCATCGAAATCAATGGTGTTATCTAACAATATATAGGGTCTGATATCAGCACCCAGACCACCTGAATGGTCATATATCCCGAGTGTGGTGGTGGTTACAGCCATTATGCTGATCATGACATAATCATATCCTGCAGTTATTAATTGATTCATATTCTGCCCGGGGTAGTAAGTAATTTCGTTAAAATCCAATGAATCCAAAATCCAATCGCCAAGCAAATCATCCACTTGTATCTCAGGGGTAGCATCTTTGTCTTTTTCACATCCCATAGTCAGTAGTGAAACACTGAAAATGATCAACAGGAGTTGAATTGCTTTTTTCATTGGATCTATTTTTTAGCTTGGTTATTGTCTTTACGATAAGGGTTTTACGGTAAGTGCTGGTGTAAGTTTCAATTTCCCCGGACTAAGTGTAAACATGGATTACATAAAACCTTTCAGATCTGCATTGTAAGACTTTGCAATAAAAAAGACAGATCTTCTGAAACTAAAATGTATATTTATTTTTTTATCTGTAATCTATGTATAAGACCCTTTTAAGCCTGTTATTGGCATTGTTTATCCAGCACTCTCACCTGTCATATGGTCAACTGGTTGGTGGTGACCGTATATTTAAAGACCGCGTTTATGGCTCCATGATTAGGCATAAGGATAAGACGCTGATAGCCGGAAGAAAGAATTACTCCGAATTTACTTATTTCACGCTGATTGACTCAAATGGTTTCCTGGTCTCAGATACATTTCTTATTAAATCAGAGGGATATGAGCCTTTATTCTACGACATCATTTCATATGGTGATGGTTATGCTATGGCTGGATATTTCAATCATGCAAAGTTTGTGCGGTGTGTAGATGAAAAATTCAACAGGAAATGGGAAACGACTTTGTTTAATGAAAATGAGTATAATCAGTTTACAGTTCTCGCGGAGAAGAAAAATCACAACATAATTTATGTCACCTGGAAATCACTGAAGCTTTATGTTGCAGAAATTGATTCAAACGGTAATAAAATTGCAGAAAATGAGATTCAGGTAGGTTCAGAAATCATTCCTGTTTCAGCATTCTGCGATGATGATAATATATATATTTATGGGAGCGATAATAGTTTCGGAACTGCCTTGGTGATTCTCAATAATGATCTCAGTCTGTTTAAACTCCTCCATCCTCAGAACACTTCGGAACAATACAATATCGCCATTAAGGCATTGATTGCAGACACAAACCGCATTCTCCTCTGTGATGCCAGTTCTGATTTTGCAGGATTACTTCCCTATGAAAATAATCTGACCCTTACACTGATTGACAAATCAGGCGAAATCATTTGGAAGCAACAATATACAGGAGAACTACCCATTGTTCCAAAAGATATTGTTAGAACAAATGATGGCGGTTTTTTGGTTGCAGGAACCGCTTATAATGCACCTCCCGCCGAATTTGAATACCAGTTAAATTATGATTATCTGTTTATTAAATATTCAGCTGGCGGTCAGTTGCTGTGGTTAAATTCGTATGGTACAAGCAGGAATGAATATTGCCATAAAATTGAAAGTCGGAAGGACGGAAGATTTGAGGTTTTAGCCAGTGTTCCCAACGCCAGCTATTATTTTGTGATCGACAGTGCAGGCTCACGGAATGTTACACCATACTTTTATGCTGATCCAGGATTTTACTCTTCGCATTCAGGCCATTGGATTGATATTAACAAGGATGGATTAACCGACCTGTTTTCTGATCAGAAAGTATTTCTTAAGCAGGGAACGGGTTCTTTTAAATTATCCCAAGATCTGTACCCGTACTTTAATGAGATTGCTTATGATCATTCCTGTTTTGGCGATTTTGATAATGATGGAGATATGGATCTGTTTCTGGCTTCGTCAAGTCATTATCCAAGAAATTTCTCCCTATTTAGAAATGACAATGACGTTTTTGTTTTGGATACACTATCCGGACTTGAATCTATTAGTGAAGTGAATTTCGGATCAAGTTGGATTGACCTGAATAACGATGGATTTCTCGATCTTTTTACAGCAAACAGACGATCCAGCTATCTCCATATTAACGATGGAAAGGGTGGTTTCATAACCACAAAATTCCCTGACAACATCATACAATACTCAGCCTATCGGGACGATTATTTTGTGGCAAAACACCAGTGGATCAACTTTAATCATGACAAATTTGCTGATCTGCTTCTGATATACAGTGATCTGAGTGCTCCCTGGGATAGCATGTATCGTGCCCGCATTTATGTTAATCATGCTGGTAATTTTGAAGAGTCTACTGATTCCTGTGAGATAATCAGTAATAGATCAGTAAGCAACCTGATTTGGGACGACCTTGATAATGATCTGGATGATGATGTTATGTTCTTTGATAGGTATTACGAAACCATTTATGAAAATATCAATGGAGACTTACACGATGTGGGTTTTGATCCATTGTATTTTTATCATAAAGGATTAAGCGGAAGTTTTCAAGACATTGACAATGACGGTGACAAGGACATTTTTGTTGATAAACTGGCAGAGGGATATAGGGCCATCTACAGGAATGATTTGAAGTTTTTTACCAATTTGTGGGATCATATACTAACTGGCCCTTTTGATTATAAACCCAATGAACAATGGGTTGATGTCAATAACGATGGTTTTTTGGACTTCGCCAACAGTGGTTGGTTTCCAGGAACAGCCTACCTGAATGCGAAAAACGGTAATAACTGGATTAAAGTAAGACTGCATGGCAATGCCTCAAATATCGATGGAATAGGTGCCATAGTAAAATTAAAATCTTCAGGCAATAAGGCTTCCTGGCAGAAACGGCAAATATCAGATGAGAACGGACCCACAGCTTTATTCGGACTGGGAAATACCACCATTGATTCATTAATTGTTGAATGGCCGTCAGGGTGTATTACAAATTTGGGTTTGATATCAGAAATTAATAAGGAACTGTTAATTACAGAAAAATGTTCCGGAATACCTCCTTTTGTAATTGATACCACTATATGCTTTGGCGCTTCCGTATTATTATACCCTGAAAATGGGAGTACTTTTAACTGGTATTCAAACTTGAACGAAAAAGAACCCTTCTTTAGAGGTTCAAGTTATACATTTGACAAGCCGGACAGTTCTCATGTATATTTTATTTCAAATGCTGACTCTGCAGTTGAAAGCAGAAAAGTTCCATTGATCCTTCATGTAATTAATCCTGTGGAAGTTTCTTTCATTGATTCTTTAGTTTCAATCAATGAAGTTCGTTTTACAAACCAATCAAAAAATGCAAGTGATTTTGAATGGGATTTTGGCGATCATACAACTTCAGAATTAAAAAATCCTATTCATATCTATTCCAATACAGGGATTTATATTGTAACATTAAAAGGATGGAATTCATGTTTTGAGGAAATGGTAGCGGATACCTTGATAATAGAACCAACAGGAAACGATCCTGAACTTTTTATGTATCCGACTTTGTTTAACGATAAGCTTTGTATAATAATCTCATCTGGTTGCTTTGATAGTGAAGATCAATTAACCATTAAGGTTTTTAATGTTATTGGAGAAATAGTCTATTCAAAAGATATATTTGAAGAGCGTTTTGCTATATTGAATACGGATAGTTTGCACGCCGGATCCTATATTGTTGTTGTTGATAATAACAGATCAAGAAAAATTGCTGGAAAAGTTTTTAAAGAGAAGTTTTAGAGCACATATCACCGATAATTTGATTAGTGATGACAAATAAATACTGGAAGTGAAATAAAATTTCGGGTAAAAACCGCCACAAAGACACTAAGGCACGAAGAATTCACTTCGTGTCTTTGAGCCTTCGTGGCAATACCAGTTCGGCTGAGGTTCTACCTCAGTCGAAACTATTTCTCCAGGCTCCGCCTGTTATCCGGCTCGGTGAAGTTTTCTTAACTTCGCCGCTTATGAATTGCAGATTGCATCTGCCAAAGTAAAATTCTATTAGTCCCCGGATCATCGATAATAGGAGTAGCAAGGACATACAAAAACCGGAAGGGGAATATCATTTCGGGTAAAAACCGCCACAAAGACACTAAGGCACGAAGAATTCTCTTAGTGTCTTTGAGCCTTCGTGGCAATAATTAATACAAATAGGCTTATTGAAAACAGGATTCAATATAAAAGCTCCCCTCAATTAGTAGCATTTAAAATCAGACATTTTAAAATGTTCCCGGATTGCCCGGTAGTGGATCGCTAAAAACAAGAATTGGTTCTTCACTAAATATTTCAGGATGACGGGCAACTTTCCAAATGCTTAAACTCCAAAAGCTATTTTTATCCCTGTCTTCCCCGCCAAACCACCTATGGTTTTAACCTCACATACTTTTCAATATTCAACCTGTTCACGCCTGCTTCCTCAATTTTTTCAACTCCCTGCTGAATCAATGTATCATTCCTGATCGTAACCACAAATGAAAAATCATTTCTTTCCCATGCCCTGTCGCTGCAATATTCCAGGTGTTCGGTGTAAAGGCTGTCCACCAGCGAGTAGCTGCCTCCTCCTGATGAAAAAACAGCTGTTGAGTCTTTTCCCTGGTTCAGATCATGCAGCAGGAAAGCAAAATGGCTGTCGTTGATGATTTTAATAAATGACACGCCGGTGGTATAATCTGTGACCGATGTATCGCCGTTTTCGATCAGTGTGCCGCTGAGCAGCTTCCAGGTCCCGGTGATCGGAACGGATCCGTTTGCCTTTCCTTCGGGTTGTTTCGTTGAGCATGCTGCAAGAAGGATGCAGGCTGACAGTAGGGTGAAACATGTTTTCATGGTGCTGGGATTAAAATGATTACCTAAATAGCTAAATTACAGCGGTATAATAACTTCGTTATACATCATTCTGTCTTTATCGAATTTGCCGGGTTCATGATGGAGGCCTGATAGGCTTTATAGCTGATGGTAATAAAGGTTATGATGATGGTCAGCAAGGCTGCCAGTGCAACCAGGGCAACCCCGATATTGATCCGGTACACATAATTCTTCAGCCAGTTGTCCATAAAATACCAGGCAATGGGCACAGCTATTATTATTCCAATACCAACAAGGATCAGAAAGTCTTTGGAGATCAGTTTCAGTATTGCCCCTTCATTGGCTCCAAACACTTTCCTGATGCCGATTTCTTTGGTACGCTGTTCAACCATATAGGAAGCCAGTCCGAATAAACCGAGACACGCAATGAATATGGCGAGCAGGGTAAAGAGCGTGAAAATCAGTCCCCGTTTCTCATCCGCTTTAAATTGTCCTACAAATCGGTCGGTAAGATAAGTATAGGAATAGGGCTGATCGGGAAACACCTCCTTCCAGGTAGTTTCAATGAAATTAATCGTTTCCCGGGTATTCTTTCCGCTCAGTTTTACATACATCACGTTGTTTAATTCACGGTACACCAGCATCAGTGATTCAACTTCATTGTACATGCCCGTCTGATGATAGTCCTTCATAACTCCTATAACACTTGCCCGAAGGGTATTGGAGTCTCCCAGTTCAACCTTCTTTCCCATGGGTTCCTTCCAGGCCATCCGGTCGACAAAAGTTTCATTCACAACCACCGCATACAGGGTATCTGACGGCATGTCCTGACGGAAATCACGGCCATCTGGTTATTTTAATGCCCATGGTTTCGATGAAATCGTGATCAACAACGGCAAAATTCACCCCTTTCTGAGTCATACCCTGATCGGTTTCCACGTTAAAGATCACTTTGCCTGAGCCTTCACCTATCGGGGTATTGGTGGAAGTTACATACCTGATCTCATGCATTTTCAAGCAATGCCTGCTTCAGCAAAGGGTATTTCCTTGTTAACTCCCGGTCGAGCTGCAGGGTGATCACATTCGTCTGATCAAATCCCTGGTCCATGTTCTTCATGAAATGCAGTTGTCTGAATACAACAAGGGTGCATATGATCATGACGACCGAAACCGTGAACTGGATCACCACAAGCACTTTTCGAAATATGCTGCCGGCTGTGCCCTGGGTTATTTCACCTTTCAGCACGGTAACAGGACTGAACCGTGAAAGAAAGAAAGCAGGATAGCTTCCGCCTATGATGCCCACTACCAGTAGAATTCCAAATGACAGTTAACAGTACGACGGGAGAATAAATAACCTGCAGGTCGAAAGATCTTCCTGCCAGCTCATTGAATTTCGGCAAGAGCAAGATAAGCAATATAAGACTGAGGACCAGTGAGATTAAAGTAAAGACTACCGATTCCGACAGAAATTGAAGCATGATCGGTCCGCGTCCCGAACCTACAACCTTACGCAGGCCGACTTCCCTGGCTCTTTTAGCCGAGCGGGCAGTAGCCAGGTTCATATAATTCATGGCAGCAATCAGCACAAGGAAAACAGCTACAATGGCAAAAATATAGACATAAGTTATGCTTCCTGTCGGTTCGGGTTCACCTGCGTTAGTGGAATAGAGGTGAATGCGGGTGATGGGTTCAAGGATATATTCGATTTTAATATTCATGGTCTCAAAAATGGGCTTCATATACTTATCGTACATGCCCTGCATTTTCTTTTCAAAAGCCTTTACATCGGTATTTTCAGGGAACAATAAATAGGTAAATACACCAAAATTTCCCCACGATCCGATCTCCCTGGGCAGATTATTCCTCGATGCCAATGCGTCGAACCTGAAATGGGAATTGAATGGCACATTTTTAATTACACCGGTAACTTCATAGGTTCTTTCTGCTGTTTTAAGTGTTTTGCCGATAGGATCGGCATCACCGAAGTATTTGGCGGCTGTCTTTTCGGTGAGTATGATTTTATTGGGCTCCTCAAGGGCTGTTTTAACTTCGCCCTTCACAACCTTATAAGTAAATATATCAAACAAAGTGGAATCAACATAGTAGAATTTTTCTTCATTGAATTCCTTGTCTTCATACTTGAAAAGAGTGCGATCCATATCGATGAACCTTACATAGGCCTGAACATCAGGGTAATCCTGTGCAACCTGCGGTCCAAAAGGTATTTGGGCAACAATCCAGGTGAACTGATCATCAGGTTCCGTTATTTTGGAGGAAACCCGGTAGATCCGGTCAGCTTTTTCATGATACCTGTCGTAGCTTATTTCATTGGCTGAATAAATAATCAGGAAAAGGGCACTTGTCATACCCAGTGTAAGTCCGAGAATATTCATCAGGCTGTAGCCGAAATGCTTGAATATATACCTGACAGCGGTTTTTATGAGATTTTTAAACATAAAAACGGTTTTTGAAGTGAGGTATAAATACAATAACGACGAAAGATAATGATTTATGTAAAATCGTAACAAAATGATTCATGCTTATCAATGCATGCGGGATAACCTGTCCTTCCTGCTTCCTGTGACTGGTTGATCACGGCGCGATAATTTTCCTATATTTGAGATACAGGACCCTTTCATCATGGAAGCCTATCCTGCGCTTCGTATCCGCGGTGAAAAATGAGGGCAGCTCACCAACGTGGACGCTGGCATCACTGAAAAAAAAGCCGCATAACTGTGATTTTTTGATACGAAATGTTACTAATCGGATAAAATGGTTGCACAGATTGATGTATTCACCAATACCCGTAACAACATGACCAATGACAAAAAGTAATCTCCATGAATGTTTCCTTGATATTTTCGAAAAGAATATCGGGATAATTATTAAGATCGCCAGAGCCTATACAAAAACAACCCAGGATAGAGAGGATTTGATCAATGATATTGCCCTTGAACTCTGGAAATCCTTTGAAAGATTTAAGGGCGATTCAAAATTGTCCACCTGGATTTACAGGGTTGCTTTAAATACCGCCTTGAATTATAATCGAAAGAGAAAAGCTACCCGTTTTATTTCATTCGGCGAATCAAAATTAATCATTGATTCAAACTGGTTAACAGAGCCGGATCATTCATCGCAATCCGACATGCTGTACGATTGCATTAATGAGTTGAGTGCGCTGAACAAGGCAATATTATTGCTTTATCTTGATGGCAATTCATATGATGAAATTTCAACCATTACAGGAATTTCAAAAACAAATGTTGGAACCAGGATTGGCCGGTCAAAAGAACAAATTAAAACTTTAATGATCAAAAAAAGTCAAAATTATGGAACTGATTGAATTACAAAATATGTGGCAACAGTATGATAAAAAATTATCAGAAACCACGCGCATTAACAAAGAGATATTAAAAAAACTGCTGCAGGCAAAACCGGAAAAAAGGCTGAATTGGATAAAGCTGAAAGCCGGATTCAATTTGGCTTTGCCCATTGTCCTTGTCATCCTGGTTTTATTGCCAAACACAAAGTGGCGCAATGAAATTGATTTTTATGCAGGGATGCTGTTGTTTGGAATGGTTTATATCCTGTTTTATTATTGGGCTGTAAGGTATTATTTGTTGCTTGCCAGGATCGATTTTACCAGGTCCATCACCTTGATCAGGAAGAATACCAAGCAAATAGAAAAATACAAAATCAAAATAACCAGATTAGGATATGTGCTGATTCCTTTCGGCCTGGCGGGTATTTTTCTCATGGCAGACTTCCCGGTCCTGTCCAAAAACTCCATAATACCCTTGTCCTTCATGGTACTCGTTTTTATGGGCTCCATGTATTATACATTCAGGGTTCATGTATTTGAGCAGTTTAGGAAACTGGACATGGAACTTAATGAAATAGAACAACTTGAAAGAGACTAAGCGCAGGTTTTAACCATTCAAAATCCAATCACTAAAATTACAATTCAAGTTATAGCTTGTATAATCCTCCTTCCGGCCAGGCAGGTTGCCGGCACTTTCACATGGAATTCGCAAAAGAGCTAAAAGCCAGGAAAGTCCATGGAATTGGTATAAAATACTCCTAACTTTGGATAAAGAGATCCTTAATGACTTCATAAAACCGGTTAAAACCAAAGAAATGGAAAATGGTGTTTTGCTTCAGGGCTTTCACTGGTATTCAAAGAACGGAGGTGTACATTGGAATTGGTTGAGGTCACAGCTCCCCCTGTATAAAAAAGCTGGTATAACTGCCATATGGCTTCCTCCGCCCAGTAAATGCGATAATCCTGCCAATAGCGTGGGGTATGCTCCTTATGATCGATGGGATCTTGGAACATATGATCAGAAGGGCCAGGTACCTACCAAATATGGTACAGAACAAGAATTACTTGAATTGTGCCATGCTGCTGATAACCTGCAAATTCAAATTTATATCGATGCGGTCTTTAATCACATGGCCGGTGCCGATGTCACTGAATGGATCAAAGCAATTGTTGTTGCCATGGATGAGCGCACCCGGGAAATTGGTGACTGGCTGGACATCGAGGCCTGGACACGTTTTAATTTTACCGGCAGGATGAATGATCCGAATGGAAGGGCACGTTCAGTCAAAACATGGACAGCAAAAGATTTTGATGCCGTGGACAATGCAAGGAATCTGCCGAATTGGGGCCCGACTGTTTTCAAAATAAAAGGAAAGCAATTTCAGACAGCGGTATCCTGGGAAAAGGGGAATTATGATTTCCTGTGCTATGCAGATATCGACATGGATGTCGATGATGCCAGGGAGGATATAAAGAAATGGGGTGCCTGGATCATAAGGGAATTAAAAGCAAAAGGATTCCGGCTGGATGCGGTAAAACATGTGAGAAGCTTCTTCTTTAAAGAATTTGCGCAATACGTTAATTATTCCTCGCCCGGATGTTTCTATGTTGGTGAATACTGGGAAACCTCCGATTTGTCGAAGCTTCATAAATTTATAACGGATACCTCGGGATTGATTAAATTGTTCGATGTGCCGCTGCAGACGAAATTTCATCAGGCTTCCCGGGCTAATCCGCGAAATTCCTATGATTTGCGTAATCTGGCTGTAGGCACCTTAAGTGCCGAACAGCCCTCACTTGCGGTAACGTTTGTGGAGAATCATGACACCATGCCCTGCCAGAAACTTGAACAATGCGTGGAACCCTGGTTTAAGCCCTGGGCATATGCTTTTATCCTGCTCAGGGAGCAGGGATATCCAACCCTGTTTCTGCCTGACTGGACCGGTACCGATTATACAGATCATGACCGTTTTGTTGTTCTGTATTCGCACGAATGGGTGCTGCGACGTTTGATCGCTGCCCGGCATCATTGTGCCTGGGGGTATCAGCAGGACTATTTTGACCATCCGAACACAGTAGGATGGACCCGTTTGGGTAACCAGGAACATGCCGGACTGGCGGTCCTGATCAGTAACGGAACCGAAGAGGGCTGGAAATGGATGTATATGGCCAGGCAAAATACATCCTTTGTGGATATTCTTGAACACAGGAAAGAAATCATCCGGTCAAACGGGGAAGGCTGGGCCTGCTTTACCGTAAATCCGGAGTCCTGCTCGGTTTGGGTGCCGGAAGATGCTGTTCCATGGATCAGGGAAATGCTGTAATCCGGCTGAAACAGACCATAGCTCATTGAACCTTCCACCATTTTTCCTGGAAGTAAACCATAAGGATGTCATTTCCGCTGGCAAGTACTTTTAAGCGTGTTGTTTATTTTCATTTGCCGGGATCTCTGCCCGGGAGGACCGGCAAAGTGATTAATCCCTATGCCTACAGGATCCTTGATGTTGAGATCCTGATATCGGCATGATTCCAGGCCCTATTAAAACGATCCCTGGTTTCGTTGTGTTTGATTTCTTCTCCAAGCTTCTCATATGCATTCATCAGTCCGATCAAAGCCCAGCCGTTCTCAGGGTATGTTTTCAGATCCTCCTCGTAAACCTTTACTGCTTCCCGGAAATCAGCTGCCTCTATCAGTACAGCTCCAAGGTTATGGCGTGTGGAAAAAAACCAATCAGGCGGTTCATTGTAATTCAAAGCATCTTCGAAGGCAATAGCCTCTTTCAATGCCTTGATTGCCATGGAATAATTCCTTTCTTTGGCATATATTTCACCCTCCAGGGTATTGAGTGCGATCATGCCGATATCGTATAAGTTGTTAATATACCAGATGGTGAGCTGCTTCATGGTAGTGTCCTGCAGAATTTCCTGCATGGCCTTAAGTTCTTTTTTGGCTTTTGAGGTTTTATCCTGAGAAAGAGCTGCCATGCCCTGCGCGTAATGCCAAATTACCCTGGGATATTTTAAGGCCATCTCAGGTTCGGGCGTGTTTTGAATGTCCTTCCAGAGACCAAGTTTTACCTGAACATAAAGCGGAATTGTAGCATAGTGCTGCAAGGTTGCCCAGGCCGGATCCTGCATTAATTTCTTATTGGCATGAAGCATAGTCTGGTTGGCCCCCAGCAGCGCATTTTTACTTTCACCGCACAAGGTTGCACAAGCCGCCAGAAAATGATAATTGTGCGGGTAATAAGCAAGAGGGTATGCACCTTGTGCATGACAGGCTTCGGTGTACAGGCTGTCGACCATGACGGCATTTATGTTGGCCAGAACACCTTGATGATAGTTGCCGGTTCGAATGTCGGTATGAGAAGGCATGTGCAACAGGTGACCCGAACCCGGAACAAGATTGCGGAGCAAATCAGCACTTTTTTGCGCTTTTCCGGCATGCTGTGACATTTCTACAGCATGGACATAAAAGTGATGGGCCCCTGCATGACTGGGATTCTTTTGTACAGCATGTTCAAGCACCCCGATAATTTCCGGTGTCCAGGGCTGCGGTGTGCCATCTTTTTTAAACAGGTTCCAGGGATGCAGATCCATAAGGGATTCAGCAAAAAGAGCCGCCACATCAGCATCATCGGAATGCTTTTTAAATACCGAACGCATTTTTGAGGCATAAATTGAATCGAGAACGGGTCGGGAAGCTTTATCATCCTTTGAGTACCGGTAGGTGAGTGCTTCAATCAAATCCTTTTCCTTCCGGGTGCAGGAGGAGGACAACTTTTTTGCCTTCTGAGCGGCATCATATGCCCTTTGAAAATTATCTGTTTCCATGCCGGCATTGTAATTGGGTCCGAGTACATAAGCAAAGCCCCACCATGCCATGGCACAAGTGGAATCTATTTTACAGGCTTCATAAAACGACCGTGCAGCTTCAGCATGGTTAAAACCATAGGACAGCATCAACCCCTGATTAAAATATTGCCGGGCTTCTGCTGATTTGGTTGTTATGGGGAAATTAATTCCCTCCAGTCCGCTGAAAAGCGGAGCTTTTTTTCCGGAGGTATACCAGGCTTTATCCTGAATTTCAGGTACGCACCAATACTCATCCCGCACCAGGATGCCGGATTCAGGAGGAGTTAACTTGTTGTCAGGTTGCTTGCAGGATTGCAGGAAAAAAATGAAATACAAACCGCAAAGCATCACTGAACTTAGCGTGAATGTCTTTTTCATTGTCGTAGGTTTTATTGCCATAGATAACAAAGGAACAGGCAAATTGTTGACCAATCGATGACTGACT
>CAWDBX010000009.1:0-466892 GCA_963800645.1 uncultured Bacteroidales bacterium | reverse complement strand
TGTAGGCATCAAGAATATAAATCCTGCCTGATTGGTCAGTAGCAATATCTTTCACAAGGTTATTCCTGCCCAGCAGAAAATCGGGTTTGCCTTTAAAACTTCCGGCACCGGCAACCAGGTCCCGAAACTTTCCAGTTGGGTCAAATACTTTGATCTTGTCGTTCCCTTTTTCGTATGTTACAAAGCTTCCATCCGGCAAAAGGGCAAAATGAGCCGGATTACAGCAACCGGTGAAACGGTCGTCGTAGGAAAGTTCATCCCCCCAGTCCGATCGCTTTACTCCTGAAATTGTAAAGTTTTCAACCAACAGCTTACCCGGATTGGCAATCCATAAATCGTTATATCCGCCGCATGCAATATCGAAATAAGGACTGGGAATAACAAAACCTTCAGAGCCGGAATTGCTGTCTTTCTTTCCGAACTCCTGCACCAGATTACCGCTTTTGGTGAATTTAAGAATTCTTCTTCTCCCGGCATCAGCCATAAAAACATATTCATCAGTGACCGTTATGGAAGTAATGTAGCTCCCATCAAGAGTTCCGCTGAACCGGGCCGTCAGCTTACCTGCGAAATCATATTTTGCAGCTGCAGATCCATTACCCGTATAAATATCGTTGTCGTATATTGCCACACAGGTTGCTGCCGAATCGATGCTGAAACCGCCAATTCTGTTACCCGTGGTATCAAAAACGGCTATCAGTTTGTTTCCGCATACCACCACCCTGTTGTCACTTACCGATATTCCGGTAAGACCTTTCATGCCGGTTTCCCATAATTTGCTCCGGTAAAATCCCAGTTGGGTGGTATCAATTTGCTTCATCTCCCTTATTTCATCGTCGCAACATGATTCGGTTAACAAGGGTGCGGATCGGAACAGATCACGAGAAATCAGAAATACCGCAAGAAGCAGCAATACTACTGAAAGGCCGATGATAATTTTTTGCTTCATAAGGGTGATTGATTTGCCCTCAAATCCATACAGAACATTTTCTTTGAATCACGCAGTATAACCAATCCGTCGGCCAGGGCCAGCGGACCCCATGCATCATTTCCATCAATGATCTTTGCTTTATCAAGAACCTCAAATTTTGAAGTGCTGAATCGGGCGATGGTCATTTCGCCTTCATCATTCAGAATATAAAACTTACCGTCAGCCACTATATATGGACCCATGCCGAAGCGATCCGATGCCGGGCTTGTCCACAGAATGTTTTTAAAATTTTCCGGGGCACAGCAAATAAACTGGTTTCGGGTAGGTCCGGCATCCTTGGTTTGAATATTGAAAACATATCCGTCTTTAAAGATTGGCGTTTGTTGTTCAGACGACATGCCCTCCGATGGCTTGTAAACCTGAAGGGTGTTCACCGAAAAATTAACACCATCGCCATCAATGGCGAACAGTGCGCTGCCGGCACTATATCCTGCTGTTACAAATACCCTGTTCTGGCCCACAAACACAGGAGAGGGTGCAATGACCGACTTTTCAAAATCTTTGGTTTTCCAGAGCAGCCTGCCCCTGTCTGACTCTTCGGCCGAGATACCGCACAATCCACCTATTGCATTATACACATACATTTTTTTCCCTGCCAGTGTCATCGGTACCACCGAGGAATGCGACATTTTAAGGCTGTCAGGATTTGGTGTTTGCCACAGTACTTTACCAGTAGCACAATCTACACCCATCATCAGAACTTTTCCACCTACCGCCAATACAGCTATATTATTGTCGATTATCGGACACTGACCGGTATACCACAGCGGTTCAACGGCTTTGAAATCGCGAACCAGATCCATACCCCATATTAAATCGCCGGTGATGGCATCGCTGCACATCACCTGGCACCTGGGGCCCATTGTAACCACAAACTTGTCGTTCACGGCAGGGATAGTTCGCGACATACCGTGGTTGCGTTTAATTTTAACATTGTAACCTCTCCGCCAGAGCTCTTTGCCATCGACCAGCGCATAGCAATGCAGGATATCCCTTCCCCTGCGCTCATCATAATCGAGTACGTAAACCCTGCCATTGTATATTGCAGCCGCCGCATGTCCTTCGCCCAATTCCTTCTCCCATAAAATTCTTGATGAGTCCCGGGGAAGTTTTTCGATCAGCCGAATATTCTCTTTATTGACATTATCATATTCGCTACCTCTGAAGTTTGGCCACTTTCCGTTAAGTGAAGTACTAAAAGTACTGTCGAACCGCGTGAAATGCTGGCCAATGATTATGGAATCCGATGCTGAGGAAGAACGGGCCGGACGATTGTCCAATCCCGGCACCATTTCCGTAAATTCCCTTACCGGGTTGTAAAAAAACCAAAACAGAAATATGCTGCAACCCGCCAGGATGATGCCCGGCAGAACCAGACGGTCAAGGGTGAATTTCCTTCGTTGCTGCATAGGGTTTCAATTATTGGGCTACTTTAACACATAATAACCTGCTTTGATCCCTTATCAGCAGTTTTCCACCGGCCAGGGCAATAGGCGCCCAATTCTGGACGCCGAAGCGTGCCGCTCTTTCATCGCCACCTGTAGGGCCCGCAAGTAATTCAGCCGATGCCAGGGGTTTAAATTGATTTCCATCAGGCTCAATGAGAAAAAGTTTGGTGGCGCCATCTGTAGCAAGGATCACACCGTCAGCCAGGATCATGGCACCCCTTTCAAAGTTCGGATCTCTGCCGGTTTTCCACATTACCTTGCCGTCCATGCTCATGCAAACCAGTCCGTCTTTTCTCTCATTGGTGGAGTACTGTGCATAAAAGTATCCGTTATAAAGCAACGGGGGTTGTGTGTGTGCCCCAAAGTCAACATTCTTATAAAGTTCAGTTACTGCGTAGCTGCCGTCGGATTTCTTTTCGATTTTGATCATTGCTGCCCCTGCTTCATAACCACCGGTTATCAGCACTTTACTGTCGCCTGCATCAAATGCCACAGGCACGGGAATAATGCATTGCCAGTTTGCGTATTCCCAAAGTGTTTTACCCGTTAAAGGATTCAGGCCTACGACTTTTCCGCCAGCTCCCGGTTGTCCAAAACCGCCACGATTGGCTGCAGTAATCATCACTACCTGATCCTCACCTGCTGCTTTAACCACAACAGGACTTACATACCCAACCGCACCGAGATTCGGAGTTTGCCATTTGACTTCACCCGTGAGTTTATTGTATGCCACAACTCCTGCCTGGGGAGCCTGGGATGCAATAATGAGCAGATCATTGTAAATTATCGGGCATTGCGAAATTGCCCATGTAGGAATCTCACCTCCGCCGAAATCGGTCCACACATTCTTTTTCCATACAGGCTGTTGTGTGCCGATGTCAAAACAATAAAGGTCGCCATAAGGACCGCAGGAATACACATAATTACCGTCAACAACCGGAACACTGCGCGAACCGGGAAACATCACAGAACCCGGAGCACTGTATGCAAATTTCCACAATTCTTTCCCTGAGGAGAGTTCAAAGCACTTCAGCATATCACCGGTTGCATCGTCACGGTCGAGTAAAAACACTTTTCCGTTGCTTACCACGGGGCCACCGTAGCCTATGCCGATATTGACACTCCAGAGTACTTCGGGACCCTCTGCCGGCCAGGTTTTTAATACATTCTTTTGTGGTGAGGTGCTGTTACCGTCAGGTCCCAGATACCGCGGCCAGTCCTGTGCATGGAGATCAACCAAAGAAAGCATCCATAAAACCACAGATAAGAACATAGCATGCTGTTTCATTTTTTTTCTTATTAAGTGTTGATATTCTAAATTAACCTATTTTGCCTTTATATCGTAAGCCATCAATGCATTGTTGTGCCTGATATAAAGAATTCCGTTATGGATTACGGGATGTGCCCAGAATGGACCCGAGTTACCCTGGGTAACCTTAAAACTGCTGACCAGATCGAATTTTTCAGGAGTAGCCTTTACAAGGCCAACATTTCCATTCTTTTCGTCATAAATATACAGCATTCCTTCGGCCGAAATAATGGAGCCTTTATTGTTCCATCGTTGTTCCCACTTTTTTTACCCGGTTTTCCAATCCAGGCAAACCCAATTGCCATTTCCGTTGTTGATCCAGTTGGAACCGTAAATATAACCGTTTACCAGCACTACACCGCCATGGTGATCATCCAGGTTACTATCGGTCCATGACAACGTTTGCACTTTTGCCATCCGCTGCAATTTTAACCATCATGCCACCAGTGTCGTACCCCCCGGTTACATAAACCATACCATCTTTGTATAAGGGTGTTGTACATTTTATAAGTTCATATCGTCTGAGATTGGGATCATTTGACTGTGCATGGCAACTTTCCAGAGAATTTCACCATTGGAGGCATCCACTGCGAAAACATGTCCCAATGGATACATTTACGATCATTTTTCTGCCGGCATAATGGATAAGGATGGGTGATACATAGCCCGGCTTGTCATTAAGACTTGCAGATTTCCAGATTACAGCTCCGGTTGATTTTTTAAGGGCAATGGTCATGGTTTCAGGCCCCCCGGGTGAAAAATAAAGCTTATCACCATCGATCAGGATCGACTTCTGCAATACCCCATTTACCATAAGTGCCTTTATTCAATTCGCTGGCTTTATAGGACCAGATTATTTTCCCGTTGGTACCGTCAATACAGGCAAGATCTCCATATCCGCTGCAGGTATATACGATACTGCCTTCAACAGTGGGTGTAGCCCTGCTTTCGGGGTAGGATTCATTCCATGCCCTTCCCATGACTGTTTTCCACAGCATTTTTCCATTCATATCCAGGGCGTATAGTATGTCATTCTCATTTTCGGTTCCGGTTATGTAAATAGTATGGTTCCCAAATGAAACTGATGAATACCCTTTTGCAAGTTCAAGATTGGACCAGAGCAGTGTTGGTCCGGCAGCGGGCCATGATTTCAGCAGACCTGTTTCGGCGGATACCCCGGTTCGGTTTTCTTCACGAAATTCACTGATACTTTGCGCTTCAACAAAAGGTGAAAGCAATAAGGAAAGAATGAATGATAAAGCTATAATTTTCATATCAAATCAGTTTTTGAGATTGAGATTACATTTTCAACCGGCAAATGGTATAAATTATTGATATTCATTTTGTATCGCGCTATAAACTGGAATTTGCCAATCATTAATGCAAATATGTCAGGATTAAATATTAAAATCCAATAGACCTTGCGCGAAAAAGAATAATCCAGTAGTGATCACGAAAAATGAAACCCCGGTAGTATTCCTGCTCCATGCTGTAATTTATTAAAATTTAAGTGATGTAAAGACGTACTGTTTTTTGAAATGCAATAATAGGAAAACCACGGCAGCCGAACTAATAAAAATCAAACCTTAACCTGCGCAAATCAAAAAATTCAAATGGTCTGTCTTCGTAATACCTTGAACGGACAGGTTCAAAGGACCCGAAATATTTTAAACAGAACAGCGTAGGCTACTCACCGAAATCAAGATTCACCGGCATTTTCGGCAGGTTCCCCGGATGCGGCAGGATGGCAGGTTAGCGTTAAAACCTGCAACGGCATCCGTCATCTAATGGTTGAATTTAACAACTTATTTTATTTCCTCCCGGCCATCAGCATATCGAGCAAATCGACCCTTTTCGTTGCCATGGACATTATCATACCTGCTCCAGGGCCAGCCGCCGAACTGAGTTTGCCGAAAGTCGAATATAGCCTGTTGAATTTCCGAAATATTGTTCATGACAAAGGGGCCATGCTGAACCACCGGTTCATTAATGGGAATTCCCTGGAGTAATAAAAGATAAGCATCCTTATTCCCATTTTCTATTGTAACAGGCTGATCGGCAAGTAACTCAACTGAATGATAGGGCATGACACGAATGCCTGCCAGGCTGATCTCCGAACCTTTGTAAAAATAAAGCAACCGGTTTACTTCAAACGATGCAGGCGGCAAGGTCCATACTGTGTTAGCTTCTGTTTTTATAAGCCAGATTCCAAGTTCATTCGAAGGATCTGCTGCCCATGAGTCAGGTGCAGGAGCAGGTGCCACAACATTACCTATTTTTCCCGCGATTACAGTCACTTCTGTAAGCTTTCCATTTTTATCTTTTTCAGTGTAAACAGGAATATCCTCTGCCCAAAGCATGGCAAAATGCGGCCTGGCGAATTTCTTTTCTTTAGGAAGGTTAAGCCAAATCTGGAAAAGCTCCAATGGATTGGCTTCCTTCTGATTCAGCAAAGGAAACATTTCGGAATGCTGAAGTCCGGCACCGGCTGTCATCCATTGCACGTCGCCGTTGCCATATCTTCCGGCCGCCCCGTGGGAATCTGAATGATCGACAAATCCTTTCAAAACAACCGTTACGGTTTCGAATCCCCTGTGCGGGTGTGCCGGAAAACCAGGTATTTTTTCACCATGGTACATTCTCCATCCATCTTTCGTAGTGAAATCCTGTCCCAGATTTCTGCCCGCCAATGAGGCTGCAGGACCCAACTGATCATTTCCTGCAGGATAATGATCCAGGTGGTGTACACAAAATAAAAACGGATCCAGGGTTTCCCAGGTAAACCCTAATGGTTTAATGTTGGTGATGAGTTTGTTATACATTGCTCCGGTATTTAATTAATACGGTATTGAGTTTTAGTACTGAAGATTATTGGGAAGTTCTGTCGGGGTATGAAACAGTCGTAATCTGATCCAGTTATACCCATGATCTTTGAAGATCTGCAAACAAGGTCTTATGGATCCATTTTCCTTAAATGCAAATCCATTATCTTCTGCCTGTTTCATAAAAGACAGGTCAGCTCCCACTGCATAGGACTGCGATTCCGATAACTGACAATTCAACATCATTATGAAAACCAGGAACATGCTCATCCTTATACTCTTACAGACTGAAGGTCCATTGATTGTCTTCATAAGTTTTGGTATTATTCTTGGCCACGTTTTTATCTAAATTAATGAAAAATCATGATTTATATTACCGGGGGACAGGTCAGAATATCATTTTTGCGTTAAATTAGCCTATGGAACCAATACGGATCTTCCTGCTGATGAACACATTTTCCTAACTGGCATCAGCTAGTCCTGTTCATAATTTTATCCATTAATCCCATGCAAATTTTAAAAATAAGAGTTCTTTATTTTGGCATTTGCCTGCCGGCTATTTTGTTTTTTTCCTGCAGCAGGAATTATGGCCCGGTCAGCCTGCATCCCGATAATCCTCACTACTTTTTGTTTCGGGGGAAACCTGCAGTTCTCATCGGATCCACAGAGCACTATGGTGCGGTGCTCAACCTCGATTTCGACTATATCCCCTATCTCGACGAACTGGCTTCCCACGGCTTGAATGTTACACGAACCTTTTCAGGCATTTACCTGGAACCTCAGGGCGCATTTGGGATTGAAAAAAATACCCTTGCCCCGGCACCCGAAAAATATATTTGTCCATGGGCCCGAAGCAGCCAATCCGGCTACGCCAACGGAGGAAATAAATTTGACCTGAACCTGTGGGATGAAGCCTACTTTGAACGGTTGAAGAATTTCATCACAGAGGCCGGAAAACGCGATATTGTCGTGGAGCTTGACCTGTTCTCCAATTACTACGATACACTGCAATGGAAATTGAGTCCACTGTATATCGGAAACAATATCAACCATGTAGGTGACATCAATGATCACAGGGAGATCCTTTCGCTTAAACATAAGGAGATATTGGAAATACAGGAGAAGATGGTCAGAAAAATAGTGGCGGAATTGAAGGATTTTGACAACCTGTATTACGAAGTATGCAACGAGCCCTATTTTGGAGATCTTGAAGCACTCGAAGCCTGGGAGCAACACTTGACCTCCGTTATCGCTGATGCCGAAAAGGATTTCGGTCACAAGCATTTAATATCCCAAAACATTGCCAATGGTGCACAGAAGATTGAAAACCCCAATCCTCTTGTGTCCATTTTTAATTTTCACTACGCCACCCCTCCGGTAACCGTGGAGATGAATTATCCATTGCAGAAAATCATAGGGGACAATGAAACCGGCTTCAATGGCATTGAGGATGCGGTATATCGAAAAGAAGCCTGGAACTTCATGGTAGCGGGTGGTGGATTGTTCAACAACCTGGACTATTCTTTTACTGTGGACCATGAGAATGGCAGTTTTCAGATACCCGCAAAACAACCCGGCGGAGGGGGTCACGATCTGCGTTTCCAGTTAAGTATTCTGAAGGATGTGTTGGATGAACTTGATTTTACAAGGATGAAACCCTCTCCGGACATCATTAAAAACATTGTTAAGGAGCAAAACACACGGGTACTCGCCAGAGAAGGCAAGTTTTATCTGATCTATATGAACCGGGAGGGAAAAAAGACCAGGTCGTGTGCAATTTCTCCCGAACTTCCTGCAGGTAAATACCACGGAGAGTGGATTGATACAAAAACAGGAAAAAGAACGTCATTCGATATTCCGGATCACGAGGGAGGCATTGTCACCCTCATTACCCCTCCGTTTTCGGAAGATATGGCTTTAAAGATCATCCGATCCGGTAAAGAATAAGATTTTCATAGGATAAGAAGATCATAACTATTCATGCTTAAACTTACCGAGATCATTGATGTTTGATATTCTTATCCGTTCTGCCCTTTCTTTATTCTCGGCCCTGGAAATCTTCAGAAATATTTCAAGTGATTTCCAATAGGCATGATTTCTGTTGGCATCCAGCATCAGCAGATAGCCCATGACAATATTCCCTGCCATTTCCACCAAACGACGTGCATGAAAATCAATGTATTCATTATCCCCAAGGGAGACGACCATGTTCACGGCTTCCTCGTATTCTTCGGTCATGCTGATCAGGATCCTCCTGTAGGTTTGCAGTTCCGGCTTTATCTCCGTCATTTCATATTCACGGATCTGCGCAAGGTATCCGCCGGCAGTTATGCCACGAATCGCAGCAACTACCTGAAGCTGAGTAGTTCCTTCATAAATGGAGGTAATTCTTGCATCACGGTAAATACGTTCAATCGGATAATCCTTCATAAATCCTGAACCTCCATGGATCTGAAGCGAGTCATAGGCCAGCTTGTTGCAGTATTCCGACGCAATGCCCTTTAACAGGGGAGTATAAATATCGTTTAGTTTCTGGTACATTTTCATTTCTTCCCGCTCTTCTTTGGTGAGATGTCGCTCCCCCGCCAAATAGGTATAGGATTTATAAATATCAACGAACCGGGCTGTTTCGTAAAGGAAAGTTCTTATTGCATCAAGTCTTGCCTTCATGCTGGAAAGCATTTCATACACGGCCGGAAATTTAATAATCGGTTTTCCAAATTGTTCCCGCTCCCTGGCAAAACTTAAAGCTTCACGATAGGCAGCTTCGGCTATCCCTACTGATTGGGCTGCAATTCCAAGGCGGGCACCGTTCATCAGCGACATCACGTATTTAATAAGTCCGAATTTACGCTCCCCAACGAGTTCAGCAGGAGCATTCCTGAAAACAAGCTCGCAGGTAGGCGAACCAATAATGCCCATTTTATGTTCAATGCGCCGAACGGTTACGCCCTTGTTGATTTTATCAAAAATAAACATGGATAATCCCCTGCCATCGGTGGAGCCTTCCTCGGTACGCGCCAGTACGAGGGAAATCTCACCATCCCCGTTGGTAATAAAACGTTTCACACCATTCAGGTACCACAAACCGTCTGATTCGTTATAAGTGGCTTTGAGCATCACGGCCTGCAGATCCGAGCCGGCATCGGGCTCAGTCAGGTCCATGGCCATGGTGGCTCCCTGTGAAACCCGGGGCAGGTATTTTTTCTTTTGCTCTTCCGAAGCAAACTCATGGATGGTTTCAGCACAATCCTGCAGACCCCAGATGTTCACAAAACCCGCATCAGCACGCGATACAATATCAGCGATCATGGTATAGGGAACCATTGAAAAATTCAGTCCCTCATATTCCCGGGGAAGGGTAATACCCATTAAACCAGCTTTGATAATGGCATCCAGGTTTTGTTGTGTGCCCCTGGCATAGGTAACACCCCTTTCATCCAAAACGGGACCTTCCTGGTCAACTCCCTCGGCATTTGGACCGATGATATTGGCGCAAATATCACCCACAATCTCCAGTACTTTGTCATAACTGTCCATAGCATCTTCAAAATCAACCGGGGCATAATCGAATTTATCCTTATCCGCATAATTGTGTTCTTTCAGCGAAACTATCTTTTTCATCAGAGGATGGGTAAGATGAAATCTTAACTCAGGATTATCCAGATAGAAATTGTCCATTTTCTTTGTGTTTAAATAGATGATGGCCTGTGATAAAGGCTTACTTGGTATTTTGCTTGTAATATTTGATCATTTTGGGTATAACTGTTTCCAGGTCACCCGTGATCACATAATCAGCAATCTTATTGATGGGGGCATTCACATCGTTATTGATAGAGATGATCAGCGCTGAATCCTGCATACCGGCAATATGCTGAATCTGTCCCGAGATACCACAGGCGATATATAGTTTAGGACGTACGGTGATCCCGGTCTGACCGATTTGTCTGTCATGATCCGCGAATCCGGCATCTACTGCAGCCCTTGAAGCCCCTACTTCTGCTCCGATGGTTTCAGCCAGCTGATAGAGCAATTGAAAATTCTCCTTTGATCCTACACCATATCCGCCAGAAATGATGATGGAAGCATTCTTGATATTCACCCTGGACCGCTCCATATGACGGTCAATAACCTGAATGACAAAATCGCTTTCACTGACGTAGTCTTTTAGGTTGAGACGTACCACCTCTCCCTTATAGGTTTCAGAGTAGATCTCTTTTTTCATCACCCCTTCACGGACAGTAGCCATTTGAGGACGGTGTTCCGGATTGATGATGGTTGCTACAATATTTCCTCCGAAAGCAGGTCGGATCTGATAAAGCAAATCCTTGTAATCTTTGTTTTCCCGTCTGTCTTCATGATCGCCTATTTCAAGACTGGTGCAGTCTGCCGTCAGACCACTTTTCAGGGCAGATGAAATTCTCGGTCCAAGATCTCTGCCAAAGGTGGAGGCTCCCAGCAGCACAATCTGCGGATTTTCCTCTTTGAAAAGCCTCACCGCTATGGAAGCATAGGGCAAGGTGGTATAGGTTTCAAGTTTCGGATCATCGGCCATCCAAACTTTGTCAGCACCGTACATAAACAGCTGATTCTCCATTGAATCCAGATGATGCCCAATGACTAACGTTTCAAGTTTACATGCAAGCTGACTGGCAAGCGATCGGCCTTTGGTGAGGAGTTCCAGACTAACATCGGCTACTTTGCCCTCTTCCAGTTCACAGATTACAAAAATGTTGTTCACGACAGATATTTTTGGTTTTTACAATAAAAGATTGGCCTCAAGCAGGGTTTATCCTAATCTATCCTAACGTATGGTTATCAATAAGTTCTTTCATCAAAGTATTGATCCCGGCATCATCAGGTGTGATCCGTCTGGTTTCTTTTGCCTGGAAAACGATGTTCTCGATTTTTTTAACCTTGGTAGGGGAACCGGAAAGTCCCAGTTGGGATACATCGGTTTCTATATCGTTAACGCTCCATTCCGGAATGTCCAGGTAGGGTCTTTCCTGATAAAGCGAAATATAATCCTCGGAATTATCCTGCCTCTCCGTGATGGTGCGTGCATGCTTGAACTTCATGATCGATTTGGCATTCCGGGGACGGCAATCGGGAGCTGAACCGTTTACAGTGAGTACACATGGAAGAGGAGCCTTAACCGTTTCGATGCCACGTTCAAGTCTTCTTTTCAGGGTAATCTTTTCATTCTCCAGGAGGGTAATTTCTTCCACATAGGTCACCTGCGGAAGCGACAGTTTCTCAGCCACCTGTGGGCCTACCTGAGCTGTATCACCATCAATGGCCTGACGTCCGGCAATAATTAAATCGTAATCCCTGATCTTCCTTATGGCACAGGCGAGAGCATAAGATGTTGCCAGGGTATCAGCACCGGCAAATGCCCTGTCAGTAAGAAGAATACCGCCATCCGCTCCGCGATACAGTCCCTCACGGATTATCTCGGCTGCCCTTCCCGGTCCCATGGTTAAGAGGGTGACCTGTGTTCCCGGAAACCGGTCCTTCAGTCTTAAAGCCTGTTCAAGAGCATTCAGATCTTCAGGATTAAATATGGCCGACAACGCAGCCCGGTTAACCGTACCATCCGCCTTCATGGCATTTTTACCCACATTGCGCGTATCGGGTACCTGCTTGGCTAACACAATGATTCTTAAACTCTTCATGAAATTTGCAATGTTTTGTTTATATTATGGCGGCCAAATATAATTTAAAATCATCCTTGGCATGATTTGTTAATTGGAAGTAATTTGGAAAGTCAGGATAAAGATGGGTAATAAGTCCTTCGTGATGACATTGTGCAACAGCCATTTAATGCATCATTTTCCTGCCGGTGATCCCCACGGGTAGTCTTAATCCTTATTTGTTTTCTTTTTATATTGCAGTACTACTGCGCTTTAAAACCTTGCCCTAAGCTGTGCATATATCCGGTTATACCTGTCCTGCTGCTCAAAGGTCCCCTCATAGTTCAAAGCAAGTGACATGTTTTTATAGAACTGCCAGGAAAGGTGCAGTTCGCCCATATGCTGGACGATATCAAGAAGATTTTCAGGAAGCCGGTAATCTACGTAACGGTATCCGACCCCCGTGTATATCTTTCCGTTCAGGAGATCCCGTGAAAGGTTCAGTCCATAGATGTTCCCGTTCATATAATTTGTTTCGAGGAATGTGGCGGAAAGGGTAGCTGAAACATTAATTCCCGGAATACGGCTATAGGTAAAAAAACCATTCAGGTTCCTGGAGGGTTTTGGATCGGAGGGTAAAAAACGATAACCCATCTGCAATCCGAACAGGAAATTTGCAGCAATTCTGTAATTAGCCTGTATCCTTAAGCCCTGGCGCATTTCGGTTTCAAGGATCCTGTCGACATAAGTCTTGTAAGTCTCATAATACACCACATTTTTTCTCGCATCATAAGAACCTGAAATGGTGAGATTTTTTGTGATTTTATACCGGAGGGACAAAAATATTCCGGTAGGATCAAAGGTATTCTGAGGCTTATCATTATTCAACGTATCCACCTTTAGTTCATAAAGATCAACTTCCAGGGTGCCGAAAAAGTAAAGATTCTTCAGGAGGGAGTTGGAATGTTGAAAATAGAGAAATCTTCGGTCCGTTTTTGAATGATTCATCTGCTGCATAAAAGCCAGGGAGGTTTCGCTGTAGGTATTTTCTTTTTGATAATTATAGGCCATGTAGGCTCCGAATTGAAAAAGATCAAAATTGAATCCATAATCCGCATAATCGGGTCTTGAACCTACCAACCCGCCCAGGGCAAATCTTTTGAAGGATTTTTCAACCTGAAGTCCGTCCGAAGCACCAATACTGGTGATTCTCGGGTTGATCCTCCGGCCCAGACTGATCTGCAAGGTTTTATTCAGATCGTAACGGACCGCCAGGCTGTATATCTTCAAAGCATTAAAGATATTATCCTTTACTTCCTCCCAATCACCACTTTTATGGCGGAAGGAAATATAACTTTCTGCAGAAAATTTTGAACCGGCGATATGTCGTGCATCCAGAGACAAGGTGTAACGGAACCGCTGGGAATTGTCGCCAGGGGTATTGGAGAAATCAGAATAGGATACAGCAGCTACACTTCCGCTAATTCTTTGTTTCAGCCCGATTTCATCCGGGGGACTCCTTTTAACAACCGCAGAATCCTCCGGCGAAGGGATTTCCTTTACACTGCTTTCAATAACCTTCTCTTCCGGTACGGCACTGATTCTCTTAATTTTAGCGACGACCGGATCGGCTAAAGCCGGATTTGTCATGGTAAGCTTCGTACAAACACAGGAGGTGGATGAAAGGCTCTTCACGACCAAAGCAGGGATCAGTGCACCATTGGCATTCATAAACAGTGTATCTCCGGCTGAAATTCCGGCCGTGGATTTAAACCGCACATAGATGTTCTGTGAACTTATAAAGGATACCTGTCCCGACAGATTTTCAGTAACTTCCTGTCCTGGCAGATCAAAACAGCATGCAATGGTGCAATATAAAAGAATTAAGTATTTCATCACGCAGCATTATTCAGCATCTCCTCTGGGATGACATCGAAGGCACTCTGAACTGACATAAGAATACCCGTTTTCATCATTATGTTCATTATCCATATCGGTCTTGTTATGCTCATGGCAACTGAGACATGTAAACTGGGCATAATTGGAGGTATTTTCATGACATTCGGTACATGAGTTCCATTCTCCCTGATGTTTTCCGGAATAAATCGGAAAGGACTGGCTATCGTGTTGCAGGTAAGAAGCTGGTTTCCAACCGGGATTGGTTGTGTGACATTCGGTACAGGTCACTGAAAAACTCAATGCCTGATGATCAGGATTGACGGTTTCATTATAATCCGTCTGGTGACAGTCATAACAGTCAGTTGAGGTGGAGGAATAATTTCCTCCGGTATGACAATCGATACAAGCCGGTGAGGCATGTCCGAGAGTAAGCGGAAAGCTACTGTGATCGAAACCTGCACCGGTCCATTGAAATGAATTTACCAGGTGACACTGTGCACAATCCTCAGACATTCCGGACTCTAAATGATTCGGAGCCGTGGTGGCCATATAGTCCTCCCTGTGACAATCGATACATTCGACACCCAGAACATCGAAACGCACCAGACTTTCTGATTGATGACACTGGTTGCAGCCAGCCGTCCTGTGGGCTCCAAGCAGCGGAAAACGACTCATCTGATGAATTTCATTAATATTGCTGACCAGCCAGGAGGAGGGTGTATGACAATGTGCACATTCCTGCCCGACAGTAGCCTGGTGAACGTCGGTATGGCATTCATTGCATTCGGTTTTTGCCGATGAGAACACCAGAGTGGGATGACATTGCCTGCATCCGATTTCAGTATGCTGACCAACAAGGGGTAACCTGGTGGTATTATGATCAAATGCATAAGTCTCTTTGTCAATTTGCCAGCCCTTTGGGCTATGACAATTGCTGCAGGTGATCTTAAAATCAGGTCCGTGGGGTGAATCGGGCTGCCTGTCAAAAAAGATCAGCAATATGCAGAAAATTACAAGTGACAGGATTCGCATTTGAATTCTTTTAATTTATACTGGACAAAAACAGCTGAACCTACCTGCTGTGGTTTGTGGCATTTTACACAGGGAACACCGATATGTTTTCCCTCGAGCTTAAATGCCGTCTTATCGTGATCGAATTTAGCAATCTTCCAGTTCTCTGCATCATGACATGTGGCACAATTTGTGATCCCGTTCTTTTCAAACTGTTTGAAATGGTTGTCACTGTGGCAGCCCGAACAATTCTGTGAAAGGCCTGAAAATCTTTGTTGATAACTTCCATAGGTATCTTTAGTGAAATGACAGGAACGGCATTCCTGTTTTGTATGGGCTCCTGTAAGATTAAAACCTGTTTTCGAATGATCAAAGGCAAGATCTGTCCACCTGTTTTCATTATGGCAGATTGTGCAAGTGGCGCCGGGATAATATTTTGGCTGGATAATACCCTGATGAATATCCTGATGACAATCTTTGCATTCGGAACCGATGTTTCTGAAACTCCACTTTTCCTGTTTTTTATGGCAATCACTGCAGGGAATCGCCATATGGCCACCCTTTAGCGGGAAAGACCCCATGCTGTGCTGTTCAACGGTATAGGAGGTAACTGCAAATCCCGCCATACTATGACATTGTCTGCAATCGGGAGATACTCCGTTTTTTGCGAACTGACTGTTATGATAGTCGCTGTGACAATCTGCACACCGATCATGCTTTATCGGCACAGTATAACCTGACTTGTGACAGCTTTTGCAGTTCACATTGAGGTGTTTTCCCTCCAGTTTAAAATTTGTTTTGTTGTGATCGAAGTTTTTAATGCTGGCAACAACCTGAAAAGATACCTCACTGTGACATTGCCGGCAATTCTGGCCAAACTGGTTCTGGTGGGGATCCTGATGACAATTGTTGCAGTTGCTGTACTGAATTCCCCTGAATTGCTGGAATTTCTTACCCTCTGTCATTTCAACCTTGTGGCACTTCTGACAATCAACCTGGGTATGTTTTCCCAACAGCTTAAATCTGGCATTGGCATGGTTAAATTTTGAAGCCGGTTTGAATGCATTGGGATTGTGACAGTTCAGGCAATCCTGGGAAAGTGTTTTCCGGTGATAATCGGTATGACAGTTTAAACATCCTGGTCCCACACCCAGGTAAGTATTTTTTTTAGCTTTAAGCTTCTGATCTGCAATATACTTTGGATTATGACAATCTCTGCACTCTTTTTGGGCATGGGGCGTTGACAAGGGGTACCCGGTAAGGTTATGGTTAAAACTTTCGATATTCAGTCGGTATAGTTGAAAATTCCGACCATTGTGTTCACTATGGCAGTTAATGCATTGTTTTCCTTTTACCTCCATGGAAGCGTGATAACCTTTCTGAAGGCTGATCCTGTTTTGAATTTCGGTATGGCACTTCAGACAATTCTCATTGGATACTTTATCTGCCAGCACATGACATTGTGTACAATTTGAGATTCCCTCGAGATGGGAATGGGAAAGGGACAAATCACCCGGTGATATTTGTGCACTCGCGGAAATATAAGACCATAGGGCAATGAAGATCAATGTTGCTGTTTTCCCAAACAGTGGATGCTTATTGGTATTTGCCTCAGTACCGATGAGTCCTTTATGAGAAGACAGTTTCATCTTAAAACATTGTGTTGTAAACTAGTGTTTCATAACCGTTTCACCAAATTTCCTGGTGACTGTTATTCCTGCTTTTTCCAGAAATTGAGTCGGGAGTTCACCTCCCGCAAAAATATAAACCAGATCATTCTTTAATTTCAGCGTCTCACCCGGTGAGCCGACAGAAAGCAGAATACTGTCGTCCTCAATGGCCACAAGATTTGAACTTAGCCGGACCTCTAATTTGCCTTCAGCAATAGCTTTATTCAAGGCGATACTGTTCAGTGGTTTAATCCTGTTAAATACTTCGTTTCGATAGGAAAGCAGCACATGATTCTGATCAGCGAGTAACAGGGCTGACTCAACTGCCGAATCGCCGCCTCCCACCACAAGTACGTTTTTGCCAAAGATATTTTCTGGTTCCAGCAGGCGATAAGCAACTTTTTCCTTCATTTCACCAGGAACATGCAATTTACGGGGAGTTCCGCGACGCCCTATTGCCAGCAACACACTGGCTCCTGTATAACGATCCCCATTTGCAGTGGATACGTTAAATATTCCATTTTCAGGGACGATTGCATCAACTTTGGAGTTTTCAGTAAGGGTAATATGATTTTTCTTCAGTACTGTTTGCCAAAGGTCAAGCAGTTCAGCTTTGCTGGTCTGATACAGTTTAACTTTTCCAAAAAGCGGCAGATCCATCGGGGAGGTCATGATAATTTTTTTCCGTGGAAAAGTAAATACGGTTCCTCCCAGGGTATCCTGTTCCAAAAGCAGGAAGCGTAATCCAATTTTCTTCGCGGTCAGGCTGCCCGATATTCCAGCAGGACCTGCACCCACAATAATCAGGTCATAAGTTGCCGAATGGTTTTTACGGATTGCCTTTGCCACATTATCAACCGCCTGTCTGCCCTGCTCAACCGCATTTTTTATCAGGCCCATCCCTCCCAGTTCACCCGCAATAAATATGCCCGGCACATTGGTTTCGAAATTCCGGCTTACATGCGGAAGTTCAACTCCCCGTTTTTCCGTGCCGATACGTAAGGAAATAGCCTCAGTTGGACAGGCATGGAAACAGGCACCGTGACCAATGCACTGTGATGCATTGATAAGGGTTGCTTTACCGTTCCTGATACCTAAAATATCATGCTCCGGACATGCAGCAATGCAGGCACCCGTCTGTATGCAGCTGTTTGTATCCACCACCGGATGAAGAGAGATCGGTTCATGAAGCCCATCTTCCTTTGCCTGCTTGATTTTCTTGTCGACAATTTGCGACTCTTTTCGCTTTTTACGGAGATAAATCGCCACAACGGCGATGCAGAGAAGGGCCGTGAGGGAATAAATCAATATCCTTTCAACAAATGGTTCCATCATCAGAAAATCCAGTGATATCCGAAAACAAGGGTCACACCAACATGAATGATCATAATTACAATCATTACCAAGGCAAAAGGCAAATGGGCCACGTGCCAGTATTTAAACAAATTCTGCATGGTTTCGAGCCGTTCAATTCTCCGGTTCAACAAAATTTCGGACTTCACCAGGTCAAGTATCTTTCTGTACTGTGATCCTGGCAGTCTATTCCTTTTAAGCACCATTTTTATTTTCCGAATAGATTTCCGGTCATCCAGAAACTTTCTGATATAACGGACAATACCGCTTGCATGGTATAATTCAACCTTTGTTTTCGTGGAATCAGCAATAATACCAAAACTGGTTTCATCCAGGTTGAATGAATCCCTGATTATTCCCGCAACATTGCTTTTCATTTCCCTCACCTCGCTTAAACTAAGTTCCCTGCCTTCAATAGTACGGGGAATTTGAATATAAATAAATCTGCCGATAATCCCGCTTAAAAAAACGGCTACCATGCTCCAGAAACTCACTGCAACGAGTCCTCCAAACTTGAATGCCGTGTGAAAAAGCACCATGATGGGGCCCAGTGTGCACAGAAAGATATGGATCTCAAGCCAATGCTTTAATAATCCCCATCTTGACAAAAACCGGTACCTTTTCCGTGCCATATAAGAACTCACTCCAAGGATGATGAAAAAAGATCCCAGGATGCCAAGTCCGTGGCCCAAAAGACCACTTGGCTTTAAGACATGATGTTCCGGATGATAAAATCTTTCTTCCAAACCAATGCTGTAATAAGATAACCCATTAAAGACCAGCATGATAAATGTGATAAATACGATGGCTGCCAATACGCCCAGGAATATTTTATGAGCAACTTTTTTCATCGGAATGCAAAGAGGGTATTTGAAGTAACGTCCATATTATACGAAACTAAAAAAAAAACCGTAAAATCAAGTCTTCCTGACCTGTATTAACTTCCATTTGTGTTTATTTGGAATCACTATAAAAAACAAATAACAACATCAACTATGCAGCATTCGGCCGGATTCAACGTCATATATTTTAATATGAAGATTCATTTTAGCAAAAACAATTAATTAAAAAATTACGGTTATGAACAAAACGCACATCAACAGCTGCACCCCGGTTTTACTGGTACTGTTTGTAATGTTGTCCTCCTGCATATCTTCCCAGTCTTTTTTACCGGTGAAAGGTAGCGGGGCATCCCTTGATAAAAACTTCAGTGTATCTGACTTTCATGGCATTGAGGTATCCGGAGGATTTGATGTTACCCTTGTTCAGGGTAATACAGAAAACCTGATCCTGACTGCACAGGAAAACCTGTTTGAACATATCACGGTCAAAGTAGACCAGGGTGTATTGAAAATCTATACGGAAAACAATATTATGGCAACTCAGCCGCTGAAGGCCAGGATTATGTATAAAAGTATCGATAAAATAAGGGTTTCAGGTGGCGGTGATGTGAAGAGTGAAACTCCCGTGAATGTTCCCAATCTGGGCATGGATATCAGCGGAGGAGGCGACCTGTCTGCCGTGATCAATACGGATGAACTCGAATGTCGCATCAGCGGTGGCGGCGATGCAAAAATCAACGGAAATATCAAGCGCTATGAGTTCAACCTGTCCGGAGGGGGTGATTTGACGTCGGAGGTAGCAGCCAATAGCGTATTTTTCGAAATCTCAGGCGGAGGCGATGTGACGCTTACCTGCAGCGAAAAGGTTATTGATACTGACATCAGCATTAGCGGAGGAGGAGACCTTACCGTGGAAATGAATGTGGAAAAAATCAAATGTTCCGTTTCGGGAGGGGGTGATGCTACCCTTGCCGGACAAGCCTCGCAGTTAGAAATAACCGTCAACGGCGGAGGTGATGTATTTGCCGGTAAATTCATAACCGGATCGACCAAATTCCAGGTCAGCGGAGGATCAGACATTCACGTGAATGTATCCAGGGAATTAACCGGCAATATTTCCGGAGGAGGCAATGTGTATTATTCAGGAAGTCCGGAGAATGTCACCGTGGATGCAAAAGGCGGCTCAGAAATTCATCGGCAATAATACGGTTACCTGAAATGTATGTCTACCAACATGATCTCAGATTTTCCGGCAGTCTTTACCGGAGGGCCCCATAAGCGCAGGCCACTGGTAACAAAGAAATGGGTGTTCCCTATTTTCCTGTAACCCCAGCTTAGCTCATAAACACGGCGTGTAATGAGATTAACAGGAAACAATTGGCCATGATGTGTGTGGCCTGAAAATTGAACATTCACCGCTGTATTACTTACTTTCTGCAATTCAGTAGGACGATGATCCATGAGGATGATGGGCAGATCAGATGTGGCATTTTTTAAAATTTCATCCAGGCTCTTGCGTGGGTTGTGGTGTTGATCGTTTCTTCCTGCCAGATAAAAGGAACTGTCGATTTTTACCAGCGTATCGCACAGCATGGTTATTTCGGCCTTGCGGAAAAAGCTGCCTTGCTCCTGCCCTCCGTAAAACTCATGATTTCCTGGAACACCAAATGACCCATATTTTGAATTGATTTTCCTGAATGCTGCTTCAATGGCTTCGGTGGTTTCATATTCACGGTCACCTTCCACGATATCACCGCCAAAGAGCATCACATCGGGCTGGAGCGCATTTACCTTTCTGACAAACTGGTCAATAAATCGCAAACGGGTATGGTGCTGAATGTGGAAGTCCGAAACGAATGCGATGCGAAGATGGTCCATTCCGGAATTTCTGCGCGAAACCTCCACGTTGTATTCCGATACCCGGACAGTATTCAGATTGATCACCCCCAATAAAACCACCACTACCGGAATGACTATTAAGGCAGATAGCGTATAGATTTTGAAGGTCAGACTATTTCTTTTTTTGTCAGGTAAAACCTTAATTATCAGGTTGATCAGCAGAAAAAGATCATATAGAAGTACAGCGAAGAAGAAGTACAGATAGAATGCCAAAAGGTATTCGGATAGGTTGATCAATACCTCTATGAAATCATTTGTAGGACGGTGGGCATAAATTTCGGTCAGCAGATAAATGGAGGCCAAAATTATATAAGCCGGAATGTACCAGCGCCTGTAAGCTTTGTTAATGAAAAGATCCTTAATGCGGAAAAAGATATAAATATTGGGGATGATGTAGGCCAGGGTGATATAAAAATGAAACATCGGGCAAGAATTTGTTATTTAAGCATGTTTAAAAATATAAAAACCTTTTAAAGAAAACAGAGAATTGTCAATATTTATAGAAGTTGTCGATACTCCTTAAATTCAAAGGTTATCAATCATCTGGTTACATTTTTTTTTATAATTTCAAACGCTGTAAACAGGACAATCTGGACCGGAACAAAATTATCATGCCCAAGATTACACGGAATATGACACTTTCAAAATTTCTTTTTCTCCTCAGAAACACCTGTCTGGTATGTCTGGTCGTTATCTCCTTATTTGCCTGCAGCGAAGAAGATGATATTACCAGCCTGCCGGATGACATTATTTTGCCCGTTGATCCAGGAGATTACCTGGTGGAATGCACAGTTTTGGGAGAGGTGCCTGCTTTTACCATTAAACTTACAGCGCAACTGGCAGGATACCCGCAGTTTAACGATTACATGAGATATTCCATTAAATTGTATAGAATTATCTATCGTACTACTTACAAAGGACAACCAATCCTGGCTTCAGGCATCATTTCCTATCCTTCCGGGATTTCCGATTCAATTCCTACCATGATAGTTGGTAACGGACTCATATTTGCCGATGAAGATGCCCCTTCGGAATTTGATTTACCCAATAACTTTACTGGTTTTGAATTTATTGCCTCCATGGGATATTTGACGGTTATTCCCGACATGATTGGCTTTGGGATATCCAGGGATTTGATGTTCCCGATTCACAATTATGAGCACTCAGCCAGTACAATGATTGATCTGATCTATGCCAGTGAGGAATTCATCAAGGCAAAAAAGCTTCCGGCAACCCGGAAGAAATTTCTTACCGGATATTCCCAGGGGGGATACATTGCTTTGGCCACCCTGAAAATGATTGAGGAAAAGGCAGTGCCCGGAATTGCCATTGAGGCCACAGCAGTTGGTGCAGGTGGATTTAACCTGGTAAATCTGTTGAATTATTCCCTTGCCAGGAATTCCTATTCGGCTCCGAGCCATCTCGCCATGCTTTTAAGTTCGTACAACATCATGTATGATTGGGGTCGTCCTTTGTCGGATTTTTTTCAGGAACCCTATGCCAGCAAAATACCCGCATTACTGGATGGTACATTTGACCGTCAGGAGATTGATCAGCAATTGGCTTACAGTTTCGACAGTCTGCTGAATCCGGATTTTCTGTACGGTCTGAAAAACAATGAGGAGTCCGATCTGATCCATGCACTGGGCGAAAACAATGTGGACAACTGGCGGCCAGAAAGCCGGCTTTTGATCATTCACAGCCTTCAGGATGAAAGGATCCCAATTTCTGATTCCGAAGAGACTTTTAATAAAATGATTTCCAATGGATCGGAGAGCGTGTCCTTCGTCACCATTGATACAAAAGGGCATTTCGATTCAGGACTGGCATTTATTGAAATTGTACTGCAGTGGTTTAACTCTCTGAATTAATGGCCCCCCGGTTACCGATTACCGCCAGCATGCCGGAAAGGAATTCCCCTTTAGAAAAGTCTGTAGAATTTGATTTTAAACGGATTATACAGTAATTTTAAGGGAAATCGTTCAAAACCGGAAGCATGAAATCAAGTATATACCCTGTCTTGTTCCTGGTGCTACTGCTGCCGGGAACAGCTGGCTGCAATGGACAGACAGCGAATCTGAATCCGGAACCTAACGCCTTATCATCGGCAGCAGATACTTTGATAAACAGAAAACCAGCGGTGGCCGGTTCATTTTATCCCGGAAGCCGCGAAGCATTGATGAACCAGCTCGATAAACTGTTTTCAGCTGCCACACCCCATAAAAATCTAAACAACATCATTGCTGTCCTGTCACCACATGCCGGATATGTGTTTTCGGGAACGGTAGCGGCTTCTGCTTATAATCAGCTATTGCCGGTGTCAAAATATGATAATGTATTCATCATTGGCTCAAGTCATTATGCAAGTTTTGAGGGTGCTTCCATTTACAGTGAGGGCAATTTTATTACTCCCATGGGAATTGCCAGGGTAAATATCCCGCTGGCCAGAAAGCTCCTGATGGAAAACCCTGAAATATTCCGATCTTACCCCGGTACACATGTGGACGAACATAGCATCGAAGTGCAAATTCCTTTCCTTCAGTATTTGTACAAGGATGAATTACAAATTGTTCCTATCCTGCTGGGCACACAAAGACCTGCTACCTGCAAAAAGATTGCCGATGCGCTCAGACCTTATCTTACCGGCAGCAATCTGTTTGTGATCAGTACGGATTTTTCACATTACCCGGATTATCCTGACGCAGTGACAGTAGATAATATGACCGCAGAAGCCATCATTAAAAATTCCCCGTCTGAATTTCTGAGAACGATAGATAATTCAGAAATTCAGGGAATTACAGGTCTTGTCACCAGTATTTGCGGTTGGACCAGCGTGCTAACCTTCCTGGACATGACGGAAAAGATGCCCGGCATCCGGTGGCATAAAATCAGGTATATGAATTCCGGTGACGTCCCTCAGGGAGAAAAAGACAGGGTGGTGGGCTATCATGCGATCGCGGTCACCCTTGATCCTTCGGGTGCGATCGATTATGGAGACAGCCTTTATTGCCTCACGGCGGGTGAAAAGGATCAGTTGCTGCATATTGCCAGAAAATCCATTAAAACTTATCTGCAGACAGGACAGATCGCCACTATTAACTCCAAAGGTTTTTCGGATAAGTTGCTTACCCCTTCGGGTGCATTTGTAACGCTGAAAATCAATGGTGCATTAAGAGGCTGCATAGGACTCTTCACCGCAGACATACCTTTATATCAGGTGGTTCAGGAAATGGCCATTTCTGCTGCCACGCAGGATAACCGCTTTAAGCCTTTAACGCCGGAAGAATTGAATCAAACCGACATAGAAATCTCTGTGCTGACGCCCATGCACAAGATAGAATCCACCGGTGAAATAATCCTGGGCCGGCACGGCATCTATATCAGGAAAGATAAACATGCCGGGACCTTCTTACCGCAGGTAGCAACGGAAACCGGATGGAGCATGGAGGAATTCCTTGGCCATTGTTCCCGCGACAAAGCAGGTATAGGATGGGAAGGCTGGAAGGATGCTGAGGTTTATGTTTACGAAGCTTATGTTTTTGGAGAACCATGAAATATCCTTACGGACTCATTCCGGTTATCCTGGGCGTATTCCTCCTTTACCTCGTTTCCTGGGGTCTTGCCCGGGCAGGTGAAATTCGTACGGTTTCCCACCGGCGGTTTTGGAATACTTTACTTCTGACCGCATTTTTGACGACCGGAATGCTGGGGATCATGCTGGTGATCCAAATAAACTATAAGCTGGAAATACCCTGGATAAAAAAGATCCTGAAATGGCATGTCGACTTTGGCATTGCATTGGTATGCCTGGCTTTCATTCACCTTGGCTGGCACCTCAGGTACTACGGTGAGGTTTGGACTTCCATCAGAAGTAAAGATAAAACGGAAAAGCAGGAATATAACAAAACCTGAATCTGCAGCCGGTCAGGTTATCGGTATAAAAACCATTCTTGTTGCACTGTTTGTACTCGGCTTCACCAGCATCCTGTCACAGCTGATCGTCATCCGGGAATTCCTGAATGTTTTTCAGGGTAATGAGCTTATAATAGGATTGATCCTTTGCATCTGGATGTTACTCACTGCAGCCGGTTCAAGACTTGGACAAAGGATCATCCATACCGGTGATCATCGGAAAAACCTTGCCCGTGGCTTTCTGTTATCAGGAATCCTTCCGGCCGTGATTATTGTTCTGTTATACGTCCTGGAAACCCGGATATTTCCTCCCGGAACCACCAAAGGCCTTGTTACTGCCTTTATCTTTTGCTTTTGTTTATTAATGCCCTTCTGCCTTATATCAGGAATGCTTTTTACCATGCTGGCCTGCACTTTTTCGGGTGTAACCGGGGCAAATAAGGTCTCCGAGGCTTACGGGTGGGAATCTGCCGGCAGCATGACTGCAGGTTTGCTATTCAGCCTTTTGCTGGTTTACCTTTTAAGAACATTTCAGGTGCTGGCCATCATCGCAGGGATAAACCTGATCGTGTATATTTTAATACATAAAGGTTACCATCCTGCCTGGACCAAGTATAGCACAACAGGTGCATTGATTATCCTAACAGCGTTCCTGTTTGCAGGTCCGGTGGATCATTGGGTAAAATCCATTCATTTTAAAAACCAGGAACTTGTATACTCAAAAGATACCCCCTACGGAAATGTTTCGGTGACATTCACCGCCGGACAATACAATTTCTATGAAAACGGAACATTTATGTTCAGTACGGAGAACCAGATCATGCAGGAGGAAGCCGTTCATTTTGCCTTACTGCAGCTTGAACGACCTGAGAAGGTTTTAATTGTATCGGGCGGTATGACCGGTATGGCAAAGCAGGCACTAAAATACCCAACCTTAAGAAGCATTGACTATTACGAAATTAATCCCTGGCTGGTAAAAGCCGAAAAAAGATTTTCCGATACACTTTTCCCTCCCATGCTGAAAGTGATCAACAGGGATGCGCGAAGAGGGATCAGCAAGTCCAGCCAGCGCTATGATGGTATTATCATCAATACTCCCGATCCCTCCAATGCCCAGATAAACAGGTATTATACCCTTGGATTCTTTGAAGAGGCCAAACAGGCGCTGCGACCCAATGGCGTGTTCCTGATCAGCCTAAGTCCTACCGTGAATTATATGAGCGCCGACGCCAGGGAGATTAATCGTATTGTATATCATACACTAAAAAAGGTTTTTAAACAAGTGGAGGTAATACCCGGTGAACGGAACTATTTTATAGCTTCCGACACCAACCTTCGTATAGATATTGCTCAGGGTATTCAAGCGCGCGGGATTGAAAATGATTTCGTCAATCCCGGGTATATTGATGATGAACTATTAAGTCAGTACAGCCATCAGATCCTGGATGAAATCAGTGCCGGCCCTGCCAGGATAAATCAGGATTTGGCACCCCTCGCCTACTTTCGTCAAATCAGTTACTGGTTGAGTACTTTTCAGGAGAACGGCCTTGTAATCATATTGCTGATACTTATACTGATGCTTTTGGTATTGAGAAGAATGAGCCCTGTTGCAGCAGGAGTATTTACAGGCGGTTTTGCCGGTGCATCATCCTCTTTCATCGTACTGATCTCTTTTCAGATTCTCTATGGATATGTATATCAAATGCTTGGAATAATCATTGCATTCTATATGACCGGATTATCGGCAGGAGCCATCATAGGGCCTGGTTTAAAAAGGAAGGTATCGATCCGGTCCTATATTTGGATCCAGCTCATATTCATGGGTCTGATTGTGCTGTTGCCTTTGATCATCAATTGGGTTTCCCGACATAACAATATCCCGGAATGGACAGGTCAGGCATTTTTGTTTATCACCACGGCCGCCATTGCTTTCATAGCAGGTTTCGAATTCAACATGGCCAGTCGCCTGGAACCACAACGTATCGAGAAGATCGCTGGTAATCTATACGGTATTGATCTTGCGGGAGCAGCCTGTGGTACTTTTATGGTATCCCTCATCTTGTTCCCGTTACTGGGATTACTTTATACCTGTCTGTTGATTGCTTTACTGATCCTGGCAAGTATAATCCTGATGTTTGTATTCAGGAAAAAGTATACCTGGTGACAGCACGGGTGGTTAATTCATGAAAATTTGGCTTAATTTTGAGGAAATGCTTGTTTTATGGAAAAGAGAATAAGCAAAAGAGAATTCGTGAGGCATGCCTGTTTTGCCGCAGCCGGGGCCATATGTCTGAATGGTTTATCAAAAGCTGAGACCAAAGCATATCGGAATTACGGGCCTTTGGCAGCTGATCTATGGAAGTGGAGCAAGGAATGTACTTATTATGAGGTCACCCCCAGGGGGACCATGTGTCTGGTATGTCCCAATGAATGTACGCTTAAAAGCGGTGAAACCAGTGTATGCCGGAACAGGGTTAACCATAAGGGGAAGTTGTATTCAATCGCTTATGGAAATCCGTGTGCCATGCATATTGATCCGGTTGAAAAAAAGCCTCTGTTTCACTTTCTGCCGGGAAGTAATTGCTTTTCAATTGCTACCGCGGGCTGTAATTTTGCATGCCTCAATTGTCAGAACTGGACCATTTCCCAATCCAGTCCCAAAGACACGAAAAACTACGACCTGATGCCACCGGCTGTCGTTGAAGAATCTGTGGCCGGTAATTGTCAGTCAATAGCCTATACCTATTCCGAGCCGATAACCTATTATGAGTATGTTTATGATACCTCATCCATTGCCAGGCGAAAAGGTATTAAGAACATCCTGGTATCAAACGGATACATCAATGAAAAGCCCCTGCGTGATCTTTGCAAGGTTTTGGATGCTGCAACCATTGACCTTAAATCGTTTGATGAAAAAACTTACCTTAAGCTCAATGCAGGGAAACTTCAGCCTGTTCTGAACTCGTTAAAAACGTTCAAACAGGAAGGTGTCTGGCTTGAAATATCAAATCTGGTAATTCCCAGCTGGAGTGACAATATGGATATGATCAAAAGACTGTGCGACTGGTTGTTTCAGAATGGATTTCAGGATAATCCCCTCCATTTTTTGCGCTTTCAGCCTTTGTATAAACTGAATCAACTTCCTCCCACACCAATCGCCATATTGGAAAAAGCCAAAGATATTGCCCTGCGTGCCGGGATAAAATTTGTTTATATCGGTAATATTCCGGGTACTGCTGCCATAAGTACCATCTGTCCGCGATGTAAAAAAGTGATTGTAGAAAGGAAAGGTTTCATGATTGTCAATAATGCTGTTAAGAACGGCAGTTGCAGCTATTGCGGTGAAAAAATATCGGGTAAATGGAGCTAATGGCTGAATAATGTATACCATACGACCTGTTCAAACCCCGGCCGACCTGAAAAGCTTCATTGGCTTACCTTATGAGTTGTACAGGAATGACCCGGTGTGGGTTCCTCCCCTGCTGGTTGAACAGCAAAGCCAGTTTGATCCTAAACGAAATCCCTGGCTTGATCATTGTGAGTATGGCCTTTTTCTGCTTGAAGAGGATCGGCGGATTGTTGGACGGGTTGCTGCCTTTATTGACAGACTGGCTGAGGACTCCTGGAAAGAACCCATTGGCTTGTTCGGATATTACGAATGTATCGAGGACCATGAGGCAGCAAAGCTGTTGCTGGAAACTGCTGCAAGCTGGCTGCAGAAAAGAGGAATGAGAATCATGCGTGGCCCCTGGTCATTTGTATCTCAGGAATGGGGACTTGTTCTGGAGGGATTCACACCTTCGCCGGTCATCATGGCCCCGTATAATCCCTTCTATTATAATGATCACCTGACTGGCTTTGGTTTTGAGAAGATAAAGGATTTGTTTTGCTACTATATGTCAGGCAAAGAAGGATACCAGATACCGGAAAGAATACTTACGCTTACTGATGAGGTTGCTAAACGTTACGGACTGAGTGTCCGGCAGGTCGATATGAAGAATTATGATAAAGAGGTACAGACTGTCATTGACCTTTCCAATCGCAGTCTGATCGACAACTGGGGTTTTACTTCGGTAACAAAGGCGGAAGCGGAAGCCATTGCCCGTGACTTAAGACCAATAATCAAACCAGAGGGAGTTCTCTTTGCTGTTGATTCCAATAAAGTTCCCATCGGATTCGCAATTGCATTACCCGACATAAATATATTGCTCAAAAGATTGAAAGGAAGGCTGTTTCCTTGTGGATGGCTGAAATTGATGATCGGGCTTCCTGGATTAAGAAATTTCAGGTTATTTGGCCTGGGAGTGCTCCCGGAATATCATGGCAAAGGCGTTGACAGTCTTATATACCGAGCTTTGTATGAATCACTTTATACACCCGATATCTGGATGGAAATCAACTATGTCCTCGAAGACAACGTTCCAATGAACAATGCGATCCGAAAGCTCCAGGCAAAGCCTTTGCGCAAATACAGGATCTATCAGCGGGAAATTTAAAACAGCAAACTCGCCATCAGCATCATTCCGGTTCAATGATTTTGGGCTATTCCGTTTGTTTTTGGGTGTTGATCCAAACGATATATTCGGCAATGCAGCGAATATCCTCGTCTGACATATTTGGCACCGGCATGGTCTGACCCTGGAAGGTGGTCACCTTTTCATAACCAGGGTTCTGAATGGATCTTATAATATATTCCCTGTCAACTTTCACCGTCACTGTTTTGCCACGGCGGACAACTTCAATGTCACGATCGTAAATATCGTTTAAAACAGGACCATATTTCTTTTCTCCCGACAGGGAATGACAAGTGGCGCAACCCATGTTTAGAAACAGTATTTGACCTTTGCCGGCACTAACTTCGTCAATTCTTTCATTTCGGGAATTATTCCTGCATCCCAATAACAATGATGCCAACAGCAAAAAAAATACCATACTTTTATCCATAGTCCCGATCTGCTTTCCCCAGCTATATACCAGCTGTTATTTCCCGGAAATCCCATTTAAAAACAAGCCTGATAACCGGAAGATTTCATTAATTTGTACTCAATGATAGTTATTCTTTTTAGAAGTGTAATGGCTAAAGTCCATTTTGCACGGTTTTATATGGTGCATCCTTAAAACAATCATACAGGATTTCGTTCAAATATTGTATTATTGTACAAAGAAGATCATTTTCAACTCCGGTTTGCCGGAATACGAACCAGCAGAAAAATTGACAACCAGCAGACAGAAATGGAAACCCGTCCTGGTAATGATGTTGTTGTTGACAGCATCCGTGCAGGCACAGGTACTTAGAGACTCCTCCACCTTTAACCTGATGCGCAGAGGGGTAGATCATATCTATAACCTGGAGTTCAGCCCGGCAAATGAGATTTACCGCAAAATAAAGGCAGTCTATCCCGAGCATCCCATCACCTATTTGTTCAGGGGTATGATGACGTATTGGGAGCATTATCCATTAATTCCCACCTCTCCTGAACGAAAATCATTTGAATATGACATGCAGCATGCCATTGATTTGTGTGAAAAGAAAACCCATCCGAATAATGAAGCAGAATTTCTTTTGTGCAATGTCGGCGCCAGGGGGTTGCTGTTGTTGTTCTATGCCGATAACGATTTGAGCATGGATGTGATATCACTTGCATCAGGCACTTATCAATACCTGAAGAAAACCTTCAATTATACCAGTAGCTTTCCCGATTTCTATTTTTTTACCGGCTTATACAACTATTATCGAGAGGCATACCCTGAAGCCCACCCGGTATATAAACCCCTGGCACTTCTTTTCCCGAAAGGTGACAAAGCAAAGGGATTAATAGAACTGCAGTTAGCTTCCAAAAAAGCTATCGTACTGAAAGCGGAGGCGTATTCCTTCCTTGCCGGGATTTATATCTCCTTTGAGAACAATTACCAGCAGGCTTATTCCTACAGCAAATCCCTGCACGAGCTATATCCACGCAACATGCAATATTTGGCGGTTTATATCAAGAACCTCTTGCTGGTGAAACGTTATGAAGAAGCGGAAAACCTGATCAGATCGAGTCGTTCAAAGATCTCCAATCCCTATTTTCAGGCTCAGCTTTCCATCTTCAATGGCATCCTAGCGGAAAAAAAGTATAACAACCTGAAACAAGCCATGGCTTATTACAACAAGGGAATAAAGGACATCTCCCCTTTCTGTCCCTTTGGGAATGAATACAAAGCTTATGCTTATTTTGGCCTCAGCCGGATAAGTGAAATTAACGGGGATAAGCACAACAAAAAATCATACAGAAAGCAGGCCATGGATCTGGCCAACTACAAAAACGTGAATTTTGACGAGTAACCTCACTGCTCATACAAACTTCTCCCTTTGCTGCAGGTTCATCAGTCCCCACAGCAGTGCTATTACCGCTCCGATGATCAGCATCAGCCTGTTCTGGTAGACCACATTCATCCAGATGGTGAGATTCATGTCGAGTGGAACATTATAAGGATTGAGAAACACATTCCATTTGCTTTTGGAGAGCGGTTCATTCAGGATAAAAAATACAAGCCCGATAATGATCATCACCACGGCGGCGCCATTACCATTTTTGATCAATGTGGTTAGCAAAAAAGTCAAACAGGCCAGAAAGAATAAAGGGCTCATGAGCTGCAGGACCATTTCAAAAACCGGGATCTTCACCACAGAGAACCATGAAAAGAGGGCCATCAGGATCAATAAAAATACAAGTAACAGGATGGCGATAACGAAACGTAATACATATACTTTATAACGGTAATCGGGAACCCCAAAGATTATTTCGAGCATGCGGGTGTCTTTGTCATTTTGAATGTTGTATACTACAGGATAAAACATGATCAGGATTCCCGGAAAGATCAATAAATCATAAATATCGTTGATAACAGGTGTTGAATCTGAAAATAGCATAATTCCAATAATGACCAGAAAGAACAACCAAGCTGCAATAAGAAAATAAACAAACCTTCCGGAGAATACTATTTTCAAATTGTAGCTGATGATGTTAATAATAAGTCTAATGCGTTCAACCAATGTCATCTTAGGCATATTTATGTTTTAGATTCATGAAGCAGACAAAGATATGCGTCTTCGAGGTTGGCCTTTACCGTGCGGGCTCCTTCAGCCGGGCATTCATCCGCCATGCATCTTACACGGATAATTTCACCATCGCGCATATGATGGATAATGACGAACTTATCCTTGAAGGCCTCGAATGATGCAATGTCCATTTCAGCCATCCAAACTTTACCCTGGGCTAAATGAGCCATTTGTACGGGTTCACCCAGGTATACCACTTCCCCGTTCCTCACCACAGCAACCTGGTTGCAGGAACTTGCCACATCTTCGATAATATGGGTGGAAAAGATCACAATCCGGTCCCTGCTTAGTTCCACCAGCAGGTTTCTGAACCGGATGCGCTCACGCGGATCAAGTCCGGCAGTAGGTTCGTCAACCACCAGTATTCTGGGAAGATGCATCAGGATTTGTGCGATCCCGATACGTTGTTTCATACCCCCGGAGATAGGATCCCAGTTTTTCATGCTTATGACTGATCATATGAACGGCATTTAACACATAATCCACGCGTTCCTCACGAAGTTTCCGGTTGTATAACTTCTTTAAAATGCCCATATAATTCAGGAACTCCCATGCAGTAAGATTTTCATATACACCAAATTCCTGGGGAAGATAACCGATCAATCCCTGCAACTCCTCACGTTTTTCCTTTGTATCGATGCCGTTGATGGTGATCTGACCATAACTGGGTTCCAGGATTCCGCAGATGATCCGCATCAGGGTGGATTTGCCGGCCCCGTTAGGACCCAGTAAACCGAACATACCGTTTTCGATTTCAAAAGACACCCCTTTCAGCGCTTTAAAGGGTATTTTCTTCTTCCCGATTACGGGTATCAGCAATACAAAACGGAAGAAGGCCTTTCGCAGCCCGATAAACCTTCCCTGTAATTCTGTTGATGTTGATTTTTTCCCGGTAAAGTTTGTCCGAAGTCAATTTGATCAAAAGCAGAAGATACCATATTACCCCTGAAGGGATCAGCAACCCGATCAGTTTATATTTCCGGTAGAAAAGGAACAAAATGAATAGCAGGTAAGAGCCCAGAAAATAATTCCGTACAACCAGGATGACAAACGCTTTGGCCACTTAATGCCACGTTGGGTACTTATCCGGGCAGCATAGGTCCTTATCGGAGACCACCATTGCAAGGGCCATCATATATAGCCCTACAGGCAGTAGAAAGTACCAGAAGCCACTTTCAAGATAAAAATAGATGAAATAGATGGCAAATCCGACAAGCGGCAATTGCCAGACCAGGTAATCAAAGTCCTTCCAACTGGCAAAGGTCCTTTCCAGTCCCAGACGTTGCCGGATATTTAATCCCGATTTCCATTCCCTGATGAATCGACTGTCACGGTCATAAATCTTTACCAGATTGCGCACATGGATGTGCAAAGGGGTCGTTTCGTCAATCAGGTTTTCATTGGCCTGACGCAAGCTGTTTTTACAAAATAAACTGCAGCCGGTGTCAGTATGATCAAAAGAATAAAATCGATTATCTTCCAGACCAGCTTGTCTATTCCCCTATAGATCAGGTAACCCCCGGCAAGATAGACCATAATAATGATCAGCTTATTGGGCCATTTTTGCTCAAAGATCCATAACAACGCTGATTGGATGCCGGAACTCAGGGTGGGAATAAAAACCAGGGTAAGCAGGGTGCTAAGACCGAGACCTCCAATAATAGTTATGGCAAAAGGTGCCCCTACCTGGGTGACATACTCGGCTTTCCCCATTGCAAGCGGGAATAAGGCAATGATAGTGGTCAGCGAAGTGATCAGTATAGGTCTTACCCTGGCCAATCCGGCCATCATCAATGATCTTGAGGGTCTATATCCGCGTTTCTGCAATACATTGGAATAATCGAGCAGAATGATCCCGTTGTTCACCACTATCCCGATCAGGATCACGAAACCGGTAAGCGTGTTGGCATTCATCAACGAATTACCCGTAAGGATAAGAGCTATCAGTGATCCGATTGCTGCAAGCGGAATGGCAAACATAATCACCACGGGTTTAGAGAACGACTCAAATACCGACGCCAGGATCATATAAATGAGGATCAGGGCGGCCAGTATTAAGAAATCGAAAATCACTCAGGTCCTGTTGTTCGTGTACAACTTCCATGGTTATTCCAGAGGGTTGAGCGATGTTGCCCAGGAGTGATTCCACTTCCAGTCGTGAGGCAGTCAGTAAATCCTTGTCATCCTGAACTTCTGAAATGAAAGAATACTCAACCTCCAGTTGTTTTTCCTGATTAATGCGCTTTATGGAAGGAACACCGCTGGTAAAATTAAAGCTGCTGAGGTTTTGAAGTTCAAATGCAGCATCATTCCTGCCTTTTACGGCTAGCTGTTTCAGATCGTTCAGATTCCTGTCGGGCTGTTCTACCGGCTTTTTTGTGCGAATCTGTATATCATATTCCTCAGTTCCCTGCTTAAATTTTACGCCACTGGAAAACTCCTGTGGAAATGAATTCAATTCGGATAAAATAGCAGAGGCCGGAATATCGTACAAGGACATCAGCTGTTTATCAAATTGCAGAAGCACTTCAGGTCGTGCAGAGGGTATGTTGATATTAACCATTTCAATTGCCTGCTGCTGAGAGAGATAATATTTGACAAGGTTAGCCTGGGTAATAATCTGGTCGTAGTTTTCCCCTTTTATGTATATTTTTTCAACCTGGCTACCGATGCCCAGCAATCCTTCCATTCCAAGGTCATCGCCACCGCCCTCGCCTCCAAAGCGCCGTCCGGAAACAGGTGGTTCCCAGCTAAAGCTTGCCGGCTCAAGTCCGGTTAAGCTATTCATAATTTCCTGCTTGATTTTCGGAACGGTAAAATTCCTGATCTTTTTAAACTCTTTATCCAGCACAATGGTAATCACCGATTCTTCTTCATAAATCTGGCTGATGATGTCCTTTTTCTCCTTCAATGTTTCGAGTCGTTTTTCCACATCTGCAACGAGGAGATCTGTATTATCCAAAGTGGTACCGCCCGGCATGGTGGTGTATAAAGTCAGTTCGATGATCTCCGGTTCCTGCCTGTTAATAAAACTTAAACCCAGGCTAATCAGCAAGGTCACGAAGAATACCCCCAGGGCACCCAAGGCTGTACGCGGCCGGGTATCGCATGCAGGCCTTAAGAATCACGCGGTAAATCTGTATGATCCGGTTATGAAAGGAGATCATGCTGAAATTTGCCGCACGCTTCTTCCGCTGTTGTTTCAGCAGGGTATGGGTAATCATGGGAATCAGCAACATAGCTACCACCAGCGAAACCATCAGGGTGGAAATGATGGAAACGCCTACATGTTTTCCCAGGATGGCTACCAGAAAATTCTTTGAAAAGGCAAAGGGCAGAAAAACCATAACCGTTGTCAGGGTTGCTGCAAAGATGGAACGCCAAACTTCAGTAGTTCCCTGAATTACAGCCGAATCAGTATCTGTATTCCGTGACGCCAGGCGGTAAATATTTTCCATGACCACCACACTGTTATCGAGAAGCATTCCAATAGCCAGCGCCATACCCAGGAGGGTAAGACTGTTGATGGAAATGCCCGCGGCATAGAAGAAATTGAATGCGGTATACACAGAAATAGGCATTGCCAAACCAATGGCCAGCACCAAACGTATGTTTTTCAGGAAAATCCAAAGGATAAATATGGCGAGCAGGCCTCCCACCAGGGCAAGTTGGATGATCAGATCGATGTTTCTTTCCATCCTTTCGGCAGAATTATTCTGGACCACGATTTCAATATCCTTTCCGGTCATTTCCCTATTCAGGACTTCTATTTCATCCTTCACCCGGTTGGCCAGGTCGATCATATTCGATTGGGTGTCTCGTGTAAGCTGCATGGTAACCGCTTCTTTCCCATTCACCCTGCTGTAAGAATCCTGGTCTTTAAATCCGAACCGGATGTCCGCAACATCTTTTAACCTGACAGACCCGGGTTCTTTCACCACCAGTTCATTGATATCAGAGATGTCGGAGAATTCAGAGACTATATTGATAAATATCAAACTGTTATCCTTGGTAATCTTTCCGGCAAAAGTTCTGGCACGATTATTCTGGCTTAGTGCACTGCGGATATTGGCCGGGGTAATCCCATAAGCCTTGCAGATCTCCTCCCTGAGGATAATCTCGACCGACTTTTCGCGGCCTCCAAAAACAGCTACATTGGCAATACCATTAACATTCTGCAATCGTTTCAGGATATCCCGGTTTACAACTTCGCGCACACGGTCAACACCTCCCCCGCCCCGCACCTGAAGCGTCATCAGCATGTTGTTCAGTTGCTCCATGTCGAACCGGAGAGCCTGAACATAAAAATCAGCAGGGATCTTTTTCTTTACCTCTTCAATTTTTTCAAGAAGCTTCAGGTAGGCAAATTTAATATCCGTATTCTGCCGGTAGGATATCTGGATAAAGCCCTGCTGCTGATCATTGGTGGATTCAATCTTTTCAATACCTTTCAGGGTTCCTATGGCTCCTTCGATGGGAATAATGGCCTGGCTTTCCATGTATTTCGGATCCACTTCCAACGGTGTGGCAACCTGAACAAACAAATAAGGAATCTGGGTATTGGGGAAAAGTTCCACCGGCAACTGCCTGTAGGAAAAAACTCCCAGCATGGACAGCCCTGTGAAGAGCATAGCAACAAGTACCTTACGCCTGATGATGAATTTCATGACCGGTTATAAATCTGCAATAGGTTCTGTTTTTGTCTTCTTCCTGTCGAATATATAATAAACACAGGGGATCACAACAAGCGACATTACTGTGGAAGCCGTTAAACCGGCTATCAGCGCAATGGCTAAAGGTGACCTGAGTGCAGCACTTTCGCCAATTCCCAGGGTCAATGGCAACAGTCCCAGTATAGAGGAAAGACTCGTCATCAGAATAGGCCTGATACGATTCTGTGCAGCCCTGAGAATGGCTTCCCTGAGCGAATAACCCTGTTCCCTGAACTGGTTGATGGCATCCACCAGCAATATGGAGTTGTTTACTGCTATACCTCCCAGCATAATGATGCCGATATAGGCCATGATGTTGAGCGATTTCCCCAGAAGAAAGAATGCCCACACAGAACCTGCTCCCGCAAGCGGTATGGTCAGCAAAACGGTGAAAGGATGTATAAGAGATTCAAATTGCGAAGCCATAACCATATAAACCAGGACCACCGATAAAATCAGGGCAAAGCCAAGGCTTGACATGGCATCCTTCCGTTTTTGTTCTTCACCGGTGATGTTGATATCGTACTCAGCCGGCGGTGTTATGCCTTGAAGCTTTTCCCGAACCCTGGCAATAACCTTGTCAAATGCAACGGTCCGGTCGATATCGGCTGTCACCGTCCCAATGCGGTTTTGATTGCTTCGCAACAATTGTTTGGGTGAAACCGATTTTTCAATCCTGGCAATTTCATACAACGGAATATCCCCCCTGCTGCTTTTCAGTGTGACGGCGTTAAATTCCGGCAGGCTCAGTTCAGGAAGCCTGACGGTAATGTCGTTCATCTCACCTGCATTGTCAAACCTGCCGGCATTCTTACCCATCAAAAGATCCTTCAGCTGCATGGTAATACCTTCGGCAGTAAGGTTATACATTGATGCCATGTAACGGTCAATGATTACATCCATTTCCGGGGCTCCTTCCTCGATGCTTGTTTTGAGATTGTAAACGGCCGGGATATCGCTTAAAACTTGTTTTATTGCTGTGGTAAGGGTATCGAGCGTAACAATATCACGACCGGTTACCTCCACCACCAGGGGTGATTCGTCGGTACCCAGGGTGGATTCCAGGGCAGTTTCATTCCTGATCAACTTGACTTCCGCATCGGGCAATGACTTGGAGATTTCACCAATTTCCGTGATAATGGATTCCGACTCACGACGTGCAGATGATTTCAGACGGATCTTCACGGTGGCCGTATTTTCATTTTGAAATACGGATTTCTCCGAGGTGGAACCATCGGAGGGCCCTATCTGACAGTATACAATTTCAGCCCGGTCACCCAGTACATCGGTCAGCATCGATTCCAGATTTTTCACCAGACCTTCGGTACGCTGCAATTGTGTTCCTTCTTTCAATTTAATATCGAGGCTGAATTCATTCGTCCCGCTTTGTGGTATATATTCACTGCCTACATAAGGCAGAATGAGAACGGTAGCACCAATAACAATAAGGGCCAGCAGAATCACCAATTTCCGTTTATCGAGCACTCGTGACAGAAATGCTGTGTACCAGGTGAAACGCAAAGCACGGGTTGCTGTAACGGTTTCACGCCTGACATACATCCAGTGAAAAAGCATGGGTATGATAAGAATGGCAATGATCAGGGAGGCCACCTGAGAAAATGCCACCGTCCAGGCTTGATCTTTAAAGAGCGCTCCTGATGCCCCATGCAGATATACGATCGGCAGGAAGACGACAATCGTGGTAAGGGTGGAGGATATGATCGCTCCGCCGACTTCGGAGGTTCCCTTGATGCAGGATTCCTTGAGCGAGTTGCCGGTCTCCAGGTTGCGGAAAATATTCTCGACAATGACAATGGCATTGTCCACCAGCATACCGGCGCCAAGGGCCAATCCACCGAGCGTCATAATGTTCAGGGTCAGTCCGTAGAAATACATCAGGGAAAAGGTGGCAATAATCGATACCGGCAACACAAAACTTACAATGAGTGTAAGACCTGCGCGACGAAGAAAAAGAAATAAAACGATAATGGAAAACAATGCTCCGATCAATGCAGTATCCCTTAATTCACCTATGGCATTCTGAATGAAGGAAGCCTGATTCTGGATTATGACAAACTCATACCCGGGCAGGGCCTTTTTTACAGATTCGAATGATTTGTTAAGCTCATCCACTGCTTTAACCGTATTGTAGCTGGTTTCTTTATAAACAGACAGGCCCACGCAACGTTTTCCATTTACCCTCACAATGTTATCCGGCTTTTTATTGGAAAAGCTCACCCGTGCAACATCGCGCAGAAAAACCGGTACCCGGTCGTTCACCGGCACAACTGCTGAAGAGGAAGCTGCAACAGCCGGGGCTGCAGAAGAAGCCTGCCGGTAGGTCACTACAATATTGTTCAGATCGCTTTCGGTAGCCAGGCAGTGAAGTTCCTTTGATGATATACCGTTTACCCATTTCAACAATGCTTCCTCCTGAAACATTGCGATTCATACTCATGATCTGCTGCACCAGGTTATCGGTAGTAAGTCCGAATGCGTTTAATCGGTAAGGGTCAGTCTCCACAACGATTTCCTTCTCCTCTGTACCCGTAAGTACAACATCGGCAACTCCTTCAAGACGTATCAGCTCGTTCCGTATATAATCCTCACCGGTCTTGCGCAGTTCATTCATATCCGTGATTTCCGGATGATACATGGCGATAATCATCACCGGTGAAGCATTCGGATCGTGCTGTGTTATAATAAACTCTTCAATATCTGCATTCTGGCTGTAAGCAGTCAAAGCTTTCTGCAAATCCAGGAATGCTTCATCCATATCCGTTCCCCAATTGTACTCCACCTTAACCCTGGCCGCTCCTACCATACAGGCAGAAGATACCTGGGTAACTCCTTTAAGCCGTATGGCCTGCGATTCTATTCCCTCAATAAATTGCTTTTCAATCTCTTCGGGAGGTCGCTCTCCGGCCTTTATCTCAACAAAGATCCGGGGTGCATTGATTTCCGGAAACAGGTCAATGCTCAGTTTTCCAAGTGAAATATAGCCGAGCAGTAGAATTCCCAGGATAATCATGGATATGGTTACCGGATAATTGACTGCAAATTGTACTATTTTCTTCATGCCGGTTGTTCTATTTCATTTCTTTTACTTTGGACCGGTCCCGGAGTGTTTCAAAGCCTTTCACGACCAATTGTTCGTTCATTTTTAAACCGGAAATGATCTGGACCTCCTGCGGATTTTCAAGTCCGAACTCAACGATCCGCTCATAGGCTATTCCTTTCTCCACAACAAATACACTATTGCCCCGCTGCTTGGAGACAATGATTTCTTTCGGAACAACAATGGCATTTTCTGCCGAAGCCACAACGATTTCACCTTTTACATACATTCCCGGTCGCAGCAGCAACCTGGGATTATTGACCAGAATGAGTCCTTTATAAGAACGGGTTTCGGCATCAATGGCCGGTGAAAGCTGGGAAACAGTTCCCAGAAGGGTATCATTGGGCAGCGTATAATTGGTAATCCGCACCACCTGTCCCGATTTGGTTTCTCCCATGGTTTTCTCCGGCAGGTTCACCTCCAGGAATAGTTTGCTGTAATCCATAATTTTGGCCAGAAGTATATTGGCATCTACTTTTACGCCCGGGGTATAATAGGGAAGATCGATAATGACCCCTGAAAAGGGTGCTTTTACATGCATCTTCTGAAGGCGCAACAAGGCATCCTCATAACTATAGCTGGCATTGATATAATTGATTTCAGCATTTTTCAATTCACTGAGGGTGACACCTCCCTTGTCATACAGTGATTGTTGTTTGTCAAACACCTGTTTGGTGATTTCCAGGTTGAGCTTCAGGGAATTTAGCTTGATGTTGTTTTCAAATTCCTTGTCCTCCAGTTCGATAATTTCTCTGTCAGCTTCTACCCGGTCCCCCAGTGCATAGGGTTTCCCCGTACCAGGATTGACTTTCAATACATAGTTACCGGTGATTTCGGCCTTCAGTTGTACTTCTTTCACCGGTTGTACCACCCCTGTAATATCGATGAATTTCTCAATGGTACCGGGCTTTACCTCGGTAACTGTAACAGGTATGGTGATATCTTTTCCCAGATCCTGCTGCTGGCGGTTACACGAGGTTATAAGCAGGACGGAGATAATAAAGGTACGATCTTTTCCATGGCGTTGTGCATGTTAATATTTTTGATTTATTCCTGATTAATATTTTCCTGAAATTCTTTCGGGACAAAACTTATATTGTTCTCAAAATCCCAAAGTGACTGGATTTTCATATTCAACAACTCCAGTTTATAAGTGATCAGACTGTTTGCGAGGTTCATTTTCTTCTCGGAAAGCTGGTTCTGGAATACTGCTCAGATCCATGCTGGTAAGATCTCCGTTTTTATAACGTTCCAGGTTGATTTCATAGGTCAGTTGGGCATTTTTTTCATTCTGCCTGGCGATTACGATCTGCATGCTTAAATTTTGCAGGCTGCGGTATGTCTGGCGAATGGCCAGCTCTATATTGGTGCGTTCGTTCGCGAGATTGATTTCTTCTATCCTGATCCCTGCCTCGGCTGCCTTGATCCTTGATTTCCTTTCTCCCCAATCCCAGATGGGAATATTGAATGTTACCATTACCTGGGGAGAACGTGTCGGCTTGTCATAAATATCCGGCAGGTTCGGATCTTCACCAAATAATCCCACCGACAGATCAACATTGCCGGCAAATTCGTTGGTGGATTTTGCAACGGTCAATTGATCCTGACTATTGATAATGTTGATTTCACGCTGCCTAAGCTCCATTCTTGTATCGAGTCCGTTCTGAATAGCTTTATCCATATCCACGAGTACTTCGGCGTATTCGATATTGGTTTGTATATCAAATTCTTCGGTAAGAGGCATGCCGATATATGCCCTGAAATCATCCATGGCATTGGCCAGATTAACTTGTGCATTTTGCAGGTTCGATTCACTGGTGGCCAGGTTCAATTCGGCCTGCAGCAATTCTTCCATAGCTGATAATCCCCCTTCCACCTTGCTTTTAATGATCCCATAGCCGGTTTGCTGGTTCTTCAGCTCGTCTTCCGCAACAGTCAGGGCCATTTTACGTTGATACACCGTGTAAAAGTATTGTGTAACAAGTCTTTCAAGGTACAAACGTTGTATGGCATAACTCAGGGTTGCATTCTCCAGTGAAAGTCTTAACTGATTCAATTCCATTTTCAGCCTGTTATAAGTGAAAACAGGCTGTGAATACTTCAGGAAGAGATTGTTGCTGTAACCCCTTGATCGGGAATCGTTATAATCACTGGAAGCATCCTGGTAAGCAAGCTGGTCTTGCAGCGTAATCCGTCCATCGGTTAATTTAATGGGTTGTGACACGATAAAATCCCCATAAATCCTTTTTGTCTCACTGGTGCTCCAGGTGGAAAAAAGGCTGTTGAAAGACCGGGTCTGGTCATAATAAAATGGTGTCAGCTGAAACTTGATCAGCGATTTGGTGGTTGCCTCCCTGGCATTCAGGTTTTCCCTGCTGATGGTCATGTTCAATTCCGATTTTATAATCTCGGGACTGTTCTTGATGGCAATGTTCATGGCATCCTCCAGCGTAAGTGTCTTCTGGGCATGCAGACCGCCTGCCATTAATAATAGGTACAACAGAAAGCCTATAGGTTTTCCTGTTAAAGTATGTAACGGGTTCATAGGATCAGAATATTTATACTGTTAGGTCTGTTTAAATAGATTTTTCTTTTCTTCATTTGATAAGCACCCATTTCACTGCATCTGCAAAAATCATGTCCCCGATGGTCTTATTTGTCACTTCAACCTTTGCGGTATCGGAGGAAATAGAAAAGGTCCCCAGGTAGTTCCATCCGTTCTCAGCATCCTCACTGCTGCGGTTAATCTTCTCCACCCCATTATCATGGTAAACCAGAAAATTATAATCGGGTGATTTATTGGTACGCCTCCAGAATAAATTTACCTTATCCATGTAGAAATAAACATCATAGGTCGCCTTTTGCGGCAGGACGGCTTTCCAGCTTGCCGTCCGCTCACCGTTACCGCCCCTGGTATAATGAGCGGAATGAACATAATCCCCGTTAAACTCAGAACGCAGAACTGCTCGCCATTCCCTGGGGGGATTCCATGCCCAGATTGCCGAGTACTTGTAACGGTCCTCCTTGTTCCTGTTGACCAGTGATTTCAGGTAGGCCTGGTTCATCGCCTGCTCAAATGAAAAACCCTGGTCTTCATTGTCGACGATAGTTTCATTGATCCTGGCAACATTACTGAAAAAGGGAATGCTGACGATCTCATCCAGAAGTTCAGTATTTCTGGTTTCGTTGAAACCGGAAAAGTTGTAAACCAGATTGTTGGGAAGATTTCTTGAAATGTGGGTTACAACCGACATGCGGGCCGGTTCAGCATTGAATACAAAACCCACGTCCCTGGAAGATCTTGCCGGCAGAAAGATCTTTCTGGAGAAATCTACATTGAAATTTTCCTGAAAGTTATCGTTGTTGTTACGATTCGGATCGGTCAGTTCCACATTCAGGGTAACGATACCATCCGTACTTTCAGGATTCGACAGGTTGAAGCGCACCTGGTATCTGGTGACTTCGCCATCCATCACTTTATAAGTACTGATATTCCGGATGAGAAATCCCGGTAATGAGTTCTGCACATACCATTTCTGGACTTCCTCTCCCAGGTTAATGTTGAATCGCTTCTCAAACCTGGCGTTAACTTCTCCGAAGGGGATCTTCCTGTGGGGATAATCAGCAATCAATACGGTAAATAGGGTATCCAGCTCTTTTTCCCCAAATCGGGCTCTAAGCACATTGAACAAATGAAGTCCCTTGGTCTGGGCTACATCCCTGATGCTGACAGGTTGACGCTCCTCCTTGTCGGTTTCAATGCCTTTCTTTAGCAAGGTCTCCAATGAAGCGGCGCCCAACTCCAGGTTGATTTTCTCATCCATGCTTAAATCCTCATACCACTGGAGTATTGTTCCGGCACTATTGTTCCTTTCACTCATATAGGATTCAAAAGCCATATTCAACACGGGCCACTGATCAGACTGAAGTCGCGTGTAAAATGCAAGGTATTGGGGAAAGACAGAAAATGTTTCCCAACTGACCACCTCCCTGTAATTATAATTCTGACCGCGTGTGGCCAGGAAGTTGTTCTGAAAAAATTGTTTAAAAAGCCTTGATTGTACTTCTTCGGGAAGGGCCTCCTCGTTGTTGTTTTTCATTTCTCTTTCCAGGCGATACTTGCTGGATCTGAAATCAGAGGCGTCCAATAATACGCCTTTCTCGGGACACAGCAACATTTCGGGCTGCACCGCATCGCTGGCATAGGAATAAATGTGGTTATCCAGTGCAAAATGAAGCGGTACTTCAGCCAGCATCAACCTGTGGAAAGGATACTTTATACCAAGGTTTACTTCATAATTCTTTTTCAGGTCCCGAATAAGTGCGGGAATAGTATCCGCAATCTGATCAAAGACGGGTTTGAAATAATCGTGACCCTGAATGGCATAAATGCTGTACTCAATCGAATCTACCTGTATCTTATATTGCTTATAACGGCCGATGAGCAGACTGATCCTGGGAAGGGCGTACTCAGGCCTGAATTCATAGGTGCCCTTTTCGCCGACAAGGGCCTTCCCCTGCGAAACAGCCACCAGATCGGGAGCAGTTTTGATCCGCAGCTGGTAATTAACAAAATCCGGTTCCTGATACATGGGGACGGATGGGGTATAGCTTGTACCGGAGACCGGGTACCAAAGCGATTCACTGGTAAGACATACATAATCTTTCTGCAGGAAGGCGTACCGTTTGCGCAGTGTAAATACTTCAAAATTAAGAATTTCCTTATAACTTGCCGGATCCTGATCCAGAAAACAGATATTCTCATTGATGGAACCGTTGTACCGTATCTTCAGGTCGAGACTGTCTCCCGGATCAAAGGGTTCCGTCAGGATAATCTTAAGAATATGCATGTATCTTTCGTACTTCGATTCCCTTTCATCAATGGTAATTCTCTCCACCATCAGATCCGGGTTCAGGCAGAAGATCAAAGTGTCCAATGCCGCAGTGTTTTCATTATTGATCCTCAGATTTGCCTCGGCACTGATCTTATTCTCCTGGTGTTCAATATCCAGAAAACAGGATGTTACCGTAGCCCTTTTGTAGGAGGTGTAACGGCTATTCAATTCAACGGCCTGTTGGCGGAATTCTCCGGCAGATTGTTTCCTGTCAAGATATCGGAATATTAAAAATCCTCCTGAACACAAAAAGAAGAGTCCAATATACAAGGGTAAGGCGGAAAACTTTGGCGATTGCGGTAAGCGCTGAAGCTTGTACACCGTCAGCAGGATGAATCCGATGCCCAGAAGAAAGTAGATGCTCCGGTGCAGTATTATTTCATCCAGACGGGCGAATCCGCTGATCGAAGAATACATCATTGGCACCTGGTAGGCAATATAATCGAAAATGTGGAAGGCCTTCCTGTTGAGATAAAAAATGGTAAGCGCAATATAACCGATCAGGATGATAAAGGTGACCGCCTGATTTTTTACCAATGTCATGAAGAAAAATGACAATCCAAGAATGAAGACCAGGGTGGGCATACTGATCAGCAAGGGATAGGCAAAATAGGCAAAAAAACTTTGTGATGTAACGTTGCTTAAAAATGAAAATCCTATGCCCATCAGCAGTATGACAATGTTCAACACCAGGAATACGGCCAGGATACCCAGGGTTTTTCCCAAAATGTATTGCCCGTTTGACATGGAACGTGCGTAAATGACCTCCACGGAATCATTCTTTCTGTCCTGTTTCAGGAATTCCGATGCCAGAAAGACAGCAACAACAGCCTGGCCCAGGTTAAGAATGATCAGGTTGGCATAAGGTACAGAAGCGGCAATAGCTTTGTACATCCAGGGAGCACCACTCGATTCTACGTTCAAAGCTACATTGAAGATCCCCAATCCCAGAATGGCACCACCGGCAAAAATCCTGAAAAACCAGCTGCGCAGCAGAGTCCGCATTTCATATGCCGCAATGATACGAATAAGATGTAACGACATAAAAACGGTTTATGATGGTTCAGTCAATGATTCCATAAAATAAACATAAGCATGTTCCAGATTGGGCTCAATTGCTATAGCTGATGCCAGATCGAGTTTTTCGCCCACCAGTTGTATTTCCCAACCCTCTTCGGAGGGTATGGTGGAGGTTACCGCATACTGATCCTTTAGCATATCATATTCCACCCCTGCGGTCTGCACCTGCCATACATGTCCCCGTGCCTTTTCGATCAGGGATTCCGGTGAACCGTTAAACTGAACTTTGCCTTCGTTCAAAAGCGCAAGATCGCGGCATACACTGGATATATCACCCACAATATGGGTTGACAGCAGGATGATGATATCTTGCTGGCTCAACTCGGAGAGAATATTGCGGAAACGTATCCTTTCTTCCGGGTCCAATCCCGTAGTGGGTTCATCCACTATAATGATCTGTGGATCGCCGATCAAAGCCTGGGCTATTCCCAGCCTGCGCTTCATACCACCGGAAAGGTTATTTGCCTGCCGGTCACGGGCATCAAAGAGCCCAACTTTTTCGAGCCATTGGTCAACTTTATCTCTCCGAAGCGTTTTGGACCGGATACCGGACAACCCGGCTGCATAATCAAGGAACTCCCAGGTTTTCAGCTTACTGAAGAATCGAAAATCCTGCGGCAGATAACCCAGCATCCTGCGAATCTCACCCCGGTCCTGCATCAGATCATAACCATTGACCAAAACTTTCCCTTCACTGGGCTTTAAAAGCGTCACCAGAATTCGAATTAAACTGGATTTCCCGGCCCCGTTCGGACCAAGCAGTCCAAACATGCCATTTTCAATGGTCAGGTTTATATCAGAAAGGGCATGTTTTCCGTTTGGATATATCTTGCTTAAACCCCGGATCTCTATTTTCACTTTGCCAGCCTAAGTATTATTTAAGACGCATGAAGGTAGGAAAAAATTACAATTCGAAATAACTTTTTAGGTTTTAGCCATGCAAGGAGAACGGAGACTCTGTGAAGTTGCTGCGAATAAAAAAGTACTCCACCTAAACCTTTTTTTGTTTCAATTGTTTAAAAATTTGTTAAACAATATGGTTTATTAACAACCTATTACTATTTCAGATAATTTTACATTTTTATTAATAATTAAATATGACTATGAAATTAAGTAAAGTATCCATTATCATTTCAGCTGTTGCCATCATGGCAATAGGGATTTTATCGTGTAAACCAAAACAGGCCGAAACACAAAGCCTTGCACGGGTTGAATATTATCGCAATCTGCTTTTCAGCGAAACCAGTTTTGACTTTGAAAGGGGATCACGTCCGCTTACTCCGGAAGAATCTAAGAACATTAACAGTTATAAATTCACTTACGACAGCCTGGGAAGGCTTCATTCAGTAGAGTATGTCAGGAACGACGTATTGTTAGGCAATTCATCCCTCCGGGAAGCCTCAAAAATAGTATACGATTATGTTGACGGCAAACAGGTTAAGCACTTTTTCGACAAAGACAACCGGCAGATCGCCGTTGATGGCGGTGTATATGCCTATGAATATACTCTGGACGAAGGAGGTCTTCGTTCCGGATTGAAATTCTATGATTCCATTGGCAATCCTGTTGAGAACAGGAACAAGATCCATTCCTATACATGGAGCAAGCTGCCGGATGGTATGATCAAGGAAAACCGCTATAATCTGGCCAATGAAGAGACCATCATGAGTGAATTCTGTCCGTTTTATGAGCTGAGATTTACCTATAACGATAAGGGTTACGTGACCAGAATGGCCAATTACCAGGGTGACACCCTTTACAACTGTACTGCAGAAAACTGCGGGGATATCGGTGTTTCTTACTTTTCCTTTGAAACCAACGAATTTGGGGATGTTACCAGTTTTTCAGTGCACAATACTGTCGGAAACCTGTCAAACCTTTATTGGGGTTGGGCAAAACGCCTGAACACGGTGGATGAAAACGGAAATGTGGTTGAAACTTCCGTATATGATCAGGATGATGAATTTGTTGGCGGTAAGATGGTTCCTGTTACAAAGAATGTTTATGATGAGCATGGATCCCTGATACAGGTTGTGAATATGGATAAAGACAGGAATGTCATTAACAATCCTGCCAATGGCATAGCCTATACGGAATACAAATATGATGAACAGGGCCACCGGATTGAAACGCTCACTTATGACAAGAACAAAGTAGCGGTTACACCAACAGAAGCCATGTAAGCCGGAAAATATGAATAAATTTCAGATTGCTTTTCCTGCTGTTTTTATGGTTTTGGCACTTTTAATGACCGGATGTTCCGGTGATAAAACTGTTAAAACTGCAGAAACGGATACAACGGCAGTGGCAGAACCTGTGACTGTAAGCCAGGAAACCATGTTGTTATTGAAGGACCTGACCGACAACGGTGACTATGTGAACAGCCGCGAATTTCCTTCACTGATCAAAGCTTCCGTAGTTTTTGAAAGTCTGGACAACAATATCCAGGTCATCGACCTCAGGGATCCCCTGCTCTTTTCACAGGGACATATCAAGGGTGCCGTTAACAAGCGTTTTGAAGACTTACCCGCTTATTTTGAAACCGGTATCAAGCCCTTTGAACTGGATAAAATCATCCTTGTTTGTGATGATGGCCAGATATCCAGCTATACCGCTTCACTTCTCCGTTTGATGGGCTACGGTAACGTATATGCCATGAGATGGGGTATGAGTGCCTGGAACAGGAAGCATGCCGAGTCGGGATGGTTAAAGGGCATCTCGGGTAAATATGAACCGGGACTTGAACAGACAGTTCATGAGAAACCCCCGGCAGTTGGAATGCCCGAGCTCAGGACGGGCCTTTCCACAGGCGTTGAAATATCAGCCGCACGTTTTAAAAGCCTTTTTGCTGAAGGAACGGACAGTATTCTGATCACAGCAGACGAGGTTTTTGCCAATCCTCAGCAGTTTTTTGTGATGAACTACGAGCGAAAGGATAAGTATGATGATGGACATATACCCGGTGCCATCAGATATAAACCGAATGCGACGCTTGGTTTGACGGGTGAAATGTCCACCATACCACCAGACAAGACCATTGTTGTGTATTGCGGAACCGGTCATAATTCCGGTTTTGTAACCGCGTATCTGAGGCTGTTCGGTTACGATGCCAGAACACTGAAGTATGGGAATAATGGCTTCATGCATGACAGAATGGTCAAACAGAATGCTGCCCTATCGTGGTTGCCGTTTTCCGATGCGGATATACAGGATTACCCGGTGGTGAAGCAGTGATGTAGAGAGGTAATCACTCCTCCACTGCGCCTGGCGTGACAATAAAAGTATCTCAGGATTCCGGTCTGGTTAAAGTATCAGGCCGGAATTTATATTTTAATGCATCCTGATTAGCGCTGTCAGCCAGAATATAGAGACGGGAATATCCCATCTGGCTCAATAGCATCCAAATCCTTGCAGCCAAAGCGCGATCCTCCGACACCAGTACAATACTACCTTTATGGTTTCGCAGAATTTTTTGATTCGCTTTTTCCATTAGTGTTTTTGCAGGAATGCCTATGGTTCCTTCAAATTCCTTTAAAAACACACCCTGTTCGCTGAGATCCACCAACATGACCTCACCGTCGAGATTGCCCAATGACTGTGCAGTAATCAGGTTCGCGCCATCCGCTGAAGGACCGGTCCATTTGCCTGCATCGTGCCTGAAATGGCCGTTGCCCAATGTTTGTATCAATACAAGGATAACCACCACCAGAACGATGGTCATGATCAGGCCGTAATTCTTAAGATTCTGCATTTTGTCCTTTTTTTTTGGTTACCTATTCACAGCCACCATCCAGCTTTTTTCTTTCAATTTCCCTGGATTCCCTGAATTTTGCCTTCAGGCTGTCGGGCATGCTGTTCCATTCTGTAAACATTCTTCTTGCCCTGGTCCTTGTTTCAAATAAGGCATTTTCCCTTGCAGAGATCTTGTCACCGGTGAATTCACTGTTCATCACCACACCGTACCAATTGTTCAGACCACCCTCCATCACAAAGCTATTCTTAAATCCGAGGCCTTTGGCAATGACAAAAGCATAATTGGCTTTGTCATCATCATTACCATAAAACACATTCCTTACCTGATCCCTGTTCAGATAACTTTCCAGATCCTGCGACAGTAAATCACTGTAGGGAATATTCATGGCACCTGGAATTGACAGACTGGCAAATTCTTCAGGCGATCTGACGTCGATGAATTGGACCGTACTGTCCTCATTGATCATCCATCTGGCCACCTGGTCGGGTGTAAAACAGGTGCTGTCAGCCAGCACTTCCTCCAATAATTGATCAGGCTTTCCATGAAAGGAATACTTACCCGACAAGGGAAGAAATGCCAGGATAAGTCCCAGTAATAAAAGCAGCCCTGAAATCTTTTGTCGCACAGGCATTTTAATATTAATGATTTGTTGATTTACTTATTTGATGATTTGATATAATCTACAGTTGACTGGTTATGTCGGGTCTTGCGAATCTTTTTTCTGCCAGTTCCGCCAGCCAGAACATCACCACCGCTGCTGCAATCAATGCCAATGTGAACAGGCCCGGAGACATACCCAGTACTTCATTGATTTTGACAGGTCCGCGATAGGCATCGTCTGCCAGGGGCTGTATCAGCGGATAGGTCTCTGCAAACAAAAACGCTCCGGTCAGTCCTCCCAGGATGTAAAACAAGGCATCGATCTTTCCGATGGATAATGCACTGATGCCAGTACCCGGACAAAAGCCGCCCATGATGAAACCTGCGCCCATGATCACACCTCCCACGATGGCAGCGGTTACATAATACTCATTCACGAATACGAGGTTCAGGTTCAGCAGTCCGAAGTAACTCAGAAACTGGGAACCAACCAGGGCAACAATAGCCGCAGTAAAAAAGACCTTGATTACCGTAGTATCGTACCCGTAAAACATGCCGGCGAGTTTACGGCTTGAGGAGAAACCGGCCTGCTCCAATGCAAAACCGAAACCTGTGCCAATCATAAAGGCAATTAACAGGTCGAGCCATACCGGAAATCCTGGTGTTGAAGTAAATGGTCCCATAATTCATCATTATAATTCATCATTCATAATTCATCATTCATAATTCATCATTCATAATTCATAATTCATAATTCATAATTCCAAACTTAAATCCAGTTCTTTCTGAAGAACCATGCAAAAACGTAAGCTGATCCGAAGATTGCCATCATGGTGATAAATCCGGCCAGTGAGAGCACCGCCATTCCCGACAAGGCAGCTCCGCTTGTACACCCACGCGCAAGCTGAGCGCCATAAACAAAGAAAACACCACCCAGAAAAGCCAGGATCAATCGCCTTGCATTGGATATTCCGGGTGACTTTTCGATTTTAAATTTCAGACGTTTTGAAACCGCGCCGGATATAAATCCTCCGGCCAGCACGCCGAAGATCTCAATGGCGAGCCAGTTGGTCAATGGCTTTTGCCCACCCTCGAAATATTTGCTATAATATACAGAATTCCCGGCATGTGATTTACTCAGGGCACCAACTACCGAAACCGTACAATATTTGAGTCCCCCGCTCGCACCCAATCCGCGCCCCGAAATGTACATGGCTGAAAGCAACACCAGGCCCAGCAGGGTACCGGCCAAATAGGGATTCATGTATTTTTTTTTCATGATGAAGGATGTATTTTATCAGAGAGTACCTGATTGGTCCGATAATGAATTAGGACCTAAAGATAAACCTTCTGGCTTTACCGTGTATTGGTTAACAGAAATTTAACAAAAAGTCAACTCACGTCAGGATAAATGTTATTTTTGGTACAAACAATTAAATCTATGCGTTTATCGGAAACCTTATCTGGCTGCTTTTCGGCGGCATCTGTATTGCACTTGAATATGTGGTATCCAGCTTCATCCTGATTATTACCATCGTGGGTATACCCTTCGGATTACAAACGCTGAAGCTGGCAACGCTGGCGCTGTGGCCATTCGGTAAAAAAATTCAGCTCCGGGAACATCAGCCGGGCTGCCTGTCGACACTCATGAACTTTATCTGGCTGATATTCGGGGGCATATGGATCTTTCTGACCCACATATTTTTTGGTATACTCCTGGGCATCACCATCATTGGCATTCCCTTTGCCAAACAACATTTCAAACTGGCCGGGCTGGCTCTTACCCCCTTCGGGAGGGAGGTTGTTGATAAATAATCGGACCTGATCCGGTAAACTGGGAAAGGAGATGGACATCAGACTTCCATGATAAAGGTGGTAAGTCCTGATCCTGTGGATACCAGCATCAGCGATCCCTTATGAAGCTTCATGATTTCCTGTGATATGCTTAGTCCAATCCCGGAACCATTCTTTTTGGTAGTGAAGAATGGGACAAAGATCTTTTCCTGAATGTCCGGCGGGATAGACGGACCGTTATTGGTGATTTTAATCCGGAAGCGGTTTTGTGGAATGGCGGATATGTCGATCTGTATCTTCCGTTCCCCGTCAATTTCCTTCACGGCATCCAGGGCATTGTTCACCAGGTTGATGATCACCTGATTCAACAATTTCTTATCAGCCGGTATGCTTTTCAACAGCCTGTCATGATTGATCTCAAATGCGATCTGATGTTGCTTCATGTTATCTGCGTACACAATCCTGAGCTGTTCAGTCCATTCTTCCACATCAAATAACCGGATATCCGGTTGCGGAATACGTGATATCTTCCGGTAGTTGTCAATAAAATTCAAAAGACCCTTGCTCTGTTCATCAATCACCTTCACCCCGTTCAGGGTTGTTTTAAGTATATTCTCATCCATTTCTGAAAGGCTGATCGACTTATTACCTGTGTGATACAGTGAAAACAGCACTTTAGACACAGAGGTCAGGGGCGATATCAGGTTCATGATCTCATGGGTCATTACACTGATCAGTTTCCGGTATGATTCAAGTTCTTTGGATTCCAATTCATAGCGTATATCCTGAATGGAGATCAGCTTTAAGCCTATATCCTTTTTCCGGAGAAGAGTAGCCCGGAAGGACAACAACTGGTATTCATTGCCCAGAACATGTTTGTAAGTTATATCGGCCCCGGGCTGCAGCTTGCATATGGCATCATAAAACAACGGATTCTTGATCTTCAGCAGGTTCGGATTGGTTGATTCTGCCGAAATCCCCGCATACTGGCAGGCTACTTTGTTGATCAGCTCGACGCGGTTATCACTGTCCAGCACCAGTAACCCGGTGGCAGAATGCCTGATCAGGGTCCTGTAGTACTTTTCGTTGTATTCGTTTTGCATTTTAATGGTTTGAAAATGCCTGCTCAATTGATTCATGCTTTCGTACAAACGGTTGAGTGATTTGTTCTGCACTCCTGCCGGAAATTGCATGGTGGTATCATCATTGCGTAAAGCATTGAAAAAGTATGCAATAGCATCATTGGTGCCATTGATTAACCGGAACAATAACCAAACAGCAGCCATTCCTGAAAAGAACAACACACCTGCAGGAAGGTATTCAGATTGTGCGAAGAGGTATCCGGCCGCCGTATATAAAACAATGATGGCAAGAATAACGATATACCCGGAGCGGGTATGCAGTAATCTTTCAGAGACCATATTTTTTAATTTTATTGTATAAGGTTTGACGGGTGATACCCAGTTGCGCGGCAGTGATGCTTTGATTCTGTGCATTCTTTTTCAGCGCACTGATGATCATTTTTTTCTCCATGTCTTCGAGTGTCTCGGCGGAATTCACAGATCCGGTCTCCTCGGATCCAAAGAAGAAATCACGAGGTCCCAGTTCATCCCGGTCGGATAAGATTACCGCCTTTTCGATGGCATGTTGCAGTTCTCTGATATTTCCGGGCCATGGATTTTCCCTGAGCTTAATCATAGCTTCTTCCCGGATGCGCAATCCGTTCTTATTGTACTTTTTCGCATAAAGGCTCAGAAAGTAGATGGCCAGGTCATCAATATCCTCAGTTCTCTCCCGCAATGGCGGCATCTGGATCTGAATGGTGTTCATCCGGTACAGCAGATCCTGCCTGAATTGATTATTGGCAATCATCAGGGAAAGATTCTTGTTCGTTGCGCTGATCAACCTGATATCCACCGGTATTTCAACATTGGAACCCACCGGAGTAACCGTTCTGGTCTGCAGAACCGTCAGTAATTTTGACTGAAGGCTCAGCGGAATATTGCCAATTTCATCCAGAAACAGGGTACCCTTGTCGGCCAGAGTAAATCTGCCTGTTTTATCTTCAAATGCATTGGTAAACGAGCCCTTTTTTATGCCCGAACAGTTCACTTTCGAAAAGTGTTTCGGTCAATGCGGATAAATCAACCAGTACAAATAGTTCATTCCGGCGGGTGGAGAGTCTGTGTATTTCCTTTGCGATCAGTTCCTTACCTGTACCATTCTCACCAGTGATTAAAACATTGGCATCCGTATCCGCAATTTTCCTGACCACCTGCATGACATTTTGCATAACCTGGGATTTGCCCACAATAATTGGTTTGTTTTTGTTGGCTTCGCTTTTTAACAGACTTTCCCTGGTTTTAAGACCAGCGATCTCCCTGTTTGATTTACGGATTCGATAGGCAGCCCTGAGCGTCGCCACCAGTTTTTCGTTATCCCAGGGCTTGAGAACAAAATCGGCAGCGCCCTCTTTAAGCGCTTTCACCGCCAGTTCAACATCACCATAGGCCGTAATCATCACCACCTCCAGGTGTGCATATTTCTTTTTAATTTCCCTGAGCCAGAATATTCCTTCATTCCCGGTGTTTATACCTGCCTTAAAATTCATGTCGAGCAGCACGATATCGTAATCCGTGCTGCCCAGTTCTGCCATGAGCTGGTTAGGACCGGAAATGGTTTTCACCAGCATGAATTCATGGTGAAGCAGGATTTGCAATGCATTCAGTATACCTTTATTGTCGTCGGCAATGAGAAGTTTGCCCTCTTTCATGGTGGTAAATTTTCAGGTTGGTACCTATAAATGTAAAAATTTTATTCATGCATTGTAAAATAATTTTACACTTATCCGTCAGAAAATTTATTAACACGCTTACTATCTTTTAATTATAGATTTCGGCACATTATTCGTATCCACCTGAAAAAACAACCTTATGATCCGAACAGTAAATCTTTCAAAAATATTCCGGACCGAACTGGTAGAGACCACCGCCTTGCGTGAGATTAACTTTGAAGTAAGGAAAGGTGAATTCATCGCCATTATGGGACCTTCGGGATGTGGCAAATCAACCTTGCTGAATATACTGGGATTGCTCGATCATTCCAATTCGGGTGAGTATTATTTCGATGGAATTGAGGTATCACGTTTTACGGAGAAACAGTGTACCATGCTTCGAAAAGGCAATATGGGATTTGTTTTTCAGAGCTTTAACCTGATTGATGATCTGAACGTCTTTGAGAATGTTGAATTACCTCTGATCGCGCTGAACATTCCGAGATCAGACCGAAGAAAAAAAGTGGATGCGATACTGGAGAGGATGCAAATTGGCCACAGGAGGGATCATTACCCCAGGCAGTTATCGGGTGGTCAGCAACAACGGGTGGCTGTGGCACGCGCCCTGATCACCAATCCGAAACTGATCCTGGCGGATGAACCTACCGGCAATCTGGATTCTCATAATGGAGAACAGGTAATGCAGCTGCTTGAACAATTGAATGCCGAGGGAACAACCATTGTGATGGTCACCCATTCATTGAATCATGCCGACAGGGCACACAGGGTGGTAAATCTTTTTGACGGACAGATTCTTGCGGAACGTACCGACAGGATTTTCGAACCACAGCAACTTTCCTGAACTGAACAACCCCGTTAAAAACCAGTAAAATGATCAGGCAATCTCTATACATGCTCTTCCGAAGGTTTATCAACGATAGTTTATTTTCCTTCATAAACCTCACCAATCTTACGGTGGGTTTTGCCACTTTCATACTGTTAAGCCAATTTATCGCCAGCATGTTTAGCTGGGATAAACACAACGAAAATTATGAACGCATATACAGGGTTCAACTGTTCCAGGATCAGCCCGAAAACAGAGTCCGGCATTCCAGCAGCATTACCGCCGCCCTGAGCCGGCATGAACTCACCAAATTGCCGGAAATAGAGAAGATTGTCCTGATGCACGACGTCGGTGACAACAATAAAAGTGGTGTATTTCTGTCGGTGGACAAAAAAGACCAGTTCCTGATCAGGTATGGATATTATGCCGATCAGACCGTGTTTGATATTTTCACTTTTGAATTTATTGAAGGTGTCCCACAGAAAGCACTCACAGAGCCTTTTTCTGTAGTTTTATCAAAGACGGTTGCACAAAAACTATTCCCTTCGGGTAAAGCACTGGGCAGGCAGATATATGGTGAAAACAAGGTTGTCCTTACGGTAAGCGGCGTTTACGAAGATATGCCTGAAAAATCAAACTGGCAGCCTGCCTTCCTGATCCCCATGCAGTCCTTTACCGCGTTTACCGGATGGTCAGATTATACGGAGAACTATTGGGCCTATTCCTTCTATACCTATGTACTGCTTAAACCAAATGCTGATCCGGCAAATGTGGATGCACAGATTCATGATGCACTGAAGGACTATCGGAAAGAACACTATCCTTATCTGAGGCCGATGTCGATGCTTTATATCAAACCGTATTATCAGAACGATATGCTTATTGCACTCGGTCTGTTTTCTTTTATCGCCCTGCTGATCCTTGTTCTGTCGGCGATCAACTATATCAATCTGCAAACTGCCAATGCCATTACCAGGTTCAGAGAAATTGGCATTAAAAAGACTCTGGGTTTTACCAAGAAACAATTGTGGTCCCAGTTTATTCTCGAATCGGTTACACTCGCCTTTACCGGAGGGGTACTCGGACTCATCCTGGCTCATCTGATGACGCCTGCATTTAACCGGATGATCGGGATCAATGCCCTCACCAGCATATTCTCTGACTGGAAGTTCGTTCTCATCATGCTGGGCGTTTCAATTCTTACCGGGTTTTTATCGGGTATCCATCCGGCCTTTGCAATTTCTGCATTTAATCCGGTAACCGCCTTAAAGCAGAAATTCATCCAGGAAGAGACCAACGGAATAACCTTGAAAAAGATTCTAGTGACTGCTCAATTCAGCATATCCTTGTTTCTTTTGATTGTTTGTGCCATCATTTACAAACAAACAGCGTATATGCTCACCTGTGATATGGGATTTGAGTCGCAGAATCTTTTATTTGCCAACATTACAACCAACGGTTCAGGTTCTTTTGATGCCTTGCGACAACGGTTAATCAGCCATCCCGAAATCGCAGACGCCTGCCAGGCCGACTATATTCCCTATATTCTTCCCGGGGGAAATGAATTGAACTGGGAAGGAGGTGATCCCGAAGAGAGAGTATTCGTTCGCATCAGCCATATTGGTTACGATTTTGTTTCCACTTTTCAAATGAATATCACCACGGGAAGAAATTTCTCCAGGGAGTACCCGGCTGATCTGGATAAATGTCTGGTGAATGAAACTGCCGTCAGGGTATTTGGATGGAAAGATCCCATTGGGAAACATATCAGAACCAATAATAAAAACATGGAAGTGATCGGCGTCATCAGGGATTACATCGTGTTTTCGGTGCACAATCCCACCGAGCCCCATATGTACCGTTTACTGCCCGATTCAATAACCACCGACAAAGTATATGCGGTAAGGTACTTACCCGGCCATGAAAGGGAGGCCAGGGACATTGTCCGGAATGAATTTGAACGGGCCTTCCCCTTAGACGCTTTTGAATTCAGGCATATACAATCTCTAATTCAGAATGAAAATGCCGCTCTTGCCTGGCAAAGATTGATGAAAGTCAGCGGCTTTTTTGCCCTGTTCTCCGTCATCATATCTTCCATAGGTTTGTTTGGGCTTATTCTGTTCTTTTCCCGGCACAAAATGAAGGAAATAGGTATCCGGAAGGTACTGGGTTTCTCTTTTACCAGCCTTTATTATACCATGGCAAGCGGCTTCATACGACTATTCATGGTTTCCATCTTCATCGCGTGGCCGCTGTCCTATTTTGTATACCTCTATTTGCCCGGTGCCCACAAATACGGGATCCAGTTAGGGGAATTTGTACTTTGCACCCTGATTACCCTGGCAGTTGCTGTGGCCACCATCAGCTATCAGATCATTAAGGCGGTGAGGACCAAGGCTGTAGTGGTGCTGAAGGACGAATAGGTTTGTTCAGTCATTCAATTTACCTATTTATACACTTGCCCTTTTAAAAAAAACCTTTAGGTTTGCCTGGATTAAACAAGCAAACGGATGCATCATTATTTTCAGCATGTTATACTTTTCCTGAAAAGATTTCTTTGGTTGCTTATCCTGTATACCGTATCACGGATCTTTTTTTATGCTCTCAATGCTGGCTATTTCAGCGATATTCCTTTCCTGCAGCTGCTGAAATCCTTCGTGGTGGGTATTCGTTTCGATATTGCTGCCATTTCATTCACCAATATCCTGTTTGTACTCCTACTGTTACCCGGCAACTACAAAAACAATTCAGCCCTGCAGAAAACCGGCTGTGTAATGTTTTTCATCATCAATGCCGTCGCACTGATGGGTAATTTTGTCGACGCTAAATTCTTCGATTTTATCAATAAGCGTTCTACTTCCTCCATTTTCTCATTGATGGGGGCCAACAGGGATGTCTGGCTGATGATTCCGCAATTCCTCAAGGATTACTGGTATGTTGCAGTCTCCTGGATATTGCTGATGGTGGTCTTCTGGCGCTGGATGCCCAGATTACCGGTACATGAACCGGAACATGAAAAGATCACCCTTAAAACCCTTACTTTCCAGGTTATGGTTTTCGCCGGAATTATCGGAATTCTTTTCTGGGGAGCACGCGGTACCGCCCTCAAACCCATTGGTATAAATGATGCGGCCAACTATGCCCAGTTGAAATTCGTTCCCCTGGTGCTGAATACACCTTTTTCCATAATCAAAACACTGGAAAACGAAAATCTGGCGGAACACCACTTTTTCCCCGAAGACGCGCTGAAAGAGCATTATAACCCAATTCATCATGATACTTCATCAGTTGGTGCCAAAAGAATGAATGTAGTGGTAATTATTCTGGAAAGCTTCTCAAAGGAATATTCCGGCTACCTGAGCGGTCGGGCTGGTTATACCCCTCACCTCGATTCAGTGTTAAAACAATCGCTTGTGTTTTCCAATGCCTATGCCAACGGAACCCAGTCATATGAAGCATTACCTGCCATTATCGCCGGGATACCAAGCCTGATGGAACGACCTTACAGCGGTTCCAACTATTCCGACAATTATATTGAAAGTATGCCCCGGTTACTGGGCGAGACCGGTTACCATACCTCCTTTTTTCACGGGGGCAACAACGGAACCATGGGATTTGACAATTTTGCCCGAATTGCCGGTATCTCGCAATATCATGGCCGGAACGAATACAACAATGATACTGACTATGACGGACATTGGGGCATTTGGGATGAACCTTTTTTACAATACTTTGCAGGACAGCTGGAAAACTTTCCCCAACCATTCTTTACCTCGGTATTTACCCTTTCCTCCCATCATCCATTTAATGTTCCTGAGCAATATAAAAATCAGTTTCCGGAAGAAAGGCTTCCCATTCTGAAAAGTATCAGATATGCTGATTACTCCCTGGGAGAGTTCTTTGATACGGCTTCCCGCATGCCCTGGTTTAAAAATACCCTTTTTGTGTTAACAGCTGATCATGCCGCTCAGGCCATGGAAAAGACCTATAATTCCACATCCGGTATGTATGCCATACCCATTGCCTTTTACTGTCCTTCCGATTCTTCACTGAAAGGCATAAATACCTCCGTAGCACAGCAGATTGACATCATGCCGACCGTCTTAAGTTATCTGGGTTTTCCACATCCGTTTTTTGCCTTTGGAGAGAATCTGCTGAATCCGGAATCCGGTCATTGGGCAATAAGTTATATTAACGGCATTTACCAGCTAATCCAGGGTGATTATATCCTGCTTTTCAACGGAGAGCAGGTTACTTCTTTTTATAACAAAGCGATGGCCCCCGAACAAATCGACAATGTGGCAGAAAGTGCCATCTATCTGGAGATGGAAACCAGGATAAAAGCCATTTTACAGACATTCAGCTACTGCCTGATCAACAACAGGATGTTTTACCAGAACAAAGACTTGGTACAAAGTCCTTTTGAAATTAAATGAAATCTATTACCTTAAACACAAATTTGAATTGAACTAAAACATCAGGAATTATGGAAAAACCCAACAAGAACAACGCTTCCAACGCTGTTGGATCCACCAAGAACTATTGGACCTCAATTGCCATTATTGGTATGTTGTTTTTCATCTTTGGATTTGCAACATGGCTGAACGGTATTCTAATACCTTATCTCAGAATAGCCTGCGAATTGACAACCTTTCAATCATTGCTGGTAGCATTTGCTTTTTATATTTCGTATTTCATTATGGCATTGCCCTCTTCATGGGTATTAAGCAAAACCGGCTTTAAAAACGGCATCATGGTGGGTTTGCTCGTTATGGCTGTTGGTGCACTTATTTTTATACCTGCAGCAATGACCAGAACTTACTCTCTTTTTCTGGGAGGTTTATTTGTGATGGGGACAGGATTGGCGCTAATGCAAACTGCCGTAAATCCTTATATTACGATAATTGGCCCTCGTGAATCCGCAGCGACACGCATCAGCATTATGGGCATATGCAACAAGGCTGCCGGAGCACTGGCCCCGGTTATCCTGGCATATTTTATTCTGAGTGACGGGGATGCCTTTGTTGCCAGCTTAACCACCATGACTGAAGCCGAAAAAATTGTAGCGCTGGATGGTCTTGCAGCCCGCGTTATTGCTCCTTACGTCGTGATTGCCATAACGCTGGCGGTCCTGGGGATCATGGTCAAATTTTCGCCTTTGCCGGAGATTGAATCGGAACCTGAAGAAGATGTAGATCTGAACGGCCAGACTGAAAAAACCAGCATCTTTCAGTTTCCCCATTTGTGGCTTGGTGCCCTGGCTTTATTCCTGTATGTAGGTGTTGAAGTAATTGCGGGTGATACCATCATCCGTTACGGGATGTCACTGGGTATACCTATTTCCGAGGCTAAAGTTTATACCAGTTATACCCTCATAGCCATGATCGTCGGTTATGTTTTGATTGGGCTTATCCTGGTTCCCAGGATCATATCACAAAGAACCGCCTTGAAGATATCGGCCATTCTGGGGGTGATTTTTACCTTACTGGCCATATTCACACAGGCAAAAACATCGGTTCTTTTTGTAGCACTGCTTGGTTTTGCCAACGCGCTCGTGTGGCCTGCCATGTGGCCGCTTGCCATCCATGATCTGGGCAAATTCATTAAAACAGGTTCTTCCATTCTGGTGATGATGATTGCCGGGGGAGCATTATTACCACTTGCTTGGGGCAGGCTGAGTGATATTTTTGTCGATCATCCGCAATTTGCTTACTGGATTTGCGTACCTTGCTACCTTTATATTCTTTACTATTCCGTCTGGGGATTTAAAGTCGGACTGAAAGGAGATCACCTGAAGTAAAACGTTTTGATCAGGTTAACTGGACCCCAAACTACATTTCATATATTTCCAACCCCGGTTTGTGAAAGCCGGGGTTTATTTTTTAAGTCAGGTCAGATATAATCAATGCCAGGTGGCAGCATGAAGTCCGATGCTTCAACCAGTTTATTCCTTTTGCAGATTTACCCTGATCACCCAGTTCTCTTTAACTTTTGAGGAAGCCCAAATGGATTTGACAACCGGATTGAGCGGGGTGAGGTTGGTTTCACCGTTTGTTGTATTGATGATAACCTGAAAATCAGGATGGGTATCGAAATCATAGTCGATAGTCTGGTCGATTAATTCCGGTAACCCGCCGGCGGCAGAAAAGGTCACCTGGACCATTTCCTTTTTCCCTTTCCCGAACACTGCGGTATTTACAGGTTTATTTACTGCAACAACCAGGTCATCCCTTTCAAATTTATTCCCCAGGTCACCTCCGCTGTAAACGGGATGGATCTTCATAAAAGGCAATTTTGCCAATTGTTCGGCAAACGCATCATTCTTAATAAAAGTAACGGGTATGAGCAAAAAACATGCTACTGCCCAAAGATATGCCGGAATAGAAAGTATCTTTTTCATGGTAAATGCCAGTTAATTAATCAAACTACCAGTTCTGAACAAGTTAATCAGCAGGATTATCCCGCTTTGCATAGGGCCGCCCAAAAAGATAACAAGCAGTAAAAAGGCAGGGTACAGGAAAAGATTTCTGGCCCAGCTGTAATTCCTGTCGGTTGGCGTACCCTTTATATGGTAATGGATGGCCTGTTTTGAACATGAATCAATACAACTACCACATTTCATGCAGGTTATCGAGGGTCTGCCCGCGGCAACATCTTCAGCGCTCAGGGAAAGTGTAGGACAGGCTTTTATACACTTTTCACAACTGCTGCATTTCTCTTTGTTTATACGAACATCAAAAGCATTGATCTTATTGGTGAGTGATAGCAGGGCACCCATCGGGCAGAATGTGGCACACTGAATCCGCTTTCGGGTAAGTACCGGCAGGATGATGACGAGCCCGATGAAAAGCGACAGAAAAACAATGGTTTTCATCAAAATCGTAAAGGAGGTCACTTTTTCGAATTCGGTCACGGTTTTAAACGGGCACAGCCAGTCGCAATAGGCAGGATTCAGGGTCATCGCCGAGATCAGGGCAATGATCAGTAAAACAGCAAAGGATATCCAGCGGAATACCGGATTGATCTTTTTGATTTTTGGCTTGCGCAGGATGCGCGATGTACCATCGTCCCATCCACCGTAAAAGCATCCCCAGCTGCAGAATCCACGGCCCAAAGCAAGACTGACGCCAATAACTATGACCAGCATGGAGGCTATAGAGGCAAATCCGCCAATGATACTGCCCGGGAATATGATGGAATTCGTAAGGGCAATGGGGATAAGGATCATGGTGGTGACAATATGACAAAAGGGAATCTCACAGGCGAGCAGATTTTCCTGGGAGAAGGTCATGGATCCGCGGGCCTTAATCAGATTAACGATGAAGGTGAGGGCAAAAAAAATCGCCAGTGCAACAAATCCCCAAGCCCGGTAACGATCAGTCCTCCCGGTGAATAATATCATAAAAAAAAGCAGCGTGAGAAATGAAAAAGTAATAAGAAATGCTATGGATTTCTCCGGGGTTGACAAATCCGGCGGTCCACCCGCAATAAAAAGGAGGATGAGCAGGATCATCGGCAACGTCAGCAAAACAGATTTCCCGATGCTGCCTTCGGTGGCATAGACAGGTACTCTTTTCATAGGTTGGTTAAATATTTTAAAATGGGTGTTCTATATTTATCCGAATGTTAACGGTTCACCGATCATATCAGCATGATGACTCCTTTGTATAAAAATATCAGGCCTGCCAGAACCGCCGCAAACTTACCAACAATTCGCAACGCCTGCTGCTTCCGGAAAAAACCAATAAAGGGCAACGGCACAAAATAAATGGCGGTCCCCAGAAAGAACATCAAAAAGAATAATACGCTGTCTGTGATCTTGCCGGTTTCCATGGCACCGGTTATGGCCAGCAGAAAGGGAGGACATAAATTCAACCCGGTAGCAAACCCCCCGGTCAGGGGAAGCAAAAATGACCAGCGACCGGTATAGCTTTTCCTGAAAGGCAACGGGCTTCGCCCAAGACATACTTCCCCAAACCGGTGAAAACCATAGACAATCATCAAAACAGCCAGCAATATATACAATATACCCAGAAAGACCACTTTTATGGCTGAAGGTTGCAGGAGGGAAGTACCTATTATTCCCGACAGCATCCCAATAATCAGATAAGCTGCCAGTCGGCCTGAAAGAAAAAGAGATACAGATCTGATATTCCTGGATATATTATTACCCTCTCCCATCAGATAAGGAACAAGAACAGGACCGCAGTAAGCAAGACACACCACTCCGGTGCTTAATCCAAGTATAAATCCTGCCGAATAATGCACAGAAAATGTATTAACCTTTGATCCAACAAACAGCAATATAAGCATTATTTAGTATCCGGCCAATGATTGCCCGTATAACTCATTGCACCGGAAAGGAATACCAGTGGCGCATTCCAGTTAATAGCAATTTCATTGGTCGAATAACTACACACTTCATCCACATAGGACAGGGCCGGCAGTATACTGCGTTTTATATCGGGACAGTCCTCCATGACAACGGTATTTGGTCCACCGGCCAGGAAACCAGGGACCGGATCTGTTATTTTATCACTTCCCGAAACCCGATGATGGATGTTCCTGGGGGATTTCTCTCCAAAGCCGGTAATAAAGCAATACCCGGTTGGGTTTAAGCCGGTCAGGTAATTCATGTCGTTTAACGCCGATTGCAAATACCGTGAATCCTGCCGGAAGGAATAGGCAATCATTTTCAACATTCCCTGGTTAGCGATATCGCTGTTACTGCCCCAGGCAAAATAATCGAGGCTTACCGGAAAGGCAGCTTTGCCGGCAATAGTCAGCAGATGGTCAACATAATCGTAAAAGGATTTTTGGCATTTTGCATAGCTTGCAGGATTGATCTTTCCCGCGTTTTGCAGGGTAGTAATGAGTCCTAATGGTGCCACGCTTCCCCATGAAGGGGTCTGGAACTGAAGTTTGTCCAATAGACTATCGGGATAGGCGGAGCCTGTTAGCACCGTCATTTCAACACCGGCCCAGAACCATTCATCCCGGATATCACTGTCACCATACGCCCCGGTGGAAATATCCTGAGGCTGCCGGTATAGAACGGCAGGATTTCTTTTGCACCATTCCCATGCCGCCACGGCGGCTCTCCTGCAACTGTCCGACAGTCCGGGCAATTCCCTGGTGAAACCGGCCAGCAGTGTTGAAGCATGGGCCATGGTGGCTGCAAAATCCAATGAGGCGGCCGTATTTTTCTGAATCACATATCGCTTTTCATTTGCCTCTGCAGGCATGATAAACGGTTCGAAATTTTTGGTAGTGAGTTTGTGATATACTCCGCCATCTGTATCCTGCATGGTAAGCATCCAGCGCAGGTTGAAAAGTGTTTCATCCAGAATATCGGGTATATTGTTGTTTGATTCCGGAATATTCAGGTTCCTTTCTTTCCAGTAGTTGGGGTAAAATTCATATGCCAGGAGCATGGTGTAGGTGGTTATTCCTGAATTTACGATGTACTTGTTATAATCTCCGGCATCGTACCAGCCACCCCGACTGGAAATCACCGTACCTTCACGTCTTTCTGAGGAAACAGCAGAACCATGAACATAAACTTCCTTATCGGGATGACCTGCCTGACGTTCCCACAAACCGCCGTATCCGGGTAAAATGGGATAGCTGCAGCGGTTGTAATAAAACGCTTTAACAGCGGCATTGGCAATATCCCCATAAGGATCTGCAAGTATCCGGAACTTTCTTTTTTCCCCGGTACCGGGAATCGTTAAAAAATACTCACCCGGAATATTCACAGATGAGAAATCAGCCATTTGTACCCAATCACCCGAAAAGGACCAGAATTTGGGTCCGCTGAGCTTCCCCTTTAACACTACCGAATGGTCGGTTCCGGCAATCAGAAAAGTATCAGCCGGTGTTCGTACCAGGGCTATTTTATTCAGGTTTGCACCATACCCGTTTTGGGGTAACAGAATCCTGTCTTCCTGGCAGATACCTGCAAAGGTATTCCAAAGCAGGACAGCGAACAACAATACAACTAATTCCAGATGTTTTGTTTTCATAGGATTACTTCTACTTGATGTTCTTTGTTATCGTTAAATACCGGTAAAACATTTCCCTGAATGAGCTTACCGTCCACAGTCATCCTGGTGATACCTTTACTTTTGGCTCCCGGATTGAGTACCTTGATATGATAAACCGCATTTCTGAATTTGCGTGTCACACTTACTTCCTTCCACAGCCTGGGAATACAGGGATCTACATGCAAACCGTCAAATCCGGGTCTGATTCCAAGTATGTGCTGACTGGCGGCGACAAAAGTCCAGGCTGCCGCACCTGTCAACCAGAATTCTTTGCCTCACCGGGCTTAAATGCTTCCTTGCCGGCAATCATTTGTGCAAATACATAGGGTTCGGTTTTATGCAATTCCCCCTTATCCTCGGTATGGGCAGGCGAAATGCGGGTGAAATAATCAAATGCCCTGTCGCCGTTTCCATCCAGGGTTTCCGCAATGATCACCCAGGGATTGTTGTGGCAAAATACACCCGCATTTTCTTTATAGCCCTGGGGATAACTGGAAATTTCACCAAGTTCGATATGATACCTGGTAAACGCAGGATAATTCAGCACAATACCATGCTCACAGGCCAGGTATTTGTTCACCGATTCGAGTGTTGTATCAGCCCTGCCGTCTTCGAGTCCGATTCCTGCCATGATGCAGAAACCCTGTGGCTCAATGAAAATTTTGCCTTCCTCGCAGGTTTGACTGCCCACTTTGTTGCCAAAGTAATCATAAGCCCGGAGGAACCAGTTTCCATCCCATCCGTGTTTGTTCACCGCTTCGGTCATTTCAGCCACCTGTCTTTCGGCCATTCAGGCTTCTCCTGCTCTTCTCAGTAAGCCGGCATATTTCGGCAAATTCCCTACCATACTTTACGAACATCCCTGCAATGAACACTGATTCCGCTGCTCCTCCACTCTTGTTTTCGGTAGTTTGAAAGGATTCGTCGGGATTGTTGGAAAAGCAATTCAGGTTCAGACAGTCATTCCAGTCGGCCCGTCCGATAAGCGGCAGTCCATGAGGGCCCGAGATTGTTGATTACATGGTTGAACGACCGTTTCAGATGTTCAAATAAGCTGGCCTTGTCGTTTTCGATCATTGTTGTAAAGGGTACCTGATTCCTCGAGAATGCTCAGATCACCTGTTTCCTTGATATAAGCAGCTACAGCAGCAATCAGCCACAGCGGGATCATCGTTAAAATTTCCGCCCACATCGCTGTTGCCGCTTTTGGTCAGTGGCTGGTACTGGTGGTAGGCACCACCGTCCTCAAATTGCGTGGAAGCAATATCAATGATCCTTTGCTTGGCCAGTTCGGGCATCATGATGCACAAAGCCGAGGAGATCCTGGTTTGAATCACGGAAACCCATTCCCCTGCCTATACCGGATTCAAAATAAGATGCACTTCGTGAGAAATAGTAGGTAATGATGCACTGATATTGATTCCAAATGTTCACCATGCGGTTAAACTTATCATCGGGAGTGTAGCCTGGTAGACGCCGCAGCAGTTCTTCCCATTTATTCTTTACCTTTCTGAGTGAAGCCAGTGCTTTTTCACGGTGTATCAAATTTTGCAATCATGTCCTGGCTGGTTTTTTATTGATCACCTGGTTTCCGGTGAATTTCTCGTTCTCCGGCACTTCAACATAGCCCAGTACAAACACCAACGTTCTTGTTCACCGGGCTTCAGGTGACCTCGAGATAATGCGATGCAATCGGGCTCCAGCCGTGTGCTTCTGAATTATAGGCCGTTTGACCCTGTTACAGCATGTCGGGAGCTTCCAGACCGTTGTACAAGCCCAGAAATGTTTCCCTGTCGGTATCATATCCCTTGATCGCCGCATTTACATGATAAAATGCATAATGATTCCTCCGTTCCCTGAATTCTGTTTTATGATAAAGGTGCTGCCTTCAATTTCAACTTGTCCGGTAGAGAAATTCCGCTGGAAATTGGTAGTATCCTCCAGGGCATTCCATAGGCACCATTCCACAAAAGAATGAATTTTCAGGGTTTTGGTTTTCTCCGAAAGGTTTTCGAGTTTCAGCACCTGTATTTCTGCATTGTGCCTCATCGGGAACAAAACAAGTCACTTCGGCCCGGCACTTTTTTTCTCGCCGGTAAATTGGGTATAACCAAGTCCGTGCCGGCATTCATATTTGTCCAGTTCTGTTTTTGCCGGTTTCCATGAAGGCGACCAGAGACTCCCCATCCCTGATATAAAAATACTTACCGTTCGAATCCAGCGGGTATGTTGTTGTACCGGTAACGGGTAATGCGCCGCAGTCGGGCATCGCGGTAAAAACTGTATCCACCGGATGTGTTGGAAATGATTGAAAAGAAATCACCATTTCCAAGATAGTTGATCCAGGGATAGGGAGTTTGGGGAGTGGTAATCACATACTCCCTGTTCTTATCATCAAAATATCCGAATTTCATGACTTTAATTGTTTACGGTATTAGTCTTTCAAGTTTGTTCCACCAGTTGAATTTCAGTATCACTGAAGTTACAGCCACAATGGCTAATAGCAATGAAGAAAGGTTTCCATTCCCGCAGTACCAGAAAAACCGGGAAAGCAACCAGTGAAGCTCTGCCAGCAATGCCAATCACCACGTTGAACATATCCCTTTTGAAATCCTTGTTGGCCTTCAAATGCTAGGATCCTCCTGCAACCACCATTTTATGAACCGGTTTCCAGAATCCCCAGGGTCTAACATTTTATAGAATTTCTTCAGGGTTTCATCAGACTCGGGTTTTGTAAGCAAGGTCCCGACGATGCAGCCGATGATGGAAATCAGGAAAGATGATTGGGAATGCATTCATGTTGAAATTATTCGTCAATGGGAAAATTTCCCATGAAGGTATGGCTGAAGAACGGCATAATAAGTGCAGCAGCAAGCCCCGTAACCATGCCCCAGAAATAACCAAAGCCATTGAAACGCCACCAGTACCATTTCAACACGTTGGATGCAGTATATCCACCCCAAAGCGCTGCAGTAATCCACAGTACCACATCATTGATTGAAGTAATCATAAAACCTACGGATACACCAACTACCACAACCAGCAGAGAAGAGATATAACTCAGTCTTACATATTTCTTCTCGTGAAGCATGCGGGTTGATGAAACGTTTATAAATATCATTGACAATGTAAGCCGGTGCGGCATTGACTGTTGCAGCAAAATTGCTCATGAAAGCGGCCAGAAGCCCTGCCATGAGGAAACCCAAGCAGTCCCACCGGCACATAAGTGGCAAGTACCTGGGGCAGAATACTCTCAAAATCAGGTTTGGTCAGTGAAGCTGTATACAGTGTGTCAAAATTAACCAGGGCAAGGATGGCCAGACCGGCAACCATAAAATACCGGGAAGGATTCAGTACCACACTTACCAGCGAGCTCATTTTGGCTGCTTCACTCGGGGTGCGGGTAGAAAGGACGCGTTGCATGTCATAATTGGGAGCCGGTCCGGCAGCTGAAAGAAATATGCCTTTAAAAAGCATCATGATGAAAAACAAGCCGAACATTTCATATCCATCTTTGGCGATCCAGTCGCTAAAAGCAGTTAGTTTTGGCGAAGCTGCCGGAGACAGGTTGTTCCAGTCGAGTCCGATATGCCAGCCAAACCATACCTTTTCCAACCCTCGGGGATAACGGCGTTAATAGCATCGGAGATATGTGGCTGATGGCAATAATGCCAATGGCAATGGCTGCAATGGTCAGAATCCCGTATTGGATGACCTCCGTGATCACCACGCTGAACATACCTCCCTTTACCACATAAAAAGTGGTTATCGCCATCAGGATAAGCGCATACAGGTTCTCATTAATCTGCGGATATTTGGCCAGTGTTTCCAGATTTGTAACAAGCGGGGGCAGAAAGGAAGTGGTAAACTTGCCGATGCCTTTGAAACCATAGGAAAGGAATCCGATCACGCTCACCAGGGCAAAGATTACTACAACAATATGTGATAATTTTGCACCCATTCCGTTCCCGAACCTTGTCTTTATCCATTCCGCACCTGTCATGACATTGGATCTGCGTAGCCAGGCTGAAAGGTATACCATCAGGAATATCTGGTTAAAAACAGGCCATACCCAGGGTATCCATATACTTTTCATTCCATACAGGGAAAGCCAGTATACCAGGAGCATGGTACCCGCAATATCAAACATGCCCGAAGCATTGGACACGCCAAGAAAATACCAGGGGAGGCTGTTTCCCCCGAGAAAATAGGATTGATGTTCTGTGGAAGCCCTTTTGGATACCCAATACCCGATAAAAATGGTGGCGATCAGATAAAGCAGGATGATACCCAGATCAATGTAATGGAGATTCATAATTATTGTATTAATTTAGTTCACTGAATAGTATCAATTAAAAAACCATAGTGTGTCTTTCCGCGTTCTTTCATATACATCCCTGCTGAAAATATAAAGTTTGGCCGGTTTATGCCGTACCGCCGTCTGCTTTTCATCGAGAGGGATGAGGTATTTCATTTGTGAAAGTTTCTTTCTGAAATTCCGGGGATCGAAATGTTGTTCCCAGGATAGCCTCATACAAGCGTTGTACCTGGGTAAGTGTAAATTTTTCAGTCAGAAGTTCAAAACCGATAGGCTCCTGTTTCAATTTGATCCGGAGATGCTCCAGTGCTTTCAGAAGGATTTCTGATGGTCAAAAGCCAGCTCGGGAAGTCCGTTTACCGGGAACCACCTTACATTGCGCGACATGTGCGTTGGAAATTTCCACAGAGGTGCAATCAATCAGCGAATAATAGCCGACAGTGATCACATGATCGGATATATTCAAACCCAGACTGTGGATCCACATCTGGTCTTTATTCTTCAGGAGTCTATTTGTGCTTCCAAAAGTATGGAACTGCTCAAGATATATGTCATGCAAACCGGTCAGGTCATTCAATATCCTTACGGCCGCACTATCGGGATCCTCCCCTTCCTGAACATGATTTCCGGTGAGGGTAAAGTCAGAAAAAACGACCGAATGATCTTGTTCTTTAATTAGTGTCCTTTCTACAAGAAGTACATTCAGTTCTTTTGAGTCAAATCCAAATATCACACAATCAACAGATAAATTTGGAATAATCGACTTTTGCATATATTGTAATTTATACAATAAGTAATTTTCGCGAAAGCTAAAGTAGGAATAAAAGTAATATCTCCGACAAAGGAAGAAGAAAAAAAATGTCAGCCCTCAAACTCTCCCTCCCACCGCGCAATAACAGCAGTGGCCAGGCAATTGCCAATTACATTTACGGAAGTACGGGCCATATCCATCAGTTCATCAATGCCCAGAATGATGTATATGGGCCATGCGGGCAGATCCAAAATTTGCAGCAGTTGCCAGCAGGATCACCATCGAAGCCCTTGGAACACCTGCAACTCCTTTACTGGTGAGCATCAGGGTAAACACGATAAGCAATTGCCGGTCAAATGACAGGTGAATACCGGAAACCTGGGCAACGAATATGGTAGCCAACGACAGATACAGGGTTGTTCCATCGAGATTAAAACTATACCCGGTTGGCATGACAAAAGCAACTATCTTACGGGGTACGCCAAACTCCTCCATCCTTTCCATGGCAATAGGCAAGGCAGATTCAGAACTGGTCGTGGCAAAAGCAATGGAAACGGGTTCGGAAATTGCCATAATGAATTTTCTTACCGGGATCCTAAACAGCAGTGCAACAGGCAAGCAACAAGAAAACAGAAACAGGATCAAGTGAAATATACAGGGTTGCCAGCAGCTTTGAAAAGGTTAACCAGAATATCCGGGTCCCATGTGACCAATGCTGTAAGCGATGGCTGCAAAAACCGCAAAAGGAGCAAAATACATCACGAGCTGGGTGAATTTGAACATGGTCTCAGCCAGGGCTTCGGTAAAACGGATCATGGGACTTCTGTATTTATCCTTTAGCATGGCTACCGCAATTCCGAATAGGATGCTGAAAATCACAATCTGGAGAACCTGTCCCTCATAGATCGATTTGGCGATGTTTTCAGGGAATACATGCAGGATCAATATCCGTACCGGTCTGTGGTTCCACTTTCTGGAGATTTTCGGCCGCCATTGTTTCCGGCAGAGTGCCACTCCCACCCCTGCTCTGCTGATATTGATGGCAAACAACCCGATGAACAAGGCAATGGTGGATACTACTTCAAAATAAATGAGGGACTTCCAGCCCATTCTGCCAACCTGCCTGAGGTTGGGATGGCCGGCAATACCCACCACGATTGTGGCAAACAAGAAGGGAGCGATAATGGTTTTTATTAACCGGAGAAAAATTTTGCTGATCACCTGCAAATGCACGGCCACTGGCGGCAGATCATAGCCAAATACCGCACCGGCAACCATACTGATCAAGATCCAGGTGGTAAGTGATTTGCGAAAAATGGCAAAAATGATCAGCAGAAGGACAGCCATCCACCTTATCGGGATCAGAAAAAGTGCAGGGATATTAACCAGCTGATAATGATGGATCAGGGTTGCGGCGGAAGCCACGAAGTAACAGCCAGCAACAAATCGAGAACCAAATCAGGCATAAGTCTGTTCTTTTCCGGGATGTTGGGGTAGACCTGCAGAGATGGTGTCTGGATTCATGAATGTGTAAGTACTGTTTCATTGCAATGCTCATGCAAACATAATCAAATCAATGATTCATTGAAAAAATTATGGTAATTTTCACATTCTAAAACTTTGTCATTGCCACAGTTAAAATTATCCGGGCATCTGCTGGTTCGGGTAAAACCTATACCCTTACCCGTGAGTTTTTACGTTGTTATTTGCACGGATGCTGATTATTTCAGGCATATCCTGGCAGTTACCTTTACCAATAAGGCCACCGATGAAATGAAAAGCCGGATTGTTCGCGAATTGTATTTGCTCTCTTCGTGAACCAGCCGTCCAAACAACTGAAAGATTTCTGATCAACTCATACCGGACTTTCGGAAATTCAGGTCCGGGAAAAAGCAAATATTATTCTGAAAAGACTGTTGCATCATTATTCCAGTTTTTCAGTCAGTACAATCGATTCCTTCTTTCAGCGAATTATTCGGGCCTTTACCCGGGAGTTGGGACATGCAGGGAGGATATTCCATCGAGCTCGATACGGAATCTCTTTTAACTGCGATAATTGATCAACTGCTGATTCAGGCAGAAAGTGACAATTCGCTTGTTTGTCATGGTATAAAATTATGCAGAATCCTTAATCGAAAAAGGAGATAAGCTGGAACTTAAAAAAGGTATCCGGACCCTCGGAAAAGAAATTTTCCGCGAGGAATTCAGGTCATTCTTCAGATCAGTGTCATCCGGAAATTTGGTGATCGTGATTTCCTTCATACCTACCAGCAGGAACTATATGCCCGGTTCCGCCTGATCAATAAAGAATACAGTGCATTCGGACATCAGGCAAAAGCAATTCTGCAGAAGGCCGGTCTCGATAGTGATGACTTCTACATGAAAAGCAAAGGGCCGGTCGGTTTCCTGCTGAAACTCATATCCGCTGAATTCATTGAGCCTACTCTCACAGCAAAACAGGCCGCCTGCCGATCTGGAAAAGTGGTTTACCAAACATTCCCTGAATGCGGAAAAAATCCGGCAGATTTCCGAAAATGAACTGATGCCCCTGATGCAGCAGGTACTCTCATTCTACAATGAGCATTTTCAGGACTATTATACGCAGGAAGTAATTCTGAAGAATCTATTTACCCTCGGTATATTAGGCTGATCTTTCATATCTGGCATACCAATGGTGCAACGACAACAATGCGTTTTTCTTATCGGAAGCGCCGGTTTTTCTGCACAGGATTATTGACGGCAACGATACGCCCTTCATTTATGAAAAAGCAGGATCCTGGTTTCATCATTTTATGATTGACGAATTCCAGGATACCTCCCTCCTGCAGTGGCTCAATTTTAAACCGCTGATCAGCAATAGCCTTTCTCAGGATTACGATAACCTTGCTGTAGGTGATGTGAAACAATCAATTTACCGGTGGCGAAACAGCAACTGGGCAATTCTGGAAAACATCATTCATGATGATTTTCTGCCGGGAATAACCTACCCTGTTACCCTGAACAAAAACTGGCGGTCAAAAGCAAACATTATCAGTTTCAATAACCGGTTTTTCACCTCCGCAGCTGAGATCCTGCAGGAAGTCTATATTCAGAACAAACAGGACCAGGGACATGGTGCGCCTGATTTGAACGTTACTGACATTACCAGCCTGTACAAAAATGTTCACCAGGAACCGGGGGATGCCTTGAATACCGGTGGATATGTTCAGGTGGAATTTCTAGAAGGCGATGATGAACATGATTTTTCAGACACGGTTCATCATAAAATCATAGGTCTGCTCCAGGAATTGCAGGACAGCGGTTATCACCTGAATGATATTGCCATATTGACGAGAAAAAACCGGGAAGCTAAACAAATAGCAGATTTCCTGCTGCAATATGCCAATGAACATCCCGACCCGGCGTATCGTTTTGATGTAATATCAGATGAAGCCCTGCGTTTGGGCAGTTCCACCCCTGTAGTCTTCCTGGTTACCTTACTCCGGCATCTGGAGAATCCGGCCGATCTGACCAATAAGTACATGCTCCAATGGATTCTGGATACCTATATTTCTCCCGGTAAGCAGATCGCGGAATGGGAAAATCCCGGATTTTCTGAGACGGTGGGTGTTTTTTCGCTTACGGAAATCCTTGAGCGCCTGATTGCCATTTTCCATTTGGAAAAATTTGCCGGCGAGAGAGTCTATTTGCAGGCGTTCCGCGATATGGTCATTGATTACTCCAGGAAAAACAGCAGTGAAATTTCAAGGTTCCTGGAATACTGGCAGGATACCGGCAAGGAGAAATCGATATCAGCGCCGGCCGGTCAGGATGCCCTCAGAATTCTTACCATTCATAAATCGAAAGGCCTTGAATTCAAGATCACCATTATTCCCTACTGTTCGTGGGAACTTCATTCACCTAGCGGATCTTTTCTATGGTGCCAGTCACAGCAGGAACCTTTTAACAAACTGGAACTGATTCCCCTTGTTTTCTCCTCACAGCTGAAAGAAACTATTTTCGCCGGGGACTATTTCAGGGAATATCAGCGTCAACTCATTGACAACCTGAATTTGCTTTATGTGGCTTTTACCCGCGCGCGCGATGGGCTGTTTGTAATGTGCAAAGCACATGATACTGATCAGGTGAGAAATGTATCCGATCTGACCCGTAAAGTCCTGGGCAAAGCCACCTATACAATGGGCACCCTTTTAGCGGAATCACCTGCCGTAATTTCCAGTAGTCAGGCAAGTTTCAATGTCAGCCCCATACCCCTTTCAATCGTTTCGGACCGCATCAGGATAGCCGTCCAGGGAAAGCTCATTATTGATCCTGCCGTAGGTCAGCCATCCAGACCACTCAATGAAGGGAAACTCCTGCATGAGATTTTTAAGGTGATTAATGGTCCCGGCGATGTTACATCTGCCATTGACCGGTTGCATCTGCAAGGAATTATCACCGGTGCGGAACGTGGAAAATATACACAGCTCATTACGGATGCCATCAGTGATCCACAGGTTTCTTCGTGGTACACGGATGAATGGCGCATTCTCAGCGAAGCTGAAATAATTCTGCCGGCCGGTGAAATCAGGAGGCCTGACAGGGTAATGATCCGGGATGGTAAAACGCTTGTGATTGATTACAAATTCGGAAACATCATGGAAACTGTCCATGAGACACAGATAAAAGAGTATGCAAATCTGCTTCATGCCATGGGGTATGAAAATATTGAAGCCTGTTTGTGGTACGTAAAACTGGGAAGATTTAAATTTTTCAGCATACATGATGGAATACGCCTGGGGACATCATCGCAGATTTAATGCCTACCCCGATTATATGCGCAAAACCTTTGGCAGTCGTGTGCAAAAGCTTACCATTGATGCAGGTTTTTCGTGTCCGAATCGCGACGGAACCAAAGGTTCAGGAGGATGTACATTCTGTTTGAATGATGCGTTCAATCCCTCTTATTGCTTGCCTGAGAAATCCGTTTTGCAACAGATTGAAGAGGGAATAACCTTTCATGAAAAACGGTACAGACGGGCCACAAAATACCTGGCTTACTTTCAGGCTTTCTCAAACACTCATGCTTCGGTTGAGGTACTGGAACATATTTATCGGCAAGCATTGAGCCATGAAGGAGTCATCGGTCTGGTCATCGGGACAAGACCTGACTGCGTGGATGATGTGAAGCTGGATCTTCTCAGTGAAATTTCGCGGAAGCATTATGTTATTGTGGAATATGGGATCGAATCGGTCCATAATAACACACTCGCCCGTATAAACCGTTGTCACACGTTCGAAGATGCGGTATATGCCATAAACCTTACGGCACAGAGAGGCATACCTGTAGGTGGTCACCTGATTTTCGGACTGCCTGGAGAAAGTCGTCAGGACATGCTGCAAAGCGCCGGAATAATATCAAAGTTGCCACTTACCAGCATTAAATTCCATCAATTGCAGCTTTTTAAAGGAACCCGTATGGCCGAAGAATATCACCACCATCCGGAAGATTTTAACTGGTTTGATTTGAACAGCTATCTTGAATTCATGCTGGAATACATCGAACAATTTAGTCCGGATATCGTTGTGGAACGGATCGCTGGTGAAACTCCGCCGCGTTTCGCAGCACTTCGACCCTGGGGACCACGATATGACCAGATTCTGGTTTTGTTTGAAAAATTATTGGAGGAAAGGGACGGGTGGCAGGGGAAAAGAAGATTCAAGATTCAAGATTTAAGATTTCAAGATTTAAGATTTAAGATTTAAGATTTAGTTATACAGGGTGCAGGTTAACCAAAAACATGTTTTGATCGTATAACAGGCAATTGATCAAACTTGGCAGTTATTGTATATCTAAACATTACTACGATGAAATCCAGTAAGTTATTGCTATTTGCACCGGTTTTGCTGCTGCTGTTGTCAGGGTTAATGGCATGCAATGCAGAAAAAGAAGCCACTGAAAGAAAGAATCTGATGATACCAAAACAGTCAGAGATGGCCAGGAACTCAAGGTACAAGGAGGTCGAAAAAAGAAAGACCAACAAAGTCAAGTTGAACAAGAGCAAGAAGAAGAGTTTGTTTTAAGGCGCCATGCGCATAAGGGTAATGTTATTACCGTTTATGGATTTAATAAATACTGCCTGATTATATAATAGATGATCAATAAAATAATCAGCGAAACAAAGATCGAAAAAACAACCATTACCGGAAGTCCGAGAACGCTTTTATGTGTTGAAGCATAACGTTTCCTGATCTTACCGGAAAGAAATTCAAGATCACTTCGTAGGAAATCCTTTCGCTGGTGCCGGCTGAATCCATCCACGGCCTCAGAACAAATCCTGCAATGCCGGAGATGTTTTTCAACTTCCATTTTACCATTGATACCCAGGGTCCCTTCGAGGTAACTTCTTATGGCTTTTGCGGTAAGGCAACCTCCGGGACTGAACAATCCGTTATAAGTCGGTATGGTCATTGCTATTGCGTAAATAGTTTTTCAGATTTCTTTTGCCATTCTGTATATGGCTTTTTACTTCCTTCATAGAATACCCGGTTATGACCGAAATATCTTTGTAGCTTTTATCATCGATATACATGAGTCTGATGCAGGTACCCTGTTCATGGCTTAATTTTTCCACTGCAGATCCAATGATGTTTTTATTCAACAGGGTGTCTTCACTTTCGTTCAGGAAATCCAACTGTTCCATTTCATCAGTTTCCTCCTTGATCTTATGCTTTGCCCTGTTTACTGTTGCGGCCTTGCGGATAGCCATCAGACAATGGTTTCGTGCTACGCTGTAAAGCCAGTTTCTGAAGTTGGTTACCGAATGAACGGCCAGTTTGTGAAACAGACTTTCAAATATGTCCATTACCGCGTCCTTGCTTAGATCAGCATCCTGCAGGTAGTTCAGACAAATACCGTAAACCAGGTGGGTATAGCGTTCGAACAATTCTGCAATCTTCTCTTTGTTACCCGTCTCAAGATATTGAGAAACGAGCTTTTCATCAGAAAGAATGTCTGATGATCCTTTCGGTATTTCTTTATGTTTCAACCGCAGGAACATGTCAGGATAACATTGGCAGGGAGATTCCCTCAAATATACTTCCAATTCCTAATTTGTGGGTCTTTTTTTATGGATTTTATGGCCAAAAAGCATCTATTTATTGAACAACAGTTATTTCAAACCTTAAAAAGCGCATCATGAAAAATCAGAAAGTTTTCAGCAATTCCGGAACCATCGAAGACATGGTCTTTGAAAACCGGAACAAAGCTTACGGAGCTTATGAGTTGAACCTGAAGTGCAGGAAATACCTGATCATCGCCCTGTTTATTTGCTTATTGGGAGCTTCTTCCGCTGTGGCAGTACCTTTTCTTAAGGCAATGAACCGGGTATACCATACAGGAGAAATAAACACGGGTATATCCGTAAAACTTTCACCGGCGGACAGGGAAAATCCCGCTCCACCGGTTCCACCTCCTCCGCCTAAGCCGGAAGATTTTGAAAAGAAGGCCGAATACGTTGCTCCAGAGGTTGTTGCAGACGGTGATGAGGACGCACACATTGGCATCGTGGAAGATATAAAAGCCACCATCGATAATACTCCCGTGGACATCCCGATTGAAATCGCCAAGGAAGATCCTGTCGGAATAGATGAAAAGGCGGAGGTGCCATTTTATGTGGAAGAAAGCGCCACCTTCATGGGAGGAGGATTGACGGAATTCCGCAAATGGGTCATACAGAACATTACTTATCCTGAAGATGCTATTCAGAACGGCATCTTCGGAAAAGTGATCGTTGAGTTCACGGTGAACACAAACGGAGAGGTAGTTAATATAAAATTCTTAAGAAGCCTTGATCCAATTGTGGATGATGAAACAAAACGGGTAATCTCCTCATCGCCCCTATGGAATCCGGCAAAGCAAGGGGGCAATCCTGTTAAGCAAAGGTTCATTCTGCCTATCCTGTTTCAAATGCAGTAATGAGAAATTCCATCGGGCAGGATATTGAGTTTCCGGTAATTTGTTGTTTATCCAAGTCAGAGACCCTGCTTACCGGTGGGGTCTCTTTCAGTTTTTTATAACTCCAAAACAATCTATATTTGAATAAAATTCAAATTTCCGGATATGAAAAATCACCATTTTCTTTTGGCAGTCCTGTTTGTTTTGCTGATCCCTGTCCCTGCCACCGGTCAGCAAAAAACGAATATTCCTGAACTATTAGGCTATCCATCGGATACCAAACTACTGATCATTCACGCCGATGATTTGGGTCTGTCAAATTCTACCAATGCTGCTGTGATAAAGGCTTTTGAAAACGGAGGCATTACCTCAGGGAGCATCATGGTCCCCTGTCCGTGGGCACCTGAAATGGCGGCCTATGTTAAAGCCCACCCTGGCCTGGATGTTGGTATACATTTTACACTTAATGCCGAATGGAAGTATTACAAAGTCGGTGGTGTAACGTCTTCCTGCAATATTCCCAGTTTGTTGGACAAAGAAGGCAATTTTTATCCTACCATTCAGCAGGTAGCTTTTTTTGCCAAACCGGAGGAGGTCGAAAAAGAGTTGCGCACGCAAATCGACTGGGCGATAGCCCACGGTATTCAGCCTACGCACCTGGACAGTCATATGGGCAGCATGTATGTCAATCCGGCAATTTTCAGGATCGCCGTTCAAGTGGCCCGGGAATACAAACTTCCGGTTTCATTGCCCCTGAACCTGGTGAAGACAGCGGCGCCCTTCCTGATCAGTGAACTCACCCCCGACATGATCGGGGTCGATAATTTCCTTATGTTGCAGGGTGAAGCATTAGGCGGTGATTGGAATAAAATGTATGCTGAAATGGTTCGTTCCCTGATACCTGGTTTAAATGAAATTGTGGTTCATTTGTCTTATGACAATGATGAAATGAAGGCTATTTGTGTGGACCATGAAGATTACGGTTCAGCCTGGAGACAAAAGGACCTGGATTATGTAACCGGTGCTGAATTCAAGAAGCTGTTGAAGGACAACAATGTTCAGCTGGTAACCTGGAGACAGATACAGGAGGCAGTTTATTGATCAGTCACAAGTAAACGGCAGCTCATAGGAAACCAGTAAGGCGACACAAAAATACCCCGGTCCAATGCATGAAAAAAAATCTTATTACGCTTACGTGCTGCTGTTGGCAATAATTGTGGCAGCCTATTCCATCGGCCCTTTTGTAGCCAAAAATTATCAGTCTGTCAGATTGATCGGTTGGGATACGCTGATTTTGTGGGCCCTGGGATTTGCGGCACTATTATTTCAGAAGCAGGCCGGATTTCCCGGGTTAATGGAAAAGGATGTAAAACCACGGCATCGTTTCTGGTTGCCTGTTGTCATCGGTATGGTTTTTGGCCTCGCCGACATTTTTGTTTTTGAGGTGATCATCCAGCACCCTGCCTATCATGCATTACCGCCCTTTCTACAGCCCTTTCCCTATTCAATCCTTTTGTACACATCCGGTGCCGTTTATGTGGAAATTCTTCACCGGTTGCTTCCGCTGACACTTGTCATGCTGCTTGCCAGAAAGTTCATACCTGCTCATTACCAGAACCATATCTTCTGGTTGTTTGCTATACTTACTTCAATCTGGGAGCCTCTCGAGCAACTCCCTGCAGGCAATGGCTGGTTAATTGCCTATGCTCTAATATCAGGATTTGCCTTTAATTTCCTGCAGGCCATATTCTTCAAAAAAGCAGGCTGGATGGCCTCTTTGTGGATCCGGCTGGGACATTATCTGCTCTGGCATATTTTACTGGGAATATATGTACAGTACCGGGTAATCATGTAATGAAGGTTCAGCCGTTGCGAAATATTAAGTTTCCAAACCAGACCTACTTCAATATTTCCTGCAACGGTACAAACTCATAACCTTTCCTTTCAAGTTCCGTGATTAACTCATCCAGTCGGTGATAAAATTTATCCGGGCGCCGGTTATCGGTTCCAAAATGGGTGAGTAAGATAAACCCATTCAGTCCATTGGGTTTTTCCCTTTCGTGATCCAGAATTCTCCTGTAAATATCCGCACTGTTGATATACTGAGTGCCCAGTTCCGGATAAGTCCAGTCCTGGTTGGAGGATGTTCCCGGTGTGAAACTCACCAGGGTAAGTCCATACTGTTTGCACCAGGCTGCAATAGAATCGTTGTACCATTCAAAAGGCGGTAAAAAATAGCTGGCCGCTGCAGGGGAAATATTAAACCTGCTCATGGCAGCATAGTTATTTTCCAGATCAGCAACGAACAGGTTTTTGTCCACCAGCATCGAATCACGCTTGTTCCAGTCGCAATACAGCAAATGCTTATCCGAATGTGCCCCCAGGTAATGTCCATCTTTTTGCAGGGTTTTGATCATGGATGAAAAAGATTTGTTGCGGTAAAAATCACCGGTCAGAAAAAAAGACGCCTGGATTCGGTGGGATTTCAAGGTCTTCCTTACCGTCTCAAATCCGTCTGCCAGGTCATGCCCTGTAAAAACCAGGCTTATTCTCTTTTCTTTGGGATCGCCCCGGACAATGGCTCCAAGGTTATATTCCAGTTCACTGACAGCATAATTCTTACCTTGTGCCTCCTGCTGCAGGGCCGACAGGTAATAGGTCAGATCAGCCGTGCCATCCATGGTGGGTTCATTGGTAGAATAGTCTGCATAATCATCATGGTAAACCAGCAGGTTCGATTGAAAAGGCTCATATTCATCGCCACCTGCGATGGAGATTCCCTTCAGGTTCTTAAAAATTGAATGATACACAGGTCCATCTACCAGACCTCCGTCGAGCTTATACCCATGCAGGACCGAAAGCGACGAATGCGGATCTGCAGGATAATCGCCATAATTTGGAAGGCCAACTATCATGCTGGTTCCCCAGGGATTGCAGCCAAAAAGCCAGTCACGCAGCGCCGCCTCCATTTCGTGATAAGTTTGGTCACCGGTTAGTCTGGTATAGAGATGGCACTGGGTCAATAATGCCACCGTAAGATTATTGGAACACCAGATCCCCGGCACACCATTAAGAAAAGGATTATTCTTACCCCTGTTCCACACCATTTCTATTCCCCTGCGCCAATATCCGGTAAATTCTTTGGCATATTCATCATCGGATGATTTGCCAATGCCCCAATGACCCATATTTAAAAATGGATACCATTGGTAATGACGCGCGGTATCTGCCCCCATCCAGGGTGTAGTTTCTTCCATCCGTCCATACGCCACGGCTTCGTCAAAATACCGTTTATCACCGGTAAGTTCAAAAAGGACGCCACCGGCCAGTTCCATATCATCGGTCCAGTTGTCTTCCTCATAAAAATACGGAGCGGTGCAGGGAGCTGTCTGGCAGGCTCCCGGGTTTGCCCTGCCAAATGCCCAGGCGTCAATGGCTTTTTGCTTCAGTGTTTCACTGAGATTGGGATCAAAACTTTTCATCACCACAGATCCTAATGCAAACGCCGAAGCGAATTTACCTGCAGTGGAAGCAATGCCGGTTGCCCTGTTTTTATATTGAAAAACGCCCTGAATTTTGCCCGTACAAAAATACACGGGACGTTCCAGACCCTTGCCGTAGCTCACGGTATCTTCGTTGGGTAGCCGAAATCCACGGTGATCGCGGTCATCCGCGATCTGGTTGTACATCTGTCCGCTATCAGGATTCATCTTAAGCAGCCAGTCGATGCCCCAACGCACTTCATCAATAATATCAGGAATGCCATTTTTGCCAGGCTCTCCGTTTGCCTGAAAGGCATCCCCGAAAGCTCCCGGATTTTGCTGATAAGCCAACAGCATTTGATACACTGCATTGGCCGAAGTGGCGGTATATTGTAGATAATCCGTGGCGTCGTGCCATCCTCCGGTAACATCAATATGCGTGGAATCGAGATGCGGATGATAAATGATATATCCGTCGCGGGTATGACAGGAATCATGTAAAAAAGGATTATAGCCACAGCGTTGCTGCCGCATATAGCGGAGAAGAAAATCAGCTGTTCCGTCATACACATTTTTTGCAATGTTGAAAACCGGAGACCTTACTCCGGCTGCCACGATATATACTGATCCCGGAGTTGTAAAGTCTGAAAAATCAAGTCTGAAGCTTGATTCAAAAGTTCCATACCGTCCAAAGCTTGTTATTTTATCGGAACTGTAAAGAACCTTACCGGTAAGGGCACTGTGCAGCTTAAACTGTGAAGGATCAATCAGATCCTTGCTCACCAGCACGGCTACTTTGTCAGATACAGGAAGATACCCCAGCTGGTTGACCCTGATCCAGGACTGTGCTGTTAATGGAGACTGGAACAAAGCGATAAAACAAAATACCAGCGAAAAGAAGACTGTTTTTTTCATCATCCGTGATCATCTTGGTAATGGATTAAAATTAATAAAAGTCACTTAGATGATGAAGTAAAACACGAGGTATTGTTTACCGATTTTCAGCTGCATGCTGGTAGGCCATCAGCAATCGATAAATGCCAGTGAGGATAACCACTTCCCCTGCCAGAAACGACAGCCAGTTAAATTCCGAGGGAATATAGCTTTGTATGATGGTGTGGGAGATGTCAGCCTTAAACAGGGCCGACAGGGAGAAATCCCTCACCAAAAAGGCCGTAAAATCCCAGATAAAGGCTGTAAAAACCAGAACTGATCCCGCAATGATCAAAGCGGAGACTGACCAGTCAAGATGTAAACGGGTAACCTTTTCTTCATAATGGAATATTATTATGGCCATGAGGATCATGGTCCCTGAAACCAAAACCGGAGTAATCACAGGCCCTGTCCAAATCACAGGGATCAGGAACAGGATATCCCAGGTGAAAAAAGATTCAGGCCAGTGGATGAGGACCTTTAGAAAAACATAATAAAAGATATCCCAAATGGCAAAACTATAAAGAAACAGGGCAAACTTTTGTCTGGCATTTTTGCCAGCCAGAACACTCACGGTAATAAGCATCACTATGGTGGAAGCCTCGCGCAGTAATTCGGTAAGGGCTATATGACCGGTCATGGGCGTGAGTGGAAAAGCAAAGCCCCGGGGATAAAATATTTCACGTAAATATACAACTACTGAACTCTCCAGGAAACCCATAGCAATGCTGAAGACCGTCATCAGCAACAGGACTAATCTTGAGGTATAACTTTGCATGGATCAAGGTTGTAATCAAAATTACAAAATTAAGGCGGAAAATAATGATTCAATCCTTTATCTTTGATGTGCAATAATTAAACCCTTTGTCAGTTTTCCTATATGCAGCAAAACTTTATGAGAACCCTAAGATTTCTTTTCCTGGAGTGTCTTTTATCGATAAGTTTCTCTGCTTATTCCCAAACGCCCAATCAACCGGATTTATACTTCGTTACGGTTGATCCCGAATCAGGCTGCGATGTCATTAACTGGATGGCACCTGTTACCCCACCCGATTTCGATGAATATCGTATCGGTATGGTGGATCTGCCTAATGTAAATGAACCTCCGGTTTTGACGCTCGTGGGAATTGCGGACAAAACCGAAACACAGTATATTAATTGTAATACCTCTTCCTCATCAGAATCTGTTGGTTATTCCGTTTGGGCATTTAACAACGGTACTCCGAGTGGTTTTGATACACCGGACAGCACCATTCTGCTCACTGCGGACTTCGATTCCTGCGGCGCCACCATGGTGCTGACCTGGGGTGATTACAATACCTGGCGGGGCTCCATTACCGGGTACAACATTTACAGGAGAACCGGCCCAATGGCTTACGACCTGATCGCCCAGGTTTCAGAAACCACACACACCTATCTGCTAAGCGGTATTGCATCCGATCAGCAGTACCAGATATTTGTGGAAGCCGTGCATGTGGACGGGATCAGGCGATCAACCTCCAACATGATCGATATAAATACCGGCACGATACTGCCAACCGGCATTGTGGTCGCCAATTATGCCACCCTGGGTCCGAACAATACCATTGATCTTGCTTTTACTGTCGTTGGAGCGCCCATCGGGGAGTCACAATACAGTCTGGTCCGCAGCGGCAATCAGAATGGTCCCTTCACCCAGATTGCCACCTTCAGTACCACTGATTCAGACATCCGTTATAATGATAATGTTTCCTTTACAGCAGGGGTCAATTATTACCGAATGGAAGGAATAAACCAGTGCATTCAGTCCCCCTCTCTTTCCAATATGGCCAACAATATTATCCTCAGCGGATCTCTCACGGGAAATGCAGTGTCTCTTTCATGGAATGAATATCTGTACTGGCTGGGCGGAGTGGATCAGTACCGCATCATCAGAAGCAACGGACGTAACAATCCGTTGATGGACACGATTAGTGTAAACCGCAATACAACGTATACCGAAGATCTGAGCAGATTAATAAACTACCCCGATCCGGTAAGCAGCCTGATATGTTACCAGATAGAAGCAACGGAAATCACCAACATTTATGGCATGACGGGCAAAAGTATGTCTAACCGGATATGTTTTTCAGTGAATCCTGATATCCGCATGCCCAATGCTATTATACCCAATGATACCGATCAGCCAACCAGGTATTTGAACCTGTATTTTCTTTTCAGCCTGAGCATTATGAAATGATCATCTATAACCGGTTGGGGACTAAAATATGGGAAGGATCATCAGCCTGGGATGGCAGGGTAAACGGCGAATTATGTCCCCGAGGGAGTATATGTTTATTATATTAGGGTGTACAATTACTCCTCCGATTATTATTGAGCTCAACGGAAAGGTAACCGTCGTTTACCGCTAATTCCTCATACCGTCGAATTCTTTTACCGGCTCAACTTGCGGATTTTGCTAAATCATTACTTTTGCATTATCTTCAACGAGTTACTATTTGATTACATTTCATGAGTTCCACACTATCGGCAGAGGAGATTCAAGTCAAGCGTGAATTCAACGATCTGCTTGAAAGTTGCGTTCGGTGCAATAAGCGAAGTGATAAGGCGCTGATACGGAAAGCATTTAAAATTGCTTATAATGCTCATAAAGGTGCTTTGCGGTTATCAGGAGAACCTTACATTCTGCATCCCATTGCTGTTGCCAGGATCGTTACGCAGGAAATGGGACTGGGTGTGAAATCCATTGTTGTCCGCCTTGCTGCATGATGTTGTTGAAGATACCGAATTCTCCCTGGAAGATATTGAGAACTCATTTCGGGCCTAAAATTGCCTCCATTGTTGACGGATTAACTAAAATTTCCGGCGTTTTTGATAAGAATTCAACCTTGCAGGCAGAGAATTTCCGAAAAATGTTGCTTACCCTGTCGGATGATGTGCGGGTGATTTTAATAAAGCTGGCCGACAGGCTGCACAATATGCGAACGCTTGGGTCACTGCCCCCTGCCAAACAAATGAAAATTTCGGCTGAAACCCTGTATTTATATGCCCCCCTTGCTCACCGCATGGGTTTCTACACCATCAAAAATGAACTTGAAGACCTCAGTCTGAAATACCGGTATCCCAAGATTTTTCAGGAATTATCGGATAAGATAAAAAGTCAGGAAAAAAGCCACCAGGCTTTTATTCAGGAATTTGCAAAACCCATTAAGGAACAACTTGAAAAAAACAGCATCCACTATGAAATCAGCGGTCGGTATAAATCCATCTATTCCATATGGCATAAAATGCAAAGCAAGAATATTCCTTTTGAAGAAGTTTATGATCTGATGGCCATCCGGATTGTTTTTGATCCTTTGCCCGCTTATCCCTGAAAAAACGCAATGCTGGAACATTTATTCCATGATCACTGATATATATATGCCCAAGCCCGAACGAATACGTGACTGGGTTAGCACTCCCAAAGCCAATGGTTATGAGGCCCTTCATGCAACGGTTATGGGACCCAAAGGCAATTGGATGGAAGTTCAGATCCGATCAAGAAGAATGGATGATATTGCTGAGCGGGGATTTGCCGCACACTGGAAATACAAAACCGACAGCTCACAGGAAAGTGAACTCGATAAATGGCTCAAGCGCATTCGGGAATTACTGGCCAATCCAAATTCAGATGCGCTTGAATTCCTGGATGATTTTAAACTGAATCTTTTTGCCTCTGAGATTTTTATTTTCACCCCAAAAGGCGATACCAAAACACTTCCGGTTAACAGCACTGTTCTCGACTTTGCCTATGAAATTCACAGTGAAATAGGACATAAGGCTATTGGGGCCAAAGTTAACCACCGGCTTGTACCGCTCAATCACATGCTTAAAAGCGGTGATCAGGTTGAAATTATCACCTCCGATACCTATCGGCCCCAGGCGTGAATGGCTTGATAATGTCATCACACTTAAAGCCAAATCCGCCATCAAAGACGCCCTGAAAGCCGAGAATAAAAACCGGATAGAAAAAGGCAAAAAACTTCTGGAAGATAAGCTTCTGGAAATGAAATTAAGACCCAATGCCCGTATTATTCAGAAACTGCTGCCTGCCTATGAATTGTCGAACAAGGACGAACTATACAGCAAAATAGGTACCGGCATTATTCAGCTCGAAGATCTTGATCAGGTTCTGAAGCACAATACCAAGAACAAATGGGTGAATTACTGGAGTCTTCAACTTGGGAAAACTTCCCTGAAATCGCGGAAAGCACTTACGTTGAATCAATGCCCTCACAAAACCAGTACCAAAACCCCTGTTACTGCTTAGGGAAAATATTTACAATGCCACCACCGATTATACCATTGCGAAATGCTGCAATCCCATTCCGGGGGATAATGTGATTGGCTTCAGGGATGCTGTGGACGAATGACAAAATTACCATTCATCAGGCCAAAGTGTTCCTCAGCCATAAGGCTTCTTTCCAGTCAGAGTGAACTGCTTGTTCCGGTAAAATGGACTACACATAAATTACTTTCATTTCTGGTCAAAGTTGCTATTAATGGTATCGACCGTTTTGGCATTTATAATGATATTACCACAGTGATTTGCAAGGAACTGAATGTGAACATCAGAACCATCAATCTCTCCAGTCACGATGGCATTTGGGAAGGCACTATGGACCTTTATGTACACGATGCAAAGACTTGAATCAACCTGCTGATGAGTCTAAGCAAAATAAAAGGTGTGGATGCAGTAAAACGGGTTGAAGCAGTCGTCCTGAATTAATTTAAAATTATTCTAAATAGAGGAGCAGTTGAACAAAAATTAATTAATTTAGCTCCCGATAATTAATATGAACAGGTTATGGTTTCTGCTGAGACAAAAGAGACTGTCAAAAAGATTTTCATCAATTATCTTGAAAAGAAGGGGCATCGTAAAACTCCTGAGCGTTACGCCATTCTGGATGAAATTTATTCGCGTGAGGGGCATTTTGATATTGAAACGCTTTATCTGTTTCATGAAAAACAAAAACTACAGGGTAAGCCGTGCTACACTTTATAATACCATTGAATTGTTGCTTGACTGCAATCTGGTGGTCAAGCACCAGTTTGGCAAAAACATTGCCCAGTTTGAAAAAGCCTATCAATGCATGCAACATGATCATCTCATCGATATTGATACTGGCAAGGTTATTGAATTCTGTGATCCGAGAATGCAGGAAATTATCAATACAGCCTGCGAATTAAACGGATTTGATCCTTCTCATCATTCCCTGTATATTTACGGGAGAAAAAAAGATACTCCCGAGAAGAGAAAAAAAATATTTCAATAATACCTGATTTGCTGCTGATTGAATTTCCGGAGACGCTGTAGAAATTTGAAGAATAAAAAAAATTACTACCTTCGGAGGCATTTTTAAATTCCCTATTACGGTATGAAAGCAGATGTTGTTATTAGGCCTTCAGTGGGGTGATGAAGGAAAAGGAAAGATTGTGGATGTATTAACGCCTAAGTATGATGTGATCACCCGTTTTCAGGGAGGGCCCAATGCCGGTCATTCGCTTGAATTCAATAACATCAAGCATGTATTGCATTCAATTCCTTCGGGTATTTTTCATGAAAATCAGACTCAACATTATCGGCAATGGTGTTGTAATTGATCCGGTTATCTTTAAGAAAGAAACCGATTCCATATCCAAGCTGGGGGTTAATCTGCTCAGCAAACTGCTGATATCCAAGAAAGCCCATTTGATTCTGCCTTCTCACAGGATCCTCGATGCGGCTTCAGAGGCTGCCAAAGGTATTACCAAAATCGGCAGCACGCTGAAAGGCATAGGTCCTACCTACATGGATAAGACCGGCAGTAACGGATTGAGGGTTGGTGATATCCTGCAGGCTGATTTCAGGGAAAAATACAATCATCTTAAGCAAAAACATATTGATCTGCTGCGGTTATATGACTTCAGTTATAATATTGAAGAACAGGAAGAGCAATGGTTTTCAGGGAATCGATGAAATCCGCAGGTACACCATTATCGACAGCGAGTACGAGATCAACCACCTGCTTTCGGAGGGCAAGAAAGTGCTTGCCGAAGGTGCTCAGGGTACCATGCTCGATATTGATTTTGGTTCCTATCCCTTTGTTACCTCTTCAAATACTATCAGTGCCGGAGCATGTACCGGATTAGGTATTGCCCCTCAAGTATCGGGGAAGTGTTTGGGGTTTTCAAAGCTTATTGTACCCGGGTAGGAAGCGGACCGTTCCCCACTGAACTGACAGGAGAAACCGGGGACATCCTCCGGGAAAAAGGACATGAATACGGCGCCACTACTGGCAGGCCGCGCCGCTGTGGCTGGCTTGACCTTGTTGCACTCAAGTATTCCATACTGATCAACGGGGTTACCCAGCTTTTTATGACCAAAGCCGACGTACTTTCTGATTTCGATATGATCAGGATCTGCACTGGCTACAGGTATGAAGGACATATCACGGAACGGATCCCATATGACCTGCAGAAGGTTACATCACCTGAATATATTGAAATGAAAGGCTGGAATTGTGATGTATCGCAGATTACTGATAAAGCAGATATTCCTGCACCGCTTCATGATTATATTCGTTTTATCGAAAAAGAAACCGGTATACCTGTGACCATTGTATCGTTAGGCCCCGACAGAAAACAGATTATTTTCAGATAAAGCCGGTTTATTTTTTACGGTTAGGAAGTTCAAGGCCAAATCCTGAGGTCTTGTCCTCACGTTTCAGCAACAAGGCAAATACGATACCTACCACACCAATAATGGCCAGCATTAATATGGCATAGGTATAGTTGTATTTGGCCACGCCTTCTTCCACCATTTTAGCGGTTACATCCGGATTGGTTTTGTCAAGTATCAGCCCGATTAATATGGGAAAAAGCCACAATCCAAAATTCTGCACCGAAAACATAATGCCATAAGCGGTACCCAGTTTATTTTGATCAATAATCTTGGCCACAGCAGGCCACATCGCAGCCGGTATTAAGGAAAAGGCGATCCCAAGCAACGCCATAGGAACAATCGGATTAACCTGCGTAAAAGTAAGTGTCAGATGAGCGATGATCAACAATATCGAACTATACACCATCATGGAAGCACTTTTACCTTTAGTATCAGCGATCCAACCGAAAAAAGGAGTAAACAAGACCGTGAAGAATATCGGTATGGAAGTTAATCTGCCGGCTGTTGCGGTAGTCAGGTCAAATTTATTGTGCAGCAGATCGGTGGCATACTTCAGAAAGGGGAAAAAAGCAGAGTAAAAGGTCACACAAAGCAAGGCAATGTATATGAAAGAAGGTATTCTCACAATTTTCAGAATGTCAGAAATTTTGAATTTCTCGGCGTTATCCACCTGGAACCTGAATTGTATTTGCCTGTCGAGTCGGTAATCAATGAAGCTATACACCATAAAGAACAAGAATGCTATGCTTAAAAGACAGGCTGATAATAGGATTGGTCTGTGCCAGAAATCAGGCGTACTAAGATTCGCTGAAAAGAAAAATGCCAAAGCCTGTCCTATTCTTGCTACAGCCAGATTCAATCCAAGGGCCAGTGCCAGTTCCTTCCCTTTAAACCATTTAACCACAATGGTTGTGATGACAACAATGCTTGTTTCAGCACCCAGGCCAAAGAGAAAGTATCCGAAGGTCATCAATTTGAATTCGGGAGAAAACCGGTTCAGAAATGAATTTAAAAAGTTGTATCCCAATCCTCCGTTTCTGAAAGTATCTGATGCACCATAAAATGTCAGAACAGACCCAAGCGCCATGAAGAAAGTAAAACCAATGCCTGTAAATCTGATACCCCATTTGTCCAGCAGGACACCGCCGATCACCGCCATAAAAAGAAATACGTTTGACAGGGAGTAGGTAGATTGCAGAAATCCATATTGCTGATTTGAAAAACCGAGATTGGATTGTATTTTATCTTTTAAGGGTGAGAGGGCATCATAAAAAAAATAATTTGCAGCCATGATCAGGCTTACAATCAATAAAACGCCCCACCTCGCATAAACCAATTCTTTGAGTGATTTTTGTTTCTCTTGCATTACTTCGGTTTTAAGCTCCCAAATATAGGAGATTTATTATACCTGCCTATGACATTGGCAATATTGTTGACCTTATATTTACTTTTTAAAAATATATTTACATCTTTGCAGACCTGAATTTTATTTAAACTTCACTCTTAAATATTTAAGGATTAATATCATATGAAAGAATCAGTTGCAATTTTATGTGCAGGTGGTCCGGCACCCGGTATTAATACGGTAATCGGATCAGTTACGAAAGTTTTTTTAAATGCCGGATATGAATGTATTGGGTATTCATGAAGGATACAAAACAATGTTCACCGATACTCCCAATTTTGAACATACTCGATTTTAGCTTTGCCGATACTATTTACAGCCGGGGTGGATCAGCCTTGAAAATGAGCCGGTATAAACCCAAAGACGAAGAATTCAAAACCGATTTCTTTGTGAATAACAATATTAAACTGCTGGTGACCATTGGTGGTGACGATACGGCTTCAACGGCAAACCGTATCAGTAAGTTTCTGGAAAATAACAAGGTGAAAGTTTCAAATATTCATGTTCCCAAAACCATTGATAACGATCTGCCTTTGCCGGAAGGCATCCCAACCTTTGGCTATCATTCGGCCAAGGAAGAAGGAGTAAGGATTGGTACCACCATTTATGAAGATGCACGTACCAGCGGTAACTGGTTTGTTGTTTCCGCCATGGGCCGTGAAGCAGGTCATCTTGCTTTTGGTATTGGAACTGCCTGTCATTATCCCATGATCATCATTCCCTGAAATGTTCAACAAGACCAAGATCACCTTTGATGCCATCACCAAGATGATCATTTCCTCCATGGTAAAACGGCGTTGCTGGGAATTGAATATGGGGTCGCCATTATCAGTGAAGGCGTATTTCATTTTATGAGTGATGAGGAAATTGAAGGAACGGGTATCAATTTCACCTATGATGACCATGGTCATCCCGAATTGGGCAATGTCAGCAAAGCCCATATATTTAATATGCTGGTACAGCGAAAACTGAAAAAGCTGAATATTTCAGTTAAAAGCCGGCCGAATGAAATAGGTTATGAACTCCGCTGTGTAAGACCCATTGCCTATGACCTTTCCTATGCAACCATGCTGGGAACAGGTGTTATGAAACTCTTTCAGGAAGGCAAGACCGGTTGCATGGTCACTCATAACCCTAACGGAGATATCGTGCCCCTTTACCTGAAAGATGTGGAAGATGAAAACGGGAAAGTAAAACCCAGGCTTGTCAATATGGATTCCGAAAGGGTTAAAGCTTATTTTTGAAAACAACCTGCATTATATTACAAAAAACGATTATAAGGCAGCCAAGAAATTCTTCCCGATCCGGAAGAATATGACTTCAAAAAAATCTGAACTGGTAATATTGAAAAGCAGGGCATTGATGCCCTGCTTTTTTTTTTAAAAAATATCTATCTTTATTGGTATACGAATTATTATATACACAAAAAGTCTATTCCATGGTTACATACAAAAAGAAAAAAGGCTCAATTGCCATTCTCACCGGAGGTGGAGATGTACCCGGGCTCAATCCGGCTATCAGAGCTATTACCATCAGGGCACTGCGTGAAGGATATCAGGTTATTGGACTTAAGAAGAGGATGGGCAGGTATTATGGAATTGGTTGCGGGATAAAAAAGCCGACAACAGTGATAAATATATGGTACTTACGGAAGAGATTGTGAATAAGGCCGGCAGAACCGGCGGAACCTTTTTGCATACTTCACGCACAAGACCCAGTCATGTTCCCAAAGCCAATGTGCCGGTTCAATATCAGCGATAAATATAAAAATGAAGTGAATGATCTTACTGAAGAGGTGATCAAAAATCTGGAATACCTGGGTGTTGAATATCTCATTCCCATTGGGGGAGATGATACGCTGAGTTATGGTGTAAGGTTTTATTCCGAAGGGGTTAAAGTGGTTGCCATTCCAAAAACCATGGATAATGATGTTCCGGGAACCGATTATTGCATTGGATTCAGCACCTGTGTTACCCGTACCATTCAAATGTGCAATACCCTGCGAACATCAGCAGGTTCGCATGAACGAATACTGGTGATTGAAGTATTCGGCCGGTATGCAGGATTCACCGCCATGTTCCAACCATGGCCGGTGCAGCCAACCGTTGTGTTATACCGGAACACAAATTTGATCCTGATCTACTGACAAAGCTGCTTATTGAAGACCGGGAGAAAAATCCAAGTCATTATTCGGTTGTGCTGGTTTCTGAAGGAGCCATGATGGCAGGAATGAATGACCTTACCTTTAAGAACGACAACAAAGATGTATACGGACATAGCCTGCATGGTGGTATTGGGGAATTGGTTTCGGATAAGATCAGGGAATTGTCTCCAAAATACTATAATGGCAAGAAAATCAATACCATTTATCAGCAACTGGGATATCTGGTCAGGGGCGGTGATCCTGATGCCATTGATTCCATTGTACCCATGGCATATGGTAATCTTGCCCTTGATCTGATTCTGAAAGGTATTCATGGAAGACTGGTGGTCTTGCGAAACGGCAGTTATGACAATGCACCCATTGATGTGGTTACCAGTACCAATAAAGTGATTGATATCAAAAGATATTATAATGTGGAAAGATATCGTCCACATTATAAGAGCTTCGAATTTCAGCCGCTGTTTATCATGACCGGAAACTTATAGGAGGTTATTTTTTGTAAATATACCCAGGCATTGGGGGTAACTTCATTTCGGAACTTATCAATTTCAGCAACACTTTCACGGTAATTATCATAATGCTCGGCTGAAACCATCTGGAAATTATCCGTTCCCTGAATAATCTGGGCATCATAACCCATTCCACGCAGCTTCTCAGCATACTTGTCGGCATTATTCTGAACCGTGAAGCATCCGACTATCATATAATACTTGCCCTACAGCATTGCCTTGGATGCCACGGCAGGTGACGGCGTTCCACTGCGTCATTGACATCACTGGAAATAATGCCGCAGAATCGATTATTTCCGCATCTACAGGTGTTGTATCTGCAGTAATGGTATCAACTGTTTTGGCAGTGGACTTTTTAAAAAACTTGCATCCATTGCAAAGCAATAGGACAAAGGCATAAAAAGAAAAGTACATTCTTCATTGCTTTAGGTATTGAGTGAATGAATTATCAGTGATTGTATATCTTGATAAACAAATTTATGAAAATTAGGTTACTTAAGCTATAACTATTCCGCAGAAGTTTTCTAAATTTACTAATAGAATCTAAAAAAGAATTGCATGGCTGATTTATCAACTGTTTTTGCAGGACTGACGCTGAAAAATCCAATCATTATCGGAAGTTCAGGATTGTCCGATACCATTGAAAATATTCGTGATCTCGAAAGAAACGGTGCTGCTGCCATTGTTCTCAAATCACTTTTTGAGGAAGAGATTCTGAAGGAAATGAATGCCAATATGCACCGGATGAGTTCTGACGGATTTCTTTATCCTGAAACAGTAGACTTTTATGATTTTATGGAGTCCCCGGATGAAGCCACCATGAAATATCTGGACCAGATCCGCGCTGCTAAAAAAAGCGTTGTTATTCCCATTATCGCCAGCATTAATTGTATTACCGCCTCACAGTGGACCTATTTTCCGCGTCAGATACAGCAAGCCGGTGCCGATGCGATTGAACTCAACATATTTGTCCTTCCCAGTGATTTTAACCGGCACGGCAGAGGACAATGAGAAAATCTATTTTGACATTATCAAAGAGGTTAAAAAGCAGGTGAATATTCCTGTGATTGTCAAGCTGAGTTACTATTTTTCAAATCTGGCCTCCATTTCTGCAGAGAATTTCAAATTCAGGCATTGACGGACTTGTACTTTTTAACCGGTTTTATAATCCGGATATTGATATTGACTCCCTTGAGTTCACTGCGGGAGCAGTATTAAGCAATCCTTCCGACCTTTACCTGTCACTCCGTTGGATGGGTATCCTTTCAGGGAGAACAGGATGCAGTCTGGCTGCATCCACCGGGATTCATGACGGATCATCCATGATCAAACAGATTCTCGCCGGGGCCAATGCCGTTGAAATAGCCTCTACAGTATATATTAATGGTGCCGATCAAATACAGGTGATGCTGGATGAGCTTGAAAACTGGATGACCGATAAAGGAATGGAACAGATCGAGCAATTCAGGGGAATGTTAAGCCAGTCAAAAACAGCAAACCCTGCCGCCTATGAACGTGTACAATTTATGAAGTACTTCAGGGGATTTCGCGGTTCTGATGATCATACCCCGGTATTCCTGAAAGATTATATCAGGTCCTTCGCTTCTTCGGGCATCCAGTGACGGTCCATGCCTTCCCATTTTACATTGCAACCAATCGGATTGGTAAGTTTTATGCTGATTTCTTTGCCACTGGTAAGCTCATCCAGTACCCTGTCGAGATCATTTACCGTTGACCTGGCTGCATCACGGGGATTATCCATGCCCCTGCCTGTATATACCAGCCGTCTGACTTCGTCAAAAACATAAGAAATGAGGAGTTCTGAGCGCCCCGTATTTTCTGGCGATCTCCTGGGTTTCATCATGCAGGTAAATCCAGGGAAATTTATATTGCTGCATGCGTTTTACCATGTGATCATAGTCATCTTCACGATAGGTGTTTGCACTGTTGGAATTTATGGCAACAAAGTCAACTCCAAGATGTTGATATTTCTGTGCGGTCTGTTTTGTAATTTCGTCGGAACCAATTACATACGGACAATGGTTGCAGGTGAAAAAGATGACGAGGAATTTACTTGTATTAAAATCAGCAAGACTATGGTCTTTTCCGTCGGTACCTTTTAATTTGAAATCGGGTGCTTTTGCTCCGATATTGAGTGTAAAACCCATACAATAAAAATTATAATTTTCATGAATAACAAAAAATAGCGTTAATTGTTCCGAAATTGCCTGGATTCTGTTTCGATCAGATAATCTTCAGTTTTTTCAGACACTCTTCCATCTTGTCCACCGATCGTTGGATATTATTATCCAGTCCGATTGAAAACCTTACCAAACCTTCGGTCAAACCTATTTTACGCTGCAGTTCCTGGGGAACCTCCGAGGAAGTACTCTTGCCGGAGTTGCTGAAAAGTGTCTTAAAGTATCCCAAACTTACAGCCAGGTACCCTACTCCCTCCATCTGGAGCATTCTCATGAATTCATTGGCCAATTGTGATGTTTTCAGCTCCAGTACAACCATTCCGCCATAGCCAAATTCCTTATTTCTTATGTGGTTCAGCAGGGCATACTGAGGATGGTCCGGAAGTCCGGGATACCGAACCGTCAGACCCAGTTTCTGAAGCGATGTTGCCACATGCATGGCATTGCTGCTGTGTTGCTTCATTCTGACATGCAAGGTATGCAGATTTTTTAAAATGGAGGAGGAACGCATCGGATCCAGGACAGGTCCCAGAAGCATGGCCGTACCATCATTCACATTTGATAAATCGTTTATAAACCTGGCTGAACCAAGAATTGCTCCCGCAACGCAATCATTCTTCCCGTTGATGAACTTGGTCATACTGTATACAACAATATCCGCGCCCAGCCTTGCCGGTGTGATCATCATCGGGCTGAATGTATTATCCACCATCAGTAGAATCCCGTTCTCCCTGGCAATTGAGGACAGAGCGGGTATATCTGAGACCTGAAGCAAAGGATTTGTTATTGATTCGGTGTAAATCAGTTTTGTATTAGGTCTTATTTCTTTCTTAACACTCTCCAGATCTGTGATATCAACAAAAGACACTTCAATATTGAACTTGGGAAGGTAGTTCTTTAAAAAGGCAAAAGTTCCGCCATAGGTAGTAACACTGGTAATGATATGGTCACCCGAGTTGCATAGCTGAAGAATCGAACAGGTAATGGCCGACATACCGGAAGCCGTGACCCAGGCAGACTGGGTATCTTCCATGGCAGCAAGGGCATCAGCCAGGTATTTGTTACTGGGATTCCAATGACGGGAATAGAGAAAGCAACCTTCGGTATGACCCAGAAAAGTCTCGGTCATGGTTTCAGGATCTAAAAATGTAAAGGTCGAGGAATCGGTAACTGCCGGGTTAACGCCACCAAACTCATCAAACTGCAGCATATCCTGAATACGGGTTGCCGGATCAAAGTGCTTCATCATAAGGCTAATTTTTTAATACCAAAAATTACCAATAATATCATCATTCTACAATGATTTTATCACATAACGACCGGATCACGTTGGTCAAAGCAATTGATAGTTTGGACGAATAATGGCAGATGGTTCATCAAGAAACTCTTACATCGGAACCATCTGAACGTATACCTCTTCAAAACATTGAACAAACCAATGAAATATGTTACCTGACTGGAGCAACCGTACCATACTGATCGCTGAAGATGATGAGATCAGTTTCAAGTATCTGGATCTGGTATTATCACGAAAAACCAGGGCAAATATGCTGTGGGCAATAAACGGCCAGATGGCAGTTGATTATTGCCAGCAGTACAAGCATATTGATCTTATACTCATGGATATTCAGTTACCCGTTATCGATGGTGTGGAGGCAATCAGGCAAATCAAGGCGTTTAAACCCGACTTACCTATCATTGTTCATACTGCCAATGCCTATGGTGATGAATGTGAACGCTGCTTTGAAGCAGGATGTGACGATTTTATCACCAAACCCGCAAACCTTCAGCAATTACTCTGTAAAATCGAAAATCTGCTGGCTCCGGTTATCGTTCGATAATTCATATCCCTTCTTCTTTTCCATATAAAGGTCTTATTTTGTCTTTCCTGAGGGACTATTGATTAACTGCATTAAGTTTTTTTTTATATTGCAGTATAATTTAGTCATAAGCCTATACACTATGAAAACCTTGATTCAGCTTTTCGAAGACTGTGTAGAAAAATACAGCGATAATGTTTTTCTGCTCGAAAAAAAGAACAACAAATATATAGGCTCTACCTATAAAGAGGTTCAGGAGAAGGTCCACCAGTTTGGTGCCGGTCTGATATCCATTGGGAGTTCAAAAGGGCGACCGGATTGCCTTATTGTCGGAGGGAAGAAATGAATGGGTAATCGGTGAGCTCGGGATATTCTTTGCCGGAGCAGTAAATGTACCTCTTTCGGTAAAACTCACAGAACCCTCGGAGCTTAAATTCAGAATCGAACATTCGGGTGCAAGATTTATGATTGCTTCCAAAAACCAGGCAAAAAAAGTATTACCCATTAAAAATTCGCTGGCAAATCTCGAAAAGATTATTTTGCTGGATCCCCAGGATGAATGCCAGGATTTCGAGATGCTATTCTCTGAAATCATCAAACTGGGAAAAGATTTCCTGAAGAACAATGCCGGAGTTTTCAGAGAACGATGGCAATCAGTGACAGGAAGATGATTATGCCAATATTTGTTATACATCAGGTACCACTGCCGATCCCAAAGGAATTATCCTGAGTCACCGCAATTATGCGGCCAATATTGAACAATGCCTTGAGTCTTTTTTCAATTCCCAGATACTGGACCACCTTGCTGATATTACCCTGGGATCATGCATTTGCCCATACGTGCGGAATTTATTCACTCATGTCCTGCGGTGCAAGCATGGCCTCCATTCAGGTTGGTGAAACACCCATGGAAACGCTCAAAAATATCCCCGTCAACATCAAAGAAAACAGGCCTTACCTGTTGATGAGTGTGCCTGCACTGGCCAAAAATTTTAAGAAAAACATTGAAAAAGGTATCAGAGATAAAGGTGCCGTTGCCGAGAAACTCTTTAATTTGGCTTTAAAAATAGCCTACATGTACAACGGAAACGGGTGGAACCGCGGAAATGGCCTGAGGATTCTTTTAAAGCCCTTGCTGTTGCTGTTTGATAAAATATTGTTCAGTAAAGTCAGAGAGGGTTTCGGCGGCAACCTGGAGTATTTTATTGGCGGAGGTGCACTGCTCGATATTGATCTGCAACGGTTCTTTTATGCCATCGGCATTCCCATGTACCAGGGATATGGACTTAACCGAAGCCTCCCCTGTGATTTCCGCCAATAATCCCGACAAGCACAAATTGGGATCTTCCGGTGTCACTTGTGAAGAATCTGGAGTTGAAAATATGTGATGAGCGAAGGCCAGCGAACTTCCGCCGGGTGAAAAAGGTGAAATTGTCATGAAAGGAGACAATGTTATGGTGGGATATTGGGCAAATCCTGAAGCCACCGAGGAAACCATCAAGGACGGATGGCTGTATACCGGCGACCTCGGTTACATGGATAAAGACGGATTCCTCTATGTGCTGGGCAGGTTTAAAAGTCTTTTGATTGCTGATGACGGAGAAAAATTCAGTCCCGAAAGTATTGAAGAAGCACTTGTTCAGCATTCCAAATACATCGATCAGTGTATGCTCTATAATAACCAGAACGCCTATACCACTGCACTGATCTATCCCAATGTTCAGATGCTTAAAGCCTGGTTATCGAGCCGAAATATAAATCCGTGATGATGAGGAGGCCCCCCGTGAAATTATACAGCTTATCGAATCACAGATCGATCAGTTTCTGGCCGGCGGAAAATTCGATGATCTTTTCCCCCATCGCTGGTTACCCTCTACCTTTGCCGTCATTGACGAAGGATTCACCGAAGATAACCATCTGCTGAACAGCACCCTGAAAATAGTACGACCAAAAATCAATGAACGATTTAAGGACAGAATCGACTACATGTATACTCCGCAGGGCAAAATCGATTTTCAATGATTTGAATATTAAGACCGTTAAGAACATCCTGCAGTAGATTTTGGAATCATCGGATTTTTTTTCCGGTAACTTTGCGTTTGCAGTTACGAAAATTTCATTTTGACCTAATTCAACTGGATTATTTTGGATAAACCTCTCATACATGATCATGCTTGACCATCGCATACTTATACTGGATGGTGCCATGGGCAGCCTGGTACAGAGATACAAGCTCAGTGAAAGTGATTTCAGGGGAGAGCGATTCAAGGATTTTCCGCATGATGTAAAAGGAAATATTGATTTGCTTTCACTTACAAGACCCGACATTATCCGGCAAATCCATATAGATTATCTCGAAGCCGGTGCCGATATCATAGAAACCAATACATTCAGCAGTACGGCCATCTCCCAGGCAGATTATCACCTGGAGGACATTGTATATGAAATGAATCTGGCTTCCGCGAAAATAGCCGTATCCGCTGCAAATGAAATTACTCAGCGTGATCCGGACAAGCCCCGTTATGTGGCTGGTTCTATTGGGCCCACCAATAAAACTGCTTCCTTATCGCCCGATGTTAATGATCCCGGTTACAGAGCTGTTACTTTTGATGATCTGGTAATGGCCTATGAAGAACAGATAAGGGGATTGTCGGACGGAGGGGTTGACCTCCTGCTGATCGAAACGGTATTTGACACCCTGAATGCCAAGGCTGCGCTTTTTGCCTGTGAAAAGCACTTCCAGGAAACCGGGAGGAAATTTCCGGTTATGGTTTCCGGCACCATTACGGATGCCAGTGGTCGCACCTTGTCAGGTCAAACCATTGGTGCTTTCCTTTGCTCATTGTCCCATGCCAATCTCTTAAGTATCGGTATCAATTGTGCGCTTGGCGCCAGGGAGATGCTTCCCTATGTAGCCGAACTTGCAGGCCGTGCGCCATTTTATGTAAGTGCCCATCCGAATGCCGGCCTTCCAAACCAGTTTGGAGGATATGATGACACTCCGGAAATCATGGCAGCCCAGATCCGCGAATTTCTTGAAAGCGGCTCGGTTAATATTGTTGGAGGTTGCTGCGGAACAACGCCCGAACATATCAGGGCTTTTGCAGAACTTGCTGCCAATTATCCACCGCGAAAGCCGCCTGCGAACAAACATCTTACGATTCTAAGCGGGCTGGAATCCTGACCTTCACCAAAGAAAGCAACTTCATTAATATTGGTGAACGGGCCAATGTTTCGGGATCATTGAAATTTGCACGGCTGATCCGGGAGGAAAAATATGAAGAAGCTCTGGTCATAGCGCGTGAACAAGTCGAAAGCGGTGCTCAGATCCTGGATATCTGCATGGACGATGCCATGCTGGATGCCGAAAAATGCATGGTCCGCTTTATTCATCTGGTTATGGCTGAACCCGATATAGCACGGCTTCCGCTGATGATTGATTCCTCAAAATGGTCAGTCCTTGAATCCGGTTTGAAATGTGTACAGGGAAAATCAGTAGTAAATTCCATCAGCCTCAAAGAAGGTGAATCGGTTTTTATCGATCAGGCCGCCAAGGTTAAACAATATGGCGCTGCCGTGGTTGTAATGGCCTTTGATGAGAAGGGCCAGGCAGATACTTTTGAACGACGCATTGAGGTATGCCGGCGTGCCTATGACCTGCTCCTTACCCAGGTTGATTTTGCCCCGGAAAATATCATTTTTGATCCCAATGTACTGGCCATTGGAACCGGAATTGAGGAGCACAATAATTATGCAGTGGATTTTATCAAAACAGTCACCTGGATCAAGAATAATCTTCCTTTTGCAAAGGTAAGCGGAGGAATCAGCAATCTTTCCTTTGCTTTCAGGGGAAATAACACCATCCGCGAGGCAATCCACTCCGTTTTCTTATACCACGCCATTAAAGCAGGTCTGGATATGGGAATTGTTAATCCAGCTTTGCTTACCGTATATGATGACCTCCCACCCGACCTGCTTGATCTGGTTGAAGATGTTGTATTGAACAAACGACCTGACGCTACTGAAAGACTTCTTTCTTTTGCCGATACCGTAAAAGCTCAGGATAAAAAGGATGAAAAAACTGATGAATGGCGCCATGGTACTGTTGAAGAAAGAATTAATCATGCGCTGGTAAGGGGGATTGTAGAATATATAGAAGAGGATGTTCTAGAAGCCAGGACAAAATATCCCCGTTCCTTGCATATCATAGAAGGTCCGCTGATGGACGGAATGTCAAAAGTTGGTGACCTGTTTGGCGAGGGTAAGATGTTCCTTCCGCAGGTAGTTAAAAGTGCAAGGGTAATGAAAAAAGCGGTTGCTGTGCTTCAGCCCTATATTGAACAGGAAAAGGAGGCAGGTTCATCTACAGGTGAATACTCGGCCGGCAAGATATTACTGGCCACCGTAAAAGGAGATGTGCACGATATTGGCAAAAACATTGTCAGTGTGGTGTTGGGCTGCAACAATTATGAAGTAATTGATCTGGGTGTGATGGTCCCCACTGAAAAGATCATTGAGGCTGCGCTGGTCCATGATGTGGATATTATCGGACTCAGCGGTCTGATAACACCATCGCTTGAGATCATGACGGAGGCGGCCAGACAATTTGAAAAACAGGGATTGAAAAAACCGCTGCTGATCGGCGGAGCCACCACTTCCAAAATTCATACGGCAGTGAAAATTGAACCCCACTACCATGCACCGGTGATCCATGTGAAGGATGCATCAAAAAGTGTGGGAGTTGTCAGCAACCTGTTATCATGCTTCACTGAAAGAGGAATTTACTGAACGCACCAAAAAGGAATACCATGAATTGCGGAATGCCTATTTAAGTGTAAAGGAAAAGGCAGCTTATGTTTCACTGGAGGAAGCCCGCAAGAACAGACTTAAGATTGACTGGGGCAAGGAAAATATCATCAGCTCCGAATTTCACCGGCATCAGGACTTTTGTGGATTATCCGCTCGAAGAAATCAGGGAATATATCAATTGGGTATTCTTTTTTGTAGTATGGCAATTGCGCGGAAAATATCCGGATATCCTGCACGATCCCATTCAGGGAGAGGAAGCGCGAAAACTGTTTGCTGATGCCAACCGGTTACTGGATCAAATCATCCGTGACAAATCGATTACTGCCAAAGGGGTTGTCGGGATATTTCCTGCCAATTCCGTTGGAGATGATATTGAAGTCTATTCCGATATTACCCGTAAACAGGTAATTGCCAGGTTTTACAATCTCAGGAACCAGGAACTGAAGACAGAAGGCACTCCAAACCTATGTTTGTCAGATTTTATTGCCCCCCGCAGCTCCGGTATGGTTGATTATTTGGGGGCATTTGCGGTTACTGCCGGTTTAGGTATCGAAGTTTTACTCGATCATTTCATGAAAGCCCTGGACGATTACCAGGGTATTATGGTAAAAGCACTGGCGGATCGCCTTGCCGAAGCTTTTACCGAATTGATCCACCTGAAGATCAGAAAGGAACTGTGGGGCTATGCTTCCAATGAGGCATTATCCAGGGATGATTTGCTGCTTGAAAAATTCAAAGGCATAAGACCGGCCCACGGTTATCCGGCCTGTCCCGACCATTCGGAAAAAACAACCTTGTTTCACCTGCTTCAGGCCAGTGAAAATACGGGCATTACGCTTACCGAGAGTTTTTCCATGTTACCTGCGGCCTCGGTCAGCGGACTTGTTTTTGCAAATCCTCGTTCCAGATACTTTTATGTGGGCAATATATCGGCCGATCAGGTTCAGGATTATGCGGCAAGAAAGGAACTGACCGTTCAATCGGTTGAATCCTTGCTGGCCTCCAATCTGAACTACAAATAAGATAAATCCCTGCATGAAAATAACCGATATCTTTCAGACAACCAGACGAACATTTTCATTTGAGTTTTTTCCACCCAAGGACGAAATTTCTGCTGTGGATTTCGGAATCAATGTAGGTCAATTACTGAAGCTAAACCCTTCTTTTGTTTCGGTCACCTATGGAGCCGGAGGATCAACCCAGGAACGCACCTTCAGCCTGGTTGATTATTTGCAGAACAAGATTGGTCTGAATACCATGGCCCATTATACCTGTGTGGGTTCTTCGAAAGACAGGATTGAAACCGACATGGAATATCTTAATCAAATTGGTATTGAGAATGTGATGCTTTTGCGGGGTGATCCTCCCAAGGGAAGTAATAGTTTTACCGCCCCGGAAAACGGATTCAGCTATGCCAGTGATCTGATCTCCTTTGTAAAGCAGCAATATGCATTTTCTATTGGTGCTGCCGCCAATCCTGAAAAGCATCCCGAAGCCTTATCCATGGATGATTATCTTCATAATCTGAAAATCAAATGTGATGCTGGTGCTGATTTTCTCATTACACAATTGTTTTTTGACAATGCGGCCTATTTCAGATTTGTTGAAAGGGCCAGACATACAGGGATCAACTGCAGGATCATTCCGGGTATAATTCCCATCACCAGCTATAAGCAAATCAAGAGATTTGTGGATATGACGTCCACTACCTTCCCGGTTGAACTTCTTGAGAAATTGGAATCCAACCAGGATAACTCCGATAAAATATATCAGATCGGTATTGACCATGCCATTAAACAATGTATCGACCTGCTTAAACAAGGGGCACCCGGTATTCACTTTTACACCCTCAACAAATCAAGAGCAGCGGTGGAGGTGTTTGAATCCTTGCCGCATGAAATCGTTACGAAATGAATTTTTTCTGAATAATAGCAAGTTTTTCCGGAGAAATTAGTAAACTTATGTCGGTTTTAATACTAATGTTTAACCTAAAATTTACAAAATGACACAGCAGAAAAATACATTAGCAGTTGGGATGACATTCATGTCAATGATTTTTTTCATTTTTGGCTTTGTAACCACATTTAATATCACGCTCAGCGCAAAGGTAAAAGAGGTATTTCAGCTCAGCGAGTTTATGGCTCAATTGGTAAATGGGGTATTCTTTTTCACTTATTTTCTTCTATCCATTGCAAGTGGCACCATCATTAAGAGAATTGGCTATAAGATGGGCGTAATTGCAGGTTTGTTCGCTGTAGGCCTTGGAAGCTATTTGTTTTTCCCCGCGGCCAATATACCTTCCTATCCGTTCTTTCTGGTGGCTATTTTTGTTATGGCCTCCGGTGTGGTTCTACTTCAGACTGCCGCAAATCCCTATGTGGCTGCATTAGGATCCTCAGCTACAGCATCCGGACGATTAAACCTGACGCAGGCACTCAATTCCATTGGTACGACCATTGCCCCTCTTGTTCTTAGTGTATTTGTATTCACCTCTGCCGGTACGGCCATGGGTGCAAAAGCTGTTCAGATTCCATTCCTGATAATAGGCACCCTGGTGATCCTGATCGGAATCGGTATACTGTTTCTGAAATTGCCTGAAATATCAACACAGGGAGAACAAAAGAAAAGCATTTGGAAGTATCCCCATGTTTTGCTTGGAGCCCTTGGAATATTCTTCTATGTTGGTGCTGAAGTTGGTACAGCTGCCATGATTGTTCCCTATTTAACCGCACCCGATCTCGGAGGTTTAACCCCTGCCATTGCTGCCAAATATGCTGCAATTTACTGGGGAGGTGCCATGATCGGTCGTTTCTTCGGATCCATCATGCTTTCGAATATATCTGACAATACTAAAAAATACACCTATGTTTTGCTGGTGCTTGCCTTTGCATTTGTTGCAGGCTGGTATATCACCGAGTACAGTGTAACCGACGGATTGATCTTTATGGCCATCTCGTTGGCAAGTTTTCTGGCCATGCAGCTTGGAAGGAGCAGAACCAGTATAACACTGGCTGTATTTGCAGCCATCGCAGCCTTGCTTGAGTTTGTAACCATGGGCACTTCCGGTATGGTTGCCATGTGGGCAGTTATTTCAATTGGTTTCTTTAACTCGGTCATGTTCCCGAATATCTTCGCACTTGAGTGTTGACGGACTGGACAAAAGTGAAATGAGCATGGCCTCGGGAGTTATAAATACCCTGATTGTCGGTGGTGCTGTCATTCCCCTCCTGATGGGTGTTATTGCCGATACCTGGAGCGTAAGGTATGCCTTTATTCTTCCGGTGATCTGCTATGCTTACATTGTATTCTTTGCACTGGTAGGAAGCAAACACAAATAACCGAAATTCTTTTAGCCGTTAAAAAAGCGTGGCCCGGAATGAGTTTTCCGGGCCACTTTTTTTTGTATTGTACCCGCAGCAGCTGACGGGTAATCTATTGCATAAAAAAAGGCGGAAAACCTCCGCCCTTTATTGTAAATGCAATTTTTTAAAATTACTTTCCGAATTTATAGCCAACAGAAAAACTAAGAACACGGTTTTGTTCTTTGTATCCGCCGTCGGTATCTACTGCCAAATTGGCCAAACCCAATGAATAGTAAACGCCAAAGGTAAAACCACTGGCTTCAGCTCCGATGCCAAATTTTGCACCATAGTCCAGTCTCTTGAGATCGGCTTCATCACCATCGCCCCATTCAATATCTTCGGATTCCTTATCTCCATCAAATTCCACAGTATATTTCCCTGTAATACCAACGCCTAAATAAGGTCCTACAGCGCCGAATACCCTTACAGGTCCCAAACCGGTACCTACCTTTAACAATACCGGTACATCAGCATAGAGAAGGTTCACTTTAACAGTTGCATCACCCTCGGAAATTTTAAAACCTTTTGTATCCATCATGGCACCCATTTCAAGTGACATGAGGTCACCAAATCCCAATTCAAATGTAACACCGGCATTGAATCCCAGATTCATTTCGAAATCATCACTATAGGTATCTTCATCATCTTTTGATACCATATTGGCCAGGTTAATACCGCCCTGCACACCAAACTTCTGTGCAAAAGACTGCATACTGATGAAAACCAACAAACTAACAAACAGAACTTTACTTAAATTTCTCATAGTTAGAGTATTTGATATGTGCCTACTCTAAGGTTTTCGGCTTCCCCTTTTTATACTTTCTATATTATAATGAGTTGTTTAACGCTATTAGATTGCAATAGGTTTCATTCAACGCCAAATAAAGTTTGGCAATTGCCGATAAAAATCAGAAAAAGATATGAATCGTATGAGAAATGCTGTTAAATCATATTCGCTTCCAGGATATCCTTTGATGGAAACAGGTTCTAGCAGAGATTACTCTATTGCTGATCTGATCTAACGAATCGTTTCGCAAGCTTTTTCTTTATAGAATTATAAACAAAGGGAATAGATGTGATGACAATCAAAAAAATAACAATGTATTCCAAATAGTCTTTTGTTTTTGGGATGTATTTCCCCATAAAATAACCGGTCATAACCAATGAGCAAACCCAAAAAAAAGCCCCAATCAGACTGTAAATAAAAAATTTACGATATTCCAGTTTAACAATTCCAGCGATAATAGGAGCAAAAGTCCGTAATATTGGCAAAAAGCGGCTAAGTACAATGGTCTTTTTACCATGCTTTTTGTAAAACTCATTGGCTGCAATCAGATGCTCCTGGCGAAAGAGTAGACCTGATTTGCGCTTAAATAGCATTACACCCACCTTTTTACCAAAATAGTAACCGAACATGTTACCGGTTACCGCTGCAAAGATGATTAACCCAATAAGCAGGGCCGGATGTATCTGGAGAATCCCTGTTGAACAAAATAAGCCAGCAGTAAAAAGCAGTGAGTCACCAGGGAGAAAAAAACCAACGAATAAACCAGTTTCAGCAAATACAACAAATAGTAACAGATAAATTCCTCCATAACGAATAATGCTTTCAGGATTTACGAGTTCCTTCAAGAAATCCAATATACCATCCATTTGTATTGCTTTGCGTAAATATTAATCCTTAAATATAACAGATTTTATTTTCACCGGATAAAATTAATGTACGCTAAGCTTTCGATTTCATCGGGATTTACAATGCTCATAGGGTTACCTTGCTGTGGTTGCTTCCATAACCTGACGGTTCAGTCATCTTGCTGTTAACTGCGGACCGGTTTTTTCATCAATGCAATTTTATGCCCAGCATGTGAACAAACTCCTCCCGCGTGCGGTTATCCTTCAGAAAACAGCCTGTGAAAGCCGAAGTGGTGGTGACCGAGTTTTGTTTCTGAACGCCGCGCATGACCATGCACAAGTGTTTTGCCTCAATTACAACTGCCACACCCAGGGGATTTAATGCCTCCTGAATGCAATCACGAATTTGCATGGTCAATCGCTCCTGAACCTGCAATCTTCTGGCATAGGCTTCAACAACCCGGGCAATTTTGCTCAGACCGGTGATATACCCGTTGGGAATATAGGCAACATGAGCTTTGCCGAAAAAGGGCACCATATGATGTTCACATAAAGAATACAATTCTATATCCTTTACCAGCACCATCTGCTGGTAATCCTCATGAAACCGTGAGGCTCCCAGAATTTCCTCCGGCTTAATAAAATAACCGTGTGTGAAATACTGCATCGCTTTGGCCACCCGATCAGGCGTATCAATTAATCCTTCGCGACAGGGATCCTCGCCAAGATTGCTCAACACCTTCCGATACAAAGAAGCAAGTGATTTTGTCTTGCGTCCATTAAATTTGTCTACCCGCTCAAAACCTGCCTCGACAATTCCTTCTATAATTGATTTCTTTTCTTCCATGAATCAAATTAAATTAAGATTTGCACAATAAAATATTTTAATGGGCGCTTGCTAAAATGTCTTATCTTTAAATTATGGTGGTTTAGGACAAAATTAAGAACATTTTGTTAAGCTGCCATGAAAATTGAATGAACCATGAAAATCCTTTGTGTAGCATCCTCGAACAGTGAAGTTAAACTTTTGCGGGATAAACTGACTTTTGTTTCCAAGATATATTACAATCTTTTCAATTACCGGTTGGGAACCCTGGATATTGATATCCTGATCACAGGTCACGGAAGTGTTTTTATGGCCTATCACCTGACAAAAATTCTGCATACTTTCAGTTATGACCTGGCCATAAACCTTGGAATTGCAGGGAGTTTTGATTACTTTCTTGAGCTTGGTTTCGTTGTGAATGTTATTCAGGATCAGTTTGCTGATCTGGGATTTGAGGAAAAGGATTCATTTTTCACACTCAGTGAAAAGGAAATGCTGAACGAAGACTCCTTCCCATTTACAGGAGAAATCATGCGAAGTCTCGGAAATTTCGAAATCGATGTAGTGGAATCTCTTATACCGGTGAAGGCGATCACCGTGAATACCCTGCATGGCCGACAGGAAAACATTCAAAGGATCAAGGGCCGCTTTAAATGTGAGATTGAGACCATGTCGGGTGCAGCCTTCTTTTATGTATGCCTTATGGAAAAAGTTCCTTTCCTGCAAATCAGATCCGTATCCTACTTTATTGAGATCCGCAAAGTAGACAACTGGAACCTGCATCTGGCACTTGGAAATCTTACTGCTACCGTATTGGAAGTTCTTGAAGAACTTCGTGCCGATTAGGACGAAGTGCGGTATTTTAGAAGTAAAATTGCTTTCTTTGCAGGTAATTCAACCGTATTGATTTATGATTATTATAACCGGTGCAGCAGGTTTTATAGGCAGCAACCTTACAGGTTACTTGAATGCCCAGGGCATTAAAAACATTATGCTGGTTGACCTATTCGGGAATGAATTAAAAAACAGGAACCTGAATCATAAACAGTTCCTTGAAAAGATCCATCGCGATGAGTTTTTTCAATGGCTGGATCAGCACCATCAGGAGGTTAAGTTTATTTTCCATTTGGGTGCCAGAACCAATACCGCTGAGTTTGATATATCGGTTTTTGAAAGGTTGAACCTTGGATATTCGAGAAAGATGTGGTCAGCCTGTTCAAAGTATGAAATCCCGCTCATTTATGCTTCGTCTGCCGCAACTTATGGCTCAGGTGAGTTTGGCTATCTTGACGATCATGCGTTGATCAAAGATTTAAAGCCGTTAAATCCTTACGGAGAATCCAAAAATGACTTCGACAAATGGGCTCTTGATCAGCCGGTATCTCCTCCCTTTTGGGCCGGACTGAAGTTTTTTAATGTTTACGGACCCAACGAATATCATAAAGACCGGATGGCATCTGTGGTTTTGCATGCCTTTCATCAGATCAGTAAAACAGGCTCCATGAAGTTGTTCCGCTCGCACAAGGAAGGTATCCCTGACGGTGGCCAGTCGCGCGACTTTATTTATGTCAAGGATGTGGTTCAGGTTATCTATTGGCTGTTCCTCTCTCGCGCCGGTTCGGGCATATACAATCTGGGGACTGGAAAAGCGAGAACCTTCCTGGATCTGGCCAGGTCCACTTTCAATGCAATGGACCTGGAACCGGCCATTGAATATATTGATACCCCTTCAGATATCCGCAACAAGTACCAGTACTTTACGGAAGCCCGAATGGAAAAACTTCATAAAGCCGGTTATAACCGGGAGTTTCATTCGCTGGAACAGGGGATCAACGATTATGTCAGGAATTATCTGACAGAGAACAAATATTACTAAGGTTCATCAGGTTTTCTTCCCCTGTTGCAGCAAATAGAAAACCAAACCACCTCTCGCTTGTTATCTTTTAAACTCCTTTGCGGGGGTCGGCACGTAATCCGCGTCATCATCAAAAAGTTTCGTAAATTTGATTGCTGAGCGGATTATCAATTCATACAATTAATTTACCAATTTGATGGACCGGTTTTCATTTCTGGGCAACAGTGAGATTGAATCAATCGATCGGCTTTACAGCCAGTATTTAGAAGATCCTGAATCATTGGATGAAAGTTGGAGAAATTTCTTCAGCGGCTTTGATTTTGCCAGGCGATTTCATTCAGGTACCCAGGCAGACAATGAACATCTTGATAAGGAATTCAGGGTACTTAACTTCATAGATGCTTTCAGAAAACGAGGTCATCTTTTCACGCAAACCAATCCGGTTAGAATCCGAAGATCTTATTTTCCCACACTGGACCTGGAGAATTATCAACTGTCAGAAAAGGACCTGAACACTGTTTTTCATGCGGGTACTGAGATAGGAATAGGTGATGCCACACTTCGCGATATCGTTCAGCATATGGAGGAGACCTATTGCCAGTCGATTGGTGCGGAGTATATGTTCATCAGGACACCGGAAAAAATTGAATGGCTGCAGAAACGGATCGAAGGGAGCCGGAACAGGACAAACTTTTCCCCTGATGCCAAAAAGCAGATCTTCCATCATCTATTAAAGGCAGTTGGTTTTGAGAATTTTATTCACCGCAGGTTTGTCGGCCAGAAGCGATTTTCCCTCGAAGGTACAGAGGTACTTATACCAGCTTTGTATTATCTTATCGAAAAAGGTTCGTCCCTGGGCATTGAAGAGTATTTTATCGGCATGGCGCACAGAGGAAGGCTCAATGTACTGGCCAATATTATCGAAAAGCCCTATGAGAATATTTTTCAGGAATTTGTTGCTGAAGAATATGAGGATACCATTGCCCTTGGAGATGTAAAATATCATTTGGGCTATTGCAACAACATTACTTTGAGTGATGGCAAAGAAGTTACCCTTCATCTGGCTCCCAATCCTTCTCACCTTGAGGCTGCATCGCCCATTATTGAGGGGATTGCCCGTTCAAAAATTGATAACAAGTACAAAGGTGAATTTTCGAAGGTTTTGCCCATTCTGCTTCACGGTGATGCTGCAATAGCCGGACAAGGTGTAGTATACGAAGTCGTACAGATGTCGGAATTATCCGGTTACAAGACCGGCGGTACCATTCACATTGTCATCAATAACCAGGTAGGATTTACCACGAATTACCTCGACGCGCGTTCCAGTACTTATTGTACCGACATCGGGAAAGTAATCAAAGCCCCTATTTTCCATGTAAATGGTGATGATGCAGAAGCTCTTGTTCATACAGTTATTATGGCGATGGAATACAGGCATGCTTTTTCATCCGACGTATTTATCGATATTCTATCTTACAGGAAATATGGTCATAACGAAGGTGATGAACCCAGGTATACACAACCTACTCTGTATAAGGCAATAGCCACTCATCCGAATCCGCGGGATATTTATGCCGAAGTACTCATTTCGCAGGGAATTTTCAGCAGAGAAGAAATTCAGCACCAGCAAAGGAGCTTTGATGTCTTCCTCGATGAAAAGCTGCAAATCTCCAAAGAAATGGGCAAAGTGCACATTCAGCGGTTTCTTTTTAACGACTGGAAAGGGTATAAGCATGCTGCCAGGGCTGATTTTGAGAAGCACTATCCGAATGAAATTTCTGTAGAATTATTAAAATTCATCGGCGATAAGATCACCTTCCTTCCTCCTGAAGAAAAGTTCATCGATAAGACCGTAAAGTTGAATGAGGAAAGGCGCGGGATGATCACGGCGGGAAAAATTGACTGGGCACTTGGAGAATTGCTGGCCTATGGAACACTTTTATATGACGGGCATCCGGTACGATTAAGCGGACAGGATTCGGTCCGCGGCACCTTTGCCCATCGTCATGCGGCGCATGTTATTGAAGATACTGATTCTATCTATATTCCCCTCAAAAATATATCGCAAAACCAGGCTTCCTTCTCCGTTTATAATTCACCGCTGAATGAGTACGGAGTCCTCGGATTCGAATATGGTTATGCGCTCGGAAATCCAAACGGTCTTACCATTTGGGAGGCTCAGTTTGGTGATTTCGCCAATGTTGCTCAGGTCATCGTTGACCAGTACATTAGTTCAGCCGAAGAAAAATGGGGTCTGATGAACGGGCTTGTCCTTTATTTGCCACACGGATTTGAGGGTCAGGGGCCCGAACATTCCAGTGCCAGAATTGAAAGATTTCTTTTACTGGCCGCCAAGAACAATATGCAAATAGTGAATCCTACAACACCGGCCAATCTATTTCACCTGCTACGTCAGAGTATATACCGCAATTTCAGAGTGCCCCTGATTATTTTCACTCCGAAGAGCCTGCTTCGTCATCCGCAGTGTATATCCAGCATTGAAGAACTTGCAGGTGACCGGTTCAGGGAAGTTATCGATGATCCTGATGTAGATGTAAAGGAGGTGCGACGACTGGTCTTTTGTTCGGGGAAAATATACTATGATCTGCTGGCACGCAAGATCGAGTTTAACGCCCGCGATGTTGCACTGGTGCGTCTGGAACAATTGCATCCCTTTCCTACCCATCAGGTGGATCAAATTATGAAAAAGTACAGCAATGTAATGATTACCCTGTGGGTACAGGAAGAACCCGGCAACATGGGCCCATGGAGACATATACACCATGAATTCAGGCACGGAGAAATTATTCCTGTTTACCGTCAGCCCAGCGGCAGTCCGGCCACCGGTTTACTCAAGCTGCACCAGCGAAGCCAGGAAGAAATTATCGGGAAGGTATTCCGGAAATGCGAATGCGAACTGAAAAGAAAATACTGCGGCCTGCAATGCTCCGATGGCAGTATACAACAGAATATGCTAAAACAATACAAATATTTTCCCGAAAGAACTTAATGCTATAACAGATTTCTATGATAATAGAGATAAAAATACCAGGTGCCGGGGAATCCATTACAGAAGTAGCCATTGGGAGTTGGCTGGCAGAAAATGGAGCCTGGATCGAAAAGGATCAGGAAATTGCGGAAGTTGAAACCGACAAGGCCACTCTTCCCCTGATTTCCCCTGAATCAGGCACGCTTAAAATTCTGGTAAATGCAGGCGATAAAGTTCAGGTGGGTGACATTGCCTGCACGATTGACACTGACGTTGCACAAAAAATCCAGCAGAAGCCTGTCACAGCAAAGTCTGCCGAACCGGTTGGGAGTATATCTGCTACCCTGCTTCCCCCGGCAAAGGACGATGTTCCAAAACCCCAGGATAAAGCTGCTGTTAAGGTAACCCCTGTGGCTAAGCGTATCATGGAACAAAATAACCTCGATATTGAAGCGATCATTCATGGATTAAGAAAAATTACCCGACAGGAAGTGGAAATGGTGCTGGGTAATCAGAGTAAGGCACCCTCTACTGCTCCGGTTCCCCTCTTCGCCGGTCGTGAATCTGAAAAAATACCCATGTCACCCCTCAGGCGGAAACTGAGTAAGCGATTGGTATCGGTGAAGAATGAGACCGCCATGCTGACTACATTCAATGAAGTAGACATGAGTGCCGTAATGGAGCTTCGCCGGAAATACCAGACCATGTTTCAGGAAAAGCATGGTCAAAAGCTCGGTTTGATGTCTTTTTTCGCCAAGGCATGTGCTGAAGCCCTGTTATTGTTCCCAAGGGTAAATTCCATGATCGAGGGCGATGATATCATTGCACCCGGTTTTATTGATATTGCCATTGCAGTTCAAACCGATAAAGGCCTGATGGTTCCGGTTATCCGAAACGCCCACCAGTTAAGTATTGCAAAACTGGAGCTTGCAATTGGGGAACTGGCCCAAAAAGCAAGAGCGTCGCGTCTCACCATTGAGGAAATGACCGGTGGCACTTTCACCATCACCAACGGGGGAGTTTTTGGATCCATGCTGTCGACACCCATACTTAATCCCCCGCAATCGGCCATACTGGGTATGCACAATATTGTCGAACGTCCGGTTGCCGTAAAAGGACGTGTTGAAATCAGGCCAATTATGTTTATTGCCTTATCTTACGATCACAGGCTGATTGACGGACGCGATTCGGTTAGTTTCCTGGTAAAAGTCAAGGAGCTTATTGAAGCTCCCCTGAATCTGGTCATGGAAGGTGCGGATCCCGAAAAAATCTTGCTGGATTTGTAATAGCCTCACTGTGTGCTCCCTACTCCCCTATCCATTCTGTTTTTTCTGAAGCCGGGATTCTCTTTCGAACAGGCCGGTTAATGCCTGTTCTGGGATAGCCAAGCTGGAAAAATCCCAGGCAATGATCTTCCGGCCCAAGGTGAAGAAACTCTTTCATCTGCTGCGTATAGCAAATATCCCCGGTACTCAGGTATCCCGCAATATCGTATGCATCCAGGCAGAGATAAATGTTCTCAATCACGCATGCGACGGAAACAATTTCTTCAATTTCGGGATATTTCCTTTTGATATCCCGTTTCATGCATACCGCCACAATGTGCGACACCTGTCTGGTCTTTTCATCATATTTGGAAAGTTTGCCCTCCTGAATCAGGTCAGGAGGATTTGTATTCAGATAAATTTCTTTTTGTTTTTGGAAGAACCTGCTGACACCCTGACCGTGAAATACTTTAAACACCCAGGGTTGGGTCAGCCCATGAGAAGGCGCCCATACTGCAATGTCGAGTATATCGGCAATCACTGCATTGTCAATTTTTTTGTCCGGATCAAAATTTACGGGCCAGGTGGAACGTCTGTCCCGTATTATCTGACTAACCATTGCCTGCCTGTCTTTCATTTGGTAGAAATTTTAGATGAAGAAAATTATGCTGTGCCCGCCTCCCGGCAGCCCTGTAATCTCATGAATGTAGCTCCTGCAAAATTAACCAATTATTAATTCCGAATAATTTGATAATTTAGCCGCAACAAGCTTTCAACCATCACACCGGAGAAGAATAGTAATCCAGTTAACAGGGCCAATATGAATGAATATAAAAGATCAAAGCGATCACCTGCAATATTAGCCGGTATTGCCGTGATACTGTTGCTTGCACTGGTCACAGCCTGCCAAAAGGAATCGGAGGAGCCATCAGGGGATACCTATCTCATCGATTATACCCTGCATCACCTAAATTCACCTGAAATCATTCAGGCCTTTCTTTCGGCGTTTGCGATGGAATACCCTGAAGCCGGTAACATCCTGGAAAATTCAGATTACGGGATAAAGGTTTACATCATGACTTACCGGACACATTACAAGGATTCCCTGATAACTGCTTCAGGTTTGGTTTGTTTGCCCGCTGCCGACGGGAACTTTCCTGTTATCAGTTTTCAGAATGGTACCAATACTGCACATGATCATTGTCCTACCAAAGATCCTTACGATGAAGGCTATTTTCTTATGCAGGCTATGGCCAGCAACGGATACATAGTACTTATTCCGGATTATATCGGTTTCGGCGCTGCCGAGGAAATTTTACATCCTTATTATCACAGGGTTTCTACCAACAATGCCGTAATTGATATGCTGCATGCCTTCGATGAAATGAAGCTGAAATCTGATATTCTTGCCGGAAGCACCGACCACACCTACCTGATGGGATATTCACAAGGCGGGTGGGCCACTTTATCGGTGCTCGATGCATTGGAAAACGGAGAAGAAGCCGGGATAAATATTACTGCGGCTTCATGTGGTGCAGGCGCATACGATTTGATGACCATGTCGACCAATATTCTTAACCTTGACACTTATCCTGGTCCGCATTATCTCCCCTATTTTATATATTCTCAGCAAGATATGGGCCTGCTTCAGGAACCTCTCGATAAATTCTTTAAGACACCTTATCTGGAAAAAATTCCGCAGCTATTTGACGGTTCCCTTACCAATGATGAAGTCAATTCCCAGCTTACCGATCAGATACCAGATCTGGTAACTGTCTCCTTAATTGACGATTTTCAGGACGGACAGGAGTATGGGCGGCTCCGGGAACTCCTCGCCGAAAATAGCGTGTATGCCTGGGATACGAATATCAAACTTCATTTTTATCATGGCACTGCCGATCAGCATGTTCCTCCTGAACAATCTTCCATGATTTACAATAATTTTTTGGCCGCAGGTGCGAATCCTGACCTTGTTGGATATACTGAATTCAGTGGATTGGATCACGGAAGTGGTCTTTTTCCCTGGGGTATTTCGAGTATCACATGGTTTAATACTCTGGAAAACAAATAACTGACTCTTAACCGATTTTGAATATGATCCAGCAATATAGTCATCGCAGATTGAATTTGCTCAATGGTGATTGGGTTTTGGTTGCCCCTCACCGCACAAAAAGACCCTGGCAGGGCCATGAAGAGGGGAAAACTTCGAAAAACAGCATGGTACACGATCCGGCCTGCTATTTATGCCCCGGTAATACCCGCGCAAATGGCCTGAAAAATCCGGATTACACCTCTACCTATGCGTTTGTGAATGATTTCAGTGCGTTAACAGAACAAATTCCCGAATTTGATATTCATGACACTGATTTGTTAATTGCCCGTTCTGAACGCGGTATTTGTAAAGTGATCTGTTTTTCACCGCAACACGATCTGACACTGGCGGAAATGGAAATTCAGGGCATTGAATCGGTAATAAAAACCTGGCAGGATGAATATGTTTCTCTGGGTGCTTTACCGTATATCAATCATGTTCAAATATTTGAGAACAAAGGGGAAATCATGGGATGCAGCAATCCCCATCCTCATGGACAAATATGGGCACAGGAGACGATCCCGGTTGAACCGGCAAAGGAACAATTGCAGCAGCAGCATTATTATGATGAACATCAATCCTCCCTCCTGATGGATTATTTGCAGGTTGAGCTAAAGCAGAAGGAAAGAATCATTTATGAAAATGAAGGATTTGTGGCGCTTGTTCCTTTCTGGGCCGTATGGCCTTACGAAACCATGATACTTCCAAAAAGGAAGATTCTTCATATTCAACAATTCACAGCGCAGGATATCACCCATTTTGCCAGTGCCATCAAGGTGGTCACCACCCGGTACGATAATCTTTTCAAAACTTCTTTCCCGTACTCAGCAGGAATTCATCAGGCTCCGACTGACGGCCTGGAACATATGGAATGGCAAATGCATATGCATTTCTATCCGCCCCTGCTCCGGTCAGCTACCATTAAAAAGTTTATGGTGGGATATGAATTACTTGCCAATCCGCAACGGGATATCACGGCAGAAACCAGTGCAGCCATTTTGAGAGAACTACCCGATGAACATTATACCCGGGCCTGAAACTTATAAAAAATTCCTGTTTAAAAATTCCTGGAATTTGTCTTTATATTGATCGCTGATCGGAATATATACCTTGCCGAATACGATCCGACTCCGTTCGATGGTATCGATTTTTTCAAGATTAACAATAAACGACCGGTGGATCCTCATAAAAGTTGCTTCAGGCAGTTTTGACTCGAGTAACTTCAGCGAAGTCAGGGACAATATCGGTTTCGGTTCAATTTTGGTATACACCTTCACATAGTCTTTCAGACCTTCGATATATAGAATGTCATTAAAATTGATCCGTCTGATTTTATATTCTGATTTCAAAAAAAGGAATTCATTGTTGGCCTCTACCTGATTCATGGTAGTATTTTCAAGCTTGATAAGCCTGAGCGCTTTCTGGACGGCTTTGAGAAATTCATCATAGCTAAAGGGCTTCAGCAGGTAATCCACCACATCAAGCCTGAATCCTTCGAGAGCATATTTTTCATAGGCCGTGGTAAATATCACTTTAGGGCCCCTGGTGATGGCACGGGTAAACTCAATACCGGTAAGATCCGGCATCTGAATATCAACAAAGATTAATTCAACCGATTCACTGGCCATGTAATCCATTGCATCAAGAGGATTATCGAACTTTCCGACGAGGTTCAGCCCCGGTGTTTTTTCAATATAACCTGCCACCAATTGCAAAGCAAGGGGTTCGTCATCAATGGCTATTGTATTAATCATGCTGTCAGGTTTTTCCCAAGAAGATACTCACCAAAACATGGAATGTTGAACCGGTTTCCTCAATTTTGAACTCGTGCCTGCCCGGGAAAAGCAGGTTTAATCGTTTGCTTACATTTTCCAGACCTATACCCGAATGCTGCGTCGAATTTTCAACACCGGCTTTCACAATACTGTTGATACACCTGAAGGTAATCAATTCTTTGGATACTTCCATGGTAATATCAATAAAAGATTTTTCGCGATAGCTGATCCCATGCTTAAAAGCATTTTCAATGATTGAAATGAACAGCAGCGGTGGCATAGAAACGTTCTCATATTTCAAAGGAAAGGAGACGTTGAGTTTAACTTTATCACTCATCCTGAGTCTCATCAGATCGATATAGTTATTCATAAAGTCAATCTCACTGCTGAGCTGGGTTTCTCCATGTTCCGATTCATAGAGGAGGTATCGCATCATCCTGGACAGTTTTAAAACGGCATTCTGTGAATCCTCTGTATTGATGCTGATCAACGAATAAATATTATTCAGGGTATTGAAAAAGAAATGCGGACTGATTTGATTTTTGAGAAAGGCCAGTTCAGAATTTAGTTTCTCCTTCTCAAGTTCTTTCTGCCGTTTTTCGATGTGAGAATGTCGTTCAAGCACCCGGAGGCCAAAGGCAAAGATTGTTACCACCAGGGCTGCAAAGGTGTAATTGTAGACATGCATAGCGCCAAAGGTTCTGGATCGACGCTGGTCCCTTGGTGGACCAGGTTCCCGCCGATTTTCAATGGTTTGAGTGTTGGGCTGATCTGGCGGTTCATCTCTGTTTCCCTGGTTGAAAACATAGGAATAGGACATATAGGAGACAAAGAACAAACATATTGTCAATACCACAGCAGACAAATAGTAGGTGATCCGCTTGCTGTTAAAGAAAAATCTCGGGATAAGGATCAGATAGTTGCTGTAAAAAATTATGCCATTGAGGACCGCATTGATGTAATACACCCATATAAATGCCCTGGGAACATCCCACCGGTTGAAACTGTACAATGGCAATCCGAGCAAAATGGCCCAGGCGGAGATATGCAGCAGAACCTTCACCCTGCTTCCCTTTAATTTCTGTGATTTCATAAGTACAAATTAATAACCATGGAACTGCTATTGGAGTTTTCTTTCATGTTATTCATAGCGCAGGGCATCTATTGGATTCAGGTTGGCTGCTTTCCGGGCAGGGTACCAGCCAAAAAACACGCCAATGGCAAAGCATACCACGAAGGAAAGTACAACTGCCTGCGTCTGAACATAGGCCTCTGTATCCATTAACGATCCGGCTCCCTTGGCAATGATATAACCCAGAACAATGCCGAATAGTCCCCCCAGGATGCTCAGAATGATCGATTCCACCAGGAACTGTTTGAGGATATCCTGGCTGCGGCCGCCGATGGACATACGCAGCCCGATTTCACGGGTTCGTTCGGTAACGGATACGAACATGATGTTCATGATGCCGATACCGCCTACCAGAAGGGAGATTGCTGCTATGGCTCCAAGCAGATAGGTCATGATGCTCATCATGGAGGACATGGTCTCCATGAGTTCCGACTGTGACATGACCCTGAAATTGTTTTCATCGGAATCCTTCAGCTTGTGTGTCCTGCGTAATATTTCTTCCATCTCCGTCTTGGCCTTGGATGATTTTTCCTCGCTGACTGCGGACGCGTAAATGCCGTTAATATAGTCAATGGCAGCCAGACGTCGTTGCACAGTGGTATAAGGGGCGATGATAAGATCGTCCTGGTCCTGTCCCATGCCGCTTTCGCCCTTTTCTTCCAGCACACCGATCACCAGAAACGGAAGGTTTTTGATCCGGATAGTAAGCCCTACCGGATCCGTACCCGTCCCGAAAAGGTTTTCCACTACGGTCTGACCTAAAATACACACCTTGGCCATACTTTTGATTTCCTGCTGGGTAAAAATACGACCGTTGCTGATGACCAGTTTCCTGATTCCCAAATATTCCTCACTTACGCCGTATATTGTTGACTGTGTATTCTGGTTACCATAAATAATCTGGCCGCTCGCGCGAATCTCGGGCGAAACGGCAGACAGGTAAGTGGCCTCATTCCGGAGTGCGATCACATCATTCATTTTCATGGCATTTGAGCTGGAACTCCCGAGGCTGACCCCGCCACGCCGCTGGAAATTGGGCATCACCATGATCATGTTGGTACCCATTTTGGATAATTCTTCGCGCATGCTCCTTTTGGATCCTTCACCCAGCGCCAGCATGGCAATCACCGATGCCACGCCGATGATGATACCCAGCATGGTGAGTATTGCCCTCAACCTGTTTCTGACCAGAGCCCTGATGGCGATTATAAATAAATTTGAATAACTCATACCTTTTGATTTTAATCATGAATCAAATTCTTCGATGTTCTCTATCGGCATTGTTTTCAGGATTTCCCTGGCAAACAGCCTGTCAGTCACCCTATTCTCACGCTGAATCAGTCCGTCACGAAATACCACATTGCGGGTGGCAAATTTGGCAATATCAGGTTCATGGGTAACATATACAATTGTTCTTCCCCTTTCATTCAATTCCTGGAATAGTTCCATGATTTCAAATGAGGTACGGGAATCCAGGTTGCCGGTTGGCTCATCGGCCAGTATCATTACAGGATCATTCACCAGTGATCGCGCAATGGCGACCCTTTGTTGCTGACCGCCAGACAATTGATTTGGCATATGATGCATGCGATCGGCCAGTCCTACGGCCTCAAGTGCCTTCACTGCCCGTTCTTTTCTCTCCTTCGATTTCACATTGGAATTATAAAATAGCGGAAGTTCAACATTTTCAAGCGCCGTGGTTCTGGGTAACAGGTTATAGGCCTGAAACACAAAGCCCAGTTTCTGGTTCCTTAACTTCGCCAGTTCATCCTTATTCAATGTTTTAATGTCCACTCCATCGAGAAAGTAATCTCCTTTGGTGGGTTTATCCAGACAACCCAGGATATTCAGCATGGTAGATTTTCCTGATCCGCTCACCCCCATGACAGCAACGAATTCCCCTGCCTGAATTTTCATATCAACTCCTCGCAGCGCATGCACGGTAACTTCGCCCACGTGATAATCCTTTTTCAGGTTGCTGATTTCTATAATCGTTTTATCCATGATCTTATTTTTAGTCTTATGAGGCTCAATTGCTGTTAGAATGGGAACGGCCCTCGGGGACCCTGATTCTGGCCTGAAGTACTTGATTGGATATCACCACCCTCCATGGAAATGACTACCTCATCACCTTCTTTTAATCCGGAAAGGATTTCCACATTGGTACCATTATCAATACCAATTTCAACCCTGTTTGGACGGATTCCGCCCTTGTCATCCTTCACCCAAACCATTTTGGAACCATCAGGAGCATTAAAACTTCCGAAGCCTCCCTGGGGCATTTGCGGCATGGAACCTGAAGGCGCTGATTGCGGGGCAGCGGATTGAGCTCCATTTGCAGCCATCACGGCACCCTGGCCTGCTGCACCTGAAGGAGCACCCTGGGGTCCTGCACCGGCCGGCATGTTCTTTCTCATTTCCTCCATTTGTTTCATCATATAGGCCTGATCAGGAGTGAACCGCATGGCTTTTCCCGAAAGGATCAGTGTATTTTGTTTTTCATCTACATAAATGGTCGCACTGGCGGTCATGCCCGGCATCAGTTTTTTGTCGGGATTTGGTGCACTCAGAATTACGGAATAGGTTACCACATTGTTGGTCGTGGTAGGCTGTAACCTGACTTCGGAGACCTTACCTTCAAACTTAAGATCGGAATAGGCATCTACGGTGAATTCAACCCGTTGTCCCTGTTTTACTTTGCCAATATCGGCCTCATCTACGCTGGTTTCAACTTCCATTTGTGTGAGATCATTCACAATGGTGAAGAGTGTAGGGGTATTAAAACTGGCCGCAACGGTCTGACCTTCTTCCACCGCGCGGTTAAGCACCACACCATCGATTGGTGAATAAATGGTGGAATAATTCAGGTTGGTCATACTTCTGTCATAGGCCGATCGGGCATTCCTTAAGGATGCTTTTGCATTTTCATAGTTGTATAAAGCCTGGTCATAGTCTGATTGAGCGATGAGCTTTTTTTCATACAATGCCTTTAGCCTGTTGTATGTAGCCTCCTGATAATTGAGCTGGGCCTGCGCCTGATCTACAGTCGCCTTACTCTGTTCCAGCTGGGCCATCAGGGAGGTTTTATCAATCTGGGCCAACAACTGTCCCTGCTTTACCTGGTCGTTAAAATCCACATATACCTTATCGATGATGCCGGAAACCTGAGTTCCCACATCAACCGAGGTAACAGCTTCGATGGTACCGGTAGCGGTAACAGTATTGGTGATATTGCCACGCTCTACCTTAACCGTTCCAAAAGTGACAGCGGTTTTCTCCTTGCCAAAGGGCTTAAATATGATCAGCACGGCGGCTGCAACCACCGCAACCACTGCTACTATTATTAAAACTTTCTTTTTCATAATTTTATATTTTATTTTTTGACATTTATTTACAGACTCAAGGGAATTCCCAAATAGAAGTCCAGTATTTTATAACTGAAGATCAGATTGTATTTGGATTGCAGTAACTGGCTTTCGGACACAATGAGATTTGTTTTCGTCACCAGGTAATCTACAGAATTAATGATTCCCTGTGTGAATTTTTCATCTGAAATGGCAGATGTTTCCTGGGTTGCCTGGAATTTTTCCAAACTGGCCTCATATTCAATCTGTGCAGAAGTAACATCCAGACTTGCCTGTTCGATGTTCTTTCTCAACTGGTTTCTGGTATCTAGTTCACTCAGTTCAGCATTCTGATATCCTATTCTGGCCAGAGCGATACTGGTTTTTACCTGTTTTTTCTGATAAATAGGAATTGCCAGGGTGAACCCCACCGAAGCTCTGGAACTTAGATCCAACTGATCAAAGTATGGATCATAACTATTTCCCGAAAAGGCTGAACTCACAGATGCATTGGCTGAAAGGGAGGGATAGTAACCTGATTTGGCAATCTTTTCATCAAGGGCTGCAATTTCCTTATTGATGGCCGCATTTTTAATCTGCGGCTTGATGGTCAAAGCAGTTCCGAATACCGTTTGAACATCGGGTGTACGATTTTGATTCAGGGAGACTTCGAGATTAGGCTGGGAAATGGTGAAGCTATCTGTAACCGGAAGCTCCATGAGCTGCATGAGGTTCACCCGGGCAATGGCAAGCTGACTGTTGGCATTTGCCAGGGTCAGTTTTTCACTGGCAAGCTGTGACTTCACCTGCAGATAATCAGCCTGAGAGATAACCTGGAGATTCAGTCGCTCATTGGCCAGGAAGAGTTGTTCAGTAGTCGATTCGATCTGCTTTTCACTGTTTTTAACCTGTTCCTGGGCATACAACACCTGAAGAAAAGCATCCAGAATATTAAGGCTAATGGATTCTTTTGTGGTTTCCAAACTGTATTTTCCACCCTCTATATCCAGCACCGATTGCTTGATCTGATTGGATAAGCGCGAACCATTAAACAGAGTGACCTGTGAATTAATGGCATAATTGGAGCCATTGTCGAAGATAATATCGCCCTCATCGGGATCGGTCCCGGAAGCCCTGCTCCAATTGAAACTCTGGCCCAGGGTTGCACTTACTGAGGGGTAACGCTGCGCTTTGCTTTGAGCAGCCTGATATTCCAATGACTGGTTGGAGAGATTGCTTTTCCTAACGGAAATATTCTGTTCCAGGGCATAGGCAATGCATTCTTCCAGCGTCCAGAGGTTATCCTGCTGGGCCATTATTCCGGAACCGGTCCATATAATGCTTAAGCAAAGAATGAGAATTAATTTTTTCATAACATTACTTTTGATTTTGGAATAAAAGTATGCGAAAAGATAGGATCCATAAAACCCAATAGAAGAACCCCCCTATTTCCTAGATTAAACCTGACTTTTTATATACAAGCACCGAGAAATACCTTTAAATTAAACTATCTCATTATCCTCCGTGTTTATGACATATTATCAATATATTTTTCTTAAAATTGTAGCATGAACTGGATTGATACATTCAAGGAATATATGGGCAGGCGGGTATTGGCTCAAAAGCTGAAAAACCAGATTCGTCATCCTGTCATTTGCAATATTGACCATGTGCAACATATCGGCATTATTTACAATGCCACCGAATATGTTTCTTTTGAGATCATCAGAAATCTTGTGAAAGATCTTTCACACGATTCCAGGAAGATAACAGTTCTTGGTTATGTGGACAGCAAGAAGCTGATTGATCATTATTTATACAGGAAGGGATTTGATTTTTTCTCCAAGAATGAACTCAACTGGTATTCCAAACCGGTATCAACGGTAGTGGATCATTTCATTGCCGAACCTTTTGACCTTCTTATAAATCTGAGCCTCGAAGAATATTATCCCATTCGGTATATTACTGCACTTTCGGCGGCATCTTTCAAAGCAGGCAAATTTTCACCCGATGAAATCCATCTCGATTTCATGATTGATATTGAGAAAGAGAAACAGACCATGCGGAACCTGCAAAAAGAAATCATGAATGAAACGGATCATAAACACGAAAACAACGATATTGAAGCTGATCTTGAGAAAAAAACAGAAACAGAACTTCAATTGAGTTTTCTGATTAATCAATTGTTGCATTACCTCTCTATCCTAAAAAAGTAAATTGCATATGTCCCACAAGAAATTCACAGGCACAGGTGTTGCCATCGTTACTCCCTTTCGAAACGACGGAAGCATCGACTTCAAATCTCTTGGTAAATTGCTGGAGCATATTATCAAAGGAGGTGTAAATTATGTGGTGGCTCTTGGAACCACGGGTGAATCGGTCACGCTTACCAAGGATGAGAAAAAGGCTGTGATCAGTTTTGTTTCTGATACCGTCAGTGGCAGGATCCCTGTTGTCGTGGGTATCGGAGGTAACAATACACAGGAAATCCTTGATTCCATCAATCATCACGATTACAGTTGTATTGATGCCATATTGTCGGTTGCTCCTTATTACAACAAACCTTCTCAACAGGGAATGTTCATGCATTTCAAAGCGATCGCCGAAGTGAGTCCGATTCCGGTGATTGTATACAATGTTCCGGGACGCACCGGCAGCAATATGAGTGCTGAAACCACCGTCAGACTTGCAAAAGAATTCAACAATATTATCGCAGTGAAAGAAGCCTCGGGGAATCTTCTGCAGGTCATGCAGATCATTAAGAACAAGCCCAAAGATTTCCTGGTCATTTCGGGTGATGATGCCCTGACCTTACCCATCATTTCGCTGGGAGGATCAGGTGTAATTTCAGTAATTGCAAACGCCTGTCCGAATGCGTTTTCCGAAATGGTAAGCCTTGCATTGAAAGGTTCTTTCGACAAAGCCGCTGCTATTCATTATAAGCTTTACGATCTGATGAATGCTCTTTTTGAGGAAGGGAGTCCGTCGGGAGTTAAAGCCGCGCTGGATGTTCTTAAAGTATCCCAGAACAATCTTAGACTTCCGTTAGTGCCGGTCAGCGATGCCCTTCATAAAAAGATTGAGGAACTGGTGAAGAATGTTTAATCGTTTAGGCGTTTATGCGTTTAATCGTTTATGACGTTTAATCGTTTATGCGTTTAATCGTTTATGCGTTTAATCGTTTATGCGTTTAATCGAATAAACAAATAAACAAATAAACGATTAAACAATCTTCATTTCATCGCTTCTACATTCGCCCCGTGGCAGTGTTTGAATTTTTTACCGCTGCCACAAGGACATGGATCATTTCTGCCAACTTTTTTCTCTACTCTGACCGGTTGTACATGTTCATCCTTTTTTTGACCCGGTGTGCTGTCTGGCTGAAACTCCTTTTTATTGGCTTCCATCTGACTGAAATCAGTACGTTTTGGAGCCTGGGCGCGCTGAACACCGCTTGAATCGCGGATCGGTATCTGCCCCTTCATAAGAATACCACATACATCACGGTTTACCTTATCGATCATCGCTCTGAATAATTCAAAGGATTCGAACTTGTAGATCAGCAACGGATCTTTCTGTTCATAGGTAGCCGTTTGAACCGATTGTCTAAGGTCATCCAGTTCGCGTAAATGTTCTTTCCAGGCCTCATCAATGGTGTTAAGCATAATCGCCTTTTCATAAGATCTCACCAGTTCTTCACCATTTGATCGATAAGCTTTTTCAAGATTGGTCAGAATATGATAATTCCTGTTGCCGTCGGTAATAGGCACTACAATATTCTCATACAATTTTCCCTGCTTTTCGAAAACATCCTTGATGACCGGCAATGCTTGCTTAGAAATCAATGATTGTTTTCTCAGATAGGTTTCCCGTAAGGTTTTATAAATGCTGTCGGTAACTTCATTTGCCGACATCTTCATAAATTCCTGGGATGTAAACGAAGGCTCAATGGAAAGCAAGCGCAATACACTGAATTTGAACTCTTCAAAATCCACATGACCATGATATTGGTTGACCACACTCTCGCACACATCAAACATCATGTTGGCAACATCCAACTGGATACGCTCGCCATAAAGCGCATGCCGTCTTTTGGTATAAATTACCTCGCGCTGTGAATTCATGACATCGTCATACTCCAGCAGGCGTTTACGGATGCCGAAATTATTCTCTTCCACCTTGCGCTGGGCTCTTTCAATGGATTGTGTGATCATTTTGGCCTGTATGGGTTCTCCTTCATTCCAGCCCATTTTTGCCATCCAGCCGGCTATCCGGTCGGAGGCAAATAAACGCATGAGATCATCTTCGAGTGAAACATAAAACTGTGAGGATCCGGGATCACCCTGGCGACCCGACCGTCCTCGTAACTGACGGTCAACACGGCGTGATTCGTGTCTTTCTGTCCCAATAATGGCTAAACCACCGGCGGTGCGAACATCCGGACTAAGTTTGATATCCGTTCCCCTGCCGGCCATATTGGTGGCGATAGTAACCGTTCCGGTCCTTCCGGCCTCTGCAACGATTTCGGCTTCCCGCTGGTGCAATTTGGCATTCAATACATTGTGCTTTATTCCCTTCAGCTTAAGCATTCTGCTGAGCAATTCGGAAATTTCCACGGAAGTTGTTCCAACCAGCGAGGGACGGCCGTTGTTATGCAAGGTTACGATTTCATCGATTACAGCATTGTATTTTTCACGTTTGGTGCGATAAATAAGATCATCGCGGTCATTTCGGACCACGGGCCGGTGTGTTGGAATTACCACCACATCGAGCTTATAGATGTTCCATAATTCAGCAGCCTCGGTTTCGGCAGTTCCGGTCATACCGGCCAGCTTATGATACATCCTGAAATAGTTCTGCAGGGTTATGGTGGCAAAGGTCTGTGTGGCTGCTTCAACCTTGACCCTTTCCTTGGCCTCAATGGCCTGGTGAAGACCTTCGGAGTACCTTCTGCCTTCGAGAATTCGGCCGGTCTGTTCATCAACGATCTTGACCTTGTTGTCCATCACCACATAATCCACATCGCGCTCAAACATGGTGTAGGCCTTTAGCAGCTGGTTCACCGTATGAATGCGGTCAGATTTTACTGCATAATCCTGCAAAATTTTATCTTTCTGCAGAAGCTTTTCTTCCGGGGTAAGGCTTGATTTTTCAAGTTCCGCGATCTCCGAACCGATATCCGGAAGGATAAAAAAGCTGACATCGGAGGCAGAGCCAGTGATCAGGTCAAGACCTTTCTCCGTAAGTTCAACGGAATTCAGCTTTTCATCAATGATAAAATACAGATCATCAGTAGCCACATGCATGTTCTTGCTGTTCTCCTGCATATAGTAATTCTCGGTCTTTAGCAGCAAGGCCTTGTTGCCCTGTTCACTCAGGAATTTTATCAGGGGTTTGTTCTTGGGAAGTCCTTTAAATGACTGCAGCAATTTAAATCCACCTTCCTCAGTTTTACCTTCGGCGATCAGCTTTTTGGATTCCGCGAGCATATTGGTGACTAAACTGCGCTGAATAGTAACCAGTTTTTCCACCTGCGGTTTGAATTCCTCGAAAGACTGATCCTCACCCCGGGGAACTGGTCCCGATATGATCAGGGGTGTACGGGCATCATCGATAAGAACAGAATCCACCTCATCCACTATGGCATAATGGTGTTTTCTTTGCACCAGGTCGTTGGGACTAATGGCCATGTTATCACGGAGATAATCAAAGCCGAATTCATTGTTCGTTCCATAAGTGATGTCAGCCAGATAAGCCTTTCTGCGGCCTTCGGAATTGGGCTGATGTTTATCAATGCAATCCACTGTGAGTCCGTGAAACTCAAAGATGGGTCCCATCCACTCTGAGTCACGTTTGGAAAGATAATCGTTCACGGTTACTATATGAACACCACGACCGGCAAGGGCATTCAAAAAAACCGGCAGTGTAGCCACAAGGGTTTTACCCTCACCGGTTGCCATTTCTGAAATTTTACCCTGGTGCAGAACAACGCCTCCGATGAGCTGCTCATCATAATGAACCATATCCCAGGTTATCGGATTGCCGCCGGCGGTCCAGGTATTGAGAAATCTGGCCTTGTCACCGTGAATCTCGACACTGTTGCGCTGCGAGGCCAGATTTTTGTCGGTTTCCGTGGCAGTGACCTCAATGAATTCATTTTCCTTAAACCTGCGCGCCGTTTCCTTAATAATGGAAAACGCCGCAGGAAGCACCTCCAATAGTTCTTCCTCAATGGTTTCGATAATCTCTTTTTCAATTTTATCGATATCCCGGTAAATTTCCTCTACATTTTCTATTTCTAAATTTCCGGATTCAACCTGTTGCTTGAGTTCCAAAATGCGTTCTTCCTTTTCCTTTACGGCATTCCTCACCAGTTCGCTTAATTCCCTGGTTTTTGCCCTCAGTTGGTCATTACTGAGTTTTTCGATAACCGTATAGGTTTCACGGATTTTATTGAGGAGGGGCAATATTTCCTTAATATCGCGCTGTGACTTACTTCCGAAGAATCTTCTCAGAAAATTTGTTATGGCCATTTGAGTTTATTTCATATTAAGATCAAAAATACAGCCAATCATCAGGTAGCAACAGCTGCATTATTTGCCGCAGGGGTTCGCAGCGACATGATATCGCGGTCAAACAGGTATAGATTACCGTCGCCAACGAGGTTTAGTTTATCCAAAATTTTGGTTGCATTGGCCTCTTCTTCAATTTGTTCATTTACAAACCATTGAATCCAGTTCTGCGTGGTAAAGTCTTTTTCTGTTACACAAAGTGCAACAATATCATTAATGGAAGCTGAAATAAATTGTTCATGTTTCAATACATCTTCAAACATTTTCTTTACAGAAGTATACTCAATACCCGGTTGTTTAAAAGCAGGCACAATGGCATGTCCGCCACGTTCGTTGATATATTTGATAAATTTCAGCATGTGCAGTCTTTCTTCATCGGATTGCATGTAGAGCCATTCCGCAACACCGGCGATTCCTTTGACTTCAGCCCAGGAAGCCATGGCAAGATAAAGCGCAGAGGAATATCCTTCCTTTTCAACTTGCTCATTCAGAGCAGTTTCTATTTTTTTATTCAGCATATCATTAGGTTTTATTGGTTTATTTTAAAAAAACAAAATTATGAAAAAAAAAATGAGAACGGTAACAAGAGAACCCTCACATGTTTTTGATAATTTCCAGTCCAAACTCAGAACATTTAAGCTTGGTAGCACCCTCCATGAGTCGTTCAAAATCGTAAGTAACCCGTTTCGACTGGATGGCAGCCTGCAATCCCCTGGTAATCAAATCAGCAGCTTCTGTCCAGCCCATATATTCAAACATCATGGCACCCGAGAGAATAACCGATCCGGGATTTACCATGTCCTTTCCTGCGTACTTGGGAGCTGTTCCGTGTGTAGCTTCAAAGATGGCATGTCCGGTCTCATAGTTGATATTGGCTCCCGGAGCAATGCCAATACCGCCCACAATGGCTGCCAGTGCATCTGATATATAATCTCCGTTGAGGTTCAATGTGGCAATCACCGAATATTCGGCAGGGCGGGTAAGAATTTGCTGCAAAAATGCATCGGCAATGACATCTTTTACAATGATGTTTTTACCGGTAACCGGATTGGCAAAGGAACACCAGGGACCTCCAGCAATCTCGGCTGCCCTGAATTCTGACTTGGCCAACTGGTATCCCCAGTCACGGAATGCCCCTTCCGTGAATTTCATGATATTTCCTTTGTGCACCAGCGTTACCGATGGCAAATCGTGCTGAATGGCATACCGGATAGCTGCCCTGATCAGTCGTTCCGATCCCTCCCTGGATACAGGCTTGATACCAATGGAGGAGGATCCGGGAAACCGGATCTTCTTTACGTTTAATTCCTTTTCAAGAAATGAAATGATCTTTTTCACTTCAGGTGAACCGTCCATCCATTCGATACCCGCATAGATGTCTTCAGCATTTTCCCTGAATATCACCATGTTGGTTGTAGTAGGGTCCTTAACGGGTGACGGTACTCCCTGATAGTATTTTACCGGTCGGAGGCAAACGTATAAATCCAGCAATTGCCGGAGCGCAACGTTCAGGGAACGGATACCTCCGCCCACGGGCGTTGTGAGCGGACCTTTGATGGCAACCAGGAATTCCCTGATGACTTGCAGCGTTTCATCGGGCAGCCAGTCACCGGTTTTATCATAGGCTTTTTCACCTGCCAGCACTTCACGCCAATGGATCTTTCTTTTTCCGTGATAGGCTTTTTCTACTGCAGCGTCAAAAACCCTGACCGAAGCAGCCCAAATATCAGGTCCTGTGCCGTCGCCTTCAATAAAAGGTATTACCGGATTGTCAGGTACTTTGAGTGTACCGTTACTAAGGGTAATTCTCTGTCCGTCCATTGCTTTAAATGTTTTTTATTCCAGTTCAAGATTCAGCTTCTGTCGTAATGTTGTGAGAGCAGGGTTCTTTTGACTAAGGTACCTGAATTTTTCCTCATTGGTGTACAACCTGTCCTGTTGTGTTTCGGTGATCTCAATCAGGTTTGCCTCAACAGTGATGCGGCTGTTCTGCATTTCACGCCTGAGGAACTTTTCGAGCTCGTGTTTGGTGTTGTTGTTGAAATCCTCCAGCTGCGACCTGTTATTGAGCTCAATAGTGATCGTATCATTATCTGTAATTACTGGATTTACGCTTTTAAGCGTAACGGCCATCCGCGGTTTATCTTCACGTATCTGACCGGCAAATGAATTCCAGCAAAGCAGCAGAAACTCCCCTGAAACAGGCTTCAGGTCTTCATGGTCAACCGGGGCAGGCTGACTTTCAGGCGGAATTTCCGGTGCCGGATTGTCCCTGGTAACCGAATTGGTTTCTGCAGCTTTCAGTGCATCCCTGATGGAGATCCTGGGTGTGGCATTGTAGGACTGTTCGGGTTCCCGGGTGAGTGTGGAAGTCACTGCAATTTCTTTTTCCTGTATAACAGGCGATTCAACAGTTTGTTTGCGCTCCCCGGGTTTTGCGAGATCAGGTATAGCAAGCAGGTTTGGATTACTGATTAATTTTTTTTTTTCACCGGTCATGTTGGAGAGCCTGATGAGTGCAATCTCTATATGGAGACGCTGATTCCGGCTCGCTTTAAAAGTCAGTTCACACTGGTCACAGATTTCAAGCGATGAAAACAAAAAATCATTGGAGCACACCAGGGCCTGTTGTCTATATCTGATCTTAAGTGCCTCGCTTACTTCCAGCAACTGGAGTGTGGCTTCATCATGACAAACAAGAAGATCGCGGAAATGAGAAGAAAGACCCCCGATAAAATTTTGTCCGTCAAAACCCCGTTGAAGCACTTCGTTAAAAATCATCAGCGCTTTGGGTGCTGAGCCTTCCAAAAAGGCCTCCGTTATCCGGAAATAATATTCATAATCCAATACATTCAGATTGTCCAGTACTTCCTGGTAAGTGATGTTCCGGTTCGAGAAACTGGCGACCTGATCAAATATCGATAGTGCATCACGCATCGCTCCGTCAGCCTTTAAAGCAATAACATTCAGCGCTTCTTCTTCAAAGGCAATCTCTTCAAGCCTGGCCACCTGCGGCAAGGCAGGCCACAATATCCTCCACCCTTATCCGGTGGAAGTCGAAGATCTGGCAACGTGAAAGTATGGTGGGAATGATTTTATGCTTCTCGGTAGTAGCCAGAACAAAAATGGCATGAGCCGGTGGTTCTTCAAGTGTTTTTAAAAAGGCATTAAAGGCGGCCTGTGAAAGCATGTGAACTTCGTCGATGATATAGATGCTATATTTCCCAACCTGAGGCAGAATCCTGACCTTGTCGATCAGGCTCCGGATATCATCTACGGAATTATTCGATGCCGCATCCAGTTCATGGATATTAAAGGATCTGGAGTCATTAAATGATTTGCAGGACTCGCATTTTTCACAAGCCTCCGTGGTGTCCGAAAGATTAAAGCAATTCAGTGTTTTTGCAAAGATCCGCGCACAGGTTGTTTTGCCTACGCCCCGTGGCCCACAGAACAGGTAGGCATGGGCGGTTTGTCCCGACTTAATGGCACTTTTAAGTGTATTGGTAACGGCTGGCTGACCTACTACTGTGTCGAAATTAACTGGTCGGTATTTTCTTGCGGATACGATAAAATTGCTCATGCGGGAATTCATTCCCTGCAAAGATATTGAATTATGATTCCGGGTAGTGAAATGTTAATAAATAATGTTACGGTATCAGCCTGATATTCCCGTAATGTGAAGTCACAGCCACCTCTGCTTTGGCATTCTGAGCATTTCCGATGACACCCTCCACTTTCATTTCATTGTTCTCATTGAATCGGTTCACTTTGGCATTATTCTCAGGATAGACGATCGTACAATATTTGGAGTACCCATTCAGCTTATATGCGGCGGCGGGATCAATCCCGAGTTTGTACGTACCATAACTGTTGTTGATTTTAATGCCTTCAAAACCGGAGGATATCCGATCGATAATAACATCGGAGTATTTTGTATCCACCTGGAGTTTACCGGATAAATCACCGATGGAAAAATGACCGTAGGCAGCTGTGGTGATAAAATTATTCAGCTTGCCAATCTCATAGGTATCATATTTGGATTCGCTGACCACTGAACTGGCATTGGTAACGAATACCTTTGAATACTTGCTTAATACAGCCAGAGCTTTACTATCCGTGATACTAATTTTTGAGTATTTGATATCCAGCTCAATCCATCTGGTCTCCTGTATGGTACCATTGGAATAGGACAGATACACCTTGGACAGTGGTTCTTTGGAATCATGCAGAATCTTATTGGCTGTAAGTTTACCGTATTTTACATCGATGGTGGAGGTAGCTGTCAGCTCATCAATAAAGACATTGCCGTATTTATTGGAAAGATTAACCGGGACCGTCTTTGGCATCGACACCCGGTAATTGATCTCAAGTCCTCCGTTATCTGAATTGAATCCTTTGAAATAACGTCCAAAGTCTTCTCCGATATCGGTAACTGCCTTGATCAGATCCCCTTCCTGTGAAATATCGATCTTTATCATACGAAACAAATCATCCGCTCTTTGCTGATCCCTCACGTCGACTTTGATCACCACTTCAATGGACAAGGCTGCATCATCCCGGTTGGTGATGTCCACATTACCGTATTTATTAAACAACTCTAACCGTGTATTTGGATTTACAGCGAATTCTTTTTTGATTTCCTTTTTAAAGGGCCCTCCCTGAGCCAGTATACCCATGGTAACTGTTAATGCCATCAGTAATGCGCCCGTTTTCAGATTGAATATTATGGTTTTCATGGTAATAATTTTAAAGAATTGAACTGGTAGCCTGTTGGGTCCGGGAGATAATGATATCCATCATTTCAATTTTCACCTGATAAAAATTGATGATGGCATGAACGATTCTTTCGTCATCAGGATTCTGTTTCAAATCCTGTTTCATCGCCTGAACCTGTTTGTCCATCTCCGATAATTCCTGCAATACCTGATTTTTTTCTTTCGGGTCATTGTTGAACCTGAGATTCTTAATTTTTGAATAAGCAATGTTGAGCTGGGTCGTATAAAACTGTTCTGCTTCATTTAATTCAGGACCAGCGGATCCTGAGTAAATATTGTCTGTGCCCTGTTTCAAAATGTTGAACTCACGGATGGTGGCGTAGGAAATCACCAATCCTATCAGAACAACGGCCGCTATTCTTAACAGGATCATCAGGGTTCGCGACATTCTCCTGCCTTCCAGTTGCGCCATTTTCGCGTCAAAACGGTCAAAGTGTCCGTCCAGGGGCTCTTCAGTATCGAATCGGTCAAGATTGCCCCTTATGTAATCATCCAAAGGTTTCATCTTTACTATTCTTTAGGTACTCCATTAATTTTTTCTTTGCCCGTGCGAGTTGCGATCGGGATGTTGATTCACTGATCTTCAATATCATTGCAATTTCTTCATGATCAAAACCTTCAAACAGTGCAAGTGAAAGAACTACCCGGAATCCTTCAGGAAGTTTTTGAACTGCTTCCCTGATTTTCGCTACCTGCCGCCCATCCTCATCCTTTTCCAGATCGTCCCCGGTGAATTCATCCGGAAGATTGATCTTTTCATTTAATTCTTCGAACTTAATTTTTCTGGCCCTCAGGGCATCAATACTTTTATTGATGACAATCCTCTTTAGCCAGGAACCAAAGCTCATCTCACCTCTGTAGGTGTTGATTTTGAGAAAGGCAGCCAGAAATGATTCCTGCATAACATCCTCTGCCTCAACCTTGTCATCCAACATTCTGTAACAGGTGTTATACATCGCCTTGAAATAGAGTTTGTATAACTCACTTTGTGCCAACCTGTCACCATTCCGACACCGCTCAATGAGGTCCTGATGAATGTTGAAACCCTTTTGCCCGACCATTAGCTCATTATTATAGACGTCATTTAATCAGGAATGCTGCAAATATTACCGAAAAATAATAAAATTCTGTTAAACTGACAGGATATGTCAGCGATTTGAAGGAATTATGGGCCGATACCACTGGAAATTCTGTACCGCTTTAAAGGAGGGCATGTCATTAAATTCGGGGTCAACAAAGTAGGAAACACCGCAGCCAAGCTGCACTGCTTCTTTGGCCAGAATATTCTTCCGGTGATCCTTTGAATTCATCCAGCCTGTCACCAGCGTCTCGCCAAATGAAAGATAAGTATGAGGTTTAAGTAGTTCACCATCAGGAGTTTTACTGAATTTGCCTTTGCCCCGGAGATAGACCGTCTCATTTGATTTATACTGCAATCCGTAGCCTTCAATAATATTTTCGGCCAAAAAAGGATTACTGACGTGACAAAGGATTGCCCTGTCGTTAGGGGTTTTCTTTTCCTTGTGATTTGGATTTATGTGGCTGAAAAAATTTTCCGTGAGCATATCCTGTGCATGCAGGGTAGCAGAATTCTCCAGTTGCGGGGCATATTCAAGCGATGGCAAATGGTTGCGGATCCGGACTTCATTGGTTAAAAAGAAAAGCGCGGCATTTATCCGGGCATAATCAATATTCCGAAAATCAATCAGCTCATTGAACAGGGAATTGCTCCTGAAATTTTCTGTGCTGATGTGGGTATAGTAGGCTTTTTGTTCCTTTGTCTGTGTAAAACCGGGCAAACAAGTAAAAAAAAACAGCAACCCCAGCAAATGAAAAGTACGTATAACCATTGCCAATCCGAAAAATAAAAGCGAAATTAATCCTTTGACACGAAAAAGCAGAACAATTTTAACAAACAAAAGCAATAAAAAATGATATTTTTATCTTTTATTATGGCAAATAGTTTTTCATATGCAATCGATCCAATTGTGCATGACAGGTCCATTCAAAGTCTTAATTGATAGTAGTCTATAAGGATACCCTTTCGCTCATGAAGAATCCGGAAAATAAAGTTTTATATGTGGAAAATAATCCTTCCGACAGGATGGAGCTGAAGCGTGAAGCCATAGAGACCAGTTATCCCTTTTCCATCACCAGGGCATCTTCGGTTAAAGAAGCCCTGGATCTTTTACAGGGTAACTCCTATCAGGCCATTTTATCGAATTATGAGCTCACAGATGGGCATGCTACTGATTTAATGCCCCGTATCGGTAATTCCCCCCTGATCATTATTGCTGATGAAGGTAGTGAAGATACTGCTGTGAGGGCCTTAAAGGCAGGTGCACATGATTACCTGATCAAGGATGTTAACCTGAACTATCTCAAAATTCTACCCATCACAGTGGCCAAATCCATTGAACAAAAAAAGCAGCGCGATGAGCTGGAACGCTACCGGACACGTCTGGAAAGTCTAGTTCGGGAAAGAACCACCGAATTAACTGAAATGTATTTGCAACTGCAGGAAAGTGAAGCCAATTTCAGGAACATTTTTAACAACACCAGCGATGCCTTTGTCATTACGGATTATGATTTTAATTTTCTGGAAGCCAATAATACGTTGCTCAGGAATTTCGGGGTGACCAAAGAATTCCTGGCCACACAGGAGCTTATTAATTTTCTGGCACCCGCATACCATGCGCTTATTCTTGATCGTCTACAATTGATCAAGCAGGGAATACCCACCGGAGATCTCGAAATTGAGGTAATCTCGCCGCTTACCCGGCAATCCATACCTTTTGAGGTAAATAATGTACCGATCATGTTCAATCATAAGAATGCCATTCTAACAGTGATGCGTGATATAACAGAACGCAAATCCATTGCACGCAAGTTGTTTGAAACCATTATCCAAACCGAAGAGGAAGAAAGATTAAGGATTGCCAGGGACCTGCACGATGAAATAGGCCCCCTGATGTCAGCATTGAAAATATATACCACTACTTACATGGAGAGCAACAGTCCGGAAAAAAAGAACAAATTGGCCGGGCAGATCAGTGTGATTATGCGGGATATGATCGAATCCATCAAAGATATATCCAACGATATGAGTCCGCATGTGTTGGTTAATTTTGGGTTACAGGCTGCTTCGCAGAATATTGTCAACCTGTTTTCAAAAGGACTCAAAATTCACCTGCGGTCCAACCTTGGCGATCTAAGATTCCCTTCTACCGTAGAATCTGTTGTTTACCGCATCTTGAAAGAACTTGTCAACAATACCATCAAGCATGCCGAAGCCGAAAATATATTCATCAATTTGGAATATTCCGACGGTGGCCTTGTGTGTCATTACCGTGACGACGGTTTGGGTTTTGACTGGCAGGAACACCTGCAATCAAAAACAAAAGGTATGGGAATCAATAATATTTGTTCCAGGATCCGGTCTCTGGGAGGCGATTTTGAAATTTCTTCCACTCCCGGGAACGGATTTGCAATAACCCTGATCATAAAATCATCACCACTATAATCCAATGGCAAACAGAAAACAAAGTGTAATTATTGCAGATGACCACACACTGTTCAGACAGGGTTTAAAACTAATCCTGGAGGATATAGAAAATATTGAGGTTGTTGCTGATGTAGCAGATGGAAAAGAGCTAATTGAGGTCGCCACATTGATGAAACCCGACCTGATCATCATGGATATCAATATGCCCCATGTGAATGGCATCGAAGCCAGTAGAATTCTGTTGCAGGATAATCCCGACTTCAGAATTCTGGTTATATCCATGTATGGAGATGAACAATATTACAGCAGTGTTATTGAGAACGGAGTCAAGGGTTTCATCCTCAAGGATGCTGATAATTCGGAACTCAGGCTGGCAGTGAAAACCATATTGAATGGCAAAACCTATTTTTCACAGGAGTTGCTGCTAAAGCTTATCAAAAATCGTCAGACGAATGCTCAGATTGCCATAACCAAGCGTGAAAAGGAGATTCTTGCCCTAATCTGTCAGGGTCTCAACTCGGCTGAAATCGCTGAAAAGCTTTTTCTGAGTGAAAGGACTGTTGAAAACCACCGGGCAAATCTTCTGGATAAAACCGGATGCAGGAATTCTCTTTCCCTCGTTATTTATGCTTTGCGGAATAACCTGGTGCAAATGCAGTAAATCGTTTTAGTGCGGATTAAGCTCTGCAGTATTAAAAGACAGCCTGTAAAACAGCCTTGAAGAAATAAAAGCCCAGAACCAGGGAAACGGCGATTTTCATGAAGGTGCCGGCCAGGAAACCGACAAATGAACCCACGGCTGCGCGCAGGGCTTTTTCTGAATTCTGTCCGGCATATTTTTCTCCGATCCATGCACCGATAAAGGGACCGCCTAATATTCCAAAGATGCCAAAGGGACCCAGAACTATACCCATCATGGGTAGCAGGATGATACCGATGATCAGGCCTATCGTGCTTCCGCGAACACCTGCCCTGGTTCCGCCGAATTTTTTCGTGCCCCATATGGGGACCACATAATCGAGTACTGCAACAATTAAAACGATCACCGCCCAAATTGCCAGCATTTTAGAAGAGAACTGGGCAAAATGTGTCCAATGCAGCAGCAGGATTCCGAGGTAGCTGAGCGGCGGACCGGGTAAACCCGGTAGAATGCTGCCGATGATACCGATGAGGATGCTTATAGCCCCAACTATGGTTAAGAAATAGTCCATGAATGGGAATTATAAGTTTATAAAAACAGTGAATGAATCATTCTTTTTTCTGAGTTGCCACTTCCTCCTGTTGCATGTGTTTCTCTTTATGGGGAGTATGCGGATGCCAGCCCAGGGTGTAGTAAAGGACGAAAAATCCGATGATATAGGCAACGGTCACATGCCAGCCTTTTTTGATATATTCTACCGTGTTCTTGGCTTCCGGATACATATTGGAAAGCGCGACACCTGCCGATGATCCGAACCATATCATGGATCCGCCGAATCCGACAGAATATGCGAGCACACCCCAGTCATAGCCTCCCTGCTCCAAACAAAGCTTGGTAAGAGGTATATTATCGAATACTGCCGAAACAAAACCAAGAGCAAAGGCTGTCCAGTGCGATGCCGGGGGAAGCTCCTCCACTGGCATCAGTGAAGCGCACGTGACCAGCGCCATTAAAAATACCGTCCCCATCCAGGCATTTTTCAGTTCATGCCAGGGATTCTTTCTGAAAAGTCCGCCCAGCAATATTCCTATCCAAACCCCAACGGCAGGAAAATCAAGCGTCCAGTTGGTAATGATGGCACAAACCAATATCAGAAAAACAATACCTATCCTGCCCCAGTCTACTTTAATATCGGTATTGTCATTGCTCACTATGGGCTGAAAACGGTCCTGCTGAATGGCACCTATCACACCAAAGACCACTAATGCAGCAAGGGAAGCCACGAAAGCATGCAAAACATCCAGCGGATTAACGCCGTCGATCCACATCAGGGTGGTGGTGGTGTCCCCCACTACACTGCCTGCACCTCCTGCATTGCTTGCAGCAATGATGGCCGCCAGAAATCCTATATGCACCTTCCCTTTGAAGACCACCATGGCGATGGCACCGCCAATCATGGCAGCGGCTATATTATCCAGAAAGGAGGAGAGAATCGAAATAAAAATAAGTAAAACAAAGCCTCCCTTCCAACCACCCGGAAGATAATTGGGCAGGATTTCAGGAAACCTCGATTCTTTGAAATGTTCCGCCAGGAGTGCAAACCCGAACAGAAGACCCAAAAGATTCAAAAGGATCCTCCATTCACCCTCCTTGGATGCGGTACCAACAATATGCTCCGTGAGTGAAAAATCACTGAAGAGATATTTGGCGATCAGAATGGCGGCAAGACCTGTAAGGGCAACATACATGGTCTTATGATGAAATACGGCCACCCCCACCAGGGTCAGTGCAAACAAAATGAATTCAATCCGGATACCGGCTATGGCTGGCATGACCCCATCGGCCGCCATAAGCGCCTGGTTCACAAATAACAGCAAAAGCAGTATCCCGGGGAATCTCAATCTCCTGAAAAGAATATTAACCTTCATAAAGTCTGTTGGTATAAAATAAATTCAGCCGCAAATATAGCATCTTGTATTGAATCAGAACCTCATTTTTTTTTGCTGTTAAAAGAAATCAGGAACCCAGCGTGGCCACCATTACAGCTTTGATGGTATGAACCCGGTTTTCAGCCTGATCAAAGACTATGGAGGCGGACGACTCGAATACTTCCTCGGTCACTTCCATGGATTCCAGTCCAAATTTCTTATAGATCTCTTCACCTACTTTTGTTTCGCGGTTGTGAAAAGCCGGCAGACAGTGCAAAAACTTTACCTTCTCATTTCCCGTAAGTCTTAATGCCTGCTGATTGATCTGGTAGGGCTGAAGAAGTTTTACCCGTTCTTCCCATACCGAAGCAGGTTCTCCCATGGATACCCAAACATCGGTATACAGAAAATCGGCGTCTTTCACCGCCACATCAATTTTATCAGTAATGGTAATCCTGGCTCCGGTAAGTTTGGCGATCCCCCTGCAGGTTTGCACCAGTTCTTCAGCTGGCTGGCAGGCTTCAGGAGCAGCAGCCCGGAAATCAATCCCCATCTTGGCACATCCTACCAGCAATGAATTGCCCATATTGTTCCGGGCATCTCCCATATAGCAGAAACTAATCTGGTTGAGCGGTTTATCGGAATGTTCTATCATGGTCATCAGATCGGCCAACACCTGGGTGGGATGGTATTCGTTTGTAAGACCATTCCATACAGGCACACCGGAATATTTTGCCAGATCTTCAACTACCTGCTGTCCGAAACCACGGTATTCGATGCCGTCAAACATTCGGCCAAGTACCCGGGCTGTATCCTTTACCGATTCCTTATGACCAATCTGCGAACTAACCGGATCCAGATAAGTCACGTGGGCTCCCTGGTCGTGCGCGGCCACCTCAAAGGCACATCGGGTGCGGGTGGAAGACTTTTCGAAAATCAGGGCTATATTCTTGCCGGTCAGACGGGGCTGTTCTGTTCCGCTATATTTTGCTTTTTTCAAATCAAATGAAAGATCTAACAGGAATTTAATCTCGGCGGGACTGAAATCGAGCAGTTTCAAAAAACTGCGGTTGCGTAAATTGAATGGCATAAGGCAATCAGATTAAATGGATAAATTCAATAACAGGCAATTTATGCTGGTATTGTCTAAAACAATACAGGCAAAAATAGCGAATCATCCGAAGAGTAACGTATGATATTTGTCATTAACGGTATTTTTATACTGATAAACTTTATATACATACTATCATTTTTTGTGGTCCGGCATTTGTCACCCCGAACAAGGTAATTATCTTTGCCAGGGCATAGATTGATCAAAACAATTTCCCAAATTCCAACTGCTTACACTTATTTACGTAGAAAAAGCAATAATTAATTCTGTGTTGCCACATGAGATTCCTACAAGCTACAATGGTTTTAACTGTTTTAATCCTGGTTTCTTCATGTAAAAATACAGGGGACGGGCGGAAAATCACCTCAGGAATTATTGATTATCAGATAACCTATCTGAACAACGATCTGGACAAAAAAACGATGGACCTGTTGCCCAGGAGAATGAAGCTCATATTCAATGAAAAAGAGGCAGCCAATAATATTGAGGGATTTCTCGGTTTTTACAAACTGAATGCCATCACAGATTTTCGTACACGTAAATGTTCCACGCTGCTGAAAGTTTTTGATAAACATTACCTGTTCAAAGGAAAACGTGATGAACAAATGTGTTGTTTCGATACCATGGAGGACATGGAAATCACTGAAACGGATGAAACAAAAGAAATCGCCGGATTCAAGTGTAAAAAATCCATTATCCGTCTTCCTTCCACCGGTGAATCCTTTGTGATTTACTATACCAATGAAATAGACCTCAAACATCCGAATTCCACGAATCCTTACAGGAAGGTGAAGGGTGTTCTGATGGAATTTGAATTGAATTTAATACACCTGAAAATGCGGTTTGTTGCTGAAAAATACCGCACGCTGGGTGCCGAGGACCAAATAACCAAATTGCCGGAGCGCACAAGGGAAGTAAGTCGTGATCAGATGACGCAGATTTTGAATAAGCTTATGGAGTAGGAAGATTCAAGATTCAAGATTCAAGATTCAAGATTCAAGATGCAAGATTCAAGATTGAAGATGGAAGATTGAAGATTGAAGATGGAAGGGGCAGGGAGTGGCAGGACTTATTGGTAATTGATAACTGACGGTTTGTCGGGGAAAAAGTCATTCAGGTGCAGGCGTGTAAGACTTCCCACGGAAAAATATCTTCCCTGCCCGTCTGCCGGTATCCCGGGATATAAAGCAAAATTGATTTCGAGCGTGTTAAAAACCAGTTGATCATTTCTAATCCTTACTCCCAGTCTCAAACCTGAGTATAGTCTTGAATCCTCCATAAAGAATCCTTTATCTGCTATCAGCCCCAGGTCAAGTGATCCGAAAAAAGCAAAACGGAACCCCAAAATGTCAAAAGGACTAAATAAAACCGATTCAAGGCTCAATACCATTTTATCATTTCCACGCATGGAGGTGCCTGTAAGTCCGGAAATCCCATTCCTGTTTTCCAGGCTGACAAACTCCCCTTCGAACCGATTGATTCCATTCAGATAATGAAGTGTTGCAAAATTCCTGTATCGAAAACGTTTGTAGTAATGCACTCTGGTAAAATACTGCAGTTTCAGCATTAGAGCACCCTGTTCCGGAGAACCCTCATTAAAAAAAGTTCCAAACTTAGCCTGCCCAAAATAATAGCCCGATTTGGCGGAATATTTGCCCATGGCTGCACTGGCAGAAAAGTAAGCCCTGGTGTTGTATTGTCCCTGTTCCACCCCACCGGTCAATTCGAAATGGTAACCATAGGGTACGTCCTCGGTCCTGCCAAAAGTATAAATCAGATTATCCTTTCTGAATCCCTGACGTGAAAAACCTGCTGAAAAAAGCAGGAGAGTCTTATCCTGGTACTGATACAGATAATTTTCGGCAGTTTCAGGCCCATCATGATTTTCATACAGGTTAAAACGACCTGTCAGGAATATTCCTGAACTCATCTGATCAGAATGATTATTCAGCCTGATCATACGCCCGGCCCAAAGGTCGGTGTTTGTATACTTTAATCCCACGTTGGACAGAGTGGTATCCAATAACTCAATATCCTTCCGGCTTGAAGTATTCTCTAAAAGAATTCCACCGCCATACTTGAAACTGTAGGTTCTGAAATCCCTGGTAAAATCAACAGCCACTGAATTAAGATTCCACCGGTCAATGTACTCCAACCTGGCGGTGGTAAACGTTCCGGCCAGGTTGGGAATGCCATAGGATACACCATAACCGAACAAAGGCTCATAATCTCCGTCCCAGAAGGCTGTAATCATCGATTGATGCCCGAATCCGAGTATGTTCTGATGCCAGATACTGGCACTTCCGGCGTTGGAGCTCCTGATATCCGCTTCAAAACCCAAAGGAAACCAGTCTTGGGTCAGCAGAAGCAAATCTACCGAATCAGGACTGCCGGGTATTGACTTCGCCAGAAATTGGGCATCCAGGATAAAAGGCAAATCTCTTAAAATTCTTTCATTTTCTGCCACCAGGAATACATCCAAAGGATCACCCGGACTGAGTAAAAGCTGTTTCGCCAAAATTTTCTTCCGGGTATCACGATGCATGCCGTTGAGCGCGCCCTCAATCCTGGAACCGGACATAAAAAGCGTATCGGAGACCGATGGAGCAAACATGTCCACGTGCCTGTATTCAATATTCCGGATTATTAAACCATCCTTGGCGGTCAGGTCAGCATTGTTGACAGGTGTTTTCCGAACCGTCATTTTTCCGGCACTATCCCTGATGAGTAGATTATACAATTCTTTACTGAATCGGGTATTATGCTGGCGAAACAATATGCTATCAATGGGTTTTTGCTGCATTTCCGACCATTTCCGCTGTGACTTCAGGGGGTCGGGATGACTGACCATGGTATCCTTTTCCATGACAATTTTTTCAATAACAGCGGTGGTATCCTCCGGCAAGGTCTGTGATTTTAATGGTATGGTCAGGGAGACCAGGAATCCAAGAACAGCCAGTCTGACCCCAGGGAAAGAAATTACGCTGAACAGTCGGCCAATCCGCAAATTCATCAATCCGCAATTCGAAAGGAAATCAATCATATCTAAGCGGGTAGCACTCGGTTTTCTATAATGATTAACCGGTAAAAGTAATGTTTTTTTGCCTATCGGCTGCATCATATATTTCATGGTGCATTTTTACCGGTTCAACATATTTCATTATCTTTGTGTCGATTAACCGGAATGATCCTTATCAGACAAACTATGTTTAAAAGATTTCTCAATATTTTCAAATATTTTATATTCCTGGGTGTGGGAGTTTTCGTTTTTTGGTGGGTATATAAAGATGAACCTCTTGAAAAATATAAATCAGCTTTTAGCGATCTCAATTATTTCTGGATTATTCTTTCGATCTTTTTAAGCGTACTGTCACAGATCAGCAGAGCCATGCGCTGGAATATGCTGATCAAACCACTTGGATATGAACCCAAGCTTTACAATTCCTATTTGTCGGTTTTAATTTTGTATTTTGTAAACTTGTTGTTGCCACGTGCGGGAGAGGTGTTTAGATGTACCATATTAAGCCGGTATGAAAAAATTCCTTTTGCAAAACTGGCCGGTACCGTTTTTGTTGAACGCATGGCCGACTTCATCACCCTGATGCTGCTCGCGGTGATCATTCTTTTAAGTCAGTTTAACGTGTTTGTAGCCTTTTTCGACACGCACCCCACCGTAAAAGACAATCTGCTCAACCTTTTCTCATTCCGGAATATCATTATTGGATCACTTATTGTTCTTCTGTTTTTTGCAGCCTTTTTGTTGTTCAACCGGTATTACAAGAGCAGGAAAACCGATAGGGGCAATACTTTCGTTAAACGGATCAGACTCATCAAACAGAATTTCGTATCGGGAATTAAATCCATAGCCCAGTTGGAGAACAAGTGGCTCTTTATCGGACACACCATTTTTATTTTTGTGATGTGGCTTTTTATGCTCTACGTGATTTTTCTCGCTTACAAACCCACCGCACATCTTTCATTGGAAACCGGCATGATTACCTTTCTGATGGGAGGACTGGCAATGCTTGCTCCGGTTCAGGGAGGCATTGGACCATGGCACTTTATGGTTTATGAAACCTTGTTTATATATGGTATTGACAAAGCAGACGGGAAGGTTTTTGCACTTATCGCCCATGCCTCAACCAACCTGATCTATTTAATATTTGGCGTGTTGGCGCTGGTGATCATTCCCCTGCTCAATAATCCTAAAAAACGGTCCGGCGGAGTCCCGGATCCGGCTCCGGGATCATAGGACCACAGGCTATTCTACCACGAAAGAAAATTCAACCTTTACCGGATTCCCTTCCTCATCAAATCCTTCAGCAATTCCATTGTAGATACCTTTCAGGTCGGAGGTGTAAAAGGAGATCAATGCAGACTGTCCTGATTGAAGACTGATATGCGGATTCCAATAGAGTGTTTTTCGGTTATCGACCGAAGTAGAACTTTCCACTGAATAATCAGGAGAGTAAAACTCCCGGTTGGTATTTAATATATCCATCCCCAACTGGACAGTGGGCTGTCTGTATTTGTACATCCCCTGTATGGTGGTGATCTCAATCACCCCCTGAAAGTTGATGGGTGTATATTTATGGATGTCGAGGAGTGAGGTGGAAATATTGATATTGGTAATATCCGATGGCAGAATGTTGTCAAGAATACCAACCTTGTAGCCTTTTAATGCGCCATTGATAACAATAATTGCTCCGTCCCGGAACATGGCACCCGGATCATCATCGCCTTCGCGGTTAAAAACAATTGTATTGTCCACCAGCGTGTATGGTTTAATATCCTGGATAATATCCAATACGTTTGTATAACCGGCATACTGATTCGGATCATACTTTTTCTTTGTTTCCGGAATTGATTTTCTGAATTTCCCTGGTCCATACCTGAGGACGAATATCAGGTCAGCTTCCCCATAGGAAACCACATCACTGGTCTTCTGCCAATCGTTGTCTTCCCCTTCTCCGATTAATTTGTTCCTGAGTCTTTCGGAATATTCCTGATCGATGGAGGCTGTAAGATTGACTTTGCCCAGGGCATCATACGCATCCACGTTCAGGTAATTGAAATCTATAATATCTGATCCAAAGCCAACATGAAAAGTGCCTGTTTCATCGGTCTGTGTTTCATAGGATCTGTAGTTTGGAATGTGTGTTACCCTGACCTTGGCATGCTTCGACAGGATATCCTTCTTGTCAAATACCCTGCCTGTAATACCGTCATGTCGCGTATAAGATTGACCCAAAGCGGTTTGCATCAGCACCTCATTCCAATATATTGTACGGTAATCGGTAGTCATAAGGTCCAGATCCGTCATCAGATCAGGTTTAATTAAAAAATTCCTGGTTGTATCGCATGGCGTATTTTCTGCAGTTTCCTTAAACCCGATATTTAGCGGATTGCTGGACAAATGACGGAGTGCTACTGCCATGGTCATGTTGATGCTATTATCCGTACCGGAGAATTCAAGGGACAAATTCACCCGCTGGCGGCTGTGGTAAACTTTGTGATCGGTCTTAACCCGTATTAGTTCAGGTGCATTCAGGATATTCACCAGTCTCTCAGCAGCCACATGGTGGTCCTGATCAAATACGGAAACCTGCAAAATCCCGTTTGAGAGATCTCCAACCGGAATATTGATCCGGGCTGATCCTGTAAATGAGATCTCATCGCTCCACACAATTTGATGCTTCATTGAAGCCACCCAGTATGTAGTTGTTACAGAGGAATTTTCAAGTGCGGACTTTATCCGGAAGGTAACTGAATCGGATCCCTGTTCCTCGCAGTGAATAATAAATCCATTGTCCCTTGCCATGGGCAGAGGATACTTCCGTGATAAACCCGTTGGTGTTGTAATGCTAAGGTAACAGGTGTCATTCTGCGGGAGGTATTCAAATTTGCCGATACCCCTTTCACTGGTAGCAACCGTTTGTAACCTGTTGCCCTTGTGATCAATAATGTCTCCCTTAATACTTACAGGCTGTCCGTAAGTACCGGTTGATCGAAAGGCTACTAAACTTGGAATTCCCTTCACCAGATTTCCGCCTTCAGGAAAAAATACTATTTCAGGTATGGAGGTAAGTGCAGGAATAATCAACGAATAATCACCTGAAAGTTTGCGGCTCCTTATCTCAATGGTTAAAAAAAGTGTTTCATCGGATTGTGGAATGGTGCAGGTTATTTTTGACATTCCTTTTTCGTCCGTATTTGCTGTTCCTCTGGTATCGTGATGAGCAAAAGATCCTACTGTATAATCAAAATCAATTTCGGGAATCGGTTTTCCATAGGGATCTAAAATGGTGATATAGGCATTCAGCGTATCCTCCGCATAATAGAAAGATTTGTCAAATAATCCCTCAACCTGAAAACGCTTTTCGAAGTATTTACTGATCAGTATTTCCTTTCTGAATGCTTCCCTGTAGCACTGGTTTTTCATCCAGCCAGAATAAGCCACTAACCAGTATCGGCCCGGAATGGAGGTTCGGGGTATCAGCAGGCGGCCATTTATTTGATTACCGTTCACCGGATATCTTCGGGATATAATTTCCTGTCCTTTGTTATTCAATAGTTTAATAAAAAAATCCTCACTTTTCAGTTCCATTTGATGCTCACCGGCGGAGGTAATAAATCCTTTAAACCACAGGTCCTCGCCGGGTTTGTAAGCAAACCGATCTGTCAAAAGATAAGTTCTTTCTGCATGAAAATCGCTATAATATTGTTTTAATCTGGCTTTCAGATGATCCAGAAAAGGATCATCCGTGCTGTTGCGTGAACCTGACACTAAAACAACCAGTGCCACGGAAAATATCCGTAAAGTCAAGCTTGTTTTGGTTATGGTTTTTGTCATAGCTGAGATATATTATTGAGAACTACTCCTCCAAAGGATCACTACTATTCTCTTCATCCCCAGACCCTTTAACTTCAACAGATTCCCCTTCTTTTTCCTCTTCAATTTTAATGGCCGCAATTTCCTGATCAGAAAAGATATCATTTCTTCGACCCAGTCTGATAATGGCCTTCTCGATAGGTTCTTCGGGAATTATAATATTTTCATTTCCCCAGAATTCATTATCCGCTTCCCCGATCTGTTCCACCAGGATGTCTTTTGGACGTGAGATTTCATCCACTTTAAAGCGCGAGATATCTGAAGCAGTATCCTTACCGGTAATCACAAATTCCGATACCGAGGAGAACAAAGAATTGAATTTATCATGTTGTTTATCTCTTTTTCGCCTTACACGAATGAGTACCTCACTTCTCACGTTGCTGAGATTCCATTTGTTGTTAAACGGACGGTAAAAAACCTGATAATAGGCATTAATCGGTTTAACACCAACCCGTCTGGGGGTCTTCTTTACATAAATCCCTGAGGCATAGTTCATTCCCTTTTCACTTAATTCGAACGATGCCCCAACAATAGCCAGTGTTTCAACATCCACATACACTTTTCCGCGATAACAAGGATACTTGACTCCTTCGCGCTGGTCGAATTCAATAGTATAAGTTGGCCGTTCAAAGTGTGTTATGATGCGGGCTATACTGTATTCATACAATGGAAAATATTCTGCATCGAGAAAAGTAGGCAGGTTTTTTACAATATCCAGCTGCAGTGTATTGTATAACCCTCCCTGTACGACAAATTCAATAAACTCCTTTTCATCTGTATTGCTTCCTTTCCTACCCTTGAAAATTTTAACCTGATCAAAGCGCTGGGAGGTATAGGGCTCTTTATAAATATTAATAACAGCCTCGGAAAGCGAAATATTCTTATTATCCTGTTGCGTGGATTCCCTGAAAAAACCAGAATACAGTGCCGGTTTCCGATCATAGTTGTAAGGTATTCTTTCAATTGCCTTGGTGAGTATGTAAATAGGATCAAGGGGTTTCACGACGATTTCTTTGATTTGAATCCTTTCCGACGATAAACGCACTACCAAAATGCCCGTATCCAGTGATTCAATTGGAATAGTGGTAAATTTGTAACCGATATAGGAGATCCCCAGTGTGTCAGTCGCATTGGCGGGTGCTACCTTAAGCTCAAATCGTCCATTGGCATTAGAAATGGTACCTGTGCTTTTATTCAGCAGGAATATGTTGGAATAGGCTAAAGGCCGCCTTGTTTTGCCGTCAATGACCAATCCTTTGATCAAACGGAAGTTAAAAACAGACGGACTTTTTTTACGAAGTGGAATTAAAAGTACTTTATTATTTTGTTCCAGGATCTGAATGCTGTCATATCTGAAAATATCAGCAAGATGGTTTCTTATCATCTGCTTTTTTTGCAGGACAGAAGCCATGCGGTGAACTTGGATCTGAGAAGTATAGGTAAATGAAAAATTCCCCTTTCGGCTTATTTCTTTCAGAAACTGATCAATCTCGCCTGTTGTACGGGTCAGGTTTATTTCACGGTCGAGCAGGGCCTGCTGGGCCTGAATTGGAATTCCCGTACTGAGTAAAATCTGAAGAAATATGACGGGAAAAAAGCACCGGTATGTTTCCCGCAGGCTCATTGTCAGTATTGTCTTATTTTCTGACGATGAGTGCTGTACCGGTTGTATCGAACTGCAATCCTGCTACCAGTTCAAGTTCTCTAAGTATTTCATTAAGTGGCTGATCCTGAAATTCAGCAGTGATCTCGTCGGTAATTTTAGTTTCAAAAGAAAGTTCTTTTCTGAAATGACGGGCAATATCGATCAGCGCGGAATCAATCGGCGTTTCCTCAAAAATCAGATGGCCTGTTTTCCAGGACAGATTGTTGACAGGTATGCCCTCTTCCATTCCTATTTTATTATCGTCCGGGAGCAGATAGCCTGAATGATTAGCGCTGATACTGATTTTTTCGGTAATATTCTTTGAGGATAAAAGAACCGTACCCGAAATCACAGATACTTTTACAGTACCGTCTTCCTCACGAACAGAAAATCGGGTTCCTGTAACCTCTACCACCGATTCTTTAATGAACACCTTAAAGGGACGTGAAGGATCAGGTATAACACTAAAGAATGCTTCTCCTTCCAGAATTACATCACGTGTTTGTTCGCCAAATCCATTGCTGTAAATCAGCTTTGATCCCAGATTCAGGGTAACCGTTGAACCATCCGGCAGGACAATATCCCTGAGGTGATGATCGGCTGTCAGCGTAATAAATGCTGAATCAGCCTTGCTGAGAGAAGAAATGATCCTGTAAAAGCCGAAGGAGAGCCCAAAAGTCAGCAATACCAATGCTGCAATCCGTAAAAAATAAACCTGCCATGATATCCTGCGATACCTGGTGGGAACTGAAAAGCTGATCCTTGACTTCATCTGTCTCCAATCCGATTCCGTATCGATACGATCGAAAATTCCGATATTTTCAGCCTCGTTCCAAATTTGCTGTATAAACCGGTACTCTTCTAATGCATGCGGATTTTTGACGATCTGATTTTCAAAGTCCTGTTCGTCGTGCAAATCAGTTTCGTGGGTTAACTTTTTTACAAATAATTTAATAAGCATGTTTTTTTTATCCATACTAAATCGTTAATAAGACATTTTTATGGTAACATTCACTTATGCTAATTTTTTTTTTGTCAATTATTCGATTGTAATTCATTAATAATAAGTATACTACAGTCCGTAATTTGTGAATATTATATTTTCGGATTCACCGGCATATAATCCGAGAGTTTTTGTCGGAGTATTTTGAGCGCTTTGCTGATCTGCGTTTCTACGGTTCGCTTGGACAGATTCAACTGTGTGGCAATTTCTTCATTTTTATACCCTTCCAGCCTGTTCATCTTAAAAATCCTCCTGCACTTCGCAGGCAAGCCTTCAATAATCTCGTATATCCGTTGCTGCAATTCAAACGTATTGATCTCACTTTCGAGGTTATCTTCATCTACCCTTTCCAGGTCGAAGTTCTTATGGTGTTTATCCTGTATGTTTCTTTGATTGATATAATTAATGCAACAATTATATACCGATCGGAACAAATATGATTTTACCGAAACATCAATGGTAAGGGTTTGTCGTTTTTCGTAAAAGCGTACAAAAAAATCCTGTACAATTTCCCTGGCGATATCCATATCTGAAACATATTTGCAGGCATAGGCCACCAAAGGAGCATAGTACTGCTTAAAAAGTGCTTCAAATGCAGCCGTGCTAGCGTTTTCGAAGGGAAGTACGTTTTTATTATCTTTACTGTTCAATTCAATGTGAGATTTCAGGGTTGACAAATCTACGAAAAACAGGTTAAATTATGTCATATCATTCGCAGCAGAATAATTGGAGGATCATTTCCTGAATGCTATCTTTGATAGTTCTTAAAAATGCATTCACCATGTGGAGAAACTTAACAAATGCGATGATCATGTTGATCTATATATTGGCAGGTGCAGGTTGCAAGCATCAGCCGGTTAAAAACCCACTTATTTCCGATGTCCGCGATACCACGGATCAGATTCTGTACGTCGGAACCTATACTGAAACAGAAGACCATGGAAACGGGCAGGCAACCGGGATTTATATTTATAAACTCGATAGGACCACCGGCAGGTTGACTCACATCGGTACATCACCTGAAACCATCAACCCCTCTTACATTCAAGTTCATCCGGAGGGAAACTGGCTTTTTGCCGTTAATGAAACCGGAAGCAACCAGGGGGAGCCGGCCGGATCCGTCAGCGCATTCAGGTTGACTCACGGAGGCAAAGCCATGGAATTCATCAACTCGGTGAGTTCTGAAGGAAATTATCCCTGTTATATCCAGGTGGATCAAACAGGCAAATATGTTATGGTGGCCAATTACGGCACCGGCAACGTCGCCCTTTTTCCGGTGAATGCCGGACGTTTGGCCCCTGCAGTGTCCGTTGACCAGCATACCGGAAGGGGTCCGACTTCCAATCAGGAAACCGCCCATGCTCATATGATTACAGTTTCGCGCAATAACCACTATGCTTATTCATGTGACCTGGGAACCGATCAGATATATGTTTATGAACTGGATACGGAAAATGGCAGATTATTATCTGCCGGTAATCATTATGCCACACAACCCGGTTCAGGACCAAGGCACCTTGTTTTTCACCCTTTCCGGGACCTGGCCTATGTGATCAATGAGTTGAACGGAACCATTGAATGCATGAAGGCAGATACGGGTTCAGGCACCCTGACCAGATTTCAGATCATTTCCACTGTGGCGGACGGAATTGGTAAGGAAGCATCCTGCGCCGATATCCACATCACTCCATCTGGTCAATACCTTTATGCTTCAAACCGGGGCGATTTTAACAATATTGCCATGTATTCCATTCATTCCAACACCGGTGAGTTAACGTTGATTGGCCACCAGACGGTGAATGGAAAGACGCCCCGTAATTTCATTATTGATCCCACCGGAACTTTTTTACTGGTGGCCAACCAGAATTCAGATAATGTGGTAACCTTCCGCATAGACCGGGAAACGGGCATCCTTATAGATACGGGTATTGAAACAATCATCCCGGCTCCGGTATGTCTAAAATTCCTGCCGCAATAGCCGGTTCACAAAAAAACAGCGGTTGTATCCTCCATATATTCATGGTTTATGTTTTCGGAATCAAGGACATATGAAAGAGACCTCACACAGGAACTGGTATTTAACGCAACAAAGAGCAGCGGACCTGGTGGTCAGCATGTGAACAAAGTCAGTACCCGAATCGAATTGCGATTTGACGTTCCCGGATCACAACTGTTGCTTGAAGAGGAAAAGGAGATCATTCAGCATAAACTATCCAGCCGCATCAGCAAAGAAGGGATACTGATCCTTGTATCACAATCAGAACGGTCACAACTGGGCAATAAGATTAAGGTGATCGAAAGATTTAACAATCTGATTATGAAAGCACTTGCGCCGGTTAAAAAGCGCAGGAAAACAAAGCCCACCCTGGCGTCCAGAAAGAAAAGACTGGAAGTCAAACACATCCATTCCATAAAGAAGGCGCGCAGGAAACCGGCGAATGAAGACTGAGAAAGTCTTCGGGATTAAGCTCCTTCAGAGCTCCTGAACGGAAAAAACAATCTGCCGGTCAAGTGTGTTCCAAAACCGGATGGCTGCATTTCTGACCAGCTCCCAGTATATGTTGCTGTCAAGACCATATATAATGGCAAGCTCCCTGATTTCCTTTTCCACCCTGGAACGGAATTCAGGTTTCAGTGAAAGCCGTATCGTTCGGTTCATGTAGGTAAAATCGGCTTCCGGGAGTTTTATGGAATCTGACATCACCTGAATTAAACCATGTCCCAGGGTCGCTCCTGTACTTACCTGAAGTCCGTCGTTCAGGCAACTGAACGGAGGTGTGAGTCCGGCATAAGAAACGATTTCCATTTCATCAATCCCGGCCCCAAAATACTCCTTGGCCCTTACACCCATTTTTACACCTATTACGGCATAAACTCCCAGGTGACGGTGAAGCTCATTGGCCAATACGTTGGCGATCCATTCTTCTCTTCCGTATTTGGCTATGGATAACATCATGCCGTGTTGAATATCGCTGAAGTAAAACGAAGTGTCCATTGGAAATCCTGAGAAAACCTGATTTTGATTGGAGGTCTCTCCCGAAAGTATTTTATAATAAGCGGTTTTGGGATCCAACCGGCCTTCTGAGAACGATAACTGATAACGGATAATATTTCCTGCAGTATCTGCCTGAAAGCACTGCGGATAATGCAGATAAAGGGCTACTGCCTCATCGAAAACACTTCCTGCAAAAGGAGTACCGCTAGCGTTGTTCAACAGACTATTCCTGATCTTTGCTGCACAGGAGGAATGAAAGCCATCAAACGAGTTTATCAGCAGATCATCATAATGGGTAAAGGTACCACTGTTCACCAAACACAAAGGAATACTACCCGAAATAACCCTGTCAGCTGCCTTTTTATCCAGGTCGTAATTGAAGTTACCGGTCTTATAATCTGTTAAACTGCTCCAGATTATCCGGGTTACCTTTTGGGAAAATGCCGGACATTCCTCCAGACAAAAAACTACTGGATTAAGGCTTCCCAGACTAATGAAGGTGATGGACTCCCGTGTGTTTTCCAAAACGGCGTTTACGACGTCATCGGTTTTAGGTGGATCAGGCAGCGATGCCGGCGGTATACCCCATTCCATTTGCAGGGCAGGCAAACAGGATTCCACTTTAACTTTTGGATCTGCATGCATGCCCACCAGGATTCCTTCGTGATGCAAATCATTCAGCAGACTTTTAACTTTATGATAACCGGTTTCGGCATCCAGTACTCCGTTGGAGGTGGTTATGGCCAGTACCCTCACATCGGTTGAGGCCAGCAACATGCAAAGGGCACGGTAGTCATCCAAACCACAATCGGTATCCACAATAACATAATGCCTTGGCTTCCAGGGATGGGCTGAAAGCGAAAATAACAGAAAGGCCAATGAAGCAAGAAGGAGTATTTTTTTCATACCATTCGTTTACAGACCCAGAAAAACAATACCTGCACCGCATAGGGCAATGGTCCCCCCGGCAATGACATGCTGATACTTTTCCAGGGTATTGAATTTTACCAGCGAAATGCCTCTAAGCATCAGCAGCACAACAATAATCATGGTGGCAATAGTGGTGATGGCAAATAAGAGGGCAATATAGGCCACGGCGCCGTAATTATGCTGGGCTGCAGGATACATTAGAATGGGAATCAAAGGTTCACAGGGACCGAATATGAAAATCGTAAATAAGATCCAGAAGGTCATTTTCTTTTTTCCACTGGTATCATGATCGTGAGGATGAGTATGTTTTTTCCATAACCGGTATAATCCCCATACCATGTAGGCCAAACCAAACAGCAACAGCAGCCAGGCAGCTATGTTTCCGCGGACTCCTTCCACTTTTTCAATACCGGACAAAGCAATTCCTGCCGCTATACCTATAAAACCAATGACAATCGAACTTAATACATGACCCAATCCGCACAAGGCCACTATATTAATGGTTTTAATTGTTGTCCAGTTCCTGGATCTGGACATGGCTACAAAGGGCAGATAGTGATCAGGGCCTGCCAGGGTATGAAGCGTACCAATGGTCAAAGCTGTTCCGGCCAAAAAAGATAAGTTTGTTTCCATTCATGCAGTTGGTTACAATTCCTCACCGACTTAATCAATTATTTTGCAAATATTTATAAAAATATTACTAATATAATTTTCGTGTTACCAATATACAACAATCGTTTAGAAAAACAACTCATGGTTTTGTTATCTTTGATCGGTAAAACCCTAAACTTTAATGATCCACCCCATGTCGGAAAAAAAGCGGGCACGTTATCAAAGAATTCAACATCAGATTAAAGACCTGGTGGAAAAGAATGAAGATCTCATTTCACGGATGGCAACAATCAATGCCCTGTTGTACCATAAGATGCCGGGATTCTTCTGGGTGGGTTTCTATCTGCTGAAAAACAACAAATTGGTGGTTGGCCCCTACCAGGGTCCGTTGGCTTGCCTGGAGCTGCCTGCAAACAAAGGAGTATGCTGGGAGGGCATCAATGCCGGTAAAACGGTTCTGGTCCCTGATGTTCATGAATTCCCCGGACATATAGCCTGTGATTCCCGCTCAAAATCGGAAATTGTGATACCCGTAAGGAACAGCAGTAATGTAATTATTGGGGTGCTGGATATTGACAGCAATCTGATCAATAATTTTGATGGTGTTGATGCGGAAGAACTTGAAAAAATCATAGCCCTGCTGTAAAACTGATCAGGGTACCCTTCAGGACAATCCATGGCCGCAGTCGCGATGCCACGGACTGAATTCTTTCCGGTGTTTCCTCACGATTTATTGTATCCTTTGAGCAGTTCGGCGATTTTATCAATGGAATAGGGTTTGACCAACGTCTGGTTAAAGCCTCTGTCCATGTTGTCATCGGTGAAAAAGCCAGGATTATGGGCGGTCAGCGCGATTATGGGAATCAGATTTTTCGGATAAACCAGCTTTTCACGGATATATTTCATGGCTTCAAGACCGCTCATCACAGGCATTTCAATATCCATCAGCACAAGGTCAATATCATTGTTGTTTTCAAGTGCCTCAAGCGCCTGCAATCCATTTTCGGCTTCTATGAAATCATGCCCCAAACTTTTAAGTATTTCCGATACCAACAGACGGTTGGTATAATAATCATCTGCCACAATAATCTTCATCTCTTCGAACCTTCCACTTTTTACACTATCCCAATTCACTTAAAGTATGAATAATCTTCATACTATTAATTCCCACCTTTGATTTTTCGAGGGTGATTATCTTGTCATTCTTAAACTCCGCGAGCGTCCTGATAAAACTTTCCTTGGTAGTACCTGCAAGTTCAGCAAGTTCGCGCCTTGTAAGCGGAAATTCAAAGTCCTCCCGCTGGAAAATCACTTCCGAAAAATACAAAATCACATCCGCTATCCTGCCTGGCAATTGCTTATGAGACTGACCTATGAGTCTGTCAAAAATAAATAACCCATCCTTGCTGAGCGTCCGGATCACACTCATGGCGAATTCACCGTTTTTTTTTAGTGTATCATCGAAAACATGATGATCTATGTATCCAATTTCTGCCTGGTGTATTGCTGTGGCAGAGTATTGATGGGTGGTATTGCCAAAATGCGACATCAATCCGATAAATTCACCCGGAGTGGCAATTTTCAATATGAAATTACGCTTGTTCCTTCCTTCTTTGTATATTTTTACCAGTCCGGAAATTACATACATCACATGAGACGTTGGAGTATGCTGGCGGAATATTACCTCACGATTCTGGTACCCGGCCACCTGTGTGTTTTGTACAATCTCATCCACCTCACCAGGCAGGAGAATGGTTTTCCGGGGGACACCGGGATTTGAACCGACAGACAATGTAACATTCATGAGAAAAGGACTGAAATCTAAAAGTAGTAAAAAAACAACAGCACAGCGCAACACCGCTTAAAAAAAGATGAGTCAGATCACCATTCCCGGGTTTGTTTAGTTTTTGTGCAACAATTCCAGCATATTCCCAACCGTGCTGATCTCAATAAAGGTTGCACTCTGCGTCCATTCAAAATTACCTCCCAGCACAACCACTTTATCTGATTTCTGCAGTAAGTTCCTCTTTGTCAGTATGTTCAGTGCATGAACAATGAAATTGTACGTTGTACCCTCCGGAATGAGGTCGGCATATACACCAAAAGACAAGGCCAGTTCACGCACCACACGTGCATCGTAGCACTGGGCAAAGACTACTTTCCGGCCACGGTAGCAGGCCATATTCCTTATTGTTCTACCTGTAGACGTATCGGCAATAATAGCTTTGCAATCGAGCTGCAGGGATGCTTCCACCGCTGACTTGGACAGGTAGGCGGATGTCTGCGTGCTCATCACCAGCATGGGAGTAATGTGCATATCGCTGCGGCTTTTTTCAACCTCAAGCGCAATCCGCGCCATGGTTCCTACCGCTTCAACCGGGTAGCTGCCATAGGCAGTTTCTCCGCTCAGCATGATAGCATCCGCCTTTGAATAGATGGCATTGGCAATATCTGATACCTCAGCCCGAGTTGGCCTGGGATTTTCAATCATGGAATGCAGCATCTGTGTAGCAACAATTACAGGCTTTCTGGCATCAATGCACTTGTTGATAATCATTTTCTGAATCCCCGGGATTTTTTCATAGGGTATCTCAATGGCCAGATCGCCCCTGGCAACCATGACACCAAAGACATTCGGCAATATCTCATCAAGGTTATCCACACCTTCCTGATTTTCAATTTTGGCGATGATCTTTATTCGTGATTGATGACTGTCGAGTATTTTCTGAATCGCCATGATATCCTGCTTATTGCGCACAAAGGAATGGGCAATGAAATCAATATCCTGTTCCATGGCGAGATGGATATATTCGATATCCCTGACATTCAGGCTTGGCAGGTTAAACTGGACCTCCGGGACATTTACACTTTTTTTCCCTTTAACGGTTCCATCGTTCAACGCCATACAAATCAGCGCATCGTCGGATTTTTCAATAACTTCAAACTCTATTTCCCCGTCATCGATCAGGATCTTTTTACCCTTTTCCAATTCAACCACAAAATTGTTGTAATTCAAATAAATGCATTCCGGAGTTGTACTTTTTGAGGCATCACCGATCATGCGGATCCGGTCGCCTTTCTTAATGGCAACCTTATAATCTGATGCCGTTGTTCGAATTTCCGGACCTTTCGTATCCAGTATCAAGGGTATTTTTTCAGAGACTTCCCTGACGTTCTTAATGACTTTCAATGTTTCCTGAACACTTTGATGGGCAGTATTCAGCCGTACCACATCCATACCGTTATCGTACAACTGCCTGATGAATTCAACATCACAGTGTAAATCAGATATTGTAGCAACAATTTTGGTCTTCTTTAACATAAACTGTTTATTAAATAAAAATCGTGCAAAAGTATTAAATTACTCCAAATAAACTAAATTCACCCAAATCATAGCTGTTACTAATGGATTGGTCAAGATATACAACAAGTTATAAGGCCTTTCTCAAAATTGAGAGATCACTTTCCGGCAATTCAGTAGCGGCTTATCTCAGCGATCTGGATAAGCTGACGGCCTTTTTCGAAACCAGGGGATATGATCTTCAACCGGAAGAAGTTACTTATTCACACCTGAAAGAGCTGCTGGTGTGGGCAGGAGAATTAGGAATGAGTCCGCGAAGCCAGTCAAGAATGATTTCGGGCATCAAATCGTTTTTCAAATATCTTTTAATCGACGAAAAGATCACCAGTAATCCCGCTGAACTATTGGAATCACCCAAATCGGGGCGGAAACTGCCCGTAGTTCTCAGTGTGACAGAGATCGACAGGATCATTGCCGCCATTGATCTGAGCAAACCAGAAGGTCACCGGAATAAAGCCATGCTGGAAACCCTGTACAGTTGCGGATTGAGAGTTTCGGAGCTGATTGATCTTCGGATTACCAACCTCTTTTTCAGCCAGGGTTTTATTAAGGTAACAGGAAAGGGAAACAAGGAAAGACTGGTTCCCATCAGTGACAAAGCCGTTCATGAAATTGAAAAGTACATGGAGCATTTCAGAAATTCACTGATGCCGGTTAAGGGCGCTGAAAATATTGTGTTCCTCAATCGCCGGGGTAACAAACTAACCCGCATCATGATTTTCACCATTGTTAAATCACTTGCACAAAAAGCCGGGATACGAAAGCAGATCAGTCCCCATACTTTCAGGCACTCCTTTGCCACCCACCTGGTGGAGGGAGGAGCAGATCTCAGAGCCGTTCAGGAGATGCTGGGTCATGAATCCATTCTTACTACAGAGATATATACACATCTGAACAGGGAATACCTCAGGGACGTGATCATCCGGTATCACCCAAGGTCGCTGAAAAAATCCAGAACCTGAATATCTTTTTGCCCAGGTTTGCCTATTGCGACTGCCACCGGAGCAAAAAAAATCCGGCTTACATTCGCGGTTCTGTAAGCCGGACTGATGTTAACGTTCTTCCATAAATCAGCCAATCTGTGTCAGATCAAAGACAACAGGGATGATCAATGTACAACGCCTCGGGTAACCATTTTGCATAGCAGGTTTGAATTTAACGTCCCTTACAATTTTACATACTTCCTCGGCACAATTGGCGCCAATATCGTTGAGAATGACCACCGATGAAACGCTGCCATCTTTCTCAACGGTACACAAAACTTTAACAACTCCTTCAATTCCCTGATCAATAGCGCATTGAGGATACTCTATCAAACCCTGCAATACTGAACCCAGTTCAACACCGTTTTCAGGTACCGGGTAGGTTTCCACATTTTTAAACTCACCTTTGTCTTTGTCTCTTAATAGTCCCTTTTTAGCGTGCCTGGATGAAGCATCAACATACACATCGGAGGCAACAAATTCAACGGACTGTTCTGCTAAAAGCATAGAAGCCTCAACGGCTTTAACATCCATAAAAGTCGTTGATGGATCGGCCAATTGATTGGATTGGACTGCGGGAAGGTCAGTATTGCCAAAAGATGTTCCCTCCTTTTGAGCGAAACAAAACGACAAGGAGGTAAACAGCAAAAGCATGATGACTGTTGTAGGTCTGGACACCAATGTTTTCATAATGATAAGAATTAGTGGATTTATTTAAATATTGTGCTACAATTGTTGTGCCAACACTGTTATTTAATTGATATATAGCCTTATATGCTTATATTAATGTCAAAATCGGGCATAGGTGGTGTTACAAACCGTACACGTTTTGTTCGAATTCGTACAAATCCGTGTTTTTTTTTACGCACCCGTTACAGGTAATGCGCTTTCCCATGATTTCGGGTATCTTTTTCAAAGGATCAACAACTGCTTATAATTTTGGTTATAAAGTTCCATTGCAGCTTTTTTTTTATTATGTTTGTGCTTTTTAAAAATTTATTGTTTATTATTAATATATTGAAAACTAAATAAATAAAACGATGTCGACTATTAAACGCGTTTACACATTCGGGGCTAAGAAAGCCGAAGGTAAAGCAGATATGAAGAATTTGCTTGGCGGTAAAGGTGCTAATCTGGCGGAAATGTGTTTATTAGGCCTGCCGGTGCCTGCTGGTTTTACCATCACTACTGATGTTTGTACGGAGTATTACACCAACAATTGTCAGTTACCGGCTGAATTAATGCCCGATGTCTGGGCAGCAATGAAAAAAACCGAGGAAGCCATGGGTATGAAATACGGCGATGCTGAAAATGCACTGCTCGTATCCTGCCGTTCAGGTGCCAGAAGCTCAATGCCCGGAATGATGGACACGGTGCTGAACATTGGTCTTTGTTCCGCCACAATTCCCGGTGTTATCAAGAAAACAAATAATCCGCGTTTTGTTTGGGATTCCTATCGCCGTCTGATCATGATGTATGCCGATGTGGTCATGGAAAAAGCTGAAGGACTCGAGCCTTCTGATGGTAAGGGGATCCGTAAGCAGCTTGACGACATGCTCGATGCTTACAAACATCAAAAAGGACTTAAATCCGATACTGATTTGTCAGCAGATGATCTGAAATTCCTTGCCGAAGAATTCAAGAAACGGGTGAAGGATTCACTGGGTCAACCCTTCCCCGATGATGCAAAAGCACAGCTTGAAGGTGGAATAAAAGCAGTATTTAAAAGCTGGAATGGCAAAAAAGCGGTATCCTACCGCCGGATCGAAGGTATTCCCGATGAATGGGGAACTGCAGTGAATGTTCAGGCTATGGTATTTGGCAATATGGGTGATTCTTCCGCCACCGGAGTAGCTTTTACCCGTAACCCGGCCACCGGAGAAAATATTTTTTATGGCGAATGGCTCATCAATGCCCAGGGAGAAGATGTTGTTGCAGGTATCCGTACACCGAATCCATTAAACAACGATACCAAGAACGAACAGAACATGCACCTGAAAAGCATGCAGGAAGCGATGCCAGGGACTTACAAAGAATTATGCGATATCCGGGATATTCTGGAAAGGTCATTCAAGGATATGCTGGATATTGAATTTACCATACAGGAAGGAACCCTGTACATGTTGCAGTGTCGTGCAGGTAAGCGTACCGGTACGGCAGCTTTGAACATGGCCATGGATATGCTTCATGAAGGTCTCATTGATGAGAAAAAGGCCGTTACCCGCGTTGATCCCGCACAGCTCGACGAGCTTCTTCATCCGATCTGTGATCCCGCCGTCGAAAAGAAAGTGAATGCAGTGGTTAAAGGCTTACCTGCAGGACCTGGCGCTGCCGTTGGCAAAATCGTTTTTACAGCAGAGGATGCTGTAGCATGGCATCGCAGGGGTGAGAAAGTTATTCTGCTCCGCGAAGAAACCAATCCCGAAGATGTGGAAGGTATGCGTGCAGCTGAAGGCATTCTCACGGCACGCGGGGGCATGACTTCACATGCAGCCCTTGTAGCCCGCGGTTGGGGAAAATGCTGCATTGTTGGCGCCGGTCACCTTCATGTAGAAGTAGCTGCCAAGAGAGTTAAGATCTCAGGTACCGATATCGTACTGAAAGAAGGTGATGTCATCACTATGAACGGCACCAAAGGCAATGTATATCTTGGAGAATTAAAACTGATGGATGCAACGGAAAATCCCAGATTCAAGGATTTTATGAAGCTGGTGGACAAATTCCGGAAAATGGGTGTCCGCACCAACGCCGATACTCCTGCTGATGCCAGGATTGCCAGAGAATACGGTGCCGAAGGAATCGGACTTTTCCGTACCGAGCACATGTTCTATGGTGAAGGTTCTGATCAGCCCCTGTTCCTTTTGCGTAAAATGATCCTCAGTGATGGCGTTGAAGAGCGCAAAGTTGCACTGAATGAACTTTTTACCTATGTCAAAAAAGACATTAAAGCAACCCTTGAAGCCATGGATGGGCTGCCGGTTACTTTCCGCCTTCTCGATCCTCCGCTGCATGAGTTTGTTCCCCAAAGTCCTGAAAAACAAGCCGAACTGGCAAAAGCACTTGGAATTTCCGTAGCTGCCATTGCCAAACGTGGTGAAACGCTGCACGAATCCAATCCTATGATGGGCCACCGCGGTGTGCGTCTTGGCGTAACCTACCCCGAGGTAACGGAGATGCAGGTACGTTCGATATTTGAATCAGCCGTTGAACTGAAAAAAGAAGGTAAGGATCCTCATCCGGAAATTATGGTTCCGGTTACCTGTGAGGTATCCGAGCTTGATTTCACCAAGAAAATAGTAGATCAGGTTTATGCCGAAGTGTGTAAAAAATTTGGTGTCAAAAACATTGAATACAAATACGGCACCATGATCGAAATTCCCAGGGCCTGTCTGCTTGCTGACCGTATGGCCAAATCGTCGGAGTTCTTCTCTTTTGGTACCAATGACCTTACCCAGATGACATTTGGCTTCAGCCGTGATGATATCGGAGGATTTCTGCACCATTATCTTGATTACAAGATGCTTTCCGCTGATCCGTTCCAGACCATCGATCAGGATGGTGTTGGTCAGTTGATTAAAATGGCCGTTGACAAAGGTCGTGCTACCCGTCCTGATCTGAAGGTCGGTATTTGCGGCGAACAGGGTGGTGATCCTGCATCCGTTGAATTCTGCTTTAAGGCAGGTTTAACCTATGTCAGCTGTTCACCTTACCGTGTTCCAATTGCCCGACTGGCAGCAGCCCAGGCATCCATTAAGGCTTCGAAATAATCCTTACTCGTTAATATTCCATAAAAGCCGTTTGTGTAAAATCAAACGGCTTTTTTTTTATGTCAAATCATCTATCTTTGCCGAGATTGACCTAGTACTAATCTTAATCTATTGACCAAATGAGCTTAATCAGCCCGACAACATTGGCCAAGTATGGCATCAGCAACGTAAAAGAAGTGATCTACAATCCTTCTTACCAGGAACTTTTCAACTTTGAAACCGATCCTTCACTGGAAGGATTTGAAAAGGGAGTTCAAACCAATACTGGTGCAGTAGCAGTAAAAACCGGCATCTTTACCGGAAGGTCCCCAAAAGACAAATTCTTTGTGAAAGATTCCATTTCGGAAAATACCATATGGTGGGATGGCGTGATCAACAGGCCCATTAACCAGGATGTTTGGTCGCATTGCAAAAATCTTGTCATCAATAAGCTTTCGGATGAGAAAAGGCTTTATGTAGTGGATACATTTTGCGGTACCAATGTCAACAGCCGACTAAAGGTTAGGTTTATCGTTGAAGTAGCCTGGCAGGCTCACTTTGTTACCAATATGTTCATCAGGCCTTCCCATTATGAACTGGCAAATTTTGGTGAACCCGATTTTGTGGTCTTCAATGGTTCAAAGGTCACCAATCCAAAATGGAAGGAGCAGGGATTGAACTCTGATGTGTTTGTTTTATTCAACCTTACTGAAAAGCTTGCCGTTATTGGCGGCACCTGGTACGGCGGTGAAATGAAAAAGGGTATATTCAGCCTGATGAATTATTACCTGCCTTTACGGGGAATGGCATCCATGCATTGCTCAGCAAATGTAGGTGAAAAAGGTGATGTTGCTTTGTTCTTTGGTCTTTCAGGAACCGGAAAAACCACACTTTCGGCTGATCCAAAACGTTACCTCATCGGTGATGATGAACATGGCTGGGACGATCAGGGTATTTTCAATTTTGAAGGAGGCTGCTATGCAAAAACCATTAATCTGAGTAAGGAAAATGAACCGGACATATACAATGCGATCAGGCGCGATGCCTTGCTGGAAAATGTCACGGTTCGGGAAGACGGATCGGTTGATTTTGCTGATGGATCCATTACTGAAAACACCAGGGTTTCTTATCCCATTTACCATATCAATAAAATTGTTCTGCCTTCCAAGGCAGGCCATGCCACCAAGATCATTTACCTGTCGGCAGATGCTTTCGGTGTTCTTCCCCCGGTTTCCATTCTTGATCGTAACCAGGCCCAATATCATTTTCTCTGCGGATATACTTCGAAACTGGCCGGTACCGAGCGCGGAATTACCGAACCGGTTCCCTCATTTTCACCGGCTTTCGGTGAGGCATTTCTGACCCTGCATCCTACCTATTATGCCACGGAGCTTGTAAAAAAAATGGATCAGCACAATGCCAAGGCTTACCTGGTCAATACTGGCTGGAACGGAACAGGCAAAAGAATTTCAATCAAGGAAACACGGGCTATCATTGATGCCATTCTGGACGGATCCATTGAAAAAGCCAAAACCTCACATATTCCGTTCCTTAATCTTACCATTCCGGTAAGTCTTCCCAATGTATCCGATGGTATTCTGGATCCGCGCGATACCTATGCCGACAAAGCTTTGTGGGAAAAGAAAGCTAAAGATCTGTCTGCCAGGTATATAAAATACTTTGAACAGTATACGGATACCCCGGAAGGAAAGGCACTGATTCCTTCCGGACCTGCGGTTTAATGAATATAGATATCCTCTATTTCATTGAAATAGAGGATTTGTATTTCTGATCCATGTAAAAATAGGTATATATACTGTTGCAGGATGAATAATTATGTCTATATTTGCAACCCAATATCTATTAAAGTTCTTTAATGCATATAGTATATAATATTGGCATTCTGATAGTTGCCTATTTAATTGGATCAATTCCCACTTCTGTTTGGATCGGGAAGATCCTTTTTTGGAATTGATATCAGGGAGCGTGGCAGCAAAAATGCAGGTTCAACAAATGCCATGCGTATTCTGGGCTGGAAAGCCGGTCTTAGCGTTCTGTTTGTTGATGTTTTTAAAGGATGGCTTGCCGTTAATCTGATACATCTTACCAATTATTACATCCCTGAAACCGGTGACTTCATCGAGTTTCAGCTTCTTTTAGGTATTGCCGCAATTATCGGCCATATATTTCCCGGTTTATGTTGGTTTCGGGGAGGCAAAGGTGTTGCCACCTTGTTTGGCCTTGGTTCTTGCCATTAACCCTGAACCCACGCTGATCTGTATTGGCGTATTTGCCATCACACTGATGGTTTCCAAATATGTTTCCTTGAGTTCCATGGTTGCAGGTTTTGCATTTCCGATTCTGGTTATTTTTGTTTTTAAAACAACCACTCCTTCCCTGGTACTTTTCTCTCTGATCATTGCAGTTCTTCTGCTCTTTACGCACCAGAAAAATATTGAAAGATTGCTCAGGAAAGAAGAAAAGAAAGTTCTCTTCCTGATGAGTAAAAGACGCAGGGAACTAGAACGGCTTAAACAATCTGCCTGATCATCCGCACTCTTTGCTTCTGTCGCAGAAATTCGTCTTCCAGTTTTTTATGGAGTGCTTTAATGTCAACCGGTATCAGTATGCCGGCTTCCGCCAGTGAGATCCCGCCGGTTTCTTCAGAAATAATAATAACCAGTGCATCTGTTTGTTCTGTAAGCCCCACCCCTGCCCTATGCCTTAACCCATAATGCTCGGGGATTTCAAAATTGTCTGAAACAGGCAAAATGCAACAGGCAGCACGTATCTTGTCCTGATTGATAATCACAGCTCCGTCATGAAGGGACCTGATTTATTGAAAATTGATTCAAGCAAACGGCTGGTGGTTCTGGCATCGAGCACATCACCTGTACCACATAAGTATCGAGCAATGAATTTCGCTGTAATAACAATCAGGGCACCAACGCGATCCTTTGACATATTCACGCAGGCTTTGATAATACCGTTGATATTCATATCGGGTAAACCCGTGCCGATCTTGGAAAAGAAATTATCAATGGATATCCCGGCTTTTGGCAAATATCGGACACTGAACATGATCAGAAACCTCCGCAATTCCTGCTGAAATACCACTATTATGGCAATGGCACCAACACCAATGATTTGCCCGAGGATACCACCCAACAGGAACATATTATCCTTCACCAGCAACCACACTACATAAAAAGTAATGATGGTCACAAAAATATAGGTGGCAATGGTTCCTTTAATGAGCATGTAAACCTGGTACATCAGGAAAGCAACAAGCAAAATATCGATAACATCAATAATTCTGACATGGATAAAAGCAGGAATCATAACATACTGCATTTCAGGCAGAGAACAAAAATACTACAAATTATCCGATTATTTTCGCGGCATGCTGGTATAATGTAAAAAGCCGTATGACTTCTGAGGCTTCCTTTACATCATGCACCCGGAGCAATGTTGCACCATTGTTCAATGCCAGTGTATTCAATACGGTGGTTCCATTCAAAGCTTCTTCAGGAGTAATGTGCAGCGATTTGTATATCATTGATTTTCGTGAAAGACCCACCATAACAGGTAAACCAAGCATGGTAAAAAGCTGAAGTTCCGTAAGTAGTGGTATAATTGTGTGACGGTGTTTTCCAAATCCAAATCCGGGATCAATGATCAGGTCCTCCACACCATACCTTTTTGGCCGCAGCAATCCGTTCCGCAAAAAATGCCAGCAATTCCCTCGTAATATCTTGATAATCGGGACTTCTCTGCATGGTCTCGGGGTGTTCCCTGCATGTGCATCATTACATAAGGGTACCTTCAGCTCTCCTACCACGGGCAGCATATTCTCATCAAGCAATCCTGCAGAAATATCATTTATCATGGTCACACCGAATCTTTTACAACATATTCCGCAATCCCAGCCCTGAAAGTATCCACCGAAATGAATGGCATCGGGAAATTTATTCCTGATACGTATCAAGTGCCAGATTTAACCTTTCCTTTTCCTCCTCGACTGAAACATCCGCTGCACCCGGCCGCGATGAACAGGCTCCCACATCAATGATATCTGCACCTTCCGACAGCATTCCCGCAACCTCTGTCCAATATCTCCTTTCCCTGCATGATACTTGCCGCCATCATAAAATGAATCCGGTGTAATATTCAGGATGCCCATTATTCCGGGTATTTGAAAATTCAACAATCGTCCCCGACAGTTCATGGTCTGTTTTATTGAAAATAATGTATCTTTAAAACTCATTCTGAATAACATTTTCATAAAAGTAATAAAAAGATTGGCATGAAGTTTCTGGTTGTTGAGGGAGTTGACGGATCGGGCAAATCCACTCAGATCAAATTGATCATGAATCATCTCGAGGAACAAAACATTCCTTACCGTTATGTGCATTTCCCCCGGACCGATTCGGCTATCTATGGAGAGCTGATTGCACGGTTTCTGCGGGGTGATTTTGGGAACCTCAATACCGTGGATCCTTACCTTGTGGCCCTGTTATACGCCGGTGACAGAATGGATGCCGCCCAAATGATCAGGGAATGGCTTAACGAGGGTTACCTGGTATTGCTGGACCGCTATGTGTATTCCAATATCGCATTTCAGTGTGCAAAAATACCGGAACGCGAACAACAGGAAAAACTCCGGAACTGGATCCTTGAGCTTGAGTATTCGATATAATAAAATTCCCAGGCCGCGATTTGAATATTCTGCTGGATGTGCCATTTTCCTTCACCAAAAATAAGCTTTCCGGTGTCAGGGAAGGCAGTGAACGTGAATACCTCCGAGGGATGCGTGACATTCATGAAGAGGATCTTGATTTTCAGAAACGTGTACGCGAAATGTATCTCTGGCAGGCTCAAACCTGCAGTGATCTCAAAATTATCAATTGCGTCGATGACACAGGGGGGAATGCATGCTCCCGAAACTATTTTCTCACAACATATTGAAGGAAACCGGTCTCAACTAACGATCAAATCATTATGAAGACAGCTATTATTTGTCTCAAGGATATTTGCCGGGCTGGTATTTGTATTCAGCGGATTTGTCAAGGCAGTCGATCCTTCAGGATCTGCCATCAAATTTGAAGAATATTTTCTGGCCTTTCACCTTGATTTTCTGGTTTTCGCAGCTTTGCCACTTGCGGTAATCCTCAGCGCTGCGGAACTTATGATTGGCTTAAACCTCCTTGCAGGCTTGCGGATGAAGATTACAGCCTTTTTGCTGCTGATTTTCATGTCGTTTTTTACGGTGCTGACCTTCATTCTGGCACTCACCAATCCGGTCAGCGATTGCGGTTGCTTTGGCGATGCACTGATACTCACCAACTGGCAAACTTTCTGGAAGAATATTATTCTTTTGGTCCCTACCCTCTTTATTTTTATACATCGGGAAAGATACAGCCGTTTTGCAGCGCCCTCCCTGGAATGGGGACTCACCGGCATTAATTTCCTGTTAGCCGTTCTTATTTCGGCGTGGTGCCTCAGGCATCAGCCTTTGCTGGATTTCAGACCTTATACTGTTGGCGCCTCCATTCCCGAAAAAATGTCGGTTCCCGAAGGTGCACCAGCCGACGTGTACCATACCATTCTGATATATGAGAGAAACGGGGTCCGTCAGGAATTTACAGAAAGCAACTTCCCCTGGCAGGATTCTACCTGGAAATGGGTGGAAACCCGGCAGACCTTATTAAAAAAAGGGTATGAGCCCCCCATCCATGATTTCTCGGTCACCGATGAGGAGGGTCTTGATATTACAGAAAGAATTCTTCAGGATAGTGGTTATACCTTTCTGATTGTCGCTCCCTTTCTTGAAAAAGCTTCAGGGAAAGGACTTCAGCGAATGAATGATCTGGCTATAAGAGCTTCTGATCTGGGTTTCCCTGTTTATTGTCTTACTTCCTCCCCCACCCATCAGATCGGGGAATTCAAAGAAACCTTCCAGCCGGTTTTTCAGGTTTGTACAACTGATGAAACCACCCTCAAGACCATTATCCGTGCCAATCCCGGATTGCTGGTGTTGCGCGAAGGCATTATATTGGGAAAATGGAACCATGCCGATATTCCCGATCCAAAGGACATCAGGTCGGATTTTATGTCCTACCTGATGGAAAGACATCGCCGGTCAGGCGAAAGAACAGCCGTAGTGATCCTGGCATTGAGTGTTCTTTTATTTTATTGTATGGTAACCTGCTTTAAATCGCTTCGAAGTCCCCATCAACAATAATACCCGCAATAAACAGGTTCACCTGATCCCTCCAATGAATGTGGTCAGTCGCACCAGGTCCTCCCTGGATTGAAAATCAACCTTATTCTGCTTCAAATACTGTTCAATTTCAGATTTATACTGAGGTACGAGTTTAAGGACATTTTTCTTTTTATAAATGGAAAATCCACTCTGGGGATTTCCAATATAATAGTCCGTATTTCTCGAAAACACCAAATCTTCCTGCAGTACCAAATGGTAGTTTGTTCTTCCTCCCTGGTCATAAATACCGGAATAGGACTGGACAGAGGTCGTGGAACTTTTGGTGCCATAGGCTCCCTCTTTCAATTTATCCGTTAGTTTCACAAATTGTTTTACCGTCATGATGGCAGGATCCCGGCCGGTAAGGACTTCAAGATAACCATTATCGAAATAAAAGGTATCCTGCATGATTTGTATAAAGCTGATATCTTTTGCATTGATGATAGCCAGGGTATCCTTCCCCTGAATAAACTGCATTTCACCCACCAGAATATTGTAATTCAGTTTGGTTACGGTAAAATTGCCACTTTTGAACATTACCTTTCCCTGGATAAATTCGGGATAACGGAATCGTTCATTAACCGGAAAATAATCAATAACCCTGGTTCCGGCTTTTACGGTAATAATCTTGCGGTCCTGTCCTTTCAGGGATACTGCCAGCAAGAGCAAAAAACCCAGTAGAATGGTAATGTTTTTCATGTTAGGTGGTTGAGATGATGTTATTTTTATCAAAAATAGCAAATCAAATCATTCAAAAAATGTATTAAACAATAAAGTTTAGATTATCCCTTTTCAGCCAGGATAAGTTCTTTGGTTTTCAGGCGGGAGGGCATGAAAATTCCCAGTGCACCGTTTACGCCCACACTCATAACAATATTGAAAAGAAATGCCAGAAAAGCCACCAGCAACAATCCCCCGCATATACCGGCCAGGATCATATAGATCCTATACTCCCCGTTGATGTACAATGAACGTCTCAGCATACCCTGCAATCCGGCCATGCCCATAAATGCACCCATACCGATCCCGCCAAGCAAATGGCCCAGAAGTGAATGTTGGCAAGTTTCTGGCTGTACAGTTTGGCACCGTTGGTCAGGATCGGGAAAAGCAGATAAACAGCCGAGTATAACGTCATTGTTAATCCTACCAGTACAGCAACATGCACATGCGGTCCCACAATCCACTGGGTATTGTGCAGTATTCGGTTGAACCCGATGTCTGCCTGCAGGATACCGGCTGGCACAGCCAGGGCAAAACCCAATAGTCCACCCAGCAGGAACTTAAGTTCATTGGTCATTTTCAATGGTTTGGCACTCCACAAGGTGTACAAGTGTGATGAAAAAGGCCAATCCCTGTGTGATCAGCTCAAAAGCCGTCACCATTTCCCCTGACATCACTTTCAATATATCCCGGCTGTCCCTGATCGGATAGCAAATGATGCGACCACACGGTCCATGAAACAACCAGCTCAAGAAACAGGGCAGCTCTGGCCCAATTTTCCATAAAGAGCTTTTTACCGGTTATCAGCGTGGCCAGCAGATACCAGGTCCCAGCCACAAAGATGAGCACCATACCATCAGCGATCAGATCAAGTCCCCACCAAAACCAGTTTTTATACAACAATGCGTCAATGGCAGTGGATTTCAGACTATGCCCGAAAATCTCGGCCACCATGTATACCAGGATCAAGAACTCCGGTAAAAGTAATGACCGCCGCATTCAGGCAAGTATCCACCGTACCCCTGGCAATAGCTGCAACCGGAAGTGAGACAAGGTGTTCCTGCTTCTGTTTTCGGAATAGGTTCCGGAAACCGCTCAATCCGAGGGCTGATCCAAGCAAACGGCAACAGGTTGTTTTTCCCAGCCTTCCGGTGTATATACAATGGTTTTAAAAACATTCAGCACAAACAACAGCGTTCCCACCATGATCAGCGCGATACCAAAAATAAAGAATGCTCCTCCCATGGCACTGAATTGAGAAAAATCGGCCGGCAGCGGCCAATATAGGGTATAAAGCGGTGCATAGTGCGATAAAAAACCAGCCAGCCACATCACAAAGGTTCCGATGGTAATCAGGAAAAAGTCCAGTTGGCAGCCTTGATGCTCCAAAGCGGCTTCTTCATCAGAAAGGGAACCAGAAAAAGGAAGGCGCCAAATACAATCATATACGTGGAACCAAATATCGCTACCAGCGGATGCGCCGTCATGATAGCAAAAAATTGTTCAGTAGTGATCTGGGGCACCGGATCTATTTCATAAATCCTCATCAAAACCCCTTCGATAGCAACTATTCCATAATATACCAGGCCTACTACAACGAACCGTAAGGCAATTTTCTGCATGGGTGTGAGGGAATGCGGTTTGAAAATCCCCTGTTCACCATTCATCAGTGTTTGTAAAAAGTTCATACAAGAATATTTTAATGATTTATATTACAATGCTTTAAAAAAGATATCTTTATTCTATGACTTCTACCACAGCTTTTTCCAGCATAAATACGCCTTCGGGACCCGAATATTCCGTGGACCGGATATCATAAACACCGGTTTCTCCAAATTGCCAGAGCAAATCATTCCTGTTGCCCGGAACAACCTGCATTTGAAATACCATGGTATTATCCTGCCTGAACAATCCAAAACCATAGGTAAGATCGTTCGATTGCAGATTAAAAAGGACCTTCTGGTTCAATTTCACTATAAGTTTATCGTCAGGCAGTTTAAATTGATGGTTTTCAACAGTTATGTTGAACACTGTGTCCGCCTGAATCTCCTCCCGGTTTAAATCCATGGGTGACCAGGGTATTGTGTTGTAGGTAAAAATATGGATCGAAACTCCCAATATAACCAGAAAGCTCACCCATATATAAAAGAACTTCGGCTTAATCAGCCTGCCTTCACCCCGGGAGGTGATTTTAAAGGCGAACCAAGCCATCACCGAGAGGATCGCGAGTGCATAGAGGGTGTACACCCAAATAAGTCCTGTTAAAACATCCTTTGAATCAGCCATGATTGTTTATTTATAGTGGTTAATGAAATTAAAGGGTATATTGATTATTCCCGATCAGTTGCTGCAATGAAGTACCCGTGAAGGTGGCAATCATTTTTTGCCTGGTTTCCTCCCAGAAGTCATGCATGGGGCATCGTTCCTGTCGCTGGCAATCGGTTATTCCCATGATGCATCCCTGCAACGAAGCCATACCCTCCGTAGCTTCAATAATTTCGGACAGGAATATTTTTCCGGTTGGCCTTGAAAGGCTGAAACCACCTTTTTTACCACGAATACTGATCAGAAAACCACCGTTAGTGAGCTGGGTCAGTATTCTCCGCATGTAGCGGTTATGAATCCTCAGATTGTCAAACAGGTATGGTGCTGAAAAAACCTGACGGTCCTCACTTGCCATAAAAATAAGAATCCGTATGGCATAGGTGGTGGTTTTGGTAAAAATCATATTAATACATGAATGTATTATTTAGTAAATATAAAAATATATTCCGGATGGACGTTTGACTTTTTTATTATTTTTACGGAAACATGGGAAAAGTCACCGGATAAGCAATACACCATGCCCCTGAAAGATATTGTTATACTTCCTGCCACCTCTGATGAACGAACCTGGGCAGCTACATTATTGGCAACCTCTGAACCTTGGATAACACTGGGACTGTCTCTGGACAAGTGCATGATTACCTGTCATGATCCCGAATACCTGCTGTTTGTTGCACACCGTGAGAACAGACCCTGCGGGATTGTCGTCCTCGATCCAAAAGGAATGGCCGGTTCACCCTACCTTAAATCGATTGCGGTGGCGGGGGAATTCCGGAACGAACATATTGGAACCGCATTACTGGCATTTTCAGAAAACTACTTCATTGGAAAAGCCAGGCATTTTTTTCTTTGCGTGTCTTCCTTTAACAGCAAAGCCCGTAATTTTTACCGGAAAAATGGCTATCAGGCGGTTGGTGAACTCAAGGATTATATCATACCGGGAGAATCCGAAATAATCCTGCATAAACGGATATGAAAGTCACTACGCATAAGCCATGGCCCATCGTGGCCATGTTATGTGCCACTGCAACGGCAGGATATATTTGTCGTGTAAATGTATCTACTGCCGCCCCTTTGCTGATGAAAGAATTTGGCTTGTCGCAGATCGCCATGGGAAGAATTTTCAGCGCTTTTCTTTTGGGTTATGCTCTTTTTCAGATTCCGTCCGGTGCCATTGCTGACCGTTTCGGTGCCCGCAGGGTTTTGTCATGGGTAGCCTGGCTTTGGTTTATCCTTACTGTTTTTCAGACCTTTATGGGCTGGGGAACATTCCAGTCCACCACTACCACTGCATTAATTGTATTCATGATCTGCCGGTTCCTTTTGGGGATCACGGCATCTCCCACCTATCCGGGTTCTGCCCAGGGAGTTTCCCGCTGGGTAAGTCCCCGGTTCCAGGGACGTGCCAATGGCATTGTAATTGCCTCCATCGGACTTGGTTCGGCTCTGGCACCTCCGTTGGTTTCCAACATCATGGTAATCCTGGGCTGGAGGGCAGCACTGATTGCTTCGGCCTTGCCTGCGCTTGCCGTTGCATTCATCTGGCTAAGAATCAGGGAGCCTGTCCCTGTCTCACCTGTTCCGGAATTCCAAAACACCGATGAACCATCGAATCCATCAGACAGCCAGGGCAGGGTCCGTTCAGCGAGTTTCTATTTATTGACGCTCAGTTACACGCTTCAGGGGTATGTGGGTTATATCTTCGTTTCCTGGTTTTATCTCTATCTTGTCCAGGAGCGTCATTTTGGCCTGCTTGACGGAGCCTGGATGAGCAGTCTGCCCTGGATCCTTTCCATTGTCTCCATCCCGTTGGGTGGCCTGATCTCAGACCGGCTCGTTACCGGCAGATTTGGTCCGGTATGGGGCCGCAGAATTGTTCCTTTGGTCGGAATGGCATTGTCGGGATTGTTGATTTCCATTGGTGCCCATACCGATAGTGCCATCATGGCCGCGATAAGCCTGGCTTTTGCCACGGCTCTGATTCTTTGTGTGGAAGGCCCGTTCTGGGCCATGATGATGAGAATTGCCGGCAGAAAGAGCGGAACGGCAGGAGGAATCATGAACATGGGCAGCAACCTGGGAGGACTTTTATCCCCTGCGCTTACACCGATCATTGCCAGTTATATCGGTTGGGAAAATGCACTGCATGTTGCAGCGGCACTGGCAGTAATCGGTGCCATCCTCTGGCTGGGAATAAAACCCGAAAAGTAAAGAACTTTTCAGGAACCTGTTTGTTTTCTTGTTTTGTGGTCATCCCATGAACCTAAAACACAAAATTGATGCGCAAAAACTTCAGCGCTGGTTCAAAAGAATCGGACTGATCGGATTTCTGTTCTTCCTTGTCAAGGGACTGGCATGGCTTGTTCTTGGCTATCTCCTTCTGAAATAGTAAGCGCAGGTGTTGTCTCAGCCATGGGGAAATATCCGGTGTACCGCACAAATGATAAAGCCAGAGACCTTTAGATCAGGATTTTATTTATCTGTGGTCAGATAATAAGAGCCTTTAATCAGTATCTGATCCGCATATTTGTGTAAAGTACCAGTGGAATCAACCACTTCAAACCATTCTTCATTTACCTTGCCGATCTTAATGGGGATCTTCTCGAAAGTGTATTGATCATCCTGTTCAGAATCTCTGACAAAGACATAATGCTTCCCTTCCTCAGTGACCAGTGCATCTGCGGGTAAGCCTTCAACCTGTCGGCTATCGGTATTAATGACGGACTCCACATACATGCCGGTTGTCATATTCAACATAGGTTTACCGGTTATGTGGCCGTGAATGGCAATTGTACGTTCATTCCCTTCCACTGCCTTTCCAACAAGGATGACTTCACCCGTATAGGATTCCCGAGAAGCTTCAGGGAGACGGAAAATGATAGTTTGTCCGTTCCGGATTTTGAGGATATCCTTTTCAAATACTTTTAATTCGATATGTAAATGGCCCGGATCAATGATTTCACATAGAACATCTGATGGATTTACGAACATGCCCTGTATGGCATTAACCTCTGTGACATATCCATCTATGGGAGAAACCAGATTGATTGAGGAAACCATTGTCTCCGCCTTCACTGCACCGGGATCGATCTGCAGGAGCCGCAGCTGTTTTGCAAGGGATTCACAGGCAGCAAGCATGCTGTGGTAATCGCTTTTGGCCTGCAGAAAATTTCGCTGTGCACTGATCTTTTCCTCAGCCAGTGTCTTTTGGCTCTCAAAAATCGATTTCAGGTAGTCGAGCTGCTCCCTCGCCTCCAGGTAACTTTGCTGCAATTTCAGGTACTCAATATTCTCGAGAACTATCAACACCTGTCCTTTTTGAACCCGGGTCCCCGGCATAAGTTCCGCAGATTTGACATATCCCCCCATGAAGGTACCGATTCTGACCCTGTTTCCCGGAGGAACATTCAGGTGGCCGTTGGCGGTCACCTGCTCCGCAAAATCGTAAAGCTTCAGGCTCCCCAGGGCCATTTTTGCCATGGCAAACTGATCCCTTGTGACGGAAAAGTAGGTGGAGGTATCGCCCGTATCATTCTCAGGGGCTGGCTGACTTTCAGTGATATTTTCCTTGTTTTTGCAGGACAAACATGCCAGCAACACCAATGATAAAAGGATTTGGTTAAGATAGGATTTCATGGTAATGCTTTTGCTTTTAGTAAAGATAATTGAGTTCCAGGACCGTCTGATTATAATTGTTCAGATTGTCAAGATAATCCAGCTCAATGGTGGCAGCATTTTCAAGACTCTGTAAATATTGGAAAACGTCAATTTCACCGTTCTCATAAGCCATCCTGGCGTATTTGTTTATCTCATCTGCCATTTTCTTGCCATTGGTGCGGTATATCATAATGGCCTCATTGTATTTGCGTATTTCAGTCATCAGTTGCTCCTGCCTGGCCTTCAGGTTGATGGAATAATTAAGGGCCTGGGAATAACTTATATCCTTTTCAATTTTTGCTGCCTGAATGCGGGAATGCTGGGCTCCAAAGAATAAAGGGATGGAAAGGCCAACCTGGTAACCGGGGTACATTTTGGATTGTTCCCCGCTGTTGGTGCCCATGAAATATTCAAGGTTTATACCCGGAAAAAGGCGATTTTTTTCGAGGTTCAACTTGTTCAGGGCGAGACGCTGTAATTCATCCTGTATCAGTATTCCGGGATTCCCGGACAGGTTTTGGGTCAATACCGTCAGAGGCTGCAAGTCCTGGGCGGGAACAGAAAACGTGCTGTCGGATTGAATTATTGCATTCAGCTGTTGCAGGGACGTTCGGTGATCCTCGTTCACCTGAAGACGCTTTGTTCGTATTTGTAAAGCCTTGGATTGAGCGGTAAGCGCTTCGAGGTAATTGGTCTCTCCCACTTCATATCTTCTTGCCGCAGCCTGGTTGAAAAAACTATACAGGCTATCCAGTTCATCATAGTACTGGAGCCTTTTCTGAAGCGTAACGACTGTAAAATACTGCATGGTCACCTTCTTGATGAGTTGCTGACGTTGCATATCATAAATAATCCGTTGAAGTTCTTCCTGGGATTTCATCATTTTGAACTGTGAACCATATACGCCTGGAAAACTAAGGCTTTGCTGAATGCCGTAAACTTTAAGCGGTATATTATTCTCGGCAAAATTGTTGGCATCATAGCTGTAATAAAGGTTGGTGGCATCAAGACTGAATGCCTCCCCTTTCGCTTTTCTGCTTTGCTCTGCTTTCAGCAGGTAGGATTGCAGTTCATGGTTGTTAGCCAGTGCAAGATCAATGGCCTCCTGCAGGAGAATAGGTCTTGACTGTGCCTGGAGGCATACCGGTATTCCCAGTAGAAGGAGGCCTGTCATCAGCGCCCTGAAGGGCTTCTTCATCAGTCTCAGAAAGTTTCTGTCCCTGTTTTCCATGACGCAATACAAAACTGGCAGGACAATCATGGTTAATAGGGTGGATGTGATCAGCCCGCCAATTACCACCGTAGCCAATGGGCGCTGCACTTCGGCACCGGCTGAGGTGGAAATGGCCATGGGCAGAAAACCCAGAGCAGCTGCCGCAGCAGTGACCAAAACAGGTCTCAGACGCTGGTGTGTTCCTAACCAGACACGCTCCCGGACATCACCAATTCCCTGTTTTTCAAGCTCCTTAAGATATTCTATCAATACAATACCGTTTAATACGGCAATGCCAAACAAAGCTATGAAACCTACCCCTGCCGAAATACTAAAGGGCAGTCCCCTGAGCCACAAAAGAAAAACTCCTCCCACGGCAGACAAAGGAATTGCCGTGTACACCATGAGGGCATCCTTGAAGGATTCAAAAGCAAAATGCAACATGATCAATATCAGAATTAATGCTACAGGAACCGCTATTTTGAGACGTTTGGAAGCACTTTGAAGGTTTTCAAACTGTCCCCCGTAGGAGATGGTATATCCGGAAGGAAGCACCAATCTGCTATTGATGAGATTCTGAACATCCTCCACCACGGACTGCATGTCACGGTTGCGCACATTGATGCCTATCACGATCCTTCTACGGGTATTATCACGCGATATTTTGGCCGGTCCTTCCGTATATTCTACAGTGGCAATTTCCTGCAGAGGAATATGACTTCCATCGGGAAGGTCCACATAGAGATTCCTCAGGTTTTCGAGGTTTTGTCTGAATTCGCCTGACAGCCTCAAAACAAGATCAAAACGCTTTTCACCCTCAAAAACGTTACCGGCGGTATATCCGGCAAATCCCATTGACACCATATGATTCAGATCGGCAATATTCATTCCGTATTTGGCAATTTTGCCCCGATCATATGCCACAGCCATTTGGGGCAGGCCTGCTACCTTTTCCACCGTAATATCCGAAGCACCTTCCACCTCTGATATCATATCTTTTACTTCCATAGCTTTGCTGTAAAGTATATCCAGATCTTCGCCGAAGATTTTCACCGCTACATCAGCACGCACACCAGTGATAAGTTCATTAAATCTCATTTCAATAGGTTGTGTGAATTCATACTCAATACCCGGAATAACGGAAAGTTTTTCCTTGATTTTCTCCGCCAGTTCATCCTTACTCTCTGCAGAAGTCCATTCTTTTTTTGGTTTTAACTTGATGATAATATCACTTTCTTCCATCGACATGGGATCGGTAGGTACCTCGGCGGCACCAATGCGGCTGACGACCTGATCAACTTCAGGAAAGTTCTCCTTGAGTATTTTCTCGATTTCCGTATTGATTTCAATGGTTTTACTGAGTGAAGTCCCTGTTTTCATAACGGGCTGAATGACGAAATCACCCTCATCCAGTGTGGGTACGAATTCTCCTCCCATGGTGGATATAATAAAACCGCACTCACCAGCAGCCCGGCGGCCATTACCATGATCGTTTATGATCAAGCGACCAGCGTATCACCGGACTATAGGATCGGGTGATAGGTCCATCAATCCTCTGAAATATTTTGCCTGTTTCTCTTCGCTGGTTTCAGAAAAACGATGCCACCACAGGCACATAAGTAAACCATAATATCATGGCTCCAATAAGGGCAAAACTGAAGGTCAAAGCCATCGGCCTGAACATCTTTCCTTCCACATTGGAGAGAGACAGTATCGGAATAAAAACGATGAGGATGATGAGCTGTCCGAAAATCGCCGAATTCATCATTTTTGAGGCGCCATCAAAGGTGATCTTGTCCATCAGTATCTGTCTTTCGCCCTTGTCCATGGCACCGGCAATAATTTCACGTTCCGAGGTGATCCTCAGGGCTATAAATTCAACGATAATGACAGCGCCATCAATGATGATACCGAAATCAATGGCCCCAAGACTCATCAGATTGGCGTCGATTCCGAAAACATACATTAAAGAGATGGCAAACAGCAGGCATAAGGGAATAACGGACGCAATAATCATACCCGAACGGATATTTCCAAGAAGCAGTACAACAATAAATATCACAATAAGACAACCCAGTATGAGGTTTTCAGCCACCGTAGTTGTGGTCTTGGCTATCAGCTCGCTCCTCTCGAGAAAAGGATTGATATACACGCCTTCGGGCAGGGATTTTTGTACCTCGGCCACCCGTTTTTTTACCGCTTTGATGACTTCTTTGGAATTGCCATCCTTCAGCATCATCACCTGTCCCAGCACCTTTTCCCCTTCCCCGTTGCCCGTAATGGCCCCAAAACGGTTGGCATACCCATATCGCACGACTGCCACATCTTTCACCAGAAGCGGTATACCATCTACGTTCCTGATGACGATGTTGCGGATATCATCAAGATTTTTCACCAATCCTTCACCTCGTGACAAAGTAGCTTTTGTCGGTCTTTTCAATATAACCGCCCCCGGCAACGCTGTTATTTGATTCAAGTGCCTCTGAATATGTCCAGCACCGAAAGATTCATCGATTTAAGCACCCTCCGGGTTGACCGCTATTTCATACTGCTTAAGGTACCCTCCCCAGGTATTGATTTCAACAACACCTTTGATTCCCGAAAGCTGACGTTTTACTATCCAGTCCTGGATGGTCCGCAAATCCATGGTGGAATACACCGAATCATAACCCGGGTCGGGTATCCAGAATATACTGGTAAATTTCACCAAGACCGGTTGTAATAGGTCCCATTTCGGGTGTTCCGAAACCTTCGGGTATTTTCTCGGCAGCAATTTTGATCTTTTCTGCGATCAACTGACGGGGCAAGTAAGTTCCGATCCTGTCCTCAAAAACAATGGTCACCACGGAAAGTCCGAATTTAGAAACCGATCTTATTTCTTTTACGCCCGGAAGATTTGCCATTTCCAGCTCAACCGGATAGGTGATGAACTGTTCCACATCCTGGGTCGACAGGTTGCGTGAGGTAGTGATTACCTGCACCTGGTTATTGGTAATATCGGGAACAGCTCCGATCGGAATCTGACTGAGTGAGAATAATCCAAATCCAACGATCGTAATGACAAAGAACAAAACGATCAATTTGTTATTAATACTGAATCCTATGATCTTCTCAAGCATAATCAGGTATTTGGGTTGGTTTGAACAGAATCCGGATAATTCATGATCGGGCCTCTTCAAATTTAACAATTTACAGCTAAATTTAATATATTTGTTGGAAGCCTTTCGGAATTGTATTCTTGATTAAAGCATAAAATAAAGACAGGATCCGCCAGCTTTAAAAAACAGTTGATCATTAACCAAAAAATCCAATATGAAACCTGAAATAACTGCTGAAAAACCTCCAGTTTCCAAGTGGGCCGTATTCAAAAAGAAACTCAGGAAAGTACTCTACTTAGCTGGTTTTGTGATCATTCTTCTGCTGGGAATATTCATTTTCTGGAAATATTTCTACACCTACAGTGAAGGATACCGTGCCGGACTCCTGCAGAAATTCTCCCGGAAGGGAAACATTTTTAAGACCTATGAAGGCGAATTAATATTGAGTAGTGTTGCCGGGGGCAGCAATGTAGTAATTGCCTCGGAAAAGTTCTTTTTTTCAGTGACCGATAAAAACCTGGCTGGTCAACTGGACACACTTCAGGGGAAAAACGTTATTGTGCATTATAAACAAAAGAACGGTACATTGATCTGGAAGGGAGATACTCCTTATTATGTGGATAGCGTAAAGCCAAGATGATTGAGCCTAAAACATTTTTGTAATTAATTTTGCCCATTCGCTGCGATTACTGACCGTAAAACACAATTCATTACCTTCTTTGGTCTTAATCTTTAGTCCCTTGGGCAGAACCCACATGACATTAAAATAGAACAATTCGCTGATTTCTTCGGGATTGATCTCCTTGTTGCAAAGCTGATGTTCCAATTTCAAAGTCCTGAAATATATCCGCTGGTTAGTAACAATGAGTTTTCCGTTGATCTGCTGATTCTCATGGCGCAAGTTTGAGCTTCCGGCCATTAAGATCATTTCGTTGGGTTTAAGAATCAGTTTCATTTTATTGAGATTTAGAAAATTGTTAAACTTTTGCTTTTATTATTGGAACAACATTTATTGTGCCAAAACTAATATGTAATTTATTTTGAGTGTATTACATAATTTTATTAGGAATCCTTCGTTCCTGTTTTTGTGCTTATAATGAACAACAGGTGTACGGTTTTAGACATGGCAAGATACACGTTTATTTTCCCTGAATTACCTGCATGTTTAAAACCGATTTCCTATATTTAAGGGGCAGGAAACCATTTTGGTTTTGCCCGAAACCCGTTTCACTTAACTGATCAATTATGGCAGTAATCGGACTCGATCTGGGTGGCACAAAACTCGCCGGTGCTATTTTTCAGCCCGACGGAAATACAATCAACAAGATTGTTCTTCCCCTGGAAAAACGGGGAGGAAATGAAGTGGGCGACCTGATTGACCAACTTATTGCTGAAGAATTCAGTTTTGCTGTCTCAAAAGGAATGCAAATTGATTCCATCGGATGCTGCGTCCCGGGAATTGCCTATTCAGGAACCGGCCGGGTGTGGGCTCCAAATATCACCGGCTGGGAGGATTACCCCCTTTTCGACAGGATCAGCGCAGGAATTCATGATGAAAGGATCAATGTAATCCTTGATAGCGACAGGGCTTGCAGCATCATGGGCGAAGTGTGGCAAGGCGCTGCAAGGGGCTGCAAAAATGCCGTCTTTCTTGCCGTAGGTACCGGTATTGGCGCAGGTATTATGGTGGATGGCAAAATTCTCAGGGGTACCGCCGACGCCGCCGGTGCAATTGGCTGGCTCGCACTGGATCAACCCTTTAAAGAAAATTACTCTGCCTGCGGGTGTTTTGAATACAACGCTTCCGGTGACGGACTGCCGAGAGTAGCCCGTGATTATATGGAAAATGATAAAAGCTATGAAGGGTTCCTCAGCAAAAAAAATCCGGCAGAATTAACCGCCCAAAGCATATTCGATGCCTTTCACCAGAATGACCCGGTGGCAGTTCTGGTACTGAAAAAGGCAGTAATTTACTGGGGAATGTGTGTTGCCAATTTGGTGAGTCTTTTCAATCCTGAAAAGATAATTTTCGGCGGTGGTGTTTTCGGACCGGCCCTGATGTTTTTAGAGGATATCCGGTCAGAAGCAGGAAAATGGGCCCAGCCGATCAGCATGAAGCAGGTTAAAATTGAACGCTCGGCGTTGGGGGGTGATGCCGGATTGATCGGGGCCGCTTTTCTGGCAATGATCCATAAACCGGGAAATAATAATCGAAAATAGCGCCATGTACAGAAACCAGCTGGTATTCACCGCAGCATGTCTGGGAATGCTTCTTTTTGGCATTGTATTTCTTTCACTGGGCACCATTTCCGTCTTTATTCAGGAAAAGTTCGGCATGGATGAACTTAAAGTAGCCTCACTGGCTTCTTCGTTGCCTATAGGGATGCTGGCTGGTTCTTTGTTCTTCGGTCCCATTGTGGATCGGTACGGATACAAAATACTGCTGATACTTTGTGCCGGTTTTATTTTCCTGGCCCTGGAGTCGATCGCCTTTGCACGATCCCTGGCCATATTGCAGCTGTCTTTCTTCCTCATTGGTTTTGGAGGCGGCGTAATCAACGGTGGTACTAATGCCCTGGCAGCAGATATCACATCAGCACATAAAGGCGCCAGATTAAGCCTGCTTGGCGTGTACTACGGCATTGGCGCTTTGGGAATGCCTCTCGCCATTGGCATCCTGACCCGGGCTATACCTTATGAAACCGTAATATCCATCATCGGCCTGATGGTTTTACTGCCCATGGTGTATTTTATGGCCGTGAAATTTCCCGATCCTAAAAAGAAACAGGGCTTTCCCATGGCCGAAGCTTTCTCTTTGCTGAAAGAGCCTGTGCTTATCCTGATGGGATTCATCCTGTTTTTTGAAAGCGCCCTGGAGGGCATCACGGGCAATTGGACAGTAACGTTTCTAACTTCGGTAAACGTGTCTGCCCAGCATGCTCTTTACGCGCTTTCGGGACAGGTTGCAGCCATTGCCATTGTCAGACTGTTACTCAGTCGCCTGCTCACCAGGATTTCTGCAAGGATCATCCTGTATGCCGGTTTTACACTCATACTCGCCGGGGGAATATTGCTTACCCTTGTTTCTTCGTTTCCACTGGCCTTCATAGCCCTGCTGCTTATGGGTGCGGGATTTGCCGCCGGATTCCCGGTGATCCTGGGCTATGTGGGTGAGCTTTATCCAGAAATAAGCGGAACAGCATTCAGCATCGTAATCGTTTTGGCGCTGACAGGCAATTCCCTTTTGAACTATCTGGTGGGGATGGTATCCAAGTTATGGGGAATAGTTAATTTCCCGGTGATCATTATTATTTGTGTTGTGTTCATGACACTTTTATATAGTATTGTATCAAAAATAATTTCTAAGAAAATTAAGGTTTAACAAATAATATCGGAGGTATAAAAATGCTGGCAAAACAATGGATTGATAACGCAAGAAGCGTAATGGACAAGATTGAGCATACGCAGATGGATAACATCCTGAAAGCTGCCGAAGTAATGGCTGACTCTATTCAGGCCGGTAGATGGGTTCATACTTTTGGCTGCGGACATGCCACCATCCCGGTTGAAGAGATGTATCCCCGGATTGGCGGATTTGTTGGATTTCATCCCATGATTGAATTGCCGCTCACCTTCTTTACCAATATCGTTGGAGGGATGAGTGTCCATCAGTTTATCTTTCTTGAACGGGTGGAAGGTTATGGCGTTGAAATTATGAAAGGATACAATTTCGATCCTTCCGATTGCGTCTGGCTATTCTCGCATACCGGTATCAATGCGGTGAATATTGATGTGGCAATTGAATCGAGAAAAAAAGGTATGAAGGTCATTGTGTTCGGTTCCGCGAAAGAGGCTGAAGGGAAACAAACCCGTCACAGCTGTGGAAAGACGATTTTCGACCTGGCTGATATCGTTGTGGATACCTGCGTTCCTATTCAGGATGCGTCTGTTCCATTGAAGAATCATATTGACAGGGTTGGCCCGGTTTCTACCATGGGATTCATTACGGCAGTATGGATGACGGTTACCACGGTGGCTGAAATACTGGCTGACCGGGGTGTTAAATTATACATCCATCCCTCGCATAATATACCAGGTGATACGACGGCAAAAGACAGGCTAAATGACGCTCTGATCGAATATAAACGCAGAATCGCCGGTGTTTAAACCGGCGATTCAAAGGTGTTGGAGAACAGAAAAGCGTTAAAAGACCTAAATGGCATTCAGGACGCCCCTGACATAACCAACACTTTCTGCCAGTCCCGGCAATGGATCCTTTGGATCTTTTTCATACTCAAAGGACACAATGCCCTGGTATTTACTGTTTGACGACTTCTCTCATGAAGCCCGGGATATCGATGAGACCGCGTCCTGCCTCAACCGGTACCCCATCGGCAGAGCGCTTATCCACATCTTTGATATGAATATCCAGGATCCGGTCGAAGCACTGTTTGAATTCAGTTACCGGCTCCCGGTCAAGCCGGACGATATGACCAATATCAAAGCATATCCCCATTCGTTTGTCCATATTCTTTATTTTTTCATAGATGCCCGGCACCGTGGGATACACGTTATCCCCGGGCCATGGTTATGAATGGCGAGCATGATATTGTACTGTTTTATCATCGTCTCGGAATAGGTCAGAAGATCATGCGCCGGGACCCCCACAATAATGCGTATACCACAGGCTTTGGCATACCTGAAAGCCTGATCAACTTCTTCTTTTTTATTCATATAAATTACCCCGGCGGAGTAAAAGTCAATCCCGGCAGCTGCGATTTTTTCTGCTGCGGCCTTGCAATCCGCTTCAGAGGCATCCAGCGGCAGGTGAAAACTTTTCAAGCCCAGGTGCTTTAATCCAACTCTCCGGGTTATGTTGATGGTTTCATCAAGGCTGAACTCTTTGGTGGTGTAAGATGCCAGTCCCAATTCCAGAGGCAGGGCAATACCCGCAGATACGGAAGGAGATGCCGGGATCTCTTCAGCCAGCACCCGGGGAACAAAAACGCCGGCAGCGATTCCTGTGCCTGCAGTTTTAAAAAATAAACGTCGGTTTAGTTTCTTCATGGTTTTAATGTATTTCAGTGTTTAGGGTATCCGGTTTTAATCGACTTTCACTCCATGTGGTATGACAGGCTGCTTCGCGCGAGTTTGCCCTGCTGCCTGTTTCAGGGCAACCAGAAAAAATACAGCAATTTTAAATCATCAGAACCTGTGTAGGATCTCAAATGTAGGAAAACAAACAAAGAAAACAATGCCTCACCAGTCCCTTAACTATTTTTTTTGCAGTTTATCATCACAAAAGGAATACTTAGCCTGACCTCACCCAGCAGCTTTGCCTGTTCGTTTAATCGTAACTCTATGATATCAAATATTTCCTCTTGCTTATTTTCGGGTAGAAAACTTTTCCAGGACTCCATAAAGGCGAGTCGAATGAAATGATGATTCAGCATGGCTGTTCCATCTGTGAATTTGTAATTGAACTGGTCATGTTCCAGGTCCCTGATCACAAATCCATGTTTCGCCAACATCCTGATCATTTCCTGCAATGGACGTCGTTTGTGATAAATATGCTGATGCATCAATTCGATTTCTTTGCTCATCTGCAATTCAGATAAAGCCCTTTCCAATTGTTCGTAAAACTCAAACATGCTTTTATCCAGATTCATGGTTTGCACAAACTGTCCGCCGGGTTTCATGACTCTGGAACACTCCGACAGTACCTGATCCAAATCCCGGACATTGTTCAATCCATTATTGCTGACAATTAAATGCAATGAATGATTATCCAATGGAATAGATTCAGCAAAACCCTCAATGATCTTAATATTCTTTATTTTATAAGCTGATATCTTCTTTTTGGCGTGAATGATGGCTTCTTTCCAGGGATCAATCCCATAAACCAACGAACTGTTGCCAAGCCTCATGGCCAGCTCGGTCAAAGGGAAGCCTGTTCCAAATCCAATATCCAGTGCTGACAGGCCAGGCTTATAATCAACATAATCCAGCAGTTTCAATCCAAAGGGTGACGACCATAAAGGCAATTCATCAAAAAAGCTGATCAGCTTCCTGCTGTTTAAACCCGTGTCAAGATAATTTTTCATACCTGTCGATGCTTACCTTATGATGCGGCTGTATTAGGTCGCTGCCGGGGTAGGATCATTCTCTTTAATTCTTTTTCTGCAGATCTGTTCAATTTCAAAAACATTGGGAATTCCCGACATGTATAGCACATCAGGAACATATCTTTCGGGACCATTTTTGCTGCTTACCATTCTCCCCGTTCTCATTCCCAGGGAGATGTTCCCTTTCCCGGAACTGCCGCTTACCGAAATATCTCCTGAAAAAAGTTCCCAGTCAATGGATCTTATGCTGCCTTTGTGAAAATTCACCAACCTTGTGGGTGTTCCCACGAAATAGCCGCCTTTTTTGAAAAGCGAATTAATTCCAAATCCCAACATTCCCAGACCAACCAACACAAACAAACCAATGATCATGGCAGGTACGGTAATCTCACCCAGATTCCCCGGACCAGCCACAACCGGGACATTGTTTGAGGTAAAATGGACCTCCTTTCCCACAAACAATGGTCCAAGAAAAGCTATGACAAAGATGCTGGTAAAACCAAGCCAGAAAGTGCCGAAGAGAACAAAAAAGAGTGACATTTTAACCGGTTGTGCACGGGCTGCCTTCACTGCAAAATCTTTGTTTTCTGCACCAATGGTCATGAGCAGATCGGGTGGTAAATCAATAATTGTATTCATACGGCTGTTTTGTCAATTTCCTTTAAAGATAAGTATAAGAACTATGCCTTGCAAATACAGCGCTGTTGATTAAATATTTCTGCTGCAGGATTCATGATTCTATCATTTTGCCGGTTTAAATGATAAGATTAGCGGTATTGTCCGATTACAAATCATAACTTTTGCTATTTTTGAACCCGCATAATCATGAACCCATAAAATATAACACACGATGAGAAAAAAAATAGTAGCCGGAAACTGGAAAATGAATAAGACCCTTCAGGAGGGCATTGAACTGGCAAAGACCATTAACAGACAAGTTGAAGATAACGGGGTGGTGGTTATTCTGTGTACTCCATTTATCCATCTGTCGGATGTCAGCAATGCAATCACCAAAGATTCCCTTTTTCTGGGTGCACAAAACTGTGCGTCCGAGCCCTCAGGAGCCTTTACCGGTGAGATATCTGTTGAAATGATTAAATCAACAGGCGCCGATTATGTTATCATTGGTCATTCCGAAAGAAGAAGTTATTACCACGAAGATGATGCGCTAATCAATAAAAAAGTAAAACTTGCCCTGGCTGCAGACCTGATACCCATTTTCTGTTGCGGGGAAGTGTTGGCTGAAAGACAAGCCGGAAACCACATGAAAGTGGTCAGAACCCAGATAGAACAGGGATTGTTCGACCTTTCACCGGCCGATTTCGGCAAGGTTATCATTGCCTATGAACCGGTTTGGGCCATCGGTACCGGGGTTAATGCCACCTCCGATCAGGCACAGGAAATGCACAAGGCTATACGTGAACTGGTATCCGAAAAATATGGCAATCAGGTGGCCGATAATACCTCCATTCTGTATGGCGGAAGCTGTAAGCCTTCCAATGCCAAAGGAACTCTTCGCCAATCCTGATGTTGACGGCGGTCTGATCGGCGGAGCTTCCCTTAATGCCGCTGATTTTATGGGAATTGTCAACGCTTTTTAACAGACAGTATCAAGGATTCCGGTTTTTCTCTGATCATTGTTTGTATTTCAATATTCGTTTTTCACATTAATAGCGGTAATGGATAATTTTGAATTGCCATTGCCGTTATTTTTTTGCACCAAGCCAGGGATAATTTCATGATCCGCTAAATGTAAAAGTGAGAACGGAAATAACCAGGCGGTGAAAAGGTTCGAAAAAATATGATATTTTTATTGAATAAAATGCGGTTCATGATTTGCAGGATTTCTTTGCTTTCATTCCTATGGTGCCTCCTGGTGAATAGTTTTCCATTGTCTGCGCAGGAATCCAAGGTCTTCTCCGGTGAATTAGGAAAATACCCGGAAGAACTGCAAATCTATATCCAGAAAAATATCAATCCTGAAAGCGAAACGGTCCTGACCGAATTTTTTAATGCCTGGGTCAGGGACAGCCTTTTCAGCACCAGGGAACAGGAAAAGATACTTACCGTGTCGGGTGATCTCATTAAAAAGAATGCCAAGCCCTATCCGCATTTTACGCACTATCTCAATTGCCTTGTTCTGATGAAAACAACCGGACAGAAACCGGATAATTACATCAATTGGGAGAAAGGTCTGGATGTATTGCTGACCAACCGGAAAGTCTCGCTTCAAACCATCGATCGTTACCTGATTTTTACCCGTCATCTGATCGACAGTAGTTCACTGTACCGGTCAAGTTCTGTTGACTGGCGGATCACTTCACCTGATTACCGTATTGCTGTTGATACTGCCATCAGGTTCATTGTAAATAAAACCGATCTTGTTTGTTATGTCCGAACGCGACAGCATTGCCATTTTCGGGACCAGCGGGAGTTTAACCCGGTAACCTCGGTTTGGAAAGGAACCGGTGGATTGGTGACCTGGGAAAGAGCGGGCTTTAAAAACGTTCGGAGGTGTATGCCCAACTCAATACCTATGAGATAAACATGTCCCGATCAGAATATACTGCCAGGGATGCCGTTTTTGTGAACAAGTACTATTTTGATGCACCCCTGAAAGGGACGCTGATCGATAAGGTAAAACTGAATAAAATCCCTGAAGATGCTGATTATCCGCAATTTGATTCCTATCAGAAAGATTTTAAGATCAAGGAATTGTATAAGGATATTGATTTTGAAGGCGGACTTTCCATGCAGGGTTCCAAACTGGTGGGAACCGGAAACCGTGAAAAACAGGCTCAGATTTTTATTTACCGAAAAGATACACTGGTATTGGTAGCCAGGTCAAAATATTTTGCATTTAAAGCCAACCGTATCAATGCACCCAACGCCGGCATTGTGATCAAGCTAAAAAATGACTCTATTTTTCATCCTGGCCTGGCCCTTAGCTTTATCTGTTACCTACCCGCGAACTAACGCTCTTACAGACCGATAACTACACCTCGCAAAGCCCCTATTACAATTCCTACCACAATATCGATATGACCTTTGAACAACTTGTCTGGAAAATGAATGAACCGGTTATGCGTTTCACCGCCATGATGGGAAGCACCATTGGAAATGCCAATTTTGAATCGGTAGAGTTTTTACAACAATGATACAGTATCTGAGCATGCAACTCATGGATGAAGTTCATCCGCTGGTATCCATCAGAAGCTTTTCAAAGTTCATGGGCACCGAGGAATTTCTTGCCGACGATTTTGCCAGTTATCTGAAGAAACCCATCTCCCAGGTAAAACAACTGCTCATGCGCATGGCTGCACGGGGTTTCCTGTTTTATGACAGTGAAAATGGAATGGCCACCATACGGCCACGTTTGAATGATTATCTTGCAGCCAGTGTAGCCAAGATCGATTATGATGTGATCAGTATTCCCGTCAAGAACTACTTCACCGGTGGAAAATGCCATATTTGACCTGCGCAACTATGACCTGACCATCAACGGCATTCCCCGAATTTTTGTCAGTGATTCACAAAATGTGGCCATCTATCCTGATAATGACAGGATCATCATGAAGAAAAACAGGCATTTTCAGTTTGACGGCCAGGTTCAGGCAGGACTTTTCACCTTTGCCGGTAAAAATTTCTTTTTTAATTATGATAGTTTTAAAATTGATCTGCAAAAGATTGATTCACTGCGGATCCGTTATCTGACCGGACAGGTTGATAATTATGGCTTTCCGGTGGCTGAGAAGGCCCAGAACCTGATACAGGATATGAAAGGGGAATTGTATATTGATAAATCCGATAACAAATCGGGAAGAAAGTCTTATCCTGAATACCCGATTTTCAAGTCCACAGAAAATGGATTTGTATACTATGATGACAAAAGTATTCATAACGGGGTCTATAGCCGTGACAGGTTCTTTTTCGAGATTTATCCCTTTGAAATGGACAGTCTGGATAATTTCAACCGGCAATCCATGAAATTTGACGGTGAACTGACCTCGGCAGGAATCTTTCCGGTTATCCAGGAAACACTCAGGCTTCAGGCTGACAAATCACTCGGATTTAATCATCTTACCCCGGATTCAGGATTGTCGTTATATAACGGAAAAGGCAGTTTTACCAGTGAAATTGCCTTAAGCAACAAAGGATTAACAGGGAGCTGGAATCATCAATTATCTTACTTCCGTAACAGCCTCCGGAGAATATTCAGTTTTACCCCGATTCATTGGATGCCGTTTCCAGTGAGTTCACCATTGCGCAAAAGACCTCTGAAACCCAGTTTCCCCAGGTGCATTCCGTCAATAACAAGATTCACTGGCTGCCTTACCAGGATGAATTCTATGCTTACCGGATTGACTCTACCTTCCACATGTTCAATCAAACCACCGTACTGGCGGGTAATCTGAAACTGCAGCCATCCGGACTGAGCGGACTGGGAAGGATGTTTCTGGAAGGAGCAGAGCTGCACTGCTGATCTGTTTAAGTTTAAAGCCAACGAAATCGATGCCGATACTGCTGATTTCTATCTTAAATCATTGCATAGCGAAGGATTTACCGTCCTGACCGAAAACATTAATTCGCATATTGATTTTTCAGAACATAAGGGATTGTTCACATCCAATGAGGATTTTACACTGGTTTCCTTTCCTGAAAACAAGTATGTGAGCTATCTGGACAATTTTGTATGGGATATGGAAAAGAAGGAACTTGCCATGGGTTCCAGTACAACTGTCCCACCTGCCACAGAAGTAGCCGAAGAGGGTCTTATCAGGTCCGAGATACATCAGCATCGATCCGGCACAGGATTCGCTCAGCTTTATCGCACCATTGGCTTTCTATGATTATGACAGCAACCTCATCAAAGCAACGGAGGTGAAATATATTGACATTGCAGATGCACGGATTTATCCGGAAAATCAACGACTTACAGTACAGCCCGATGCACGGTTAAGACCCCTGTACAAGGCAGGTGTTCTGGTCAACAGAACCACAAAGTATTTTACCTTGTTTGATGCCACCATTACCATTAACGGCAGAAATAATTATACCGGATCAGCCTTTTATAATTATATTGATGAGCTGGAGGAGCAACAAATACTCTATTTCAGCGCACTGGGAGTTGATACCAATTTTCAAACCATTGGCACCGGGGAAATTTCGGAAATTGATCAGTTTACCCTGAGTCCCAATTACAAATATCAGGGCAAGTTCTACATGCAGGCGGCAACAAAAGATCTCACCTTTGACGGAGGGGTCCTGATAGACCAGAACTGTGAACAGGTCACTCCCCGATGGGTATATTTCAGGTCGGAAATTGATCCGCTGAACATTATGATCCCGATCAAAGATGAATTAATTGACATCAACCGGGATAAAATATTCAACGGACTTTTTATGTACTACGATTCGGTTCATGTGTATCCGGCCTTTTTATCGGGCCGCAAAAACTATAGCGATAAAGCCGTGATCACTTCCAATGGTTTCCTATATTTTGATAAACAGCAGCAGCAATACCTGATCGGTTCACGTGACAAAATACTTGACCGGAACGCACCCGGAAATCTGCTGACCCTGCATCGTGAAAGTTGTGAATTATATGGAGAAGGGAAAATTGATCCCGGTGCCAAACTGGGTCAGATGAGTTTAACAGCCGTTGGGAATGCCCTTCATAAACCGGTTTCCAATGAAACGGAGATGAACCTGATGCTGGGAGTGGATTTCTATATTGCTGATAATATTATCAGTGTGATGGCGAGTGAAATCGACAGTATGCCCAGTCTCCGGGCTGTTGACCTGAATAATCCTGTTTATACCAGAGGCATTGTGGATCTTATCGGCAAAAGCAGGTACGATGCCATGAGATCCGAGCTGAGCCTGTTCGGATCATTAAAAGAAATGCCTCCCGAACTCCGGCATACCATCCTGTTCAACGAACTAAAACTGAAGTGGGACAATGAATCCAATTCATGGATCTCCGTGGGTAAAATTGGGATTGCCAGTATTAACAACACCCAGATCAATAAACGGGTGGATGGTTTGTTGGAATTGCAGATCAAACGCAGCGGTGATATTCTCGATTTCTACCTGCAGCTCGATCGCCGCACCTGGTATTATTTTGGATATACCCGGGGAGTTATGCAGATCCATTCCTCCAACAGTGAATTTCTCGACCGGATGAAAAAGCTTAATCCCAATGAAAGGCGGATGAAAGTGACCAGTGGAGAATCCTATATCTATATGGTCTCTACCGATGTGAAAAAGAATACTTTTTTAAGAAGGTTCAGGGAAGTCACAGAGGGACAGCAGGAGTAGTTTAATGTTTAATTCACACAAAAAAACTCCCTTTTCGCTTTTTTCCCGCGATAATTTGTGTTTTATTTGTCCTGACATTGTTCATGAAAAACAACGGTATGACAGTAAGTAAAAGAAAAGTGGAAGTGTGTTTCACCCCTGCTCTGTATCCCGACTTCAAAAATACTGATGCCGTTGTTGTGATTGTTGATATTCTTCGGGCAACATCAGCCATAGTTACGGCCTTTATGAATGGGGTAAGAAGTATAATTCCGGTTGCCACCCTTGAAGAAGCAAAGGACTATAAGAAAAAAGGTTTCTTTGTCGCCGCAGAAAGAGACGGCATTGTAAGGGATTTTGCTGATTTTGGAAATTCCCCCTACAATTTTAAGCGCGAATTATTGAGGGCCGGGATATTGTGTACTCCACCACCAATGGTACAAATTGCATCATGATGGCCAGGGAGAGTTACCGGGTACTGATCGGCGCCTACCTTAATCTCGATGCCCTTGTGAACTATATTGCCAAAGAGGACCGCGATCTGATCATCCTTTGCGCCGGATGGAAAAATAAATTCAATCTGGAAGATTCTCTTTTTGCAGGTGCCCTGGCTGAGTTAATGATACAAAAACATCATTATACCACCATCTGCGACTCAGCACATGCTTCCATTGATTTGTGGAACCTGGCCAGGACCGATATCATGGCCTATATTGAAAAAGCCGCCCAACGACACCGGCTGAAAAAGAATAATCTCGATGACGTGATCGGGTATTGCCATACGCTCGAATCTGACCACCATGATACCCGCCCTGAAAGATAATTACCTGACCTTGGTTGATATAACTATAACAATCAATAAATCAACGAATAAGCAAATCATGAACTTTCATCCACAGCCTGTTGGTAAAATATAAAGGCATTTTTCTGTTATTTTTTTCACACACAAACAATATTTTTTTAAATTTGATATGCCCTCAGTTGTTAATTGTTTAACAAATAAATAAACCTTCTATGAAAAAATATAATTTTAATCCTGGTCCCTCTGTGTTGCCTGAAATTACTATTAAAAACACCGCGGAAGCCATTCTTAAACTTAACGGCAGCGGTTTGTCGATCATGGAAATCTCGCACCGCAGCAAAGATTTTGAAGCCATTTTAAAAGAAGCCAAAGATCTGTTCAAAGAAATTCTGGGAATTCCTTCAGGTTACTCGGTATTATTTCTTCAGGGAGGTGCCAGTTTGCAGTTCACCATGATTCCGTATAATTTCCTGAATAAAAAAGCAGCTTATCTTGATTCAGGATCATGGGCCAACAAAAGCATTAAAGGAAGCCAAATTTTTTGGCGAAGTTCAGGTTGTGGCCTCTTCCAAAGAGCAGAATTACACTTTTATTCCCAGAAACTATACAATTCCTGACGGATGCTGATTATTTTCACATCACCACCAACAATACCATTTACGGTACTGAACTGAAGACCGATATTACTTCTCCCGTTCCGCTGATTGCCGATGCCTCATCGGACATTCTCAGCCGACCCATGGATGTTTCCAAATATGCCCTGATTTATGGCGGCGCACAAAAGAACCTGGGCCTGCCGGTGTTGCCTTTCGCCATTGTGAAGGACAGCCTGCTGGAGAAAATCATCGAAGCCTGTTCCCACCATGCTAAGTTACAAGATCCATGCAGAAAATGATTCCCTGTACAATACTCCTCCGTGTGTGGCCATTTATGCCTGCCTGCAAACCCTGAAATGGCTCAAGAACCTTGGAGGACTGAAAGCCATTCATAAAATGAATGTGGACAAGGCCAATTTGCTGTACGATGAAATCGACAGGAACAAGTTGTTCATGTCGCCCATTAACGTGATGCCGAAGACCGATCGATCATGAATGTTGTTTTTGTCTTTAAACCGGAATATAAGGAATTGGAAGAGAAATTCCTTGAACTGGCCAAGGCAAAAGGTCTGGTCGGCATAAAAGGCCACCGATCAGTTGGCGGCTTCCGTGCTTCCATATACAATGCCATGGCCGGTAGAAGGCGTTAAAACTCTGGTGCAGGCGATGAAAGAATTCGAACAACAGGTGTAACCGGAGGGTATCATCCCGGATTTTTAATTCCTTCAGATTTCCATAACTTACTAAAAAAGAATACCATGCAAACCATACTTGTCGCCACCGATAAACCATTTGCCAAAGTTGCCGTGAGATGGCATCAGAGAAATCGTGAAAAAAGCCGGTTTCGAATTCAAACTGCTGGAAAAATATACCGGTAAAGAGCAACTCCTGGAGGCCGTTAAAGATGTTGAAGCGATCATTGTTCGCAGTGATATCCTGGATGAAGCGGTAATTAACGCTGCCGGGAAACTGAAAATCGCTGTCAGGGCCGGCGCCGGATATGACAATATCGATCTGAAAGCAGCCACGGAAAAAGGGATTGTCGTGATGAACACCCCGGGCCAGAATGCAAATGCTGTTGCCGAACTGGCTTTTGGCATGATGATCTACCTGAACAGGAATTTTTACAATGGCAGTTCGGGTACAGAACTTCGGGGTAAAACACTCGGCATCCATGCCTACGGAAATATTGGCCGTATTGTGGGGATGATCGCCAAAGGTATGGGCATGGATGTATTTGCGTATGATCCCTATGTCGATAAAATTGTCATTGAGAACGATGGGGTGAAATACGTTACTGATGTTAAGGATCTTTACAGCAAGTGTCAGTATATCTCCGTGAATCTTCCGGCCAATAAGGAGACCAAGGAATCCCTCAATTTCGAAATCCTGAACCTTATGCCCGAAGGTGCCACACTGGTGAACACCGCCCGGAAAGAAATTGTACATGAGCCTTCCCTGCTGAAAATGTTTGCCGAACGGAAGGATTTCCGGTATATTACCGATGTGGCCCCCGACTGTGAAGCCCAGATCAAAGCGGACTATGCTGCCAGGTATTATGCAACACTGAAGAAAATGGGGCACAAACCGAGGAAGCCAACATCAATGCCGGTTTGGCGGCAGCCAGACAGATCGTGAATTTCCTGACCAAGGGAGACAAAACATTCCAGGTCAACACCTAGTTGCAGATTCTATTTGTGGTTCTGCATATGTGTTAATTAATGGGACTATCATGTTAGAAAACCCCACCCTCGCGGCGGGGTTTTTCCATCTTTTCATCGAACCGTTAATTATATTATATTTGCTGTCAGAACTTTATTCATGATCTATAAATCCATCAATTATTAACCCAGTTCTAACTGATTATGGCTATAATAAAAGCATTCAGGGGATACCGTCCGGAAAAGGAATTTGTTGCCAAAATCGCCAGCAGGCCTTATGATGTTCTATCGTCCGAAGAAGCATTTGCTGAGGCAACCGGTAATCCCTATTCGTTCTACCATGTGATTAAATCGGAAATTGATTTTCCGGCAGAAACGGATCATTATGCTCCTGAAGTATATGAAAAGGCCCGGTAGAATCTTCAGCATTTTATAGAAAAGAAAGTATTTATTCAGGATGCAAAACCCTGTTTATATATATATGCCCAAACCATGTGGGGCAGAACACAGTACGGTCTGGTAGCCTGCGCTTCGGTTTCGGATTATGCGAACAATGTAATCCGTAAACATGAGCTTACCCGGGTTGAAAAAGAAGAGGACCGGAAAACGCATATCCGGGTAACCAATTTCAACTCCGAGCCTGTTTTTTTCGCCTACCCCGATCATGAAGAAATCAACCGGCTCATCAGCAATATTATAGAAGATAAGCCGGAGTATGATTTTAAAACCGACGACGGAATCCATCATCAGCTTTGGATCATCAATGATCAGCATACCATTAAAAGGATTGAATCCATCTTTAAAAGCGAAATACCGTTTACCTATATAGCCGACGGGCATCACCGGACGGCAGCCGCTGCACATGTTGGTGAGGAAAGAAAACTTACCAATCCTTCCCACAAAGGCAATGAGGAATACAACTATTTTCTGGCCGTGCATTTTCCGGCGAGTCAGTTGTCGATTTTTGATTACAACCGTGTAGTAACCGATCTGAATAACAATTCGCCGGAAGAATTTCTGATGAGACTCGAGGAGACCTTTATGATCATACCCAAAGGTCCCAATGAATACAGACCATCAAGGCCACATGAGTTTTCGATGTATATGAATGGCAAATGGTATGCGCTGGAAGCAAAGACCGGTACCTATAACGATAATGATCCTATCGGTTGCCTGGATGTTACCCTGTTATCCGAGCACGTGCTTGATCATGTGCTGGGAATTAAGGATCTGAGAAACTCGAAGCGCATTGATTTTGTGGGGGGTATCCGTGGCCTTTCCGAGCTGAAGCGACGGGTGGACAGCGGTGAAATGGCTGTTGCCTTTGCCCTGTACCCTGTTACCATGGACCAGCTGATCCGCATTGCCGATACCGGCAACATCATGCCGCCCAAAACCACCTGGTTTGAACCCAAATTGCGCAGCGGGTTGGTGGTGCATTGTCTGGAGTGATCTATTCCTGGCCGAACGGGGATTACCTCTTCACAAATTTACCCGTAATCACCCTGTCCCCGGCTTGTATCACCAGCATATAAAGGCCTTTTTGAAGTCCTGAAACTTCGAGGGTATTGGGTTGATCAACTTTTAGTTCCCGGATCACCGTATTGCCCGAAAGATCATATACGTCCAGCCTGTCAATGTTTCGTCCGATATCAATGTAAAGCCTGTCGGTTACCGGATTTGGGTATACCGAAAAGGATTCCCCTGCAAGGTCATCTGTCCCTGAGATCTCCGATTCCAGCTTTTTATTGGTATATAGTCTGTACTCTCCCGGATTAAGGGTAATGAACGCTGAACCACTTGTCGCATCATTACATAAGTTTTAGTGTTTAATAATTAGTGGTTCATTTTAACCTGATATTGCGATCAGGCAGGTTTTCTTTATGATCCCTGATACTTTCCCGATATCAGAAAATCATGGGTAAGAAATGGTTCTTTGGCCTGAACAAAGTAATGGGTTCAGATTTTCATACTCAAAAAATAACGAAGTGAAATGGACCAAATTCCGCGCAAACGTTTGTGCAAACGTTTGCGCAAACGTTTGCTATTCAGCATTTTTTTAACTATCATTACAGGACCAATACGTGAAAGATTTATCCGTTTCCATGAAGATCCATCAGATAACCATAAAAGATATTGCCCGCGAACTGGGTGTTTCCATTTCCACAGTTTCCCGTGCGCTGAAGGATCATCCTGATATCAGTCCCCAGACCAAAAAACTTGTCAGGGACCTGGTAGAAAAAATGAAGTATAAACCCAACGCCATTGCCCTCAGTCTCCGAAATCGCCGCACCAATATTATAGGTGTGGTAGTTCCTGAAATCGTTCATCATTTTTTCTCCTCGGTTATCTCGGGAATTGATGAAGCGGCGGTTGCTGCCGGCTACAATGTCATGTTTTTTCAGTCGAATGAAAACTATGACCGCGAAATCATGAATATTCAGTCCATCCTGAACAGCAGAGCCGACGGTGTGCTGATTTCCATCGCAAAAGGAACGAAAAAGTTTAACCACATCAGACAATTACTGGAAAATAACATACCCGTTGTATTTTTCGACCGTGCCTGTGATGAGATTGAAACCGATAAAGTCATTGTAGATGATTTTGAAGGCGCCTTCAATGCAGTGGACTATCTCATTAAAACCGGTTGCAGGCGAATTGCCCATTATGCCGGTCCGCAACATTTGCAAATTTCTTACCTGCGCAAAAGGGGGTATATTTCCGCGCTTGAGAAAAATGGCATACGTGTGGAAGATGACCTGATCATGCCCTGCGATTCCTATGAAAGTGCAATCGAAGTTACCAGGATACTGATGGGCCGCTCCAGACCACCCGATGCGATTTTTACCGTAAATGACATGACTGCCGTTGGCGCATTGAATACCATCAAAGCCCTGGGATTCAAAGTTCCCGATGAAATATCCATTGTTGGTTTCACCGACGGGCTGGTTTCTTCGGTTACCGATCCACTGTTGACCACGGTGAGCCAGCATGGTTTTGAGATCGGTAAAAAAGCCACGGAGATCCTCATCAAACGCATCCATGAAGAATGCGAAACCCTGAAACCCATTACGGAGGTTGTGAAAACGGATCTGGTGGTGAGAAATTCAACGAGGAAACTTTAGGCCCGCCTGTAGGGTTAGCGTCATTTAATAGTATGGAAAAGCGCAAACGTTTGAAATCAAATGCTCCGGCACTTTTTGAATGACATGCTAAAAATTTATCCCTCAAACAGTTGGAAATAATAATTCTTTCACATACTTTTGGTACCATATTTTCCCGATATTTGCCAATCATGGTTAATCTCTGGTTCTGTGCACAACAGACAGGGATTTTGTTTTTATATGCCTGACGTCATTCCTTAAATACGATTATATGAATAAACCTAAATTAAGCTTCTGGCAGATCTGGAACATGAGTTTTGGATTTTTGGGTATTCAATTCGGTTTTGGTCTTCAAAATGCCAATGTCAGCCGGATCTTCCAAACCCTGGGCGCCGACATCGATCAGATTCCCATTTTATGGATTGCAGCACCCGTAACAGGCCTGATCATGCAGCCCATTATTGGTCACCTGAGCGACAAAACCTGGGGAAGGTTAGGCAGACGAAGGCCATATTTTCTGGTGGGTGCCCTATTGGCCTCACTGGCCCTGATTTTTATGCCAAACTCTCCTGCCTTGTGGATTGCTGCAGGCACCCTGTGGATCATGGATGCTTCGATCAATATTTCCATGGAACCTTTCAGGGCTTTCGTGGGCGACATGTTGCCGGATGAACAACGTACCATTGGTTTTACCATGCAGAGCTTTTTTATCGGTATCGGTGCATTTGTTGCTTCCTGGCTCCCCTATATGCTGGCAAACTGGTTGGATATTCCCAATACCGCTCCCGAAGGGCAAATTCCACCCACCGTCATATACTCCTTTTATTTGGGAGGGGCTGTTTTTCTGCTTGCTGTTCTGTGGACCGTTGTGTCCTCCAGGGAGTATTCTCCTGAGGAATTAAAGCAATTTGAAAGCAAGACGGATAAAATGGTACGTGAGGCTGAAACCTATGAACCCGGAAATACCTACCTGAAAAGAGGAATCATCTGGCTTATCGTGGGACTGGTATTTGCCTACCCGGTTATGCAATTCAGCCTGGAAAAGGAACTGTATATCCTGTCAGGCGGATTCGCCATATTTGGTATTTTGCAGATTCTCTCCGCCTGGCTGGTAAAGAGTGATTACACCGGCTCCGGACTTGTAAGCGTTATTACTGATTTGTACAGGATGCCCAGGACAATGGCCCAATTGGCTGTGGTGCAGTTCTTTTCATGGTTTGCCCTGTTCTCTATGTGGATATACACAACCCCGGCGGTCACCGGACATCTATACGGAACCACCGACACAACTTCGGCTGCCTATAACGAAGGAGCCAATTGGGTCGGCGGCATGTTCGGCTGGTATAACCTTTTCGCTGCTTTCTTTAGTCTGGCTGTCCTTCCATGGTTGGCCAGGCTTACCAACCGGAAGACCACCCACATTATCGCGCTGATTACAGGCGGTTTCGGGTTGATCTCCATTTATTTCCTTACTGATCCGCATCAGATGGTATTCTCGATGCTGGGTGTGGGACTTGCCTGGGCCAGCATTCTGGCTATGCCTTATGCCATTCTCACCGGCTCGCTTCCTCAATCCAAAATGGGAGTATACATGGGCATTTTTAACTTTTTCATTGTAATACCACAGATTCTCGCAGCCACATTGCTGGGTTTCATGGTGAAAGTACTATTTCATGAGCAAAGCATTTATGCCCTGATAACTGGCGGTATTTCCATGATGCTGGCAGCAGTATGTGTGTTGTTTGTGGATGATCATAAAGATAAAATACGATAAAATACAAGATCATGGTGAGAGCCTGCCTTTTTGATCTGGATGGGGTGATTGTTGATACTGCACAATACCATTTCCTGGCCTGGAAGAATCTTGCGGACCGGCTCGGTTTTACGTTCACTCTCCTGGATAATGAAAGACTTAAAGGGGTAAGCCGGATGGAGTCCCTTCGTATTCTTCTGGAAATAGGGAATGTCTCTCTTCCCGAACAGGATAAGATCAGATACGCAGAGGAAAAGAACCAGCTGTATGTTCATTATATCCAAAACATGACCGCTGAAGACATCCTGCCCGGTGTGTTGCCTTTTCTCAGGGAGCTGAAGGATGCCGGCATACTGTTGGGAATTGGCTCAGCCAGCAAAAATGCCAGGACCATCCTGGAAAGAATTGATCTGGTTCCGGTGTTTGATGTAATCGTCGACGGGAATTTAATCACCAACGCAAAACCTCATCCCGAAGTATTTGCATTGGGTGCAAAGTTGCTGCATACCCATGCTTCACATTGTGTTGTTTTTGAAGATGCTATTGCCGGAATTCAGGCTGCACACAACGCCGGTATGAAATGTGTCGGCGTTGGTTCAGCTGAAGTATTGAAGGATGCTGATCTGGTTATTCCGGGATTTAAAAACCTGAAGTTGGCGGATATTGTTTTTTAACGGATCCCTGATTTCAACCGTGCAGGACATTACGATATGATTGAATAATGCTTATGAAAAACCACTATTTGACAGACGAATGGAGTGTGATCGAGGAAGGTTTCGACCCGACTCTGCAGGAATGCTCAGAGAGCATCTTCAGTTTGGGAAATGGTCATATGGGCCAAAGGGCTAATTTCGAAGAGAAGTACTCCGGCGAATCCTTACAGGGAAGCTATATTGCAGGGATATATTATCCCGATAAAACACGTGTAGGCTGGTGGAAAAACGGTTACCCCGAATACTTTGCAAAAGTACCGAATGCTTCCAACTGGATTGGGATATCTGTATTTGCCGGAGAGGAAGAACTCGACCTCCATCATTGCGAAATAAAAGCATTCAGGCGTGAACTGAACATGAAACAGGGATACCTTGACCGGTCCTTTATTGCCGGGCTCAAATCGGGAAAGCAATTGCAGGTGCATTCGCGAAGGTTTCTGAGTATTGCCGAAGATGAGATCGGGGCCATCCGTTATTCGGTAAAGCCTTTGAATTTCAGCGGTACAGTCAGGCTTATTCCCTATATTGACGGTAACGTGGTAAACCGTGATGCCAATTATGATGAAAAGTTCTGGGATATCCTTGAAACAGGCATTAAGAATGGAAATGCATATCTCCGCGCGCGAACCAGGAAATCAGGCTTTGAAGTATGCTTTTCCATGGCCTGCGAAGTAGAGATCAACGGAAAACAAGCAGGATTAAAACCAGTGCCACTGGAAAATCCTGGTTTTGTCGGTTTTGAATCTGGAGATTTCGGTTTCGGCCTCAGATGAAGTTGTTTTATACAAATACGTGTCCGTTCTGGACTCATCTGAATCATGAGCCCGATGTTCTCGTTATGAAAGGCAATCAGACCGCTTCGAAAGCTCTTAAGAAGAAATTCAGCGCATTGATGGCTGATCATGCGGCCAAATGGGAAGAAAACTGGTCACAAAGTGACATCATCATCAAAGGAGATCCTGCTGCTCAGCAAGGTATTCGTTTCAATATATTTCAGCTAAACCAGACTTATACCGGAAAGGATGAACGGCTCAACATCGGCCCAAAAGGATTTACCGGTGAAAAATATGGCGGCAGCACTTATTGGGATACCGAAGCTTTTCTGATCCCTTTTTACCTGAGCACTGAACCGGACAGGGTTGCCCGTAATTTATTAATATACCGATATAAACATCTGGATAAAGCCATTGAAAATGCCGCCAAACTTGGATTCAATCAGGGAGCCGCACTTTATCCGATGGTTACCATGAACGGGGAAGAATGTCATAACGAATGGGAAATAACTTTTGAAGAAATCCATCGGAATGGCGCCATCGCCTATGCCATTTATAATTATATCAAATATACCGGTGATGACTGAATATCTGGCAGAATATGGCCTGGAAGTTCTTATTGCATTTTCACGGTTCTGGCGGCAACGGGTAAACTGGTCAGATGTGAAAGGGAAATATGTCATTCTGGGTGTTACCGGCCCAAATGAATATGAAAACAATGTAAACAATAACTGGTATACCAATAAAATGGCAGCATGGACACTCCGCTATACTTTGGAATCCCTGGATTATGTGATGCGCGAACATCCGCTGCAGTACCAGCTCATTGTGAAAAAGACCGGATTCCGGTATGAATCTGAAACTTCTGCCTGGCATGATATTATCAAAAACATGTATTTCCCTGTACTTGAGGAAAGAGGCATTTTTCTCCAGCAGGACGATTTATGGATAAGGAACAACGAATGGCAGCGGAGCTTTCACCTGAGGAAAGACCAATCAACCAGCACTGGTCATGGGACCGCATTCTCCGGTCGGTTTTTATTAAACAGGCTGATGTTTTGCAGGGGATTCTCTGTTTTGAAGAAGAGTATACTACCGACACCATACGGCGCAATTTTGATTTTTATGAACCCCGCACTGTACATGAATCCTCACTCTCCCCCTGCATCCACTCCATTCTGGCCAACCGTATCGGAGAGGTAGAAAAGGCCTATGCGCTATACCTGCAGGACTTCCCGGCTCGATCTGGATGATTATAACAACGAGGTTGCCGATGGACTTCACATCACCAGCATGGGAGGCACCTGGATGTCCGTTGTGCTCGGATTTGGCGGCCTGAGAATCAAGGAAGGAATGCTGAGTTTAACTCCCCATCTGCCACAAAAATGGAGTTATTTATCCTTCATGATAAACTTCAGGGGAAGAATTCTCAATATCGGCATTACCGACAAGGAAACTGAAGTAAAGCTGATTAAAGGCGATAAATTGTCAGTTGAAATAAACGGAAAAATCGTCACCTGTCAATTATAAAATCCACAACATGAAAAACCAGACTGAAAATATAAGGAAAACCTTCATTTTTTTGGTTTTGGTCAGTTTTACAGGTTTGATATCGGGTGCAGCCTATACCCTGGAGCACGTAGATCCGCCCATGTGGTGGACCGGCATGAATAACCAGGAGCTGATGATCACCATTCACGGAAGTAATGTTTCAGACCTCGATCCGGTCATTGATTATCCCGGACATTACTGTTGAAACCATCACACGCACCACCAATCCCAATTACCTGTTTCTTTGCCTTTCCATTGGCGATGACACCCCGGCGGGACTGATGAAAATCGACTTTTACAAAGGAAAGAAGCTGGTGCTTTCACATCCTTACGAACTCCTGGAAAGAGCTTCGGGATCAGCGGAACGTGAGAGTTTTGGCCCCCGGGATGTCATATATCTTTTAATGCCCGACAGGTTTTCCAATGGTGATTCTTTGAACGATTCAAAAGAGGATCTTAAGGAAAAAGTCAGCCGTGAAAATCACGGTGGAAGACATGGCGGGGATATTCAGGGCATTATTGACCAACTGGATTACTTGCAGGATCTGGGAGTTACCGCCCTCTGGACCACCCCTTTGCTCGAGGATGATCAGTTGACTTACTCCTATCATACCTATGCTGTAACCGATTATTATAAAATCGATGGCCGTTACGGTACCAATGCCGATTATGTAAGGTTGGCCGATGAATGTCATAAAAGGGGCATAAAACTGATTATGGATATGGTACCTAACCATTGCGGGAGCGATCACTGGTGGATGAAAGATTTGCCAATGGCTGACTGGATACATCAGTTTCCGCAATTCACCAGGTCCAACTATACCATTGCTACCTGGAATGATCCACATGCCTCGGTAAATGATCAAAAGTTAAATGAGGAAGGCTGGTTTGACGTAACCATGCCCGATCTGAACCAGGACAATCCGTTTGTTCTGACCTATTTCAGGCAATTCGCCATTTTCTGGATAGAATTTGCAGGACTCGACGGATTGAGGGTGGACACCTATCCGTATAATGACAAATGGAAAATTGCCGAATGGACCAAAGCCATCCGGGAGGAATATCCCAACCTGAATATCATGGGGGAATGCTGGCAGCACCGGCCGGCGGAAATTGCCTATTGGCAGTCAGGTGTAAAAAACCATGATGGATACGATTCCTTTCTTCCCACCGTCATGGATTTTCCGTTAAATGATGCATTGATGGCTACTTTTAACGAAAACGTTCAATACTGGGATCAGGGAGTTATCCCGTTTTTATAACAACTATGTCATGGATTACCTCTATGCTGATCCATACAACATTCTGATTTTTCTTGATAATCATGATACTGAAAGATTTTCAGAGCGTATCGGATTCGACATGAATAAATACAAACTGGCTGCCGCACATCTTTTAACCACCCGCGGTATTCCGCAACTCTATTACGGAACTGAGATCATGATGGGAGGTCAGAAAAGTATGGGCGATGGTGATATCCGGCGTGATTTTCCCGGAGGCTGGCCTAATGATGCCCGGAATGCCTTTACCGTGGAAGGAAGAACAGCACAGGAAAACGAAGCTTTTCAATATTTAAGAAGTCTGCTTCACTACCGTAAAATAAATCCCGTTTTACATTCCGGTAAAATGGTGCAATTCATTCCCCGGGATAACCTGTATGTGTACTTCAGGATGAACCAGGAAAAAACTGTTATGGTCATCCTGAATAATTCCGATGTACCCAGATCACCGGATATCCAACGATTTGAAGAATGTCTTAAAGGTATACGATCAGGCAGGGAGATTGTGAGCGGTGAAACCATGGATCTGAATAATCTGCAGATCGACGGGAAAAAAGCATTGATTCTGGAATTGGCAAAGTAGCCAGAACGAATAGGATATACCCCTGTCCATTCACTCCAAATTAAACATTCAAATTCTACATTACTCTTTTCCACATCAAGTTATTGCTGCCATCTTCATCTGCTGTTGAATTGGTTAGTAATTCCACGAAAGTACAAAACTGAATATTTTCCGATTATTGGTTGAAGTAAAGTTTTATTTCGCTAACTTGGAGTATCCTTTACTTCAATCGTTATATTTATTTTTGCTACTAGAGCATATTTGAATTAATTCTTTTTCTTTGCAGCATGTCAGATATTCCAACCGGTAATAAACCTGAGATTGATTTGTTCCTCTGGTCGAAAGTGAGGCTGGGAGATAAAGAGGCTTTTGAACTGCTCTTTAACAAGTACTATTCCGTACTTTGTATTTTATCAAAGCGGTATACAAAGGATATTTCCATGTCCAGGGAAGTCATCCAGAGCTTATTCATTTATTTATGGGAGCACCGATCTGACCTGGTTGTAACTACTTCCCTGAAATCCTATCTGTTCCAGGCTACCAGATTTAACAGTATCCGTTATATCACAAAAGGACATAAAACAGGCATGCACCTTAGAGAGTTCACCGAGACAGAACAGGACACCCTGTTTTTCGATCATGTGGAATATGCTGAATTGCAGGGGAAAATTCTTGAAACCATTGATACCTTACCGGAACAATGCAAAAAGGTATTTACAATGAGCAGATTTGACCAGCTCAAATATGCCGACATTGCCGAACAGCTCAACATATCCGTAAAAACGGTTGAATCACACATTTCCAAAGCATTGCGGATCCTGGAAAGCAATTTGAGTAATTACTGATGCACAACCAGGGCATAGAGGTTTACGACTTTACAGAAAAACTAAATATTATTTAATAAAAAACATACTCTTTCACTAAGGGTATGCGCTATGATTATGTTCATATATATTGATTAAAAAACAGCATGAAAAAAGTTATATCAGGAAATATCTCACTGGAATTGTTGGTTGGATATATCGAAGAAACCCTGGACAGTAGTGTAAAAACTGAAGTCATGAATTGGATCGAAGCTGATCCTGAAAACAAAAAGTTTTTTCACCTATTTGAGGAAGCCTGGAAAAATCCACAGGAATTGAATGATCTGAACGAAGAAAGCAGAGAAACTGACTGGCAGGTTATTTCCAACGCCTTGAGAAAGGATGCTGACCCTGCATCCGGAAAAAAACTCAGGATTCCTAAAAGGTGGTGGTTAAGGGCTGCCGGTGTATTATTGCTTATTGCTGCCACCACTTTTACCTATTATTTAGGAAAGTCTGACAGCCAACAAGTATTGGTTGACAAAACTGCCTACCATATGATCATTGTACCCAAAGGAGAAAAGTCGGAGTTAATGTTATCCGATGGAACCAGAATTTGGATCAATGCAGGCAGTAACGTCCGATTTCCAAATCAGTTCAGTGGTACTACACGGGACATATGGCTGGACGGCGAAGCCTATTTTGAGGTAGCCAAAGATAAAACCAAACCTTTTATGGTTCATACCAGCGATCTGGATGTCAAGGTCTATGGAACAAAATTCAATTTAAAGGCATACGCCAGCGAGGATATCATAGAAACTACCCTTATTGAGGGCATTGTTAGTCTCGAAACAAGGAACATCTTTAACCGGAAAAAGGAGGAAGTGTTTTTAAAGCCTAATCACAAAGCCATCTATCTGAAAAAGAATGCCCCGATAGAAAACAAAAATGAAATAGTCCGGGATATCGCCGTACCGTTGCAGGTCTAAAAAGATTCTGCTTTCAAAGCCGGTTCAGGTTGAACCCGCTATTTCATGGCGTGAAGGGAAACTGATATTCATTGACGAATCATTTGAAAGTATAGCCACAAAACTGGAAAGGCGTTTCGATGTTAAGATCGTGATCGAAAATGAAAAGATGAAACAAGTCAAATACACCGGTGTGCTAAAAAATATCTCCATTGAACAGGCCTTAAAAGCACTCCAGTTAACTGCCAGCTTCGATTATACTATAGTAGATAACTCCATTTTGATTTCTGAAAAAAAATCCGGCTTTAAACCATAGTTAACAAACTAATTATTAATAAAATACGATATGCCTATGATTTGATTATCACACCCATAAACAAAATGAACCGGAAAATGGTGGTACATTCTCCGATTCAAAATAGTTGGCAAAACCCGCAATTGAATGTCGCAAACACCTGATTGCGGAAGTTCTAACCTTAAACTTTTCAAAATTATGAAAAAAAACCCACAGAATGGTGCTATGTATACAAAATATAGCATCTTAAAACTACTATTAATCATGAAACTTAGCTTCATTCTCATTCTGGTGAATTTTCTGGCGGCCTCGGCCAATGGATTTTCCCAAGGAGCCAAACTTTCTCTGGATATGAAAGATGCTTCCCTGAAACAAGTGTTATCGGAGATTGAAACCCAAACCGAACTATCCTTTATTTATAAATCCGATTTGGTGAATCCCGATCAGTTGGTAAATATTCAGGCTTCAGATGCATCTATTGAGCAAGTTTTGGCTGATTTGTTTGCTGATAAGAACATCAAATGTGAGATTCTTGACAACTCACTGATTGTTCTTTTGCCAAAAAACTCTGTCTTACAGCAGCAGAAAGTTACCGGCACCATTACGGATGCATCAACCGGTGAACCACTGCCAGGTGTAAACATTCTGATTGAAGGCACTAACCAGGGTGTCATTACGGACATGAGTGGCAACTTCTCCATTGAAGTGCCGGGACCAACCTCAGCCCTGGTTTTTTCCTATGTTGGCTATACAACTCAAAGGATTGAAGTAGGCAGCCAGAGTATCATTAATATAAGCCTGGTGCTTGACATTACCAACCTGCAGGAAGTTGTGGTGGTAGGTTATGGAACAACCGAAAAACCACTGCTACGGGTGCAGTTTCTACGGCAAAAGGCACCGACCTTATAAAGTCTCCTGCTACAAACCTTACCAATAACCTGATCGGCAGATTGCCGGGAGTTGTATCGGTAACCCGAAGCGGTGAGCCGGGACAGGATAATTCCACTTTGCGTATCCGCGGTTCCAACACCCTGGGAAATAACGATCCTCTGATCGTTGTTGATGGTATTGCAGGTCGTAGTATGGCACGCCTCGATCCCAGCGACATTGAAAGCCTCACCGTGTTGAAAGACGCATCTGCTGCCATTTATGGCGCGCAGGCAGCCAATGGGGTTATTCTGATCACCACAAAACGTGGCCAGATGGGAAAACCAAAAATCACCATTACCGTGAATGGCGGTTTTAACCAACCTACACGGCTGCCCGAAATGGCAGATGCCGCCACCTATTCTACCATGCTGAATGAAATTGACCTGTACAGGGGCCGTGCTCCGCGGTATACAGCCGAAGATATTGAATTGTATGCCAATGGCGAGGATCCCTGGGCTCACCCGAGTTCCGACTGGTTTGATGAAGTATTCAGAGATCACTCGAATCAGAATTATCAGAATGCTTCCATTTCCGGCGGTACTGAAAACATGAAATACTTCCTTTCTCTGGGCGCCAGGTTCCAGGATGGTAATTACAAAAACAGCGCTACCAACAGCAAGCAATATGATTTCCGTACCAATGTCGATGGTAAGGTAACCAAGAATTTTGATCTTGGATTCGATGTTTCCGGCCGCGAGGAAATATATAATTATCCTACTGTGTCTGCCGGTGATATCTTCAGAATGCTGAAGCGTGGCAAGCCGAACGAACCGGCCTACTGGCCCAGCGGCGAACCCGGTCCCGATATTGAATACGGCAATAACCCTGTAGTTACCACTACGGATGCTACCGGTTATGACAATGATAAGATATATGTACTGGAAAGCAACCTGAGAACCAACTTAATATTCCCTGGGTTAAAGGTCTAACCTTAACAGGCAATGCTGCATTCGACAAAAATGCGTTTCCGTAAGAGGTTTGAAACACCCTGGTATTTGTATACCTGGGACGGTAACGAGGATCATATACTTGAAGAGTTAAAAGAGGTCTGGATGCTCCCCAGCTGACCCAAGATACACGGGATGAATACCGGATTACCTGGAACTTCTATGCTACCTATGAAAAATCACTGGCCGGAATGCATAATATCAAAGTAATGGCAGGAACAGAGAGACAGCAGGGTCAATAACGACTATCTGAATGCTTTCAGAAAGAATTATATCTCTTCTGCAGTTGACCAGATGTTTGCCGGTGCAAACGATACCTACTTGCACAATGATGGTTATGCCGAGCAATATGCCCGGATGAATTATTTCGGCAGCGTAAATTACGACTACGGACAGAAATATCTGGCTGAATTTGTATGGAGGTATGATGGTTCCTACATGTTCCCGGAAGGCAACCAGTTTGGTTTCTTCCCCGGCATTTCAGTTGGCTGGCGTGTTTCAGAAGAAAACTTCTGGAAGAACAACATTCCTGCCGTCAATAGCTTCAAGTTACGTGCTTCGTGGGGACAGACCGGGTAATGACCGGATCGCTGGAGTACCAGTATCTGTCAACTTACTCGATACTTGCAACATTTTTTATGTATTTCAATGTGAACCAGCACAACAAGATTCTGTATGAATCGCGTATTCCCAATCCAAATGTTACCTGGGAGGTTGCCAACCAATCGAATATCGGATTTGAGTCCATGTTGTTCAACAAACTGACCTTTGAAGCCGATTATTTTTACAATCTCCGGAAAACATCCTCTGGAAGAAGAATGCCTCTGTACCTGCATCGGCAGGATTAACCCTTCCTCCCGAGAACATTTGCAAGGTTGCCAAATCCAGGGATTTGAATTTGTGTCACTTACAGGAATAGAGCGGGTAAGTTTCGCATATCGACATTTCCATGAATGGTGGCTATGCAAAAAACGAGATCGATTCTGGGATGAAGTTCCCGGACGTCCTGAATATCAGCAGTCAACCGGAAATCCAATCCCAACTGACCCCGACTAATATCGAACAGTGATATGTACTATGAAGCAATCGGCATTTTTCAGATCAACGATGCCGATACGGCAGGAGTTCCTCACTAGACCGATGCACGGGGAGGAGATATCATTTTTACGGATGTTGACAATAGCTGGTACCATCGACGGCCTTGACAGGGTCAGAAGTGACAGGAATAATCATGCCACGGTTTACCGGTGGTATTAGCCGTCAACATGGGCTATAACTTATTCGATGCTGCCATGCTGATCCAGGGTGCTTCGGGTGCGCAATTGTACATCTATACCGAATCAGGAGAAATCGGTAATTTCCTGCAGGAATTTGCCGACAACCGGTGGACAGAGGATAATACCAGTACCTCCACTTATCCCAGGACCTTTAACCGCGGAGAAGAATACTGGCAGGCCAACGCCAATACCTGGTGGCTGCAAAAGACCGATTATATCAGGCTTAAATCACTTGAGGTCGGCTTTAACCTGCCTGTCCAATATCAACAAGAAAATAGGTATTGTTGGACTTCGGGTCTATATCAACGGAACAAACCTGTTAACCTGGAGTACATTGAAGATATATGACCCCGAACTGGATACAGGCAGTGGACCAGGTATATCCCCTCCAGAAGGTTATCAATTTTGGTGCATCCTTAACATTCTAAAATAAAGCACTATGAGAAAGACACTATATATAGGATTATTTTTATCCGCCCTGGCCGTAATGCTTTTCATGCCAGAAACCAGAGGATTTCCTGGATAAAAAACCGCTTGGCGAATATTCCGCAGATGACGTCTGGAACGATCCAGGACTTGCTGAGCAAGTAGTAAATGCAATGTATAGGAACGCACTGGGTTTGCCGTTTTCAATTGAACGGTTATCCGACTATTCGGATGAATCGCACTTTACACCCGACTGGGGTGTTACCAGCTTTAACCAATCCCTGATGACCCAGGATGATCTGCAGGGTTGGATGTGGAACTGGTCAACACCGCATACGAATCATTACTCCTGGGATACGCTGTATAAAAACGTAAGAAGGACTAATATTTTCTTTTCAAATGTTGATCAGGACAAATTTACCATGAAGATGCCAAATGGGAAAGGTTAACCGGAGAAACATATTTTCTGCGGGCTTATACCTACTCTATCTGACAAATCTGTTTGGGGGTGTGCCGATCATTACAAAGGCATACGGCTTTGACAGATAATTTTGAGGTAGCCACGGAATACTTATGAAGAGTGTATAAATTTTATTGTAGGCCAGTTGGATTCCGCAGCCATGTATCTTCCTGAAGCATTTTCCGGCATGGAAGACGGGACGCGCAACCAAGGGTGCGGCTCTTGCTTTAAAGGCACGTGTATTGCTATATGCGGCCAGTGACCTGCATAATAAAATGTCGGAATATGCCCCGGGGTATGCAAATCCCGAACTTCTCGGATATACCACCGGAAACCAGGCAGATCGCTGGACGGCAGCAAAGAATGCTGCCAAGGCAGTAATGGATATGGGCATATATAGCCTGTATAAAGCTACTCCGGCGCAGGTGACTCCATTGCGCAGAATTTTGTGGATTTCTTCACCACCGAAGGAATGACGGAGGAAGACATCCTTGTTCAGTATTTCTCCACAAAAACAGACGAAGGATGGCAGGGCTATAATCCGGCCCTTTATTGCGGTCCGAACGGTTATCACAACTGGGGCAATAATTGTCCGCTGGGCGACCTTGTGGATGATTATGAAATGAAAGATGGCAGCAGTTTTGATTGGGAAAATCCGGCTGAAAAAGCCAATCCCTATGCAAACCGTGACGCCGGTTTTATGCCACGATCCTTTATGAAGGTACTCCATGGAGAGTCCGTCCCGCCGATGCTCTGGCTGTTGATCCGCTAGCAGGATCCAGGTGGAAGGGTAGTTGATGCAAGCGGAAACAAGCTGGTACCAGGTCTGGATACACGGGATGGCCAGTTTGAAAACTGGAACGGCGGTTATACCGGATATTATACACGGAAATTTGTCAAAACTGATCTTGATCCTCAATACGTTAAACAGGAGGTTCCTTTCCGTCATATCCGCTATGCCGAAATCCTTCTGAACTATGCTGAAGCCTGCGCTGAACTGGGTGAAGATGGAGAAGCACTGACCTATGTCAATCAGATCAGAACACGTGCCGGTCAGCCTGAGATCAGTGAAACGGGAACAGCCCTCCTTGACCGCATCCGGCATGAAAGACGGATTGAACTGGCCTATGAAGATCATCGTTTCTGGGATGTACGCCGCTGGATCATGGGACCGGCTGCTTATCATCAGACACATGCTGTGAAAGTAACTTATGTGACCACTGCGGCAACAACGTATCGCCAGGCTGATGGCTCTACCTGGGGTGCACCGGTATTTGAGAAAATCAATAATCCCGCAGGTGATGCAAGGGCATGGCTGGACAAGGCCTATTTCTTCCCGATAAAGCGTGATGAAATGAATCGTAATACACTGCTGATACAAAATCCGGGATACTAACTATCTTCAGAACGAAGAATCCTTATTTGTTCTTATATTTACGGGAAGCAATTCTGATATTAAGAATTGCTTCCTTATTAATACCTGTATCATCATGAAATACCTAAAGAATTACTGTTTCCTTTTCGTGTCATTCCTTTTTATTACCGGCTATCTGAATGGCCAGGTAATTGGTACCGAGCTGGAAGATCCTACGATCACCGGAGTTAATAACCTGAAACCCCATGCATGGTTTATCCCGTTTCCGGATATCAAATCAATTGAGGGGAAAAAAAGCCTGGAATCCCCGTTTTGCAAGGTTCTTAACGGAAACTGGAAATTCTTCTGGGCAAGAAACCCCGCTGAACGACCCATCGATTTTTATAAGGAAAATTATGATGTTTCCTCGTGGAAAGAAATTCCGGTTCCCTCCGATTGGCAAATGCAGGGGTACGATTATCCTATTTATGTGAATATAATGTACCCGTTTCATGCGGATCCCCCTGTTCCTACCAAAGAAAATAATTTACCCGATTTCAAGCGACTTGCGGACTCCCTGCAGGCAAAGCCACAGGCGAATTATAATCCGTCAAGACCGGATCCTCCCTATATTCCGAAGTTTTTTAATCCTGTAGGATCGTACAAACATACTTTTACTGTACCTGCCGACTGGAAAGACAAACGAATCGTGCTTCATTTCGGAGGAGTAAATTCCGCAGCCTATTACTGGCTGAACGGTGTTAAGCTGGGATACAGCGAGGATTCAAAAACCCCTGTGGAATTTGATGTTACCGATAAACTGAAGGAAGGTGAAAATAACCTGGCAGTTGAAGTATACAGGTGGTGTGACGGCTCATATCTTGAGGACCAGGACTTCTTCAGGCTGAGTGGAATTGAGCGGGATGTATATTTATATGCCACGCCCAGGGTGCACATTTACGACTATTTTGTAAAAACTGACCTGGTCAATAATTATACGGATGGGGTTTTATCTGTAACTGTTGATCTGAAAAATGCATTTCCCGGCCTGAAATCAGGGGATTATACGGTTGAATTGAACTTGCTGGATAAAAACAATGTGGCGGTTGTCAAAGGAAAACAAAAGGTACTGATCAATCTGAAAGATTCTGCCGGAGTTGTTTTTAAAAGCGATGTACAGAATCCGCTGAAATGGACTGCTGAAACACCAGATTTATATCAGCTGATTCTTTCGGTAACCGACAAAAGCGGCAAAGAAACAGAGGCCATTACATCCAAAATCGGATTCCGGAAGTTGAATTCATTAACGGACAATTATGCATTAACGGAAAACGCATCTATATTAAGGGAGTAAACCGCCATGAACATGATGAGATTACCGGGCATGTTATCAGTGAGGAAGGCATGCTCAAGGATATTGAACTGCTCCGGCAATATAACGTCAATGCAGTTCGAACCTGTCATTATCCCGATGCACCCCGGTGGTATGAACTGTGCGATGAATATGGAATTTATCTCGTTGATGAGGCTAATATCGAATCACATGGTATGGGATATGACAAGGATAAAACCCTCGGCAAACAAGCCGGTATGGCTTAAAGCCCATATGGATCGTACCAGAAGGATGGTTGAAAGGGATAAAAACCATGCTTCCATTATAACCTGGTCCCTGGGTAATGAGGCCGGAAACGGAAGTAATTTTGTATGCCACCTATGACTGGATTAAGAAAAGTGATAATACACGGCCGGTGCAATATGAAAGCGCTGAACTGGAAAGAAATACGGATATTTTTGCCCGATGTACATGCCCGCCTGCTCAAATGGAAGCAATATGCCAAAAAGCATACGGACCGCCCGCTCATACAATGCGAATATGCTCATTCCATGGGAAACAGTACCGGTGATTTTCAGGATTACTGGGATATTATTGAAAAGTATCCCATGCTTCAGGGAGGTTTTATATGGGATTGGGTTGACCAGGGAATTGCACAATACGATGAAAAAGGTCAGAAATACTGGGCCTATGGTGGCGATTTTGGTCCCGCCAATGTACCCAGCGATAATAATTTCTGCAACAACGGACTGATCTCGCCTGACAGGCGTCCGCATCCCACCTTGTATGAGGTAAAAAAAGTCTATCAGAATATTAAATTCAGGGTGCATGGATATGCTTCAGGACAATTTGAGATTAAAAATGGCTTCATTTTTACCGATCTGGACAAATTTGATTTTGATTATACCATTGAGGAAAACGGCATACCGGTTTAGACAGTAAGCTGCCGACATTATTATGTGCTGCGTCCCGGTGAAACTCAGATGATGACAGTTGATTTGATGACTTTCCGTAAGCCCAACTGCGAGTATTTTATTATTTTCAGGGCATATCAGAGGGAGGCCGAAAGGATGATCCCGGGGACATATCGTTGCCTATGAACAATTCAAACTGCCATATCGTTTCATCTTGCCGGAAACATAAACATCCCTGATCCGCTTACAAGCTTATGAGTGCACAATCCGGAATAGTCATTTCAGGTCAATCATTTCCATTGCATTTGACAGCTTGGGATGGATATCTCCTATAAATACGAACGGCAAGGAGATATTGCAATCACCCCTGATGCCCAGTTTCTGGAGGGCTCCCAATGATAATGACTATGGAAACAACATGCCAACACGGCTGAAAGTATGGAAAGATGCAGCCAGGAATTTGATCTTACATCACTATACAAGGCAGCTATCGGGTAACATGATTGAAGTTTCAGCTTGTATGATATTCCTGCTGTAAAGGGAACCTGGGCTGCAACCTATATTTTCATGGTGATGGCACGGGTTGAAGTGAAAAATACATTTTCATCACTGCGACAAAACCCTGACCTGAAATTCCAAGGATCGGCATGCGAATGCGGCTTAATCCGGAATTTGCCAACATGAATTATTTCGGCCGTGGACCCTGGGAAAATTACCCGGACAGGAATACATCCGCCTTGGTTTCACGTGTATTCGGGAAAAGTAGGTGAACAGGTATTTTTATATGTGCGTCCCCAGGAAAATAATTATCATACTGATGTCAGGTGGTTTTCACTTGACCGATGATTACGGGATTTGGACTGAAAGTAACCGGAAAACCCGTATTCTGCTCCTCAGCCCTTAATAATGCCATGGAAGATTTTGATGATGGGGCAAAAAAGACCAGCGTCATATCAATGACATAGTGCCCGTGATTTTGTAGAATGGTGCATCGATTTCAAACAGATGGGCGTTGGGGGAGATAACAGCTGGGGTGCCAAACCGCTGGATAAATACATGCTTTTTCCGGGTGAATACAAGTATAAATTTGACATCATCCCGGTCAGATCTTTGAAATGAACCCGGTTTTTTAGGGGTATTTAACCGCAAAGATAGCGTGTCACTGCACGTTCTTTGCGGTTTTTTGTTATCCCGGTTACTTTTTTGAACCAGGATTTGACTTTCTTGTACCAGGAAACCCACAAAAGGCTATTTTTACTCTTCAAACATTTACCGATGGAAGAGCGGGAATTGATTCAACGGCTTCGCAATGGGGAAGACGAAGATGAGTTTTTTGAATCTGACTCTTTTGAGCAACCGGTTTCCAAACTTATCACCGACGAACCTGAGGATTGGATTATCAAGACCATTGATGCATTGCCTGCATGGCAGCCCTGACATATTATTCATAATAAATAAACTTGATAGAGAGGAGAAGAATCATGAAAAACAAAAAAAGTAACCTGATCAAAACCATTGTATCTTTAGCACTCTGTTTTACAGCTTTCCTGCCAGTATTTTCTCAGGAAGCTGCCAGGCCCGCCACTCCCCCGGCCCGGCCTGTTTTCCGCATGCCCAGTATTATTGTTTCGCCTGAATTGTTACCGGACAATAAAGTGACATTCAGATTAATGGCCCCGCAAGCGACGAATGTGACCATTAGCGGCGAATGGATGGCCGGTTTTGGCACATCTGAAACGCTTGCAAAAAATGATACCGGCTTATGGACCATTACCGTGGGTCCGCTGAAATCGGAATTGTACGGCTATACTTATTCGGTTGAACGGAGTAAGAATGATTGATCCGAACAATGTGCAGGTTCGCCGTGACGGTACACGCTATGAAAGTTTCTTTATTGTTCCGGGCCAGGAATCGGATCTTTACCTGCAAAAAGATAACGTTGCTCACGGAACACTCACAAAACAATGGTACCAGTCGGAAGTGCTGGGAATCAACAGGAGAGTTTATGTGTATACACCTGCAGGATATGAGAACTCAACCCGGAAATATCCGGTCTTTTACCTGCTACATGGGGCAGGCGGCGATGAGGATGCCTGGACCACCATGGGTCGCACCGTTCAGATCATGGATAACCTGATAGCGCTTGGCAAAGCTGAGCCGATGATCGTGGTAATGACCAATGGCAATGCCAATCAGGCCGGAGCACAGAACGATATACCGCTGCCTGCTTCCCAAAGGCAGATGGGAATGGCCGATTACATGAAATACATCGGCAAGTTTGAAGAAAATCTGGTCAAGGATGTGGTTCCTTTTATTGAAAAGCATTACAGGACCTTTACCGATAAAGACCACCGGGCCATTGCGGGACTTTCGATGGGCGGCGGACATACCCAGACAATAACGAACAATAATCCGGGCATGTTTGGTTATATCGGTGTATTCAGCATGGGCATCATGAATTTTGGTCCCCAGAATGAAGACGCTGCCAAATTGGATCAGGAAAGGGAGGTTAAGATTGAGGCATTGAAAAACAGCGGGTATAAATTGTACTGGATAGGCTGCGGGGTTGATGATTTCGTGTATCAGAGCGTAATTAAACTGCGTGAAACCCTGGATAAACACAGCTTCAAATATACCTATCGCGAAAGTACCGGTGGCCATACCTGGGCCAACTGGAGAATTTACCTGTCGGAATTTGCACCATTGCTTTTTAAATAGTCAGAACCGCGCACAAAATGTATTATTTGAAAACACCTGCAATAGATGCATCAGTGCGCCTGTTGTGTGTTTAGGGGTCGTTGAATATTCCCGGGGGCGAATCAATAGATTCGCCCCTATATTTATTATATTTACTAGCTGTAAAACATATGGCCTATGAAAAAAATAAAATGCCTGTCATTTATAATCATTTTAATGTCAGCAGGTAGTATTTCCCTGGTAGCTCAGAACAATGCAGAAAAAGAACGTTTACAAAGCGACTGGGCAAATCTCGCACGCTTTCGTGATAGCAACACAAAAATTGGTTTGCCGGCCACGGGTGAAAAAAGGATAGTTTTTATGGGCAATTCCATCACCGAAGGCTGGCTTCAGGTAAGTCCCGGTTTCTTTTCGGGAAAACCTTATGTGAACAGGGGCATCAGTGGGCAAACCACACCCCAGATGCTGATCAGGTTCCGGCCTGACGTAATTAATCTGAAACCGGTGGTTGTAGTGATCCTTGCCGGAATCAATGACATTGCCGGTAACACAGGGCCGAGCAGCCTGGAAATGATACAGGACAACCTGGCATCAATGGTTGATATCGCCCATGCTAACGGCATCAGGGTGGTACTTTCCTCTGTTCTGCCCGCTTACGATTTTCCATGGCGTCCCGGGCTTGAGCCTGCCGAAAAGGTGGTGCAACTGAATGCCTGGATTAAGAACTATGCTGCTGCCCACGGATGTATCTACCTGGATTACTTCACCCCCATGGCCGACGAAAAGCACGCACTGAAAGCAGAGTACACTGCTGATGGTGTACATCCTAATCTGGCCGGTTATAAAATAATGGAACCATTGGCTGAAAAAGCTATACAAAATGCCCTTGGAATGCCGTAGTACTATTTTAACAATTCATTATAAAACCCCGACATATCCTGAATAACACCAATAAGGATTCGTATCTTTATCATCAAAACGGCAGAAATGAAAAGAATAACTGCTTTCTCCTTACCCGCTTTGATACTTCTCCTTACCTCCTTCTTTTCCGGTGATGTAGTTCCTCCAAATCCGGTTTATCCCGTACCCTCTCAGGCACAATTAGTCTGGCATGAAATGGAAATGAATGCCTTTATCCATTTTACCATCAATACATTTACCGATCTGGAATGGGGAATGGGAAGCGAATCCCCTGGTCTCTTCAACCCAACCCAGGCAAATCCGGAGCAATGGGTAACCATACTCCGGGAATCCGGATTTAAGGGCATCATCCTCACCTGTAAGCATCATGATGGATTTTGCCTTTGGCCCAGTGATTTCACCAGTCATTCCATAAAAAACAGTCCTTATAAAGAAGGGAAAGGCGACCTGGTGAAAGATCTATCCATGGCCTGCCGGCAAAACGGATTGAAATTCGGCGTTTACCTTTCTCCCTGGGACAGAAATCATGCACAGTATGGCCAGCCCGAATACATTACCTATTATCGTAACCAGCTAAAGGAACTTTTTACACGTTACGGACCTGTTTTTGAAATGTGGTTCGATGGTGCCAACGGAGGTACCGGTTATTATGGCGGAGCTAATGAGAAAAGGTCCATTGACGGCAAAACCTATTATGATTGGCCGAAAACACTGGAACTGGTAAGAAGTCTGCAATCCGATGTACTATTTTTCAGCGATGCAGGACCAGGAGTGCGGTGGGTTGGCAACGAGCGTGGTATTGCCGGAGAGACCAATTGGGCCAGCATTACACCTGATACCCTGTATGCAGGAAAACCAGGGATTGAAAAGCTTTTAAACCAGGGAGCTGAAAACGGTTCAAGCTGGATACCGGCAGAAGTGGATGTGTCCATACGGCCCGGATGGTTCTATCATGAAAGCGAAGATGCACAGGTTAAGTCAGCTGAAAAACTATTCGATATTTATCTTACTTCCGTGGGACGTGGTTCAGTGCTGCTGCTGAATGTTCCGCCTGACCGTCGCGGACTGATTCATGAGAATGACATTCAGTCGCTCAGGGGTTTTCGGGAAATTCTTGACCGGGAGTTTAAAACAAACCTGGCGGCTGGCGCAAGTGCCACTGCCAGCTCAACCAGGGGCGGATCCTCCACATACAATGCGCTTCGTGTAACAGATGCGAATAAGGAAACCTACTGGGCCACTGATGATGATCTTACGGCAGGATCGTTGGAAATAGACCTTGGCGGAATGAAGACGGTGAAATATATTGTATTACAGGAATATATTAAATTAGGACAACGGATCAAAGCTTTCGATATAGAGGTTTTTACGGGGGGGCGTTGGGAGAAAATCTCAGAGGCCACCACCATTGGTTACAAAAGGATTCTTAAATTAAATCCTGTTGAAACAAGCAAAATCAGGGTAAATATCACTGCATCCAAAGCCTGTCCGGTGATTTCGAATGTAGAAGTATATTGATGTTTTGAAACAACAGGCGGAAGCAACAACGGCCCCGCTCACAGTGGGTAAACAGGAATACAACTGTTAAACCCGACGACCAGGATGGTTCTGTAATTTCACCAAAAGTAAACCATATCCATGAAAAAGCACCATTTGTTACTCATCAGTGTAGCAGCCCTGCTGCTGTTAACTTCATGTAAAGATCCGGCCTATGAGGTAACCGATGACGGAGTTATTGTCCGTTTAACACCAACTGATCAGCAGAATGTCAGACTGGTTAGAATTCAGGTTTATTCCGATGACATTTTCAGAGTAACGGCAACCCCTGCGAAGGAGTTTACAGCAAAGGAAAGCCTTTCCGTAGTGATGGGGGCCGCCAAAAATAAAAACTGGTCGTCGCGGGAATCAGGCGAAATGGTGGAAGTCATCACCAAAACCGCAAAAGCAACCGTTTCCTTAAAAACCGGGAATGTTTCGTTTTATGACAAAGAGAACAATATCATCATAAAGGAGGACCTGAATGGCAGAATTTTTTCAGCTATCACCGCAGACGGAACACCGGGATATACGATGCGGCAGGTTTTTTCCTCCCCCGATCAGGAAGCGATATACGGACTGGGACAGCATCAATCAGAGGAACTCAACTACAAAGGAAGGAATGAAGTATTGTTTCAATACAATACGAAGGTTTCCATTCCCTTTATCATGTCTACCGGAAATTATGGGATCTTATGGGATAATTATTCTCTTACGCGTTTTGGCGATGACCGTGATTTCAGCCAGTTGTCGATCTTTAAACAATATGATGCTGAGGGCAATGAGGGCGGACTTACAGCCACCTATTATGAAAATGCCGATTCCGGTAAAGTGTTTTTACAGCGACTGGAAAAAGACATCAATTATGAGAATCTGGAAACTGTAAGAAATTTTCCCGGAAATTTTCCTTTTAATGGCACAAGGATAACCTGGGAAGGTCAAATTGAAGCCCCGCAAACGGGTACTTACCGGTTTGGTTTATACTATGCCGGCTACACGAAAATATGGATTGACGGGCAACTCCTGACCGATAAATGGAGGACTGCCTGGAATCCTAACCTTTCAAAGTTCAGCATTGACATGAAACAGGGAGAAAAACACACCATAAGGCTGGAATGGAAACCAGACGGCGGAGTTTCCTATATCGGACTTCGGGTCCATAGTCCGGTTAATCCCAGGGAACAGAATAAAATTTCCTTTTGGTCAGAAATGGGCGATCAGATCGACTACTATTTCATCAGGGGGAATGACATGGATCGATGTGATCAGCGGGTACCGGCAACTGACCGGAAAGGCACAGGTCATGCCAAAATGGGCCATGGGATTCTGGCAAAGCCGGGAACGCTATAAAACCCAGGATGAACTGCTGACCACCTTACAGGAATTCAGGAAACAGGCATATACCCATTGACAATATTGTGCTGGACTGGTTTTACTGGCGCGAAGATGATTGGGGCAGTCATGAATTCGATCCGACCCGTTTCCCCGATCCCAGGCGTATGGTTGACGAAGTGCATAACCTGAATGGTCACCTCATGATTTCTGTTTGGCCAAAGTTTTATCATACGACAGCACATTACAAGGAAATGGAAAAAATAGGAGCCATGTATCCACAGGCTGTAAAAGACAGTATTCGCGACTGGGTGGGAAAAGGTTATGTCGGCTCCTTTTATGATGCCTACAACCAGGAAGCCAGAACACTCTTCTGGAAACAGATGAACGATCATTTTGGCGGATTGGGAATTGATGCCTGGTGGATGGATGCTTCCGAACCTGATATTCAGTCGAATGCGAGCATTGAATACAGAAAAAAACTAATGAATCCGACAGCCCTGGGTTCTTCTACCCAGTATTTCAATGCCTACGCATTGATGAATGCCAGGGGAATCTATGAAGGATCCCGGGAGGATATTCCTGATAAAAGGGTCTTCCTGCTCACCAGGTCAGGATTTGCAGGTTTACAGCGGTATGCAGCAGCCACCTGGAGTGGAGATATCGCCAGCCGTTGGGAGGACATGAGAGCCCAAATACCCGCGGGCATCAATTACAGTATGTCGGGTAATCCCTATTGGACCATGGATATTGGAGGATTCTGTGTGGAAAACCGTTTTACCGTTGCCAGTGAAGGCAGTGAGGACCTGGAGGAATGGCGCGAATTGAATACACGCTGGACCCAGTTTGGTGCCTTCGCACCCCTGTTCAGGTCACATGGCCAGTTTCCGTTTCGTGAAGTATTTAACATTGCCCCTGAAAGTCATCCTGCCTATAAAAGCATGCTTTATTACAACAAGCTGCGCTACAGGATGATGCCTTACATTTACTCCCTTACCGGAATGGTTTGGTTGAATGATTATACCATTATGCGTGGCCTTGCGATGGATTTTACAGGAGATACCGGAGTTTATAATATCAGCGACCAGTATATGTTTGGTCCGTCTGTCATGGTATGTCCGGTAGTTGCATACAAAGCGCGGGAACGAAATGTATACTTTCCGGCAGGTACAGGTTGGTATGATTTTTACAGCGGGGACTTTGCCGCAGGAGGCCAGAAGATGACGGTCGCCGCACCCTATGAAAGATTGCCTCTATTTATCAAAGCGGGATCCATCCTTCCCATTGGACCTGAAATTGAATATACGGGCCAGAAACCAGATGATCCGATTGTCCTGTATGTTTATACCGGTGCGGATGCCCGTTTTACCCTGTACGAAGATGAAGGAACCAATTATAACTATGAAAAAGGTGAATATGCCACCATTGAAATGACCTATCAGGATGCAACCGGGGAGTTCACCATAGGAGAACGGAAGGGCGATTTTCCGGGGATGCTAAAAGAAAGGACCTTCCAGGTAACATTTGTTTCAAAGGATAAACCACGGGGATTTGCACCGGACAAAAAACCTGACCTGACCATTAAGTATACCGGACAAGAAACCACCGTAAAAAAATAAAGATCCGTCGGGGGCAATCCTGATGTGTGGTCATGTCATGGATGCTGCCACTATTTCAGTGTTTCCAGTGCTTTGCGGATATTCTGCTCAATCCGGTTATGCACATTTGAAAGATCGGCCCGCTCGAATTTTTCACCGATAATATTTTCATACAATTCGATATACCGTTCCGACACCTGGCTGACAAATGCATCGGTCATTTCAGGGACAACCTGTCCCTCCTTACCCTGGAAATTATTTTCAATCAGCCATTGGCGAACAAATTCCTTCGACAATTGTTTTTGTACCTCGCCCTTTTTCAATCGCTCCTCATAACCATTGGCATAAAAATACCGTGAAGAATCGGGGGTATTGATTTCATCGATCAGGTAGATCTTATCTTCCTTTTTGCCAAATTCATATTTGGTATCCACCAGGATAAGTCCTTTTGATGCCGCGATCCGGGTTCCCTTTTCAAACAGTTTTCGTGTGTATTTTTCAAGCATCGTATACTCCTCTTCGGATACAAGTCCGGTACCGATGATCTCTTCCCTTGAAATATCCAGGTCATGACCGGTCATCCGCTTTGGTAGTGGGGGTAATGATTGGTTGTGGAAATTTCTGGTTTTCCACCATGCCCTCGGGCATCGGAACGCCGCACAGCATGCCTTTCCCTGATTTGTATTCCCTCCATGCATGGCCGGTAAGGTAGCCACGGATCACCATTTCCACTTTATAAGGCGTAGCCAGATGACCGATGGTAACCATGGGATCGGGACTTGATATTTTCCAGTTGGGAACAATATCGGAGGTGGCATCCAGGAATTTTGAAGCAATCTGGTTTAAAACCTGTCCCTTATAAGGAATGCCTTTGGGCAGAACCACGTCAAAGGCCGATATCCGGTCGGTCACCACCATTACCAGATATCTTCCGTCAATGTTGTATACATCCCTCACCTTGCCCATATAAAGACCTTTCTGTCCCGGAAAGGAAAAATTGGTTTTTGTAATTGCTTGACTCATAGATTGTAATAGTTAATATTTCAATATTACAATTTCTTCTTGCACAAAGTTATACAATCAGCCTAACCGATCATCAGATACTGCCACCTCCGTCGATATTTTTTCCGATGATGTTGCTATCCTTGCCGGTGAGGGTGCCGTCATCGCTTTTGTTTCCTGCAGTGCTTCCACTTTTGATGGTTTCCTGACTCTTTCTTTCATAGGCATTCACAATATGCCTTACCAGCCTGTGCCGGACAATATCGCCCTTATCAAATTCAATGATGGAGATGCCTTTGATTTCCTTCAGAATTTCAATGGCCTTCAGAAGTCCTGATTGTTGTCGTTCCGGCAAATCAATCTGCGTAATATCGCCGGTAACTATAAATTTTGCATTCTTCCCCATCCGGGTCAGAAACATTTTAAGCTGATTGATCGTTGTATTCTGTCCCTCATCGAGAATAACCACTGCATCTCCGAGTGTACGCCCACGCATAAAAGCCAGCGGAGCAATCTCGATGAACCCTTCCTCAATATAAACCTCCAGCTTTTTATGGGGGATCATATCGTGCAGGGCATCGTAAAGTGGCTGCAGGTAAGGATCCAGCTTTTGTTTGACATCTCCGGGGAGGAAGCCCAGCTTTTCACCTGCTTCCACTGCCGGCCGGGTAAGCACGATACGCCTGACCTCTTTATTGCGGAGCGCTCTGACAGCCAGTGCAATGGCAGTATATGTCTTGCCTGAGCCGGCCGGACCTATGGCAAAAATAAGGTCATTCGTACGGTAATCATCCACCAGCCTTTTCTGATTGACGGAACGTGCCTTGATAATCTTCCCTTCGTTACCGAAAATGAGCACATCCTCATCCTTCTCATTGAAGTTACGAAACGCGTCATCCTCGGTCATGATGATCTTGTCAATATTGTCTTCCGTTAAAGCGATTCCGCTGTTGCAGAAAATCAAGTATCTTGTCGATGTCGGATTCAAAACGGATTATTTCAGAAGGCTCTCCCAGAACTTTTAGTTCATAATCGCGTGCCACCACCTTCAATTTTGGAAAGTAGGACTTCAATTTATCGAGGTTGCGGTTACCCGGACCATAGAACGTTTGCGGATCAACCCCTTCTAAATATACAACCTTTTCAATCATTAATTTTGTAGAATATTGCTTACATTTGAGACGTACAAAATAGGATTATTTTTATCACAAAACCTATTCAACAACTAAAAAATTACAACCTGCTTCAGCCCGATGTCAATTGTTACGTTAACCAGCGACTGGAACAAAGATGATTATTATTCGGCTGCAGTAAAGGGCAGAATTCTCGACCGTTGCCCGGGTACCATCGTGGTTAATATAACAAACCAGGTACCTGCTTTCAACATTGCCCTCGCTGCATTTCAACTCAAGCATTCCTGCAGGTATTTTCCAGCAGGAACCATTCATATTATTGCCGTTAACAGTGAGCCGAAAGAGAAAAGACCCTATGTTGCCCTGAAATCTAATGAACAGTATTTTATCGGGTATGACAACGGCATGTTCGGATTGCTCCTTGATGAAGATCCCCAGGAAATGGTGGCGCTTGATCCCAAAAATGCCGGTAGCTTTCCTGAACTTACTGTATTTGCGGAAGCAGCCTGTGAGATTATACTTACTGACAAATTAAGCGGACTGGGTTCCAAATATAAGGATTTGTACAAGCAGGTACCCATGCTCCCGACCATTGACGAATCGGTCATAAACGGAAGTGTGGTATATATTGATTCCTATAAAAATGCCTTTACCAACATCAGTCGTGACCTTTTTGAGCAAATTGGCAAAGGAAGGCCTTTTGATATTTTTGTTCAAAGCAATTACTAACAGGATCGATCGCCTGAATCAGCGGTATGATGAGTCATCAAGAGGCGAAATGCTGGCCCTGTTTAATTCGATAGAACTGCTTGAAATTGCCATTAACGGTGGTAATGCTGCCGAGCTGCTGAACCTGTCGTTGAATTCCTCGGTACGGATAAAATTCAGGGAAGCTAATTAAAAGTTGAATGTAAAAGAACACAAGGGATGCATGACAGGAAGGACAAATTGGATGCGCTGGGGAGACTTCTCGATATTATGGATGAATTGCGAATCAAATGTCCATGGGACAGGGAACAAACTTTTGAGAGCATCAGTAACAATACCATTGAGGAAACCTATGAACTGGCCGATGCCATTCTGAAGAACGATCTGAATCACATTAAGAAAGAACTGGGCGATCTTCTTCTGCATATTGTTTTTTATGCAAAAATCGGTTCCGAAACCGGTGCTTTTGATATCAAAGATGTTGCGGATGCCATATCGGAAAAACTGATTTTCAGACATCCGCATGTTTTCGGCGATACCGATGTCAAAAATAACCCGGAAATTGTTAAGAAAAACTGGGAAGAACTTAAAATCAAAGAAGGCAATCACTCAGTTTTGGGAGGCGTACCGGATTCTCTTCCTGCCCTGATCAAGGCGAACCGTATCCAGGAGAAGGCAAGAGCTGTTGGATTTGACTGGGATGAACGGATTCAGGTGTGGGATAAGGTAGAGGAAGAGCTGAATGAACTCAAAGCAGAGATCGACAGGATGGACAAAGAGAAAACCATTCTTGAATTCGGCGACCTGTTTTTCTCACTGGTGAATGCTGCAAGGCTGTATGGTGTGGACCCTGAAACGGCACTTGAACGAACCAACCGGAAATTCATCAGACGGTTCAATTATCTTGAAACCAAAACCCTCCGACAGGGAAGGAAACTGAAAGATATGACACTGGAAGAGATGAACGAAATCTGGGAACAGGCCAAGGATCAGGATGTCACGAATGATGAGGGATAAGTTGGTTGAGAATGTTGTTTTTAGTTTTTGATATAAATCTTTAGCTGTAATCCTATGTTATACGACCTGAGTGCGCTTAGAAAGCTTTCGGATAACGATGAAGCATTTATTATCGATATGTTACAGACCTTTAAACGGACTACTCCTCCCATACTGCAAAGAATGGAAGAATACGCAGCGCAGCAGAAAGCAGAAGCCGTAGGACGTGAAGCCCACAAAATGATACCCGGGGTATCTTTTCTTGGTGCAAAAGAATTGCAGGATTTGCTGGTAAGTATTGAAGACCTGGCAAAAAGCGGTGAAGGTGTGGATAAAATACCTGCATTGGTTTCAGAGGCGATAAACAGGGCAAATGAACTGATCGCCTGCTTTGAGAACGATTTTCCGGGGAAAGTATAATGAAAAAGCCCGACGACATAAGGATCACCGTGGTTCAGCCGGATATTGTATGGAAATCTGCAGGTGTAAATCTGGTAAAATATTCTGAAATCCTCTCGGGGATAAATGAATCCACAGACCTGGTAGTCCTGCCTGAAATGTTCCCGACCGGATTTTGTACGGAACCCGAAACGGTGGCTGAATCCATGGACGGTGATACCGTGCGTTGGATGAAGAGAACCGCAGAATCATTGAACTGCGCTGTTGCCGGAAGTTTGATTATTCGTGAAAACAGAAGGTTCTTTAACCGGCTTGTTTACATTGACCAGTATGAAAACCTGACCTGGTATGATAAACGCCACTTGTTCCGTATGGGAGGCGAAGAAGTAAAATTCTCAGCGGGTTTGAACAGGCTCATTGTGCCGTTAAAAGACTGGCAGATCTGTTTTCAGATATGCTATGATCTCAGATTTCCGGTGTGGAGCAGAAATCAGGATGATTATGACGTACTGGTTTATGCCGCCAACTGGCCTGCTGCACGCATGGACGTGTGGAATACGCTTCTCAGAGCCAGGGCCATAGAAAACCAGAGCTATGTGATTGGCGTTAACAGGATTGGGACCGATGGCAATGGAATATCTTACTCAGGCGGTTCCATGATCCTTGATCCAAAAGGAATGATCATCGGAGAAATGCCAACATCCCATGAACCGGTAAAAACATTTACCCTTGCATGGGATGATTTAATCAACTTTCGTGAGAAATTTCCAGCCTGGAAAGACCGCGACGACTTTATCGTAAGGAGCAGGGAGTAAGGAGTGGAAAAGGACTAACAACAACCTCCGTGTTCACCTCCACAACTCTCACAACCTTCACAACTGCTTTCGGAATGGGCATGTCCGTGCGTGAGTTCCTCCTCGGTGGCCTGACGTATTTCCGTGATTTCACCTTTGAAAAACAGATGGTTACCGGCCAAAGGATGATTGAAATCCATGGTGACGGTATCAGTGTCAACATTTTTTACCACACCGGTTAATCTGTGACCTTCACTGTCCTGCATGGGTATCTTATTGCCGATTTTTACCAGTTCGTAATCAACCTTACCTTCGATCTGGAAGGCCTGTAATGGAACTTTTATCACTGAGCTTTCATCAAATTCACCATAAGCATCTTCACTCACGAGGTTAAAATCAAAATTGTCGCCAACTTTCAACCCGGACAGATAATCCTCAAATTTGGGAAGTAACGATCCTGTTCCAAATAAAAAAGTAAGTGGTGAATTGCGGTCCACTGATTCAATTACCTCTCCGCTTTTGCTGTTAACCCGCAGCTCATAAGTAAGTGATACTACTTTATTCTGTGAAACTACCATAATAAAAATTGTTATTTAACGAAACATAAATATTTTGGCAAAGAAAGTAAATTTAATCGGAAAACTCTTTTGTTTCTTATTTAAATTTATTTTAAATAAGGTTCCTTTTATCTATTCCCTGTGGCAACCGAAGCAATCAATTCATTTCACTTTTAAGGGTTATCAGGGTTATTTCAGGTCTCAAACCAATCCTTCCCGGAAACCCGATAAATCCCAATCCCCGGTTTACATAGAGCATCTGTCCGTTCTCACGATACAGGCCCATCCATCGTTTGTAGATGTATTTTGAGGGGCTCCATCGAAACCTGCCGATTTTCACTCCAAACTGCATGGCATGGGTATGTCCCGACAAGGTAAGCTGAATATCGGTTTTCCCGTTTACCTGGGCATCCCAATGCGTAGGATCATGGGATAATAGAACTTTAAAGGCTGTATCCGGAATATGTTGCAGTGATTTCTGCAGGTCACCGTATTGTTTAAAAGGAGGCTGTCCCCAGTTTTCAACCCCGATCACAGCCAACAGTGCTCCCTTTATCCGGAGCGTATCCCCTTCATTGCGCAAAAGCCTGAAGCCCATATCGCGGTGAACATCATAGAACATGTTCATGTTTTCTGATTTCTCATGACCTGACTTCCATTCCCAGTAATCACCATAATCATGATTACCCAAAATGGAAAATTTACCATAACCCGCTTGCAGAACTGCAAATATTTCCTCCCAACCATGGGCCTCTTCGGAGAAATTGTTTACCAGATCCCCGGTAAAAACGATCAAATCGGGTTGCAGCGAATTGACGATACTGACCGCTTTCTCCATTTGCTTTTTTTTGCCGAACATACTGCCCAAATGAATATCGGAAAGCTGTACAATTTTAAATCCATCCAGTGCTTTGGGCAAGTTTGAAAACCTTGCCTCTACTTCTTCCACCTGGTAATGAAATCTGCCGAAGGCCAATCCCCAAAGGATAGCTAAAAAAGGGATCACACTGGTAATGAGCCCTGCTTTTGAAATAACGGACAGGCGAAGCGGCAATAGGGTGCTTCCGGTAACGATTCCGGCGATCCATTTGACCAGCCACGATCCGAGCCAAATGAGATCTTCAATGCCTCTGAAACTGATAAATACCAGTTTGGGCATATACACCAGGATAAATATTCCAAAAAGAAGAAAGACTGCTGACAAACCGGCAGGATTCCTATCCCCGGTTTCAAACCGGAAAAAAATCAGGAATGCGGCCAGGAAGGCCGCTGTAATAGTCCAAAAAGCAATTGACCCAAAAAGTCTGATCATGACATGCTGTTCTTTCACCAGACTATAAAGTGCCACAAAAACATAGATATCAACAACTATTGTAAAAACTATCAGGAATAATTTAAACATCAACATACGGGTTGCCATTTCAGTGAAATAAAAATTAGTATCGGAACAGTAAACATTTTTTAATTGTGAAAGTTAATAAACCTGGTAATTAAATATGATGCTGATGAGTTGTTTTATAAATTCGCAATATACATTCCGTCATGTGTTACACCGTAAAAATAGACCTGACCAGGGAAGAACTGGAAAAGCGTTTTGGCGCCAGATTCAGGGAATCGGAAGCCTACCAGTCGGGAGACCGTATTAATGCTTTCTCTCTTCCCAGGTTGCCTGTAATTTGCAGCACGAATCCAAAGGAGATCAGGGTATATCATTGGGGTTTGATCCCTTATTGGATCAGGGATCTTACCAATGCCAGCGAGATTAGAACAAAAACCTTCAATGCCAAAGCTGAAACACTTGCCGAAAAGCCATCTTTTCGAATTCCGCTTCAGCGCAAGAGATGCCTGGTACCGGTAAATGGTTTCTATGAATGGCAAACTCTGGAAAAACAGAAGATACCCTATTATATAACACTGAAAGACCAGCACATCATTGCCCTTGCAGGTTTGTTCGATCAATGGAAAGATCCGGAGTCAGGCGAGATCATCAGCACATTTACCATTGTTACTACCCGCGCAAATCCTATGATGGAAGAAATACACAATCTCAAAAAACGTATGCCTGTCATTCTTTCTCCCGGAAGTGAAAATATCTGGCTTGATCTGAATACCGATCCTTTAAAGGAAGGTATCTTCGAACCCTACCCGCAGGAATTGATGGCAGCTGAAAAAGTGAAATAGCTGCACATTTATTTCTTAAAAAGTTAGGCAATTTGAATTGCGAATGCTAAATTCGTTCTAAATGATATTGATCCAACAACCAAAAACTTAATTACCATGACTTTATTTTATTGGCTCATTCCGATTGTCCTCTTTTTTTTATGGGGGATAAGAATCGTTCGACCCACACACCGTGGACTTATTGAAAGGCTCGGTAAGTATCACAGGTTTGCTAATTCAGGATTTAATTGGATCATTCCTGTCATTGACAGGATGTACCAGGTAAATACAACTGAACAGATGGTTAATGCCGAACCACAGGAAATCATTACCAATGACAACCTGAATGCCAAGGTAGATGCCCAGGTGTATTTTAAAGTAAAGTCGGATGAAGAAAGTGTGAAAGGTTCCCAGTATAATGTGAGCAACTATTCCTGGCAGATTGTTAACCTTGCCAGGACAACGCTGCGTAATATTATTGGCACCCTGACACTTAAATCGGCCAACAGTGAACGCGGCAAGATCAATGCCGATCTGCACCGCACGTTGCTTGAGGAAACCAAAAGCTGGGGAATTGAAATCGTCAGGACAGAATTGAAAGAAATTGACCCGCCCAAGGATGTTCAGGAGACGATGAACAAAGTGGTAAAAGCAGAAAATGAAAAAATCGCCGCCATCGACTTTGCCTCAGCCCGTGAAACGGTTGCCGATGGTGAGAAACGTGCAAAAATCAAAGAAGCCGAAGGCTATAAACAGTCGCAAATTTTGCACGCCGAAGGTGAGGCGGAAGCCATCAGGCTTGTAAATGAAGCTGCCGACAAATATTTTGTCGGCAATGCCCAGCTGCTCAGAAAGCTGGAGGCCATGGAATCCTCTCTGAAAGATAACACCAAAGTAGTGGTTCCCACAGGTGCCGAGCTGGTGAACATTATTGGAGAAATGGCAGGGGTTTTGCCGATTGACAGGAAGAAGTAGGGGGAAGTTGTGATTGTTGTGATTGTTGTGATTGTTGTGGTTGTATGGTTGTACAACCACCACAACCACCACAACCATCACAACCATCAACAACCACCACAATCACACCTTTTCACCCTTCCGGTATCACGATCTCAAACACCGTTTCAATACCCGGGGAAGATCGGGCGTTGATGGTTCCATTGTGCAACTGTACAATCTGACGGCTAATGCTAAGTCCTATTCCGGAACCGTTTTGTTTTGTTGTATAGGAAGGTACAAAAATGGATTCAAGAGCCGGTTCTTCAATGCCCGTTCCGTTGTCTATTACCTGTATGACTGTATTATTTTGCGGATTTCTGTATGCCCTGATGGTAATTTCTCCTGTGTGGTGAGGTATGGCTTCGAGAGCGTTCTTTACCAGATTAATCAGCACCTGCTCCAACAGTTTTTCATCCGCTTTAAGGGTTAGATTTTCAGGTTCCAACACCAGATTCAGGACTGTTATTTTGGCATTTAGTTCCCTGGAGAATAAGATAACTACCTGATCCAGAATCTTTTTTAACTGAAATTCCGCAATCCTCAACACGGGAACATCTGTGAGACTTCTGAACCGTTCCACAAAATCAATCAGTCCGTGACTTCTGTCCTCAATAACCTCCAAACTGTTCAGGGTATCTTCAATATGTTCATCGGTAATTTCCTGCATGTTCTTCCTTTCCTCACCTTTTTTCAACCGCCGTTTAATAGCGGTGGTAAGTGTTGTAATGGGGGTTATGGAATTGATAATTTCATGCCGTTGGATCCTGATCAGCTTTCGCCATGCATCGAGTTCACCCTTTTCCAATTCCGGTTTTATATTCTGAAAGCTGATCAACCGGACCACCTGGTTGTCGAACTTCAGGGATCCGGATTTTACGGCGAGTATCTGCTCCACCCCGCCGGTTTTAATTTTTACCGGTACTGCGGAGCTTTTGCCTCCTGAATTAATATACTCTGCAAGTTCCGGATGCCTGTCCTGCAACATTTGAACATTCTTAAGCGACTGAATACCTAATAGTTCCATGGCTGCCTGGTTAAAAATCTCTACTTTCCCGTCGGGCCCATAAGAAATAATCCCTGTATCAACCTGTCTTACAACAGACTGCAGGTATTGAAATTGCCGTTCCCTGTCGATCCTTGCCTCCTGCAGTTTCTGGTTTATCCTGTCGAGCTGAAAGGTCAGGCCTTTAAAACTTCTTTCAATTCTGTTCCTTGAAAAGGCTAGCGTTGGATCATTTTCCTGCAGAAAAATGAGGAAATTGGCCAGATCGTTATTGATCCGGTTGTGATATTGAATAAGCGAGATCATTTGAAATACCAGAAGAAAGAAGATAAATATTACTGTTGCCGGACGGTTGGTTTGTGCATACAGCCACATGAGTGCAAAACAATTCAGGGTTATCAGGATGACCCTGATTGTAACTACCAGTGAATAACGACTTTTCTTCATGATTTTTTCTTTAATCTGCAACCTGTCTGCGGACAGCCCGGTTGACAATTTGTGATCTTCAATCAAATCCTGTATTCCTTCATTTTGGCATACAGTGTGGTCCTCGAAATATCCAGTATTTTAGCAGCCTCCGAAACATTCCCATGACATTTTTCAAGGATCTTCAGGATGGCATTTTTCTCAATGTCCCATAGTGTAGCCATTGTCTCCTCGTCATTTTTGGAAAAAAGTCGCTCCTTCAGATTGAGGTCCGTGGGTTTTAAGATACCCGTGTCACATAAAATTACGGCCTTTTCGATGGTATGCTTTAATTCCCTGATATTGCCTGACCAATGATAATTCACCAGTGCATCATAGGTGGCTCCGGTCATTTTCAGGAATGGCTTTTCGTATTTGGTCGTGTATTGTGACAAAAAGTAATCCGCCAGTCCGGGAATATCCTCTGTTCTTTCACGCAAAGGTGGCAGTTCAATTTGTATGGTATTGATACGGAACAACAGATCTTCGCGAAAGAGATTCTGCTGTACCAGATCTTCAGGATTTTTATTGGTAGCCGTGATGAGGCGAAAATCAACTTTAGATGGGTTTGTTGGAGCCAAGTCGGGTAATCTCAAGGTTTTGAAGAACGCCCAACAACTTGCTCTGCGCCGGCATGGAAAGATTGGCGATTTCATCCAGAAAAAGGGTACCCCCCGATGCCGTTTCAAAGCGTCCGATCCTGTCTTCACGGGCATCGGTGAAAGAACCCCTCAGATGTCCAAACATCTCGTTCTCAAAAAGTGACTCGCTGATGGAACCCAAATCCACTGATAAAAAGATCTCTGCAGCTCTTTTTGACTTTCGATGAATTTCGCGGGCAATGACTTCCTTACCTGTACCATTCTCACCGAGGATTAAGACATTGGCATCAGTAAGCGCTACTTTTTCAATGGTTCTGTAAATCTCCTCCATTTTTTTCGAGGATCCCCGAAACAGTCGGTATTGCCGCTCAATATCCTCATTCAGCTGGCGCTGTTTCACTCTTAAAGTCCTCACTTCCATTTTGGAATTTCTGATTTCCAATGCATTTTTCAGTGTAATGATGAGCTTTTCCGCATCCCATGGCTTGGAAATGAAATCAACGGCCCCCCTTTTAATCGCCTTAACCGCCAGATCAATGTCACCATAAGCGGTGATCATAATGACCTGTAAAAACGGATCACGTTTTAGAATTTCAGAAAGCCAGTACAGGCCTTCATTGCCGGAATTGTCACCCGACCGGAAATTCATATCCAGCAGCACAATATCAAAATTGCCGGCCTGAAATCATGGAATGGGATCTGATTCGGATTCCTGAACAGGGTGATCGCTGCAAATTCAGGCTTCAGCAAAATCTGCAGTGCATTTAAAATTTGCACATTATCATCCACGATCAGTATTTTGCCGTTTTTCTTTTCCATGCCTGGAAGTTGATTATGATGTCCCGGTAAATTTATGAATATTGTTCATAAAATGAACATATTTTGTTCATATTATGAACATTTTTACCGAAATTCTCATACTCTCTTTTTGTATTATTCTGATAATTAATTATCTAGTTGTATTGGCACAGCTATTGCAATTACTGGCATAGGCAATAAATTAGCGGAGATGATGCACCATGCTATTCAAAAATACAGCTTTCGGGTTTTAAACCGGCAAAAGGGCTATATACTGATTAATACTATAGGCCTTTCCATTGGTATCGCCTGCAGTCTTATTATTGCACTCTTTATATTGCGTGAAAAAAGTTTCGATCAGTTTCATGAAAAAAAGGACCGGATTTACAGGCTTGTTGTTACGGGGATCATTGGCGACCGGGAATTGAATTATGCTGTAACATCTGCTCCGGTTGGTCCCACCATGCTTAGCGAATTCCCCGAGGTTGAGGATTTCACAAGGATCAATACCCTTGACGCTCCAAGAATTCAATACCAGGATAAAATATATGCCGAAAATGGCTTTATAGAATCGGATTCATCATTTTTTAATATTTTCTCCATTCCACTGGTAAGAGGCAACCTAAAAACCGTACTGGCAGAATCGCGTACCGTGGTATTGTCACAATCCGTTGCCCGGAGGATATTCGGAGAGGAGGACCCGATGGACAAAATGTTACTGGTGGGAAATGAAAAGGTGCTTTACAGGGTTACGGGCATCATGGCTGATTTTCCGGAGAACTCCCATTTCAAAGCCACCATGATCGGATCATTTGCAAGCAATCCGAATTCACGGGATACTTACTGGGGTAACAACAACTATGCGACGTATGTTTTGCTGAAACAAGATGCAACACCTGAGGATGTCAATGCCAAAATGCCCGGACTGGTCAGGAGGTACATGGGGGACATGGCTCAAAAATCGTTGGGCATTTCTGTTGATGAATTCATTTCAAAGTATAAGTACAATATCCATTTACAACCGATCAGGGAGATACATCTCAATCCTTCCTTAATACAGATCACCAATATGATGCCTGCGGCCAATCCAAAATACCTGAATATTTTCGGAAGTGTCGCGGTCCTTATCATCATTATTGCAGCCATCAACTTTATGAACCTGTCAACTGCTCAGGCATCAAAAAGAGCCAAAGAAGTTGGGATAAAAAAGGTATCGGGCTCTTCAAAGGGAATGCTGGTACGTCAGTTTTTAACGGAATCCATACTGCTTTCTTTCGCATCCCTGGTGCTGGCCATCATTTTAATCGAAAACACCCTGCCCTATTTCAATAACCTGTTGGGCGTAAAACTGCAGTTAAACCTTTTCAGTGAATGGTATATTTTACCGGCTCTGACCTTATTAAGCATCCTTGTTGGCTTGTTGGCCGGTATCTATCCTGCATTTTATCTGTCCTCTTTTAATCCTTCGCTTGTTCTGAAAGGCAGGATAACAAATACCCTTCATCACGGCAGGTTTCGAGGCATACTTGTGATCCTTCAATTTTCAATTTCAATCATTTTAATTGTCGGAACTTTGATTATGGTTAGGCAGATCAGGTTTATGCTCAGCAAGGATCTTGGTTTTAACAAGGAACGACTCATGGTCATATCCCATGCAGAATCAGTGGGTACCCACGTGAAAGCTTTTAAGGATGCCTTGAACCGGATACCCGAAGTGGATATAGTAACAGCCTCCACTGCGGTCCCGGGGCATAGTGAATCAGGCAAGACCTACACGGTGGAGGGCCTTACAGGAAAAGTAATGGATTTCAGAATAAATTATGTTGACTATGATTTTTTTGAAACCTATGGTATGAAACTGGATTCAGGAAGAGCGTTTGATGCATCGTTTGCGGCCGATTACAATGCCGGTGTGGTCAATGAAAGTGCTGTCAAACATTGAATCTCAGGAATCCCTTTGCCACCATACTGGTGATGGCTATGAGAAAGTCTCCATTGTAGGAACGGTTCGAAATTTTCATTTTGAATCCCTGCATAGCCAGATAAACCCGTATATCTTCAGGCTGAAGGATGACAGTACCAATTATGGTTTCTTCAGCGTCAGGCTATTACCTGCAGCAACTACAAAAACAATCCGTGAAATTGAAAGAGTATGGAAAACGTTCGCACCTGAGGATCCCATCCAGTTTTTCTTTATGGACGAGGATTTCGCCCGGAAGTACAAAGAAGAAAGACAAAATGCGCAATTGTCAGTAATTTTTTCCGTCCTGGCTATTATCATCGCCTCCCTGGGCTTATTTGGACTTACATCGTTTTCCATTGAGCAGCGAACAAAGGAAATAGGTCTGAGAAAATCGATGGGAGCCACGGTTCTAGGTATTTTCCTGTTAATTACCAGGGAGTTTATAATGCTTGTGTTGATTTCAACGCTTATCAGCTGGCCATTGATTTACTTTATTGCCAGGGATTGGTTAGAAAACTATTATTACAGGATTAACCTTAAGCCATTCGATTTTCTGGCCGGCTTTTTCATAACCCTTGTCATTGCAATGGTCACAATTAGCTACAGGATTGCAAAAACAGCCACGACAAATCCTGTTGAGGCGTTGAGATATGAGTGAAAAGTGAAAAACAAATACCATGTTTAAAATAAACTTCCTCATCACCATAAGAAACTTTGCCAGGAATAAGGCTTATTCTTTTATCAATATTCTGGGACTTTCCATTGGTATGGCATGTGTTCTCCTCATCCTCAGTTGGGTTAGATTTGAACTGAGCTTTGACAGGTATCACCATTACAGCGACAGGATCTACCGCGTTGAACGGCCGCCGTTCAGTACACTGGCACCGTCATTTGTGCCTTTGCTGAAACAGGATTTCCCAGAGATTGAGGAAATTGCGAGAATCATGGAAGCCGATGGACAGGTATTAAAATACCAGGATCGTTCATTTGTTGAGAAAAAAGCGCTTTTTGCTGAAGAAGGCATTTTTAATATCTTTTCCATCAACTTTATTTCCGGAGATAGGCGCACGGCACTTTCACAGCCGAATACCATGGTTCTGTCGGAAAGCATGGCCAAAAAATATTTCGGTAATGACGACCCTCTGGGAAAGACCCTGGTGCTTTTTGATACCATACCCTTGACAGTCACCGGGATCATCGGCGATATTCCCGCCAATACCCATATTCATTTCGATTTTCTGATATCCTATCTGACCCTCAAAATATTTGATTATGAATACTTTTTCGGCGGCAATAATTTTTCAGATAATATTTGTATGACTTATCTAAGAATTGCCAACGGAACAAATCCTGATGCACTCGAAGCAAAATTCCCGAAATTTATAGACAGGTATCTGGATCCTTATAAAGACGAATCCGGAAAATTTCACCTGGCGAGTGAATCCATGGGATTTAAGCTCGTAAAGGTTACCGATATACATCTTTATTCACACACCAACAATGAAGCAGAGGCCAATGGTGATGTCAAATATGTGAAGATCTTCTCCCTGATCGCCTTGTTCATATTACTGATTGCCTGCATCAATTTCATAAACCTGTCGATTGCCCGCGGATTACAAAGGATCAGGGAAGTTGCCGTCAAGAAAACCTTTGGTTCAGGGCGGGGAAATATAATCCTCGAAATGATCACGGGTACATTTTTGTACTCTGCAATAGCTCTTTTTCTTGCTGTTGTTATTTATGAAACCGCCATACCTTTTTTCCGGGGATTCTGGACAGGCTGGACTGGAAAGAATTTCTTCAGCGATCCGGAAAATCTGATGATTATGGTAGGTATTCTGATCATTACCAATCTGTTAGCCGGCCTTTATCCTGCCTTATATCTTTCCAGATACCAGCCTGTTCAGATGCTTAAAAATAGTCTCAGTCTGAGTTCCGGGCAAGCCTCAAAAACAGAACGGGGGCTTTTGCGAAAATCACTGGTTATCATCCAGTTTTCCATATCAATAGCGGTAATGGTAGGCATCGGAGTGATCAACAAACAAATGAGGTTTTTGCAGTCTACCGATCTTGGATATGACCGTGAGAACATCCTTCTGTTCCCTGCAGATAATGTATTGCTAAGCAAGTGGGAGAGCTACAGGCAAAAGATGCTGAGTGGCAAGGGCATAGAACAGGTGACCATGTCGAAGCGGGCTCCTACTGGAAGGCTGCTGGATGCCCCCGGATTCGAGATTGAGGTGAAGGGAGAACTGATTAAGAATACTTTTTTCATGCCGCACAACAGGATTGAACATGACTTTTTCAAGACATACGGGATCAAGATCATTGCAGGACGTGATTTCGACAGAGCCATTCAAACCGATGCCACCGAGGCTGCCATTTTGAACGAAACCGCAGTACGACTGCTGGGCTTCGATAGTCCGGAACTGGCAGTGGGTGCCCGGATAAAACCCGAGGGCAGTGAATATATGACCATTATTGGCGTATGCAGAGATTTCCACTATGAATCGCTGCATCATAAAATCACGGCAATGATCTCCTATATCGCAACGGATCAGGCCAATACAGTAGCCGTAAGGTTGACCCCGGGAAACATCACCGAAAGGATCAGTGCCGTACGCGAAGTCTGGAACGAATTTCACCAGGATACTCCTTTTGAATATTCCTTTCTCGACGAAAGAATAAACGACCAATACAAAAACGAACAGCGTATGCTGGGTCTTTTTAACTGGTTCGGTGTACTTGCCGTTATCATTGCCTGCTTGGGCCTGTACGGACTTACAGCCTATTCAACAGCCCGGAGAACCAAGGAGATTGGTATCCGGCGGGTCAATGGGGCAAGCACCAGGGAGATCATGTTCATGTTTTCGGTTGATTTTACAAAGTTGATTGCAGTGGCATTCATCATAATCTGCCCTGTAAGCTATTACCTTATGCATCGCTGGCTGCAAAACTTTATGTACAAGACAACTTTAAGCTGGTGGGTGTTTCTGCTGGCTGGTCTGACAGCCTTTATTATTGCCCTGCTTACCATCAGCTGGCAAACATGGAGAGCAGCAACGCGTGATCCGCTGGAATCGCTGAGGTATGAATAAACAAAAAAAAACGGAAGTAACAACCACAACCCGCAACAACTACAACCTGCCTGCCGGCAGGCAGGCACCACAACCCCCACAACCTCTCAATCTCCATCCTCGTTTTCACTATTCACTATTCCTTGCCTTCTCCCACCCGATCATTGCTGCTTTCCGGCAGGGATCCCAGTGGTAATTCCCAATAATGCCCTCGCTCCTGATGACCCTGTGGCATGGGATGATGTATGCTATCGGGTTCTGGGCAATGGCAGTGCCTACGGCACGGGTTGCTTTCGGTTTGCCTGTTATTCCGGCAACAGCCTGATAACTTGTCAGCCTGCCAAAAGGGATCTTCAGCAAAGCCTCCCACACCTTCACCTGGAATTCCGTTCCCTTTACCAGCAGACGGAAGGGAACATGATTTGTCACCGGATAAAAGATCTGTTTGATCAGGGAGGCAGTTTTATCCTGATTCTGGTTTATGTCCGCTGATTCCCACCGGAGTCTCAAATCATGGATGCTTTGTTCGACCGACCCGGTAATAAAACTCAAGGCGCAAATTCCGCGCTGTGTGACGGCAATAAAGCAGTTCCCGAATGGGGAGGCATGGATCCCGTATTCGATGCTCAGTCCCTGCCCTCCTGATTTGTATTCACCCGGAGTTACCGCTTCGAGACTGACGAAAAGGTCATATACACGGCTCTGGGAAGACAGTCCTACACGATCTGCTGCAGCTATGATGCTTTCGGTCTGATGCACTTCCTTCTTCAGCGCATTCAGCGTAAGGTATTGCAGGAATTTTTTGGGACTGATTCCGGCCCATTCTGTAAAAGTCCGCTGCAGGTGAAACGGGCTCATGTGCATATGTTCCGCAATCTCCTCAAGGGTCGGTTGTTTTTTGTAATGGACGGTAAGGAACCTGATCGCCTCTTCCACTACGCCGTATGTTCCGTTAGAATTCATATTTCACAGCAATTTGAAAACAAAATTGCACAGAAACGAGCTCTCATGCAACCCGATTCTTGCGGAAATTAATTCCAGCTTTTTTATCAATTCATTTGGTAGGTTTAAAAATTAACCTTAATTTTGTGGCGCTTTAAAAAGCTGGTCATGTAGTTCAGCTGGTTAGAATGCCGGCCTGTCACGCCGGAGGTCGCGGGTTCGAGTCCCGTCGTGACCGCAAATATAAAGCACTAAGCGCCTGTAAATCAGGCGCTTTTCTTTTTAATTACTTTGATCTTGGGGTCGGACCGAGATAAAATGCAGATTAATAGAATTATAAATGCAAAAATGATCGATATTATGCCCTTAATCATATGTTTTAGGGTATGAAAAGCTGTTTATAAGGAATTTCACCTTCTGCTAATTCATATCCTTCATTCACCATTTTGGTTCTTCTTCCGATAGCTTTTATATTTAATTGTTTCCGGATACTCTCAACATAATCCTTGCTGCCCACTGCAATGGCCTCAGTCCATTTGCCGTCTCTTTCCAGTTTGTTCATCGACACTGCTTCTTTGATTTTTTCTTTTTGAATTTCCTGCAATTCACTTAACTCAACATTGAGTAATTTTGATAAGCTGGAATAGTCAATTATTTGTTTTCTTTTCCTTGGATTCTGGATCTCAAAATAGCCTGATTCAGCCCATTCAATAGGATCAGAAACCACACCAGCTCTTATCATATTGATATTGATATAGGTCATACATTGAATCAGATGATCTCCTGTTTCAACTGCAGTTGCATGGTACCGGTCTTCCCAGAAGGCTCCTTTTCGATTTTTTCTGCGGTTATATTCCTGTGCCATTCTGCTTTGTAATAGTTGCATGAATGCAGGGATTTCTTTTTTAGGAGAGTTATCTTGTACAAGCAGGTGAATATGATTTGAGGTAACTATGTAATTCAGAATTACTATTTTGTAACGCTTTTTTGCTTCAAATAACCATTGCATCCAAAATACCCTATCTTTTTGAAATTTAAGTAAAAAATCCTTCTTGTGGCATCGATGTGTGATATGCCAAATATTGCCCCGAAGATAATATCTGTTTGCCCTCGGCATTTTATTAAAAATTAAATGAGTAACTAGATTTTCTTAAAACACACTTTTGGGTATCAAAAAGATGCCATTAAGATCTTTATTTAAAGCAAAAACAGGGTTTAAGTATTGCGTGACAACTATATAGCTCGGTCCGACCCCTTGCAGCTTAAACGGAGGCAGGGCGCCCGTTGGTTTACCTTGCAGTTAACATCAAAGTAGTATTTCATATTTGCACCCTGCCCGTTTAGTCGCAATCCCGTTAACCTATTATACGAGTTCACACTGCTTAATACCGTGAGTCGGTTAAAAGTAATCCTGGTCAAATGAAAAAGAATAAAAATATTACTGAGGTACAGTCCTGATGGGTTACATGCACCTCTGAAGGGGTTTGTCTACCTTATTGCACCCTGCTCCGGGTTCAGCTGGCAAACCCGTAAAGTAGTTTTTTATACCTGAACCTGCTATTGTGCAGGACTCATATGACTCCTTTTTAGTTCAGATACGATAAAGGAAACTTTTCTTGCTGGTCCCCATAATGTTGCATGATTTCCGTATGGACCAAGAGAACACTCCGGACATTTATTGCCTTTTTCGATACGTATTAAGCTCTCTCTGTGTATGTTGCATTTATAAAAACCACTTTCCATGCAAACTTCGCCAGTTTTCAGCATAATAGATGATTTAGTTAATTGATTTGATGCTTAATACCATGAATAGTAAAAAAGTAACCTGCAAGCGGTGAAAAAGGCGGACCCGAAGTGAGTGTGCAATACTTAAGCTCATCCCCGAAAGCAAAAGTGCTGAATATTTATTAGCGGCATTCCGCCTTTTGTTGTGGTTTAACTGCCCCGCAATATGGGAAGGTTGTGTTACCCGACGACAGCACCGGGAAGAGTCCTGGTAATTTAACCGCGAAACTGTCACGGTGCAGGAATTTAATTACATGCAGATGAGTGTGTCCTGGTGCAAGAACCATTACAAATTTGTCTTGGGTGAAGGGCAAAATCAAAAAGTGTGACAAACAACTTACCCATATTGTCCTTGTTAACAGTTCGGCGTTGTTTATTTTTTTTCAGTTTAAGATTTCCATAGGAGGCAGAACTTTTTAATTTTTTTATCTAGGTTGAAATCTCTCTACGAGGCTGAACAATCTTACGTTTTTAACGTTTATCTTAAAAATAAAATCATTGCTCAAAAGTCCAATTAAATGTAAGGAGGATCCTGATATGGCAAAATATGTAGATGGATTTGTCCTGGTAATACCGGACAACAAGGTTGCCGAATACACGAAAATGGCAGAAGAAGGAAGAAATTCATGGATGAAGCATGGAGCACTTTCATACTTTGAATGCAAGGGTGATGATTTAACTACTCTGGATTCCGGTGGCGGAAAACCTCTTGAATTCACAAAATTGGCAAATTCCAAACCTGGTGAAAATGTCTGGTTTTCGTTTATCGTATTTAAATCAAAAAAGCATAGAGACGAAGTAAATAAAAAGGTAATGGACGAGATGAGCGAAAAATTTAAAGATGCAAAGGATTTTTCAATGCCATTCGATATGCAGCGCTTTACATACGGCGGATTTGAAGTTGTAGTTGAAGGTTAAGAGCCCATGGTTATCTCCGACCTATCCCTCTTCATTGGTCATTTGTGGTACTCTGTGTAATTATAAACCTCACTCATACCTGATAATCTCGGCAACATCCTTCGAGAATGTTTTTCTGATTTCAAACGTTACGGGAAAGAGTGCTATCAGGGAAATATTTGTTTTTTTAATTGGTCAATCACCTATATTTCTGTTAATCAATTATTAGTGAAGTAACGAAATTTGCATTGTAAGATGCTTTCGACGGTCAGTCCCATATGGAAAGACAAAATCAGGTACATTGAGGAATCTATTTCAAGTATTAATATCTCTCTTATATGGATAAGGTAGAATTCATTATCGTGAGAAAATTTTGGGGAAAGGCAGTTAATTATTTCCGAATGGTAGTGCTTAGCCACCTTTTCGCTGACCGCTGACGTTGGGCGGTATGAAACGTTGGGGAAACCGGAGCTGCGAACCTATCAACCGATAAGAACCTTGCCAGCGAGTGATGTACTTGCCTTACCACTTAAACCCCAATGTTTTATGACCGCTTGTTAGCAATAGGTTTTTGTTCTTTTTTAAATATCCTTTAATCATATTCATACAATTCTAATCTTTGAATAGAATAATCTCCATGATTTATCCGTATATGACGCCCTTGATGCGTTTGGTCTCCATTAAGATGCCGAATTACTTTCCATTTTCCATTTTCAAATACACCCTCTTCATTTTTTAAAATACCAACTATTTTGTCTCTTTTCTTCCAATTTTTGAATGTTACCACTATTCCCGAGCCTGCTATAAAAAATTCATTGGTATTTGTTTGAATAATTATTGCGCCACCCGATTCCCATTCTGCTTTTGATGCTCCTACTTCCCAACCTAAACTATAGCTATTTTTGAATGAAAACTCATAATCGCCCAATACTACTGTAGATAGAACTTTATCTTTCTCCAGTAAAACCCCCTCAATTAAATGCTGTCCACGATACTTAGCAAGCATTGGACTTAATTGTTCTATTAAGTTATAAGCCTTACCTAATTCCTCATTTTGCGGGTTAGCGGTCGATTCTATTGAGAATGGAGAAAATCCAATAGCTTCGTAATGGCCAATAGCAAATAAGGCTTTTGCCCCAACGGTTGCATCAAAGCGATGTTCCGGAACAAATAAGGGGTTATTTTGTCGAACATAAAGGTCGCACCAACGTTCGAAATCTGGCGTGTAAAAGTCAGGCGATAGGAAGTCAATAGAAGGTGCTCCCGCTTTCCATATATCCATAAGGTGAGGAAGTGGTCCTGCACTCGGGTATTCTCCCGGTATTTTTCCAGCCCTTATCAATGCGGCGTTTACAAACATTGGTAATTGATAAATCGCTTTCCCTGTGTCAACAATTTTGCCTGTGAATTTTGCGAAATACCAAGCCATGAACAATTCATCGGTAAGATAGCCTTCACCGAAAATTTCATTCCAATTTCCTTTTGTTTTGAAGCCATTTTTTCGCCACACGCTTAACAATTCGGGCACTAAATTTTCTTTGTTTTTTTGGAGATAATCGGTTAATTCTAAAGGAACTTCCTTTATAAAAAGTTCGTTGGCCAATGGGTGGTAATCTCTTGCCGAAGGCAACATTCCAATTTCATTTTCCGGCTGAACCATGATGACGGTTTGATTCTGACTGTCAAAGCTTTTTATGTGTTTCATAAAAGCAGTAAATGCTTTTATGTCTGCTTGTAAGTTGTTTTCACTAAAAGGAGTTAATATTTCTTGGCTTACACCTCTTTCGTCTTTTGCTCTCGGGTATTTTTCCTGATTTTGTTTAATCCACGAAGGTACATGACTGGACATACTGTTTTTCCAAGAACCGAACCAAAGAAATACTATTTTAATTTCGTTCTTTCTTGCTTCCATAATGAGTTCGTCGAGTAGCACAAAATCGAATTGTCCTTCTTTTGGCTCAATTAGTTCCCAGTAAACAGGAGCAAGTATTGTATTTAGATTCATCATTTTAAGTTTCGACCAAACAGGTTTCATGTATTCAACGCTCGTAAATGATGAATTACCCAACTCCCCACCTAAAACGATGAATGGTTTCCCCTCAACCACTAAATATTGTTGATAGCCAGCTTTCTCCAAGTGAGGAATTTTACTTTGTGCAGACACTTTTAAGAATGTACACAATGTCAAGAATAACGCACTTATTATCAATCTTTTCATATTTATTAGTTTATTGTTTTTTCAAATCTGCTTGGTTTTGTTTTTAAACTTATTGCTAACTACTGTTTAGCCGCAAAGCGAACATGATTTGGAGTTTTCATTGGTTAGCAGACTTTTGGGTCGTGTTAGGTTATGATAGCCAATATAGCTTTTAAGATAACCATTGTACCTGACTCATGCAAATCTTTAATACATGATCTTGGGTCGGACCAAGATAAAATGCAGATTAACAGAATCATAAATACAAAAATGATCGATATTATGCCCTTAATCATATGTTTTAGGGTATGAAAACTGTGTATAAGGAATTTCACCTTCTGCTAATTCATATCCTTCATCCACCATTCTGGTTCTTCTTCCGATAGCTTTTATATTTAGTTGTTTCCGGATACTCTCAACATAATCCTTACTGCCCACTGCAATGGCCTCAGTCCATTTGCCGTCTCTTTCCAGTTTGTTCATCGACACTGCTTCTTTGATTTTTTCTTTTTGAATTTCCTGTAATTCACTTAACTCAACATTTAGTAGTTTTGATAAGCTATAATAATCAATTATTTGTTTTCTTTTACTTATTACTATTTTGTAACGCTTTTTTGCTTCAAATAACCATTGCATCCAAAATACCCTGTCTTTTTTAAATTTAAGCAAATAATCCTTCTTGTGGCACCGATGTGTGATATGCCAAATATTGCCCCGAAGATAATATCTGTTTGCCCTCGGCATTTTATTAACAATTAAATGAGTAACTAGATTTTCTTAAAAAACACTTTTGGATATCAAAAAGATGCCATTAAGATCTTTATTTAAAGCAGAAACAGGGTTTAAGTATTGTGTGACAACTATATAGCTCGGTCCGACCCCTTGCAGCAGAAAATGATCTTTGAATATATAAAAATCAACAACCAGAATTTCCTAATTTTGTTTTACCATGTTATTGCCAATCCTCCTTAAATAAAAAAAAGGAAGGTAGCAAGGTATTTATTATATGAATTAACAAGGAATAAAATGGAAAGAAAACCACTAGCAGAAACAATAAAACGTCGGGAGTTTATACAAACAAGTGCAAGATTTGCGGCCGGTACCATATTTATGGGTTTAGGAACTTCTAAATTATTGGGCGCTGTTCATTCAAGCCGATTAGGAACCACCACCTCCATCAAAACAATCACACTTAACAATGGTATAAAAATGCCCATTCTTGGATTCGGAACCCTGTACCTTAAAGATGAGGTGGGTGTACGCTGTGTCGCTGATGCCATTTCACTTGGTTATCGTCTTATCGATACTGCAACAGTATATGGAAATGAAACATCCGTAGGTGGCGGAATTAAGAAAAGCGGGATCAACAGAGAAGAGCTTTTTGTAACTTCAAAACTCTGGGTCGACGATTCAGGGTACGAAAATGCAAAGAAGGCCTTTCAAACATCACTGGACAAATTGGGCCTGGATTATTTGGACCTTTATCTCATCCATCGGCCCCGGGGAGATGTAAAGGGCTCCTGGAAGGCGATGGAAGAGCTATATGAGGAAGGAAAAATAAGGGCTATCGGTGTTAGCAACTTCGAAGCCAGTCACCTGGATGAGCTGATGTCGTATGCAAAAATTAAACCGGCAGTCAATCAAATCGAAACCCACGCCTTCTTCCAGCAAGATAAGGCGAAGGAAGCCTTGAAGAAATACGAAATACAAATGGAAGCCTGGTCTCCTCTGGCACAAGGCCGAAACGGACTTTTCACCAATGAGACCCTGGCAGCTATAGGCAAGAAGTATAATAAAAACAATGTCCAGGTAAGCCTACGATGGCACTACCAGAGAGGTATTGTCACTATACCAAGGACTTCGCAAAAAGCACATATGTTAGAAAACATAAACATCTTTGACTTTGAACTGGATGAATCTGATATGAATACCATTGCTTCGCTGGATCTAAATATTACACAATTTCCGGAGTGGGAATAATATCTTACATCCCACCGCTGGGCGTAGTTTACTTAACTATGCTTCAAGGAGGGTAAATCCGATATAAAACTTGTCAAAGCTTCGTGAGTAAAGAATATAAGTAATACGCATGACAAATTGCCTAAAACAAGAAAGCCAATGAAAAGTGGCTTTCTTTAGTAGCGGGGATATGAATGAAAGTCTTCGGTACCGGCTGAATGACAGGCTGAGGCTTGGTTCTTATTTATTGCAGCAAAGTCTTCAGGAATGTAAGTGAAGTATTAAACTTTACTGTAAAAGAATATGACTGATTTTTAGATTATTGGAACTATTTCCATACAGTACCTCGTATTCTCCCGGGGCCACTTCTATTTTACCACTGATCCTGTCGTAAAATCCGAATGAGTTATAGGGCAGGTTAATTAGGGCCTGGACTGTTTTCCCGGCTTCTACTTCCACACGCTGAAATCCTCGTAAGGTTCTTATCGGGCCGTCAGTATCTTCTGTCTTGTGTATGTAAACCTGCACGATTTCCGTTCCGGTCCGTCTGCCCGTATTGGATACCGGAATGGTTAGCTCGACCGGTTCATCCGGTTTGATCGATGTTTTACTGAAGGTGGCATTGCCAATCGAAAAAGTGGTATAGCTCAATCCAAAACCAAACGGGAAGAGGGGATCCGACATGAAACGATAGGTACGGCCCTTCATGGAATAGTCTTCAAAATCCGGTAACTGGCCACTGTTTTTATAAAAAGTCACAGGCAGTTTACCGGACGGGTTATAATCCCCAAAAAGAACGTCGGCTATGGCCTGGCCCCCTGATTCCCCGGCATACCAGGCCTGGAGAATGGCATCGCAGTTCTCTGTTTCGGGTATCAGGCCGATGGCAGAACCTGAACAATTCACAAAAATCACCTTCTTTCCGGCTTGTTTCAATGCTTTTAAACAATTGCGCTGCACGGCAGGCAATTCTATATCAGTACGGTCACCGTCCTTAAAACCCGGGTAGGATACCGGCATCTCTTCGCCTTCGAGCCGTGTGGAGATGCCACCTACAAAAATCACAGCCTCAACCCCCTGCAATTTCTTTAAAAGATCGGAATAATCAACATCCACCTCTTTTCCAAAATCAAATTCAAGATTCGCCTGCCAGTCATTCAGCTGGGCAAAGCGGATTTTTATCGTGTATTTCCTGCCCTGTTCAACGGTGAATGGAAGTCGTGAGGGCAGTGTTCTCCAATTGGAATAGCTGGCAATGGATTCGCCATTCACCAGCAATTCAAAGTATCCCGTGGCTCCGCATTTGAAAACTATTTCTTCATTCCGCGATGCTTCAAATTCAGTTTCATAGGTGGCGGAGAAACCTTCGAGCCGGACTCCCGGCGCAAACTCATGCTGCCCTGCAGTTGTTATTTTGAATGGGTCTTCGATCTGTGTGGTGGTCACAATGTCACCCGTAAAATCTTTTGAGTTCCAATACGTGGCCTTAAATCCCTTTTTTCCTTCGATGGAACAATTCCCGAAATAGCTTTCGGTTACCTTATCTTCCACCAGGTCACATCCTTTGTCATACAGAACCCTTCCAGCCGGAAGCTTCATCAAAATCCCGTCAAGTACGGTTATTGTCCTTACCGGTGTTCCATTATAATTGCCCCATAACACAGGTTTATCATTGGCATTGGGGCCAATCACGGCAATTCTTTTAACTGATTTCTTAAGAGGAAGTATGTTGTCTTTATTCTGAAGAAGTGTCATTGATTCATGTGCCATATCCAGGGCCAGTTTCCTGTGTTCCTCGTTATTTATAACTGACGGGGGGATTTTTGCCCAGGGTACAATTGAATCATTATCCATTTCTCCAAGGTCAAAACGACCCACCAGCACACGCAGTAAACTTCTGTCGAGATCCTCTTCCCTGATCAGCCCTTTTGAAACAGCCTCCGGCAGGTATTTAAAGGGATAGTTTTCCCATACACACTCTACATCGGTACCGGCCAATACGGCTTTTGCAGCAGCATGGGTCGCATCCGACGAGACTTTGTGGGTAGTAAAAAAATCGGTTACAGCGCCGCAATCGGAAACAACCAGGTACTTAAAACCCCATTCATCACGAAGGATCCGCTGAAGCAATCTTGAATTACCGCAGCAAGGTTCATCGTCCAGGCGCTGGTAAGCACACATGACCTGTCGGACGCCGGCTTCCTGCACCAGAGATTTGAACGCAGGAAGATACGTTTCATGCAAATCCCGGGGATCCACATTGTTCAGATTAAGCGTATGGCGGCTCCATTCGGGACCCGAATGCACGGCGAAGTGCTTGGCGCAGGCCAGGAGTTTCCTGTATTTCGCATCGGCCGGTCCCTGCAATCCTTTTACCACCGAAACACCCATGCGGGAAGTAAGATAGGGATCTTCGCCGTAGGTTTCCTGGCCGCGTCCCCAACGCGGATCACGAAAGATATTGACATTGGGGGTCCAAACGGAAAGACTTAAAAATCGCCGGTTTTCCAGTCCATTTGCTATCGCCTCGTTATATTTGGCGCGGGTTTCATCTGAAACCGCACAGAAAATTCGATAAACCAGCGCAGTGTCAAACGATGCAGCCATTCCGACCGGTTCCGGAAAAACGGTAACATTGCTGTTATTGGCGAGTCCATGCAAGGCTTCGCTCCACCAGTTGAATTTTTTTATACCAAGTCGCGGGATGGCATCCGACTGATCGCACATCAGGGTGGCTTTCTCCTCAGGCGTTAAGCGGGAAATTAAATCCCGGGCACGTTCCGCCGGGTTTAAATCCGGATTTTGAAAGGGAAATGGTTGTCCGGCAAGGTTTATTGCCGTTAATAAGCTGATACCGATCAGGAAGAATTTTCTCATACAAATATTATACTTTATCGGTTGCCCAAAGCTATTTTTATCTGAACAAAGGAATGAGCGGGGAAAGAGTAAGTTAATTTACCCTGCATAATCTTTACCTCATTGGATACGGGTATATACTGATCCTGCTTATCAAATGTAAAAGTTTCGTTCAGGGAATTCCCGGCAACCAGCGTTGCTTCTGCTTTGCCTGACAGGCCTCCGGAATTGTTGACAATTTCAGCGGTTATCGCGTTGTCCTTATGCCTGTTTACCACATTAATAAAAACCGTATTGGTTTCTTTCGAGTAAACCGTTGTGACATCCAGGTAGGGTATTCCCTTGTATAAATGTGTATTGAAGGTATCACACTCCACATAGGTATCGACTGAAGTGCCAAGACAATTGGCGGAAAAAGATTTGAATACATAAAACAAGGGCGTTTTATAGGTTCCTTTTTCCCTGTCATTACCCAACAATGAAGTCAGCAACGTGAAATTAGCCATCTTCACCATGTCGGCATGGCGGATAAAAGCGTTAAAACTTTGTGCTATGGGTAGAACGGATAACAAATTTCTGGACATGATTCCCCATTCATCAAAAGAAATATAGATGGGATTTTTTAGCCTGTTCATGGCCGTTACAGCTTCGATTTCAGCGGCCGTAATGGCTATCTTTTCTTCAAAATCCATGGCGCTTTGGCCCATATAGTCATAATAGTCCGTTGAATTCTCCCAATAGCGGTGAATCGAAATATAATCGATCATATCTCCCAATCCGGTAAGCACTTTTCTGTTCCATTCCACCCACTGGCCGGTGGGTTCATAGTAAGATGATCCCGAAGCAACAAGCTTTATGCTGTTATCTACAGATTTCATTGCCTTTGCTGCTTCCCTGCCGATTTTTACATAATCTTCTGCCGGTTTATAACCCAGTTCCCAGGGAGCCCCATCCACCTCATTGCCCAAATCCCAGATTTTTACATTGTAGGGTTCCGGATGCCCGTTTTGAACCCGCAGATCAGAATACCAGGTTCCTTTTTTATAGTTGCAGTATTCCAGCCAGTAACAGGCATCCTGAATGGTGGCAAGACCAAGATTTACACATATTATGTTTTCACTGCCTATTGCTTTGTTCAATTTAAACCATTCGTCAGTTCCCACATGATTATTATCGACTCCTCCCCAGGCCAGATTGATCCGGGCAGGGCGTTTATCCTTCGGGCCAATGCCATCCTGCCAGTTGTAGCCCATAACAAAATTTCCGCCCGGCCACCGCATATTGGTAACCTTAAGCTCTTTCATCGCTTCAATGTAATCTTTCCTGAAACCGTCCCCATTTGCAAGGGGTGATGAAGGATCGTACAGGTTCCCGTAAAGTGTATTAAATTCTGCCGTATCAGGCAGTCCCATTCTCAATCCACTGAACCGGATGGGTTCCATAAACACCCCGTATATTTTCGGATCAATTTCCCCGATGATCCGTTCGGTATCAATTTTTATTTTGGCTGTTTGTGCATTCAGTAAGCCTGAAATCACAGCCAGCAGCGCAAATAAAACGATTCTCATTCCAGAAGTTTTTAAGGGTGTCATTCATTATTCTTTACAATACCGTATGCCCTCGGTCAAATTCATAATTCTCCCGAAGGGATGCCTTCGGCAATAATTCATAATTCATTCCTCAAACCTGATCCAGTCAATTTCTGCAGGCTTGTCCTCAAATAATACCACAATCAGGTTATGTGTGCCCGGAAGGAGGTTGGAGACACCGGCTTCAATATCCTGCCAACCTGTTCCGCCGGGTAATTTTACTTCGGAGAGCAGGGGACCATTCGGATGATCCAACCGTACCTGCAACATGCTTCCCTTTTCCGAGCATGTTCTTAACCGGACAGATTTAAAAGCTGAGTTTCCAAAATCAACTGCATTATACCTCAACCAGGCGTCCTTTCTATGTAAGATGGCCTTCCATCCAAGAAATGTATTCAGTGTATCAAGAAATTCGACTGATGTACCAGTTTTGCTGACAGCGCTGTACCGGTCCATTTCGATCTTCCGGGAAGCGGGGGTTACACCGATACCCCGCAAGGTTGGCGTTACTTTACGAATGCTGCCATCTTCATTGAAAAACAGGCTGTCTATGCAGACCGACCTGTTCTTGTCAAATTTCGGAGATAATGCATTCTGATGATAAAAAAGATACCACTGGCCTTTGTATTCCAGAAAGGATTGGTGGTTGGTCCAGCAGTTCATGGGAGATTCATCCATAATGACACCTGCGTATGTAAAAGGTCCAACAGGATTATCACCTGTGGCATACTCAAGTCTTTCGATGTTGTTTTGTACATGAGGATAAGTCATGTAATATATTCCGCGCGTTCGAACATCCAGGGACCTTCGATAAGGCCTTTTCCCGGAAGGTCTTTCACTTCCTTTGGTTCCGAGGCAAGTTCGAGCATGTTATCCTTTAACCTGGCCACATATATTTTACCCATCGCCCAGTATAGATAGGCCTGCCCGTCCTTGTCAATAAACACATTCGGATCAATGCCTGCAACGTCTTTAATGGGTTCGGGCTGTGGAATATACGGACCTTGTGGCATGTCTGCCGATCGCAACTCCGACAGAAAAGTTCTTTTTACCGGTACTATCGGGGCGGTTGTTGATGGCAGGAAAATAAAAATAGTACTTTCCATTCTTGAAAATACAATCCGGTGCCCACATGCTGTACGCTGTGGAATCTGCCCATGGAACCTTGTCCTGGCTTAATATAATGCCGTGGTCTGTCCAGTTTGTAAGATCTTGTGATGAAAATACATGATAGTCCTCCATGCAAAACCAACCCGACTCGCCCGTGGCCTTCTTTGGCTAAAATGTCATGCGAGGGAAAAAGATACACGCTGTCGCCGAAGATTCTGGCCGTCGGATCGGCAGAGAACTGGCCTGTAATCACTGGATTTTGAGCCAGGGCATTTGTTATGCCGGATGCAAGGATGACTCCTGCGAGCAAAAGCTGTTTGTACTGCATGTTACATTCCTATTCTATTTGTTAACTAATTCATTTACAGCACCAGACAACAACACCCATGCAGCCCCGGTATCAATGACGCATTCATTTTCACCCCAGAGAAAAGGCCAGTCCTCCTTATTTTCGAGGAAATCAGGCTTCAACAGTAAAACACCGGGAACAATTCCACCGGCAATAAAACTGAAATCTGCCCTGTTATTGCCATAGGTGATTTTTTTCGACCGTGTGCCAATAGAAGATACAAATGAAATATTCGAATAAGGATGGCAACCCAGGATATAATTGAGTCCCTTAAAAACGTATTCACGACCGATTATTTCAGGGAAAAGCTTATGTGCATAATAATTTGTTATGGCCCAATTGATAACGAGGGTATTTCCGGCCCAACCTCTTGCTGAAATCGGCACGCCATAAGGATTTTCTATATCGAAACCGTCATTCAGCCCCTTATATTTGACGACGTAATCCCTCAGTCGGTTCCTGTAGGCATCATCAAGATGGGGATATGCCTGCAGGGCAACAAACATGTTCGGACCAAGCGCTTTGTCCAGCATGGGCCATATGATTTCGTTGAATCGCTTTGCATACTGTTCATCCTTCGTGGTGATAAACAATTGCAATGCAGCCATCAATTCGGTACTGGACCTGAATTTTCCAAATACGGTGTCTGCATTGTCGGGACGGCTCCTATCCTCATCCCAGAGCCGCTTTGCCTGGGTCAGGCAGTCATCGGCAAGGGTCTTGTTCATATCCTGCAGTACACGGTTTGCGGCTGCCAGTGCCGCAATGGAATGATAATCCAGTTCAGTAATCCGGTTTGAAAATGACCCACCTGTCGTCTTTCGTACCGCTCGACTTTCCGTCGGACTCATAAGGTTTCAGGTCCGGGTTATAAGGCAGATTGTCCGTTTCAGTGGAAGCATCGCCCAGGTGATGATATTGATGGAGATTGGGAACGATGATCCCTCTGACCGGATGTCCGATATTTTTGAGCTGGGCAACAACATTTAAGGTGCCATGCTCCAGTCTGCTGCAAAACATCGGGTTTGCCATCGGGCCGGTGAATATCCATATAATGTGTTTGCCTGATCAATATAAGTCTCGTCACGGTCCAGCCTGAATCGTTCCCATGCATCGACAAAACTTGCAATTACGCTGCAATGCGATCCGGTCTGGATATCGAAATCACCGGCATCAAACCATCCGCCAACAGCCAATCCCGGAATGCGTTCAAACGGTTTATATTTTGTGTCGGTAGTTGGACCCATGCTGATACCCGTCAAAATGCTGGTGATTCACCGGAGCCTGCACGGCATCGTCCAGGTAGGGCAACACCATGCCATATACGATAGGCTTCATTCACCTGCATATGGTCCATTTGTACCGGGAACCAAACATCCATGGTGGGATGCCAGATTTCATCATAACACGTCCGGATCCAATTACAAAGGTGTTTGTTTTCTGGTCGCCATATTGTATGAAGTAAAGTCCGGATTCTTTAACAGATGTAAAATCAAATTTTATATAATTGTATCTCAAATATTTACCCCATGGTTTCAGATCGGCCGTGAGTACTTTCTTCAGAATTCCCTTCGGGGGTGACCTTGTAGAGTGATGCGTTTTTAATGGTGTATCGTTCTTATCCAGTTCGATCACGGCTATTTTTTCCTGGTCGGGATGATAACCGGCCTGGGAAAATCCAATTACCGGAGTCCTTATCCAATTCGGTATTGTATTTGGTTTCACATGCCATTGCAATACTTTCCTGTTTTCCCCGCCGGGATAAGGCTTCGGACCACGAACCAGCCGTTCTGGGCCAGATTTCGGCCGTCAAAAAGCATGAGTTCTGTTTCCGACTGAATTTTTACATAACGTTCCGGATCTTCCGGTGCCAGCACAAGGGTTTTGCCTGAAGCAAAGGGTATGGGATCAATAAATTCCCCCCTTCCCCGGTCGTCAAATGTTGTATGACCAGCAAACTGCTGATATCTTTTCAGTTATAGGCCTTACAACGGTTTCGAACCGAAGGGTACAAGGGAAATGTTCCTGGCTTTCCATCGGCCAGATAGGTTTTCTCGAAGTAGGAAGCGGGCAGAAATTCCATATTAAACCCTGCATGACCTTCAAGCGAGGCAGGAAGTGGCTTATCCAGGAATACACTTATCAATACACCGTCGTCTTGAAGGTGTTACCGTGATTCTTGAACTAAAATCTAATTCCTTGTATATCAGATCAACTTCGATGGTATTTGTAGTTTTATCGATTTTTCGATCAACCATTAACGGAACCAGGTCCCACTGTTCAGGTGTGTTCTGCAGTCTCACTGCCCCTCCGGTTGCGGTTCGCACGCCATGATGGATAAGTTCGATCCCTGCTGTTTTCTCATCGAAGAAAAATCCATTGAATTGATTATTGAATACCAAAACATTGATACCCTGTGCCTCCAAGTATCCCAGGTCATTTAACCGGAGCTGCTGTGCCGATACCGTATGATGGATCAACTGAAGAAGACAGATTACTGAGAACAAGCCTATAATTATCACCCTATTGGCATTACCTTTTTGAATTTCATGGTTGTTTTGCATGGTTCGAAATATTTTAATTTTATTTGGTGAATTCAAATTCGTTCACTGATCGCCTTCCATTTCGATAAGTTTAAGACCGTTATTGTTAATGGCAAACAACAGTGCACTTTTACCGGAGGCCAGTTTAACAGGTACTATGCAGCGGACTTCACCCTTTACCATGAGTCCGCTTTCGGAAGGTGGAACAGCCTGCATTCCCGATCCTTTTACATATTTCAGCACAAGCCCTATGCTGGCATCACTCCTTGGAGTTTCCACTTCCGAATTATAAAGATTACCGGCAACTGCATATGATTTACCCATAAAGTCGATACCGGCGATGTCATTGATTGAAGATAACTGGGCCCAGCCGGGCAAATCATGGATTATGAATTTGCCCTGCCCGGTATTTTCAATCCACACACTGGCAAACGTATTTACCTTATATGAAAGGGACCCATCGAGAATGGTTTTGCCATAAATATCCTCCAGCGTAGCTTTTGCAAATTCGTCATAGGTCAGGTACCGTTGGCCGATGACCGGTATTTGCCGCATGGTTGCATTAAAACCATTGGCAGGGTACCTGGTGCCGTTTTCCACATAAGCCAGTACAATATCCTGTTGGCCATTCAGGTCAAAGTCGTTTGAAAATACTTCAAATGACTGGTCTGCCCTGTACCTGTAATTTAGTCCAAGATTGCCTGCGATGAAATCCCTGTCGCCATCCTGATCAACATCCGCGGTATGTATGCTGTACCACCAGCCTTTGGTATTCTGCAGGCCAAGTTTGTCTGTGACCTCCTCAAACGTACCGGAATTGTTCTCAAAAAACCGGATCTTCATCCATTCCCCAACCACGATCAGATCAGGATCTCCGTCATCATCAAAATCATCCCAGGTAGCATCGGTCACCAGTCCCGCATTCTTCAAATCAGGAGCCGCGGAGGCCGTAATATCTTCAAATTTCAGCTGTTCATTTTTCTTCCCGTTGTTGCTGAGAATATAACTGTTGGCGGGTGTCGGATACTTCCCGGGAACAATTCTTCCTCCGAGGAACAGGTCCATGTCGCCATCCCCGTCAAAATCAGCAGCGCAGACACATTTGCCGCTTTTTTTCAGAGCAGGAACTGCATCGCATGTCATAAAACCCTTTGGAGTATTCAGATAGAGTCTGTCCCTGTAGTAATCCTCTTTTTTCAGGATATCGTTGCCTCCGCTTACTACAAAAATATCCGTTCTGTTGTCTCCGTCTGCATCAAACATGAGTGCACCGCTGTCCGCAAACTTTGAATCTGCAATCCAGGGGCCGTCCTGTTTTCTAAAAGTTCCCTGCCGGGTTTGAACATAAAGTGCCGCCTCAAAGCCTGGCCCGTTTCCTGCAAAGAAATCATCAAGGCCATCCTGATTGACATCACCTGTAGCAAGTGCCGGTCCCTGCCTGGAATACCGGTATGGAAGCATCGGTTCGGATTTAAAATCTTCCAAGGTGTCATCGTGGTGGACAAAATCTATACCGGAAACAGCTGTAATATCCCTGAAATTTGGATACTTTACCGGAGCGGAATCAGTTTTTGCAGCATCTCCATAGGACATACTGATGAGCTGGTCGGCTTTAATTTTTTGAAGTGTCTGCTGCATCCCATCGGGCCAGATCACCTGAAGTTCGTCAATAATCTGCGTTTTACCCAGGCCGAAGTGGAGCACCGGTGAAACGCTCGACTGATAACCCCTGGTAAGGGTCAATTCCTGTTTCTGGGTTACATTTCCGGTCCGGACAAAAACAATGCATCCCAATCCGAATCGATTAGTTGCAGGTCCATTGAGTCTGATTTTCAGATAATGATTCTCCTTATCTGCAACCCGGTTCTCATAAACAGCCGATATCTTATTTACATTGCTCACAACCAGATCAAGGTCCCCGTCATTGTCAAGATCACTGCAGGAAATTCCGTTGGTCAGGGTCGGTTCACTGAATCCCCAGGACAGGGATGTATTGCTGAATGTCAAATCTCCGTTGTTGCGAAAGGCATAATTCGCAACAGGTGTGCATGGAAACAATTCCGGGCGGTATTCGGTTTTCTGTGCCTGGAAATATCTGCCTGATCCGGGACCTGACAAGATATCCTGGTTATTAATATCCTTCAGGACACCGTTACTGACAAACAGATCTTTGAGGCCGTCATTATCCATATCCATGAAGAGGCCTCCCCAGCTCCAATCTGTATAGGCTACGCCCGCAAATAGCGAAATATTGCTGAAGACAGGCCTATTGTCGAAAACACCATTGTTAACCTGAAGGGAGTTTTGCATGTATTGATGGTGAAATCCATATCCGACGCTGTTGTCAAATGTTTCCTGCCGCATCGGGATCACGTTCACTGTGCGCCTGTAATGATCGGGTGGGGTCATGTCAATCTGATACATGTCCAGCAAACCATCGTTGTTAATATCGGCAACATCATGACCCATTCCGAAAATGGATGTTTGAAACGTGCATTCTTTAACTGACTCACTGAAGGTACCGTCACCGTTGTTTAAATAAAGAAAATCAGGGGGGTTAAAATCATTGGAAACATAGAGATCTTTCCAGCCGTCGTTGTTAAGGTCAGCCGCCACCACGCCGATTGACATTCCAAAATTCCTGACGCCTGCTTCATCCGTCACGTCTGAAAAAGTAAGATCCCCGTTATTCCTGTATAGATGACCTGATTCTTCAAATGTATTCTTTTTTATTTTTTCCCTGTAGAATTCAGCGCCCATACTCACCAGCACAATCGGGTAATTGGCAACATACAGATCCAGCAATCCGTCATTGTTGTAATCAAAAAAAGTAGCCTGAACCGAGGAGCTTTTATCATTGATCCCATAAACCCTGGCACTTTCTGTGAACGTATTGTCATGATTGTTGATATATAACAGATTATCAGACGGCTGGTATTTGGCAGAAACACATACGTATATGTCAAGCCAGCCATCATTATTTACATCAGCCATTGTGGAACCCGTGAACCACTGATGATTGCCGGATATGCCTGCTGATGAGGAAATGTCCTCAAACTTCATATTGCCTTCATTCAGGTATAGCTTGCAGGCTACAAGATTTCCGGTGAAGAAGATATCATCCAGTCCGTCATTATTTATATCGCCCACTGATACGCCTCCCCCCATGTACATGTACGGGAATTTAGTGTAATTCAGGGTATCATTTTCAATCAGTTCGTTCAGGAAATGAATTCCTGTTCTGGATGGCGAAAGTTTTTTAAAATTCTTTTTAGTCAAGTTGCCACACGAACAAAACAAAAGGAAAATAAGAAATAAACCAACAGTAGATCTCATGACATACATTTAATTGTACAGGTAATTACTTTATTCATACTGCTAAAAATTCAATATCCCGGATTCTGATCTGCATCCGCTATGGCTGAATTAATATCCATTTCACGCTGAGGGATAGGCCAGAGATAGTGTTTGGCCGGATCAAAATTGACCGCATCCCTTCTGAATTTAACAACTCCAGGCAGGACTTCCTGGATAAATGCCTCAAGACGGCGCCATCTGACCAGGTCGTTGAACCTCACCTGCTCGCTGCAAAGCTCGATTTTACGTTCATGCTCAATGGCTATCCTAGGCTGCTCTTTGTTAGAAACGGGATCTATATTATCCATGGCAAAAAAAATGGTGCGTTGATAAAGGCCGGGGGTTTGCATTGTAGCATAAACAGCATTAACCGCTTTTTGAACCTGATCTTCAGTTTTGAAATAGGTCTCGGGAGTAATCTCGTTAGGATTTACCAATTCCAGTTTATCAACATCGCAACAATTCAGACCCAAGAACATTATAATTGATTCAAGAACAAAAAAGATTTTTGACTGTCTCATTTGGATGAGGATTATGCCGCTTATTTAACTTTGAAGATCTGAAGTCTTTCATTATTATTTCCAACCAGGACGGCCTTGTCTCTATTGTCATTGCCCATGTGAATTAATGACAAGGCCTTAACGTCTTTGGGAACATAAAATCCTGATAATACAGAAGGGATGGTTTTAAAGTTGCCCATTCCATCACCTTTCAGAAATACACCAACTCCACCATCGTTTCTCGGAGTTACAATTTCCATATCAAAAAGATTGCCGGCTGCTAAGATATCCAGGTGTCCATCGTGGGTAAAATCTTCGATGATTATATCATTTATTGATGATAATTGCGCTTCATTGGGCAAATTATGCATTTTGAACTTTCCGTTTCCGGTATTTTCAAGATAACAGCTGGCAAAGGTTTCAGCCTGTAAATGAAGGGATGTGTCAAGGACATTCCTGGGATAAACATCTGAAATTTCAGCCTTGGCAAAACTTTCATAGGTGGGGAATTTTACGGCAAGGCCCGGATTCTGTAACACATAACAGTCCCTGCTTCTTACCGGGTATTGATGATTTCCCTGGTAATAGCTCAAAGCAATATCAGACTTTCCGTCCTTGTCAAAATCCCCTGCAAATACATCAAAGGTTTGATCCTTGCTTGCCTTATATCGCATATTAAGCCCCAGGTTACCGGCTACCAGATCGATATCTCCATCCTTATCAAAGTCGGCGCCGTTCAGGCTGAACCACCATCCTTTAGTACCTTCCATAGTGGTTCTTTCAAATATTCCCTGGTGATTTCTATAAATACACAAAGGCATCCATTCCCCGGATACAATAAGATCAATCCAATTATCATTTTCAAGATCAGTACATAAGGCAGCCGTCACCATGCCGGCTTTCATAAGGTCGGGAGCCACATTGGCTGTAACATCCTCAAATTTTACTGTTCCGTTGGCTGATTTATTTTCAAGAATATAACTTCGGGCTGGGAACGGATATTTACCGGGCACATGTCTGCCACCGACAAACAGGTCCAAATCCCCGTCATTATCAAAGTCGACCGGTTTGACACATGATCCGCTTGTTAGTATGGATGGCAAAGCGTCAGGACTTTTAACAAAAACACCCTTCGCGGTATTTATATACAGCCTGTGTTTGTATTGTTCAGAATTTTCCGGGAATTCATTTCCACCGCTTACGACATAAAGGTCCGCGTCTCCGTCCGAATCCGCGTCAAACAGCATGGTTCCGGTGTCTTCGTACCTGCTGTCATTCTCCCAGGGCCCGGTCAACCGGTCAAACGAACCGTCGTTATTCTGTAGGAACATGGCTCCTTTGCTATGTGCAGGCATTTCCGATAAAAAAATCATCCAGGCCATCGCTGTTGACATCTCCTATGGCAATACACGGCCCTGAAGATGAAAGTTTATGAGGCAGCAATTCCTGCTTTTCGTAATCATTGAAAGTATTCTCTTTATGAACAAAATCAACGGCCAGTTGTGACGTGACATCCTCAAAAAGCTTCGTATCAGAAGGAGTGTCGGAAACTGTCCGCCCCCTGCCCCCGCATCGCCTTCGCGTAGCCGCTTCGGGCGTAGCAAGGCCAGCGGGGGACATGCCATTTGAAGCAGCATCTGCATACGCCAGGGTTAATTTCTGATTAACCCTCACCTGCTTTAATTTTTGAGTTTTACCATCCGGCCATCTTACAATCAATGAATCCAACACATTTTCCTGCGCTACACCGAAATAAAGAATCGGTTCCACGGAGGATTCGTAGCCCCGGGAAAGGGTTAGTTCAGCCATCTGCATTTTTCCACCAGACCAAATCGTTACTATGGATCCGATACCCATTTTATTCTCAGGAGGTCCTTTGAAATCAATTTTAATAAAATTGCCCAGGTTATTTTCCCTGGCATTGTTTTTATACAGGAATGCATTCTCATCTATATTATTGACGATCAGTTCAAGGTCGCCATCATTATCCAGATCAGCATAAGCTGCGCCGTTTGAATAGCTCTTTTCCGTGATGCCCCACTCTTTGCTAAAATGTGCAAAAGTCAGGTTGCCGGTGTTTCTGTAAGCATAATTTACAAGCTGTTGAGCCGGCATTTCTTTTACCAGCTTTAAATAATCGGATTTATTGGTTTCAGTGCTAAAATAGCTCCCTTTTTCCATCCGGTTAAAGAAATCGATATTATTGATATCCCTTCGGATGCCATTTGTTATATATAGATCTTTCCATCCGTCAAGGTCAAAATCGGCAAATAATGCACCCCAGCTCCAGTCTGTTGATGTCACTCCTGCAATCCAGGCAGCATTGCTGAAGAATGGAAGGCCGTTGTCCCTTATTCCCCGATTTAGTTGCAACGTGCTATACCGGTATTGATGGTGAAGTCCTTCCTTAATCATATCCTCAAAATCCTCCACGGTCATGCTGGTCATATTTTCTTTGGCCCGTTGATTATCTTCGGGTGCCATGTCAATTTGCATAACATCAGGAAGGCCGTCATTGTTATAGTCTGCAATATCAGCCCCCATGCCGTAAAATGAGGTTTGGCCGATTACTTCCTTTGTCCTGTCGGTAAAAGTTCCGTTGCCGTTGTTAAAGAAATAGAAGTCCGGGCTTGTGAAATCGTTTGAAATGTAAATGTCTTTATATCCATCCTGGTTCAGGTCGCAGACTGTAGCGCTTAACGACAAACCAAAAGTCAACAGACCTGCTTCAACCGTGACATTTGTAAAAGTGCCGTCTCCATTATTTCTGTATAAATGTCCTGATTCATCAATTTTTGCATTGTTCATCATCTGCCGGTAAAAATAGGGAGATGACTTGAACCGTGTGATTGGATAATTGGCAACATAGAGATCCAGATCGCCGTCATTATCATAGTCGAAGAATGTTGTTTGCGAGCTTTTGCCGTTGTCATCGATGCCATATTTAGCTGCCTCTTCTTTAAACATGGGTATCCCTTCGGGATTATTTCCCTGGTTTACAAACAAAAGGTTTCTGCAATTATCTTTTAATCCGGACACACTTACGTAAATATCAAGCAACCCATCCTCGTTAACATCACATATAGTTGAACCCAGCATCCAGCGATGGTCGCCACCTGTCCCGGAAATTTCGGTAATGTCTTTAAATTTCAGGTCTCCCACAGTTGAGATACAACCGGTTGCTGACCATATTGCCGGTAAAATAGATATCCGTCAGCCCGTCGTTATTGAAGTCTCCAACGGAAACCCCACCGCCCATGTACATGTAGGGATACAAAAAGTAGTTAAAAGTATCGGTTTCTGTCAGCGTATTCTGAAAAGTAATTTTTGTTTTTTGTGAGGAGAGTTTCCTGAAGAGGGGACCTTCTCCTTTTTTTTCAGGTTTGCAGGAGAAACAGGCGCCAAGTATTGTTTCAATCAACAAAACTATCAGGTACATTTTAGACAGAAATGGTCCCGTATATCGGGACCATTTCATGGAATTATAATAGTTTCTATCCATTAATAACCGGGATTCTGATCTGCCTGGTCCATGTTAGGATTAACATCAATTTCCCTCTGAGGAATAGGCCAAAGAAGATTCTTGGGTGAACTGAAAACCAAATTATCCTTATCGGCTCTAGGAATCGAATTCAGCAACTTATCCGAGGTGAGGAAAGCTTCAAGTCTGCCCCATCTTACAAGGTCGGAGAAACGAACCTGTTCACCGCATAATTCAACCTTGCGTTCATGTTCGAGGGCTACCATGAATTCATCCAATGTGGAAACCGGATAAATGGCATTCATAGCAGCTTCTCCATACAGAGGCATAGCCACATCGGGTCTCGACCTTACCTGGTTCATCAGGTCTATTGCTGCGGGAAGATTATTAAGATTTGCCTGGCATTCTGCCATCATCAGGAGAACATCGGCATACCGGATCACTTTCATGTTGATTCCGGATGTATTATCAGTTTCACTAGGAGCCTTATAGTAGTTCTGGTATTTCCTCCAGCCCCTTCTTGTGTAATTGGTAACAACACCTTTATAATCTTCAATCAAAGGAGTAAGTGTCATGGTCAGGGTATTGTTGGCATACAAATCACCAGTCTGGTAAGCACAGAAACCGCGCCTTGGATCGGTTTTTACACCATTGACAGCATCAGTTTCGAACTCATTCCACAGATCTTCTGAAACGAAAACGTTGAACCATCCTAAGCAACTATATTCCTGGGCTCTGAACGTACCTTCATTCACACCCTGGTCAGTTCTGTCGGAACTCCACTGGTTGGAATAACCGGCAGCCTTGCTGAACTGGACTTCGAAGATGGATTCAACACCATTTTCGTCTTCTTCCGTGAAGTTGTCAAAATAAACAGCGTCCAGGCTGTAACCGGTAACATTATTAAACGCTTCGAGCGCTCCGTCATAGTCTTTCTGGTATAAACGTGCTTTGCCTAACAGTGCCCAGGCAGCACCTTTAGTAGCCCTTCCGGGGACTTCATCGGCTTTGGCTCGGCATTTTGCTGCAGCCTCTAAACAGTCGGCTTCAATTTGTGCCCAGACCTCTGCTTTAGGAGCTCTGCCAACACCTAAATTCTCTATAGGATCAATTCCGAGATAGATAGGAACATCACCAAATTTGTCAACCAGGTAGAAGTAATACAAAGCACGCATGAAAAGTGCCTCACCAATATACTTGTCTTTCATTACCTGGGACAGAAAAGCTTCGGGGATAGCGTTAATTAATTCGGCATTGTTGATCACAAAATTGGCCTTATTAATGCCTCTGTAGCAAGAATTCCAGTAAGCTTCTGTCAAACTATGTGTTGCATCATGTGTGAAGTTCAGCCACTGGCGTTTATCAGCTTCCTGCTGTGGGTTACATGTATTCTCATGAGACATGTTGTCATTTCCATACCATATACCACGATTGTACATTCCGGTTGTTTGTAGACTTCCATAAACAGCATCTACAGCGGACTGCACCTGAGCAGCAGATTTAAAATAAGTGTCAGGTGAAAGATTATTAGGATTTGTAAGTTCTAACTTATCCGCATCGCAGGAAAAGTAAAGAACCAATGCACTGAAAAGCAGTGCAGGAAAAAAATATGCTTTAAGTCTTTTCATAATAATTCTGTTATTAAAGATTAGAAGGTAATTTGAAAACCAGCAATAACTGATTTTGGTATAGGATAATTACCTACATCAATTCCATTGGCATAGTTTTGAGTGGTTGTCTCAGGGGCACCAATTTGTCCTAATGTAGTACCATTACGAAGGTATCTACCAACCTCAGGATCTAAACCAGAATAGTTCGTTATGCAAATCATGTTTTGTGCACTAACATAAACTCTGAGTTTAGTGAGTTTGTTCTTTAAAAGACTTCCAGGTAAAGTATACCCAAGGGTGATGTTTTTCAACTTGGTATAGGCACCATCTTCGACGAAACGACTGGATGCCTGGGCATTGGCAGCAACTGCACCGGCTCTTGGAATGGTGTTTGAAGGATTTTCCGGAGTCCATCTATCAAGAACTTCAACACCGGCATTAAATAACCGGGGCATAGCCTGCAGGTCATACAAGTTAGTGTTATAGAGCTTATTCCCATAAACGCCGCTAATGAAAACGTTCAGATCAAAGCCTTTGTAGGAAGCATTGAGGTCTAAACCAAGCGTCATCTTCGGGAAGGGGTTTCCTATATTGGTTCTGTCGGCTGCAGTAATTACACCGTCACCATCGGTATCTTTAATACGGAAATCTCCTGCCGTTGAGGCATTGAGTTCGTGTTGTGAACCACCCATATAGGTATTAGCTTCCTCGGCTGACTGGAAAATACCGTCGAAATCCCATCCGTAGAAGAAGAAAGCAGGTTCTCCAACTTCACACCTGTTAAGATCTTCCCCTTCAAAAGCAAACCCGGAAATATAGGTAGCACCACCCAGGGATTTAACTTCATTTTTGAAAGTACCAAGATTTAAATTGGCTGACCATTCAAATTCGCCTTCAAAATCATTGTATCCAACCTGCAATTCAAAACCTTTGGTCTCCATTGAGCCTGCATTCTGGGGGATTGTACCTGTCCAGTCACCTGAAGACAGGGGCAGCGGTACTTGCATCAGAAGATCATCACTCTGGTTCATATAATATTCGGCAGACAATGTAAATTGATTTTGGAACAAGCCCAAATCCACCCCAATGTTAGTCATGGTAGTTTCCTCCCACTTTAAATCGGCATTTGGTCTTCCTGCGGCGGTTGTTCCAACTAAAAGTTGATTATTAAAAGTATAGTTCATGTTTGAGGTTAGGGAGGAAGAATAGGCATAATCTGTAATCTTGTCATTACCGGCTTTACCCCAGCTTGCGCGGAGTTTTAAGTTGCTGATAAGGCCAACATCACTTAAGAAAGCTTCTTTAGAAATATTCCATCCTACAGACAACGAAGGGAATGTACCCCATCGATTGTTTTCACCAAATCTTGACGAGGCATCTTTCCTGATTGAAGCTGAGAATAAGTACTTCGAGTCAAAATTATAGTTTAATCTTCCCAGGTAACCAATTCTGTAATATTCAATTGTTCCTGAGGACAGTGAAGCGTTGGTGTTACTCACTTCCTCAACATCGTTAGAAAGATTATTGCGTGAATTGGTATTCAGAATAGTTGAGTTAACAGCGCTGTATTCCATCAAAGCCAACACCTCAAAATTGTGTTTTTCTGCAAGTGTCAAATTATAAGTAAAGTTGTTGGTGAACAGGAATGCATTGTAGGTAGCCCGGTTTTTAAAAATGTTTGCATAATTTGCCCAGTGCGTATTGCCACCCAGGTTATCGTCATTGTATGAAGGGTATAATAGATTGGAAACTATTCTCTCATCCTGAAGGCCAAGATTAGTTCTGAATTTCAGGCCTTTAACAAGGTCCAATTCGGCATATATATTACCAAGAATGTCCTGTGTATTCTGTTGGTAACTGTTGAGCTCCATGATTCTGACGGGGTTTTCAGCATCCTGTCCGTCAACGGAACTTGTAGGACCCTGGAATCCGCCTGGATTGTCGGGATTGTATACCGGCAGATAGGGAGCCATTTTAATGGCATGCTCCAACAGGGAACGGCCGCCATTATCAGCCAAAGGATTCTGCTTGGAGTAAGATAAGCTGAGGTTCTCACCGATTTTCAGCCTGCCCTTTTTAAAATCACTATTGGCTCTGAAGTTGAATCTTTCAAGACCGGTATTGATAACGATACCTTGTTGATTCAAATAACCGGCTGACAATCTGAAAGTACTGTTTTCAGTACCACCGGAGAGAGAAAGGTTATAGTCCTGCATGGGACCATTCTGGTATATCTCATCCTGCCAATCGGTTTCGGCAGCAGTAGTACGGGCTGCGTATTGAGGATCTGTATAAACCGTAGGTGTTGTAAATGCGCCACTTGTAGCATATTCCTCATACTGTTCAGCATTCATCAGATCATATCTTTCCGTAGTATATTGAACTCCATAATAGCCATCGAAATTGACCACAACACTACCGGATTTACCTTTCTTGGTAGTAACCATAATGACACCGTTTGATCCCAGAGAACCATAAATGGCAGCCGTGGAAGCGTCTTTCAATACTTCAATGGATTCAATGTCTGCAGTACTGATATTACTGATGGTTGTTGTAACAACGCCGTCAACAACATACAACGGATTGGCATCGTTAACGGTGCTGATACCTCTAACCCTCAAGGTGGATGAATAACCTGGAGCGCCATTGGCGATCACAGTCAAACCAGCTGCACGTCCCTGCAAAGCCTGGTCAAGTCCTGATGAAGGAAGGGCATTAACAGCATCAGATGACACAGATGAAATAGCACCCGTTACCACGGTCCTCTTCTGTGTACCATATCCAACAACCACAACCTCTTCAAGGTTTTTTACATCAGGTGAGAGAGCTATATTTATATTCGTTTCAGCTCCTATGGTAACTTCCTGTGGTAAATAACCTACATAGCTGAAAACAAGCACATCACCTGTATTGGCTTCAATGGAAAAGGTCCCGTTAATGTCGGCAACTGTACCCGTGTTTGTTCCCTTGACCTGGATGTTTGCTCCTGCCAATGGTTCAGATGAAGATGCATCAGTTATCTTTCCCTTTATGGAAACCTGTTGCAGGTTCTGTTTCAGGGTAAGAACAACCAGATTGTTGTCAAAAACCTTATAGGTTATGTCAGAGGTTTCAAAAAGTTTTTCCAGGATCTGCTCTACATTTTCATCCTTAACGTTCATATCAACTACCTTGTCGATATAGCTGAAATCATCATTATAAAAGAACCTGAACTCACTTTTCTGCTCGATAAACTGGAAAACTTCACGCACGGTCTTTCCGTTCAGATCTGCCGTAAACCTTGTATTCTGCGAGTACACAGAAGCAGAAAGGTTTATGGATAGAAGAATTAAAAAAAGTGCTGTTAGTTTCATAATTAGGATTAGTTTTTTTAGTTTTCTTTTTGGTAAGAAAACTTCATCAGAAGATTTGTTTTTCATAAATTTGAATTGTTTGTTAGGTTAGACATTTTTATACCGAACGATGTGCAAATTGTCCCGGTACAATTTATGTTTGACATTAATTAACGGGGAATAGATCACCACATCTATTCCCTTTTTTTTAAAAGGGTTTTTTATTTCATAGGTTTAGTTTTATTAAAGAGTTAATAATTAGGGGTATCTGCATGCTTATTTCTTTTTCAAATGTGTGTTGAATTTTTCTGTCATTCGCTTATTCTCAAAAATCATAACCGACTTTCCCTGCAACTTATATTCAAGAGGTGCAGAAAGTTTGATTACGTCCAGAACCTGGGTCAGTGTCTCATTTTCAAGGGTTCCGGTAAATCTGAACTGCTTCAGGGATTCAGATCCAAATACAAATTTTACATCGTATTTCCTTTCCAGCTTGATAGCCAGGCTATTTAATTCCTCTCCTTTAATTATCAGCCGGTTTTCCTTCCAGGCAACTATGGGTTCCGGATCGATCTTCTCAGCAATATAGATTATGCCTTTCTTCAACTTGAGTTCCTCATGTTTATTTTCTCCCACCGCTCTCATATCTTTAACAGTAAGATTCTTGTTGTATTTCATATAAATAGCTTTCTGATGGGGTTCCAGGTATATGGATTTTTTTTGTTTCTGATCCTGATGTATGGCAATTTTCCCTTCAACAAGAGTTGTTTCAATGATATCTTCATCGTCATATGACTTGACATTGAATTCGGTTCCTATGGCCAGGATACTCAGATCACCCGTTTTTACCCTGAAAGGCAGATCCGCATTCGGGGTCACTTTGAAATAACCCTCGCCGCTGAGTTGAATTTCCCGGTTGTTCTTATTAAAATCATTCATATATTTTATTCTACTACCGGCATTCAGCCAAACCGTTGAACCATCGGGCAGTATAACTTCCGACCTTGCACCAAAAGGCGACCGGATTTCTGTGGTTGAAATTTTTTCAGGTTCCGGTCTTTCTGCAAGGATATAATAGGAGAGGATTCCCCCGAGAAGGAAAGCAGGGATTATAACAGCTGCAATTTTAAGGATTATCAGATAGATTGACCTGCGCTTGCCTGCCACCTGAGGAATTACTTCCGGAGAAGTGGATTCACCAATTTTTGACTGTATGTTTTGGAAAATCCGTTCTGAGTCAAATCCTGATGCGGCTTGCTGGGTGGTTACACAATTTTCGAGTTCCTTATATAGTCTTTGCTTGATGAATGATTCATGTTTTCGTTCGGAAAAGTATAACCTGAGCTTTGCCAGTTCCTCCAAAGTGCAAGTCCTATCTTTGTATTTTGAAAGTAATTCTATAAGATCTAAAAGCATACTGATTTATATTAATAACGTCAATACTATTAATACAACTCAGCGGGTCCAACTACTCAAAAGAAATGCAAAGATTATTCAGCCAGCAGCGATTCTTCATTTAACTTTTCCCGGATATATTTGAGCGTGCGATAGATATGGTTTTCAACTGCACGGACAGATAGACCCATTCGTTGTGCAATTTCAGCATAACAAAGTCCATCCATCCGGCTGAGCCGGTAGATGATCTGCTGTCTTAAAGGTAGGTTCCCAATGAATTTATTCACTATTTCTCCGAGGTCATTTGCGAGGAAGCTTTGTTCTGCATACTGATCCTCATTTGATCCTTCAAGGATCATATTCTCCAAATAATTCCGGTGGACCGACCGATGCTTGAAATAGTTATAGATATGATTGATTGTAACCTTATACAGGTAATTCTGAAGGGGGAATGCTTCATTCAGCATATCACGGTTCTCCCATAAGGAAACAAACACATTCTGGATTATCTCCTCGGTCTCGGCCTGTGAATGCACATATCCGAGTGTAAAACAATATAATTTCTTACTGAATTGATTGAAAATCAGTTCAAATGCCGCCTTATCATTCTCCTTAAGTCTTCGGGTAAGGATAGTATCGCTATTTAAGAATCCCTGCTCCAAAGTGATAATTATTAGTGAAGGTGAGTTCTGCTTAAACAAATATATTAAATAAAAAGATAAAATGCACTATTGTTAGCGTAAAAAATACGCAAAGTCAAAAAAAAATGTAAGTACTTGTAATATAATAATATGCAAAGGACAACTTCAGGGTATCAAACCATTTTCAACCGTAATGCCAGCGTCTTGTCCTGGAATTCACCTGCCTGCAACATGATGGACAGGATATCACCAATTCGAGTAAAGACAATTACTAAATGTGCGGGAGAAGGACGAAAACGATTAAAATCACCTTTTGTAAAACCAGAGCAGTTTTGGTTACACGGAAGAATTTAATGCAAACGAAATCAGCGCAAGATATCTTTTACGGCAAATCATCCTTCCATCTCATACCGTGACTGACAACAATCGCCACCCTCCATCAGTGTTTTGCTGCGGGTGAATTTCATTTTGGGATTAAAGGCCTTTGTTGTGGCATAATCGGCGTAACAAATGCCTGCAAAGCCTATTTCTGCAGCATCGGCCTCCCTGAAGGTTTGTGCCCAGAGACATTCCGTGACCTTCATTTCAACCGAAGTATCTGTTTTGTTGAAAATCTCAAAGGTCAGGGCATTTTTATAAAGCTCACTGTTCAGCGATACCTCAATATCAGCAATCCAGTTCCCGAGTGACTTTTCCGGATAGGTTGTTTCCCAGTACTTGATAATAGCCGGATTAACCATGGACGAAGATTCCTTTAACATTTCCAGCAATTTCTCCTTGCCTGCTATCAGGGAAAGATTTTTCATGGCCGGGATATAGTTATCCCTGTAAGCGAAATTGAAAACATCCTTGCAGGTCATTCCGGATGCATTTAAAAACTTGTCTTCTGTCGCATTTTTTGGATCATTCATCCTCACCGCAGCTGCCAGAAGGTTGGGCGCGGCAATACAACATAAGGCACAGGAAGAGAGTGTTTTAAGCAGAAACTCCCTCCGGTTTTGGGGCGAAATTTCTTTTTTAGGGTTCATTGTAGGGTGGTTTGGATTTTCACTTTTAAGGTACGAAAATAAAGGCTTGTTGTCAAGCATAATTCCGGATAAAAATGAGGATCCAGCAAATTATTGATTTTAGGCTAACTCCTGAAGAAGCTGAAATGAACACTGCCATAGTTGCGCTCTTCATAAAACTGCGGATGATTTTTGAAGTGATGCGATTTGGAATGTTCCAGGATAAGCCAACCCTCCTTCAGCAACAATTTGTGGTCGAATACAAGGTCCGGTAAGTTCTCCACACCTTTTAAGTCATAGGGAGGATCTGCAAAAATCACCTGATATTGTTTTTTACAGACGGGAATGAACCTGAAAACATCCATCCGTACCGGATGAATTCCTTTCATCTGCAGATCCGCTGCAATCTTCGCGATAAATTGAACTGACCTGATGTTGCTGTCTACCAGGTCGATTTCCGTACACCCCCTTGAGGCAAATTCGAAACTTATACTGCCTGTGCCACTGAACAGATCGAGTACCCGAATACTGTCAAAATCCATATGATTGGCCAGGATATTAAACAGCGCTTCCCGGGCAAAATCAGTAGTGGGCCTTGAATTAAAACCCTTGCTGACCTCTATTTTTCTGCCCCTGTATACTCCTCCGACAATGCGCAAGATTGCAGATTTAACAGATTAAAAAATTTCGCAACATTAAGCTGGTAAAGTCCCGGAGCCAATGCGGGAACTCCCTGGCCAGCAATAAAACCGGCTGCCGGAATATATTGTTTCAGGATTTCGAAATAACTCAGTTTAGAACATTGCTCACCTGAAATATAAAGAGGTACTTTCTGGGTATCAAGCGCCAATTGCTTGTAAGCATATAAAACATAATAAAGCAAATCGCTTTCATTGACGTATGGAAAGGTATTGTACAATTTAAAAGTCCCCTCACCGGTACTTGCCAGGTCAAAAAAACCTGTATTCAATCCAACATAGACGGCAGTATTTGAAAACGCCCCATGCACAGTGGCAATGTGGCTAAGGAAGGGTGTTGCCTGGTTTAGAAACTCCACTTTTTTAAAATGCAGAGAAATTAACGAGACCATTTCACGCGGCAGTGCAAAAACATTATAGATATCAGGCGGCATAATGTGATTGCTGAATAATTCATGATCCACATCACCGGCATGGTTAAATGAAAGATAGTCAAGCATCTTGTCCCTGCTGAAGAAGGATGCGGGTACCAGCGTGGACTGTTGTGTATACCCGAGAAATCGGACCACCTTGTATGGCAGGCCAAGTGTGTCATCCTTATCCAAAATTTCAGCAATTCGATCGTTCAGATCTTCAGCCAACTGAACATTTTCAAAACGATGGGTTCTAAAGTACACGTACTGATCGGCCCCGTTGTCGAATATACAATAAGCCAGACCATGCTGATTGGCCTGAACGGAGAGGTTATAAGTGCCGGACGCATCTTTGCTGAAGGACCGGTCGACATAGTTAAATTCCTGCATGCCAGACGGATTCTCTTATCATTATAAAACCTGTGCAGGGATGAAAATTCTGAACAGGTACCTTATCTGCGAATTTAACTAAAAATCCAACACTGGTTCCTGGATTAATAAATAACTTTACCCCGGGACCTCCTGATTCGTACACATCCCGAAGCAGGCTGAACAGTCAGGGTCAGGGTAAAATTCAACAAATGCTTACCGATCATATTCAAACACTTATACAACAAAATCTTGGTCACCCCCCTACTCCCGGTCAGGAGGAACTGTCGGGGAGGCTTGCCGATTACATTTTTAACCCGAATGCCAATAAGGTATTTATTGTGAAGGGATTTGCCGGTACCGGTAAAACAACCCTGATCAGCGCTTTGGTAAAAACACTGGAAGAAATAAAGGTAAAGACCCTGCTTCTGGCCCCTACAGGTCGGGCGGCCAAAGTTTTTTCCTCCTATGCAGGCAAGGCTGCCTATACCATTCACCGGAAAATATACCGGCAGAAATCTTCCAATGATGGATTTGGTGAATTTGTTCTGAATAAAAACCTGTTCAACAATTCCATCATTCTGGTTGACGAGGCCTCCATGATTTCCGATACCCTGTCGGAGGAAACAGTGTTTGGCTCAGGACGTTTACTGAGTGACCTCTTAAGTTTTGTCAACGACGGAAATAACTGCAGACTCATTCTCATTGGTGATACAGCACAGCTGCCACCTGTGGGGATTGCTTTAAGTCCCGCCCTTGATAAAAATGAACTCACTTTGTATCTTCCTGTGGCAGGTGAAGCCATGCTTACAGATATTGTCAGACAAAACAAAGACTCCGGAATCCTTGAAAATGCCACCATTGTCAGAAACCATATCACCCAAAACAAACTCACTATTCCCCGTTTAAGAAAAGGTTCCTTTACGGATATCCGGTTTATTGGAGGAATGGAACTGGTGGAATTGCTGGAAAAAGCATACAGCAGATATGGCAAGGAAGAAGTCATCATGCTTTGCCGATCCAACAAGAAGGCCAATCAGTATAACGATGGGATCAGAAAACAGGTGTTGTATCGTGAAGAAGAACTAACTTCAGGAGATATGCTGATGGTGGTAAGGAACAATTATTTCTGGCTTGCCGGCCAGTCAGAGGTTGACTTTATTGCGAACGGGGACATTGTGAGGATTCTTAAAATCCTCAAATACGAGGAAAGGTACGGATTCCAGTTTGCCATGGCGCTACTGCATCTGATTGATTATGATATTGATTTTGAAGCCTGGATCATGCTCGACACCCTGAAGGTTGAATCGGCCGCCCTTGGCCGTGAAGACAATTACAGGCTGTATCAGGGTGTTCTCAAGGATTACAGTCATCTTACCCCCAGGAATAAACAATATAAGGCGGTGAAAGAGGACCTGTTCTTCAACGCCCTGCAGGTGAAATTTTCCTATGCTGTTACCTGTCATAAAGCTCAGGGTGGGCAATGGAAGGCGGTATTTATTGACCAGGGGTATATACAGGCTGAAAAGGTTGATCTGGAATATTTGCGCTGGTTATACACGGCAATAACCAGGGCTACGGAAGAACTTTATTTTGTAAATTTTGCGGAAGATTTTTATAACTGATCTTCAAAATTGACCGTTTACCATTTTGCCGGAGGTTCCATTCTTAAAAATCAATCCTGTAGCTGATATTCGGGATCACCACTGCTTCCTCATGTGGTTCTATCTGATCGGTTCTAAGATTATACCGATAGCCGTAAAACTCCTTTTGAAACAACAGGTTAACGAACTGCAACGACACAGTGGAGGAGTACCCGGGTCGGTTTCTCTGCCAGGATGCTGTAAAATCAAGATAGTATACTGTCGGCTTTTGCTCAGAGAATGCCCGTCTTTCATCGTACACCACGTCATTTGCCATCGAGGAGGCTGCCTGATCCACCGGACTGATTCTGTCACCTCCCAGTAAACTGAATTTCCAGTTAAGGCCCACTGAATGATTTCCATGCTGTCCGATTTTCCATTCCTTCCCAAATAAAAAATTCATCACGTAATTTTTATTAAACCGGGCATTTCGATCAATCCCGTCACCTCCTTTGTATCTGGAATTGAATACCGACAGGGTGGCCAGATAATAGTATCCTGCATGCAGAAACCTTTCCAGGGTAATATCCATCCCATAATTATACCCGGTACCTTTGTTTACCAGTGAATCGTTAAAAAACCAGTCCATTTCAAGATTGGCCATGGAAAAAGAAGTACGGTCAATGACAGGAACTTCATACAATCGCTGATAGAACGGTTCTATGCGCAACCTGCTGAAATCTCCTGTCTCCATTTCATACGCCATGACAAGATGATGTGCTTTTGTCAGCTCCAGGTCTTTATTGGGCTGAACGGTACCTGTGGGAACATTTTGCTCAGCCAGATAGAAACCAATGGGCTCCAACCGGCTATGCAAGCCATAAGCCAAACTAATTGATTTGCCTTCAGACAGTTTCCATTTTATGCCAGCACGTGGCTCAAGGGTCCCATTGTTGTTCAATGCCAGGAACTGCGAATGCAATCCTATATTGATCGTCCACCGTGGAGCAACTTCCAGCCTCGATTGAGAATAGAACTGCAGGAGATTGCTTCCGCCTTTCTCATCAGCATAGGTTTGCAGCGGAAGGTTTTCAGAATCAGTTTGTTTCAGAATGACATCATAGGTCAGCCTGTTGTATATCAGTCCGGTCCGGTTGATATGCACCGGACCGAATTTATGGTTGATGAACAAACTGATGGTATATTTCCGGACATTCTGAGTGATTTCATCCTTCGGAAAAAAGTCAAGTTCGGAATTTAACCTTTTCCGGTTCCAGTAGATAAAATTACCGGTAGCTGCCGCGGAGGCATTCAGATAGGTTTTTTCGGAGATGATTAATCTATGGTTTATCCCAGCCACGCCCATCCTGTTTTTGTTCTCATCTTTTTCAATATCCTGGTAATACTGCCATTCGGTGGAATCTTTTTTTACCTCTGATCCGCTAACATCTCCGGACATCAAACCCCAAAGGCCAAAGGTTCCCATTTTACCCAAAGGAAAATTCAGCTTGAAAGCAAAATCCTGGTAGCGGATCCCCTTTGCATTTTCCGGTAGCAGGGGAGAAATAAGCGCAAGTGTTGAATAGCGGTAATTGAACAGGTACGATGCTTTTCTGCCTTTTACAAACGGACCTTCTGTTGCAAAATCAATACCGGTTAAACCTGCTTTAATCGTATGTTCACGTTTTTCATAATTACCCGTGCGCATCTTCATATCAAAGACCCCTGATAAGGCATTTCCGTATTCCGCAGGAAAAGCCCCCGTGTAAAAATCGGAGTTGGTGAGCATTTGTGAACTCAGGGCAGTAATTCCGCCACCCCCGAAAGTGGTTACATTTGCAAAATGACTTGGATTCGGTATTTCAATACCTTCCATCCTCCAAAGCAGCCCTTTGGGAGCATTTCCGCGGATCACAATGGCATTTGAAGATAAAGATCCTGCAACACCTGCAAATGAGGAGGCCAGCCGCGCAGGATCATCAATGCCTCCGGCATAACGCGATGCCTCTTCCATGGTAAGCTGCCGTGCACTGATCATGGCCATGGCATTCGCCGCCCGTTCCTTGTTTGAGAATGCCTTCACTTCGACCTGCTGCAGGCTCGTGGCTGATTCTTTTAAAGACACCTGTATAACCACTTCTTTCCCGCTTAAAACCAACACTTCCGACCTGATGAGCGGTTCGTACCCAACAAAGCTGAAACGAATATTATACCTGCCCACAGGCACTCCGTCCAGCCTGAAATGTCCATTGGCATCGGTTACGGTTCCGATCACGGGATCGGTATCCATGAGCATCACCGTGGCACCCGGTAAAGGGATTTGTGAATCAAGATCTGTAACCACACCCTTTACGGTTTGGGTGATATTTTGAGAAAATGCAACGGTTCCAATGAAAAAATTGAATAAAATCAATATTTTGCAGAATAATGGTATGGATAAAACTTTATTCTTTATCATCTTCATGATTTTCATAATTTTGAACAAAGTTGTCCGTTATCCATCACAAATGAAATCCTGAAAAATCAGTATTTTTATGAAAACCCGTCTGCAGGAACTTTTTGAAGAATATGAAAAACTTCTTGATTATCAAATATTCAATCCGGCCGATTTGAATTACAGTATCCTCGATTACCATATTCCCCTGTTGGAATGTATTGATGTTGTGGACAGTGGCTGCATTTCCATTTTTGATCTTTATCAGCGGAAACATGTATATTATTCTCCGAAATATTCAACTGTTCTCGGCTGGGATTCTGTTCTGGCAGAATCCGATGTAAATTATACCAACAGCCTGATTCATCCCGATGATCTTCCCATGTTGATTAAGGCAGCCATATATTATATTTCCATGGGATTTGCCCTGCCGCATACCCTCAATAAGAAAGACTATAAAACGATTTTTGATTACCGGGTGATCGGCAAAGGAGGTTCCTATGTCCGAATCATAGAACAGCAAATACCACTTGAGCTGGACAGGTCGGGCAATGTTTGGCTGGCGTTAAGTTTAATGGACCTTTCCCCGGATAACGATCTGGAAACCCCGTTTCGTGGCAGACTGAAAAACCAGCGAACAGGTGAATTATTCTACTTTCCTCCTGTGGATGATCCTGCCAGGGGCAATGCATCGCTCACAAACCGTGAAAGGGAGATATTGCAGCTCATTGCTCAGGGATTAATCAGCAAAGAAATTGCTGACAGGCTTTACATCAGTGTCAATACCGTAAATACCCATCGTCAGCGGATAATAGAAAAGCTCAATGTGAGTAACACTTACGAAGCTATACGATATGCCCACGAAAGAGGACTTTTTTAGAAGTTTTTCGATGGGCGTTCCAATCAGGGAATGAACTCCGTAAGCCTAATTAAAGCATGCATTTTGAAAATAAATCATAAAGAAATACCATGGCAAAAGAATATACAGATGAATTGCTGCTTGATTTTGGAAAGAATGACGATCAGCTGATCCCAGTCATAACACAGAATTTCCTGACCAGGGATGTTCTGATTCTGGCCTATGTGAATAAGGAAGCTTTTCAGGAAACCATCAGGAGCGGATATGCCACATTTTACAGCAGGAGCAGACAGGAGATCTGGAAAAAGGGACTGACTTCAGGTGATCTGCTGAAAATGGAAGAAATCAGGATCAATTGTGAACAAAATTCCCTGTTGTTCCTGGTGACTCCTGAAGGAAAAGGGGTCTGTCACGCCGTCAAAACCAGTGGCATTCCCTACTCTACCTGCTTTTACCGTCGCATTAAAAAGGACGGCAGGCTTGATCCGATCGAATCGTGAGTCAGGGTCAAAAATGCACCAGCAGGGCAAAGATCCCCAGTAACAATAAAACAATACCGGAAAGCAACTTCTCATGATGATCGAGAAAATGGGACTGAATGGCCCGTACTCCTTTGTTGCCCAAAAACACCAACAATACCATACCTGAAACGGTAATGATCACGTATACCGCCGATACCATCAGGATACCCGGCCAGCCTTCAACACCGGCCTGAAAGTAGTAAGCCTCAATTTCAATACAGGGGCTCAGAAACATAGCCAGAGCGAGGGAAATGACAATGGCCCATTTGGACCTGCTCCTGATCTTGCCGGTATCGGTCCCATGAGTGTGTTTATGATGGTTCAAGCGGTCAATGATCAGGTAGATCACTCCCAATACAATGAGCAGAGCCGGCGCCACTTTTTCGGAGATGAACGCATAATTCCGGCTCAGGCTGATCCCGATGATCCCAATCGTGATGCCTACCAGAACCGTGCTTATCGTATGGGCAAATCCGCTGATTGCGGCTACCAGCAATGTCTCACGTTGTGTCCAGTTTTCAGCCTTCCCAATGGCAACAACAGGCAACCAGTGATTGGGAATGGCAGCATGAACAAGGCTCAGGAGAATACTTCCAAAAAATAACTGCAGCATTGAAGGATATTATGTGATGTAATGGGCAATGAACAAATATAGATGTTTTTGTGAAATAACCATCCGGAGATCAGGCAACACCCTTTCCCTTCCTCTTGAAAATCAACACTGATCATAAAAACATGAAAATTTTTATCCCTAAAATGCCTTTGGGTAATTTTAAAAATATACTTTTACTGGCAGAAACAAATTAAATATAACATATTATGAATGAGCCAATTAAAGTTGTTTTAAAACAAAAATCCATTCCCGTTCTGGTAGACTTTTGCCTGGAAGAAAAAATTGAATTCAATGTTCGTCCCCAGGCATTCCCCGATAACGATTGGGAAATTGACCTGTTGGTCAAGGACATTAAGACTGCCGTGATGACCGGTATGTTTCTGCGTGAAAATCGCATTGATATTGCCGGCGCAGATCAACAAAAGCCCAAAAAGCCGGTTGTCCGTAAAACAAAGGAGGAGGAAGAAAAGAGTCAGCTTGCATCACACGAGGATTCAAAAGCAACAGAATCAGAGGACAAGGGATTGTTTTGAAATACTACAATCTGTCCTGGTGAGCTCCGGTCCTATCGGAGCTCACCAGGACAGATTCTACTCTGAAATCTGATTAATAAGTATTCAACCATCTGTAACGTCTTGCAGTGTCCCCGAATTTTACCGCCGCCATGAACTCGTGCGATCCATAGGTATGCTGCATAAGCGGACCAAAATTATAATCAAAAGCATATCCCACAAAATACCGGTCGAACCTGGCACCAAAGAACACGATCATAGCACTTCCTGTCCGGTATGACATTCCTGCCCAATAGTTCGTCTTGTAAAAAACCTTTGCATTGATATCCAGCTGTGCTTTGGAGGAAGTCGGTATTTTTACCAGAAAGGAAGGTTCAATGGCTACTTTATCATTTATGGCATAATAATATCCTGCCAACAGGTTGTAGTTTCTTTTTAAGGTGTAATCACTGCCGTTGTTGTCGCCAAACTGAATGGACGATTGAAACAACTGCATCACAGAGACTCCGCCGTAAATAGTAGCGGAAGAATAATACACGCCAAAGTTGGCATCGGGAATGTAAAGGGTACCTTTAATACCATCCAAAAGCGGATCTGGTTCTTCATCAGCCAGAACCACCTCACTTTTATTCAACCTGAACTGGTAAAATACCCCGGAAAGTCCAAAGGATAATTGACCTTCCTTAATGGCCAGATGATAGGCATAGGTACCTTCCAATCCGGTCCGGTCGAGTTGTCCGGAATGATCATTAAATACATGTCCTGCCCAACCCACTCTTCCTGAACGAGAACTTAGCCGCTTCTTCTTCCTTACGGAAACATTCTTTGAGATGAAGCTGTTTCTCAACAGGCGTGAATCAACCGTAACTGCATGCGTTTTAGGTGCACCTTCAAAACCGACCCATTGTTCTCTGGCAACCAGATTGATGGTGGTGTACCCATCGCTGCCTGCTGCTCCCGGATTCAGCAAAAACTTGTTAAAGGTATACTGGCTGTATATCGGAAGCTGCTGGGCATTCAGCCAGCAAACCTGCATGGCCAGGATCAGCAAAAGCGCTGATCCTGCAATTTTTCGGGACATATTATTAGTATTCATAGGGTTGCAGTTTTATCGGATTATAGTAACCGTTCCGGATATTGGATCAAAACCATCTACTTTCAGATCAATAATATAATAGTAGGTATCTACAGGCAGTTCATTCCCGTTTAATCCGGTTCCATACCAGTCATTTTCGTATCCTCCATCTGACCGGTAGACTATTCTTCCCCAGCGGTCAAACACCTGAATATCAGCATCCGGGAAAAGATAGATATTCTTGATCTCCCAGGAATCGTGCACATTATCCTGGTTCGGTGTGAATGCATTGGGAATAACTCCCAGCAGGTTTTCGGGATTGCATTCCCCGATCCTGATTTCATCAAAAGCCTGACAACCATGATCGTCAGTAACCGTAACACTCACAAGGCCTGCGCCTTCACGCACAGTAATCGGGTTTACGATTTCACCTGTCGACCAGTCATCAGAAGGCAAAATCACCGGCATCGAGCAGAAGTGCATTATCTCCGCACAGGACTGTATCCCTGCCAGGTTCACCGAAGGATTATTGTACAGACTTACTATTGCGGTATCATAGGCAGAGCAACCGTATTCATCTGAAACTTTAACAGAAACTTCACCACCTGCTGATGTTGTATAGGTGGGATTGTGCGATAAATCATGCCATTCGTAAAAAGTAAATTGACCTGTCAGATCGAAAGTATAACTTTCACCCTCACAAATGGAGACATTACCCCCCAGATCAGGATCTGGTTGTGAAACCAGAACCAACGTATCGCGGATGGCACTTACACATCCTTCGGGAGAAATCTTTTCTACTTCAAGTGTATAATCTCCCCCGGCGATATCCCAGTCAATTTCGAACATGGAAGTATCATTGATCGTTATGCCCAATTCAGGTATCTTCCAGTTATAGGTTGCTGTCGGATCGCTATTCATCACATAATACAAGGCATTTTTCTTTCCGAAACATACCACATCCACATAACCAGCAGGGAATGAACCTGTATGGGCAGAAGCTATTTTCTCTGCAACCGGTGCTTCGAATGCCCGGGCAATTGCACTGCTGTCCCATGTTCCCGTGCAACCTGTTATCGTGTTCGATGCCCTGGCCCAGATCTGTAATGCCGAACCCTCATCCATGACAACCTGATATTCAAAAGGTTCTGACAGGTCAGAGGCGATCACATAAAGACCTCCATCCTCAGAGAATTCAACCTGATTTCCATTGGTTATCGAAGTCAGAAAACTGACCGTTCCGGTACCGCAGCGGTCGGCACTCTCCACCGTAGCCAAAGGTATGGCATTGACAGCAATGTAATTTTCCCTGATCAGTGTATCGCTGATACCATTGCTGATAATGAGCTGTACCGTTTTAAATCCGGCCGTCAGGTAATTCACAGGGTGCGGACCCGCGCCTGTGGCTGTAGCAGGAACAGCATCCGCGCCGAAGTTCCACAGGTAAGAAGTACCTGCATTTACACCTTCGGATGAATCAGTGAAGCTGACAAACTCACCCAGGCATATTATTGTATCACTGGCACTGAAATCTGCAGTAAGATCACATCCCTGAAGGACGATTGACAATTGCACAGGATTACCCTGGCAACCATTGGCATTGGTTTCTGTCACCGTTATATTGCCATTCTGAGTTCCAAAAGTTACCAGAATCTCATTATTTTCAGGACCTGTCGCTCCTGATGTAATTATTGCACCAGCTGGTACAGTCCAATTGTATGCTGATCCGGGATTAAATTCAACACTATAAGTGATATTGGCAGCCATGCAACCTGGAACCTGGTCGCCTGATATGTCAGACGTGGTAACATTATCCGTTGTTGCCACATGGGTGGCAAGTGCAGGACCATTGCATCCAGCAGCTGAAGCTGTTATGGTTGACGTTCCGGTCCAGTCACTTGCATAAGTTACTGCACCGGTTCCGGGATCAATGCTGTTTCCGCCGGCAAGCGATAAGGCGTCCAGGGTGTAAACAATACCTGTGGCATTCGCTGCCGTGGCAGTATAGGTTACAGAAACCGTATTCGGGCATCTTACAGAAGAGTTACCCGATAAGAAGACCGGAACACCTACTGTCGGCGATATGATGATATTGCGTGTTACTGCTGCCGAAGGACCATTGCATCCGCTGGCCGTTACCGATATTGTGGCTGTGCCCGAGTATCCGTTTGTCCAGGTCATCACGCCGCTTACGGCATTTATCGTACCTGCACCTGCCGGGGATACCGACCAGTTAAAGCCTGTATTGCCAGTGGCTGTAGTGGCATAGGTCGTGGTAGTGCTGCCGCTGGTCAGCTGACACGTGGGCTCCGTGCCTGCCGATACCGTGATCGGCGTGGGAGTGCCCACCGTGGGGTTAATCGTGACATTGCGGGTTACAGCTGCCGAGGGACCGTTGCATCCGCTGGCCGTTACCGATATTGTGGCTGTGCCCGAGTATCCGTTTGTCCAGGTCATCACGCCGCTTGCGGCATTTATCGTACCTGCACCTGCCGGGGATACCGACCAGTTAAAGCCTGTATTATTAGTGGCTGTTGTGGCATAGGTCGTGGTGGTGCTGCCGCTGGTCAGCTGACACGTGGGCTCCGTGCCTGCCGATACCGTGATCGGCGTGGGAGTGCCCACCGTGGGGTTAATCGTGACATTGCGGGTTACAGCTGCCGAGGGACCGTTGCATCCGCTGGCCGTTACCGATATTGTGGCTGTGCCCGAGTATCCGTTTGTCCAGGTCATCACGCCGCTTGCGGCATTTATCGTACCTGCACCTGCCGGGGATACCGACCAGTTAAAGCCTGTATTATTAGTGGCTGTTGTGGCATAGGTCGTGGTGGTGCTGCCGCTGGTCAGCTGACACGTGGGCTCCGTGCCTGCCGATACCGTGATCGGCGTGGGAGTGCCCACCGTGGGGTTAATCGTGACATTGCGGGTTACAGCTGCCGAGGGACCGTTGCATCCGCTGGCCGTTACCGATATTGTGGCTGTGCCCGAGTATCCGTTTGTCCAGGTCATCACGCCGCTTGCGGCATTTATCGTACCTGCACCTGCCGGGGATACCGACCAGTTAAAGCCTGTATTATTAGTGGCTGTTGTGGCATAGGTCGTGGTAGTGCTGCCGCTGGTCAGCTGACACGTGGGCTCCGTGCCTGCCGATACCGTGATCGGCGTGGGAGTGCCCACCGTGGGGTTAATCGTGACATTGCGGGTTACAGCTGCCGAGGGACCGTTGCATCCGCTGGCCGTTACCGATATTGTGGCTGTGCCCGAGTATCCGTTTGTCCAGGTCATCACACCGCTCGCGGCATTTATCGTACCTGCACCTGCCGGGGATACCGACCAGTTAAAGCCTGTATTGTCAGTGGCTGTTGTGGCATAGGTCGTGGTGGTGCTGCCGCTGGTCAGCTGACAGGTGGGCTCCGTGCCTGCCGATACCGTGATCGGCGTGGGAGTGCCCACCGTGGGGTTAATCGTGACATTGCGGGTTACAGCTGCCGAGGGACCGTTGCATCCGCTGGCCGTTACCGATATTGTGGCTGTGCCCGAGTATCCGTTTGTCCAGGTCATCACACCACTCGTGGCATTTATCGTACCTGCACCTGCCGGGGATACCGACCAGTTAAAGCCTGTATTGTTAGTGGCTGTAGTGGCATAGGTCGTGGTGGTGCTGCCGCTGGTCAGCTGACACGTGGGCTCCGTGCCTGCCGATACCGTGATCGGCGTGGGAGTGCCCACCGTGGGGTTAATCGTGACATTGCGGGTTACAGCTGCCGAGGGACCGTTGCATCCGCTGGCCGTTACCGATATTGTGGCTGTGCCCGAGTATCCGTTTGTCCAGGTCATCACACCACTCGTGGCATTTATCGTACCTGCACCTGCCGGGGATACCGACCAGTTAAAGCCTGTATTATTGGTGGCTGTTGTGGCATAGGTCGTGGTGGTGCTGCCGCTGGTCAGCTGACACGTGGGCTCCGTGCCTGCCGATACCGTGATCGGCGTGGGGGTGCCTACCGTGGGGGTGACCGTAACCGTGGATAAATCTGTCAAAACCCTGCTGCATGCGTATTCATTTGTTGCCAGAACATTATAAACGGTAGTGATTAGCGGGCTCACGGTAAAAGTAACGTCACCCGGGGCCACAGTATGAACAAAACCTACCTGGCTGTTATTGCTGTTCAGGCGAAGTGTATAATCCATTGATCCTTCACCGTTTAAAACAACTATGGAAGCTGTGCCCCCAGTGCAGATCGCAGGATCTGTAACACCCAGGTCAATATCAGGCAACGGGTTAATGGTAACATTCAACAAATCGGAACCGGCGCCGTAGGGTGAAAGGATTTCCTCCAATACCTCTACAGAGCCTGTTGCTCCGGTACCCCAGGTCACCTGAATACTGTTCAAACCCAAACCCGTATTGATACCGCCTACAATGGTCCCTCCCGTGACATTCCACGTAAACTGATGTGAAGGAGCAGCTCCTGTTGCATACGTTTCAATGGACCCAGAACAAACCGAGGTATTTCCGACAACAACAGGAGATGGTGCAGGATTGATGGTAATACTTTTGGTGGCAGTAACAGCGCATCCTGAAGCAGTAATTGTTTCTGTGACCTCCACTGTACCTGATGCACCTGCACCCCAGGTAACGGTGATCTGCGTTGTTCCGTCTCCTGCGGTAATGGTTCCCCCGGTAACCACCCAGGCATAAGTATGGCCGGCGCCACCTGTGATGCTGTAATTAACAGAGGCTTCATTCTGACTGACCGGACTTTTTCCGGTAATAGATGGTGCGGGAGATTCCAAAACCGTGATGCTAACCTGTTTGTTAAAATCACGAAGTCCGACCGTGCCGGTTGCGTCGCTGATATAGGAAATATTATATTGATAAATCCCGGTCCCGGTTATTCCCGGAGATGAGGAATTTACCACAATGGAGGCAGGCGAAAATCCAATGTTGTTGATGGTTTGTTCATTGGCCCCATTTATCTTATACTTCAGGCTCCATGGCGCCATTCCGGTTAAATCCACCAGGATCGTGGTAGCGTCAATCCCGTCATTGCATATACTGGCGTTCCCGCTCGTTATATTGGCTGTAGGGAGGCTCTCCAAACCCATGGTGAAATAATGATTGCTGTTCAGATTAACAGCAGGAGTGGTCTGTATGGTACCGGAAGTTAAGTTCCCACTGACGATATTTCCCCTGTTTTGCCAGGCCGACCCATTCCATTCAACAATACGAAGCTTTGTACGTCCCAAAGCTGTAAGCGGAATAATGTCAGACTGATCGTCCCAGCGTATGCGAACATTGCCTGTAGCGGCCCCAGGGAAATTAATTCGCCAATGCTCTTTCGAAGTGACTGTATCAATGGGTGATACCCTGCTAGTAACATCGTAGGGATTGAGATTAAAATACTCAGCCTCCAAAACACCGGACGCACTAATATTGGTAACAACTACATTACCATATCTTGAATCCTTTCCAACGGGGAAATTAAAATACGAACCATTGTTCATGGTTTTTCTTAACGGACCTTTTACAAAGGAAGAGCTTCCGCCTCCAATTACCGCATCTGTGCTGGTATTCGTAATATGAAGCATATGGCTGGCATCGGTAGCGATATGACCATTGGTGAGGTAAAGGTATTTGCTTACCTGAACCAGGTTTGTTCCGGTTCCGGCAATTGAATTGCCAGTGGCATTATTGATCCCTAAATTATAGAAAGTTTCCGTGCTGTTTATGGTAGTATTTTGTGGGGTAGTACCGTCGAAACTTACCATGCCTTTGCCGGCGACAAAACCGTTGGTTACAGCGTCGGTCCAATTGCCCAGCAGGAATAAATTCTTGTTGGCAAGACTATTGTTCAGGTAACCGTTCTGGATATCCAAATTACCAAGCACCTTCATATTTACCGAAGCCATGTACTTGGCACCGGCACCGGTAAACCTTAAATTCTGATAAGGTTTATACACCGTACCGATAGAGTTGGGTAGCGTGGCCGGGATTGTGCTGTAGTACTCCACGGTTGTTCCCGATGTATTCATAAAAGCGTCATATTCACCGCCCGGAAAAACAAAATATCCTGCCGTGGTACTGCCAATAATCAGTGTGCCATTCCCGCTGACATGACCATGACTATGGTTCACTGTTGCCTGCAAATCCAAAGTACCGTTCAGCAGAACAGAATAGGATTTATTGCCATTGGTGGAGGTAAATATCTTATGCCCCGGCAGGATGACTACCGGATTGCCATTGGGTGCATAGGGAGCAGGACCTCCTGTACCGTCTGATACCAATGTCCACGATGAAGGACTATCCCAGGATGATCCTGCAGGTAATCCGGCTGTGGCTGACCGGCTATAAAGTGTGGCAAGATCCTGGAAGTTGGTGTTCACACCACAGGTATATTCCCCATCGATATTCACATAGTCGGTTATGCTAAACAGATCACTGGCAGCATTTATTGAACTTCCCGCAGGTGTTGTCCAGCTGTAATTCTGATAACGACCCACCACATAGCCAGTTTCATTGGGCAAGGCATCAGCATTATTATAATTATAGGTATGTGTAACGGTCACCCCATTGTTAAATCCGGAGCTGACGACATTCCAATAATACTGCAATTCGTCGGTTACTGCCGGTGTTTCATAGGTTGCCGGATGTTTGGCATTGATTGGCTTAACCGTTATCGAGCTTGATCCTGTATATGCATTTGCAGTCACATCGAGGGTAGCCGGTGTATATTTGCCACTGACCCCAATGGGGAAAGTAAAGGATGAAGCACCCGGTTGGTAAATCTTCTTTACCCCCAGGTCACTGAGCGCCCCATTGATCCTGATCATTCTGGTGATACCCGGTGTACCACCGATACTGGCATCCCTTCCCAGCGTGAGCAACATATCATCAATATAAAATAAACCTGCCGTGAGGGTTAATCTTCCGTTGACGACGGAATTGTCCAGAAGATCTACACCATTGGTGTTGTTGATGTTGATATTGCCGAAGGAACCGGTACCGTTTCCGGAAATGAATTGTTTTTGCGTACCTGACATAACAATGCCATTGGTAACACCTGTGCTTCGATGAACAGAAGCATTGTAAATATCTCCGATTACCGTGATGATATTCCCGCCATCAGCCAGTATACCTTTATTAATGGCAAGATCTCCGTTGATCCTTACATGGGTATTGGTAGCGGACAAGGAGTCAATCTGAGCAGAACCGGCATTTTCAATAACAAGATTGGCAAAATTGGTTATATTGTTGACACCTGCGTTAACCCGGCCGGTGATGAGCTGATTGTCCGAACCATTTAGCGTAGTGATCTGTGTGCTGTTGAAGGCCTGATAACCACCAACATTTAAGCCCGTTGCACTATTTGTGTTGTAATTGTACAAGTTATGTCCTATGCTTACAGGCAAACCGTTGGTATTGAATATGGAATTTACGCCAACAGTCGGATTGCCAATGATCAGATCATTCAGTACGAAGAGGGGCGAAATGCGCAGATTTACGGTTTTGATGCGGGTGGTCCCGTCAATAACCAAATTCCACAAAGGTGATCCGCTGACCATATTGAATTGTGATGCAGCTGTAGTACCGGTTCCCAGCTGAACTGTACCTCCGGTGACATCACTTGTATCGGGCATGATATACAGATCATTATAGGCAGCATTATTGAAGTTGTTAATTAGAACCAGGTTTCCCCCGCCCATTCTAAAAAGACTACCTGCATTGACAACCTCGAATATTGACCTGGCATTATTCGGATTGATGCCATAGACATTAACCTGCCCGCCCGTTTGGGTATAGTTCAGTGATCCTGTTTCAATGATTGTGCTTCTTCTGATCTGCCCGATAACGTTCAGGCTACCACCCCTGATGATGATCTCAGGAACACCGGCTGAGGCATATTCTATATCATTATTAACTGAATTTCCGGCTGTTCCGATATGAATAGCGCCTGAAAGCACTTCAAGCCTTCCGTTCAAATACAGATCATAGGTGTTATCGTTGCCAGAGCATATATTGAATGTTCCTCCGTTGGCAGAAATACAACCGGTTGTAGGAACGGTAAAGGCGGCTGTCGACAGGTTGATGGTGGCATTGGTCGTTAACCTGAAAGTGCCGTTGGTCAGCGTTAGTGCGTTGGACAGCGCTGTATTTAAAGAAAACTGTCCATTGTTCACCGTCACGTTCAAAACTGAATTCCGCGATGTTCCCTTATTTACCGTGATGGCATTAAACCTGGTTCTGACGGCTGTACTTCCGTTGATCTCATTATAGTTTTCTCCCAGGAAAACCAGGTTGCAATAGGGATTTGCTCCCGGATACATATCAATGGTACCGTTATTGGTCAGATCTCCCTTAAGGGTAAGGACATTGGCCATTGCATTACCATTGTTAAGAACGCCTAAAACAGCCCCGCTGTTAACGGTAACATTGCCTTCAACCACCAGATTCTGCGGCCGGTTGTTCACATTCGGATATTGAAGTGTTCCGCCGGAAATTAACAGGTTATTCTTTACGGATACCGTGTAAGTATTCGATGCACTGGCGGAGAGCTGTCCCACACCGGCAGCTGTGCCGGTGATGGAGAAATCTCCGTATACCGTAAGATTTGAATTGGGCATCACGACAATTTTCGCGTCATAAGGTGAAAGCACCAAATCCCGGTAGGAGGTGATGGGAATTCCATCTGCATTAACTGCCGGAACGGTGAGGGTGGCAGCACCAAAGGAAGCATCACTGTAATACTCCACCGTTCCACCCAGGCTATCCAGGAACAGGCCAAAGTCTCCTTTCGGGAATTCTGCCGTAGCATTGGCGCCTGTTGCGGAAGATATCCGCAGCCTGCCATTTCCGGTTATTTTGGCGTTTGGGATGGAACCAAAATTATGACCGGTGGAGGAGGTTAAGTCCAGTGCGGAACCATTATTGATTTGCAGACTTCCGACCGTTATGGTATTGAATGCAGCAGGAACCGTTACTGTATGGCTAATGGAAGCACCGTCACCGATAACAACAGGATTGGAAGGCCCGGGAATGTTTACACCGGGTGTGCTGCCAGCAGGACAGGCTGCCCCGCCAACAGCTGAGGTTGACCAGGTATTATTGTCATTCCAGTCGCCATTCTGGCGACTGTAAAAAGTCACTACGGCGCTGAAGGCATTGCTTTCGCCTGCCGTGTAATCACCATCAATATAGCTTAACCCGCTGCTTACCGTGGAGGGAAATTTAATGGAATCATTTATTTCATCCACAGTGGAGAAATCAGGCGCCAAAGAGTTCCATCCCGAAGACAAATATGCTCCGGCCACATAACTGTTGTCACCAGCTGCAGGTACCACGTCTGCCTGAACATATTTATAGGTATGCCTAATGGAATTTGGGGCAATGCCCGTAAATCCGTTCCCCCTTGTCTTCCAGAAATAATTCAGAACATTTGCAGATGAGGCAAAAGCTATTTTCCTGTTGACCGGTTTTATATTTACGGAACCGTAGGAGGATGGCGCCGAATTGATCTGAATCTTTGCAGGAGTGTATTTCCCCGTCACACCAAATGGATAGAGAAATGATCTGTTTGAAGGATCAAAGGCTTTGGTAATCCCTCCATCGCTTTCGTTACCGGATGTTGTAATCATCCTTGTACCGGTAAAAGAGGCAGCAGTGCCGGTTGTAGCGCTGTATACCCTACTGGCGGCTGAAAAGGAAAGATGATAGATCCCAATATTAAAAACGGCATCCACAGGCAATCTCAAATCACCCTCAAACGCCTGATTCGCGGTCAGACTGACGCCACTGGCATTGTTCTGAACCAGATTGCCAAATACACCGTTTCCGGAACCGCCAATACTTTGTGCGGCAGAACCATTCAGGGTAATTCTTCCTCCGGCCTGACTCACATGAGTCCCGCTGTTGATGACATTGCCTTCTGCGCTGATGTTGTGACCGACATCGTTCAAAAAGCAGTCCGGTCCGATGGTAAGCACCCCACGTACCGTTAAATCTTTGGCAATACTTACATTTGAAGTATTGGATAATGTCAGATTGTTTAGTCCTGAAGTGATGGTTCCATCATTTGCAAAGTTCTGTCCGCCCGCACCATTAAAGGTAGTTGTATTGGCGCCCGGGGTATAGACCGCATTATTTTGAAGGGTAAAATCGCCGCCAACCATAACATCTACAAAAGCCGGACTACCATTGGTACTATTGGCAACCAATACAGCATAATTATTCTGTGACAGATTATGTTTTACTACCAGAGGCTGCGGTGTAAGCTCTGGCGTTGCACCGGCATCAAACTGGCGGATACTGACATTTCTTGAGGCCGAAGTACTGTTAAATGATAAATTCCAGAAGGGCATCGTTGAATTCATGTATACATTGGAAGGGATTTCAATAGTTACATTCCCCCCTGTAATATTGATATTCCGGAATTCACTGGCCACATGAAAACTGAAACCGGTTCCGTCACCACCGGCATCGGTAGTTGGACTCAGAATCGTAAGATTACCGCCGGACATTTCAACCAGATTATCCGGCCATCCCATGTCAAATGTAGCGAAACGGTTATCGTAGGTATTGCCGGTAAAGGTGATGTTTGCATTTCCGTGCATGACGAAGGCACCCCGGTTTATTGCACCATTTGCCGAAGTTCGGATCATACTGGCAGAAAAAACGGCATTTTCACTGAAGTTTACTGATGCTGCTCCCCGTAAAACCAAACCTCTGTAAGCAAAATTATTCAGGGTCAGATTGCCGTTGCCGGATATTTTTAAAATGCCATATACATATAATCCACAATTGCTTGTTCCATAATCAGCATCCTTAAATACCACCTGTGCACCATCGATCCAGAGGCAGGCCGGATCCTGAACGAAATAAAAACGGGAAGTAAGACAGGGAATTGAAATATTGGGTCCCAACCGGCAGGTGCCGGCTTCCAGTCCTAAGGCATTGTCATTGTTTGCATAAGGGCCATAGGAAGGAGTTTGATTATTGACTCCAAAAAGTTTAAAGTTGGCGGTATTGGAGGCATCAATATTCAAAACATATGTTGCATCCGTACCTTTTACGATCTCAATTCTGTAAAAATCACTCTGCCCGTTGCATAATAATGACTGATCGGCAAAACTGTTGTTAAAGATGACATCTGACCGGCCATTGGTCGGATAAACCTGGTAATCAGGTGATGCCTGGTTGGTGAACCTCACCTGGCCGTAGTTTGTGAAATCACCTTTGATGGTAATGGTGTGGCTGGCATTTCCGGTGCCTATCTGGATACGGCCGGCACTCTCAACCAAAACACTGCCTGTGATGTTAATGGTTCTGGCAGTGTTGTTGGTATTGTTTATCTGAAATATTCCCTGCCTGACCGTCAGGTCCCCATTGATATTCATGGTAGCATTCGGTGCGGGAGCAAAGGTTACCACCACCCCTGCAGAGGTGTTTATCAATATATTATTGGCTGTATTCAGGGCCGAGGGTAAAGTAAAGTTATTGGTATTCTTCAGTTCGAAAGTGCCGCCTCCTGCTGCTACGAATGTTGCAAAAGTTGTTCCCGCTCCAAATGTGGTGGTTTGTGCTTCCATTTGAATGGTTCCCATGCCTGAAACCGATCCGAAATTATGCCCGGTAGTCAGTCCCAGGGAAAGTATACCTCCTTCTTTGATCTCGAGGGAAAGGCTTGCCTGTGTATTCAGTGCCGGAGGAATTGTGACGGTCCTGCCGTTTAAAATGATCACATTAAGGCCTGCGGCCGGAATAAGATTTGTTGGATTTACAAAAAGTGTACCGGACGGATCTGTCGTCCAGGTGGATGATACATTCCAATTACCAGACTGATAACTATATAGAGTAGTTTGCGAATAAATACTCCCGGTACATAAAACAGTAAGCAGGTATATCGGGAGCATAATGCTGTGGCCATTGATCCAATTGTATAGGTTTTTCAGGCTTTTGCACAATGTAGTGTTCATAATAGGTAGTGGTTATGGATGTTGGCAAGTTATTACAACAACAGGCATATTAAAAACAATTAAGGAATTAGTTATTAACTTTTTATGAATATTGCTGACCATTAAGCTGACTGTCTGATGTTTTAAAAGTTCAGGTTAGAGCGTCATTTATTCAAATTTATGGATAATACAGTTCTTTTAAAAGCCTCTATCGGATTATTTCTCAGATTATTACATAAGGGCTCGGTTTTCTGACATTCAACCGGCATTTTCTTATGACCAACACACTTTTTTCAAGGCAAAAACTGTTACCTTTGCCACATTAAAAAAAAATTACTACTATGAACAAAATCAAATTCAATTACGTGTTATTGCTGTTATTAACAGCGACCATACTTCCTTTTGCCTGTAAGAAAAGCATTGAAACTAAGAAAAGTATAGGACTTCAGCTATACTCCCTGCGTGACAGCATGGATACCAGTCCTGTAAAAACCATCGAAGAAGTTGGAAAAATAGGTTATGCTTTTGTTGAACCGGCTGGTTATTCGAAAGGTACATTTTATGGTATGAGTCCTGCTGATTTTAAAGCTGTTGTTGAGAAGAACGGCATGTTCGTGCTCAGTTCACATACCGGTATGCCGGTTCCCGATTCTTCCCGCTGGGAGGCTGCAATGGCATGGTGGGACACCTGTATTACGGCCCATGCACAGGCTGGTGTAAAATATATTGTTCAGCCATTCATGGACAGCGTAGGCTATCAATCACTGGCAGGTTTACAACGCTACTGTGATTATTTCAATGCTGTTGGTGAGAAATGTCTGGCACAAGGGATCCGTTTCGGCTACCATAATCATTCCGATGAATTCAAACCGGTTGAAGGGCAGGTTATATATGATTATATGTTACAGAATACCGATTCCGCAAAAGTCTTCATGCAGCTTGACCTTTACTGGATACAGGAAGGCGGAGCCAATGCAGTGGAATATTTTAACAAGTACCCGAAACGTTTTGTTTCCTGGCATGTGAAAGACTCTTTGGAAGTAGGCGCCAGTGGTAAGATGGATTTCAAAACCATTTTTGAAAATTCGGAAATTGCGGGTATGAAATATATTGTTGTGGAACAGGAAGCCTTTACAACGACTCCCTTTGAGGGCGTCAAGGAATCATTTGATTTTCTTAATAATGCTGAATACGTGAAATAATTTTACGGCATCAGTCCGCTAAACTTAATCCCCGTTGGGATCAAATATTTATTAGAGACAAGGCTTATCTTGTCTCTATTTTTTTTCCAGAAATTCGTAAATTGCCTGTCCTTACAAACAATAGATCCTATGCAGCAGTTAACCTCCTTGCTCGTGCTTGTAATGATTTCAGGCCTGGCCAGCGGTCAGTCCCCACAGCAAAAGACTTTCTGCAACCCGGTTGATATCAGCTATCGTTATAATTTCGAACAGCTGAATGAAAACATTTCCTATCGTTCAGGTGCCGATCCTGTGATAGTCAACCACCGCGGGGAGTATTATCTTTTTGTTACCATATCGGGAGGATGGTGGCATTCCAGTGATCTTATAAACTGGGACTACGTGGTTCCGGATAAATGGCCCATGGAAGACATGTGTGCACCTGCTGCCCTTTCGGTAAGAGATACACTTTATCTTTTTCAGAGCACATTCGACCTCAGGCCTATCTTTTACACCACCACTCCCTGGAATGGTCATCTCAGGTTTTTTAACCGTCTGTTGCCAAAATTACCCGGTGCCACCGGGCCCTGGGATCCTGCCATTTTTCATGATGAACGGACTGATAAATGGTACATGTACTGGGGATCTTCCAATGTTTTTCCCATTTATGGCATCGAGTTGAATCATCAAAAACGATTAACCTATGTGGATACTGCCAGGGCCATGTTTTACCTGAATCCGGCTGAGCACGGATGGGAGCGGTTCGGCCGCGATCACCGCGACACCATCAAACCATTCATCGAAGGTGCCTGGATGACGGAGTACAACGGTAAGTATTATCTTCAATACGGAGCGCCGGGTACCGAATACAATGTATATGCCAATGGGACTTATGTTGGTGACCACCCTTTGGGACCTTTTACCTATGCCCCCTATAATCCGGTATCCTACAAGCCCGGAGGATTTGTGACAGGCGCCGGTCATGGAAACACTTTTCAGGATAATTATGGCAATTACTGGAACACAGGTACACCCTGGATAGCAGTAAACTGGAATTTCGAACGGCGCATTGCCATGTTCCCTGCCGGATTTGATGCCGATGGTCAGATGTTCTCCAATACCCGTTTCGGGGATTTCCCACAATTTCTGCCTGCACAAAAATGGTCAGGCAAGGACGATCTTTTTACAGGATGGATGTTGTTGTCTTATAAAAAACCTTGCACGGCCTCCTCCACAAGGGAAAATTTTACGGCTTCCGTAGTAACGGATGAAAACCCCCGTACCTTTTGGGTAGCTGATGGCAAAAATGAAGGAGAATGGCTGATGCTCGATCTGCAAAAGACCTTTGATGTCAAAGCAGTTCAGGTGAATTACACGGATTATCAGTCGGGTATTTTCAACAGTGACTCTACGGTATATACCCAGTTCAAACTGTATCATTCGTCCGATGGAAAGGCATGGGAAATCATGGCTGATCTTACCCGCGAAAAAAAGGACAGGCCGAATGCCTATATTGAACTGGAAAAGCCTGTTCATACAAGATATATTAAATTTGAGCATGTATATGTCGCTTCCAGAAATCTTGCCGTTAGCGATATACGTGTTTTCGGCAACGGAGATGGCAAACCACCGGCATGTCCTGAAAACCTTCAGGTAAAAAGGGACAAGGATCCCCGGAATGCGTTCCTTTCCTGGGAGCCTGTAAAAGGTGCTACAGGTTACAATATTTTATGGGGAATAAAATCCGACAAGTTGTACCAAACTTACCAGCGGTTTGCCGATGAAGAAAACATGCTTGAGATCAGAGCCCTTAACGTAAACCAGGATTATTATTTTGCCATCGAGGCATTTAACGAGAATGGTGTATCCCCCCGGGGGAAAGCGATTTATTGCAAGTAGGTACAAGCTGACAATACTTAACTTTAAAATACATGAAAAGGACCATTATTCCGGCATTCCTGCTCCTGGTGATCACCTTTGCAGGATGCCGTCAGAAATCCGGAATCATTATGACCGTGACCGGGCCGTTTAATACAGAGGAGATGGGGACCTGTCTTCCCCATGAACATGTGCTGGTTGATTTCATCGGTGCCGACAGTACCGGCTATCACCGTTGGAATAAGGATACGGTTATTGCCAGGGTACTGCCTTATTTACTGGAAGCCAGGAACTCAGGTGTTAACTCCATGGTGGAATGCACTCCGTCGTATCTGGGCAGAGACCCGGTTTTATTGCAAAGACTTTCCCGCCTCAGCGGAATAAACATCTTAACCAATACCGGTTATTACGGTGCCGTTGAAAACAAGGCCATACCAAAACATGCTTATGAAGAAACCGCTGACCAGTTGGCAGAAAGATGGATAGCAGAGTGGGAAAACGGTATCGAGAATACGGGTATTAAACCCGGATTTATTAAAATAGCCGTCCCCGGAGATTCTGTGCTCTCACCCATACATGAGAAGATTGTACGGGCTGCGGCACGTGCACATTTGAAGACGGGACTGGTCATCAACGCTCACACAGGTCCCTTTGCAGCGGCTGAAGCAGAGCTGAAAATATTAAAGGAAGAAGGTGTTGATCCTTCGGCCTTTATATGGACACATGCCCAGTCCGGCGATCAGGAAGACCATGTTCGACTGGCCGCCGAAGGGGCATGGGTATCCCTCGACAATGTAATGAACGATAATATAGACCAATATGTATCCAGGCTGATCAATCTGAAGAATAAGGATTTGCTGCATCGGACATTGATTTCGCATGATGCGGGATGGTATGATGTGATCGACCCGGCCAGCGTTCAATTCCGGGGATATACCGCCATCTTTCAGTATCTTAAACCTGCACTCGTAAAGGCGGGCTTCACTGAAGAGGAATTGCAGATGCTTTTGGTAAAAAATCCGGCGAAGGCCTATGAGGTAAGGGTGAGGGGGAGGATGTAAGATTGAAGATTTAAGATTCAAGATTTAAGATTCAAGATTCAAGATATAAGAACCTGGAATTAAGTGTAAGAAAAACATACAGATTATGGAAATAAAATCCTCTCAGTCTCACAAGTCCCGCCGTGATTTTATCAGAACCGCCTCCGCTGCCACGGTTGGTTTCACCCTGCTGCCTTCAAAAGTCATCAGCGGGCTTGGTCACAGAGCACCAAGCGACAAGCTGAACATTGCCGGCATTGGGGTCGGCGGAAAAGGTCATGCCAACCTGTTGGGCATGAATACTGAAAACATTGTTGCTTTGTGCGACATTGACTGGAATTACAGCAAAAGCTGTTTTGCCGATTTCCCGGCGGCAAAAAAGTACCGGGACTGGCGGATAATGTTTGATGAAATGGGAAAATCGATTGATGCGGTAATGATCTCCACGGCTGACCATACCCATGCCATTATTGCAGCACACGCACTAACCCTGGGAAAACATGTATATTGTCAGAAACCCCTCACCCATTCGGTTTTTGAATCAAGATTGCTGACCCTTCTTGCAGGTAAATACAAAGTTGCGACGCAAATGGGTAACCAGGGTAATTCGGGTGAGGATGTGAGGGATGTATGTGAATGGATATGGAACGGTGAAATCGGGGAAGTCCGCGAAGTACATGCATGGACAAATCGTCCTATCTGGCCGCAGGGACTGCAACGACCCACTGAGGTTATGAAAGTGCCCGAAACATTGAACTGGGACCTTTTCATTGGTCCTGCCCCATGCGAGGCCCTTTCACGAAATTTATACACCCTGGAACTGGAGAGGCTGGTGGGATTTTGGTACCGGCGCCTTCGGAGACATGGCCTGCCATGTGCTGGATCCGGTATATTCTGCCCTGAAGCTTGGATATCCTACGCACATCATGGGCAGTTCGACCCTGCTGAATACTGAAAGCGCCCCGCAGGCCGAAACTGTCGAGTTTCGATTTCCGGGTCGTGATAACCTGCCGCGTGTGGCCATGCCCGAGGTCAGAGTTTACTGGTATGATGGCGGTATACTTCCTTCCCGCCCTGATCTGCTTCCTGCTGGTTTGTCACTGATGGACGATGGACTGGGAGGTTGTCTGTTCATCGGCAGCAAGGATACCCTGTTTTGTAGTTGTGGCGGAGTAAACAAGCGGCTTTTGTCAGGCAGAGTTCCCCAGGTAGCGAAAACGCTCAGAAGGGTACCTGGTGCGAGGGGCTATGTGGACGGTCCCCACGAACAGGACTGGATCAGGGCATGCAAAGAATCTCCCGAAAATCGTCTGGAAGCTACATCAAACTTCGCTTATTCAGGTCCCTTTAATGAAATGGTATTGCTGGGTGTTCTGGCCGTTCGCCTCCAGGGACTTCACCGCAATCTGGAATGGGACGGTGAAAAAATGGAATTTACGAATATTTCGGATTCCGATGAGCTGAAGGTTGTAGCCTCGGATGAATTTAAAGTGATCAATGGCCATCCCCATTTTAATACACAATATGTCACGCTTAATGCCAAGCAGGCTTCCCGGGAGTATATCAGGCATAATTACCGCGAAGGATGGAGCCTGCCAACGTTATAGACCTTTGAAATCGACGGAATTGTTTCAATTTAATTGACTATTTTTGAGGAGTCATGAACAAAACGGGAGCGCATTTGTCAGTTGGACAGGTATAAATTAAAACCTCAGTGAACCATGAAGATTACAGTTGTCGGAGCCGGTAATGTTGGTGCTACTTGTGCAGATGTTCTTGCGCACAGGGATGCCGCCCATGAAATTGTTATGGTGGATATCAAACCCGGTATTGCGGAAGGCAAAGCTTTGGATATCTGGCAGAGTGCCCCGATTGATCGGTTCAATGCCAAACCCATCGGAGTAACCAACAGTTACATTGCCACCGCCAACTCAACTGTTGTGGTGATAACCTCCGGTCTGCCCCGAAAACCCGGTATGAGTCGCGATGACCTTATTGAAACCAATGCCGTGATTGTTAAAAATGTCACTGAACAAGTGATCCAGTACTCTCCTTGCGCCATGATTATTGTAGTGTCAAATCCACTTGATGCCATGACTTATCAGGCCTATATAACCTCACACTTTCCAAGGACCCGGGTTATGGGTATGGCCGGAATACTGGACACCGGAAGGTATAAAGCTTTTATTGCCGATGAACTGAATGTCTCGCCCAAGGATATCAGCGCCCTTCTTTTGGGAGGTCATGGTGATACCATGGTCCCTTTACCTCGTTATACAACTGTATCAGGAATACCAGTTACCGAATTGCTGCCCAAAGAAAAAATTGATGCCATTGTGGAGCGCACCAGGTTTGGCGGAGGAGAACTGGTAAAATTGATGGGTACCTCGGCCTGGTATGCACCTGGTTCAGCCGCAGCACGCATGGCCGAAGCCATAACCCGAAACCATAAACGGGTATTCCCCTGTTGCGTTAAACTGGAGGGAGAATATGGCCTTGAGAATGTTTTTGTGGGTGTTCCGGTGGTACTGGGTAAAAATGGGATAGAGAGGATAATCGAACTCAATCTCACTCAGGAAGAGAGAGAACAGTTAAGTGAAAGCGCAAAAGCTGTAAAAGAAATGATGGATGTTCTCGATAGACTGGAAGAAAAAAACCGTTAGAGATTTCTAACGGTTCCTTAACAGTTCATTCATGATTCAATACGCCACATTCTCCTTTGCGGGATTCTTCATGGAATAATTTTTGGAGAAATCCACGATCCTTCTCACTACATCCTCATTTACATCACTCTCGAGCCCTTTAAGATAATATCCCACGGCCTCCAATTCCTCGCTTTCCAGAAATCCTGCAAGTTTAATTAACTCATTTTCATTATCATCGGAGAATTTGGTTGAACCATACATCGTAGAGGTTCTGTTCATATGTTAATTATTAGAATTAATAATAAAACTACATGCTAGAACGTACCAAATTAAATGGAAATTGTGATAAAGATAAGAAATTTTTAATACCACGCAATGGTTAAATTAAATTAACCAGGGACATCGGGCAACGGACCGGTCAAAGCGGCAGCGACCGGCAGCAGTTGCCGCAGGAGTAATGACCATACTGCAACTGCCCTTTGCTGCCGTTGCTGCTAACGCCAATGCAATAGCATCAGGAAGCGGTCAAAGTCAGATTCTTTTCCTTCACCATACGCCGAAGATTGATGAGCGCATAGCGCATCCGGCCGAGTGCCGTATTAATACTCACATTCGTATGATCCGCAATTTCCTTAAAACTTAGTTCACAGTACTGGCGGAGTATCAGTACCTCCTTCTGTTCCTCAGGCAGATTATCAATAAGCCCTCGCAGGTCTTTCCTGATCTGCCTGTCGATGATAGTTTCCTCGGCAGGTTTAACCGCATATTTCCTTGAATTCAGGATATCCATTCCAAAATCCTCCCGGTAGGAAGCGTTAAGCTGACGTTCCTTCCTGAAATGATCAATAACGAGGTTGTGTGCAATACGCAACACCCAGGCGAGAAACTTACCATTATCCTGATACTTTCCGCCATCCAGAGATTTGATAACTTTAATAAATGTATCCTGAAAAACATCTTCAGCAAGATGCTGATTCTTCACCAACAGGAAAATATAGGTATAAACTTGTTTCCGATACCGGTTTATGAGCAGTTCAAGGCTGTTCATATCGCCACTGACGAACTTGTCCACAAGTTCATTGTCAGCCAAATAGACTTTATTCAAAACTACCTCCTTTTTGAGTTAAAAGTAAAGTAGAATTGTAGCGATAGGCAGCCCTCCAGTTGTTGGTTTAATTTAATCTTATGTTAACTGCTTTATATGAAATAAAGCGATAATTTTGCCGAAAATAAACTATTTTTCTTAAAAAAGCAAACTCTTTTTTACTTTCACATGTCCGATCATAATTCTTTATACGAGAAAAATGCCATTTTAGTTTCAGGCGCCAGGGTGCACAATCTGAAAAACATCAGTCTTTCCATTCCCCGCGACAAATTAATTGTGATTACCGGTCTCTCCGGGTCGGGCAAATCATCGCTGGCTTTTGATACCATTTATGCGGAAGGACAGCGACGATATGTGGAGAGCCTGTCGTCTTACGCCAGACAGTTTTTAGGCAGAATGAACAAACCCGAAGTTGATTTTATCAAAGGACTCCCTCCCGCCATTGCCATTGAACAAAGGGTAAATACACGCAATCCGCGTTCCACAGTGGGTACATCAACAGAAATTTACGACTACCTGAAATTGCTGTTTGCCCGGATAGGAAAAACCTATTCTCCGGTTTCGGGTGAATTGGTGAAAAAGGAAACTGCTACGGATGTAGTGGATTATATTACCACGTTTGCAGAAGGAACGCCCCTTTTGATCCTTTCTCCGTTAAAAAGCAACGGGAATCTTAGTTTTGCGCAAAAGCTGGAGGATCTGAAGCATCAGGGAATCACCCGACTTGACATCAACGGAGAAATTCTGAAGCTTGAGGAAGCCATTGTTAAACATAACCCTTCGGTGGACGATAAGGTTTACATCGTGATTGACAGAATTATAGTAGCTTATGATGAGGATTCAAAAAGCCGGTATGCCGATTCAGCCCAAATGGCCTTTAGATCAGGTGAAGGAAACTGTATTGTAAGAATGACGGAAGGCAAAGCTACGTTACGTTCTTTCAGCGATACCTTTGAAGCTGATGGATTGCGCTTTGAAGAACCTACTGTTCATATGTTCAGCTTTAATAATCCGATGGGTGCCTGTCCCCAATGTGAAGGATACGGAAAAGTTATCGGCATTGATGAAGACCTTGTTATTCCCAATAAAAATCTTTCCGTTTATGAAGATGCTGTTGTATGCTGGAAAGGAGAAAAAATGAACAAATGGAAAGAAAAACTTATTTACAATGCAGATAAATTTGAATTTCCTATCCACCGCCCCTATTTTGAACTGACAGAAGAACAACGACTCACACTCTGGAATGGAAACCGTTATTTCAAAGGCATTTATGCTTTCTTTGACTATCTTGAATCGAAGAAATACAAAATTCAATACAGGGTAATGCTTTCACGCTACCGGGGGAAGACCGTATGTCCGGGCTGCCGGGGTACCCGGTTAAAAAAAGAAGCTTCCTATATAAAAATCAACGGGATTTGCCTGCAGGATCTGGTCACCGATGCCGGTCAACGATTTATGTCGTTTCTTTCTCCATATTAAACTCGATCCGCATGATCTGAAAATTGCAGGCAGAATTCTTACCGAGATTCAAACCCGGCTGCAATATCTTACCGATGTGGGTCTGGGTTATCTTACTTTAAACCGGCTTTCCTCTACCCTTTCCGGTGGCGAATCGCAACGGATCAATCTGGCCACTACCCTCGGAAGCAGTCTTGTTGGTTCCCTGTATATCCTTGATGAGCCCAGCATTGGTTTGCATCCGCGTGATACGGGTCTGCTGGTAAAGGTTCTGAAGAATCTTAAGGCAATCGGGAATACCGTGCTGGTGGTTGAACATGAAGAGGAGATCATACGTGCAGCAGATGAAATCATTGATATTGGACCATTTGCCGGCCGTTTGGGGGGAGAGATTCTCTTTCACGGCACCTGTCAGGAGCTTATTAAAACAAATACGGGTCTTACGGCAAAATACCTGCGCGGGGATATGAAGATCGATGTACCTCCTGTCCGAAGAAAATGGAACAATTATATTGAAATTTCGGGTGCCCGGGAGAATAACCTGAAAAACATCAATGTTAAAATCCCCCTGAATACCATGACGGTCATCACCGGCGTGAGTGGTTCCGGAAAATCATCACTGGTAAAAGGAATTCTTTACCCTGCATTGAATAAATTTATTAAGCGGAGCCGGTGAAAAAGGAGGTAAATTCATTGACCTTACGGGTGATCTTCATCTCCTTCAGGGCGTGGAATTTGTGGATCAAAATCCCATTGGTAAGTCCACACGTTCCAATCCAGTTACCTATATCAAAGCATTTGATGAAATACGCAAACTTTTTGCCGGTCAGCCGCTTTCAAAATACAATGGTTTCACGCCTTCACATTTCTCCTTTAATATCGATGGCGGAAGGTGCGATGAGTGCCAGGGTGAAGGTGAAATTAAGGTGGAAATGCAGTTTATGGCCGATGTTCACCTGGTTTGTGACAGTTGTCACGGAAGACGATTCAAGGACGAAGTTCTTGAAGTTCACTATGAGGGCAAAAGTATTCATGATATTCTCGAGCTTACCATTGATGAAGCCATTGACTTTTTTGCCGCACAAAAGGGCACCACTGAAAAGACAATTGCCCGGAAACTATCGCCGCTGGCTGATGTTGGTCTTGGGATATGTGAAACTTGGCCAGTCCTCCAGCACGCTGAGCGGTGGCGAGAGCCAGCGTGTCAAGCTGGCTTCCTTTCTGGGCACTGAAAAAGAAAGCACATCCCTGTTGTTTATCTTTGATGAACCCACTACCGGACTGCATTTTCATGATATCAGGAAACTTCTGGAGGCTTTTAATGCCCTCATTGGCAAAGGACACACTGTTCTAATCATCGAACACAATCCCGAGGTGATAAAAACAGCTGACTGGGTAATCGATCTCGGTCCGGAAGGAGGAGAAGATGGTGGTTATATTGTATTTGAGGGGACTCCTGAAAGCCTGGTACAATGTGAAGGATCGTACACCGGCAAGTATCTGGCGGGGAAATTAGGGCTGCAGGCTGCAAGCTTGTAAAAGCAGTATATATCCCTATGGCCCGAATCCAATGTGCCTTTACTGATCCTGAAATCCGAACATAATGGCAACACATCCGCTGTTTGGAAATTCAGCCTTTTGCGCCGACACAGGTACCTTAACAATAATCTTAAGCTGCTGACTCGATTCGAGCTTAAAATCCCAGGTGCCATTGCTGTCATGCTGTTTGTTATCATACAAAACATTCTTATAGGCATCTACCACCTGGTATTCAATGGCCGGCAAGGCTTCAGAACCACACACGGCAAGACGATAGCTCTGTCCTGAATAAAAGGTCTTATACAACTCGGCTTCTTCACCTTCGGTGAGTATGGCTGCATGGTAATTGCCATCATGGACATAACCCGTAAGCTCGAGTTTACACAATTTCTTGGCAAATCCTTTACACTGAGCATTAACCGAAATAGTGAAAGAAATAAATACGGTCAGGGTAACTATATAGGGCAAGAACTTTTTCATACGCATAGAATTTTATTGAACGAAATTATTTCTTAATGATTTTACTGCAGCCTGGAGTTCTATAAATGCTTCAGTAGTATAGCTAATTTTAGTCTGCGATTTTAGTACGGTTACCTGTGAAGAGTCAGTATCGTCCACCTTAACGGCTGATGTCTGAACTTCTATCTTTTCAAAGGCGGCTTTTAAGGCATGAAGCTCATTAATCAGTTCCACAATATCGCGGTTCTCTTCACCAATCTGGTTTTGCCTGTTGTCCTGCAACATTCTTTCAACAATACTAAAAGACAATTTCTGTTCGGCGATACGGTCCACCAGCTTATCGCCCTGCACCGGATTGCTGCCAATCATCTGTGTCCCGATATAAAGCCCTTCAATCCAACCCCCGACCAGTACCATGGCTGCAACTTCCTGCTGGTCATTTTCTTTCAAATAAGAACTTGAATTGAGAAATGTCTCGGAAATAATATCCATAACAATGTCACGCTTATTCAGGTTTTGCTCCAGCCTCTTCATGGTTTCTTCATCAATGGCGTCACTGATTCCCATCTCCGTGGCCAGCTGTTTCGTAGCATCCATATATTTTAAGGATGTTTGCGCCTGATCAAACAAGCAGGCAAAACTGAGGTCCGTTGTATAGATACCCAGGTTTAAAGCTTTGCTTTTATTGGTTGAATACTTATCGACATTGGCAAGATCATTCAGAATCATCTCGTTATAGGTAGCACCGGCAGATTTAATTAACATGGCCGTTTCCAGTGGCGAAGGCAGAGAATAAAATATTTTCTTGGCTTTATCAATATCATCAAAAATATCCTCTTCGGTCAGAAAATCTTCCAAGCCTACTTCCTTCCCTTCCTGACTTTTTTTCCCTGATTTGCATGAATCGTTCAGCAGGAATAATCCCAAAAGAACGATAAGATGAACTAAGCGTAAATTAAAGTAATGATGTTGCATGAGTTAATAGGTTTAATAGTTGATTTCTTAAATATATAAGAATCATAGTTGTAGTAAATTTAGTATAATAAACGACGAAATTTTACTAAAGTTACTCTTTTGTGCTTTTTTTTGGTTTGATACCGTCAACATGATATTAACAAAATTAAAACAGGGGTCCTGCTTCTTGAATAACAGTACGTTACATTACATTTTTGTGACCCTGGAAGGAATAGAAATCAGTTTTTCCTGATAAAATCTGCAGTAACTCGTCAAACCGCACTCGGAGCATTTTGGTTTGCGTGCAATACAAACATACCGGCCATGAAGGATGAGCCAGTGATGCGCAAGAGGCAGCAAAGCCCTTGGAAAATGCTTTACCAGCTGCTTTTCAGCGGCCCCGGGGGTCTTTGCCCCCGATGTAAGTCCCAGCCTGGCTGCGACTCTGAAAACATGGGTATCAACCGGCATGGCAGGATTCCCAAATGCCACAAGGGTAATTACATTGGCAGTTTTACGACCTACTCCGGGCAGGGTCATTAGTTCTTCAACCGATTCAGGTACCTGTCCGTTGAAATCAAGGGTGATTTTCCTGGCCATGGCAGAAAGATGCTTAGCCTTATTATTGGGATAGGAACAGGTACGGATATATTTAAAAATGTCCTCAGGAGTAGCATTTGCCATGGCTTCCGGTGTAGGGTACCGTTCCAAGCAGAGCCGGTGTAATCATATTAACCCGTTTGTCGGTGCATTGTGCAGATAGGATTACCGAAACAACAAGTCCAAAAGGGTCGGTGTAATGCAGTTCAGTTTCAGCAAAGGGCAGGTTTTCCTGAAAATAGTGAATAATTTTATCGTATCGGTCCTTAATATGCATGCCATTTGGTGAATAACCCAACAAATTTAATATTATTATTCCGTTATCTGTCTTACTATCTTCAATTTACTCAATGATTATCCCCGGTCTTGCAGGATCCCTTCATCCGGTTACCTCTGTTTACAGAGACAATTCCTGCCCTTCATTTGTTTTTTTAAAATCATATGCTTATATTTGCATCATTATAATTCAGTCATGAATAAATTATCAAATATAGCCTTCTTCTTTTACTTTTATTTTTGGATAACCTGAAGGGGCTTTATTTGTATAGTAATGATATTATATCAAAAAGGTCCCGCGAAAACGGGGCCTTTTTTTTTTAACAGATTTAAAAATTATACGGATGAATGATGCCCCAGCAATACCAAAGCGCATAGCCATACAAGGCGGATACGGTGCCTTTCATGAAATTGCAGCTTACGGTTATTTTGAGAATGAAGAAATCGAAATTGTGCCCCGAAATACGTTCAAGGATCTGTTTAGTGCTTTAAAACAGGGAAAAGTCGATTTTGGAATAACTGCCATTGAAAATTCCATTGCCGGAAGTATTCTGCCCAATTATAACCTGCTGCTGGAGTCAAATCTGAAAATAGTAGGTGAAGTTTATCTGCGCATCAAGCAGAATCTGGTGGCATTGCCGGGTCAGACCATCAGCGATATCCGGGAAGTATATTCACATCCTATGGCCATTCTGCAATGTCAGCGGTTTTTCGATGATCATCCTTCCATCAGGTTGATTGACAGCATGGATACTGCCCTGAGTGCCAAGGAGATCGATGATAAGAAAATGACAGGGGCGGCCGCAATTTCCTCTGCCCGTGCGGCAGAAAAGTATCATCTTACCATCATCGCAGAAAGCATTGAGACCCATAAAAAAAACTATACCCGATTTCTGATTCTCAAAGGGAAAAATGGTGATGCCCTTGATGTATCTTCCGTAAACAAGGCATCCTTAACCTTTGCCCTGGCTCATAAAATCGGAGGACTTTCCAAGGTGCTGTCGATTTTATCCTATTACGATATCAACCTGGCCAAAGTCCAATCCATGCCTATTGTCGGGCAGGATTGGGAATATCAGTTCTTTGTGGATGTTGAAATTGACAATTATCAACTGTATTCTCAAGCCATTGAGGCTATCAAGCCGTTCACCAGCGGTCTTCAGATTCTTGGTGAGTATTTAAAAGGTAAATCAATCATGGAATAAAATGAAAGTATCTTTAAAATTGGAAAAGTTCGAATTCAAGGGTGTCCCAAAAGAGAGGCCGTTGATTATGGCAGGGCCATGCAGTGCCGAAACCGAAGAACAGGTGATGGTGACGGCACAGCAGCTTAAGGACTTTTGGTATCCATATATTCAGAGCCGGACTCTGGAAACCCCGAACCCGGCCGGATGCCTTTGAAGGTGTGGGAAAAGAAGGTTTACCCTGGTTAAAACGGGTAAAAGAAGAACTTGGTATGTATACCGCTACCGAAGTTGCCAATGTAAAACATGTTTATGATGCGCTGAAAGCAGGAATCGATATCATATGGCTGGGAGCAAGAACAACGGCTAATCCTTTTGCAGTGCAGGAAATTGCTGATTCGCTGCAAGGGGTTGATGTACCTGTTCTGATTAAAAATCCGATTAATCCTGATGTGGAACTCTGGATCGGGGCATTTGAAAGGCTCAACAGGGCAGGCATTAATAAACTGGCTGCCATTCACCGAGGATTTTCGACCTACAGCAAAACACTGTACCGCAATAATCCCCAATGGGAAATCCCCATCGAACTGAAACGTCTGATCCCGGAATTGCCCATTATCAATGATCCCAGTCATATATGCGGCAGCCGCGAATTACTGTATGAGATCTCACAGAAAGCCATGGACCTTGACTTTGATGGACTTATTGTTGAAACGCACTGCAATCCCGAAAAGGCCCTGAGTGATGCACAGCAGCAACTTACACCGGAAAGCCTGAATAAATTAATCAACAGATTGGTCCTCAGGAGTGCCAATATACAGAATAATGTATTACTTTCGACCCTTGAAGAACTCAGGCATGAGATTGACAAATACGATGATAAGCTGATGGAGATCTTTGAACACCGTATGGCCGTAGCGCGCAAAATCGGAGATATACAAAAAGCAAAATAATATCACCATTCTTCAAACAAGCCGGTGGGATGAAATTATCCGTAACAAGATTGAACAGGCGGCAAAAAAAGGTTTGGGCGAAGAATTTATTATTAAGGTATTTCGGGCTATTCATGAAGAATCCATCAATCATCAGACCCGGGTAATGAATGAGATAGATGAAAACCGATCAGCAAATAACCAGGACGGAAAACGAAATAACTGATCGAGAACAATTAAATTCAATCGGTGCAGAACGTTCTAGAATACTATCGTGAACGCTTCATAACCTTCCGAATATTCCGAAAGGAAAAACCATAATTATCACGGATGAAAATATTGTAAGGATTTTATGGCAAGGCTCTCCCGGCCTTGCCTGTTATTTCATCGGGACTGGGTGAAACCCACAAAACCATGGAAACGCTGGACTTCATTTTTGACAAGCTTGTTGAATTTGAAGCCGACCGGTCAACCTTTATTGTGGCTATTGGCGGTGGAATTGTTTGCGATGTGGCCGGATTTGCTGCATCGGTATATCATGCGTGGACTTCGGTTTGGTTTTGTTTCCACAACGCTTCTTTCACAGGTAGATGCCAGCGTGGGCGGCAAAAACGGTGTCAATTTCAGGGGATATAAGAATATGCTCGGCGTATTCAATCAGCCTGAATTTGTGATTATTGACACCGACATGCTTCAAACCCTCGATAAAAAGGAATTCTGCTCGGGATTTGCCGAAATTGTGAAAGCTGCTGCCATTAAGGATGAATCACTCTTCGGTTATATAGAGAGTCATTATGCCGAACGCATTGGAAAATGTACCCGGAGTAATGGAAAAACTGATCTACGATTCCGTTCTGATCAAATCGCAAGTTGTTGAGCAAGATGAAAAAGAAAAGGGAGAACGGAAAAAACTAAATTTTGGTCATACTTTTGCCCATGCCATTGAACATGAACACCGGAATGTTGCATGGTGAAGCCGTCAGTATCGGGATGGTTCTGGCTGCAGGCCTTTCCGTGAAGATGGATCTGCTTGCAACCCTCCGAATCCGATCGCATCCGGCAAATCTTGCACCTTCTGAAGTTGCCCACCAGCCTGAAAGTGGATTGCCCTGCCCTCCTGTCAGGCATGAAGAAAGACAAAAAGCGTGAAGGTGATTTTCTGCATATGGTGTTTCTTGATCGTATTGGCCATGCAGTAATTGAAAAGATCTCATTTAATCAACTGGAAAAACTAAGTTATGATTTGTGCTAGCATCGCTGAAAAAGACGTGGAAAAATGTATAAAATCGCTGGAAAGTGTTGAAATGGCAGAAATCAGGATTGATCTTGCCGAATTCAGCAATGATGAAATCCGGAAAGTATTTTCGGAGCGAAAAAAAACTATTGCTACCTGCAGACCCGGGAAAATCAGGGAGGAAGAACGCGTGGAAATGCTCAAAATCGCTATCGAATCCGGGGCGACCTTTGTGGATATCGAATTTGAAGCCTCACCGGAGTATAAAAACGATTTAATCGATTATGCCCACAGCCATCAGTGTGATGTCATCATTTCTTATCACAACTATGACAGAACACCAGAATTGGACGAACTTGAAGAAATAGTGAAAACCTGCTACATACAGGGTGCAGACCTTGCCAAGATCGCAACCCACGTAAATGTTAACCGGGATAATTCCAAAATCCTGTCACTTTATAAAGCACCGGGACGTTTAGTTGCCATCGGGATGGGAGATCTGGGAAAAATCAGCCGTATTGTTGCGCCATTTCTTGGGGCGGAGTTCACCTATGCCTCCCTCAGCGAGGGCGAAGCTACCGCACCGGGTCAGATTAGTTATGAAAAACTGAATCAGTTTATTTTAGAAATTCAACAAATCTAATCCTGCATGAATACATTTGGGAAAATATTCAGAATCAGTATATTTGGTGAATCACATGGTTCTCATGTAGGGATTACGGTGGATAGTTGTCCTGCGGGATTGCCATTGAAATTTGAAGACTTCGTAACCGAATTAAACCGTCGCCGCAGTGGATCAAAAGGAACAACTCCCCGCAAGGAGGCTGATCTGCCACGGATCATCAGCGGTGTATTCAATGATCATACTACCGGGGCTCCCATTACGATAATATTTGAAAATACCAATACCCGGTCACGCGATTATTCCATGTTGCGGGACATACCTCGGTCCGGGTCATGCCGATTTCGTTGCCATGAAAAAATACGGAGGATATGAGGACTATCGCGGAGGTGGTCATTTTTCCGGTCGACTCACCCTGGGTTTGGTTGCCGCCGGAGTAATCGCCAAAAAAGTCATTTCGCCGATCCTTGTCGAATCTTCCATTCTCGAGGTGGGAGGTAATAAAAATATTGATGAAGCTGTTGACCACGCTATCGAGAAACAAGATTCCATAGGCGGAATCATAGAATGTACCGCAAGTCATATGCCCATGGGATTGGGCGAACCATTTTTCGATTCGGTGGAATCGGTGATCAGCCACATGGTCTTTTCCATACCGGCCATAAAAGGCATTGAATTCGGTTCAGGTTTTGCTTCTGCCAGGATGTGGGGCAGCGAACATAATGACAGACTGGTGACTCCTGAGGGACTTACCTCTACCAATAATGCCGGTGGTATAAATGGCGGGATCACCAACGGAAATGACCTGGTTTTCAGAATCGCCGTTAAACCCACCTCCAGCACCCATCAGAAACAAAACACCCTGAATATTAAAAGCGGAGAAATGGTTGATCTGGAAATCGAAGGCCGACACGACACGTGCATTGCACTGAGGATTCCCGTTGTAGTGGAAGCTGCCACCGCCATTGTCCTGGCCGATCTGATGATGCAGGAGGGATTGACAGGCAGAAGGTTTAGGACCTAAGTGACTGAATTAATGTAAATTAGATTATTTTTAATACCCTTGCTCTCATGAAAATTCTCATACTTGGTGCCGGCAAAATGGGATCATGGCTGATTGAATCGTTGTGCCTTGACTATGAAGTGGCAGCCTTTGACAATGATCTTACCAGGCTGAAGTACTTTTTTAACACGGTGAAACTTACTACCCATGAAGAAATCCGGAGTTTCAATCCCGATATGGTTATCAATGCGGTGAATCTTGAAAAAACAATTCCGGTATTCCGGGAAATACTACCTTTCTTAAACAAGGATTGCATTTTGGCAGATATTACTTCTGTAAAAAACGGCTTACAGAAGTTCTACCCCGAATCGGGACGGAGGTTTGTTTCCACCCACCCGATGTTCGGGCCAACCTTTGCCAATCTCAAGGATCTTACCGGGCATAGTGCCATCATTATCAGTGAATCGGATGAGGAAGGTAAAAAGTTTTTCCGGAATTTCTTTGAATCCTTCAATCTCAATATCTTCGAATACTCCTTTACTGAACACGATCAAACCATTGCCTATTCTCTGTCCATCCCCTTTGCATCAACCATGGTTTTCGCGGCCTGTATGAAAAAACAGGAAGCTCCGGGAACTACATTCCGGAAACATCATGAGATTGCCAAAGGATTATTGTTTTCTGAGGATGATTTTCTCCTTTCGGAAATCATGTTCAGTCCTTTTACCCTGGAACAGCTTGAAAAAATTGGCGATCAGCTGGAGCACCTCAGAGAAATCATAAAGGAAAAGAATACGGAAAAAATGCGGCAATTCTTAAACCTGCTGCGAAGGAATATCAGGTAGATTACTGACAGTTTTCGATAATATACTTAAGCGATCGGCTTTCTCCCATTTTTCTGGCCTTTTCAAGATCAGAACAACCATTTTCCCGGTCACCTGACTGCATCTTTGCAATACCAAGAAACATCCAGGTTTCTGCATCATCCGGGTTTAAGTCAAGTGACATGGATAAATCACTGATCGCATAGCGGTATGTAGCGGTTTTCAGATACGTTTTACCGCGTGACTTATAATAGTTGCTGTTATTGGAGTCATCCTTGAGATTCCGGTTAAAACACTTCAGGGCGTTTATATAATCCCCCGATTCATAATAATACTCCCCGCACTGATGCAAGGCCTGCTGGTTACTTTCAAAGTATTTCAAATAAAAAAGCATGTCCTTGATGGCAGGTTCCCAGGATTGCATCCCCGCATAGGCTTCTGCACGCTGCAGATAAAGATGGAAGCCGGCAGGATCATTCCTGATGGCTTTGGTAAAATCACTCACTGCATCCTTGAATCTCCCGGCTTTGTAATAGGCAACAGCGCGTTGGGGATACACCGTCATAAAATTCCTGTCCAGATTCAGCGCCGTGGAAAAATCAACAATTGAAGCTGCATAATTTTCCTGATCCAGAGAAAGTTTACCCCTCAATGCAAACAAGACCTTGCTTTCAGGCGATTTATTCATTTCTGATGTCAAAAGGGCACCAGCCTCTTCAAAAAGTTTCTTTTTGCGGAAATACTGAAATTCCGCCACAACCTTTTCTTCCTCGTTATACCATTCATGCTGCCACAAGGTATACCACTCAGGGGTTGTCTGCAACTGATCGAAGACCAGATCTTTCTTTATGCTGTCTGCAGGAAGCCTGAATTCCGATTTCAAATGGCTCGTCAGGAATGTTATGGCATTTTCAGTGTCTCCGGATAAGGCATAGCATCGGGCCAGCCATAAATCAGCCACTCCCGGGTATATTGCATTTGCTTCCATAAAATCATTCAAAGCACCCTCAAAATCCTTGAGATTCAAAAGGGATTCTCCTCGTTTTATAAAGAGTCTTTCATCGGCATTATTATGCAAAATGGCTGACGAAAAACTTTCGACTGCCTTCCCATAATCGCCTTTTAACACACTGGCACATCCTGACAGGTAATCTTCATCCGGTGCCTGGGTGAAAGCCTGATTGCATGAGGCAATCATGACCAGTATGGCAACAATCGCCAAAAGCCGGCTATTTGGTAGTAGTTTCCCCTGCATAACCTTCAACATATACGTGAATAAATCCCACGAGCGTTCTGATCTCCACACCGCTGATCCGCGGTTCATACACATCGCATATATAATAATAAACACCTGAAGTGACCAGATTGTCAGATTCCGGTACTTTCCGTTCCAACCGATAGCCGGATCACTGGTTTCATAAACAAGCTGACCATAGCGGTTGAAGATCTTCATATCCACTTTCTCCACCACGTTATTCAGGTTGTTCGAAGTATAAAGTGTCGTTAATTCCGTCGCCGTTGGGAGTAAATACATTTGGCAGTTCATACATAATGCAGTTATCCACGCAAATTTTGGCAGAAAATGCACTTTCATTTTCAAATGAGTCTATCGCGGAAACCGCATAACAACCTGCCAGCATGAAACCTTCACTCATCCTATGGTAAAATACGGTGTCGGTGTCCGGCGACACAGCTGGTAAGTGAATCCAGGGAAGTACCAATATCCGGTGCATAATATATATTATAGCGAATGACATCATTCGCACATGTTTTATTTGGATTGGTCCAGGTAAGTATATTCATAAAACTGTCACACCGGGATTCAACCATTAAGTATTGGCGGACAGGGCGGGGTAACATCCAAAGGCGTTCCACAATTTATGTGAGACAAATTGGAATTATTAAAAATAACATTTTCGATGGGCCTCCAGCCAATACTTTTTACCTGGTAGCAATAGGTTATTCCATTTTTTAAACCGGTATCCACAAATATATTGTCCTCTGAAAGTGCAATAGAATCAAAACCCAGGCTGGCATTTTGCCGGTATATGACATACCGGTCATTGATCCAGGGTGCTTTTTTTCTGATATCCAGTGTGAACTGGTTATCATCGGATGTAATCACTATATAGAGCGATGAGGCTATTTCACTCTCTCCCGGTCTCATCTCAAATCTGTTTCCCGGTGTATTATTAAACATGATTACCTTATAATAATAAGGAAACTTCACTGTATTCAACGGGGTATCAGTATAAGTGGTATCATTCAGATCCGCGGTCTGCACGGAGTCTATCAGGACAAAACCATCAGGGTCCTGTGTTTCGGAACGATACAGCTTATAAACATAAGGCCCCGGTGCAGAAACCGGATCGAAATTTCTCGGCTTGGCCCACGACAAAAAAATGCTGCCGGAAGATTGGTCAACCTTGGTCACACTTACATTGAGGATAGCCGGAAAGCCCGGTACCAAAGAACTGCAAATCTCATTGGAAACAAAACTTTCGCTGCCGTCATTATAATAGGCCGTTACCATATAGCAGTAGCCGATTCCCTGAACAAGACCCTCCCCGTTATTGTCATCTGTATAGCTGGTATTGCTCTTCCCTTCGGTTCTGTCAATCCTGATAAAACCCGTATAATCAGGGACTCCGTTCTCACAACTGTCGGGAATAAATCCGAAGCTGCTTTCACGCCGGTAAATATAGTAACCTGCTACATTGCCGCAGTTGTTTTGATCCCAGTTCAGATCAATTTCCGTGCTGGAGGCATTAGCCTGCAGATTTTCCGGGCCGGGGGCCAGTACTTTTATGTTAAAATTATCTATATCCATCAGGTTAATATCACTATTGATATCCTCGGCCTTAAGGGTTACCTGATATGGTTGTTTTCGTACATGGTCACAGTTGGTTTGCCATCTGAATGTGGATGTGGCAAAGCCCCTGCCGGATGCCACATTGGTAAATGTAGCCGGTGAAGAGGCTAGCACAAATGGTCCCCCATTCATAGTCAGGATGATCGAATCGTTATCCAGATCAGTAGTGGTCACCTGAAATTCAATCAGTGAACCGGCTGTAACGCAAAAATCGGTCAAAGGCGGATTCACCGGAGGATTATTGTCGGTTTTGTAGACATCGATCTGCATATCCCGGATAATATTGCCTATTTTAACACCAAACCTCCATTCTTCGATATTCATGGCCACATTGTATTTGCCGGTATCAAGGGGAATACCAAACAAGGTCGCCTGCAACAGGATCCACATAAAAGGTATCACTGTAAGCAGGAAGCACATAATTCGTAATCGGTTTTCCATCCTGTCCCGTACAGATCGTTAATTTATAGGACAGACTGTCGCCATCCGGATCAAAAGCAGCAGGATTATGGATGAAAAGATGTCCCAGCGCAGCCCTGTCAATCGGATAATTCAGCAACAGGGGAGTACTGTTGTTGCCAATCTCGGGACTAATGATGAGTGTGGTCTTTATGGAAAAAATCACATCTACGGAATTTGGAATATTATTGATCCCGTAATTCCTGTTAGGATCCTGCATTAACACCTGGTATATGCCGGGACCCGGGAAGGTGTGTGTGGTAGTATATTTATTGCGATAGTAGTAATTCGGCAATTCCACCCTGCTGTCCAGTCCTACAATTGAAGAAGTATTGTCGCCCCATTCCACGTTGAGCTGAGAGCGGTTGGCAGCACTCAGCGTATACGTAAAGGTGGTAACGGTAACTTCATAAGTATAACCCGATATCTGCCTGAAGGTAATCTCCCCTGCCCGGTTGTGGGTAGCAAACAAGAAAACGGGCAACAGAAAAAGTCCTGAAAATATTATAACGAATTTTTTCATCCCTGCAAAGTTAACAATTCCTGTAAAAAGCCGACCACCTGAAAAACTAATCTTGATGAACATCAATCTCCTGTTGGCGCATGCTGTTGTTAAAAGTATATCCCTCTTCATGCGCACCATGGGTAATTATAACCAGATTTGTCTGATCCTCATAAAGATCCAGCATGAGCATGTTGGTTAACCTGAAGGGATCCTTTTTACCGCCAGGTAAATTACCTTTAAAATAGAGCCAGAGTGATTCTTCATTTTGATCTTTCCGCACATATTCGAAATCCAGCGTATCTTATCCGGAAACAATAGTAAAAGCCCGGTTCAGATACCTGCTGATCAATTCAAGTTCAGCGGCTGTCAATTCCTGATTCATTTCCGGCTTGATATTCTTTTCGTAGAGATGAAAGAACAACAATTTGAAATCGTTGGTATAGAACTTAAAGGAAAATGAGGCTTCATTTTCTCCTGATTGATGTCGATACTGGTAACAGATACATGCAACGGGTGACTGTGCAGCAAAGTATAGATTAATAATGAAACAAGTCCGGTTGTCATTTGATCAAAGGCTAATGGTCCCATTTCCTCTACAAAAAATGTACCTTTTTTGAAATACAGGCACCCACATCCATTTGATATTAATCAAAAAGTACCAAAGGCATGGTCAAGAAATTTTTCATTTAAAATTATTTTGCCCTACTTTTGTTACCTGCACAATTGCTACTAATAATATTAAATACTGTACTATGAAGATACTGGTTACCGGAACAGCAGGTTTCATTGGATTTCATCTGGCCAACAGGCTGATCAGCGAAGGGCATGACGTGGTGGGATTGGATAATATCAATGACTATTATGATGTTATCCTCAAATACAGCAGATTGCAGACCTCCGGTATCCGGCAATCCCTGATCAATTACAACCAGATGGTTACCAGTACCCTGCATTCATCCTACCGGTTCATCAAGATGGATCTGACAGACAGAAACAATCTCAACGAACTTTTTAAAAATGAAAAGTTTGACCAGGTATGTAACCTGGCTGCCCAGGCAGGGGTCCGTTACAGCCTTACCAATCCTTATGCGTATATAGACAGCAATATCATCGGATTCATGAACCTCCTGGAGGCCTGCCGTTACAACCATATACAGGCATCTTGTGTATGCAAGCAGCTCAAGTGTTTATGGACTGAATGAAAAGATACCATTTACGGAAACCGATAATGTGGATCATCCGATCAGTCTCTATGCCGCCACAAAAAAAAGCAATGAACTCATGGCGCATACCTACAGTCATTTATTCGGACTCCCTACCACCGGCCTTCGCTTCTTTACCGTTTATGGCCCTGGGGAAGACCTGACATGGCACTTTTTATTTTCACAAAAGCTATTTTGGAAGGAAAGCCCATTCAGGTTTTTAACAATGGTGAGATGGAACGCGATTTCACTTACATTGATGACATCGTGGAGGGGATATTCAGAATACTCACCGGTGAACCGCCTGTCGGAAATGTCCATTGGAGTGGAAGGGAACCGGATCCTTCCTCCTCCCCTGCCCCATACAGGGTTTACAATATTGGCAACAACAAGCCTGTTAAACTGATGGATTTCATTCATGCCATTGAAGAAAGCGCCGGGAAAAAAGCCATCATCGAATTCAAACCCATGCAGGCGGGGGATGTAAGGAAAACATGGGCCGAGGTGGAGAAACTGAAGACTTCATTTGATTACAAACCAGGCTTTTCTGTTGAATCGGGTATTAAGCAGTTTGTAAAATGGTATTGTGAAAATTACCAATAAGCAGTCCCCTTTTTTGGCAATAGTTTTAGGGCATTTCCGGAACAAAACTGCAACAGATATTGAATACCTGTTAAGTGCCGACTAATTTTTCACACCGGTAATATTGCTGCTATCTCCCTTGCCTTCAATTACATCGATGATACGCTGAAAGAATAACGGAGCAGCGTAAGCAGCAAATCTTTTGTTGGGATGGGAATTATCGCTGGCAACGGAGAACTTTTCAGGCAAATATAAACCTCCTTCGGTTTCCAGTGCTCTGAAATCCCAGAGAAATATGTTATCCCCCTTTTCATCCCATTCGTTGACCACCCAGGTAAAAAACTCTTTAGCCCTGACAGCATCTTTCTCATTTGTTTTATCTTTCACCAGGGCTGCTCCTGTCCATAAGATAAATTTAGTGTCAGGAAACTGTCTCAATTTTTCTTTCAGGGCAATATACTGCAGCTTGTAATTGTCAATGGTTTTTACTTCCGAATCGAGGCTGGGCAGGCTGTCGGACTCCATGACACTACTCACCGGGAAGCAATGTTTAAAAATCAATACATTGTAATTTTTTGTAAGCATTTCAAGCGTTGGTTCGTCCTGGTAAGGCTTATCACCGGAATTCTTTACCCAGATATTGTAGTAATCATATGGATAATTTTTCCAACCATAGGGTTCCATCTTAGGAAAATACTGGCTGCTGAACTTAAGATCAGTTTTGTTCTTCCTGTTATAACTGGCAAATAATTTATCCATACCGCCCTTGAAACCCAGCTTGTAAAGTATTTTTTGAAGTATTACCACGTAAAATTACCTTACCGGTACTGTGGTGAAGAAATAGAATATTGGCAGATGCTGACATGTGAGGAGTATTATTTTGTTTCCGGCAACCAGATACCATTGACACCGAGAATATAATAAAAGCAACAGGAACAATATATAAAAACTTCGCTTGTTTTTTCATAATATGATTCAATTACTCTGAATAATACCTTTAGGTCAAATTTAAAAATTTCCGATTCTTTATCAAATACTTATGCCTGATATTTCCGGAATTTTATGAACTAAAAAAATCACAGGTAAATTTTATCAGGAACGATTTTGAACCATCCAAAATAATCCTGCCGGAAATGCTCAAACTTAATTGCTTTTTCTTAACTTTAGATAACTGTCTTCCATCTGGGTCCCCGGGATGCATTACCTGATAATCGATAATGAACAGAAATCGACATACAACAAACCCTTAATAAAAGAATGTATCATGAAAAGAATAGCATTGGCTTTTATGGTTGTGCTGCTTTATTCATGCCTGAATGCACAATCGCCCGTCATTATTGATCACCATTGCACTTATTTTTACAAAATCCCTTTCATGTGGATGGAAACGGCAAAATCTGACCTCCACATTGCCTATGGCCATTCCTCTCACGGTAGCCAGCTTATTTCAGGTATGATAGGTATTTATGAGCAATATGGTTCTTTTTATGCTTTCAGTCACGGAGGTTCAGACGGAGACCTTGATCTGCACAACTATTTTATACGGGGCATTGACCTTGGCGAGCCGAATTTTCATGCCTGGGCTGACTCCACCCGAAAATATCTGAACAATCCCGCCAATTCGGATGTAAACGTTATCATCTGGTCATGGTGCGGCCAGTTAAGCTGGGCTTCCGAGGAGGACGTTGAAACCTATCTTGGATTAATGAATCAGTTGGAACTGGATTTTTCCGATGTTAAATTTGTTTATATGACAGGGCATTTGGATGGTACGGGAGCCGAAAAAAATCTAAATATCAGAAATGAACAAATAAGAGCATTTTGCCACGACAATAACAAAATCTTATATGATTTCGCCGATATAGAAAGTTATGATCCTGACGGCCTGGTTAATTACATGGAGTTGTTCGCCAATGATAACTGCGATTATGATTCCGATGATGATGGCAGCCTGGATGCAAACTGGGCTGTAGAATGGTGTGCGGATAATCCCGACAGTTGCTATTATACGGGTAGTTGCGCGCATTCTCAGGCACTCAACTGTCAGCGAAAGGGAACAGCTGCCTGGTGGCTCTGGGCCAGACTGGCAGGATGGAACGGACTGCCTCCCGCCATCAAGGTAACAGGTATTACCGTTACGGGACAAGGTGGGTCATCCGTTATAAATACCAAAGGAGGCACTTTGCAGCTGAGTGCTGAAGTTATCCCTGCAGAAGCTTCAGACAGAACGGTTACCTGGTCGGTAACCAACGGTACAGGTCAGGCATCGATAAGTTCCTCCGGGCTTATAACTGCCATTGCTGATGGAACGGTCACTGCCACTGCTACTGCCAATGACGGTTCAGGAATTACCGGTACCCTGATCATCAACATTTCGAATCAGGAAATACCATCAGGTCTGAAGATCAACAGTATTGAACCGTCAGGTTTTTACATGACCAACCAGTTCATTCAAGTGCAGTTACCTGATCATGGTATAGATCAGACACTGGCTTTATACAGCCTGCAGGGTACTTTGCTGAAAAAACAATCCGCAAAAGGCAGCAGTGGCACCGTAGATATCTCATCACTCCCCGCAGGCTATTATATTCTTGTATTATCAAGTGATTTGGATCAAAGGATATATACTTTTGTGAAGCCCGGATTATGATTATTTTTCATTGATCAACAAAATATTACTGTTGGTCCAAACAAAAACCATGTTGATTGAAAACGCAGGATTCAACTGATATAAATGCGGTTTTTTCAAGATATTTATTGTATATTAGGATGCTAAATCCAGGCAAAATGATCCATGATATTACCCTGATAAGAAAAAATATCTTTGATTACGTTGGCAAAAACACCCATTGCGATGTTCAGAAATTGCTTCCTCAAACGATGCTTTTCAGAGAAGGAATTTTCGATTCCATGGCCTTTGTCTTGTTAATCGACTATATTGAACAGACCTTTGGAATAAAACCCGGGGATGAGGACCTGATTGAAGAAAATTTTGAATCCATAGAAGCCATCGCAAAATATATCCATAGAAAAATGGAAGTTACTGTAGCCTAGTTGGTTAATCTCTTCTAAATCGAGCCAACATGTGCGGAATCGCCGGATTATTCAATCGCTCCGGACCCATTGGAGATGCGGCCCAATTGGTTGGTAACATGCTGGCAAGGATTCAAAATCGCGGTCCTGACGAAAGTGGTATTTACATCAACAGCTGCCTGGCCATGGGCAGTGTAAGGCTGAGCATCATTGACCTGCAGACGGGACAGCAACCATTTCCTCCCTTGATGGAAAAACTGGATTGTATTTAACGGGGAGATCTTTAATTATATTGAACTTAAAGCCGAACTGAAGAATCTAGGTTACTCTTTCAGGACGGAAAGTGATACGGAAGTCTTCTTATATGCCTACATCGACTATGGACCAGATTGTCTGAACAGGCTGAACGGCCAGTTTGTATTTGCCATCTGGGACAATGAAAAGAAGGAATTGTTTATTGCCCGCGACCGGGTGGGTATCCGCCCCCTGTTTTATACCTGGAATCAACAATACCTTTATTTTTGGATCTGAAATTAAAACACTTTTTGAACATCCCGGTGTTAATGCTGAAATTGATCCTGTTTCCTTATCCCAGGTTTTCACTTTCTGGACCACCATTACACCAGAACTATCTTTAAGAATATTCTTGAATTTCCTCCCGGCCATTATATGACAATATCCCGGGAAATGACACAGATCCAGCCATTCTGGTCGCTCAGCTTCCCGGCAAGCCAAGAAGACTGTTTCAAGGGATCGCTGCATGACGCCGCGCAGAACTTGGAAAGACTTTTGACAGATGCGGTAAGGATCAGGCTCAGGGCAGATGTTCCGGTGGCAGCTTACCTGAGCGGCGGACTTGATTCCAGTGCAACCACTGCACTGATAAAAAAAGTAGCACCGGAATCCCTGCAGACATTTTCCATTGGTTTTGAAGACGGCGAGTTTGATGAAACACCATTTCAGCAGGAAGTTTCGAAATACCTCGAATACAAGGCATACCGCATTTACCTGTACCCGGGAAGATATTGGCAATTATTTCCCGCAGGTGGTATGGCATTCCGAAATCCCGATTTTACGAACTGCTCCTGTACCCATGTTTTGCCTTTCAAAAAAGGTCAGGGAAAACAATATTAAGGTGTGATTACCGGCGAAGGAGCCGATGAAATGCTGGCCGGGTATGATATTTTCAAGGAAGGCATCATCCGGGAATTCTGGTCACGGCAGCCCGAATTCAAAATACAGGCCCTTGCTTTTTAGAAACTGTATCCCTATCTTGCTCAGTTCCAGGGGAAGAACAAGACTATGCTGAAATTCTTTTTTGGTTATCAGCTTCAGGATACCGATTCGCCCTTTTATTCCCATCTTGTTCGCTGGCATAATACATCCGTATTCTGAACTATCTTCTCCGATGAATTAAATCAATACTTGGACGGCTATGATTACTATGAACGATCTGATGCAATGCCTTCCCGCTGATTTTGACAGTTATAGCCAGTCTCAGCAAATCACAATGGCTGGAGATCAATCATTTTTATGTCGGGTTACCTGCTTTCCTCTCAGGGCGACCGGGTGGCCATGGCCAATTCCGTCGAAGGACGTTATCCTTTTCTTGATTACCGGGTCATTGAATTTGCTGCCTCGCTTCCATCCGGATTTTAAAATGCATGGACTCAATGAGAAATACATTCTGAAACGAATGATGGAAGGACAGCTTGCCTGAAAGTGTGTCTGAAAAGGCCGAAACAGGCTTACCGGGCACCTATGGCAGGTAGTTTTTTCTCCATCTGCCGGTCAGGGATATACAGCATGGATCTGCTTTCAGGAAAAGAGATCATTTCAAACAGGGATTTTTATCTATACAGGCGTTCAGAAACTGATGGAAAAAACTCGATCGGGCCGATTGGTTACTGAAATGGATAACATGGCACTGGCAGGTATCATCTCCACGCAACTGCTGTATCATCAGTATATTTTAAAGGATAGTTTCAGACCTGTTGCATTCGCAAATTGGAAATTGCCGGATCATTTATGAAGAAAATCCAATTTATACCTGATATTTTAATGAAAATACCATGAATAAATTTAAAAAAACACCTTTTCATAAAGACATCCTGGTAATTGCCTGATATTGAATCCGAATGTGACCGGATTGTTGCCAGGCTTCGGGATAACGTGTATCGAATAAACTGCACCGTACAGGGCGGTGTGGTGGGCATTTCCGGAGGTATTGATTCTTCGGTATCCCTTGCCCTGGCGGTTCAGGCCTTTGGAGCGGAAAATGTACTGGGCATCATGCTGCCTGAAAAGGATTCAAGCGGCGACAGTGCACGTTTTGCGCAAAAACTGGCTGATAAATTTGGCGTCAGGACCATCACTGAAAACATTACCGGGGCACTGCAGGGTTTTGGATGTTATGCACGGCGGGATGAAGCAGTAAAAAGAGTTTTTCCGGAATATGATCCTGCAACCTATAAAATGAAGATCGGCGTAAAAACTTCGGGATTGTACACCAATCTGCCTCCCTTGTTTTCATTACCATTATTGACAGCAAGGGCAATGAACAGTCAAAACGTTTGCCTGCTGCTGAATTCAAGCAGATTGAAGCAGCTTCGAATTTTAAACAACGTTGCCGGATGTCGATGTTGTATTATCATGCCGAACGCCTGCATTATGCAGTGATCGGAACACCCAATAAACATGAAGTGGAACAGGGATTTTTTGTCAAATATGGCGATGGCGGTGCCGATGTGATGCCCATTGGCCATCTTGTATAAAACACAGGTTTATCAGCTGGCCGATTATCTTGGTATTCCTCAGGAAATTATTGATCGTACTCCGACTACCGATACCTATACGTGCCGAACAAACACAGGAAGAATTTTTCTACCAGCTTCCCTTCCAGCAAATGGATCTGCTCTGGTATGCCTTTGAAAATAAATATGATCCGGCGGAAGTAGCCCCGGTGATGGAGATGACAGTGAACAGGTGAAGAGTGTTTTTGTGAACTTCGAACGGAAAACCAAGACTACGGAATATTTGCGGATGGCCGCCGATAAGAGAGTAGATCAACAATGAAAAATCAAGCACCTGTATTCATGAACGCCTTTGATTACTTTTTTGAATATACCGGCACACTCGAAAAGGACTTTGTGCTTGGTCCAAAGGAAACCATTTCTTTCCGGGACCTTTACAACCGCAGTATGAAACTTGCCGGTCATCTGAATAAAACAATCGGCTATGAGCAGAACATTCTGCTTATTGCCCCCAATTCTGTTTTCTTCATTACGGCCTATCTGGCCATTCTCAAATCGGGCAATGTGGCAGTACCGCTGAATCCGGAAATTGAACAAAGCAACCTTGATTATATTCAGGGAAAATGCCAATCGAATCTGGTGATCACCACATCCTTACTGGCAATAAGACTACGTTTCAAGGCTACCACTGTGTTGGATGAAATTAAGCTGAATGAAATAATTGATCATGAATCTTTCACTGACCAGTGGATTTCCACAGGATACTCCTTCCGATCAGCTGGCGGAGATTATTTTCACTTCCGGTTCCACCGGTGAGCCCAAAGGAGTAATGATCAGCCATAAAAACCTGATTGCCAATACCGCTTCCATAGTTGAATACCTCTCAACTATCACCGGCATGATACCATGCTGGTAGTTCTGCCTTTTTATTATTGCTATGGATTGTCCCTGCTGCACACCCATCTCCGGGCAGGTGGCAGCATTGTTTTGAATAACATGTTCATTATGCTGGGCGGAGTGATCAATGATCTGAAACGTTATAAATGCACTGGTTTTGCAGGTGTTCCAACTCATTTTCAAATCCTGCTCCGGAAATCCGATAGTTTTAAAACAACCTGCTTTCCCGATCTCCGGTATGTCACCCAGGCCGGTGGTAAACTGCACAATGCCTTTATCAGCGAATTTATTGAGGCATTTCCGGACATCAGGTTTAATGTGATGTATGGACAAACGGAAGCAACGGCCAGGTTATCCTGGCTACCTCCGGAAATGCTTCCGGAGAAAATCGGCTCCTGCGGAAAGGCCATTCCGGGTGTGGAGCTCAGGGTGGCGGATGAGACAGGGCAATCCTGTAAAACCAGGCGAAACCGGCGAGATACTGGCCTATGGTGATAATATCATGCAGGGATATTATAAGGATCCGGAATCAACGGACCAGACCCTGAAAAATGGATGGCTTCATACAGGTGACCTGGCCACCGTGGATGAGGAAGGATATATTTATCTCACCGCCCGAAAAAAAGAGATCATTAAAGTAGGCGGAAGAAGGGTAAGTCCGAAAGAAATTGAGGAAGTGATAGTTTCCATGCCCGAAGTAATTGACTGCAGTATTGAAGCCATTTATGATGAAATACTGGGGGAAAGCATGAAAGCAACGGTGGTTATTAAAAAGGAAGCTGCCCTTGCCGTTTCAGTCGAGTCGATAAAATCGTGGTGTGCAGCAAGGCTTGCTTCTTATAAGATACCACAGGTCATTGATTTAAAGGATAGTATTACCATTTCAGCTACTGGAAAAAAGATAGGCAGACCGTCTTAACCCACCTGAAGTTTTCCGGAAATTCAGATCGTAATCGTCTTTCTATAATAATGCCTTGATCTGTGCATTAATTAAATATTTACAGATAATCTTATCAGTTATTCATTATATATATTGGATTCACCCTGAAAGACTTATGTAATCAGCCGTTTTTCGGTTTCTGGTCATAAAATACAGTAATTAGTTTAGCTAGTCACAGCATTTTATCATTTCAACAATGAAATCAAGGTCTTTGTCAAATTGGGATATCTGTCTGACAATGAACTGTCTCAAATCTTTGTATATTTAGTTACTAAATCCTAATACCTGACTGATGAAAGCCTGTGGAAAATCATCTCATTTTCATTTATTTACCAGGATTACCATTCTCAATCTGGTAATTTTCTCCCTGTTCTTCTCTTCCTGTGTCACCCAGCGCGATGTTGAATACCTGCAGGATGAAAGCCTGACCATTAAAGAGTTCAATGAAGCTCAGATTGCCGATTATCGACTGAAACCAAATGATGAGCTTTACATTCAGATCAGCAGTCTCGATGATCCTACGGCCAACATATTCTCAGTTGCCGGATCCTCACAATTCATGAATATTGCTACCATTCAGCCTTATGGGGCTTCATTAATGGCTTATACGATTGACAAGGAAGGTTTTTTAAACCTGCCGGTGATCGGTCGTATTTTTGTACAGGACAAAACTACCGCAGAAGTAAGCATAACCATCACAAAGTCCCTGGCCAATATACTAAGTCAGCCGATGGTTTCCGTGAAACTGGTGAACCGCTATGTCTCGGTGTTGGGAGAAGTACTGAGGCCGGGTCATTTTGTGTATTCACAGGATAAGCTGACCATTTTTGATGCGATCGGACTTGCGGGAGATGTCACGGACTTCGGGAACCGTGATGAAGTGATCCTTACACGGAATGAGAACGGAAAGAACTACCGGATCCCCGTTGATCTCTCCCAGTCGTCAATCCTCTCTTCCGAGTACTATTACGTTAGGCCCAATGATATTATTTATGTGAAACCCATGCCGAAGAAATTCTGGAATTTGCGCCAGTTCCCCTATGCGCTTTTATTATCCGCCATATCTACAACCATATTGTTATATTCCGTGATTGATTAATATTCACCCTTAGCCTAATATTACGATATATGACACAAAACCGACTCATAGCCAACCAGGATGACAGTGATCTCAAGCAATTTGTACAGCTGATAACACGAAATTACAAGCTATTTATTGTCAGTGTCATTATTGCTATAGGAATTGCCTTTTTGGCAATCCGGTTCATGACGCCCCTGTACAAAGTCTCTTCTTCCCTGTTGATCAAGGAAGATACGCAGAATCAGAGCGGGAATATGAACGATTTTCTCAACAGCAGTCTGTTTGGTGTTAACAAAAACTTTCAGAATGAGCTCTTTGTGTTAAAATCCACTCCGGTAATTGAACAAACGATCAGAAACCTTGATCTGACGACAGGGTATTATCAGAAAAAAGGACTCAAGCAGCACGATGTTTATGGGAAGGCACCCTTCCGTGTTTTGCTGCTGCAAAATCATGTACAGCCGGTAAATGTCCGCTTCAGAATTTCGATTCAGGACGACAGTCACTTCGAGATCAAGGCAAAGGCAAAAAATGTCTCCTTTATGGATTTCATTTCCAATGAGGTGGTTTATACGCAAAAAAAATGGAGATATCAGGACTTCGGTGAATCCGGAAAGTTAATAGAAACTTCCGATTTTGCATTTGTGGTTCAGTTGGATACTACCAACAGGAATGCCTTTGACAATGATTTTGATTACAGTTTCGTGCTGATGAATGCAGAATCATTAACCGGCAGCCTAAAAAAGCAGCTTGGATTCAAGGTTATTGATAAACTGGCCACAGTGATTGAGATCTCTTTGAAATCTCCGTCCGTAATGAAGGGCAGAGCCATCCTGAATGAAATCATGGATGTATATTCTCAGCAAAACCTTGAACGAAAAAATCATGCCGCAGGTATTGCCATCAATTACATTGAAAAGCAGCTGAGTGAGATCTCCGACTCGCTCAGCCTCACCGAAGATAATCTGCAGCGCTTTCGTTCATCAAACCAGTTGCTCAACGCAACTGAGCAGGCCACCGGAATTACTACCCAATATATGGATCTTCAAAACCAACTGGCCGAACTGGTAACCCGTAAGCGATACTACGACTATGTTGCCGATTATCTGAGCACCAATGACGATTTTTCCAACATGACCGTGCCGGCCTCGATGGGCATCCCTGATCAGCTGCTGACCAGCCTGATGGCTGAATTGATCACAGCCCAGGCACAACGGTCCAATCTTATCCAGAACAATCAGGAACTCAATCCTCTTGTGCAGAAACTGACCATCCAGATCGAGAATACGAAGAAAACCATTTCCGAGAATATTGCAGCAGTTAGAAAAACTACCGAGATTTCGATCGATGAAATGAATAAGCGTATCCGCAAGGTTGAGGCTGCCATTAGCCGTCTTCCGGTAACACAGCGTCAGCTCGGTGGAATTGAGCGCAAGTACAGGCTGAATGATGCCATCTACAACTACCTGCTTGAAAAACGGGCCGAAGCAAAAATCACTCAGGCATCCAACATGCCCGACAATATTATTATTGAACCAGCCAAGCTGGTAGGCACCCGTCCGGTTTCTCCCAATATGCAGATGATATACCTGATGGCGCTCCTCCTGGGTTTGGCTGTGCCATTTGGTTTTCTGACGCTGAAAAATGCAGTGGACAATAAGATTGAGTCACAGGAGACCATTGAGCGTCTAACCGACTTCACCTGTTATGGGAAAGATCATGCACAACAACCGGAAAACCAACCATGTGATCTTTGAATATCCCACGTTCAGTCATTGCCGAATCATTTCGTGCACTGCGAACCAATCTGGAATATCAGTACAGAGGCATGCACCGGAAAGTGATTCTGGTAACTTCGTGCATTGAAGGTGAAGGAAAATCATTCAGTGCCCTTAACCTGGCCATGAGTTACGCCCAGCTTGGCCAACGCACGCTGTTGATGGATTTCGATCTGCGTAAACCGACCAGCTATTTCAACAAGCCTGATGATTTGCCGATAGGGTTGAGTACCTTTTATCTCAATGGTACCAGTCACGACGAACTCATCCTCCATTCACCCTATGAGAAGCTCGACTATATTCAGTCAGGACCGATTCCACCTAATCCGATGGAATTGATGGCCATGAGCAAAACAGAACTCCTGATAAATCACCTTAAAACCATTTATGACTGTATCATATTGGATACATCGCCCCTGGCACAGGTAAGTGATGCCTACCTGCTGATGGACTATGCCGATATAAAAATTGTCATTGCCCGTTACAATTACAGTATAAGGAAGGTATTTTCCCTGATCATGAAAGACCTGAAGCAGAAAAATCAGAGCAATGTTTGTGTTGTGCTGAATGACAATAAAATATACAGCGATCAGTATGGTTATGGCTACGGTTATAACAAGAAGAAATAAGAGAACTTTCAATGCTTTGATACCTATGCAACCCGAAACAAAAAAAATAATCCGATCTGACACCGATAATTCATATTTATCTATAAGTACGTTGACAAAAAAATTAACCTGGTATGCCCTTTATACACGGCCAAGACATGAGAAAAAAATCTATGCCCGGCTGCAACAGGAAAACATCGAAGCTTTTCTGCCCCTCCGGACAACTATCCGGCAATGGAGCGACAGGAAGAAGAAAGTTACCGAGCCCCTGTTTAGTTGTTATGTATTTGTTTGCATTTCCTCCAAAGACTATTATCGTATACTGAATCTTGACGGCGTGGTGAGATATGTTACTTTCGAAGGCAAAGCAGCAGCTATACCAGAAAAACAGATCATGTTCATCCGGATGTTGCTGGAACAGGATATAGAAATTGAGGAATCCACTGAACCTATACCCAAAGGGGCAAGGGTTGAGATTAAAATTGGGCCTTTAACCGGTATTTCCGGGGAATTGCTGGAGAATTCCGGTAAAAAGAGAGTAATCATCAGGATTGAAGAAATTAATAAAGCACTATTGGTGAATGTGCCTTTGAACTTTCTCAAGTTGATAGACTAGATGATGGACATAAAATAGATGATGTATAAAGTGAGCGACTGGAGTTCAGTAAAAAATGATACCAGTCTGATCAAGGAATACGGATTTCACTTTTTTTATTCGCTGGTCCTTCAGTGTGACTGGCTTAGCGAAGCATTATAGGTTGCAGCATACCGGATTCCTGAAACATCACATGTACCTGATGACATTCAAAACCTATGTTGGCGCTTCTGACTGTTTGTTATCCTGTTTATCATTGCAATGCCTTAGATATATCCTCAATACAAAAGATTTAATCCCATGATTGGTAAAATCAGACGCTTTGTTTTAGCTTTTATGGATCAGCACAGATCCAATGAAATTAAAAAAAAGGTAACACTGAAAGGTTCTGGACATGTATTTCAAAGAACTACTTATGTAAGACTTGCAGATGGTTCAGATAACCATGATATTGTCATTGGGGATCATGCCATGATCGCCGGTAGTCTTGTTTCAGAAAACCATGGTAAGATTTCCCTGGGTACCTATACCTACCTGAGAGAAAACAGCACCATTGGTTCCGTCAAATCCGTTACCATAGGGGACTATACTTCCATAGCAGATTTCGTTGTCATCATGGATAATAATAATCATCCCGTTAATCCGGAAGACAGACGTATAAAAAGCGGATCCCCGAAAGGTTCATACTATCGCAAATGGAGACACTCAGAATCAGAATCCATCATTATTGGGGACAATGTTTGGATAGGTTCCTTTGCCAGGGTCTGCAAAGGTGTAAACATAGGAGACAATTCCATTGTTGCAGCCAATGCCGTGGTTACCAAGGATGTTCCTCCCAATACCATCGTGGCCGGCAATCCCGCCAAAATTGTAAAGACTGATATTGAAAAAACTCCCAGGGTGTTTTCATAAGACTTACCCATCCGCTCATTTCATGAAAAACGGACAGACTTCACCAATGGTTTCGGATACGGCAAAGCAAACAGCCTCTATTATGGCTGGTAAGATTATTGCGCTATTGGCAACCTTTGCTATGCCTTTGTTTTTAACAAGATTCCTGTCGAAATATGAGTATGGTATATTCTCCCAGTTTTATGTGGTCGTTAATTTCTGTTCCATGATTTTCACACTGGGGATACACTCCAATCTATACTATTTTTATCCGAATGCAAATGAGCAGGAACGTAAATCATTGATCGTTCAAACCATTATTTTTCTGATGCTTTTCACACTCATTGCCATTGGTCTGATCAATATTCCTGTTTTAGGCAAGCTGATAATCGGCCAGGGAGATCTGCTGAATTATGTATCGTTTATCAGTCTGGGGATTTTTTTCATATTGCCGGTCATCGTGATTGAACCCCTCTATGTGGCAAAAGTCGATAACCTTACCAGTGTTTTCTATCCTCCGGTGGCAGTGCTGTTAAAACTGGTTTTTGTAATTGGTCTTGCAGTATACTGGCATAGTTTAAATGCAGTATTGTATGGTGTCCTCCTGGCAAGTTTTTCATGCTTTGCCTTCGTTATGATATATTCCTTTAAAGGAATTGATGTAAAGAAAATACGGGCATTCTTTAATGTAGAATTGGCAAAGAAACAATTAAGTTACAGTATACCGTTCGGACTTACCCTGGTACTTAATACGCTTGCCCTGCAATTTGACAAGATCATTTGTATTTCGTTTTTGGCCCCGGCTGCTTTCGCAACTTATTCGGTAGCCTTTTATGGAATCCCGGGTGTCCATCAGGTATATCAGTCGCTTTCACAGGTTTACCTGATGAAAATGGCATCAAAACACCATGAAAACAAAATAAACGAGATATCAGACATTTATAAATCGCTGGTGACGAAAACTTATTCCTTCTCCATACCTGCGATCCTGATTGTATCACTTTATGCCAAACGGATAATCATTTTATTCTTTACCAGCAACTACATTGATGCTGTGCCTTTATTCAGAACCTACATATTCTCCTTTCTTATTTTCATGCTTGGGGCAGGTTTGATTCTAAGAGCCACTGATAAGACCATCCTTTCCCTGAAGGCCTACCTGTACAGCAGTATAATAACCCTTCCGATGACCTATTTCCTGATAAAGCATTTCGGGATTTGGGGAGGTATGACAAGTGCCATGCTGAGTATTATAATGCCAAAAACGATGCAACTTCACTATGAAATGAAACTTTTAAAAAGCAATTTCTTTACCTATTTTCCCTGGAAAAAATTCCTGATTATTGCCTTGATCTCTGCTATTGCCATTATTCCTTTTGCTGTCCTGGAAGAGTACCTGGAATATGGAAATATCGTGATGATCATTTTGGCCTTTTTATACCTCGTCATCGTATCCGTGTTTGAGATAAGATACAATGTGTTTATATTTGACAATATATCAGTGGGTTATATAATTAAGGGGTTGACAGCAAAACTTGGTTTTGTTGGTATACGTCAAAAATAAGTTACAAAGCATATGGCCGGAATACAAAGGATCTTTCTATACATTTTTTTCTTTTCGATGAATTTCGAAGTCTGGGATCCTTTTGGCACAAATGGATATTTCTCCATTTCCCGGCTTACGGGACTTGCCTATTTTTTAGTAATGATCCCCAGCATTATCAGATTTAAAACAAGTGATGCCATGAAGCCTATAATCATTACGATATGGATCTTCTTTGGCCTTCTTTTGGTGATGAACGGAATACACACCGATTCATTAGGGGAGTACTTTTTTGACTTTACCTATTTTCAAAATATTGTTCTTTTTTGGATTCTGATCAATCATGAACAAATTGATCCAAAAGTTTTAGAGAAAGGTTTGTTCGCATTTGCCTTGGGATCGATAACGCTCGCCTTGCTCTTTTATAACGGTATCGGTATCGAATATTCAGCTGGCAGGGTCTCTATTTTTGGGGATAATCAAAACATTATCGGATTACGCATGTGTATTTCGATAACCATTCTGTTCATAACCATTATCAGAAATAACCTGCAGTTGAATAAAGCCCGCTATTTATTGCTGATAACCATTCCAGTTATGTTAGGACTAATGGTGGAAACGGGATCACGACATGCAGTTCTTGCATTTTTAATGGTCTTTATCGCAGGTTTGTTTTTGTTCAAGACACAAAAACAATGGTGGAAAATAGTCGCATTCTTTGTCGGAATTATAACGGTTTTGTTGATTTACCAGTATATCCTGCAAAATGAAGTTTTAAGAACCCGTCTTTTACAAAGTATATACGAAGGCAATTTATCAAACCGGGATGTCATTTGGAAAAGTATCATACCCATTATCAAAGATAATCCGATCCTGGGTATAGGGCAATCTGGTTATGCGGCATATTGTCAGATTATTTGGGGAGTATATACAAGCCCCCACAATGTTATTCTGGAAGTGCTGGTTTTCACCGGAATAACTGGCTTGATGATCTATTTCTATTTTCTTTTTCTGATATTTAAGAGAAGCTGGCATATCTATCAAAAAGATGGGTTATTGCTCCCGCTTCTGTTGTTACTTATAGCATACAGTATGATTGTAATCAGTCACATACTGGAGGTAAAAATCGGCTGGGCTATTTTTGCCTATGCAGCCGGAAGTTCCTTTTTAAATCCGGAACCGGAAGAGGAAATCTATCAAAACCCGCTTATCAATTGAATATCTTATGTTTCGTTGATTGTTTGGGTGCAGGTGGAGCTCAGCGCCAAATGGTAGAACTTGCTCTGGGTTTTAAAGAAAGGGGGCACCGTGTGGCATTTCTGACATACCATTATTTGCCCTTCTTTAATTCCCTACTTGAGAATGAAGGTATTAAAGTTGCTTTAATTCAGGAGCCCAACTACATCAAACGGCTAATTAAGGTAAGAAGATTTATCAGAAAGGGTAGTTTCGATGCTGTACTTTCATTTCTGGAAGGAGCGAATTTTATGAGTGAATTTGCAGGAATCCCTTTCCGGAAATGGAGATTGGTGGTAGGTGAACGTAGCGCTAATCCGAGAATACTAAAATCTTTTCAATTGAAGATTTACCGGTGGTTCCATCTTTTTGCCGATGATATTGTTGCCAATTCCCAGGCCAACATGGAACTTGTTCGTTCTGCCAATCCATTTCTGCACAGCTCGAAATGTCATATTATCCACAATACAATTGATTTTAAGAGCTTTCGACCATTGGACAACTATATTACCAGAAAAAACCATAAAATTTCCATTGTAATTGCAGCCAGAATCCGGTATGAAAAGAACATTGGTGGTTTAATTGAAGCGGTTAAAATGTTGGACAAAGAAGAACAGAATCAATTAAGGATTGACTGGTATGGGAAATATGACCATGAGAACCAATCGAATACCTTGTTAATCGATTCGCTGGAAGAAATTAAAAGAAATGGACTTGAGCGTGTCTTTACATTTCACAATGCCACCCATAACATAGTTAAGATTATCCAGGAATCGGACGCTGTTGGCCTTTTCAGTTTCTATGAAGGATTCCCTAATTGCATTTGTGAAGCAATGGCTTGTGAAAAACCGGTAATCTGTACAAGGGTTTCTGATATGTCGGATTTCTTATCGCACGAACCGCATCTGTTGTGCGATCCCAAGGATCCACATTCTATTCGGCAGTCATTAAGTTATTTGATCCATTTGGATAATTCCCAACTGAAGAAGATCGGATCAGAAAACAGAAAGATAGCATTGGCAAAGTTCAAAAAAGAAGCCATTGTGACGGACTATTTGCATTTATTGGGGGATGGCATTGAACCCGTTAATAATAATTTCCAATTCGTTAAGGTTATGGACCAAATATGAAAGTTGTCGTCAATCAATGATCCGGAGCCTATACAGCCTATTTCATTTCTTAATCAGATACAGTGGAATAGCCAGTTTTTTCAGACGATTCTGCGCAAAGAAGAAGGTTTCAATCGTACTTTATCACAATCCAAAACCTGAAATCTTTGAAAGGCATTTGAAATATTTTTCAAAGCGATATAACCTGATTTCACTTTCAGACTTTTCTGATGCCCTTTTTCAAAAAAAACCGGAGAAGATCCCGAAATATGCTTTGGTGATTACTTTAGATGACGGGTGGAAAGAAAACTATCAGTTACTTCCGGTTATAAAGCAATACAAATTCAGACCAACGATATTTCTGGCCTCGCACATTATCAACACGGAACGGCATTTTTGGTGGACGTCATGCCCTGTAAAAGATTTAAACAGGCTTAAATACCTACCTAACCAACAAAGGCTCTCTGAGATGAAGGAAAAGTACCAGTATTTCCCTGATAAAGAATACAGGGGAGACAGACAGGCACTAAATCTGTCTGAAATAGAAGAAATGAAAGAATATGTCGATTTCAGCCTCCATACCTGTTATCATCCGATATTGACCCGGTGTTCCCTGGAGGAAAAAAGAAAAGAAATTATGGAATGCAAATCTGAAATAGAAAGAATACTCGGCAGCCAAATAGATTCTTTTTCATACCCCAATGGTGATTACGATGATGAGTGCATTGAACTGCTGAAGGAATGTGGTCTGAAAATCGCAAGAACCACCGATGCAGGGTGGAATAGTCAGGCTTCAGATCCGCTTAAGCTGAAGGTGACCGGGGTGTCTGATCATGGTTCCCTGAATAAATTAATTGCCGAATTAACCGGAATTCCAATGTATTTCCAGTATTTTTTTGAAGGTAGCCTGAACGGTGTAAAAAATAATACTTAATACGATGAACGAAAAGGAATTTCCATATGCGGTTGTACTGGATATTGCTTTTTCCGGTTATGGTGTTCTGCGCTCACTGGCAGACTATAAGATCCCTCTTATTGGTTTTTATAATTCCAGAACGCTGCCGGAAAGCTATACCGGATTGTGCAGAAAAAAAATCTATTTTAGAAATAATGAAGAATTGCTGCAGCAATTAATTGAACTTCCTGAAAGCCTGGAAAAAAAACCTGTTCTTATTTTAACCACCGATACCTTTGTTGAATTCTATGTAAAAAACAGGCACGCTTTAGAAGGCAAATACCTCATGAATATGCCGGACAATAATACCGTGGATTTGTTAATGAATAAAAATAAGTTTAAGGATTTTGCAAAAGAAAATGGAATACTGATCCCCAGAAGCTATGAGGTAAGAGAAATAACGGATATCTATAAAATCGAATTCCTGCTAAAATTTCCGGTTATTGTAAAGCCCTACAAGCGAACCAAAGAATGGCTCAGTTCCGGTTTTAAAAAAGCTTATATTATCTCAGACTATGATCAGCTTCTGGAATTTTACAAAACTGCATCAGAATTCGAAAAGTACTTCATTATACAAGAGTATATCCAGGGAAATGATGATCACATTGAGTATTGTCTGACCTACTTTTCTGAGCGTAGCGATTGCCTGATGGCTTTTACAGGGCAAAAATTACGGCAGTGGCCGGTGTCAACCGGAAGTACAGCAACTACAATACCGGTAAAAAACGATCTGATCAGGGAAGAAACGGAACAGATATTTAAAGCTCTTCGTTATAGCGGTTTCGGTTCAATTGAGTACAAAAGAGATGCAAATAATGGACACTATTATTTAATAGAACCTACTGTCGGCAGATTAAATCAGCAGGAATACGTGGCTACCTTGTCGGGTTACAACATTCCCCTGACTGCATACAGGGATCTTACCGGAATTGATATCAAACCTAAAGAACGTGTTTCATCCAATATTATTTACATCGATGAACTGGCGGAAATTCAGAGTGTATTAGTTCATTTTAGAAGAAAACTGTTAACAGTATCACAATGGTTGAAGAGTATTCAAGGAAACAGGCATTACCGGTATTTTGACAAAAATGATATGGGAGTCTTTTTCCTTGGATTATTTGTAAAAGCCGCTAATAAAATCATCCTCTCCATAAAATCTGTTTTTTTCCGGGACAAGCATGAATAAACTTTAAAACCAAGGTACCGTTCTTTTATGAAAGTACTTCTCATTGCGCCATCTCCCCCACCGGCCGGTGGTATTGAAACTGTCACCAACAATCTGGTTAAATTCTTTCATACTAACCGGGACGGGAATCAGTTAGTTCTTTACAATACCTCGCATCCATTCAGACCTGTTACAAATCAGTCCCTGATCATCAGATTATATACCGGTATTATTGACTCTCTGAAAACCTATATTCATGTTATCAGGATCATAAAAAAAGACCTGCCGGATATATTGCATCTTGCCAGCAGTGCATCACTTTCTTTAATTAAGGATATATTCATTGTAAAAGCTGCAAACCATTTAAGAATACCCATTGTGTTGCACTGGCATTTTGGCAGGATTCCTGATTTGAAAAAAAAGAGGAACTGGGAATGGAAACTGCTGCTGAAGGTTATCCGGAAAAGTACACTGTCGGTTGCAATTGATAATAAGTCATACCGTGCTTTAACGGAAGCCGGCTGTTCAAATGCGGTATGTATTCCAAATCCTCTTGCACAGGAGATTGAACAAAAGGCCCTGCAATGCTATGGTAATCATGATCAACGTTACCAGAACAGAATAATCTTTGTTGGACATATCATTAAGAATAAAGGGGTTTTTGAACTGGTTGAAGCCTGCACACAAATCATCGGGATAAATGAATTGATTCTTATAGGCCCATATGAGGAGAATGTACGGAAAGAATTGACCAGGATAGCAAGACAAAGAAATGATGGCGCATGGCTCAAGTTTACCGGTGAATTAAATATGGATCAGGTGCTTGATTATATGGTTCATTCACCTGTCTTGGCATTGCCCAGTTACACAGAAGGTTTTCCAATGGTTATCATCGAAGCAATGGCAATGGGCTGTGCGGTAATTGCCACAGATGTAGGTGCCATTCCTGAAATCCTGAACATTGGAACCAAGTTGCCTTGTGGTATTTGTATCCCACCCCAAAAAGTTGACAGTCTTCGTGAAGCAATTTTGGAACTAATTGAAGATCAAAATGAATCTGAAACCTTTGGGAGGAGAGGAATGGAGCGTGTTCTAAATACCTACACCATGGAGAAGGTTTTTAGGCTTTACAGGGCCGCCTGGGAAAATGCCCTCCACAGAAAAACACAATTCTCATGACACGCCCATGGTTTATTTTCTGATCTTTCTGTTGCTGGTTTTTATGTATTTGATGCTCGATTATAAAGGGCCTGATGTGATTCCGCTTAAACCGGCCATAGTATTCGGAATGGTCTGCTTCAGGGCCAAAGATCTTATTGTGCAGGAATATGACGATTGGGGCAACTTATGGGCCACACGAGGAATGATCATCTATAAGTTACCCAAAGGCGAAAACAGGTTTAAACGCATTGCCCGTGTATCCACCGGATTGTCAATATTCTGGTTGTTTAACTTTTCCATCATCCGGAAACTAACCCAAAAACTTGAATGCATTGAAATTACAGTCTCTGTAACCGGAAATATTTGCGCCTTCTCAGCAGGATATATGTGGCATGGTGAAAACAACAGCAACAGGTTCACTAAAGCCATGAAATTACCCCATTTTGGTATCGGCACCGGACGGGGTGTACTGAGCAACGGTTTGCTTAAAGTAAATCATGATTTATTGTTATTCGGGGAATATTTTCGCAATGAAGAAAGAACCGGGGTAAATATCTATAGCAGCAAGGATTTTGGTCGGACCTGGGAAAGGGCATTTGAGTTTGGATCAGGCAGAATACGTCACATTCATGCCCTTCAGAAAGATCCTTATACACACAAGGTCTGGATTTGCACAGGAGATCGGGATAACGAATCGATGATAGGATGGTCATCTGACAGTTTTAGGAACATTGACTTCATTGGACAGGGAAGTCAGGTCTGGCGTTCCTGCCATCTGGTTTTCACTGAGGAATCGATTTACTGGGGTACAGATACGGATTCAGAAGATCTATCCGGGATCTATCGGTGGGATAGGCACAACAGAAAACTGAGCAGACTTTTAACTGTGGATGGTGCCATATTCTATGGAACCAGACTGGCCAATGGGACTATTGTGATGAGTTCGGATCGTGAAGGATTTCCGAATGAAAAAGATGACAGAACAAAGTTGTATGTTATTAAAAAGCAACACGTGATCAACACCATCGCGTGTGGCACCTGGCACCACAGGAAAAAAGGAATTCGGTTTAGTTTTGCTAAACTGCGGTTTCAACGCAACCAGGGTAGCGATTACCTGGTCATGAACATTTTAAACCAGAAAGAAATCCCTGATGCCGAACTGATCGTCATTCCTCAGGAGGAATTAGAAAGAGTTGCAGAGTAGAATAATACCGATGAAGAAGAGGATTACAATTGGAATAATAATAGATACCGGAGAATTGCCTTCCTGGATTTTCAGGGTGATTGAAAATATTTCTGCTTGCTGGCTTCACAGAACTAAAGCTGGTAGTGCATCTTCATATTGAGGGAAATCGTCCTATAAACTCAAAGCATTCATTTGCTTATCGTCTGCATAAAACAATAGATCGATTCATTACTTGCAACAGGGTGGATTACAGTAAGACTGCCGGTGGGGAAAAAATATTCGAAGGAATACCTCACATTTCACTGAATTCAGCCTTGGCTCCAGGCGACAGTCACATGCATGATCTCTCCAGTCAAATTGGCCAGTATAATCTTGACATCATCCTTAATTTCAGCTCATTCGCAATTGACGGATGGGATTCAAACCTTGCCAGATATGGAGTCTGGCAATACCGGATCGAGAATAAACCTCATACGCTCAGCGATTTAGTTTGCTATTGGGAATCTGTGGGAAAAACACCTGTAATTGAAGCTGTTATTCATTCCACAAATGGTTCATTTGAGAAGGAAAGAATCATTCATCGAAGTTGGATTCCTACGAATTTCAATTCCATACAAATTAATTTGGATCATTTCTACGGATTATGTTCAATCGTAATACCCCGGTTGATCAAGGGTTTTTATCTATATGGTCCTGAGTATTTTAATTACCTGGGAGCTAAATCCGAGGTGGCTGCTGAAGAATCTGTTGATAGAATTTACCGACATCCATCAAATGTAAGGGCAATCATTAATATGCTTATTGTTCTGTTCAGGTATTTATATTTCAAGTTGGAATATCATAACAGGTGGAAATGGTTCTTAATGTATCAAATGAATCAAATCTCGTTTCCTGAAGCAACCAGTGAATTTAAAACATTGGTCCCCCCAAGGGATAGATTTTGGGCCGATCCTTTTGTTGTTCGTAAGGACAGCAGCATTTTCATTTTTATTGAAGAATTCAGCTATTCAGTAAATAAGGGTCATATCACTTTACTGGAACTGGACAAAGACGGTGAACTCCTTCAGACGCAAAAGATACTGGAAAAACCATATCATCTATCCTATCCGTTTGTATTCCATTACGATAATCATTATTATATGATACCGGAAACTTCGGAAAACAGAACGATCGAATTGTACAAATGCGAAGAATTTCCGGTGAAATGGAATTTTGTCATGAATTTAGCAACAGAATATCAATGCCAAGGACGCGACCATTTTCTTTTATGAGCGTAAATGGTGGCTGTTTACAGCGGTAAATGAATCCCATAATTTTAAGGAATATGTTGAACTAAACCTCCATTATTCCGATGATTTGTTTTCAAAGCATTGGGTATCCCATCCTTGCAATCCAATCGTTACAGATATTAGAAATACACGGCCAGCAGGCAGAATATTTGTGCATGAGAACAAAATCTTTCGTCCTGCACAGGATTGCTCAGAAAGATATGGAAGAGCCTTAAATTTAAATCAAATAATACTATTGACAGAAGAGTCCTATAAAGAAGTAATGATTTCGAGTACAGAGGCAACCTGGTTACCAGAACTGAAAGGAATCCATACTTTTAATTTTGATAAGGATTTTTCCATCATTGATGTTTATAAAATCTGAAAACACCCTGCATTACTGATCAAAAATAATTTGAATATGTTTTTGATTTACATTAATTTGGTACGTAGATATTGGTTTAAAGATAATTCCTAAGTGTATGATATTTGGAACCATTCTGGAAGTATTTAAGGATCTATTCTTTAAAATAACGCTGGTTTTGCTTTCCGGTGAGATGAGAAACAAGTTTTTAAGGTCGTATGGGATTAAAATTGGTAAAGGATGTGAAATACACGCCACGGGATTTTCAACGGAACCATTTCTGATAGAAATTGGTGATCATGTTTCAATTGCATCGGGAACGGTTTTTTTAACTCATGATGGATCTGTGAGGATCATAAGGGATAAATACCCTGAGATTGATTTATTCGGAAAAATACTGATTGGAAATAATACATTTATTGGAACTAACTGTCTGATTTTGCCCAATACCAGCATTGGTTCCAACTGTATTATTGGAGCTGGTTCGGTTATCCGAGGATGCATTCCGGATGACAGTGTGGCTTTCGGAAATCCCGCCAAAGTGATCATGAATTCCAATATCATCAAATCAATTTTTCTGCATCATAAGAATTGCTTGAAAACCAAATATTTAAGTAAAAAGGAAAAAATGAAGATTATAAAGGAGCATTTTAATCTATCTGATTCGGGAACATGATGAAGGTGCTTTTTCATTTCCGGTGGCATCATGATTTCCTGCTTTCACTTTAAAAGATTCAATCATTAAATAATAACAACACAAAAATTCAGTTTTAATAGAGACAGTAATGAAGTTCAGGTTTTTCACTGAATCATCACCATTGGAAAGGTCTGTTTTTTCAAATGATTTTAAGCGCAAAACATAAACTGAGTCCTCTATGAAAATCATATTATTGTTACTGATTGCGAATTTTGTTTCCGGTTGTAATCAAATTGATGATTTAAACCTGAACAGGGATGATACCGATGACCCCCTACCCGTTATCATGGGAAAAAATGTTTATTATGTTTCTACGAACGGGAATGACAATAATCCAGGTACCATTGATCACCCCTGGGCATCCTGGCAGAAAGCATTTAACATGGCAGTAGCCGGTGATACCATATATATTCGGGGCGGAACCTATTATTCAGGAACAGAGGATGATTTTGGTGTTTATCTTTTTAGAAAAAGCGGAACCTATACACACCCCGTCTGCATCTTCAATTATCCGGGTGAATCACCCATACTGGATTGCAGCACCATAACCCGTTCCTCGGATATTACCGGATTGTATTTCGACCGTTGCAGGTATATACATTTGAAGGGATTAACCGTTCAGGGAGTCAAACAACCTGCCCAGGGTTCAGAAACCAACGGAATTCACATTGAAAACTCCAATGGCATTAAATTTGAAAATTGTATTTCACGTGCCAATGCCGGATCGGGTTTTTCTGCTTTCGAAACCGACACCCTGTTTTTCATCAACTGTGATGCCTATGATAATTTCGATATAAACACGGCAGGTTATTCAGGAGGTCAGGCCGATGGCTTTGTTGTATGTTATGCTTCACACAGTTCATATACCTATTTCAGCGGATGCCGTTCATGGTATAATTCAGATGATGGTTTTGATTGCTGGGAAAATGAAGGAATCGTTGTATTTAAAAACAGCTGGTCCTTTAATAATGGCAGGGGCGAAGGTGATGGGTGCGGATTTAAATTTGGACGAACAAATGAACAACCTCTGGATGTGCCCCAGAGGATAATCACCCATTGCCTGGCTTTTAAAAACAGGTTTGTTGGATTTAATCAGAACGGTGCCAATGTTAAAATGTTGCTGTTCAACAATATTGCCTATGACAATGATGATACCGGTTTTGAACTGAGCCAGTATCAAAATGAAATTATCGTGAAGAACAATATCAATTATAAAAATGACAATTCGGTCAGTGTTTCAAGATCAGTTGTTCATGACCATAACAGTTGGGATGCATCACCATCCATTTCTGTTTCCGGATGTTGATTTTATCAGTACTGATTCTGTCGGTATTTCCGGCCCCAGGCAATCAGATGGCAGCTTGCCGGTTATCCATTTTTTAAAACTTAACTCGGGAAGTGATCTGATTAATTCCGGTATCGATGTTGGCTTGCCCTATCTTGGAAAAGCGCCCGATCTGGGACCCTTTGAAAGAGAATAATTTGTTGTATCCGGCATTCTATTAAGATTATCCTTCACCTAATTTCCGAATTCACTTTACTGTAGCATAAATTTCCGGTTTTACAAGGGTTGCCTCTGAAAGAGGTTACCTTTAATTCCTTTCCCCCTGAAAGATCATGACCGGATTATTGTATCGTAGTGCAACCTATCATAATTTTTCAATATACCCAACCTAAGCAGAACAGTAATCTATGAATGTGCAGGATTATGTGAGTTTATACCGAAATGGCGGCCTGGATGTAACCAAAATAGGGGACGTCCATTTTACCAGGCAGGGTTGGATAAACTATTCATTCCCCAATCTGGTAAAAATACCCATTCACGAAAACCTGATAAAATCGGTGAAATGGAAGTATCTGGTTTCCGTTCTTCTTACTGATTTGCGGAGAAAAAACTCCTATGAGTATATATTGAATACCAGCGATTACAATATTGACAAGTTCGCAAAAAAGATAAGAAACCGGATTCGCAAGAGCCTGCAGAATTGCACGTTTAAAAGACCTGATTTGGAAGATCTGCTTTCCTTTGGCCTCGCCATCAATCAGCAAACGCTTAAAAGACAACACAAAAAAGACAAAACACTTACCAATGCAAAGTGTTGGAGCCAGTACATTACTACGCTTTATAACCAGGACGGCATTGACATGCTGGGGGCTTACTTTGCCGGTAGAATGGTCGGATATATCATAACAGCCGAACTTGAGGAGAAGTACATCATTATGCATGCCTTTATTGACAGGGTAGACTCAGAAATAACAGATCCGATGAACGGATTGCTTTACAGGATGGTCAACCAATTAATTGAGAAAAACTCACCTGTGAAGATTTCTTATGGTTTGGATTCCATTGCTGACCTCCCTGAATTGAACAGGTTTAAAAGCAATATGTTATTTGATCCGATTCCGGTATCAAGGGTATATATCCTGAATCCGTTGCTGCTGCCCTTTATTAAGCTTGCTATATTCTTCAACCTGCATCTCCTGGGGAAGAAGAATTTTAAAAATCCTTTGGCCAGAAAAATCATCCGCATTTATCAGGGTTATCGGTTGTCTTTCAGAACGTGCCATCCCTGACCATGGTTGCTCATAAAAAAATCTGGAAAAATCCGGTGCTATGATTTTATTTGCATCAGCACATTTCCCGCCTGAACCGGTTACAGCTGCCACGCTGTGCCACGATCTGGCCATGGCGATGTCGGAAGAAAGGAAGGTCACCATCATTACGCCCAGGCCTTCCCGCCCCTTCGGTTTCTCCTTTGAGAAAAGGATCCCCGGCAATGGGAAATATGACCACCTGATCTTAAAATCATATGCTTGTCCAAAGTCAACCATTTTTGGCCGGATGATGGAAAGCTATAGTTTTGGAAAACATGCAGCGGATTTTATCAAACAAAGGCATGCTGAGATCGAATGCATTTACGTACTCGCCTGGCCCCTGCTGGCGCAATACTTAATTGTCAGAGCCTCCAGAAGATATTCAATTCCTTCCATCACGCACATTATGGACATTTATCCCGAATCACTCATCAACAGGTTACCTTTAATGAAGAGGCTGATCTTCAATTTTCTTTTGCCCATCGATAAGTATATCCTGCAGAAATCGACCAAGGTCATCACCATTTCCTCCGGTATGAAAAACATGCTGGCAAAGACGCGGAGACTGGATAACGGTAAAGTCGAAATAGTATATACCTGGCAGAACGATTCTGTTTTTATGAATCATCACAGGATATCAGCAGGAAGTCCGGTCAACTCCAGTTTTACTTTCATGTTTCTTGGCAGTCTGAGCACAACAGCAGCCATTGAGGTAATTATTTCTGCCTATCACCTGAGTGGCCTGAAAAATACAAAATTGATCATTGCCGGAAATGGTTCCGAGAAAGAAAGACTAATTGCTTTGTCGCGAAATTGCGGGAATTTAACGATTGAATTCCGGGATGCTCCCGTGCTCAAAGTACCGGAAATACAAGATCAGGCTGATGTGTTAATTCTGAGTCTGAAGAAAAATACTGCTCATTTTGCCATGCCCTCCAAACTGCCTGCTTATATGTTTTCGAAAAAGCCGATCATTGCCTGTGCAGAAGGAGAAAGTGAAATAGCACTCGCCATTAGGAAAGCAAACTGTGGTTGGGTTGTTCCTCCTGAAGATACGAATTCTTTGGCTCATGCCATGATGGACGCCATATCGAGGACAAAACAGGAGCTCCTGACTTTTGGAGAGAATGGGTTCGATTTTGCGCTGAAGAATTATACCAGAGAAAAGAATCTTCATAAATTGGTATCCATCATCATGCAGGCTGCCGATGCCTGAACCCGAAAAAATCCTCCATCATTTTACATGAAAAGCATCTTTGATTTTATTGTTTCATTGCTGGGTCTGATCATACTTCTTCCTCTTTTTATGATTTTAAGTCTGCTTGTCTTTTTAAATGACAAGGGTCCGGTCTTCTTTAAACAATGGAGGGTCGGAAAGGATGGCAGAATGTTTGTATTGTATAAATTCCGTTCCATGAAGGTTTTAGAAGCAGGAACTGAGGCATGCTTCGAACCTGGTAATACCTCCCGTATAACCCGGGTGGGAAAAATCATCAGAAAGACCAAACTCGATGAATTGCCGCAACTAATTAACGTTTTGAAGGGTGAAATGTCCCTTGTGGGTCCGCGCCCTGAAATCAAAAAATGGGTGGATGCCTATCCCGAGAAATGGAAATTGATCCTGAGCATTAAACCCGGTATAACTGATAATGCTTCCCTGGCCTTTCGAAATGAAGAGTCTCTGTTAGCCGAATCAATGGATCCTGAAGCCACTTACCGCGAAATAATCCTGCCGGAGAAACTTGAGTTATACGAGCAGTATACGTTAAATCATACGTTTACAGGTGATCTTAAACTGATTATGAAAACCCTGATCACAATTTTTAATAATAAGCCACCAAACTCATGAATATTCCATTCTCAAAAGTATCACTTGCCGGTAATGAGTCCAAGTACATTCAGGAAGTTTTGGCCAGTGGATGGCTTACTACCTCCGCAAAGGCCCTGAGCTTTGAAAATCAATTTGCACAATATCTGGGAGTTAAACACGCCTGCGCCGTGAATTCCTGTACTTCGGCATTGCATCTGGCCGTGGAAGCATCCGGTATAAAACAGGGAGACCATGTACTGGTTCCCTCACTTACCTTCACAGCATCCGCTGAAATAATTAGGTACATGGGAGCGGATCCTGTATTTATGGATGTGGAATACGGTACAGGTTTAATATCGCCTTCTCTTCTTAAAGAATCCCTTAAAAGTCATCCGGATATTAAGGCACTGATACTGGTACATTTTGGTGGGCAGGCTCCGGCTATGACCACACCCGATAAAGATGGCATTATGGATATATGCCGAAAGAACAACATTGCCGTCATCGAGGACGCTGCCCATGCATTCCCGACCAAATTCAACGGACAATATGTTGGCACCTATGGCAAGGCAGGCTGTTTTAGCTTTTATGCCAATAAAACCATAACTACAGGTGAAGGAGGTATGTTGGTTACCAATGATGAAGCTGTTTATGAACGTGTTAAAATAATGCGTCTTCATGGCATTAATCGTGACATTTGGTCAAGATTTACCGATAAGAACCAATCGTGGGAATATGATGTTGTAGCACCGGGATTCAAATATAATATGCCCGATATCAATGCGGCTGTGGGACTTGCCCAGTTGGAGAAAGCATCCTATTTCAGGGCAGAAAGACAGCGTTGTGCGGCTTTTTACCTGCAGGAACTACACGGGATTTCCGTCCTTGATTTGCCGGTTTGCCTTGGTTCATCCGAAAATCATTCATGGCATCTCTTTCCTGTAATTATTAAACCCGAAGCACCTGTATCGCGCAATGTATTTATGGAACTTATGGCTAAAAAAGGGATCGGAACCTCTGTTCATTACAAACCGCTGCACAGGATGTTATATTATAAAGAGACTTATCATTTAAATGAAAAAGACTTCCCGAACACAGAGCGTATTTGGAACGGTACCGTATCCCTGCCCGTTTACCCTGATTTGACTCATTCGGAGCTACTATATATATGTCAGACAATTAAGGAAATACTAATATAACCTGCACTTCTTAAAACTGATGTCCCGCCGGAAGGATAAACCATCAGTTACGGAGCAGATAGTACTATTAATTTTCCTGTTATGCCCTTATCAATCACCCCAAAAACCAGTGTGCCATGCTTGAAACTTACGAAAAACTAGTGAAATTCCTGCAAGAGAAAGTCAGTTGGATATTCCAGCATTATTCCTTGCCAAGGTGGATGGTGTTTGCGATGGATAGTATCGCTGTTTTCATCTGTTTTATTTTCGCCTATCTGCTGCGCTTCAATTTTGTGCTGGCAGATTTTACCCTGTCATTGGCCTTGTATCATGCCATTATTACAGTTTGCATCTATTCTGTATTCTCCCTGGTTTACCATTCCTACACCGGCCTTTTGCGCCATACCACCATCATTGACATGCTGAATGTTTTCATAGCCACTACGTTCTCCTTTACGGCACTGTTTTTTATGTCACTTGTCGGCAGGTGGCTCGGATGGAGCGATATTCTTGTTCTGCCATTATCCATTATTATGATCCATTATGTTTTAATAACCGTAATACTCTTTTTTGTCAGGGTAATCATCAAAGTAAGCTTTTACCTGATATCCAACTCCTACATAAAAAAGAAGAATGTATTGATACTGGGGGCAGGGACCATGGGAGTAATGGTTAAACAGGTCATTCTAAGCGATGTGACAAATGGCTACAAAGTTTCAGGATTCCTCGACAAAAATAAAAAACTCCAGGGCAAGAAAATAAACGGGGTACCGGTATATCCCCCCAGCGTGCTGTGTTCGGAATTTGTAAATAAACATTGCATTGAGACCCTGATCTTTGCTGTAGAAGAAATACCAGCGGCAGAAAAAAGCGAAATGATCAGGGCAGCACTGGAAATGGGAATAGAAGTACTTGAGACCCCTGCTGTAAATACCTGGTTGAACGGAAATCTGCAAATGCATCAAATACAAAAAGTAAAAATAAAGGATCTTTTGGGACGTGATCCCATTAAGTTGAATATTAAAAGAATAGGAATTGGATTGACGCAGAAGACTATTCTGGTGACGGGGGCAGCCGGCTCTATTGGTTCCGAGATCGTACGTCAGCTGACACGTTTTAACGTGAAAAAATTAGTACTGGTTGATCAGGCAGAAACTCCCATGTTTTACCTTGAAAATGAGCTTAAAACCAAGTCCAATGAACTTTCTGTTCACCCCATCCTGGCCGATGTTACAAACAGGGTCAAAATGGAGCATATTTTTAGAAAATTCAAACCTGATCTGGTTTTTCATGCAGCAGCCTATAAGCATGTCCCCTTGATGGAGGAAAATCCCCATGAAGCGATAAGAGTGAATGCAGGAGGAACAAAGATCATCACAGACATGTCGGTAAAATACAACGTTAAGAAATTTGTCATGATCTCCACTGACAAGGCGGTAAATCCAACCAATGTCATGGGGGCATCCAAAAGGATATGCGAAATGCTGGTGCAATTAAAAGCCAGGGAGGACGGAAACAGAACTCAGTTCGTGATCACCAGGTTTGGGAATGTTCTGGGTTCAAATGGTTCGGTGATCCCTATTTTTACGAAACAAATCGAAGCAGGGGGGCCCATAACAGTAACCCATCCGGATATTACCCGGTACTTCATGACTATACCTGAAGCCTGTGAATTGGTATTGGAAGCCGGTTTTATGGGCAAAGGCGGTGAGATTTTTGTTTTTGATATGGACAAACCAGTAAACATTGCTGACCTGGCGCGTCAAATGATCCGGCTATCAGGACTGGTGCCGGATAAGGACATTAAGATTTCATTTACGGGCTTGCGACCTGGAGAAAAACTGTATGAAGAATTACTGACTGACCAGGAAAACACGCTTCCTACCCATCACCCAAAGATCAAAATTGCCAAAGTAGAGCATATTGACAACGATAATCTGCTGAAAAAGATCGATCATTTATTGTATAATTTATATGATCTGTCAGAAATGGAAGTAGTTAAATACTGCAAAGAAATTGTTCCGGAATATAACACCACCAATAAAATGTATGCAGAGGTGCCTGATAAAAACAAATCTTTCGATATCAAAATCAAGTCAAATCTTCGACCCCTGGCGCCTTCCTTAAAAATCCTGAATGGCTTTATCAACACAAATTCTAAACAAAAAACTTGACCTGAAACAATTAAATCTGACTGGAAAATGGAAAAGAAATATTATTGTCAGGCAGTAGCAGAACCCCTTCGGGAGGCGAGCGAAAAGAAACCTCTGCTTATAAGAATGGTAACCAAAATGTTTGTCCTTAAGGATACCGGTTATGCCCGTTTGAAATACAAGTTCTTGCGGAGCACTGCAAAAAAATTGCCTGTTTCAGCCGAAATCAAGTCTCCGAATCTTCAACCCGGCGAATATGTAAAGGTTCGGTCCATGCGCGAAATATCTTTAACCCTGAACGAAAGAGGAAGGCACAAAGGTTTGTATTTCATGCCGGAAATGGAGCAGTTTTGCGGAAAAAGATTTAAGGTTTTCAAAAAGGTGGAGACCATTCTGTTGGAGGAAACAGGTGAACTGAGAAAATTAAGGAGTCCTACCTTCTTTCTGGAGGGTGTGCATTGCGATGGCGCCAGACAAGGAGGATGTGACAGGGCATGTTTTCACTTCTGGAGGGAAGACTGGCTCAGGAGAGATACCGATCAATAATCCAATGCATCAGGTAAATCAGTGGAGTAAGAAGAATAGCCAGGGAAACTTTATAGATATATTGCAGCAATCCAACCTGGAACACCTGGTCGAGTGACCAGTTACCCAAACAATAAAAAGCCACAAACAAAATTAAGAAACTGTCGATCAGCTGAGAAATCACAGTTGAACCGGTGGCTCGCAGCCAAAGGTAGCGATGTCCTGTTATCTTCTTCAGGTATTGAAAGGTATAGGCATCAATAAGCTGACTTACGAGAAAGGCTGTAAGCGAACCGACAATAATATTCACACCCTGCCGGAAAACAGCATTATAGGCAAGGTTGATATCAAAATTACCCTCCGCTACAACCATCCGGTTATTTTCAAGCCAGAAATCTGCCGGTGGCAATTTGTTTGCCGTTAATAGAAATAAGGATGAATAGGCTATCAATCCCGATGTAATAAAACTGATCTTTCTGACCCCTGCCCTTCCGAAGTATTCGTTGAGTATATCGGAGGTAATAAAAACCAGAGGCCAGATTACTACCCCAATGCTCATGTTCAGGGGGATAAACTTCATGCCTTCACCGGAAGGTCCGGTAAAGATTTCTCCCAGCACTTTCCCCAGGCTGAATATCTTAACGCCGGTAAGTTCTGCCAAAAGGGCATTGCCAATAAAGAAAGCAGACAGCAGTAAATATAAATTTGCTTTTTTATCCTTCATCACAGGCTAAATTGCTAATTAATCTTCATAATCACAACATTCCTGTCATTCACAACAACCAACTCAACACATCGGTTTATAACAAACCAAAAAATATCGATTTTTTGGTATTTTTAGTTGTTAAAATAATAACTACTTTTATTTTTCTCAGTATAATATATCCAAATTAGCCGATTATGGATGTAATTTCAAGAAAAGAAAAGCTTACTCAGTATACAATCCTGGCTTCGGTAGCCGCCGTAATTCTACTCGTATTTGCACTGTTTCTCGAACTTGTAAACAGTGATGAAGCCAACTTCTCCTTCACCGGAATTCTTTGGATATTAAAACATCGACCCGTTTTCTGGCTGGTCATCTTATTTGCGCTCTTGCTGCCATTGACTGTTTTCTGGATTACCCATAGGTTTACCAGGCAACTTGTTGAAAAATCAGCGCTTGTGGATCATGAAAAGGAACGAATTGAACAGGTCAATGCTTTTACCCGGGAGCTCACACATGGCAACCTGGAAGTTGATTTTAAATCTTCGGGGGAGGGTGATACATTGGGTGAGTCTCTTCTAAATTTGCGGGATACTTTAAGGACAAACAGGGAAACCGACCTGAAATTGCGAAAAGAGGAAGAAGAGCGAAATTGGCTGGCAAGTGGCTCTGCTCATTTCAGCGAAGTTTTAAGAACTTACATTCATGACCCGGAGCAATTGTCCTTTACTGTTATTAAGGACCTGACAAAATATGTCAATGCGATACAGGGAGGCTTTTATCTTCTGGATGATTCGGATCCGCAGAACAAATTCTTTAATCTTGCTGCCTTTTTTGCTTATGACAGGCGCAAGTTTACAGATCAGCAAATCAAATGGGGTGATGGCTTGATAGGAACCTGTGCACTCGAACAGAAGATCATTCACCTGAAAAATGTACCCGAATCATACATTACAGTTACATCAGGTCTGGGTGAATCCAATCCCAACAGTTTGCTGATTATTCCAATGCAATATGAAGGTCAGATTTATGGCGTACTTGAGTTTGCCTCATTTGGTGAATTCGAATCCCGGCATGTCACACTTGTGGAAAAAACCGCTGAGAGTATCGCTGCTACCTTGTCGGCTGTCAAAACTAACCTGAGAACGGCTAAACTGCTTGAAGAATCCAAGGCACAAACACAGGCACTTACTTCTCACGAGGAGGAGATGAGACAAAACATGGAGGAATTGCAGGCTACACAGGAAGAAGCCACCAGACAATCACAACGATTTCTTGTGTTGGAGGATACCATCAACCAGAATCTTATCCGTGCTGAATTTGATACTGATGGCAGATTGGTCAATGCAAACAGTCTTTTTTACAGTAAATTTGAATTCAGTAACGATCTGAAAATAGAAGGCAAACATTTTTCAGAACTGATCAGTGAAGAAAATCGTGATTGGTTTAAAGAATTATGGAACAAGCTAGTGATTGACCTTAATCCATACAAAGGTTATATTAAGCATGTTACACGCACCGGCAAAGATCTTTGGACCATTGCTGCCATAAGTGTCTCAAAAGCTGAAGATTCTTTCGGGGATAAAGTAATGTTTCTGGCCATTGATACTTCAGAGGAAAGAAACCGGATCCACAAGGACGAGCTCATCGTTGAATCACTAGCTGCGACAGGGATTAAGCTTGAACTGGATATTAACGGCAACCTGACTGATGCAAATGACAATTTCATTCAGTTATTCAAACTGTCTAAAAAAGACCTCAAAGCATTGGTAATCTTTGATCTGATTTACCCCATTGAACTGGAGTCTTTCAATAAACGCTGGGACTCAATAATCAAGGGGACCGGTAATGCCGGCCTTCTCAGGGCTAAAGCTTTAGATGGAACTGAAATATGGCTAAACGGAGCTTTCAGTCCCCTCTTTAATATGGCACATGAAATTGAAAGTATTGTTTTTACGGGCAATGATATTACCCATGAGAAACAGCTGGAAACCGAGATCTCCACATTAACGGAGTTAATGAAAAAACAGGAAAAGTTACTGAAGGATGCAGAAAAGGAATTGATCAGCAAGATTCGTGATACAAAAACCGAATTGTTGAATCAGTTTAAGGAAACTGAAAGAATAAAAAATATTAATGAGAAAATATTGGAGGATTCGCCGGATGCCATTATTACGACCAGCAGTGACAACCGGATTGTTTTTTTCAACAAGGCCGCCGAATTATTGTGGAAGATTGACCGGAAGGATGTGCTGCAACACGACATTAACCTGTTATTCCCTGAAAAACTGACGGATAAAGATGAATTGCTTGGAAGTTACACGCGGCCGGGCGATCATAAGATTACCGGACAGCGAAGAAATAGTTCCATCATTGACAAAAATGGCAAGGAAAAAGCAGTAAAAATATTATTGACAAAGGCCAGAGTGGATCATGAAAATGCCTATATGGCATTTATTCAATTAGCAGATTAAACCACTTCATTGATCCTGTGTTTCTATTAAAATTGGAAACCAATGGTGTTAGGAAGTAAAAAAAGGGAGATAAGCGTACTTAAGCAGAACATTGCCAAACTCGAAGCGGAGAATGACCGGTTGCGGAAAACCATAAAAGATGCTGGCATTGAGGATAATGAGCATTTCAATTTATCCGTGCTTTCGAAGATTCTTGAACTGAATGGAATTGGTTTCTTCATAAAGAAACCTGAAAGCGAGGATTATTGGTTTTCGTCGCTTGCCCGTGAAATTTTAGGATTCAAGGACGAAAAAGTCGTTACCCAGGAAATGTTTAAATCTTCGATCCTTCCCGAAGACAGACCTGGATTTGAAAAAGCCTTTCATGATTTCCTTCCGGGCTGCAAACCCTGTGAACTTGAGTTTAAAATTGCGCGTTCTGAAGGTGACGGACGAGAATTCAGGCTTATTTTTATGCAAATTTCCTGGTTGGAGGATATTTTACGACAAAACACAGTTGCCCCCTTGATTTTAGCGTCACTCAGGGATATCACCCGACAGGAAAAATCCAGAAAGGATCTGATCAAGGCCAAAGAAAAAGCGGAAGATTCAGAAAAATATAAGAGCATTTTGTTGTCCAATATCTCGCACGAAATAAGAACCCCGATGAATTCCATCATCGGTTTTAGCGAACTGCTCCATATTGGCAACCTGCCCATTGAAAAGCGGCTTGAATATGTCAAAACTATTAAAAATCAGGGCATTCATCTTCTCAAAATGATTGATGACCTTGTTGAGCTTACTAAAATGGAATCAGGCAAGATTACGATCAGAAAATCGCCCTGTAATATTGATCTGCTGCTGAACGAATTGCTTGTTATTTTTAACCAGTACAAGGTCACAGAGAATAAAGAGCACCTGGATATACGGATTGCCTATCCCCCCAATCATGGCTTTGTTATTTATACAGATCCCGGCCGGTTGCAGCAGCTTATTTCCAATCTGATCCACAATTCGATAAAATATACCAAAAAAGGTTGGATTGAGATCGGATATAAGCCGGTAAGTGAACAAAGGATTGAGTTTTATGTGCGGGATACGGGCATTGGACTTTCCCGTGATTTGCAGAAACGATTATTCGGACGTGTTGCTGAAGAGGAAGCCCTGACCGGAAAGTCTGAAGTTTCCGGCCTTGGCCTAACTATTGCAAAAAACCTGATCAAACTGCTTGGGGGGAAAATTTGGGTCGAATCGGAACTCGGACAGGGTTCCACTTTCCTTTTCACCATTCCTTTTGAAGAAGTACCGGATACCTATCACATCATGGCTCCTGAAGAAGAGTTTGTAATCCCTTCGTATATATGGAAGGATAAGGTTATCCTGGTAGTTGAAGATGATGAAGTAAATTATAAGTTCCTGGAAGCAGTATTGCATGATACGGCAGCGACTATACTACATGCCAGCAACGGAATCCAGGCGGTTGAACTGTGCAAATCGATCAATAAGATTGACCTTGTGCTCATGGATATCAAAATGCCTGAAATGGATGGATTCCAGGCAACCCGACTCATCCGGGAGTTTAACCGGAAGATCCCCATTATTGCACAAACAGCCTACATACTTGATAACGAATGGAATAAATGTTTTGAAGCCGGTTGCAATGAACAGATCACCAAACCGATCGAAATAAAAGAGTTCTTTGAGAAAGTTGACAAATTTCTTAAAGAAACCTGACCCTGTTACTCCCCTCTCCCATGCAGTGGGTTTGGGATTAATCATCAGGATAGGTGTTCAGTGCCGGAGTGGTCAGTTTTTTAACCAGTTAATTATCTTATCCGAATAAGGCAGTTCCTTTGGAGGAACCATGTCAACCAGTTTACCGTTTTCGTCGATCAGGTATTTCTGAAAATTCCAGCTGACTTCAGAATCCAATACACCGTTCAATTCTTTTGAAGTAAGCCACTTGTATAAAGGATCTATGTCCTCACCTTTAACCGATATTTTAGACATCATGGGAAAGGAAACTCCGTAGTTTACCTGACAGAAGTTTTTAATTTCTTCATTGGAACCTGGCTCCTGCCCATTGAAATTGTTGGCCGGAAAACCGATAATAATAAAATTCTGGCTTTGGTATTCTTTATAAAGTTTTTCGAGCTCGGCATACTGTGGGGTTAATCCACATTTTGAAGCAGTATTCACTACAAGAACTTTCTTGCCTTTTAGATTAGCCAGGCTAAAAGAACTGCCATCTATATCCTTCATGGTGAAATCATAAAACGACTTTGCCTGCTGCGAATAAACCGGCACTGAAAGAATAACTGCGGCCAGGATCAATGAAACCAAAAATAATTTTCTCATATTTTTTATATTAATTAACAGCTTATCCCGGGAAATGTTTGTAAACAGGAAAACAAGATATCAGACAGCCTTTCTTGCCCGGTTTTGTTTTATATTGAAAAAGACAGACAAAGATAATGCACAAAGAAATAATAACAAAGTCAGTTTGTCAACGATTGCCTCACGAAATTCAATTCCTGTAAACCTGTTTAAAAGATAGGCAGTATAGGAGGCAGGAAGATTACTTTCGCCCATCCTTTCAAGGATATTAAAATGCCAGTCAGTAAGCGGACAATAACCAATGCCATAAAATAATCCAAGAACAAACCATGAACAACCGGTTAATGCAAGTGTAATAAGGTTTAACCTTCGGGTTGGCCGGAATATCCAACCAAACAAATTAAAAATGATCAGCAGGCTATGAAAACCGATGAAGAAAAAATCAAGTATTTTTAACATTAAATTGATATTTCCTTGTTAAAGTATAAAAAGTCAATGATAACAGAAAGTTCTTTACATAAAAACATAAGAATATCAGGACGTGTTCAGGGCGTGGGATTCCGATACTCTGCCAGAAACATGGCCGGCTTTTTTGGTGTCAGAGGCTTCGTAAGAAATCTGCCCGACGGGGATGTTTATATAGAAGCTGAAGGAAAGCCCTTACAACTTGAAGAGTTTATTAACTGGTGCCGGCAGGGTCCTTCCAGGGCGAGAATTGATTTCATTGATGTTTATGACGGAGAAGTTATGGGTTTTAAGAGCTTTGAGGTAAGACCCTGACCCCTGGAGATTCCGCCTTCCAAAGTCAGATTTCCTCCAATACCCTTTCAGGTATCCATCCTTTATTGCCGTCAGCAATCCTGATTTCCTTCCAATGTTGTACACTATCCAGCAACGTTACTTTTGTGCCCTCATGGAGCACGAACATGTTGGTACTCTGTTCATCAGGTGAACTTTTGGCATTCACGGAGGCAGTCATGATGATCGCGGAATCACTTTTTAGTATTTTATGTGTCCGTTTTTGCATGGATAAAATACCTAAAAATGAAAAGGCCAGGAAAATAATACCCACAACAAATCCAACTCTTTTTGCCTGGTACTGATTGCTCAACACAAACCATAAAAATGCTGCAAGAGCAAAAATGAAGAGGATCAGGCTAATAATCGCCCACCGGTCGGGTGAGAAGAGTCCCTGGAACTCATTGATCCATCGCTTTATAAAGAAGTCAGGAATGTCATCGATTTTATCAATGATCCGGGCATTCGCCAGGGCAAGATTTTGCCGTACATCTTCATCACCTGGTTTGAGCAGCAATGCCTTCTCGTAAAAGAGTATGGCCTTGGAAAGACTATCCTGTTTGTAATAGGAATTCCCCAGGTTATAATAGAGTTCACCCGAAACCAAACCCATGCCAATCACTTTGTTATAGCATTGTGCCGCGAGATCATATTCCCTGTTCATATAATACCGATTTCCTTCCGATACAATGGAATCCGGAGATAATGATGAACCGGAAACGACTGCAGCGGTGACATTTATATGGAGCTGATCCGTTAAAGCGAGCAGTATCAAACAAAAGACAATCGACATCACCTTTTTGATCCTTTTCAATTTCAATGACTGCATCATCATTTTGAATTTTATTTCAGTTTTTGCTGAAGGTTGGTAATTACATTCAATGCCTCACTGTACAACTCTTCCATAGCCATATTACCTGTACCACGGGCATATCGGGCCAATTCACAGGCATCTGTAACAAGGAACAAGCGATCAATCATTTCCTGGTCCACTCCTCTTTTCTGTAACGCTGCTTTTGCGGAGTCCTTTGAAAGTACGGCCACCGGTATGTTCAGTTTATCGCTTAAATAACCCCATAATGCTCCGAGCAATTCCTCATAGAATGCGGCATCATTTCCCTGTTTCAGTAATCCGGAACTCTTTTTAAGCCTCTTTTTGGCGTACTTATCTGCCTTCCGCAGTCTCAAGCCTGCAATATCAGCATTTTGCCTGATTAACCGGTTATGATTCCACACTACGGCCATGAATATCAACAATGCAAGAACATACAGGAAGTAGTAAACCGGCGACTGCATGATAAAAATATTGATCTTTTGCAGGCGAAAGGGTTTGGTCTTAATGAAACGGACATCCTGATTGAGAATTTTCACATCTTCCTTGGCCAAACCTGGTACAACAGCCATCAGGGTATCTCCCTGTCCTTTTTCTACCTGGATAAGATACTCCTGGGTTTTGAGTGTTTTGTACTGCCGGCTGCCAACATCAAAGAAAGTAAACTCCGCAGGGGGTATGGTGAATTGGCCGGCAATTCTGGGCATTATAAGGTATTCAAACGTTTTGTATCCGGAATGTGGAGTATCCATGTGCAGATTGATAACTGGATCATACTTCTCCATATCATAGGGGACATTTACCTCAACCTGATTGATGAGTTTAAGATTTCCGCTTCCGGTTATGGTCAGTTTCAGGGTAAGAGGATCATGGGTGCTTGTGCTTGTTTTATTGATGGAGGAGGTCAGTCTGAAATTTCCAACGGCTCCGGTAAAGGATGCCGGAGCATTGGGAGGCAAAGGCCTGACCGACAATTTCACCGGCCTGCTTTTAAGGGTTACGGGTATTTCCTGAACTTCGGGAAAGGTAAAATCATCAAAAAAGGGATCAGCCATTCTTCGCCGTACTTCCTGTCTCAGGGTAACATCCAGTTCAAAAGGCTGAATGGTAAGTTCACCGCTCTTCTGCGGAACGATAACCAACTTGCGGAGTATGCCCGTACCGTAGATTTCGCCATTAACAGCCTCACGCTGCAAATTAAGCAAAGGCGGAACATCAACAGGTTCAGTGAAAAAGCCTGTAAAATCAGGGCCCTTAAATCCCCGGTCAATTCTAAACAAATTCACCCGCGAATATATCTTTATCGTAGCCGTGACCTGTTCTCCGAGATAAGCCTCCTTTTTATCCAGTATCAGTCTGACATACAGATCATTATCATTAATATTACTGGGTTGGGCAGTATTTTCATTCCGGGCATCCTGATTTTGCGAAGTTGACGGATCGCTGCCCTTAATAACTTCCACTGTAACAGGATTGGATTTGTATGTTTTACTTTTTATTTTGGCCGAGGCAGGAGGAATGGTAAACTTACCCTCCTTAACAGTCCTGAAAAAATAAGTATATTGCCAGGTTGAAGTAGTGGTTATCTTGCCGTTATCGTTAAATACACTTTGACTATGACCCTGGCTTGGACCTCCCAGAAGCTCAAAATCGCGGATCTCAGGAACATTTATTTCACCCAGTTCCTGATCGGCAGTGTAAGTGAGATTAAACTGTTCTCCTATACGCAATACATTCGGTGACACCGATGCTGTGAATTGAACTTCCTGTGCAAACAGGTACCAGGGTAGTATTAACAGAAAGATATACAGAAATGTACGCATATTAAAAATCCTAAAGGTTTTACCAATTCTTATCCAAAGGAACCTGTTGAATGTGCTCTTTTTGTTCCAGAACTTTCTTCATTACATTTTTTTCATCGTTCTCAAGTGCCTGAAGTATTCTCTCTGCATCCTCACGGGTAATCTGTCCCTTTGAACCCTGCATCTGATCTGGCTGTGGCTCTTCATTATTATTTTCTCCCTGTTGCTGATTCTTCTCTTGCTGATTTTTATTGCCCTGGTCCTTATTCTGCTGGTCCTTGTTCTGCTGGCTCTGGCTTTGCTGATCCTTGTTCTTCTGCTGATCCTTCTGATTTTGTTGTTGCTTATTCTCATTCAGCATTTTCAAAGCCATTTGCAGGTTATGTTTGGCATCCATGTCCCGGGAATCGTTCCTCAGTGCACTTTTAAAAGCTTCAACACTCTCCTGATATTTTTGATTTTCAAATAAAGCATTACCCAGATTATAGTAATAACGGTTCAGGTATTCAGAATCTTTCCCCTTTCCTGCCAGGGTGTTGTATTTCGTGGCAGCCGCATCGTACTGTTTCTGCCTGTACAGGGCATTCCCAAGATTATAATCAGCTTCTGAGGACTGCGGATCCTTTTCCAGGGCTTTCCTGTATTCTATCTCCGCTTGTTGATACCGGCCATCCTCATACTCACTATTCCCTTTACGTATATATTTCCTTTCGGCCTGGGAATATGCCTGAATTGCTGAGTTTGCCAAAAGGATGAAAATGATGAGTTTCATGAACCTTCTTTTTTCCTGTTAAACAAGAGTATATTCTTCAGCCATTTATTTTTTCTTTCTAAAAGGAGAAATTCCAGCAGCAAGGCGCCAAGTGCCATCCAGATCAGCACAGGAAATTGCTCCTCATATTCCGTGAATACTTTGTATTCTGTCTCAGCCTTGTTCATGTTGTTTAACTTTACCAGCATATTATTCATACCCAGATTGGGCATACTGGCCCGATAGTATTCTCCGCCTCCGGCTGAGGCAATTTCCACCAGCATGGGTTCATTCAGTTTGGTCACCACAAAATTCCCTTCACGATCCCTGTGATAATCACGGTTGTAAGTACTGTTACCAACGGGAATCCGGGCCCCCTGATTTGTCCCCATTCCTACAGTAAATATGGTGATCCCCTTTTCCGTTGCATTCTTAATGGCTTCGGATACTCCTCCCTCATGGTTCTCACCATCGCTGATTATTACAATGGCCTTACCTGCCGGGGATTGCAGGTCGAATGACCGGACAGCCAGATTGATGGCTGCACCAATGGCCGTACCCTGTTTAGAAATCAACTGACAGTTGATACCCGAGATGAACATCTTGGCCGACAGATAATCATTTGTTATGGGGACCTGCGTATAGGCTTCACCTGCGAACACAATCATACCAATTCTGTCATTATCAAGTCTGTCCAGCAGTCTTGTTAATTCCTGTTTTGATCTTTCGAGACGATTGGGTTTAATATCTTCCGCAAGCATACTATTGGATACATCCAGTGCCACAATGATCTCAATTCCCTCACGTTTTATTTCAGTGAGTTTTGATCCGAACTGGGGACCGGCAATGCCGATAATGATAAAAGCAATAGTCAGCAGCAGCAGTAAGAATTTCAGATTTTTTCTGAACATCGAGAAATCCGGCATAAGGGAGGAAATCAGTTCCGGATCACCGAAATTCCTGATATTGCTTTTCCTCCGGTAAATATAAAAGAGGTAAAAACCCAGCAATATGGGCAGAACCAACAAAAGGAAAAGATATTCTTTATGCTCAAATCTAAACATAACCTGACAGATCAATATTACGTTATTGTTCTAAGGACCGTTATCCTGACAAGTATTTCCATCATCAACAGGATCAGCGCTGCAAAGGCAAATACTCTGAATTCTTCATACTTCCTTGAATAATGCTTTACATTGATTTTTGATTTCTCCAGCTGGTCGATTTCCAGGTAAATTTCTTTGAGCTTCAGGTTATTGGTTGCCCTGAAGTACTCACCGTTTGTCATGGAAGATATCCTTCGGAGAATCTCTTCATCAATTTTAACTTCCATTTGCTGGTAGAAGATATTATTAAAAGCATCTCTCACCGGATAGGGAGCAGTTCCATGGGTTCCGACACCGATGGTATAAACCCTTATGTCAAAAGTTTTCGCAATTTCTGCTGCAGTGAGCGGATCAACCGAACCGGCATTGTTTACTCCGTCTGTTACCAGTATCACCACGCGACTTTTGGCACCACTGTCTTTTAACCGTTTGACGGCATTTGACAATCCAAGTCCGATGGCAGTAGTCTGGTTTTCGATAATGCCGACATTCACTTCCTGCAGGAGATTTATCAGAACGGCATGATCGGTGGTAAGGGGACACTGGGTAAAGCTTTCACCGCCAAAAAGAACAATGCCAATCCTGTCATTCGGCCGGCCCGAAATAAAAGAGGCAGCTACATCCTTGGATGCTTCAATGCGATTGGGAGTGAAATCACCTGCCAACATACTGCCCGATATATCCAGTGCGAGCATAATATCTATACCTTCTACCGATTCATTCTGCCAACGGTTTGTTGACTGAGGCCTGGCAAGGATTACGATAAGTAGAGCAACCGTAAGCATCCGCAATAAAAAAGGCATATGCCGGAGGTATACCCGAAATCCTTTTTTAATCTGATGGAATGGTTTAACCGCTGAGATCTGAATATCGGCCTGTACATGGTTGTAACTGTATACATACCAGATTATGGCGGGTATCAGCACCAGCAACAGGTATAAATAATTCGGATGTAAGAATTCCAGGTCAAACATCTTCAATGGTAATTTTACTTTGCATCACATTCTTCATCAGGTCACTACCCCTGGGATCCACTTCAGTCCGATTGGAGGTATTCTGCACAAATTCAACCGCCTGGTCAACCTGCACTGCATTTTCCTCTTCGGCAGGAATAACCTTGGCAAACTTTACCAGATCTGAGAGTTTAAGCAGGTCAGCCAAGCGTTTTTGATCCGATACCGGGCACCAGGAGGAATGAAGAGCCTGCAGGATTTCATCAGTGGTTTGCTCCGGTGCCATAATATTGAACCGGTCCTCAATATAGTTGCGCAGTATTTCCGATAATCTGATATAATAAAGTTTCACTTTGTTTTGCAGCCAGAGTTTATCAGCCTTTAACTTTTCCAGTTCCCGCAGCGCAGCGATCTCAGGTAATTCCGCCGGCGTTTCCCGGATAGCTACCCTTCCCTTTCCCAGTTTTTTTCGGATATAACGCAGAATTAACCAGAACAGTATCCCTGCAGCAATAACCAAAAGACCATACGGGTAATATTCTTTTATATACGCATATATTTCGCCAAGATTCAGCGGAGCTTTAAAATTGCCTTTGATATCCCGCAGGGTGGAATCGGTTTTAACAGCCAGGATCTCAAAAAACAGGGGCAAGGTCGGGATAGAATCCAGTGATTGGCCTTTTTGGGTATGAAAATACAAAGAAGGAATCTCAAAAAGACCGGTATCAAAAACGGTAATGAGCAGCTCACGTTGAATAACCACCCTGCCCTGAGAAACAGTTGCAGTATCTGTAAAAGGATCTCCAACGATCTCAATTTTATCGGTAATCGTATCCCTTAACACCGGAAAGTCGATTCTGAGATCAGCAGGTTTTTCAACCGACAGGTGCAATTTTAGCTGATCACCAATCAAAGCCCTGTTGGTATCAAGTTCTGCTTTTACGGTGACCTCCTGAGCCGATGTTATGGATACACCCAGCATGAGCCCGATTATGGTAACCGTGCCAATAAATCTCTGTATGAATCGTATAATCGACATGGGTATTCCCTCAATTCATGTTAACACTATCTGGCCCGCTGATGAAAAAGCCGCATCAGAGGTTTTACATAATCCTCATGCGAGCCAATAGCCACATAATCAACTCCTGATTTTTTCAGGAAGTCAATTGTTTCCTCCTGTTTCTTTCGGTAAATTTCCTGAAAGGCATGGCGAACAAAGGTACTGGCTGTATCGATCCATGTGATCTGACCGGTTTCAGCGTCTTTTACCTTCATCAGGCCCATTCCTGTTAATTCCGTTTCGCGTTTGTCATATATCCATAGCCCCACAAGATCGTGTTTCTTGGCTGCAATCTTTAAAGCCTCCTCATAATTCTGATCCATGAAATCGGTGATCAGAAAAGTGATGCTGTGCTTTTTAATGGCATTTACCAGAAAACGAAGGGGTACGGTCAGATTGGTCAACCGACTGGCAGGCCTGAAGTTGATCAGTTCGCGAATGATCTTTAAGATATGCTGTCTGCCTTTTTTGGGAGGAATGAAACGTTCAATCCGGTCTGAAAACATGATCACACCTACTTTATCGTTGTTCTGAATGGCCGAAAATGATAATACCGCAGCAATTTCCGTGATCAGATCGGCTTTAAACCTGCTTTGTGTCCCGAATTCTCCTGAACCACTGATATCAATAAGCAGCATGACGGTTAACTCGCGTTCCTCTTCAAATACTTTGATAAAGGGATGATTAAACCGTGCGGTTACATTCCAGTCAACGTTTCTGAAATCATCCCCATATTGGTACTCCCGGACTTCGCTGAAGGCCATTCCTCTTCCCTTGAAAGCAGAATGGTATTCCCCCGCAAAGATGTGCCTTGAAAGGCCTCTTGTTTTAATTTCAATCTTCCGTACCCTTTTCAGTAATTCAGTGGTTTCCATCTCAACCGTGCAAAAATGACTAATTCTTTCGGTAATTAACTGTAAAATACCATTCGTCCTCCACCAGGGTCACAGAGTAATCCTGGCCCTTTTCCGAGAACGTCCAGGAATTTGCACCACTTTTTCTGTATTCCCGGTTGAGTGTTTCAATCATATCATTTAAATTGGAATAATCAGACATCCAACGGACATAGGTACAAACATCTTTGTCCGACATAAAGAAAAGAATCGTTTGTTCACTGATTTTATCAACATACTTAAGGTATTTATAGGAATGATTGACAGCACTTTTATCCAGTTTAAACTGCGGATGAACAGTTTTCATGGATCCGGCAATTTCAACGGAGGTAAGGCCGATATAGTTCTGACCATGCACAACAGACAGGCTGGCCATTAGCCCTATGGAGATCAAGAGGTATCTGATGCTGCTTTTCATAATTATGGAACCTCAATGTTATTTAAAATATCTGTGATGATATCTTCCGTAGAAATGTTCTCGGCTTCTGCTTCATAAGTAAGGCCAATCCTGTGACGCAGCACATCATGACATACCGCTCTGATATCTTCGGGAATCACAAATCCACGGTGCTTGATAAAGGCGTAAGCCTTGGCCGATTTGGCCAGGTTAATGCTTGCCCGGGGTGATGCGCCATAACTGATCATGTTTTTATAAGCAGCCAGATGGTAGTCAGCTGGGAACCTTGTAGCAAAAACGATATCCAGAATATATTGTTCTATTTTTTCATCCATGTATACCTCCTTAACGGTTTCCCGCGACCGAAGAATATCTTCGGTACTGAGGATTTTGTCAGTTACGGGAAAATTTTTTGCGATGTTTTCACGCATAATCATCCGTTCCTCCTCTTTGCCGGGATAAGTTATGACCAGTTTCAGCATAAAACGGTCCACCTGAGCTTCAGGTAATGGATAGGTGCCTTCCTGTTCAATGGGATTTTGTGTAGCAAGCACCATAAAAGGCTTTGGCAGCTCAAACGACTGGCTTCCAATTGTAACCTGTTTCTCCTGCATGGCTTCGAGAAGTGCACTCTGAACTTTTGCAGGCGACCTGTTGATTTCATCAGCCAAAATAAAGTTTGCAAATACAGGCCCCTTTTTTACATGGAATTCTTCCTTTTTCTGGCTGTATATCATAGTGCCTATGAGATCAGCAGGAAGCAGGTCGGGTGTAAACTGAATCCGGGAGAAAGCAGCACTTATTGTATTAGATAATGTACTGATAGCTAATGTTTTAGCAAGTCCAGGTACACCTTCTATCAGAATATGTCCGTCGGAAAGCAATCCAATGAGCAAACCATCGATCAAATGTTTTTGTCCGATGATGACCTTTCTGATCTCCTGATTAATTCTCTCAATAAAAGCGCTTTCACGCTCAATTTTCTCATTTAATTCCCTGATTTGGATGGAAATATCCGCCATAATAAAATCACTTTTGAATTATCAAAATCAAATCATAAAACTAACTGTACATCCGCCCGGCCTTTCTTCGTAAACGCGACAGGAAGGTCATTCTGGCAGGTTAAATAAAAAAATGAAGGCTGTTTTGTTCTTTGAACCTAATCAGCCAGGAGCGAAAGTAACAATTTTTGCCCCATCCCCTTCTTCATTCAAGGTTAAAGTATGTTAATTTGCTGGTTATCTGCACATTTTATTCTGTTAAAAATTGTTAAATGGAATTACGGCAGAAATCATGAATGAATGCAGAATAGTGTATTTTTGGTGGTTTCTATTTCAGCATAGCAGGAAGGGATGAGCAGGTATTTTATAGAATTATCCTTTAAGGGTACCCGTTATCACGGATGGCAGGCGCAGCCAAATGCTTCCACAGTGCAGGAAGTTGTTGAAACAGCCTTAAAAATCCTAGCCCGGGAACCTATAAAAACCACCGGCGCCGGACGCACCGATACGGGTGTCCATGCAAGGTATTATGTGGCCCATTTTGATAGTGATTGTCCTTTGTTTGAAAACGAATTGGATTTTATTTATAAAATTAACGCCCTGTTGCCGAAAGATATAGCCATACGAGATATTTACCGCGTATTGCCTGAGGCTCATGCCCGTTACAGTGCACTTTCCCGTACTTATGAATATACAATCAGCCTGATAAAGGACCCGTTTGAAGTTGAATCCTCCTGGTATTATTCAGTACCGGTTGATGTGGATGCCATGAATCTTTCGGCGGGCAGGCTGATGCATTATACCGATTTCACCAGTTTCAGCAAACTGCACAGCGATGTCAAAACCAATATCTGCCATGTTCAGGAAGCAGTATGGCATATCCGTGACCACAAAATGATTTTTTCTATCCGGGCTGACCGGTTTTTAAGAAATATGGTCCGGGCCTTGGTAGGTACCTTGATTGACGTAGGGAGGGGTAAGCTAAGTCAGGAGGGTTTTATCAGGATTATCGAAGGCAGAAACCGGAATCTTGCCGGATTCTCGGCACCTGCTGAAGGTTTGTCCCTTGTTTCCGTTCAATACCCGGACCATATCAAAGTCTAATCCTGACCGGCATTTTCAATAATTTTAATAAGGATTGAAATTTTAGGAACAATTTCCGGTCAATTGCCGTATAAATCAACAGTGATAAAAAATTATCCGGAAATGAAAAAGATACTTATTACTGTTGTTGCTTTGTTTATGGTGTCGACAGCCTATATGCAAACCACCATTCCCAAAGCACAGACTTTGTTTATCTATAATTTCTCAAGGCTTATTGAATGGCCCGCCAGCTACAGGTCCGGGAATTTTATTATTGGTATTTTGGGAACCACCGATGTGGCGAACGAGCTGGAAATCTATACCAAGGGCAAAAAGGTAGGAACTCAGAGTATTGAAGTTATCCGGTATAAATTACCCTCGGAAATTCAGAATTGTCATATCCTGTTTGTTCCTTTCTCAAGAACCAAACAAATTGCCGAAGTTCTTGCAGCCATGAGCGGAAAAAGCACACTCATTATATCGGAAAAGAGCGGCGCCCTGGATGAAGGTGCTGCCATAAATTTTGTCATCATGCAGGATAAAATGAAATTTGAGCTGAAACCAGAGAATGCCAGTAAATATGGTATCAAATTCAGTTCAAAACTACAGGAAATGTCTTTGTCCTCCATGTAGGGTTCATTCTTTTTATCATCCGGCATTCCATATTTTCCATGACTTTTCAGCCTGCAAATGCAACATTTGCAACCCATTGATCACTTTAGCGCCCATTTTTCTTCCCCTAGTCAAAAACATGGTCTCAGGCGGATTATAGATCATGTCGAACAATACATGATCCGGTGTCAGGTATTCGTATGGCAAGTCGGGACAGACATCTACGCCGGGATACATTCCAACCGGACTTGTATTGACAATTACCCTTGCTGCGGTGATTATTTCAGGGGTAACCTGTGTGTAGGATATCTGATTGCTGCTGCGCGGATTCCGTGAAACAACCTTGATTTCAAATCCCAGTCTGTTCAACACGTAGGCGGCTGCTTTGGATGCTCCGCCTGTTCCAAGGATCAATGCGCTACGGTAATGTTCTTTCAAAAAGGGTTTTAGAGAGACCCCAAAGCCAAAGACATCCGTATTATAGCCCTTGAGCCTGATGTTTCCTTTCAACCGGATTATTTTTATTGTGTTAACAGCCCCGATGATGTTAATTTCCTCATCTACCTGATCCAGATAAGGTATTACTTTTTCTTTGTAAGGAATGGTAACATTGAGACCGACAAGCCGTTCATCTTCGGCAATCAGCCGGGGCAGCAATTCAATCTTCTCAAGGGGAAAATTATCGTAGGAACAATCTGTAATGCCTTCGCGTTCGAATTTCTCCGAAAAATACCTGACCGAAAAGGAATGTGTTAGAGGATAACCTATCAGGCCATATCTTTTCATTCCGGAAGGCAGCTTACTCACCTAATCCAAATGATGATACTTCTCCGAATCGGGCTTCTGTTCAATCAGTCCGGCCGGCAGGAAATCAAAAAACGTATCGCCCCTCAGTCCAAGTCTGAGGCATTCCAGGGGTATCACATCGTTCGAGGCAATATTTCCAAGATTCACATTGCGATCCCAATAATTTAATAAACCAGGCCTGCTGTTTACCGGTAGGTGCTTCCCAGAGTACAGCCGATGAGTCAAGCTTTTTGTTGATCAGGGAAACCAGATCAACGTTGGCGCTGCCGTCGGAATGGTATATTCCTGTGGTTCCGCTTTCGCGGGCTTCGGCTATAACTTTCCATGCCCCGGCATCAAGTTCGGTTTTCATCATCTCAACCCAAACCTCATCCGGAATTTCAACTCCCTTCTGCTTTGAACCGACTTCTGACAATACCGTAAAATGTTTCGACAGTTTATGGATATATTCGAGCTTCTGAGAATGGTGCATATACATGGATCCATCCGACACCTCAACGGTTCTAAGCTTAAGCCTTTCGGCCAGCTTCAGGTATTCATCAAACATATTACGAATGACAAATGCCTCAAACAAAGTTCCGCCAAAATAGACCTGGATATCAGCACTGTGATATAAGGATATTTTTTGTTCAACATTACTGCTTACCACCGATGTGCCAAATCCCAGTTTTATCAGATCGGTGTATTTGGCGTTATTCTCAAGAAAATTTTCCGCTTCCTGCGTACTCAGTCCCTTGTCCATCATCATGGTAATTCCGCTATTCCTGGGCTTTGCAGGCCTTTCAGGCATAAATGGAAGATTAATGGTCATAAAAATAAGGATTATTTACCGTGTTCTTTTAAGATTTTCATCCAGTTGCACATGGGTTTCAATCAGACATTGAAAATCGCGACAGGATTTTGTTTTCGGAAAACGTCTGAACATTTCCCTGCTTTCCTGGAAATTTAATGCCAGCCCCTTTTCAAAAAACCGTATGGCTCTCGCAGTATCACCCTGATAGAAATAATACGCTGCTAACCTGTAATTAAGGGTGGGATTATCAAAATTATACTGGTAAAGCCGCATCAGCATATGTATGGCTTCATCAATTCGTCTTTTTCTGAATAACACCTGAGCACAGGCCATCCAGGCTTCAAAGTCAAGCGGGTTCAGTTCAGATGCCCTGGAATAGGCATCTATGGCCTGATTTAGTTTACGTAACCCGACATAAGCTTCCCCAAGCATAAACCAGTAATCGGAATTAGCGGGCTGAATACCTGTTGCTTTTTTGAATGAGGCAATACTCAATCTGAATTTCTTCTGCCGGAAATAAATCATTCCTGAACCATACCAGGCATCTGAACAATCCTTTGACAATTCCAGCGCTTTTTGAAAACACCTCATGGCGTCCTGATATTTGCCGGTTTCTTCGTAGCAGTTTCCCATATCACATAATGCCTTGGTATTGGAACTGTCAGATTCCAGCAAATCAGCATATACCAGTATGGCCTCCTGAAAATTGTTATTTAACATCAACATATCGGCCTTGTTGTAATAGGCCGGGAAATAGTCGGGATTTATAGCAATGGCCAGATCAAAAGCCTCACAGGCTTTTTCAATATTGTCCATACTGGCATGGAGCAGTCCAAGATTATTCCAAACATGCTCTGCAAAAGGATCAAGATCGAGGTATTTGTTATAATAAAGGATACTTTTCTCGGGACAATCAAGCTTTTCGAAATGGAGTGCCAGGTCATACAGCACCAGGATATTGTCTTCATTATATTTATAAGCCTGCAGCAGATACCTGGTGGCCTGTGAAAGCATGCCAATCTGCATGTAGGACTGAGCAATGTTATAAGCTACTTCATCCTTGTTTTCATCGCACATCTGCATGGCCTTTTCAAAATCATACCCGGCCAGGCTATGTTTGCCGGTTAAATTTAATGCAATACCTCTGGCCAGGTAAAATTCGCAATTTGAAGATTCAGTATCTCCGATACTCTTGATAACCCCCAGGGCTTTGGCTGGTCTGCCGGTTTCAATTAACAACTGAACGTATTTCAACTTCATGGAGGAGGCATAAGGATGTTGCCTGATGGCGAGATTAACGGCTTTTAACGCATCCCTGAAGTTGAACTGCTCAATGAAATAGTCGATTAAGCATTCATATTCATACAGATCAAAGAAACTGCTGCTGTGGCGAATGAGCATCTCCCTGTATCGTTTCAATACGTCCAGGGTTTCGTCTTCCTCGTAGTAATTATTCAAATCTCCTAGCATCGCCTGAATAGTTGCAGCTAATTTAATAAAAAAGTAATGTTTTGTACCAGTTTATTTGATTAATGAAGGTTTAAATTCAGTTAATGACAATTGGGTGTAAACTAATTCAATTTATTCCTGAATGTTGCATTTATTAACTCGAGTTCTTTTACCAACCTGTGATCGGGCCCAAGCTTATCTCCTATGGAAGCAACCAATAAGTCGAGGTCAGCCATAATTTGCAGTCCGGTTTTGTGGTTTCGGGATGCCTGTCCGCTGGATTTCATCTTCAAAAAAATCTCCAGCATCAAACCATATTTGTCTGCATAGGTCAATAATTCGCGGGATACTTCAGCACCATAGCGCGATTGAAGAACTTTCCACAAGGAATGGTCCTTGGTATACGTGTTGGTATTCCATAAAAAATCAGCCGCCGTGGCCAGTCTGATGAGATCCATCTCAGAATTCGCAGTATGATTGATAAAAAACAAAGCTAGTGTCAAGCTTTGAAAAATATTCTCTGATATCAGCATTCCCATAGGGTTCGAACATATTGAACAATCTGATTTTGCCCGGATAGAAAGGATCATTTCCCGCATAATGACCCCACTGCGTATGGATTTGCATGGAATTATCCATGAAAACAGGTTTTGAGCCCACATAGGCAATATACCGGTCAATATCCGCATCGTCGGTATTCACACTGAAATAGGAGCAACCTGCATAGAGGTTTCTGATATTATTGGCAAACGCAGGATATTGTTCAGGAAATTCGGCATTATCCAGCAACTGGTTGTGAAAAGCAGGTGGTATAACCAAATGGGGATAACCGGGATATTCAGCTTCACTCATCGGTATAAGTTCCCTGCCTGAAACAGGTTTGCTTTTATCCATGCCGGAAGACACAGGAAAAGAATAAGTCAGTGTAGAATCAAAAGGTAAACTGTAAGGAGGTAAACTATAGATCCTGAACAGTTCATTCCGTGGAACCGGCAAGGGTAAGGACTTTTCAACCAGGGATTTTGACGGATGTTCATCATCTTTATTTTCAACCTCATAAAATGCGCCGTTGAATTTATACAAGATAAGCTCTTCAGCAAGTTCTTTCTGCTGCCCGATATCATTCCCTGGCATGGCCTTTATGGCATAGAAACGGTCGGCTATATCGGGGTAATCAATGATCCTGGCATTATGAAAAACAGGTTTCTTCCCATCGATCATTTGCCGCACCGTGAGCGCAGCATAGTATATTCCTGTGGTACTGTTGCCCCCTAAGAATACAAGGTTTGGCCTGTCACCGGTAGTGTAAATGAAATATCCCTGGGGATGGCGGTCAATGCTTTTTACTGGTAATTTAGCCTGAAATCTGGTAAACAATTCAGTGGTCCCCAAACTGAAAATAAGCTTTGAATGATCTAATTGTAAATCGCTATAATTGTTTACCACCCGGATGAGAGGTCCGTTCCCGTCAATATTTCTCTTTCCCGTTATACTTTTCTGCAGGGCTTCCTGAATGAGTTTGGCTGCCTTCATGATCACAGCGTCTGCATTGGACGGAATAAGAATCAGGGGCTGCTTTTCATGATCAAAGTCGGACATGCTTAAAACCAGGGATTCCATCACCTGATACTTCTTGGGGGTCGGTATTATTGCCTGTTGCGAAGAAAAAGCAGTGTCGGTATAATTGCGCATCCTTTCGGCAACAGAAAAATTACTCACGTTATAGGTCAAAGTCACACTGTCAATCCACATGGTGCCTTTTCCTTTAAGCCCAATGAAAACCTTTACATAATGGGCATCCGTAGGAATGTCCCCTTCGGGAAAAGGAAAATGTTCTGACTTGCCAATGATCTTGCCCCATCCAAAAGATGGTATGTGCGTAAAGTTTGCAAAGGATAATGATTTAAAAGAAGCATTGATGTATTGGTCGGTCTGGGGAAACTTATACTTCGGGCTGATGGCAATTTTATTCCGGTCATAATACAGGAGATTTACTTCAATGGCATCGTACATTCTGGTGCCGAGTCTGGATTTTGCAGGAAAGACGTTTTCCAACTTTCAGATAACAGGACAGGGTATAATTGCCGGGAATTACCTTGATAAATTCACTGATGATTCCTTCTCCCTGTTCATCAGTTTCATAGGCTGTTTTCCTGACGATTTTTACGGACCGAAAGCCGGAAATGACTTCATCAGCAGATATTCAGAGCTCCTGCCGGGTATCAACCCATTGTACCTGCTGACCAATCTGCTGCCAACCGTCTATCACGAAGGATGTTCTTGAATTGTCGAGTGTAAAGGTTCTTCCCGATTCAAAGGAATGATTTCGTATCAGGTTGCCTTTTTCGAACCGTTGAATACGAGTGCGCAGAGGAATAGTTTAGGGTGCCTCTGTTGACCATGTATAGCGCTTTTCTTCAACATCCCTATTCTTCTGGCATCCGACGAGAAACAGGTTACCTGTGATCAGAAGATATATGCAAAAACGAACGTTCATGCTCTTTACGTGTAAATTTCCCCTTTGGCGGCCATCAGGGTATTTTTAAGCAGCGACACAATGGTCATCAGACCCTACACCACCGGGAACCGGAGTAATATAACTGCATTTTGGTGCAACTTCATCAAACTTTACATCTCCCATTAATTTCCATCCCGATTTGGTTACATCAGACTTTACACGCGTAATGCCAACATCAATAACCACAGCGCCCTCTTTAACCATATCAGCTTTGATAAATTCGGGTTTATCCAAGAGCTGCAATAATAATATCGCTTGCCCTGATTATTTCATTCAGGTTTCGGGTACGGCTATGACATAGCGTTACAGTTGCATCACCAGGATCAGCTTTTTGCGAAAGCAGAATGCTGATCGGTTTACCCACGATGTTGCTGCGTCCGACCACAACACAGTTTTTACCTGAGGTGGGTATGTATATCTTCTTAAAAGCTCAATTATTCCGGCAGGTGTGGCAGAAACAAAAGACGGAAGCCCAAGCACCATGCGCCCAATATTGACAGGATGAAAACCATCCACATCTTTGCGTGGATCAATAGCTTCAATAACTTTCTGTTCCGAAATATGATCAGGCAGTGGCAATTGAACAATAAAACCGTCTATATCTTTATCGTTATTCAATTCGTGCACGGTATTCAGTAAAACGGCTTCTGCGAAATATCCTCTTCATAGCGGATCAGAGTTGACTTAAAACCCACTTCCTCGCAAGCTTTAACTTTACCGGCGACATAAGTTTCACTGGCACCATCATGACCAACCAGAACAGCTGCCAGATGTGGAGTCTTATGTCCATGCGCTTTCAAAATCTCCACCTCGCGGGCTATTTCCAGTTTTATCTCTGCAGCAATTTTTTTTCCATCAATGAGTTGCATTGTTTGTTGCCTTTATTATTGGTTTCCGCGCATAGATGGCATATTGCCCATCATCCGCATGGGATTTTTATTGGTGGTGATCATTTTCATCAGTTTACGGGTTTCATCAAACTGTTTCACCAACCGGTTGACTTCCTGGATGCTGGTTCCGCTGCCATCTGCAATCCGCTTTCTTCGGGTTCCGTTGAGTACTTCAGGATTCTCCCGTTCCGCATGGGGTCATGGAAAAAATAATCGCTTCAATACCTTTAAAAGCATTATCATCCATATCAAGATTCTTCAATGCCTTTCCCACGCCCGGGATCATGCTGGCCAACTCTTTGATATTTCCCATTTTTTTAATCTGCTGGATCTGACTCAGAAAATCACTGAACGTGAATTGGTTTTTGGCAATTTTCTTCTGAATTTTCCGGGCTTCTTCAACATCATACTGTTCCTGCGCTTTTTCAACAAGGGTAACAATATCACCCATGCCCAGAATCCGGTCGGCCATGCGTTCGGGATGAAACAATTCAATAGATTCCATCTTTTCACCCGCACTTACAAATTTTATGGGCTTATCCACCACTGAACGGATGGATAATGCAGCACCACCCCGGGTATCACCATCCAGCTTGGTCAGCACTACCCCATCGAAATTCAAGCCGGTCATTGAATTCTTTGGCAGTATTTACAGCATCCTGACCTGTCATGGAATCTACAACAAATAATATTTCATGGGGAGTGGTATTCTTCTTAATGGATGCAATTTCATTCATCATTTCGGCATCAATGGCCAAACGACCGGCAGTATCAACAATCACCAGATCATAACCCAATCGTTTGGCCTCTTTATGCCTGCCTGTGCAATTTTTACCGGATCCTGATTGTCCTCTTCAGTATATACGGGAACACCGATCTGCTGACCCAAGTATCTCTCAGCTGTTCAATAGCAGCTGGTCGGTATACGTCGCCTGCAATCAAGCATAGGATTTTTACCCCTTTTTTGTTTCAGGTGACTGGCCAGTTTGGCTGAAAATGTTGTTTTACCCGAACCCTGCAATCCTGCTATTAAAATTACTGCCGGATTCCCTTTCAGATTGATATCAACATGGGCACCACCCATCAATGAACTTAGCTCATCGTGAACGATCTTCACCATCATCTGACCGGGCTTTACCGAAGTCAGTATTTTCTGACCCAGGGCCTGTTGCTTTACATTATCGGTAAACGTTTTGGCTATTTTATAATTTACGTCGGCATCGAGCAATGCGCGGCGGATCTCTTTCAGTGTTTCAGCAACATTTATTTCGGTTATTCTCCTTCGCCTTTCAATATCTTAAATGACCGCTCCAGTCTATCGGATAAATTATCGAACATGTAAAATTAGTTGTTAGTTACTTAGTTGTTAGAAGTATAATTATATGTTCAAATATATTACATTCTTTCGGGCATTTCAATACCCAATAGTTCCATGCCATTTTTAACCATCTCTGAAGTAACCTGTGACAAAACCAACCTGAAATTCCTGATTTCGGAATTCTCTTCCTTCAATATGGAATAATCGTGGTAAAACTGGTTGTACTCCTTCACCAACTCATAAATAAAATTAGCAATCAGGGCTGGATTGAAGGTTTCTCCGGCATCATTGATCACAGCAGGAAATTCATGAATCAGTTTCAAAAGGTTTTTCTCCTTTTCATTTATCGAAATATTCTCCGGCGATTTTTCAGGAACTGTCAATGCCCATTTCATCTGCTTTCCGGAATACCGAACGGATACGGGTGTAGGTATACTGTATAAAAGGACCTGTATTGCCATCGAAATCGATGGATTCACGCGGATTAAACAGCATGTTCTTTACCGGATCAACCTTTAGCATATAATATTTTAATGCACCCAGACCAATGATCCTGAATATTTCTTCTTTCTCTGTCTCGTCAAGCCTTCAAGTTTCCCAAGTTCCTTGGACATTTCACGGGCCGTATCAATCATTTCATCCATCAGATCATCGGCATCAACGACCGTTCCTTCGCGCGATTTCATTTTTCCTTCGGGCAGCTCCACCATTCCATAGGAAAGATGGTGAAGTGTCTTGGCCCAGGGAAAACCCAGCATATCGAGAATGATGGACAAGACTTTGAAATGATAGTTCTGCTCATTGCCAACTACGTAAACCATCCTGTCCGGGGCATAGTCGATGCTGCCTCACCTGGGCAGTTCCGATATCCTGTGTAATATAAACCGATGTTCCGTCTGATCGGAGCAGTACCTTTTCATCCAGACCTTTATCACGCATATCTGCCCAAACCGATCCATCTTCATGTTTTACAAAAATATTCTTTTTCAAGTCCATCCAGTACCGTTTTTTTGCCCGGAATCCAGGTTTCCGATTCATAATATATCTTATCAAAGCTTACTCCCAGCCTGCGATAGGTTTCATCAAAACCTTCGTATACCCAGGCATTCATTGTCTTCCATAGCTGAAGAATCGGCATCATCTCCGGATTCCCATTTTCTAAGCATTTCCTGTGCTTCCAGCATTAAGGGGGCTTTTTTTTCAGCCTCTTCCTGTGTTATTCCGGCATGAATCAATTCAGAAACCTGTTTTTTATATTCCTGGTCAAACTTTACATAATATTCACCAACCAGATGATCTCCTTTTTTTCCCGAGGATATGTGGTGTTTCTCCATTCCCCCAACGTTGCCATGCCAGCATCGATTTGCAGATATGAATTCCCCTGTCGTTTACCAGATTGGTTTTTATCACCTTTTTACCCGTTGCTTTGAGAATTTTGCTCACGGCAAATCCCAGAAGATTATTCCGGATATGCCCCAGATGAAGGGTTTGTTGGTATTGGGCGAGGAATATTCAACCATGATGGTTTCCGAATGGTCTGTCGGGGTGGAAGAATCCGTAAATTGCCAGAGACGTCTTTGCCTCGTTTAAATGACTGCAGAAAATAATGATCCGTCATCACGAGATTCAGAAATCCTTTGACCACATTGAATTTGATTATTTCTTCACAATGTCCTGAAGATAGCGGCCTATTTCATCCGCAGTTGCATCGGGAGATCTGTGCGATAATTTTAAGCAAGGGGAAAACCACCAGGGTAATATCACCTTCAAATTCACGCCTTGTTTTCTGCAACTGAATCTGCGCCGGAAGGCAATCCTGACCGTATAACTGCTTTGACTGCCCTGTGCCACCGATGTGGCAAGGATTTGTTCAATAACCTGCATTTCTTGTATTGAAAGGCACAAATATAAATTCATTTTTTTTAATAACTTTAAATGAAAATTATAACTTATGGAAATAAAAGAAAAAGTATTCAATGCATTAAGCAAAGCCCCAAAACCGCTTAAAACCGGTGAAGTTGCAGAATTAGCCGGGATTGATAAAAAAGATGCCGAAAAGGCCATCAAAGCTCTGAATACCGAGGGCAAGGTCTTTTCGCCCATCAGGTGCTTCTGGCAGATCAAGTAATGGCAGAGGCATTGTTTTGTTTCTTTGCTCAGGATCATTGAATGCCTTTTTTAATATCTTTCCACAAAAAAACATGCCGGTTACCATCAAGGAAGTAGCTTCAAAAGCTGATCTTCGAGTGTTCATATATCTTCCGGAAAAAATTCACACTGGTCACAGGAACTGGGTATATCCTTTATACTTTGATGAATGGGACTTCTATAATCCGGAAAAAAACCGATTTTTCGGTGACTGCGATACCATACTTCTACTCGCCTGCCGTGATGATGTTCCGTGCGGAAGGATCATGGGCATCATTAATCACAAATACAATGCTGTACATCAGGAAGAAAACGGACGATTCTTTGCGCTGGAATGCTATAATGATCCGGAGGTGGCCATTGCTCTGACCGGTAGTATTGAAGAATGGTGCCGGCAAAAAGGAATGAAAAGGGTAATCGGACCTTTTGGCTTTTCGGAAAAGGATCCGCAGGGATTCATGATTGAGGGTTTTGATCTGCCTGTTGTTATTGCCATCAACTACAGTCTTCCTTATATGATTGATCTTATGGCCCTTTGCGGATATAATAAAGAGATAGACTGTGTGGATTATCAATTGCCCGTTCCCGGGGAGATCCCTGATTTTTACAAGGCCATCTATAAAAGGACCCTGGAGACCTATAATTTTACTTTGGCTGAATATACCAGTCGCAGACAACTTCGAGCAGTTATCAGACCGGTTTTTGAACTGATCAACGCTACTTATGCCCATATTTACGGTTTCAGCGAGCTGACACCTAAAGAAATTGATTATTTTGCCAACCGGTATTTGGCTGTCATCAATCCGGAGTTCGTCAAGGTTATTTATAACGAAACAGGTGAATTAATTGCTTTTGCACTGGCCATGCCGGAAATTTCCGATGGCATCAGACAGGCCCGTGGCAGACTTTTCCCATTTGGCTTTCTGAAAATTTTGATGGCCTCACGCCGGACAAAGTTGCTCACCATGCTGCTGGGTGCCATCCGCCCGGATTACCGCAATAATGGCCTCGACGCAGTCCTGGGTATAAAGATACTTGAATCGGCACAGAAGCATAAATTCAAATCCATCGACAGTCATCTCGTCCTGGAAACCAATGTCAAAATGAGGGCGGAATATGAAAAATTAGGAGGAACAGTAGGTAAGCGTTACCGTATCTTCGGGAAAACGCTCTAAAAATATACCATAATCAGGATAAATACGGCCACTGTCATGTAAATGAGCGTAAGTGGTAATCCTATTCTGAGGAAATCCCTGAAGGAATAACCCCCCGGACCATAAACCATAAGATTTGTAACATACCCATGCGGAGTGATGAAGGTACAGGCCGCAGCATAGGCAACTGCAAGCACAAAGGGCGTTCCCGGTACCCCGAGTTGCTGTGCAACACTTAGTGCAATGGGAAATACAATGGCAACTGCGGCTTTTGTGGTAATATAGGCCGACAATAGGGCAGTTATCAAATAAATTCCCAACAACACGCCTATTTTGCCAAACGGGAAAAAAGCGCTGATGACGCCATTTGCCACTAATCCGGCAGCACCTGATTTTATCATGGCTGTGCCAAGCGCAAGTGACAAAACAATAACCATGGCCAGGTTGTAATCGATATTGTTGGGAATATCCTTGGGGTTGGTAACCTTGAAAATCATCGATATTAAAATCATGATCGTCAATCCCATAAACAATGAAATAATGTTCATGGCAGCGAGAAGGACAACTACCAATAATCCTCCCACCAATACAAGCGATTTGTACCAGTCGAGTTTAATAAACTCGCTTACTTTGGAGATAAAATAAAAATCACTGGTATCTTTTGTACGGCTTAAAAAATTCTCCCCGGCAAAAACCAAAAGGACATCCCCCGATTTTAAATATAACATTGCCCAGTTTGCCTTCAATTCTCTCACCATTACGGTGCACGGAGATAATTGCCGCATCGTATTTGCCCCGGAAATCGGAATCCCTTACAGATCGGTTAATCAACGATGAATTCTGTGAAATAACCACTTCATTCACATTGGCATGCCTTACCCTGGTCAGCATGCCGACTTCGGGAAGGATCAGGCCTGACTTGTTTTTAATAAGGTCGGTCACATTCCCGGTTTCACTGGTAAAAATCAGGATATCCCCACCATCAAGCACAACATCAGCCGGTACTTCATTGATCCTGAATGATTTCCGAAGAATGGCAGCCAGTTGCAATCCCCGGATATTGAGGAATCCTGATTCACCGATAGTTTTCCCTATCAGGTGAGATCTGGAACGGACCTTAGCCTCAATCACGTATTCCCGTGAACTTGAACTGAATTCGTCTACCACACCGGCTTTTGAAGGAAGTAAAGCATTACCGAAGAAAACGAGGTAGAGGAAACCAATAAAAATCATGGGAATACCAACCCAGGCAAAATCGAACATATTAAGACTCCCAAGATCAGGAAGAATGGTTTGATTGATGACCATGCTATTGACGATCAGGTTGGTTGATGTTCCGATGAGTGTGGCTGAACCACCCAGAATTGCAGCATAGGATAACGGAATCAGAAATTTGGAAGGTGAGAAACGGTTGCGCAGGGTCCAGCTGTTTATATAGGGCATCATCACGGCTACCAAAGGCGTATTGTTCAGAAACATCGATAATCCGGAAACAGCCAGTATCATTCGGCTTATAAATCCACGGTAGGTCCTGGTTTTATGAAACAAACGGTCAAAGATGAATTCGATGATGTTGGTCTTTCTAAGAACATCACTGAACAGCAACATAAGGATCACCACGGCAACCTGCTCATTGCCAAAACCGCTGATGATTTCTGATGGGGTAAGTACACCAAATATGCCAAGAGTTACTACCCCGATCAGGAACGTGAATGAAATGCCCATCAAATTCCTGTACAGGGAAAAGAGGATGAACAAAAGCACGACGAACACAAGAACCAGGTCGAATGTGATCATAAGCAGGCAACAAATACAAAGGCAATTTTATTCAGATTCAAATCAGATCGCTGCGAAAGTATAAAATTAAAAGAATTTTGAAAACCATCGAAGGGCTGATCTGTTAATAATATCACTTATATTTGATCAATGGCAAACCATTCTAAAATATACAAGAGCTTATGGCAGAGTTAAACACCCTTAAACCTTCCTCCGTATGGAAGTATTTTGAAGAAATAGTCAGGATACCGCGACCCTCGAAAAAAGAAGATAAGATTATTGCCTATATCATTGGTTTTGCAGAAGAACATCAGCTGGAATACAGGAAAGATGCTACCGGCAACATCGTGATCCTTAAACCGGCTGCACCGGGATATGAAAACCGCAAACAGGTATGTCTTCAAAGTCATCTCGATATGGTTTGTGAGAAAAACAGCAGCAGTCAGCATAATTTCGATACTGATCCTATACAAACCGTGGTGGATGGCGACTGGGTTAAAGCTCAGGATACTACACTTGGAGCTGATAATGGTATCGGGATTGCTGCCCAGCTTGCCCTGCTGTCTGATCATACTTTAAAGCACGGCCCAATTGAATGCCTGTTTACGGTGGATGAAGAAACCGGATTAAATGGTGCGAAGGGACTTGAAAAAGATTTTTTTACCAGCAAAATATTGATCAACCTCGATTCGGAAGATGAAGGTGAATTGTTTATCGGATGTGCCGGTGGCATGAACACCTTAGCCACCCTGAAATACAATGTACGAAGAACCCCTGATGATTCATCCGCTTTCCGGATAGAGGTCACCGGTTTGCAGGGCGGACACTCCGGCACTGACATTCATAAAAACCGTGGTAATTCAATTAAAATCCTGAATCAGTTTCTATGGGAGTCAAGAAACCGTTTTGGTGCAAGACTTTCGGTTTTTGAGGGGGGAAACCTGAGAAATGCAATACCTCGTGAAGCCTATGCAGTGGTTGTAATTCCTGATAAATATAAAGATGTGTTCACGGAGTTCTTTCATGATTATACCAAAATCCTTAAATCGGAATATTTGATTGATGAGCCACAGATCCTTTTTAAACTTCAACCCGCTGAGCTGCCTGAAAAGGTAATGAAGAAAAAGGTCCAGGAAAAATTGTTAAATTCCCTTTATGCCTGTCCGCATGGTGTAATTGCCTGGAGCAGGGTGATGGAAAATCTTGTGGAGACCTCCACAAATCTGGCATCCATAAAGTTTGAGGCCCCGAATCATATTCTTATCAGTACAAGCCAGCGAAGCGCTGTGAATACGGCCAAAATTCAAATCGCCAACTCGGTTAAAAGCACCTTTAAACTAACGGGTGCTCTGGTAGAACAAACTGAAGGATATCCGGGCTGGAATCCAAATCCTGATTCGGAAATACTGCGTATTTCAAAATCAAGCTACAAAAGCCTTTTCAGTGTTGAACCTGAGGTGAAGGCTATACATGCCGGATTGGAATGTGGTTTGTTCCTGGAGAAATATCCTTATCTCGACATGATTTCCTTTGGACCTACCATATTGGATCCACATTCGCCCTCAGAACGCATCAGTATACCTACAACAGAAAAATTCTGGAGGCTATTGCTGGATGTTCTTCATCATATACCTATGGAATAGAAGCCATTAACTATTGCTAAAATTGCAGATCGTTACTCTGTTGGTTCAAAATCCGCTTTGGAGACTCCGCAAACCGGACAGACCCAATCGTCAGGGATATCTTCAAAAGGGGTTCCCGGTGCAATATTCCCATCAGGATCGCCTTCGAGAGGATCATAGATATAACCGCAAATGGTGCATTTATATTTTTTCATCATGGATCTTCATTGGTTTGTCACAAAAGTATAATTTTACCGATTAAAAGAACAAAAACTAAATCATCAATACACATGAAATATAGAGCAATTTACAGACCGCTTTCTTTATCACTGATCATTGTTCTGGTCTTTTTGCCGGGTAATGCACAAAGAAAAATCACTAAGCCAGGGAAGAGTGCAAAGCCCGACAACATCATTCTGCTGATTGGAGATGGAATGGGCGTTACCCAATTGTATTCCGGATTTACCCTTAACCATGGCCAGCTTAATTTAAACAAATTCAACAGCATAGGATTCAGTTTAACTTATTCAGCCTACAACTATATTACCGATTCAGGCGCAGGTGCCACAGCGATATCAACAGGTAATAAAACTTACAACGGGGCCATTGGTGTAAATACAGATACCATTCCCTGCAAAACAATTCTGGAGTATGCTGAAGAAAAGGGACTGGCTACCGGGCTTGTTTCAACCAGTTCCATTACACATGCCACACCTGCTTCATTTATTGCGCACGAGAAGTCACGGGATGATTATGAGAATATTGCTGCTGATTTCCTGCAAACCGACATTGATGTATTTATCGGAGGCGGCAGAAATAATTTCACCGCCAGAAAGGACAAGCGTAATCTGGCGAATGAACTTCGTAACAAAGGATATCAGGTAGTCTACTCGATGGATAGCATTGCCAACATCACACAGGGTAAATTAGCCGGACTGAATGTTCCGGATCACAATCCGGGATTTATTGAAGGTCGCGGAGAAATGCTCCCGCTGGCTGCAACTACCGCGATAAATATCCTCAGCAATAACAAAAAAGGCTTTTTCCTGATGATCGAAGGTTCACATATTGATTGGGGCGCACATGCCGGTAACGGATTATATGTAGCCAATGAAGTAGTTGATTTTGACCGGGCTATCGGAAAGGCACTTGAATTTGCAGAGAAAGACGGAAAAACGCTGGTCATTGTCACCGCTGATCACGAAACCGGCGGAATGGCCATTACAGACGGCAATTATGAGGCAGGTACCGTAACGGCCAAATTCAGTACGATCAATCATACAGGGTTAATGGTGCCGGTATTTGCCTGGGGACCAGGTGCGGAACTCTTCCAGGGCATTCAGGAAAACACAGATATTTTTAAGAAAATGATGTATTTGCTGGGCCTGACTCCCCCAACACCCGGTCAATCGGAATAATCCCATATCCTCAAATCAATGATCTTCTCAATACATCATGCGATACTTTCACCTATGCTCGGAGTTTCCCTGTTTCTATTAGCTTGTATTCCACGGGAAGAGCCCGTTGAAACCATCGTTCTAACCCATGAAGTTGAGTTACCGGCAACCCTGCAGGAAAATTCCGGAATGACAGAGGCCGGGGGGCTTATTTGGTTTATTAATGACGGTGGTGATGAACCTGCCATTTACGGGTACAATCGTGAACAGGATACCCTTGAAAGGACCGTGATCATAAAGGATGCCATCAATACCGATTGGGAAGAGATTACCCAGAACGGACAACAAATCTATATTGGTGATTTCGGAAACAATGCAGGGGACAGAACCGACCTTAAAGTTTATATTATCGATAAAAATGCACTTCTGGCAGAAACTGACACCGTGATCCCATCAGGTATTATTGCATTCAGCTATGCTGATCAAACTGATTTCACCACCTCCGTGGAGAATACGCCATTCGATTGTGAGGCCATGATCGCTACAGGAGATTCCCTTTTTCTTTTCACGAAAGATTGGAAAAACCTGCAGACCCGGGTATACTCCTTGTCGGTTGAGCCAGGAACACAAATTGCCAAATTCAGAAAACAATGGAATGTTTCCGGTCTGATTACAGCAGCAGCCTGGTCGTCAGAAAAGCATGAACTGATCCTCCTCGGATATACCCCGCTGTTTCCATTTATCTGGATATACTCAGGCTTTTCCGAAGCAGATTTATCATTTGACTTAAGTAAACGGGTTGATTTTTCAAGTTATTGGGGAACTCAAACCGAAGGCATTATGTACTCTTCTACCGGATCGGTGTATATATCAGCCGAAACTTCCGCCGTTAATAATGCCAGCCTTTACCTATTAGAAATGCAATATTGATACCGAAAAGGGAATACTTTGGGTTAGTTCATTTTTGCCGCATTCAGCGTAAAACTCAGGGTAGTTCCTGCACCTTCCTGACTTGTAGCCCTGATGCGTCCCTTGTTCTTTTCAATAAACTCCTTGCATATGATCAGCCCCAGACCGGTGCCTGATTCGCCCATCGTACCACAGGTGGAGTAATAGGTGTCAATCCGGAACAACTTGCCCAGGTTGTCATTGCTCATACCGACACCACTGTCCCTGACATTTACTTCAATGTAGTCCTGCGTTCTTTCTGCTGAAACAACAATTTCTCCACCCGGTTTGGAAAATTTAATGGCATTGCTGATGAGGTTGCGCAAAACTGTATTAATCATGTTCTTATCCGCATGAACCAGTGTATGTGGAAGGATATCATTCTTCAGTACAATTCCTTTTTTTTGTGCCATGATCCCGTGCAAATTGATAACCAGGTTTACTACTTCACATAAGTCAAAGTTTTCCGGATTGTACTTAATTTTGTCGGTTTGCGTGCGGGCCCATTGCAAAAGGTTTTCAAGGAGGTTATAGGCTGTTTCTGATGAGACATTGATTAATTCAAGCAAATTCAGTTTCTGCAGGTTATCCATTTCATAGAAATCATTCCTCAGCAACTCGGAAAATCCGATAATAGCATTGAACGGATTTCTCAAATCGTGTGCAATTATGGAGAAGAACTTATCCTTGGTGCGATTTAGCAACTCCAGTTCTGTATTTATGATCCTTAAATTCTGTGTTTGTTCTGCCAATTCTTCCGATTGAATAAGGATTTCTTCCTGCCTTTCTTCCAAAAGTCTGTTTGTCTCCTGAAGATCTTCGGTTTTCTTCCTCAATTGAATCTCTATCCGTTTAAGGCGGGTGATATCCCTGCAAATACCAACTATACCTGTAATTTCACCATCCTTGTTCTTATAGGGAACCTTGGTGGTTGAAATGATGATACGATTACCCTGTTCATCCAAAGCAGGCTCCTCATAGTTGATCATGGGAGTGTCAGACCGCATGATTTCCTGCTCTGCGTCATAAAAGCCCTGCGCGAGGTCCGAAGTATAAAAATCAAAATCGGTTTTTCCGATAAGATTTTCAGATGTAGTTCCCATAACCAGAGCGACTCTTTTGTTGGCAACTGTAAACCGGCTTTCTCTGTCTTTTATGAAAATTAAATCGGGAATACTGTCAATTAAAGTACGCAATAGCCATCGCTCATCCTGAACAGATTCCTGCGCCTCCTGTTCCGCTTTAATTTTCTCCTTCCGGTATTTCTGAATGGTATAATGGAAATAACTGGAGATCACACCGGCAATAAGCAATAATACAATAACACGAAAGAAGGTGGTTCCCCAGAAAGACGGTTTAATAAAAATCTCCACAGAGGTACCTTCATGATTCCAAATATCATCACTGTTGGATCCGATTACTGTAAAAACATATTTGCCCGGAGAAAGGTTGGTGTAATTTACATATCTGCGGGAACCATCTGTTTCTATCCAATCCTGGTCATATCCGTTGAGTTTGTATTTATACCTGTTTTTAACGGGTACCTGATAATCGAGTGCTGAAAATGTAATCGAAAAATCATTCATAAAATGCGGTACCTTCACAAATTTAGTCGCAATCGCAGATTTTCCTGATAGCGCATAGACATCTTTGATTCCCTTTTTCCCACCAAAATTCAGCGAGGTGATGGCAATCTTTGGAACCATCAGATTTAATCGGATACTGTCGGGATAAAAGGAATTACAGCCCTGAATACCTCCAAAAAACAATTCTCCGCCGGGTGATTCAAAGGAAGATCCATAGGTAAACGCATTTTCCTGCAAACCGTCATACCGGTCAAAACTATGTACTTTACCGGTGATGAGATTGAACGTAATAATGCCCATACTGGTGCTTAGCCAGAGGTTCTGACCCTTATCACTAAGTATTCCGTATATGATGTTGTTTTTGTAATATTCGGTAAGCGAATACGTGGTAAAGGTCTCCAGCTTTGGATCAAATTTATTCAATCCGCCGGTACTGGTGGCGACCCATAGGTTATTCCGCGTATCTTCATGAATGGCATACACGGTATTATTGTTCAATGAACCCGGATCTTCCGGATTATTGACGTACCGGATAAAATATCCGATCTCTTCCGGATTCTCAGCATTTATATCCTTGACAATAAACTTGTTCAGACCTCCGTTTCGCGTACCAACCCATACTGTACCTGATTTGTCTTTATAAAGTATCAGTATATTATTACTGCTTAAACTACGGTCATTTGATGGCTGATGTTTGAGGTTTACAAATCTTCTGGTTTTCAAATTAAAAATATCCATTCCTTCGCCAAGGTTTCTGCCCCTCGTGCCAATCAGCAGGTGATCCTGATCGTAGGACAGGATTGAAGAAACGCTATTGCTGCCTGGACCATCAGTTGATCCGTTGTTTCGGATAAAAACAGTAAACTTTCCGGTAGCGGGTTCAAAACGGTTAAGGCCGCCTCCGTCGGTACCGATCCAGATAATTTGTCGATCCCCCTCTTTCAGCTCAGTGAGAGAAAGAATATAATTGCTGCTTATGCTGTTTTTATTCGCAGGATTGTGATTGTAGACCTTATAATGATTTGTTTTACGGTCAACCCGGTAAAGACCACCATACCGGGTACCAAGCCAAAGGTATCCTTTGGTATCTTCTAGGATGGCAGTTATTCCGCCCCTGCTTCTTACTGAAGGTAAAGAACCATTACTGCCATAGTGTTTAAACGAATTTATCAGCGGAACCAGTTTGGTTATGCCTTCAAAGTAGGTTCCAATCCATACAATGCCTGTTTGATCAGCGTACGATGATAAAACTACTTTTTCATTCAGGTCGGCGTTAACCTCATCCTTTCCCCAGGCAGCAGTTTTTCCGGTAGCCGGATTAAAGGAAATCAGTCCGTGGTCAGTCACACTCATGATCAGGTTACCATGGCCATCGGAGAAGATGGTCCTGATGATACTGCTTCTGGATGGAATGTCGTTCTGTCCGTCCGGAAAACAGTGTATCAATCCACTGGTTTTTCGGTCATATTTTAACAGTCCATTCCCCCAGGTACCAATATAAAGGTTGCCCAAACTGTCCTGCGTCATAGTCTGCACTGAAACAGGGGCATCTTCCATCACTGATCTTCCCCTGACAAAGCTTCCGGTAGTTTTTTCAAAGAGGAATAATCCATCGGCTGTTCCGAGCCACAAGTAGTTTTGATTCAGAACATCTGTGAGAACACAAAAAATATTATCACTATTGGCAGAAAATGTGTTGGAGTAATAATTGAACTGCCCGGTGAACTTGTCAAAAGAAATCAATCCGTTACCCTGAGTTCCAATCCAAAACAATCCTTGTGAATCCCGGGTAATCCCATTAATCTGTTCATGATGATGGTTTAAACTTTTCCTGTTCCTGCTGTAGTATCTTTTAAATTTTCCGGATTGCGGATCATAACTGTTTAAACCATCGTCCGTACCTATCCACAATAAACCCTCATCATCTTCAAAAAGTGTATTTATTTTGTTGTTGCTTATGGTTAATGAATCGAACGGATCGGACCGATAGACTTTCATTTCATATCCGTCATAGCGGTTCAGACCATTCCAGGTGCCAAACCAAACCAGTCCGAACCTGTCCCTGATAATGCAGCTTACAGATCCGTTGGAGAGACCATCTTCGCGTGTGATCACATCGCTGCGATAGTTTAATCCCTGGGCTGAAAGGCAATTAACCGCAGTAATGAGAAAAAAGTAAATAACAATTCCTACACAACGATAAATCATCTGAGACAGGTAAACTTTTAATTTGTACGAAAAAATAATACAAGGGTTGAGATTTTCAAAGCCTATTTAGGGCTGAAATTTCAATTATGACAGAGTTTCATTACTTTTAAAGTTTGTTAGAACTTCTGTAGGATGAAAAACAAAGAAAGACGATTGTTTCTTTTACCGTCAACACTGGGTGATACGCCCACTTTAAAGGTACTGCCGGCAGCAAATCTTGAAATCATACAATCACTAAATCATTTTGTGGTGGAAGAAGAACGAACTGCACGGCGCTTTCTGATCCGCTGCGGTTTTAAATCCAACCTGGATTCCGTCCGGTTTTATCCCCTGAATGAACATACCAATGAACAGGAAATCCCTGCCATATTTTCCGAATCGGGTGAGGCAGATCTGGGACTTATTTCAGAAGCGGGTTTACCGGCTGTGGCAGATCCGGGCGCAAAATTAATAGAGGCGGCTTTCAGGCTGAATTTCCGTGTAATTCCGTTGGTAGGACCTTCCTCCATCATCATGGCATTGATGGCATCGGGGCTTAACGGGCAGTGTTTTGCCTTTAATGGCTACTTACCAGTCAAGGGTCACGAAAGGAACAGTAAAATCAAGGTTTTCGAAAAACGTTCAGAAATTGAAAAACAATCCCAGATATTCATTGAAGCACCATACCGGAACAACCAACTCATTGAAGCGTTTCTGCAAAACTGTAAACCTGCTACCCGGTTATGCATTGCAGCAAATCTGACGCTGGACGAGGAATGGATCAGGACCAAATCCATCCATGAATGGCGGTTACATCCTCCTCCCGATCTGAAACGTCAGCCGGCAGTATTTATTATTTTAGCATAAAGGCAGTATTACTTCCCGGCAGGCATACGGATATCTTCTACAACAAGGTCATAAACAACAGTCTGGTACTGGGGGACGATGGTATAGCCGTGGATGGAACTATACAGGCCATCATCATCAAAGGCCTGCTCATAATGAAGAACAGCTGTCGCATGTGTGCCTTTCCGCATGGTATCGAGTGCTGCCACGAAACCTTTGGGCATGGCGAGTATGGTTCCTGAAATCAGTTTTGGGGCTGTTCTGTTGTAAACAATCTTTATAGGATCAGTATCCTCTGCATTGGTATCGAAAACCCGGTTATCCATTATTTCACTCGTAAATCCGTCCACCAATCTGCCATTGAACCGTAAGAGTATGGTGTCGTTAGGTTCCACCGTACGCTGATCTGCCGGATTAGGAGTTGTAGTTTCCTTGAACCATACATTGCTGTCTTTTAGTTTTGTGCTTTCATCAAATCCCTTGACATTGCGATAGGCAAGAAGCACAGAATCCTCATAAGTCACAGGATTTTTTATTACCTTAATCAATTCAATTACATAGGCATACGGCGTAAAATCATAGAATGCCTTGTCGGAGGGTATGACCATTTCCGCTTTCCCGCCTTCCTTCATCAACGCTATACCTTCATTTAATCCGGCGATACTATAGCCAAATTTGAATTTTGCCGGACCATAAACATAATAGGCAAAGTATTCAGCAGCTGACCATTCGTCCTTGAGTGAATCATAACTGGTTTCATGGATCGAATTGTCCTCGAGGTACCGGCCAACATAATTGATCACGATATAATCATCCTTAACAGGCGTTAAACCGGTTCCCGAATCATGTTCAATATAATAAATGCCTCCCTGGGTTTTGGTATCTGATGAAATGTTGTTGTCAGTAAGATAATTCTGGATCAGCTCTTTTTCATGCGCTTCCTGTTCCTCCCAGTCATTATTCAAACAGGCCGCAGCTAGCAGAAGTAAAATGATTGTTTGTGCTGTAACCGTCAATATGCTGTTAATCTTTGTCATGGTGCCGAAAATTACCGTTTAGCGTAATAAAACAATATAGTAATGATGTAAATAAACGTGAAAGGTTGCGTTAGATTTTCCGGTGCGAAGATACTTTTAAAATTTCAACCTCAAAAATCAGGGAAGTAAAAGGCGGAATAACTTGGTTTGATGAACCCTGATTGCCAAAGCCAAGCTCTGACGGCAATATGAAAAGTGATTTTTCCCCTTCGCTCATCATCCCAATGGCCTCTTCCAAACCCTTGATGACTTGCCATTCCGTACCGAATACAAATTGAAAAGGTTGCCGCCGCTTCACCGTGGAATCAAAAAACTTGCCATTCAGAAAGCGACCTTCATAGTTAATGGTAACGGTATCACCCAATTCCACTTTTTTACCGAAGCCGGGTTTCAGATTAAGGTAATAGATGCCGGAAGGCAAGGGGCTCACATCGAGCTTTTCTTCACCGATAAACTGCTGAAGAATCACTTTTTCGTAATCGCCAAAGTCTTCAATCCAGGAAAGAAAGGCTTCTTTTTCCCTGATATACTCATCTTCCTTCTGAATTTCCAGCATTTCTATGCGCACCTTCATGTCACTGCCAGGTTTGATGAATCCTGGTAAACCCGACTGAAGTGTTCTGAGAAAGAAACTATCTGCCTGGATAATGAAGGTGGCACTTTCCTCTGCTGAAAGCATAACCAGGCATTCATCAATTGCTCCTTCATATGCAGGACGGCTGACCTGAAATTTCCTTGTACCTTCAAAGAACAGAGAATCATTCATGGTCAGATAAGCAAGATTTACAGTTATATAATCGCCCGGGCAGGCTTTTGCAGTGTCTTCACCCATCGTATGCAACTGATAATAGATACCGTGTTTTGCTTTTTTAAAGCCCGGATGTTTGGAAAATCTGTTACAACCTGCGGTGATGAAAGAAAGGGACAATATCAATAGCGGTATCAGGGTTTTCATGGGCATCAGGGTTCCACTTTGATTAAAATGACATCATAAATAATAATCGACCTGGCCGGAATTTTGTTCCCATCACCCGGAAGTCCATGGGCCAGGTGCGGGGGCATTATAAAAGTCGCCTTATCTCCTACTTTCAGCAGCAGGACACCTTCTTCCAAACCCGACTCCACCCCGCCCTTCCCTAACCTGAACTGTTTGAAACCCAGTGAATCGGAATCATAACATACCGTTCCATCGAGCAATGAAACACGATATTTAAGGGTTACCCGGGCATTTTCCTGAGCCTTGACCCCAAAACCATATCTTTCGATCCCATACCACAAACCCGAAGGTGTTTCTTTCATGGTCAGGTTATTACGCCGTACATAGGCCAGGATTTTCTCACGGTCCTTTTGCACCAGAAGCCGATTGGCGCCGATAAGGGCTTCCTCCGTTTTTTGAAGATCTTCCGGTGTTATGACTTTTTCCTGATTTCTGGTGCAGGATGGAAAAAACAGCACGATTGTTACAAACCAGAAGTATTCCTTTAAATTTCATAATCGGATAATGCATCTTTATAGGTTGGCAGTAATTCTTTGAAACGCCTGATGGTTTCAGTAATACTTAAAAATGATTCTCCCCCGGAAGCATTTGCATGACCGCCTCCATTGAAGTACTTTCTGGAAAAATCGTTGACCGCAAAATTTCCCTTTGACCGGAAAGAAATTCTGATATGATCCTCCTTTTCAATGAACAGGGCAGAAAAACGGATACCTTTTATGGATAAGGGGTAATTGACAAATCCTTCCGTATCTCCAACCGAGTGATGATACTTCTGCAAATCCTCCCGGGTAAGCCAGATAATTCCTGTCCGGTATTCCGGAAACACTTCCATTTTTTCATTCAGGCTGAAACCCAGTAAACGCAAACGGTCGGCCGAGTAATTATCATAGGTCAGGTAATACAACCGGTCCTTTTCGATGCCCAGATCCAACAATTCAGCCACCGTCTCCCATGTTTTTCTGCCGGAGGAATTATAGCTGAAACAACCTGTATCCGTCATGATCCCCACATACAGGCAAGAGGCAATATCCTTATCCATGCGGGACATAAAACCGGCTTCCCTGACGAACCTGTACACCAGCTCTGCAGTTGAACTGGCCGATGTATCAGAAAGTACACAATCTACCTCCATATCCGGATGAGGGTGATGGTCGATGAGTACTTTATGAGCCTTTGAGGCGTTGAAACCATCGTTTAAGTTTTTTGACTCTCTTTAATGAATTAAAATCAACTGCGAATATCATGTCGGAACGTTGGAGGGTATCCAGGGCGATGGAGGCCGAATCTTCAAAAATGATCACCTGGTCAGTTCCTGGCAGCCATTTCAGAAACTCAGGGTAATCATTCGGGGAAATCACTGTGCAGGTATGCCCGAGTTTCTCCAGCAGACGTAACAATCCCAGGGACGATCCCAGGGCATCCCCGTCGGGATTAATGTGGATGAGAATAGAAATCCGTTTACCGGGTTTATTTAAAATGATCCGTTGTTGCCGAGATATCATTCCAGATAATATGGTTTCTTTTAATATTCATGATCATTTTTAGCAGGGTCAAATTTAATTAACTTCTTATCTCAAAGGCATCTTTGGTCATCAAGTTTTAAAATTATTTTAGCACCAGCCTTAACCTTAAGTGATGCAGGTATAATGTGCCAATTATTTATTTATATTCGCCCTGATACCAAATTTGCAACATTATGGCTGGAACCAAAACTTTCTTTATTATCAAGCCAGGCGCAGTGAGTCATGAATTTATAGGACCCATACTGGCAAAAATTAACGCAAATGGATTTCATATTGCGGCATTAAAGCTTATCATGCTGGATCATCACCATGCCGAACATTTTTATTCCGTTCACCGGGGAAAACCTTTTTTCGAAAGCCTGGTAAATTTTATGACATCGGGTCCGGTGGTCGTTGGAATTCTTGAAAAAGAAAACGCAGTGCTGATTATCGCCGACTCATGGGAGCAACCGATCCTGCAAAAGCCGAGGAAGGAACCATCAGGAAATTGTTTGCGGAGAATATTGAGCGAAATGCGGTGCACGGATCAGACAGTGATGAGAATGCCGAGATAGAATGCAATTTTTTCTTCAAGAGTGAACGCTTTTCCAAATTTGAAGATTAAACAATCATCATATTTCGGTTAAAAAGATTTTTATATTTGGAACATTAATTATAAATGAAAAGCGTTACGCACATTATGTGAAATACTATACATTTAAAAATGTGAATCCATTATTAACATAAAAACATGATAATAAAAAACATACCCTTTGTATCTCCTGATACCAATATGAAAGAGTTCTCCGTCAGGGCACTGATCATTGGACTGATCATGGCAGTTGTTCTGGGGGCCGCCAATGCTTATCTTGGTCTTAAGGCAGGCATGACGATTGCAGCTACCTACCCGGCTGCCGTCATTGGAATGGCCATTTTAAAAGCCATGAAAGGTACCATTCTGGAGGAGAACTTCGCACGTACAGTTGGTTCTATTGGAGAATCGGTTGCTGCAGGTGCAATTTTCACCCTGCCTGCTTTCTTTGTTGCCGGTATCTGGGATCCGTTCTTTACTCCCGGGCATTACATCACCTCTACTCTCATTTTGATAGCAGGAGGCACACTGGGAATCATGTTTGTAGCCTTGTTGCGACGGGTAATGGTTGAGGATGCAGAACTGCCCTTCCCCGAGTCGGTAGCCGCTTCTGAAATTCATAAGGCTGGCCAGAAAGGCGGCGGCAATTCTAAGTTTTTATTTATCGCCATGTTCCTGGGCTTATTGATAAAATTGCTGGGAGAAATCAGGCTGTTTCCTGTATACTGGGAAAAATTCATTGTGTTTGCCAAACAAACAGTTACAGGAACCAAATTTGCAGGACAGGGAGGAATGATGATGGGTTCACCCGGTATCAGTCCCGCTTACATAGGAGTTGGGTATATTATTGGTCCGAAGTTGGCTTCTTTAAACTTCAGCGGCGGAATTCTGGCCTGGGGATTGCTTACGCCAATGATCCTGTATTTTCTTGCACCATCATTTGACCTGGATGCTATGGCATCGGCGCTCATGGCTGGTGATCCGTCGCTAACTGCCGGCGCAGCCATGGATAAAGTATGGACCACAACGTTTTATTCCATCTGGAAAAATGTCGTACGCCCTATTGCGATTGGCGGCATGCTGGTGAGTGCTGTGTTTACCCTTTGGAAAATGCGAAAGAGTCTGACTGCCGGTATCGCACGTTCGGTCAGTGATGTTAAAAAGGCTGCGGCCGGACAACAGGTGGATATATCCCGCAATGAAAAAGACATTAGCTTCAACTGGATTCTTATCGGTATTGGTCTGGTTGCTTTACTTACTTTTTTCATCACGTTTTTTATTTTCAAAACTTCCATACTTGTTGCCTTTGTTGCCGCCACGGCAATGATCATTCTTGCCTTCTTCTTCGCCGCTGTGTCAGGGTACCTGGTAGGCATCATGGGATCAAGCAACAATCCGATATCGGGACTAACACTTACCGCACTGGTGGTAACCGCACTTCTGATGGTTGCGCTGGGAGTAACCGGACAGGAAGGGGTAGCTTCGGTGCTGGGAGTAGCCGCCATCGTTTGCGTATCTGCAGCAGTAGCAGGAGAAATGCTGCAGGATTTGAAAGCCGGTCATATCCTGGGAGGAACACCATGGCGCATGCAGATTGGCGATATCATTGGCGTGGCGCTGGCCGGTTCGGTCATGTTTGGCGTGCTGGTTTTTCTTAACGATGGAGATATTGCCAAGGGCGTTCATGAAGGATATGACGGCGGCTTTGGGAGCAAGAATCTTTCGGCACCGCAGGCAAGTTTAATGGCTATTTTATCCAAGGGCATTGTAAGCGGTCAAATGGCCTGGCCATTGATAATCGCCGGTATGCTGATGGGCATAGCTTTTATCATGATGCAGGTAAAAAGCCCCATGCTGGTATGTGTTGGCATGTACCTGCCGCTGGAAACCACATTTGCCATTTTCCTCGGTGGAATCATCAAGGGCATGGTGGATACCCTAGCAGAAAAACGTCGGTTCTCCCTGGCGCAGCGCACCAATTCGGATAATATTGGCGTTCTGCTTGCATCGGGACTAATTGCCGGTGAAGCCTTAATGGCTTTGATCATAGCTATTTTTGCAGTTGGTGATGTTTTCCTGTATGAACTATTCTCTTTCTTCCGCCAACCACCCTTCTGGATCAGCGCTATAGTACTTGCCCTGATCGCCTGGATCCTGATCGGATTGCCGGTACGTAATGCAGGCAAGGCAGATGCTCCGGTACCTCCGGGTGCAGTAGTATAGAGGCAGTCATCACGGAACGTCAACATGCTTATGCATAAACCGCAGAAGAACTTTCTGGACATGGTTCCTGTCAGGAATGTAAAGGAATTTGCCCGTGAAGGTGAAAAAATCACCTTGTTCGTCCCCAAGTTTAAAAACCAGTGGATGCGCAAATGGCTGATACCCCGGAACCGTTCACAACATTTCCGGATTCATCTCGACGATATGGGCAGCAAAGTATGGGACCTCATTAATGGAGAAAGAAATACGCAGGAAATCTGCGACCTGTTGGGCAGTTCCATGACAGAACGGTCTGATCAGGATAATCCGGTTGAAATAAGGGTAACCCGATTTCTTGGTGAGCTGTTTCAGAACCGGTTTATCCGTTTCCGTTGACGTACTGCAAAATGAGCAGGCAACCTCTCTTTTCACGGAATACAAGCATTTCCGGATGGCCTTTGGTCAGATGACAATCGTCATTACCTTGGATAAAAAGATTAGTATATTTGTGAATAATCAATTTATCTATTCACTAATAACTTGACTTATGTTCAAAGGACATCCGAAGGGACTTTATGTGGCCTTCTTCTCCAATATGGGAGAACGGTTTGGCTTTTATACCATGATGGCTATTCTTGTGCTTTTTCTGCAGGCAAAATTCGGATTGTCAGTGGAACAGGCTGGCAGCTATTACAGCTGGTTTTATTTCGCGATATATGCACTTGCCCTGGTGGGAGGTATCATTGCCGATGCCACCAACAAGTACAAACTGGTCATTCTGGCCGGAATAATCGTCATGTTTGCAGGCTATGCCATTATTGCCATACCTGGGATGTCTTTAACCATCTCGCTTATCGGACTTTTTGTTATAGCTCTGGGGAACGGATTGTTTAAGGGAAACCTGCAGGCAGTCGTAGGCCAGATGTATGACAATGAGAAATACAGTAAAGTACGCGATACCGCCTATATGATCTTTTATATGGGTATCAACATCGGTGCCTTTTTTGCACCTTTTGTGGCAACGGGGGTAAGAAACTGGTTTTTGAGAACTCAGGGTTTTCAGCATGATGGCAGTTTGCCGGAAATGTGCCATGCATTTATGCGCGGCGAATTATCCAATATTAATGAATTTCAGGCTCTTGCCGATAAAGTGAGCGGGCACCCGGTAACGGACCTCCCGGCTTTTGTTCAGCAATACATCGATGCTTTTGCCAGGGGGTATAATTATGCTTTTGGCGTGGCCGCCGGAGCAATGGTTCTCTCACTTTTGGCTTATGTAATCTTTAACAAGCACCTTCCGGCAAAGGAAAGATCTGTGAAACCTGTAGAATCGAATGACGGTAAAAAAATTGACGCTTCAGTTGCCCGCCCGGTTACAGTCATCATATCACTGTTGCTCGGTGCTGCCGTTACAGCTGTATTTTATGTGCTCACGCGAAATATTGACCTCTCATTCCCCTTTGGCCTCTTTGTGGCATTTGCCTTCTATATTTCGAAAATTTCCACCAAAGAGGAACTGCCACGAATTACCTCCCTGCTTTTGGTATTTGTGGTAGTGATCTTCTTCTGGATGTCGTTTCATCAGAATGGTCTTACGCTAACCTTATTTGCCAGGGATTACACCGTCAAAGAAGTGGGAAGGGTCACCAACATTTTCTTTAATCTTAATTCAATGCTGGCGTTCATCGGCACCCTGGCCGGAATATATCTTTTATTTGGCCGCAAAAGAATGCAGGAAAGGATAATCGGACTGATCATGTTTTTCGGGCTGGGTTATCTCACCTATTACTTTGTTACCGGCTATCCTGCCAATAACCTGATCGCCCCTGAAGTATTTCAATCCTTCAATCCTTTGTTCATCGTGGTTCTTACTTTCCCGGTGATGGCTGTATTCGCATACCTGAGGGAAAGAAATGCCGAACCATCCACTCCGCGTAAGATAGGGATCGGTATGGTCATTGCGGCTCTTGGATTTCTGGTGATCCTTATTGCTTCGGTAAAACTTGTATCGCCCAGAGAATTGCAGTATGTAGATGAACTGGGTAAACTGAACTACAATCCGGTACCGGACTCTTCAAGGGTGGTTCCCTACTGGCTCATCAGCAGTTACCTGATTCTAACCATTGCCGAGCTTTTCCTTAGTCCAATGGGTCTGTCCTTTGTATCTAAAGTTGCCCCTCCGCGATTTCAGGGATTGATGCAGGGCGGTTGGCTGCTCGCCACTGCAGTAGGTAATAAGTTGCTGGTTGTCGGCAGCATTGGTTGGAGCAAACTCGCTTTATGGCAATTGTGGGGTGTGTTTATTATTTGCTGCCTGATCTCAGGCTCCTTCATTTTCAGTATATTGAAAAGGCTGGAAAAAGCCACCAAATAAAAACGAGGAATAACGGGGGCGGATACTAATGTGATCCGCCTTCCGGTACCCTCAGTCTGTCTCCTGCATCTTCCGCTACCTTTCTATACCACTCTTCATCGTAACCGGGTTGTTCTACCTTTGGGTTTTGCTGCCCTTCAATCTTTGTTTTCACATTACCATCCATGAAACGGGTAAAAAGGAAGGCATAGAGCTTTTTCCATTCGGCGACGGTTTGTTCACCCGATTTTACGGAATAATCCGTAATATAACCTATGGCCTTTTTCGGGCTCTTTTTATAAAGTGAAGAAGCAACCTGATCAACATTCATGATTTCGGTAAGATATTTGCTTTCAAGTTGTTTCTGTTTTTCCTGAATAAAAGGGATCATCAGGTTGTAGCGGGTATACGCCAGGTTGGAAACCTGGTTGAAAACCCAAAAAGCCGCATCGGGACTGAATTCCATCATAGCGCCGTTACCAACCGCAAATGAGGGTGGCACGGCATTCATACCACAATACATGGGTGTGTAAACCGTACTGTAGGTATCATCCAAGCCAAACCAGAGTATACCGCCCACAGGGTCGGGTAACCACGAACGCGACTGAGTAATAAAGGAAAATCCGGTTTGCTGGGTGGATATAGCACGCTCATTCAGATAAGTAACCCCGTCAACCTTCCAGGTCATGGGTCTCCAGCGAACGATCACCTTGTTTGGACCTGCACCGAAATCCCTGGTCATGTCAAGCGGTGTGCCCTGATAATAATCGCGCATCATGTTCATCACATCCTCAACGCCCAGTTTCCGGTTTGCTTTTACCCACAATGGCAAACGATGATGAAGGTTTTCACCTGTGGCATAATCGGTGTAGGCATCCATTCCATCAGCTACTTTTCTAAAGCCCGACCAAACACGGGCGTCGCAAAACCTCACTCCACTGAAATCAAGCGGGGCATAAGCATCGGAAAAGCTGAAATCTTCATTGGCGCCTGAGAAATAGCCTTTGCTGCGTGCAAAATCAATTACATCCGGAGCATACAAACAATTTTCCGGATCGTTCAGCGGGAAAGTAGTTATTCTCGCTTGGTTAGCATGTCCGCATACATAACCGTCAGGCACTTTGAGGGCTACCCATACAGCTCCCCTGTTGCCGCTGCCCTTCCCGATGATTTCCATGATCCATACTTCATTCGGATCGGAGATGGAAAAAGATTCACCACTGCTACAATAACCATAATCCGTCATCAGCTTGCTAATGATCTGAATGGCCTCCCGTGCAGTTTTTGCGCGCTGCAGGGTCATATAAATAAGACTTCCGTAATCCATTATTCCAGTGGAGTCCTGTAATTCGGAACGTCCACCATAGGTGGTCTCGCCAATGGCAAGCTGGTGCTCATTCATGTTGCCCACTACCGAAAAAGTATGACTGACCTGGGGAATTTTCCCCAGCCATTTGCCCGTGTCCCATTCCTTCACATCCACCATGGTTCCAGCAGGATAATCCTTTGCAGGCCAGAAATACAACTCACCAAACAGCACATGCGAATCTGCCGAATAGGAAATCATCGTTGAACCGTCTTTGGTTGCTCCCTTGGTAATCAGGAAATTTGTACAGGGTAAAGCACTCTCCTGAATTAAAAATAGAAAAGAAATAAGTGTGGCAAGAATTTTGTTTGTCATAGTAATGAGATTTGCTGATAAAAATAGTAATTAATTCCAGAAATAGTTGCTGACGATTATCAGTAAACAGGTGAGCATGGCGATAGTTCTTTGATGTTTTTACATTTTTTAAGAGATACCCTCATTTTTGAAGTTCTATTAACATTTTTTTTATCTTTTTAACATTAGAACCCTGTATTTTTTAATTCTAATGAGTATTTTTGTATCGGGTTTTGGTTGCACAGGTATAGAAGATGTAAACACATATAAATAGGTTTAAAAACGAAAAGCTAGAGTTGGATTTTCATAATTAGTAGTTTTAGTTAATAATTAGTTTGTTTTTTTGTAGTTAGGGTTAAAGTTGGGTGAGGTCCTTCGGGGTCTCACCCATACTTTTTTCAGGGGGTGTTGACCGAAATGAAAGGTTGGATTATCCTTACTTTTTAAATATACTGACAATACCTGAAGATGAATCATTGCTGGCCCCTGTGACACTGGCCAGACAATTAATCTCATTCCGGTATCGGAGCAATCCCAGAAAGGCAAAAATGAGTGCTTCTTTGAATTTAACCAGTTGTTCCTCCGGAATTACCAGGGGACATGTTGTTCTTTTTTGGATAAGATCCATCAGGTAAGTGTTGAATGCTCCACCCCCTGTCACAAGCACTTCACCAACATCGGATTCATTCATATAACTGCTGATCTGGATGGCAATATGCTCATAAACGTTGCGCAAAAGATCCTCTGCTGACAATTCATATTTTTCAAGAACCGGCAAAAAAGTGGTCTCCACCCACTCGCGACCCAGTGATTTCGGAGCTGGTTTTTTATAGAATCCCAGATTATTCAATTCTTCAATCAATTCGGGTACAAGCTTTCCACGACTTCCCATCATCCCATCCCGATCATATTCCAATCCCCTGCGAAGTGCCAGGTGATTGGCGACAATGTTAACCGGACAAATATCAAAAGCAATCCTGCTATTGTTCTTCCGGTTTGAGATATTGGCAAAACCTCCCAGGTTAAGACAGAACTTATAGCGTCCAAAAAGAAGCTCATCGCCAAGGGGTACAAGCGGAGCCCCTTGTCCGCCCAATGCCACATCCATCGTTCGGAAATCCCATACGGTATCCAACTTGCACTTCGAGGCAAGTGCTGCACCTGAACCCAACTGAAAGGTGAATCCCTTGTCGGGCTGGTGAAAAATGGTGTGTCCGTGCGATGCAACCAAATCAGCATTCAATCCGCCCTCTGACAGAAAACGGTTCACCTGTTCGCCAATAAAACTTCCGTACTCCTGATGCAGCAACAGGAACGATCCGGCATCCAGACCTGCTGCTTCGTTCAGTTTATTCTTCCATTCCATGGTGTAACCGTAGGTAACGGCTTTGACGATCTGATATTTCCATTTGTGGTGTGATTTTTGAAACTTACACATTATCAAATCAATACCATCGAGACTGGTTCCCGACATCATCCCCACAACAGCATAGTATTTGTTTGACATGGCCCGGAGAAAATGATTATCCAATTATTGTTAATAGTAAAATTCAGCTTTATAATTCGTGACGTTGTCCTTGTTGTCGGCTACCATGATGGCGATGGTATGTGTCCGGTTCTTTTCAAGCCTGCCTTCATCGATGGTGTAAGTCAGCAAATCGTTCTTGGCATCATACTCAAACAACGCCCATTTGTCATCAATATACCCGCTGAATTTTCGAATTCCTGACTGAACATCTGCAATAATAAAAGAAAGCCTCTGGTTACTGGTATACCGCTCCCCTTTTTTGAAAGTCACCGGATTAATCGCCGGACTTACGGTATCCACAGCAACAAAAAACTTTCCGAAGGACCTGACTTTGGTGGTGACATAACCATTTTTATAATCTCCGCCCTGACTGATCCACCTGCCGTTTTTCCCCGGACTGGCAATGAAGGCTTTAGCCTGCAGTTCAGGAGTAAGATGCGAGGATCTGATCGAAAGGATATAAGACTTTAACAAAGGGGTGTATTCATGGTGCACCAGATGATCCATGGACCACTGATTGCTATCATTCTGTACTTGCGCATACTGGAAATTGATATCATCAAACAGGGCATCACGCGGAACAACAATCCGGATATCCTGGTTTTCAAAAACATTCAGGGTGTCATATCGAAATCGGGCAACCACATTTGAATCGTGTGCTTCACCCATGATTTGTGAAACCGTGCCTGTGCCCTGAACCGTGAATGACAGGATGGACTCGTTGCCATAAGTATCCTTTACCATAATGCTGACGGCATGGGCCGAAGCATCAGAAAATCGCAGCTGTCCTCTGTTGATGGCCTCTTTGTATATTCTGAGCTTATTATTGGGATCAATAAAAAGTTTCTGAATCTTTTTACCTGATTTTACTTTCTCTTCATAATCGATATAACTGTTAACATAAGGAGACAGGTCAAAGGAGATACTGTCCAACCGGCACATAAAAATCTGTTTTCCGTCCATTGAAAGACTGATCGTGTATGGGCTGCATTCATTGACCGAATTATCAAGAAAATCATAGGTTTCAATGCCAAAACCAATTTTGCCGTTTACCTCAATATGATTGGCTTTCAGGTAATGGTTCCCATTGCTGCCTGCCACCTGAATGAGCAATTTTTCATGCAAACCATTTACCGTACTTTTCGGGTCGAGCGGATAAACGGCCAGCCAATTTATTTTCGGACTGGTTTCATCTTTTATATCAAAGCCATAGCTCAGTGCATTCAATGGAACGGAAGAAGAATGATCGCGAATTTCAAAATGAAGATGGGGCCCTTCAGAACTGCCGGTGTTACCTGAAAAACCCAGAAACTCTCCCTGGTGAAATACAAACTGGTTTTTCACAGGATACAGATCTACCTCAAAGGATTTTTTGCGGTATTGCATATCCCTCACAAAAGTCTCAATTGCGGGGTGAAACTGCTGCAAATGCGCATATACAGTCACCTGACCATCAGGATGTTTCAGGTACAATGCCTTTCCGTAACCCCTGCTTTGGACGGAAATTCGAAAGACGTAGCCGGTGTTGGCTGCCAGAACATTTTTGCCCTCTGCCTGTTCAGTTTTAATATCAATACCGGCATGAAAACCAGCAGATCTTATTTCACCGTAATTACCTGAAAGCAACATGGGTATATCAACCGGTGCAGCATATCGGGAAGAATTCTGTCTGTGATCTGTCGGGGTTTGAGAATATAGGAAAGGGGTGATAAATACCCCGCCAAGAATGAATAATTTCGGAATTAAATGCATATCTTTAAATATGATTTTTGCTATTTTGCAGGCTACGTAAAGCTATGACTAATATTTTATTTCTGTTAACCGAATAAATAACAAATTAGTATATTTACTTTCGTGAATTAAAAATTGAGGCTATCTTTGTAATAAATGGAGTCGAAACAGGATGAAATATTTTCAGGTCTGAGGGAGAAAATTAAAACAATTATCTCTTTATACGAAGATCAAAAAAGCAAAAATATTGAGCTCCGTAATAAAAATCAGGAGTTGAGCGAGCAGATAATCATGCTGGAAAACAAAATGGAAGATCTGGATAAGAAATACGAAAACTTAAAAATAGCCAAAGTGTTGTCTTCAGTACCTGGTGAAGGCGTACATGATACGAAATTACAGGTAAACAGAATCGTGCGGGAGATAGACAAATGTATTGCTCTCTTGAACCGATAAGCTTGGAACCTTGCTATGGATGATAAACTGTCAATTAAAGTAAATGTTGCGGACCGGTATTATCCACTTAAAATAGAAAGAAAGGATGAAGAAAAGATCAGAAAAGCTGCCAGGTTGATTAATGAAAAGGTAATGCAATACAAGCAGCGTTACCTGGATAAGGATGTACAGGATTTTCTGGCCATGGCTGCGCTGCAGTTTGTGACAAGAGTGATTGAAATGGAAGACAAGTTTGATATTTTACCACTCGAACAAAAATTGCAGGAACTGAATGAAGAGCTGGGTGAATATTTAAAAGGAGAGTAATATACGTTCTTTACATATAAAAAGCATAGCCCGCATAGTTTCTTTCAAATGCTGTGAAACTCAACACTTACTAAATTGGAGAATCGCTCAGCATGTCAAGAACAGGCCATTCTTCCGGTTAGTCCGGGAATTCTGCAGCAATGCAGGACATTGGAAGTTCGAAACATATTGGCCTCTCCACCCATGTTGTTCTGGGGTTTTTTCAACGTATGGAGAAATATATGCGGGTTTTTTTATTACATAAACCTATATAAATTACATGATTCAATGATCATACTATTAGATACACTTACCCTGGTAAAAAGCCTTTTGCTGGGAGGTATCTGCTTCCTTGTAGGTACAGGTCTTTCCTACTTTCTCTGGAATTTTGCCCTGAAAAAAAGAAGAGATATCATGCTCAGAGAGGCTGAAACGGAAGGAGAAGCACAAAAACGGATAAGATGCTGCAGGCAAAAGAAAAGTTTCTGCAGTTAAAAACCGAACATGAGAAATACATCAATGAAAAGAACAGCAAGATCATCGCTACTGAGAACAGGCTGAATCAAAAGGAGATGCAATTGTCTCAGAAAATTGAAGAACAGCAACGCATGCGAAATGAGCTGGATGCCATGCGGGAAAACATGAATTTTCAGCTGGGTTTGTTGGATAAGCGGTCCGAAGAACTGGAAAAACTTCACAGGCAGCAGGTGGAGCAACTTGAAGCCATTTCCGGGCTTTCTGCCGAGGATGCCAAGAATCAGCTTACGGAATCGCTGCGGGAAGAAGCAAAGGTCCAGGCGATATCCTATGTGAATGAGATCATGGCGGAAGCAAAAATGACCGCCACCCGGGAAGCAAAGAAGGTTGTTGTGGAAACCATTCAGCGGGTGGCCTCGGAAACCGCCATTGAAAATTCGGTTACCGTTTTCAATATTGAAAGTGATGAAATAAAAGGACGGATTATTGGCCGTGAAGGTCGAAATATCAGGGCTCTTGAGGCAGCAACAGGCGTGGAAATTATTGTGGATGATACCCCTGAAGCCATTATTCTTTCGGCATTTGATCCGGTACGCAGAGAAATTGCGCGTCTTGCGCTGCATCAGCTGGTTACCGATGGCCGTATTCACCCGGCACGCATTGAAGAAGTGGTTGAAAAAGTGAAAAAACAGGTTGAAGAAGAAATCGTAGAAGTGGGTAAACGAACCACCATTGACCTCGGAATCCATGGACTGCATCCCGATCTGGTCAGGCTGGTGGGTAAGATGAAATACCGTTCATCTTACGGACAGAATCTTCTTGCAGCATTCACGTGAAGTGGCCAACCTGTGTGCCATCATGGCCAGCGAACTGGGTTTGAATGCCAAACTTGCCAAACGTGCCGGTTTGCTTCATGATATTGGGAAAGTACCTGATGATGAACCCGAAATTCCGCATGCTGTTTTCGGGATGAAGCTGGCGGAAAAATACAAGGAAAAACCTGAAATATGCAATGCTATTGGTTCCCATCATGATGAGGTCGAAATGACCACGCCTTATTTCTCCCATTGTTCAGGTATGCGATGCCATTTCAGGTGCACGGCCAGGTGCCCGCCGCGAGGTCGTGGAATCCTATATTAAAAGGCTTAAGGACCTTGAATCGCTTGCCCTTTCCTATCCCGGTGTTATGAAAACCTATGCCATACAGGCCGGCAGGGAACTCAGGGTAATTGTGGGCAGCGAAAAGGTTACCGACAAGGAAGCTGATAGCCTTTCCTATGAAATTGCCAAGAAGATCCAGGATGAAATGACCTATCCGGGCCAGATTAAAATTACCGTGATCCGGGAAACAAGGGCGGTAAGCTATGCTAATAGTAACGCATGTTCAGTGATGCCTGTTTACATGATTCCATTACCCGGAGAAGTTCTTTCATCCGGGTAATTTTTTGGGCATACCCGAGTTTCTCGATAAGATAAAATGAGGTTATTGATCAACCTGATGATTATATCCCGGTTTGAACAGGGGATATAAAAAGATGGATGTGGTTTTAACTGCTGCTGGGTAATGAAATAATCAATTTCTCTCCGGCCCAGAACAGCTCCTTTGTTATAGGGATTGATATAAAAAAGAATATCTTCTGATTCGTTTTCGGCATCCTGATGCCTGAATTCATCTTTGTAGGCAAGAATGAAATTCTTGGGAAGATTTACACCGTATACAGGCAATCCCAGTTTCTATGCAACTGAAAGGTAAATAATGGCCAGAGATATCGGATTTCCTTTCCGGGTTTCAATTACCTGGTTGAGATAAGAATTCTGCGGCGAATAAAAATCAGTGTTGTTCCGGCTGAAATTGATGAAGATCAAAAATGATGTAATTCAGATATCTTATCTTTCTCAAGCGCAGTAAGATTGCTGTTGATCTCAAGCCAGACATCTTTTCGGATGCTTTCAATCTGCTGGTTGATTTTTCCAACATGCTGATCTCGGGATACTGAAACCGAGCCACATAGAAAGCGCCTTCGAGAATATATTCCGCACCTGTTTTTATCCAGCGGTTCAGATCGTCTTTTACGCCAGTTGAATTGAATCTCCTGAATCAGGTTTTCCAGCCTTTCCTGGAGCTTTTCATTCAGGGTGCTTTCCCATGCCCTTTCCAGTTCAGGTATGACTCCGGCGCCCTGCTTCAATAAGGTTTCCGGAATGCATATTAATAACTTCCTTATCCGTGTCATCGAGTAATGAAATCATTGCCATATCTCTTTCCTGTCCATTTTACATTCTATTGTCAGCTGCAAAATTATCCAAATTCAAAATTCTGTGCCACATAAATTATTAACACGACTCCTCTGTTTGAAAAAAATTCATACTTTTGAAAAAAATCATGGACACTATGATACAACGGGTTCAATCTGTTTATCTGTTGCTGGTGACAGTGCTGATGTCGTTTATGTTAATTCTTCCCTATGCGGAATTGACCCTGACTGATGGACAATCGCTGGATCTTTCATTGCTCATGGGATCGAAAGTATATTCGCGGGAGAAGCTGCGGAATATATAAACCAACGATTGCCAGTTATTGTACTGGTATTCATGACCGGACTCATCAGTTTTGTAAATATTTTTCTTTTCAGCCGCAGGATTATCCAGATGAGAATTTGTCTGGTGAATATCTCTTTTACTATTCTTCTTTTGCTGATCTTCCATGTATTATCATATAGCAGCATAAAGCAGCACTCTTGGATAATACCGAGCATTCTTTCAGGATTACCGGCAATTTTTCCGGTGATGGGCATTGTCTTTAATTTCTGGCATACCAGGCATATTCACGCGATGAAATGCTGGTAACTCCTATAACCGGTTGCGATAGAACACCGCAACTGATCAGATTATTTCCATGTGCTCCTGATCGGTTATCTTTTCGCAATAATGGCATTTGAGCTTTACTTCCTTTTGTGGATACCACCCTGAAACGGGTAACAATCTTTTCATTGTTGGTGATGCATTTCGGATTCATGCATTTGGCTATGCCGATGATCTCATCCGGAACCTCAACCACCTTTTTTTCCACTACCCGGTAATCCCTAATAATGTTCAGCTTTGCCTGGGGAGCAACCAGGGCAATTTTATTGATCTCCTTATCAATGAAAAAAGTATCCGACAATTTGACAATGGCCTTTTTACCCAGTTTTTTACTGTCGAGGTTTGTGCCAAATGTAATTTGGTTGTCCAGTTTGTCGAGGCTAAGAATGGAAATTACTTTAAAAAGCTTTGGCCGGAATATGATCAATGACGGTACCGTTTTCAATGGCACTGACTTCAAGTTTTTTATCTTTCATGTGCAGCATGGATATATTTGCTTTTATGATTATCTTAAACCCAGTATGGAGGCGATGATGGCCTGACGGACATAAACGCCGTTTAAGGCCTGTGTGAAATAATAGGCTTTGGGATTCACATCCACATCCTGGTCAATTTCATTTACACGGGGAAGAGGATGCAATACCTTCATATTTTCCTTGGTTCCCTCGAGCATTTTGTTTTTCAATACATAGGCATTTTTTGTCCTTTCATATTCAATGGGATCTGAAAACCTTTCTTTCTGAACCCGGGTCATGTAAATGATATCCGCCGAATGTCATATTGCTTCCAAAATCCTTCTGTTCATAATATTTTAAACCCAGGCAGTTCAGGTAATATTTGTATTCCTCAGGCATTTTTAGTTCATCGGGAGAGATAAAATGAAAAGTTGTTTGAAACTGCGACATGGCCATGAGAAGTGAATGAACGGTACGGCCGTATTTAAGATCCCCGACCATAAAAATGGTAAGATTATCCAGTGTTCCCTGTGTTTTATTGATTGAATACAGATCGAGCAATGTTTGGGAGGGATGCTGATTGGCCCCGTCACCTGCATTGATAACCGGTACATTGGTCAATTCACTGGCAAACCTGGCGGCTCCTTCAAGGGGATGGCGCATGACAATCAGGTCACAATAATTGCTTACAATTTTGATGGTATCGTATAAGGTTTCGCCTTTTGTTACACTGGAGAGCTGGAATCACTGAACCCGATCACTTTACCACCCATCTTCAGCACCGCACTTTCAAAACTCAGTCGGGTCCGTGTTGATGGTTCAAAGAAGAGGGTGGCCACCACCTTATCCTTAAGGATCATGTGATTCGGATTGTTTTCAAACTCATCAGCCAATGCTAATATCCGGAGATACTCCTCTTTGGTGTAATCGGTAATTGAAACCAGGCTTTTGTTTTTCATCAGGTTCTTGTTTTAATTTTCAAGCATTTAAGTTATTGCATTTTGTTATTCCTAGCAATGACTTTAATCGTTCATTTGTACATATTCCATCGTTAATCCGGGTATTGCCGCCAGATCAGCTTTAAGTCTGGTCTGAAAGGCTCTTCCTCACCTTGATATCCATGGAACAGGTAATACCAATATCAGGCAGGATTGGTACAACATTCTCTTCTTTAAGTATCTTCATTACCGCATTCAGTTTGTCATAGGGAAAACTTAAATGAAAATGGTCTTCCTTAAACTTTTGTACGATGGTTGCTTTAGACAAGCATATCTGCGGTTGCCGACCGGTAGGCGTTTATTAATCCGCTGGTTCCCAGAAGAGTACCGCCAAAATATCGTACCACCACCACCAGCGTATTGGTAAGATCATGCGACTGATAATTGTCCATATATTGGTTTACCGGCAGTACCGGAAGGCTCACCATCATCATTTATCCTGAAAATTTCCTTGTCATGGCCAAGCCGGTAGGCATAACAATGATGCCTGGCATCGTGATATTTCTTTCTGATACCGGCCAAAATCTCATTTACCTCTTCCACTGGAATCACCGGAAAACCAAATGCCAGAAATCGGCTGTTTCGGTCCCGAAAGATGCCTTCTGCAGGCTTTTCAAGCGATCTGTAGTGTCATCCGTCATAGAAAGTACAGGTAAAAAAAAGGTTCATTTATGAACCTTTTTATTATCAGAACTTTAATTTCTTTTCAATTTCTTCTATCTGGTTCTTAAACTGTTTATCCGTTTCAACCAGGTTATTGACCGTTTTGCAGGCGTGCAAAACTGTGGCATGATCCTTGCCTCCTATCTGCGAACCAATAGTAGCCAGGGATGACTTGGTGAGGTTTTTGGAAAAATACATGGCTACCTGCCGTGCCTGCACAATTTCTCTTTTTCGTGGTTTTCGACTGAAGCGAATCAATAGGTACATCAAAGTAATTGCATACCACTTTTTGTATATAATCGATAGAAACCTCTCGCTTGGTATTCTTGATCAGCTTATCGATCATTTCCTTGGCCAGGTTCAGGGTAATCTCCTTTTTATTGAGTGTACTCTGTGCCAGCAATGAAATAAGTGCTCCCTCCAGTTCACGGACATTATCGGTAATATGGGTGGCAATGTATTCTACCACTTCCTCGGGCAATAAGATACCATCCTTGTATGTTTTCTGTTTCAGTATGGCTACCCTGGTTTCATAATCGGGTATCTGGAGATCAGCAGATAATCCCCATTTAAACCTGGAAAGAAGCCGCTGTTCCAATCCCTGTAATTCCACAGGTGGTTTATCACATGTGAGTATCAATTGTTTACCCGACTGATGAAGGTGATTGAAGATATGAAAAAAGATATCCTGGGTCTTTTCTTTGCCTGCAAATTCATGTACATCATCTATAACCAATACGTCAATCATCTGGTAAAAATGCAGAAAATCATTTTTGGTATTGTTGCGGATGGCTTCTACAAACTGTGTTTGAAAACGATTTGCCGGTACATACAAAACAGTTTTATCCTGGAATTTATCTTTTATCTCAATTCCAATGGCCTGTGCAAGATGCGTTTTCCCGAGTCCGCTGTCACCATATATCAATAATGGATTGAAAGCGGTCCCTCCCGGATTGTTTGACACAGCAAATCCTGCTGATCTGGCAAGACGGTTGCATTCCCCTTCAACGAAATTCTCAAAGGAATACTCGGCATTTAACCGGGGATCAATATTCATTTTTTTGATCCCTGGAATGATAAAAGGATTCTTGATGGTATTCTCTTCTATATTGATGGGAACGGTTACCGGATTGTTCTTGATCTCTATTTGATTTTTTGCAGGCAATTTAATGGTATATAGCTTGGAAGCAGACTGGCCAGGATTTTCCATCACGATGCTGTATTCCAGCTTGGCCTCATAGCCAAGTTCCTTCCTCAGCGTTTTGCTGATGATGTCAATGTACTTTTCCTCGAGATATTCATAGAAAAAAGGACTTGGGACCTGTATGGTGAGCACTTTATTCTCAAGCCTGAGCGGAACAATGGGTTCAAACCAGGTTCGAAAACTGATTGATGGAACATTGTCTTTAATGATTTTCAAACAATTGTTCCAAACTTCTTTGTGCATTTTATTATCGGGTTTAGATTAAGGCTAATAGTGTTTTTTCGGGCATTGTAAATTCTAGTAGCAAGATTGTGAAAAAAAAAATAAAAAAAAAATCATTTTTCTCTTGATTTTTAGAGAAAGACCTTATCATTTTTTAGGTCAGTTATTTAAAGATTTCATTTTTTAAAAAAATATGTATTTCACTGTTTATCTGTGCATTAACGAAATTTTAGCATTACAAAATTGTAGCTTAGTATCTTAAGAAAAATACTTAAAGTGTTAATTTGACTTATTCACGAATACGCTTGCTTAGAATGCTTCTAAATAAGGAAAAATGCCTTTTTTTTCACCTGTTAATAACTTCAATGGACCCGAAACATTTCCCCGATGAAATCAAAACACCTTTCATTCACTATCTTTCTTTACCAAAAACTGAAAGATGGACATACCGTTTGGGATGCTCGCGGAGGTCAATCAGCAGGGAATCAAGACTTGCCAACGCGTTATTCAGATTATTGTAGAGCGAATCATTCATGACAAGCTGACCGGCAGTTCCTTCACCATTATTGATCATGGTAAATAATTCAGCTGTCTGCGCAAAGGTTTCATCGGCATGTGCAATTAATGCCTTTAAATTGGACTGCTTCAAGGAATCAGAAACTGCTGCGAAATTTTGCAGCAATTTGGAAATATCCTCCTTGCTCTTTTTAAGGTTACCGGTTACCTCTGCCAGATTATCAAGTGATTGATTAAGCGATCCGTTAGGTTGAAGAGAGCGTTTAAGAGAAGCAGTGGCCTCGTTCAGATTGGCTATGGTACCCTGAAGATTGTTCCTTGTTTCATTGTCCATGAGATCATTAAGCGACACCATCAGGGTGTCGATCGAGGTGACCAGTGACTCTACCTTGGCCCTGATCGGATCGATATAATCGGCAAGTTCTACCTGAACGGCAGTCTGAAGGGTATCACCCGATGCATAATATCCCGGGCCGGCACCCAATACCAGATCCAGATCCTTTGTTCCGGATATTAAACTGGCACTGCGAAGTACCAGTGTTGTATTTTTTGCCAGTTTCACCTTTTGTTCAAGGGATATTTCCACAACAATTTTATTGACATCATTTTCATCGAATTCAATTTTGCTGACGTTACCTACTTTATAGCCATTCAAATAAACGACCGCGTTTTCTATCAGGCCTTTGACATTTCCGTACACGGCAAAATAATGATCAGTAGACTTAAAAACATTGATGCCTTTCAGGTAATTAATTCCCCAAATGGCCAGGGAGATAGCAAGGAGTGCTACAAAACCGATTTTAAATTCTCTGGTTATCTTCATTATTTAGTTATTAGGGTTATACTGCTGAGATTCTTTTAAAGCCTGATCGAGGGGAATAACCTTATCTTCCTTGACTGCTATGATAAAGGCATCGGGAAAGCGCTCCTTGATCTGCTTGCTGTAAGTAATGGCTTCCTGAAAGGTACGACTGCTGCCAACTGCGTATTTATAAATATTACCAACACGGTATTCAGATACGCCAGTAAGGCCTTTAAAAACATGGGCGCCGGGAGGTATTGGTTTCGAAGAAGCTGAAATCTGAACTTTAAATTCAACCAATGGCATGTAAGCGGCCACAGGTGAATTGTCCGAACTGGCAGGTACCGGATCTGCCGTTACAGTGGAATGATCCTGCACGGAATCGGATTCATCCGGCAGTTTTTCTGCTTTGGAAGCGAGGGCAAAGGATGTTTTGGTTTCAATAAGACTTTTATAATTTCTAAAAGCCCGGAAAATTGCTGAGGCGAGATAGTCCTGGCCTTCCTCAGACATCAGGTATTGTTCTTCATCCGGATTGGTAATAAAGCCCGTTTCAACAAGGATTCCAGGCATAGCGGTCCTTGCAAGAACCAGTAAACCCTGCTGTTTTACTCCCCTGTCCTTTCGTTGGGCCCGATCCCTGAATTGTTCCTGTACCAGGCCCGCAAAATTTATACTCTGCTCAAAATACAGGTTCTGCATCAAGGAAAAAATAATATAGGATTCTGGCGTATTTGGATCAAATCCCTCATATTTAGCGTTATAGTCATCTTCCAACAAAATAACCGAGTTCTCCTTTTTGGCTACCTCAAAATTCTCATTGGCACGATGCAATCCCAAAACCAGTGATTCGGTCCCGGTAACAAGATGATTCTCATTCCCGTTGGCGTGTATCGAAATAAAAAGATCGGCATTATTGGAATTGGCTATCTCCGCCCGCTGATGCAGTGGAATGAATTCATCGGTTTTTCGGGTGTAGATCACTTTCACTCCCGGAAAACTCTCCTCAATATACTTTCCGGCTTTTAAAGCAATGGCCAGTACTACTTCCTTTTCACTGGTTCTCCTGCCCAGTGAACCGGGGTCCTTCCCCCCGTGGCCTGCATCAATAATGACTGTTTTCAGCTGGTAATCATTCTCAGATTCCTGATCATAGGCAGGAAGGGCGATGAACATGCAAAAGGAAAATGCTATAAAATAAAGCGTAATGCAAGAGCCTGTATATTTTTTGTTCATTTCAACACGTTATTTTATTAGCTTTGCAGCCTGTAACCGATAAATGGATTTGCAAAAATAGCATTTCTGTTTTGATTTCAATAGGCAGCCATTCTCCGGGAATTAAAGTTTATATGTTTTCAAACCATCACAGAAATATAAGCCATTTTAAGTTTGCCCGAATATTTACCAGACTTCTGCTGCTTATTTCGGTTACCCTAACACCTTTGATTTGCGTTAATGCTCAGGAACCCATACGATCTGCGCCGGATAGTGCAGGAATTCCTGCAGATTCGCTCCGGCAGGTGACCGATAGTATGGTCATAGATACGCTGGTGACAGGGGCCAGAGCTAAGAAGAAAAATGTTCTGGAATCACCTGTAAAATATGCTTCCGAGGATTCATTGATCATTTCGATCGGGGAACAAAGAACGTACCTGTTTAAGGATGCTTCTGTTGACTACCAGAATATCAGCCTGAAAGCCAACTACATCGAATTTGACATGAATTCCAACACGGTTCTGGCCGGCGGAATGGTGGATACATCGGGACAATTGGCCGGAAAACCTGTATTTGTTCAGGGATCTGATCAATACGATTCCGATACCATCCGGTACAATTTTGAAACCCATAAAGGGATTATCAAGCAGATCATTACCAAGCAAGGGGATGGTTTTTTACACAGCAATCTGACCAAACGCCTGGATAATGGAGAAATTCACATTAAAAAAGGAAAATACACAACCTGTGACGCCGAGCATCCGCATTTTTATATCCGGCTTTCCAAGGCCATAGCCATTCCCCAGAAAAAAATCATCAGCGGCCCTGCCTATATGGTCATGGAGGACATACCAATGCCTTTGGCCCTGCCTTTCGGCTTTTTTCCAAATACTACCACAAGAGCATCGGGACTGATCATACCCACGTATGGGGAAGAACAGCAAAGAGGTTTTTACCTTCGGAACGGAGGATGGTATTTTGCCTTGAATGATTACATCGATCTCACCCTGCTGGGTTCGGTTTATTCACGTGGTACATGGGGTGTGAGCGCCTCTTCGGTTTACCGGGTCCGATACAAATTCAGCGGTCGGTTTAACGCAGAGTATGTGAATAACCAGGTAAATGATGATCCGAGTTTTAGTGCATCAAAGGATTTTCGGATCACCTGGAGCCATACGCAGGATGCAAAGGCCAATCCTTCGCGCCAGTTTTCAGCCAATGTGAACTTTTCCACTACCGCGTATGAAAAAAACCAGAGTTATGACATCAATGAATATCTGACCAATACCAAAACCTCGAGTATCTCATACAGAAAATCGTGGGCCGGAACTCCCTTTAATCTCACGGCCAACATGCAGCATTCACAAAATAGCAAGACGAGCATGGTTAATCTGTCATTACCTACCATGGCGTTGAATATGAACAGGATATATCCCTTCAGAGGTAAAAATGACGATGGCAAGTACAACTGGTTTGAGAATATTCAGGTGAGTTATGCTGCCAAACTCGAAAATAAAATAAGTGCACCCGATTCCACTTTTTTTACACAAAGAACACTGGATAACATGAAAAACGGGTTTCAGCATTCCATTCCCATTTCCCTCACCGGTATTAAGCTCCTGAAATATATCAACATTACACCGGGGATTAGCTATAATGGGGTGCTTTATACAAGTTATATTGAAAAAAAGAATGACCCGGACACTTCCCAGTTCATCAGCAATATAGTCATAGATACGATAAACAGGGTCACTTATGCGCATGCGTTGTCCACCTCATTGGGTATTTCAGCCAGTCCCAAAATTTACGGCAATTTTCAGTCGACCAATCCCAATTCATACGTAGCCTTTGTCAGACATGTGATCACGCCTTCCGCTTCCTTGAGTTTTTCACCGGATATGTCCTCCATTATGCCCGATTATTACCGTACTATTGGTACTCCCCAATCGGTCAGCCAGGAAGTGGAATACGAAGAGTATTCTGTTTATGACGGCCAGCTTTATCGCACGCCAACAGTGAGTGGCCGTAGCGGTTCGTTGTCACTGGCATTGAACAATAACCTGGAGATGAAGGTACGTCCCAAGAATGACACGACCGGGGAATTGAAAAAGGTCAGCATTTTGGATAACTTCAACTTTTCCACATCCTATAATCCTTTTGCCAAAAGCTTCCAATGGAATCCCGTAAATATGACAGGATCCACCAAATTATTCGCCAAGAAGGTCGATGTGCGATTCGGGGCGACATTTAATCCCTATGCCCTTGATTCCGTCGGTGTAAAAATCGATAAATTCCTGATCAAGGAATCCGGTAAGCTTTTCAGAACCACCAGGGCATATATCGATTTCGGTTTTAGTTTGAAGTCGGCAGCAGGGGGCAGCGACGGGACCCCAACCACCAGCAGTGCCCCTCCTGAAGAATACACGGACGAATCAAATCCCACCCTTGATCTGTTGGATGAAACAGCGGGATACCCTGGTGATTATGTCGATTTTGACATACCCTGGAGCTTAAAAGTAGATTATTCCTGGAGCTTTACCAAGGAAAGTCTGGTTGCTTCCTATTCCCATACTATAAGGGTCAGCGGTGACATCAGCCTTACCCCGAAATGGAAAATAGGTGCAAATACCGGCTATGATTTTGTATCCAAAGCGTTTCCACCACCAATTTCAGCATTCATCGCGACCTGCATTGCTGGGAAATGCGGTTCAGCGTTGTCCCCTTTGGGGAAAGACGAAGCTATTCTTTCTCCATCAATGCCAAATCTTCCATTTTGCGTGATGTGAAGTATGATAAGCGCAAGAGCTGGTATGATAATTTTTAATACGCTACCGCAAACAATACCCGCTGTTTCGAAGGTTTGCCGGTATAAACACATTCACCCTCTTCCGCAGGATTATCCAGCGGAATGCAACGGATCGTGGCTTTGGTTTCTTCTTTTATTTTTGCTTCGGTTTCAGGTGTTCCATCCCAGTGCGCATAGGCAAATCCACCCTTTTTTTCAACAACTTCCCTGAATTCTTCCCAGGTATTCACACTGAATGTGTTGTTCTCACGGAAAAGCCTGGCTCTTTCATAAATGTTTTCCTGAATATCGTCGAGTAATCCTACCACATAACTGTCCACTCCATCAACCGGCATGATTTTTTTCTCCAGTGTATCCCTGCGTGCCATCTCCACCGTGTTATTCTCCATATCACGTGGTCCGATGGCCAATCGCACCGGAACTCCTTTTAACTCATATTCGGCAAATTTCCATCCGGGCTTGTGCGTATCACGATCATCATATTTTACCGTTAATCCTTTGCTTTCGAGCAATTTTTTAATGGACATTGCTTTTACAGAGATATCGGCAAGCTGTTCTTCAGTTTTATGGATGGGAATGATCACTACATGAATCGGAGCAAGTCTGGGAGGGAGAACCAGTCCGTTATCATCGGAGTGTGCCATGATCAGTGCCCCGATCAGCCGTGTGGTCACTCCCCATGAAGTTGCCCATACCAAGTCGAGTTTTCCTTCCTTGCTCAGGTATTTCACGTCAAAGGCCCTGGCAAAATTCTGTCCCAGAAAATGTGAGGTGCCACCCTGAAGCGCTTTTCCGTCCTGCATGAGTGTTTCGATGGTATAAGTATCAACAGCTCCTGCAAACTTCTCACTTTCGGTTTTAACACCTTTAATTACAGGCAGGGCCATATATTCCTCAGCAAAGGTGGCATATACATTCAGCATTTTTAAGGTTTCCTCCACTGCTTCTTCCTGCGTGGCATGAGCTGTATGACCTTCCTGCCAAAGAAATTCAGTTGTCCGCAGAAAAAGCCGGGTGCGCATTTCCCAACGGACGACATTGGCCCACTGGTTGATCAGAATGGGAAGATCACGATAGGATTGTATCCAGCTCTTATAGGTATTCCAGATAATAGTTTCGGAAGTAGGCCGCACGATCAGCTCCTCCTCGAGTTTGGCTGTCTCATCCACCACCAGACCCTTTCCATTGTCATCTTTCCGAAGCCGGTAGTGTGTAACCACGGCACATTCCTTGGCAAATCCTTCCACATGTTCCGCTTCCCTGCTGAAAAAAGATTTTGGAATAAAAAGCGGAAAATAGGCATTTGCATGGCCGGTATCCTTGAACATCTTGTCAAGTACTCCCTGCATTTTTTCCCATATGGCATAACCATAGGGTTTAATAACCATACATCCTCTTACCGCTGAATTCTCCGCCAGATCAGCTTTTATAACCAGATCATTGTACCATTGAGAATAGTTCTCCGCTCGGCTAGTTAATTCTTTGGCCATAATTATCATTTTGGTATGGTATTTGTGTTTACTTTTGCGTGATTTAACGGCTGCAAAATAAAGAAATAAAATTATATATTCACACAAAATATTAACGGAGGTAGGGTCATGAAAACAAATTTACGATCATATACGCGATACTGGTTCTTGGGCTCTTTGCCTTTACCAGTGTTCTGGGCCAGAAGACATCCTCGGAATACGATGATATTTATTACATACCATCGGATAAAAAACAGGCTCCGGCCGTTGAGAAACAGGAAGCTGTTACCCCACAGGAACCCGCCTACGAGCCCGATGATTATGAAAAATATATAAATAGTCTTGAAAACAACCGCTCCGGCGCTCAACAACAGGAATACTATCAGCGATACACTTGAATACGCTCAAGATCCTGAATACGTCGGAGGCGAATACTATGAAAAAGATGGCAACACGTATATTACCAACAACTATTACAATACGGATGATTATTACTATGCCTCCCGGATCCGCAGATTCTACGATCCGCTCTATTCAGTAGGCTATTATGATTCATGGTATAATGATCCTTACTGGTATTCACCGGGTTGGTCTTTCAGCATGTCCTTCGGTTATCCGTACATGGGCTTTGGTTTCTCCTATGGATGGCCGGGTTATTCACCATGGTATTCGCGATTTCTACTACGGATATTATCCTTACTATTCCTGGTATTATTCGCCCTATTATTATGGATACAATTCATACTGGTACGGTTACAATCACGGATATTACGATGGGTATTATTACGGTCATAATGATGGGTATTATCCGGATCATCGCCCGGTTTATTATGGACCCCGCCGTTCGATTGAGTCAAACCGGGTTGCATCAGCAGGCGGAGCCACTTCAGTTAACGGACGCCGGATCAGCTCACCCACAACAGGTACCAGCGGGGTTGCCAGCGGTACCAATACTCTCAACGGACGGAGAACGATCTCCTCAGGTGCTGTCGCTTCAGGTACACGACAGACCACCGGTACCGTAAAAAGTACTACCGGTACAGGTACCACAGTACGTCGTCCCTATGGAACGGCCGGCACCGGTACGAGCACCAGTACCAGCAGCTCAGAACGAAGGACATTGTCAAATTCTGGTATTAATTCCACCACACGCAGCATGATGGATCAGAATGATAACACCACCATACGCAAATCCACGGATAACGCCACCACAGCTCCCCAGGATCGTCCTGTATATTCGAGGCCCAGTTCGACCACCACGCAAAGCAGACCCTCCTATTCCGGAACATCTGAAAATTCCGGGAACAGGTCTTCAACGTCCACCAGTCCTTCTTCCACATACAGCAGGCCTTCATCTGCACCGGCCAGCCGGTCGATAAACAGTTCACCAAGCTATAGCCGGCCAAGCAGCAGTACTTCACCGTCGTACAGCAGGCCAAGCAGCGGCTCGTCATCATCTTACAGCCGGTCTGGCAGTTCTTCTTCGTCCTACAGTCGGTCCAGTGGCTCTTCGGGCTCGTCATACAGTTCAGGGGGCAGCCGGTCAAGCTCATCGGGTTCCTCATCCGGAGGCGGCTCCAGGTCATCCACACCAAGTGGAGGCCGGAGATAAGCTGAACCGGTCGGAAAACGATCCTATTATCGTAGAAATATTTTCCTAATAATCTGTAATTATGAAAAAGCTAATTTCATTAGTCGGACTATGCTTATGCATCACTACAGCGCAAGGTCAATATGTTGCCGATGCTTTGAGATATTCACAGAATTTTCCTACACTCACCTCGCGCAGCATGGCCATGGGAAATGCATTCACCTCATTGGGGGTGATTTTTCTTCCTCCTATATTAATCCGGCAGGTTTAGGCCTGTACAGGAAATCTGAATTCCAGTTCTCTCCGGGCATGGGATATTCCTATATAAAAGCAAATTATACCGGAATGAATGCCAGTGATGATCAATTCCAGTATATCAACAGCAGTGTGGGCTATGTAGGCACTTACAGTTCAAACAAAGAAAAGGGATTGGTCAGCGCGTCTTTTGCTGCGGGATATAACAGGCTGAACAATTTCTATAACAACACTTTCATACAAGGCACCAATTCACTTAGTTCATTCTCCGACCAGTTCGTTGAATATGCCAACGAGAACCAACTGTTGCCCGATGAACTCGATCCTTTCTATGAAAGGCTTGCCTATGACGCATGGGTGATGGATACCATGGGAACTATGGACCAGTACAAAAGTCTGGTACCGGTACCGATTGGACAAAGAAAATACATTAAGACTCAGGGTGGCACGGGTGAATGGTCTTTTGCGCTGGGATTGAATTTCAGCAATATTATTTATATCGGGACAGGGATCGGCATCGATCAGATCAATTATGAGCAACAAGCCGTGCTTAGTGAAGATAATTATAATAGCTTCTGGGCCTTCAGAGCCTTTGATTTTAACGAAGACCTTGATGTAAAAGGCACCGGCATTAACTTCAAATTTGGCATGCTGGCAAGAGTTACCAATTCTATAAGGGTTGGCGCCACTTTCTTTCTGCCAACCTATTACAATATTGAGGAAGTCTATTATAACACCATGTATTCCGAATATGATGATTCTTCATTTTTCATAAGACCCACCAACGAATATGGTGATCTGTTGGAAGCGGGAGTTTACAGGTACAATTTGAATACTCCGATGAAAGTGGCCGGTGGAATAAGTTTTCAAATCGGTAAGTCCGGCATAATTGCCGGTGACGTGGAATATGTTAACTATCCCGGCATGAAAATGAGCCCCGACGGCGATTATGATTCCATGGAAGACAGGGAGCTTGCAGATGGTGTAAATGCAGACATTGATAATGTTTACCGCTCGGTCTTTAATTTTAAGCTGGGTGGTGAATTCAGGCTGGGTAATTTTGCCATCCGAGCCGGAGGCAGCTACTATCCCAGTCCATACTCCAGCACTGAATTAAATAAAGACGCCAGTTATACAGAAGTCACATCGGGTATTGGATACCGAGATAAAACCTTCTTCTTTGATCTGGGTTTTTCAGGTATATTTCACACAGGAGAAATACAACCTCTATACTTCCAATGATCTCAGCAATATAGCCAGTCTGAACCAGCAGAATTATCGGTTTATTGCCACGATGGGATTTAAATTTTAAACAGTTCCGTTTCTTTCCAGAAGATCCGGCCTCAGCCTCATGGTTCGTTCTTCCGATTGCTGATGCCTCCATTCGTCTATTTTCTGCTGATGCCCTGATTGAAGGATTTCAGGCACCAGCCATCCCTTGTAATTGGCGGGCCTGGTATATACGGGGGGCGCAAGGAGATTATCCTGAAAGGAATCGGTCAGTGCGGACGTTTCATCGGAAATCCCTCCCGGGAGAAGCCTGACGATACAATCACTTACAACGGCAGCTGCCAGTTCGCCACCCGAAAGCACATAATCTCCTACGGAAATCTCCCGCGTGATGAGGTGGTCACGCACACGCTGATCCACGCCTTTATAATGACCGCAAAGCAGAATAATATTACTTTTAGTGGCCAGATAATTCGCTGTCTTTTGTGTAAACCTTTCTCCATCAGGGCTCAAATAGATGATTTCATCGTAATGGCGATCGCTTTTAAGCCTGGTGATCAACAAATCGATAGGTTCGATGCACATCACCATACCGGCTCCGCCACCAAAGGCGTAGTCATCCACCTGTTTCTGCCTGTTTCTGGAATAGTCGCGGATGTTGTGCAGGTTGATCTCTACGATCCCCTTTTCTTTGGCCCTTTTGATAATCGAGTGGTTAAGGGGACTTTCGATGAGTTCGGGTAAGATGGTCAGTATATCAATTCGCATCTGGTTTATTTTTTTGGCTGGTTTCTTCGGTTATCTTCTGCAAATTCCTGAATAGGCGCAATAAGTGCATACTTTAAGATTGGTGGTCTGGGTAAAGGGCTCCCTGGTATTGAACAACCGGGTCAGATGATGGTGCAGCAAGGTTTCAAATTCTTCTTTTACAGTGGCATAACTGGTGACGGCTGTTTTTTTTGCGCCCTGCAAAATGGAATAGGAGAAATCACCGGAATGACTGTCGCGAATAAAATACAAACCGGGAACAACAGTATTCCCCGGGTGAACCAGATCAACTACACATGCGTAAAGCAATACCTGGAAAACAGCATCATTTCTCAACTGTTCCCCTGCATCAAATAAAGATTCAACCGAGGAAAAGGTATTTTTTACGGATCCTGTTTTATAATCGATGATGATGAGGTTGTTTTGCCGCATGTCAATCCGGTCGATTATTCCTCCAACCTGCAGTTCAATGGTTTTTCCTTCAACAACCACAGGAATGGATGCTGCAAATTTTTTTTCCAGGCTTTTAATCAAAAACGGGGTTGATTCCAGCTCAGATCGGATCAGTTGGTACATATAGGTCCGTATCACCTGCCGGATGATCAGGTTATATCCCTCGACCTTTCGATTTCCCGTGTTTTCCTTGCTGCCAAAGAGCTCTTCGCTAAATGCCTTATCCAGGGCCAAATCGATAAGATGATCCTCTTTCAGCAAAGATTCCAGTTTCTCCCGGGTAACCAGTAACTGGTCAAAACCGGTGTAGATGATCTTCATGGCTTTGTGCAGCAGATTGCCGAAGATCCGGGCATCAATTTCTTCTGCAACCTCTTCAGGCTGCGGCAAACCAGCAATCTGGTGAAAATAAAATTTCAACGGACAATTCAGGAATTCGTTGATACTGCTGGGAGATAACAATCGGCCATCCTTAATGGCATACTTTGCCAGAGCAACGGCAACATCACCTGTTTTGTCTATGCGGATGGGTTGTACAGGTATCTGGGCGATGGAAGAGGAAGGAGTGATTTCAATGATAGGAAGATTCATCTCATAATGAAGCTGATGCAGAAACCTGCTGCGCTCACCTGTACGCAATCCACCCGTACCGGAGTCATACACCAGGGCAACATTTTTGGCACGCTGGATGAGGCGATAGAAATAATAGGCATATATGGAATCAAAATGTTCAGGGGTAGGAAGGTTGAAACCTGCCCGGAGACTAATGGGAATGTAAGATGGAATATCGGCCGCCCGGGGCAAAATTCCTTCATTGGCTGAAAGGAGTATGATGTGATCGAAATCCAGCGTTCTGGTCTCCAGTAGCCCTAAAACCTGTAAACCAGCAAGCGGCTCACCGCTAAACGGCAGGTGCATGGTGCGCATCATTTTCCTGATCAGTTTGAACAGGGTCTCCGTACCGGGTAAAAGGGTTTGTGAAGTCATGGTATCCAGTAATCTGGTCAGAAAAGTATAACTCTGGAACAGTATCTCGAGTTGCAGGTTCTCGGGTGACCTGTTGTGATCTTCCTGTTGAACCGCCAGGTGTCGCAAAAGCATGGCCATAATGTCCAGCAGGTATTGACAGGCATTTGTGTTATCAGAAAGCGTAGTGAAAATTAGGTCTTTTCGTTGATCCTGGAAAATATCCGTTTCCTCCAGATATACCAGATTATGTTCGATGATCCTATGCCTGACGCTTTCCGGCAGATCGGGGTATAAGGTCTTCAGCAGGGGATTCCCCAATACTGTCAGAACGTCCCGGAAATACCATGCTGTTCCTGCTGATCCCTTTTTTGAATTCCTGTGAAGTTCATACAAGGAATCCACCAGGTTAAAAACAGCCGAACCTGCAACCGGATAGCCCATGGTAACATTCACCTCGGTTACATCACCGGGAATGGCATACAAAACAGGGATCAGCAAATTCTCATCAGCCAGAACAACAGCCGTTTTTTCTTTATCTTTCTTTTCATTTATCCCCAGGGTATTGAATATATAGGAAAGTGCGCCCGCCTGTCCGGTGTTGGAAGGTACAGGAACAAAGAAAACCTTCCTGGGAAAACGGAGAAGATTATCCCGTTGAACAGCCCTGATCTGGGGAAAATTCCTCAGGTTTCTTCTGATGAAGAACCCGGCTTCATGAATATCATTATTGGTATACCATGTATCATAATCCCAGAAGAATTCGGCGCAGCCTGCTTTTTTCATGTATCCGAAGAGTCTTTCTTCACAGGCATTGAGTGCATTAAATCCGATGAACAGATACTTCCGGTCTTCCAAACCGCTTATGGCCCTGTTCTCCTCAAAATTCTCAATGGCCCTCCGGTATGCCATGCCTTCATAGGCCAGGTTCTGATCGTGTAACCGATTTCTAAATTCCCGGTAAATAACCGGAAGGGCTTCCCATAACGAAAGAAAAGTTTTCTGACCCTCGGAAACATTTTCCGGATCAAATGTGCTCCAGAACCTGCGGATAAGGGCAATCTGATCTTCCGTCAGATAATTGAAACGTCCGTCAATGGATTTAAGTCCGGACAGATTACCAAAAAGATCCGCAGCGTTAACCAGATATTTGTCAATTTCGTCAAAATCTGCCAGAAGTGTTTCACTGTAAGGATAAAAAGAATCAAAGCTCTCCCGGGTACCAGCTGTTTCACCATATACTTTATACAATTCAAACAACAATGTCAACCGGTCAGCATACAGGTAACCCGACGCTTTTTCCATCAACTCGCTGATGGTGAAATATTGTGGCGCCCATACCGGCTTATCCGTGATTTCTCCCATGTATTTACTCAGATAGAGACGTGCCCGCTTATTTGGAAAAACTACACACGTTTCAGACAGATTGTATGCACCTGGCTGAAGTAATACTGTGGCTATCTCCTTGAGAAAGGGAACCGATTCCATTTGTACTCTGGTATGATTTACAAAAGTAGAATAATCATAGAGAATTTTGTGTAATAATGAATACCTTGCCATTCCAATACAAATGAATCCTTAACCTTTAACCAAATCTCCTAAAAATGAACCCTTTTGATCCAATCCGGCAGGAAATACTGAACATGCTTGCATCCTGGGAGCCAAAATTATTGGCTTTAAAAGAGCAGGTAATTTCTGGCCGACAAAACAGCCAGCATCGCACCATCCGACAGATCCTGGGACATCTTATCGACTCCGTTTCCAATAATACGCACAGGATCATCCATTTGCAATACCAGCAAAGTCCGCTGCAATTTCCTAATTATGCCACCAATGGCAATAACGACCGCTGGATTGCCATACAGGACTATCAGCACGAAGACTGGAACGCTATGATTCAGTTGTGGAAATATGCCAACCTGCATTTGACCCATGTGATAAAAAATGTAGATCACACAAAGCTGGCAAACCAGTGGCAATATGATGAAACCCGTCTTATTACTTTAGAAGAGGGCATCGTGGACTATCTCCGTCATTTAAAGCTTCATCTGTCAGAAATTGATGAATTGATTTATAAAAATTAGCAAACCTTCCTATCTTTATAGCATATGAATGTTGAGGAAAAATCAGATGTTATTTTAAATGACATAGTTATGCTGAATGAAAATGAAGTCATCATGCTCCTGCTGGGCATAATCGTTTTTGTCCTGATCCTTCTGAACGGGACACGGATAAGACGTATTTATGCCTGGAGAGTTTTTGTGACCGCATATTATTTACTTCTTGCCGGCTGGTTTTTCACTATCCTGGAGGGTTTTTTTCTGGAGTTTTATCTGAATATCCTGGAACATCTCAGTTATACCTTCAGTGCCATCTTCATGGCTTTCTGGTGCTGGAAAGTTGTAAATAGTAATAAAGTGGAGGGCTAACCGTGAACGGCATAGTTTTTCTTGATACGTTAGCTTTATTTACTAGCCTGTTGGGAATTGTATTTCTTTTTGTAAACAGAAAGCGATCCAACCTCAAGGATATCAAAATACTAATAGCCCTTTTGTTGCTGGTAACTTCGGTGTATTATTCCTTTCTTCTCATTGAATGGCTGGGTATAAGCCACAATCTTGATTCATTCGAAGATATGACCGGTGCGTTATTGCCCGTCATGTGGGCTTTTCTGCTGTATTCCTTTTTTCAGCAAGCCATAAAACAAGATATTCGCACCAATAAAGAGAATTTGCGCATTACGCTCAATTCTATCGGTGATGCAGTAATAGTTACTGATGTCAATGGTTGTATTACCATGATGAATCCGATAGCCATCAGTCTTACAGGATGGGAACTGGCCGAAGCGCAAGGAAAAAGACTTGAAATGGTATTGAATATCTTCCATAGTGAGACCCGCAAAAAAATCGCTAATCCTATTGAGCAAGTTCTTGAAACAGGTAAAACAGTTGGTATAGGTGAACAAACTGTTATGATTTCAAAGGATGGCAAAGAGTATCATATAACCGACAATGCCGCACCCATCTTTAATGAAGATGGTGAAATTATGGGTGTGATACTCGTTTTTAGTGATATTACCATCAAATTTATTCAGGATGAAAAGCTTCGTGAAAGTGAAGAACGGCTTAACCTTGCCCTTGTAGGTACTAAAGCCGGATTATGGGACTGGAACATACGGACAGGCAAGATCGTTATTAACCAACAATGGGCAGAACTGATCGGTTTTACGGTTTCTGAACTCGAACCGTTAAGTCTGGCATCCCTGGAAAAAAGAAAAAATCCTGAGGATGTTTTAAGAACAAATGAAATTCTGGATCTGCACCTTCAGGGCCAGACCGATTTTTATGAGTGTGAATACCGGATGCGCCATAAATCGGGATATTGGGTATGGATGCTTGACAGGGGAAAGGTTGTTGAAAAAGACAGTAATGGAAATCCTTTACGGATGACCGGTACCATGATTGATATCAGCAATCAGAAAAGCATTGAGATTGAGCTAAAGACACAAATGGAAGAAAACCATACTCTGGTGGAAGAATACCTGGCTCAGAACGAAGAACTCATCAGAAGCCTGGAGAGCATTCAGAAAATTAATGAAGATCTGAAGGAAGCCAAACTGAATGCAGAAGAAAGCTATCGGCTTAAATCAGCCTTCCTGGCCAACATGAGCCATGAAATACGTACACCCATGAATGGCATTATCGGGTTTTCGGAATTACTGGCAGATGCAGAGCTCAGTCAGGAAAAGAGAAAGTACTATGCCAAAATAGTGATTGAAAGCAGCAAACAACTGTTGACGCTTGTGAATGATATTCTTGACCTGTCACGTATTGAAACCGGCAAGGTGTCATTGGTTTATGAACAGGTGGTCGTGAATGACCTGATTAACATTTTGTATGCTTTTTTTGAACCCCAGATCGAAAGCAGGAATATCACCTTTCATTCCGTAAAAGCATTGAATAATGCACAAAGTACCATTTCCACAGATAAAACAAGATTGAGGCAGGTGCTTACCAATGTGTTGAACAATGCCATTAAATTTACAGAGACGGGACATATTAAATTTGGATATAAAAAGACGAATGACTTCCTGGAATTCTTTGTGGAGGACACAGGGATCGGAATACCTGAAGATATGCATTTGAAAATTTTTGAACCTTTCCGGCAAGCGGAATTGGAAACTTCACAGCAATTTGGGGGAACAGGCCTCGGGCTTTCTATTTCCACCAAACTGGTTGAATTGTTGGGGGGAAAAATGTGGGTCAAATCGAAACCAGGTAAAGGATCAGTTTTTTATTTTACCATACCCTACCATTCGGTTTTTGGCCAGGTAAAAGATAAAAATAAACAAAATAAGAAAGAAAGTATTAATGCCGCGGGTTTGGTAGTACTTATTGCCGAAGATGACAATATTAATTATCTCTATTTGGAAACGGTTCTGTCCAAAAGCAATATCAGAATATTGAGGGCCAACAATGGCATTGAAGCTGTGGAACTTTGCGAGAAGTACCCTGAAATCAAACTGGTACTGATGGATCTTAAAATGCCATTCATGAATGGATATGAAGCCACCCGGAGAATAAAACAACGTTTCCCTGAGTTGATTGTTATTGCGCAAACTGCCTATGCCATGAACGAAGACAGAATTAAAGCATCCGAAGCAGGATGTGACGATTATATTACCAAACCTATAAAAAAATCAGAATTGCTGGCGATCATTGAAAGATATCGTCATCTTCAGGAAAACACCAAAAGGAAATGATAACGGATTGATCATCCAGGATACTATACTGAAACAAAGATTTGAAAGCCTGTTCCGGGAGCATTTTACCGGGTTGTGTTATTTTGCCAGGAAATATACCGGCGATCTTGACTCGGCCAAAGAAATCGTACACAGTGTTTTTGTAAGGATCTGGGAAAACCGTTTGGAATTTGACTGGGAAAAGCCAGCCAAATCCTATCTGTTCACTTCGGTTTATAACCGGAGTCTGAATTTCATCCGTGATACCAAAAAATTCATCCCCCACGAGGAAGCTCTTATCCGGAATATGGTTGTAGATGAATCAGCCTTTACCGATAATCTTGAAACTGCCGAACTGGAAAGCCTTATAAAATCGGCCTTACAGCGTTTACCGGTGAAATGCCGGGAAATATTCGAAATGAGCAGATTCGAAGGCAGGAAATATTCCGAGATCGCAGAAACACTCAGCATTTCGGTGAAAACGGTGGAAGCACAGATGTCAAAAGCACTTCACTGTTTGAAGGAGGAATTGAAGGATTATTTAACGGTTTTATTGCTGTTGTTAATCAAAAATATGCATCACTGGTAAGGGTAAAATACAACTGGGGTGTGACAATGATGATAAAAGGTATGGAAACGGATAACGGACATATTGACCCTGTAGGTTTACTGCCCAAAGTCTTTGCCGGTGAGGCCACTACGGAAGAAAACTCGCTGGTAAACAATTGGTTGTCTGCCAATGAGGCGAACCGTAAAGAGTTTGAAGCTTTTGCCAGGCTCTGGAGCATTACCGGCACGGCTTCCTTGTCTGAGGATATCGATCTGGACACGGAATGGCAAAAAATGGAATCGGTCCTTTCACCGGACCGGACTATAAGATTCGCTCCAATGAATGTACTGAAGATAGCTGCCTCGATTATTCTGGTTTCTGCCTTGGGTTTGCTGGGTTTGAGAATAAACAGTTTCCGCGCGGAGAGGGCCCCTTTGACAGAACTTTATACCGTTAAGCTGCCCGATGGAACTGTGGTATCTTTAAATGCAGGTTCGAAAATCATTTACAAAAAAGAATTCGGAAAAACACACCGTAGCCTCCAGTTGAAAGGAGAAGCTTACTTTGAGGTGGTAAAAAAGGATAAACCCTTTATAATCAATGCAGGTGAAGCCCACATCCGGGTTACCGGTACAAAATTCAATGTGAAGGCTTACAACCGCAAATCCGAAATAAAAGTAACCGTCACCGAAGGCTCCGTTAAACTGTATGAAACCAACCAGCCTTTGAAGGAGGCTGTCCTCCTGGCCGGAGAAACCGGCATATATGATAAATCCGTCAGGACTATCCGGAAAAAGGTCACAGAAGATATGAATGATCTGGCCTGGAAAACAAGGATCATGGATTTTCGAAATACACCTTTGTCGGAAGTGGCCGATATTCTCGGGAGTACCTACCATATCCCGATTGATGTTGATCCTGCCATAAAAGACTGTTCCTTAACGGTACATTTTGAAAACCAGGAACTGGAATCTGTTTTCAAAGTGCTGCAATCCACACTGGATCTTACCATAACCAGAAAGGGCAACCGTGCCATCATTACAGGGAAAGGATGTTAAAATTCCTATATACCGGAATCCATTTACCCTCGCGGGTTTTAACTTTCATCCTGATATTTTTATCTGAATTGGTTTCCCTGGCACAACCTCCCGACCTGAACCAAAAAATCACCGTCAGATATTCCGATATTCCGCTCGAAACTTTACTGAACGATCTGTCCCTATCAGCTCATATTCAATTTTCCTATAGTCCGGACCTTATTCCTGTGAAACAAAAAATTACCTACGCAGCAGAAAACAAGACACTCGAAAAGGTTCTGGCAGAAGTTTTTCAACAGGCAGGAATTCATTTTACTCTGGTGGACGGGTATATTGTTTTAAAGGTGGCAGATGCGGTTCAGGATAAACAATCGTTTTCAAAACCTGAGCTGTTTACACTAAGCGGCACCATAACTGATTCCGCAAACCATGAGATCATGATCGGAGCATCGGTGTATGTGAAAGAGACAGGTACCGGAGCCATCAGCAATAACTACGGTTTCTTCTCCATTACCTTGCCAAAGGGAGTTTATACTTTTCAAACCTCCTACGTGGGATATCATGAGGAGCGTAAAATTTTGGAGTTAAACAGGAATATCAGTTGGAACATACAGCTAAGACAGGCTCCCTTTACTTTTAAGGAAATCACTATAAACTCATTAAACCAGGAACAACTGGTTTTTAAGTCATTGGCCGCCCAAACCAATATGGATCCTTTGGCTGTTCAGCGGCAACCTGCTGCATTGGGTGAAACCGATATGCTCAAATCACTGGATAATTTACCGGGGATTAGTTTTCAGAGCGATGGTTCGAGTTACTTTTCAGTCAGGGGAGGCAACAGGGACCAAAATCTAATCCTGCTCGATGAAGCTCCGATCTATAATCCCTCCCATCTCCTGGGATTATTTACCCCCATCATACCTGAAGCCATTAAACACACTGAAATATACAGGGCCGATTATCCGGTTCAGTATGGAGGACGTCTTTCCTCTGTCATTGATATCCATGCACGCGATGGCAATATGAGGAAATTTTCTGGCAGCGCCAGTATCAGTCCGGTTTCCACCCGTTTCAGTGTAGAGGGACCATTCAGGAAAGAATCCAGTTCTTACTTTGTTGCTTTCCGGGTTTCAACTTTCGGTTTACTGGTTAAAGCTGCGAATCCATCGGTTGAGAATTTCTATTTTGCCGATTTTACCTCCAAATTCAATTTCAAAATTGGACAACGCGACAGGCTTTATCTGACCCTTTTCTCCGGCAGGGACGTCTTTATCAATAAGCCGGCAAATGTAAGGAATGGTCTGGAATGGGGCAATTCAGCAGCAACATTAAGATGGTCACACGTTTATGGAAACCGTCTTTTTTCCAATACTACCTTATATGCCAGCAAATACGATTATTCCCTTTACACCGATTATGATCAGAAGCTATACTGGAATTCGGATATCACCGGTACAAACCTGAAATCTGAATTCACCTGGTATATCAGTCCCCGTAACAGTCTGAAATTTGGTTTTAACCTGGGTGGTTATTTCTTTAATCCGGGCAATTATAATTCTCCCGATGCTGCTTTGGATACCATGCGTGTATCCCGGGTAAATTCTGCCGAGATAGTACTTTATGCCGGAAACGCGCTGGAGTTAACCAGGTGGATGCAGGTTCACTATGGAATTCGTATTTCTAACTGGAGCAACTATGGTGAAGCGTTCAGCATCGTGTACGATGAAGACTATAATCCGCAGTCCTATGCCGAATATGCAAAAGGTGTCAGGTATTATTCGAAAACCTATCTGGAACCACGGATCTCGGTTTCTTTCAAAACCGGCAAGTATGCTTCCTTAAAAGCATCGTATAACCGGGCCATTCAACATATCAATCAGATAAACAACAGTATCAGTCCTTTTAATTCACTGGAAGTCTGGCTTCCTTCAGGACCCAATATAAAACCCCAGTTCGCAGATATCTTTGACCTTGGATTCATGAAGTCCTGGCCTGATCATGGTCTGGATCTGAGCATGGATGTTTATTATAAAAATATGTTGAATCAGCTTGGCTATAGCTACCATGCTGAAATGTTCCTGAATCCATATCTTGAAGGAGAATTGAGGCAAGGTGAAGGATATGCCTATGGTTTTGAGATCATGATCCGGAAATCGCTGGGAAGGTTATCAGGGCAAATCGGATACGGTTATTCAAGGAGTTTTTTAAAAATCAACGACCTGAATGGCAACCGGTGGTATCCGTCGCATCAGGACAAACCGGTTGATTTTTCATTTTTAGTCGACTTTAAAGTCAGACCCCGGTGGACCCTGAATCTTAATGCCGTATACACATCGGGCATGACGCTTTCGACTCCCACAAGCTTCTATTATTACCGTGGTAGCCAGGTACCGGTTTATTCCGAACAAAATAACGACCGTTTGCCTGATTATAAAAGATTGGATATTGGCTCCGCTTGGCGCCTGAATAAAAGGGAGAAGACTTTTGAGCATTATTTTACCCTTACACTTTATAATTTTTTCAATACCCGAAACTATGCCTTTCTGAATTTCAACAAAATTCAGGGTGCCGATGGTAAGTATTATGTTCCATCAGACAAATTAAATCTGAAAGAACAATTGATCACCTACCGATATGTTTATTCCATAATTCCATCATTTACTTATAGCCTTAAGTTCTGATGATAAAAATTCTTATACAACCTCTTGCCCGGGCGGCACTTGCTTTTCTCATGATATCGTGCGAACTGCAGACCAATTGGGATATCATGCCTGAAGGAGAATTCATCGTTGCCGATTGTATCATTACCAATGAAATGAAGGTTCACGAATTGAAATTATACCGGTCGGTCAATCAGCTAAATAAAATGCCGGAAGGATTCTCAGGGGTAATGGTTCAGCTGAGCGACGGTGAAAATGTTGTTAACTTTGAAGAGGATAACGAATTACCGGGAAGGTATTTGTCTGCAGTACCTTTTATGGCTACTGCGGGCACTATTTACAGGCTTACCTTATTCTATAACAATAAGGCCGACACTGCCTATGCCATTGCCTCCGGTGTTACTCCTCTGGAAGCAATTGATATTGCAGCTTCTGAAGGATTATTCCGATATGATTACCAGCAAAGCACTCCGGCTTCCATGACCGAAGTTTATTATGACTGGTCGGCCGACACATCCTATTGCCAGCAGTACGGTGCCTGCCAGGCTTCTGAGGTATTTTACAGTTTGGATAATATTGATGTGAGCAAGGAATTTGCACCGGACAGGCAGATTATTCTCTTTCCCCATAAAACCAGGATTATTCGCAAAAAATATTCCCTCAGCGAAGATCATCAGCGGTTTGTCAGATCGATGCTACTGGAAACCGAATGGCGGGGAGGACTGTTTGATGTAGAACAGGGAAATGTACCCACCAATTTTCATTATGGCGTTCGGGGATGGTTTGCCGCATGTTCCGTTGTTTCAGATACGACCTACTTCGAATAGTCTTTTCATCACAAAAAACACTCCTGCAAAAAAAAACTTACCCTGCCATCAGGGTAAAAGTGATTTCTTGTGTGGTACTCATGAAACCAGTTTAAAAACAAAAAAGTTAATCTCATGAAAACAAGAAATTATTTTATCGGAATCCTTGCGGTTGTTGCCCTGGCATTTTTCTCTTCGTGTGAAAACGACCTCTTCGATCAGAAAGACAAAGATTACGGAATTCTTCCGGAAAACTTTAAAGTGGACATTCCCGGTTCATTAAGTAACAATCTGAAATCAACGTCCTTAAAGAGTACCGAAACCGATACCCTTAATGGCAACCACATTTACTGGTACCTGAATGCGTATATTGCAGTGGGCGAAGGTGCAGCAGATCTGGTTGAAGCCATCATGTGGTCTATTAGCGTTTATAAGATCGAAAATGTCATCAGTCTGAGCTATACCAGCGAGGATGACGATCGCGTGAAAAACCTGAATGTTATATCGGATGTCGAATTCGAAGGTCGTCAATGGGAATACCAGCTTACCATAACCGATGCCGAATCGGAAGAAAATTCTGACGGAGGAATTGGTATGCAGGTATTTTGGAACAAGCAGCCAGTGGAAGGTATTGCCATATTCAAGCCCTATAATCTCGATCGCAGGAAAAATGCAAATGCACCAGATGCCATGGGAAGCATTGAATACTCCGAAAAAGGAATGAACGGTTACGAAGCCTATATGATAGTGGAAATTGCCGGTTTGCCCTTACCCAATGCAGCTGCACAGCCCTATGCGGTTGAAACCATGAAAATGTTTGTAGGAAAAAAAGGTGATCTTATCGATGTCATTGGCAATTCCAACCATCCGAATGCCAGGTTCAATTATTATGACACCGAGGCCAGGGGATTCAACTGGGCTTTCGTAGCTTCGGCTTTGGAAAGTTCCGATATGGCGGTAGCAGAGGTTGGCCTGCCCCGGAGTTCGTTCAATATTACGAGCAGAACAGCCATACTCGAGGACAATTCCATCAAAAAGGTACTTACCCGTGAAATGACAAATTACGTAGTAGCAGCTTATGCCTCCGTAGGTATAACGCTTCAGCCTGATGAAATAGCCAATTACATTACTCCTTACCTTAAAAATGCCGATGCTCCGGGATACTTTAACTCAAATGGTTTTATAAAGGGCGGTACAGCTCCCCATAACGGTTATCTGGAACTTGAAACAAGAATTGAGACCCTGGTACCCTATAATCCTTTTGAGATCAGTAATCTTCAGATCTCATTCAGTTATTGATCAGATGCGCCCGATCGGTTAGAAACCATGGAGTTTTCCATGGTTTTTTTTATTTTGCCTTCTCCGATTTATCCTGTTGATTTCCTAATATTCTATCATCAATTGTTTAAATTAGTAGGGCAATTGGCCAACTCCTCCCATGAAAAACTATTTTGCGGTTCTGCAAATCCCCGAAAATTCATCACATGACGATATACAAAAGGCATATCGCCGGCTGGCTAAATTATATCATCCAGATGTCAGCACAGCAACAGATGCCCATGAGAAATTCTGTGAGATAACCGAAGCCTACGAGTTTCTGATGAATCATTGGCCGCAAAGGGCCATACGATATCCGGGGGAAACTGTCACTCAACAAACTTTTGAAGAATACCTCAAAACAGATGCCTATGAAAAGTTTCGTCAGGAAGTCCGGGAGCAGGCTTACCGGCAAGCCAGAATGCGGTATGAGAAATTTAAGAAACAGCATGAAGCCTTCCAGCAAAGCGGTATCAATGATATTGCACTTTTGTTAACCATATTGATAAGGGCGGCCAGTATTGTGCTCTTCCTGTTCCTGTTTCTGCTTCCTATAGTATTGGCCATCATGAATGAATGGATGATGATATTTCTGGCATTCTTTGTCTGGCCGTTTGCCGGTATTATTGGCTGGTACATTATGGACAACCGAAGACATTACTTAATGCCCGGCCATTTCTATTACAATCTTGCCAGAATTAAACATTTGTTTACAGAAAAACATGCTGCACAGGAATCTTGTTTTTATTGCCCTTACAAATCAGCCGATTCAAGACCTTATCTTTTGGAGCTTTTAAAACTAAAGGACATCCGTTACAAATCCGGGGGGTTCAGGCAACATCATGTAAATTATATAAACAGATATGTTACCATTGCCATTCCGAGATCGCACAAGGCTTTTATCCTACATACCACCAATGCAGCACTTAAAATTATCAGTATCGTATCCTGCCTCCTGTTTCTTGATATTTCCAGCATTGTATGGAGGTTCGTCATCGGAATTATACTGGGAGGTGCAACGGGTGCATTGGTGCTGCTCATTACCCGAACCAGATCAAATAAAACCTACCTGTTTAGCCTGGGCATGATCGCCAGAATTGCGATTTGGATCTTATGCCTCGTGCTTGTTTCGCAGTTCACGATCCATCCGTTCAACATCACTACCAATGATTCAATATATTTTGTCATAACCTCCATCATAGTCTTTGATAGTTTCCTGATGCAACTGATTAATTTTATGCTGGGGAAAAAATCCTCGCAACCGCTGATCATGCAACATCCGGCAGTGACTGAAAAGTTCAAGGAGGGATTCATCGTATGTAACGATATACCCGTATTATCTGTTGTATATCCGATGTTCAGATGGTTATTGGGTTAGTTTTGCACAAAACTGATCGTTCTTATTTTGCGAATAACATTCTTTTATAAATTTAGGACCTTTATCATCTATACTTTTCCGGCATGCCTAAAGCAAAAATCTTTTCTGGTTTACTTCTGTCTTCATCCCTCCTGATAGCTCCTGCATCCATTTATGCCATTAGTACCGGTGTTTTGAGGGAAGAGGTTCGTGACACCATTACATTCGCTAATGAACCCATTGAAAGGAGAACCTATACAACGGTCAGGCTCACTACCGGGAAACCTGTCATTGATGGCCGGTTGGACGATGAATGCTGGAAAACAGGAGAATGGGCAGGTGACTTTATTCAGTTTATACCCAATGAAGGCGCCAGGCCATCTCAACCCACCGAGGTCAAGATCCTTTATGATGACAGAAATATATACGTGGCCATGAGGGCATATGACAGTGAACCTGATAAGATACAACGTTATGCTGGAATGCGCGATGAATTCGTCGGGGACATGATGGGGGTCACTTTCGATAGTTATCACGATCGTCGTACCGGATTTGAATTTGATCTCAGCGCTTATGGGCAGAAGATTGATCTTGTACTGACAAATCCAATGAATACGGATTTCAGCTGGAATCCGGTGTGGGAAGGCAAGGTGGGCTTTGAGGATTCCGCATGGACTGCGGAGATGGAGATACCTTTAAGCCAGCTGCGTTACAGCAAAGAGGATGTACAGGTCTGGGGTCTGCATTTCTGGCGCTGGATAGGCAGGCTGCAGGAAGAAAGTGACTGGGAAAAACAGACACTGACCGGTCCAGGCGTTCTTTACTACTTTGGTGACTTGCATGGAATCAACGGATTAAAAAAATCAACTCGTTTGGAGGTTATGCCCTATACACTCGGCAAGCTTAATACATTTGCCAAAGAGGAAGGCAATCCATTTGCCGAAACGGGTAAGGAGTGGAGCGGAAATGTTGGTCTGGATGCTAAAATTGGTCTTACCAGCAACTTCACCCTCGACCTTACTGTGAATCCCGATTTTGGTCAGGTAGAATCCGATCCGTCAGTCATGAATCTCACAGCCTTTGAGACCTTTTATGAAGAAAAACGCCCTTTTTTCCTGGAGGGGAAAGCCATCTTTGATTATGATTTCGACGACATTAACCTGTTTTATTCCCGGCGTATCGGTCATGCCCCGTCCTATACAGTGCCTACAGATGAAAACACCTTTGCAAAATCGCCGGATAATACCACCATTATGGATGCGGTAAAACTGAGCGGTAAAACCGCCGATGGACTTTCGGTTGGGATTATTCAGAGTCTCACAGCCCCGGAATACGCCAAAATCGACGATGGTGAAGGCAATACGGATAAAGTTGCCGTTGAGCCGCTTACCAATTATATGGTTGCAAGGGTTCAACAGGATTACAAACAGGGAACAACCATGCTTGGAGGAATATTCACTTCCACCAACAGGTTTATCAATGATGCAAACCTTGAATTCCTGAGCAGGAATGCGTACACAGGCGGACTTGATCTGTTGCATCAATGGAAGGACAAGAAGTATTTTATTGATGCCCGTTTGGTCGGGAGTTATCTACAGGGGACCACAGAGGCCATCACCATGTTGCAGGAGTCCTCAGCCCGGTATTACCAGCGACCGGGTGCCGATTATCTGAATTATGATACAACCCGCACTCACCTGGAAGGTTATGGCGGAAAATTCAAGATAGGCAAGGGATCAGGACTGTGGCGCTACAATACCGGCATCACCTGGCTGTCGCCCGGTCTCGAACTGAACGATCTGGGCTATATGCAGTCAACTGATGAGGTACGCCAGGAAAACAACCTCTCTTATTTTGTTAACCAGCCTGTTTCCATTTTTCGCACCTATTCGGTAAGTTTGGAAGAATTTAATAACTGGAATTTCAATGGAAGCTACCTGGGATCGGGAGTTCACTTTTCCTTTGCCGCAGATTTCAACAATAAGTGGGGCTTTCAGACCAATCTGATCGGCCATACCGAGGAGCTGGATACCCGGATTCTCCGTGGTGGTCCCGATATGCTACTTCCGGGAAGTTTAATGACCTTTGGTTTTCTCAGAACAGACAACTCCAAAAGAGTGGCGTTTGAGATCAATTATGATTACAGGCTGGCGAAGGATGGCTCTGCTGAAAATTATGCACTGGGCCCTGGCGTTGTTTTGCGTCCCGTCAATACATTAAAACTGGGACTGGCTGCAACCTATGCCGGTAATCAGGATCAACTGCAATATGTAACAACCCAGGAACTGACCAATGAGTATCGGTACATCATGGGAACCATTGATCAACAAACCCTGAGTTTAACTTTTCGGATTGATTATAGCATTACCCCTGAATTCTCCGTTCAGTATTATGGAAGTCCTTTCATCTCAAAGGGCAAATATGATGATTTCAAATATATAGTCGATCCCGAGAACAGTGATTACGACAGCCGCTTCTCCCTGTATCCCGATCCTGTGCTAATAGATGGAGAATACCAGCTGGATGAAAACAATGATGGCATTACAGATTATACCCTGACCAATCCTGATTTCAATTTCCACCAGTTCAGGTCCAATTTCGTAGCCAAATGGGAATACCGCCCGGGATCATTCCTTTACTTCGTATGGACGAGTGAACGAACCGGCAATACGGCTGATCCGAATGCCTCATTAAAAGAATCATTTGGACAATTGTGGGACATATTTCCCAACAATATTTTCCTGATCAAGTTTAATTACTGGTTTTCTCTTTAAACCATACTGTCATTTCACCTTTCCCCCGGTTCGCCCATGCGAAGTAGGGTATGGCTGTAAAACCGGTTTGATTTGTCAGGACCGAAATTCCTGATAACAGGTCGGGTCGGAATTCCGGCTGCAATTGCTCTTTATCCCCAAGTGCAAGGTTTAGTACCTTATTACCCGGAATATCCGGCCATTCAGCACAATACACCAGGGGACCCCTTTGCAGGGCAATTCTTTGCCGGTCGGCCACTACTTTTTCATGTGCCACAATGGTTCTGACCGGCATGGGTAAATCCAGGATGATCCGGTCACCTTTTTCCCATTTCCTGCTGATGACCGCATAACCATGCTCCAGCGAATATTGAACCGGATGATCATTCACGGTAATGATAAAGGTTTTGTTGCTGACTTCACCAAACGAATAAAGGTTTCCCGGCACGGGTTGGTTTTCAGCCCAACCGGGAATCCTGAGCGCTATTTCCATGGATCCTTTCCGGGAAGGATTCAGCGTGAACTCAACTTTTCCTTCCCAGGGGTAAGATGTTTTCTGATCAATTTCAAGGCTTGTGCCGTTGAAATCAATACTGGCATGACTTCCAACAAATAGATTCACATATAACCGGTCATTGGTTCTGGCATAAATATAACCCGGGATGGAGGGAATAAAACGGCATATATTGCTGGGACAACAAGCACAGCCAAACCATTCACTACGCTCATGCTGACCCTCCGATTCCAGTGGATTGGGGTAGAAGAAATGATCGCCGCTCAGGGATACACCGGAAATAAGACCGTTATATAAAACACGTTCGAGTACATCATAATAAGCTGAGGCGCCGTGCAGCAGAAAGAGCCGGTAGTTCCAATACACCTCGCCAATAGAAGCACAGGTTTCATTATAGGCTGTCATATTCGGTAAGTCATAGGGAGGACCAAAACCTTCATGACCTCCGGCTGCTCCAATACCTCCGGTAATGTAAAACTTGGCACTGATGATATCATTCCAGATATGTCCAAGTGCCTGAATGTAAGCCTGATCACCGGTAATGGCAGCAACATCGGCCATGCCCGAATACATATACATGGCCCGAACGGCATGCCCCACTGCCTCAGTCTGCTCCGTGACTTTTTTATGGTCCTGACTGTACTCTGTACCTTTACCCCGGATATCGAGAAAAAACCTGGCCAGATCGAGGTATTCCCTTTTACCGGTAACCCGGTACATTTTCACGAGACCCATTTCAACAACCTGGTGACCTGGCTCATAAGCCAGTTTTTCCGGACCAAAATCCCTGACCAGGAGATCTGCATTTTTTATCGCAATATCGAGCAAGGTCCGTTTACCGGTTGCCTGGAAGTGGGCAACGGCAGCTTCATACAAATGTCCGCAGTTGTATAGCTCGTGGCTCAGTTCAGGATCCTTTTCCCACCTTTTCTTACCCGCCCATGGATGCAGATTTGTTGAATCAATGGTACGGTTGGTATAGAGGTAACCATCCGGTTCCTGCGCCTTCCCGATATAAAAGATCAGTGAGTCAATCCTGGCTTCCAGCTCGGCATCGGGAAAGGTCTGGATGGAATAGCTCGCTCCTTCAATGATCTTATAAATATCGGTATCGTCAAACGGATACTCCGTGCAAAAACTTCCGCTTTTAAGCTTTCCCGCTATCAGGAAATTATCCACCCTGCCGGTTTTGTAACATTGATTGATGGCGATGGGTATGGTTACGTCGTGATTTCTGCGTATTCTGGGAGCCCAGAAATCATCATTCACCTGAACAGAAGTAAAGGCCACCGGACGAATCGGGTAATCGGGTTCCGACTGGCTCTTTGGTCTGCAGCCAATCATAAATGCACCAGTCAGCAACACTATTGTCAGGGTGATATTGTTTATGCTCATGGGTAATATTCTATTATTGAGGTTACGCAGATTACAATACTTCATGTTCGGTTCGTCTGATGATCTCATTTTGGAGATCTTCCCCCAAATCGTTGAAATAGTCACTGTAACCGGCCACCCGCACAATGAGATCGCGGTATTTCTCAGGATGTTGCTGAGCATCGCGCAGGGTATCGGCAGATACCACGTTGAATTGAATGTGATGGCCATCGAGCCTGAAATAACTGCGCACAAGGTTACCGAGTTTGGCAATATCGTCGTCGTTCCTGAAAAAGGCCGGAGTAAACTTCTGATTCAGAAGGGTTCCGCCGGTACGGATATGGTCAATTTTCGCTGCCGAATTGATCACGGAAGTCGGGCCCTGATGATCGGCGCCCTGAACAGGCGAAATACCTTCACTTACAGGTTCCCTGGCTTTTCTGCCGTCCGGTGAGGCATTCATTTTGCTGCCGAAATATACATGGCAGGTGGTTGGCAACAGATTTATCCGGTAAGTCCCCCCTCTGGGGGTGGGTCGTCCGTTTATGGCATCATAATACATTTCAAAAACTTTTACCAGATTTTCATCGGCATATTCCAGATCATTGCCATATTTTGGTGTATTGTATACCAAATCATAATGCAATTCCTCATACCCGACGAAATTCGTCCGCAAGGCATCAAGCATCTCCTGCATGGTTAACGTTTTCCTGTCAAAGACATGGTAGCGAATGGCTGTAAGGCTGTCAGTGATGGTCCCCATTCCCACCCCCTGGATATAACTCGTATTATAACGGGCGCCGCCGGCATTATAATCCTTACCGTTGGCAATGCAATCGTCAATAAACAGGGAGAGAAAAGGGGCAGGTAAATTGTCTGCGAATAACTTTTCAATGATATTGCTGCCTTTGATCTTTATATTAATAAAATGCATCAGCTGCCGGTTAAAGGCCTCCAACAATTCCTCAAAACCGGTAAAACCGGCAGGATCTCCCGTTGAAAGTCCGATCTGTTTTTGCGTCAGCGGATCGACGCCATTATTCAGGGTGATTTCAAGAATTTTGGGAATATTAAAATACCCCGTGAGGATATAACATTCTGTTCCGAAAGCGCCGCTTTCCACACATCCGCTGGCACCTCCCCTGCGGGCATCCTCCAGGCTTTTCCCCTGTCGGACCAACTCCTGTATGATGGCATCGGTATTAAAGATGGAAGGTTGTCCAAAACCGGTCTTTACGATTTTGATGGCCCGATGAAGGAACCGGTCGGGATTCTTTTTGCTGACCTGCACCATGGAGCTTGGCTGCAGGAGCCGCATCTCTTCAATTACATCCAAAAGGATATAGGTGAGTTCATTTACGGCATCAGAACCGTCAGCCTTAACACCTCCGAGATTTATCAGACAGAAATCCGTATAGGTATTGCTTTCCTGTGCGGTAACCCCTACTTTGGGCGGGGCCGGGTGATTGTTAAATTTAATCCAGAAAGCCTGTAAAAGTTCAACAGCTCTTTCTTTTGTAAGCAAACCCTCTGCAAGCTCCTTTTGGTAAAACGGATATAAATGCTGATCAAGTCTGCCCGGATTAAAAGAATCCCAGGGATTCAACTCTGTAACAACACCCAAATGCACAAACCAATAATACTGAAGAGCCTCATGAAAAGTACGAGGGGCCTGAGCAGGTACCCGGCGGCATATGGAAGCCATTTCCATCATTTCCTTTTTGCGAGCCGGATCTGTTTCAGCTGAGGCAAGTTCATCCAGCCGGTCAGCATGGCGCAGGGCAAAATGAATTATGGCGCCGGCAGCAATTTCCATGGCTTTTAATTCTTCCTGCTTTTCCAAAGCCATAGGATCAGTATAGAAATCCAGCCGGTCAAGTGCCTGATGGATGTCGTTGATAATATCTTTAATTCCTTTATGGTATATTTTATCCCCCAGTACCGTATGACCTGGGGCCCGTTGTTCCATAAACTCAGTAAAAACCGCAGCTTCATATGCCTGATGCCATTCCGGCGGAAGCAGGCGCATCATCCTGTCGCGGTTGGTCCTGCCCTTCCAGAAAGGAATAATTTCATCCCGAAAGGCTTTCCGGGTTTCCTGATCGCTTCCAAAGTGAACTTTTTTACGGTGATGAAGAATGTCCAGATCCTCCATGGAATGGAGGTTCACTTCGGGATAGGTAGGTGTGGCTTTGGGCGCCGGCCCCCTTTCCCCGACAATCAACTCATCCGGCAGAATACAGATGGCCTTGTTCTTCAAAATAAAGTCAAAACAAAGTGCCCTCTGGACAGGAATGGAAACTTCGGAGGAAACAGCTGATTTATAAAAACTGGTCACCAGCAATGCTCTTTCTGCAGAAATAAGATTGCTCTCCCGAAGGCTTTGTTCTCTGAGTTTAAGGATTCTTTCATTCATATCGCTCAACTTTAGCCGCCTACTCTAACCTTGTAGCCTGTTTGTTCAAATTCCAGGACTAATTTATGAAGTTCTGATTCATTTACCTGCAAGTCATTGTTCATTTTATCCTCCATGCCCAGATTTATCAATTTATGCTTTGCCAGTGGATGATAAGGCAGGAAATGAATCTCTTTCAAGGGATTATGAAGCTCTTTCAGGTAATTCTTCAGGTCATTGATGCTTTCTCTGTCATCATTCACGCCCGGTATAACCGGAACCCGGATGATGTATTTGCTTCCCGAGCGATCAAGCTGCATCAGATTATAAAGAATCTCATCATTCGGACAACCCATATATTGAATATGTTTGCTTCGGTCGAGAATTTTAATATCAAAAAGAAAAAGATCAAACAATGGAAGAATTGAGCTAAAAAGACCTGGTTCACAATACCCACTGGTATCCAGACAGGTATGTATGTTTCTCAAACGACACTCCCTGGCAAGATCTGACAGGAAATCCGGCTGAAATAAAGGTTCTCCGCCGGAAAATGTAACTCCCCCACCCGAAGTTTCGTGAAATACGGTTTCTTTTTCGATTTCTTTGAGCACTTCGTCCACTGTAACCAGTTTTCCTATGACCTCGCGGTGCTGAAAATCTTTTCCATCGAGTTTGCGGGTCAATACAATTTGCTCCATATCGCATGCCCGGCTTTCGGGATTATGACACCACCAGCAGGTTAAGGGACATCCTTTGAAAAATACCGTAGTGCGAATACCCGGGCCATCATTTACGGAAAACCGTTTAATATCAAAAATTAGTCCCGATGGCATTTCCTAATCACCAGTATAATAATCGATTGTTGAAATAATCGCCTGCTCGTTCACCACATCATATGACAATTTGTTCTCTTCGAATTTATGCATAAGCGACATGAGGGTTGGGCGATACATGCCTGTTGACATATAATTGGCTCCTTCAAAAACCCCTACCTTGTCTTTAAGGGGATGATTCTTAAAGAAGTCATCTGTTTGCCTGTTTAATTCATTCACCTTTGCCTGATATTCAAGCCTTACCTTTTCCAATTCACTGACAGTACTGCCTGATTTCTTCTTAAGGTCCATCACCTGGACCTTTTCGGCATTCACTGCAGCAATGAGATTGATCAGGCTATCATAAGTGGCCTTGCCCCAGTCGGTAGGCACTTTTATGCCCGGAGAAAGGTATTGTTTCCATTTCACACCGGCGGTATCGAGCAAGGCGGTAATATTTGCCTCCAGAGGTTCAACACCGGGTGTGTAGAAATCTACATAGGCAACCGGGGAGGAAAAATACTCATCAGCCAGTCCGGCAAAAGCATGACCGAATTCATGCAGGAAAACATAATCACGCCAGGGAGATCCGGTGCTAAATACAGTTTGCCAGTTATAAATTCCGCCTCCGCCATACCGGTTTCTGTTCACCATAATCAGAACAGCATCATAGGGAACGTTTGCCGCCAGGTCACGAATACTTTTGTTATCTTCCGCCAGGCAATACCGATCGAGATCAAAGGCGTTGAAAGAACTGTTCAGTATGGTATTCCTGTAAATGCCCTGGCGGGGTTCATCGGTACCACTTTCTTCCGAAGCGCTGAAGACTCCACTGATATTAAATAATTTAGCCCTGCTTTTATAAGGCTCAACCGTGAAGAACAAATCGGTATAATACTTCAGATCCTTCTTAAACGTTTCCAGTTCATCTGCCCGGTAACCCTCGGATAAAATAACCAGATCGACCTTTTTATGGGGACTTCCGTTATTGGTAACAGGAATGACCAGATCGTTGTCGCGGGTATACTTTTCTTTTATGATGTGATAATCGGAAGGATCAATGGTGGTTTTGTAAATGGAAGATAGCTGATTGAACCGGTCCCGTTTTTCAATGATCAGCATAAATGGCTTTTTGGGACAGGGAATTAGCACCGATTCGTGATAGGCACGCTTAACGCCCCTGAGAGCGGGATCAATGGTCTGGTATTCCGCAAAAATGCTGTTATATCCCTTGGAATAAATCAAACGGTTTGAAGCAATATCATATACTTTTACTTTGTACAGACCCAATTCAAATGGCTGTAAGCAATGGTCCGGATTCCCGGCCCATGAACCTTGCCTGTATAGTTGATCCAGACTGATCACCTCTTCTTTTGCATCACCCGTATGATAATAATCAATTCGTAAGGTTTGATCTTCGAAATCCTGATCAAAGACAATACTGTTTTGGGACAATGCAATAAAGGGCAGGAAATACAGGGCAGCGACAAGTAATCTTTTCATAAATGCTTATGGTTTAAATCTACAATTTCACGGTAAGGTTACCGGTTATCCTGGATAAAATTAGCAGTAATATCTAAATAAAAAGCGGTATTGAATTAAATATCGTATCTTTGCCGCATGTTAAGCTCAAAACTTTTCTATACCTGAATCAGTCAGGTTTTTTTACTCACCTCAATATTTTAATTAAAAGTATTTTATGTCCTTTCAATCATTAAACATTTTACAACCTATTCTCGATTCTTTAAAAGACGAAGGTTATACAACGCCTACCCCTATACAGAAACAGGCCATTCCAATTGTATTAAACGGAACGGATCTGATGGGCTGCGCACAAACCGGCACCGGCAAAACAGCTGCCTTTGCCATTCCCATTCTTCAGCTATTGAGCAGGAAGAATACAAACGATCACAAAAAGAGAATCCGAAGCCTGATCGTAACACCAACAAGGGAGTTGGCCATTCAGATCGGAGAAAGCTTTCAGGCATACGGACGTTATCTCAGATTAAACCATACCGTTATCTTTGGTGGCGTGAACCAGTTTCAACAGACCACAGCCCTGCAAAAGGGAGTGGATATTTTGATCGCTACACCCGGAAGATTGCTGGACCTCATGAACCAGGGACATCTGTCACTCAGGGATGTTGAAATATTCGTCCTGGATGAAGCTGATCGCATGCTGGATATGGGTTTTATTCATGATGTCAGGAGAATTATTGCAGCGCTTCCGCAAAAACGCCAGTCGCTCTTTTTCTCGGCCACCATGCAACCCGAAATCATCAAGCTTGCCGGTACTATTCTGCATAATCCGCAAAAAGTTGAAGTTACTCCTTCAGCATCCACCGCCGATACCATTGGACAATATATTTACTATGTAGACAAGTCCAATAAGAATGCGCTCCTGATGGATATCCTGAAAGATAAATCAATTAAAACAGCACTGGTATTCACCCGCACCAAGTTTGGCGCAGACAAGGTTATGAAAGTGCTTGTCAAAAACAATATCAAAGCGGAAGCCATCCACGGCAATAAGGCTCAGAATGCCCGTCAGCGGGCGCTGGCCAATTTCAAAGCACAAACCACCAGGGTGCTTGTGGCAACAGATATAGCTGCCCGCGGCATTGATGTGGACGATCTGGGATTTGTTATCAATTATGAAATTCCAAATATTGCTGAGACCTATGTGCACCGTATAGGCAGGACGGGAAGAGCCGGAGCATCAGGAACAGCTTTTTCCTTTTGTGATGCTGAAGAAAAAGCGTATATCAGGGATATTGAAAAATTAATTAACCGGAAAATACCGGTCATTCATGATCATCCGTTCCCCCTGACCAATGATAATCCTGTAAAAACCAGTCCTCAGGCAAACCGTTTCCCTCAGGGACATGCAAGGCCTACCAGTATCAACAACAAAAGAAACTGGGATCGCAGGCCGGGCAGGTAACAGACAGCGTTTTGATACCGTGTCGAAATCTCTGCAGGGAGTGCTTTAGGTTTTCGTTTTTCTTTCCTACATTAGGAATAGATTTTATTCTAATAACGGATTATTATGAAAAGAAGAACATTTCTAAGGAATTCCGCTCTGGCAGCTGGTACCGTATCATTTACCCTACCTGTTTTGGGAAGTCAGCCTGCCAAAAATTCTGAAAAAGGTTTGTTTGAATTAAGGATTTATCAGATTTCGCGCGTTTCAAATGCAAAGAATTTGCTGGAACAGTATTTTAAAGATGCCCTGATACCATTTCTGAATAAACACGGGGTGAAGTTTGCGGCATTTAATGAATACAGCCTTGAAGAACCGGTCAAGCTCTATGTATTGCTGGCTTATCCGAATGCAGCAGCTTATTTATCCGTGCAGTCTGAATGGTTTACCGATGCTGATTTCCTGAAATCATCAGAAAGCTATAACAGCATTCCGGCAACAGGAGCCGTCTTTACCCGGTATGAGACTTTTTTAATGGATGCTTTCGACAAATTACCCTCCCTCAGTATTCCGGCTGAAAAAAAGGGATTGTTCGAGTTGCGTATTTATGAAAGTTCCAGTGAAGACGCAGGCAGAAGGAAAATTGCCATGTTCAACAACGAGGAAATTGAACTCTTTCTGAAAGTCGGACTTTCCCCCATATTCTTTGGAAAAATCCTGGCAGGGCAATTTATGCCTGCTCTGGCGTATATGGTGGGATTCAAGGATATGGCCGACCGTGATGCCTCCTGGAACAGGTTTTCAGTTCATGAGGATTGGAATACCATGCGGGTGAAACCTGAGTATGCCGATACGGTGAGCAACATCCGCAGGATTTTCCTGACCCCGACTGACTACTCACAGATCTGACCTATTTCACCATGGTTCTGCAGCCAAATATGCGTCCGGCTGTGCGACCATATCTGGCCTCGATCTTCAGTTTTATGCTGGTTTTGTTCCGGATTAATGGTTCCGGCAGGGGGTATTCCACATCATAAAAACGACCGGTCGTACCACCCTTCCATTCTACCTTGGCAATGACCGTATCGTCGACCAAAATGTCAAATACTCGGTCTTTATCATCTCCGATATAGGTAAGCAGAAGACTGTTTGCTGTATCGGGCCTGACTTTCATGATGAATGAAAAAAAGTTATCCGCCCTGGCTTCACGTCCCATGCGACCCAGAGCTTCATCCACATACGATTTTTCACTGGCTTCCAGATGATGATCCCGTTCAGGCTGCATTTCACCGATACGAAAATTGTCGATGGTCCGGGCTTCAATTTCCATAAGCCTTATTTTCTCTGCCTCATATTCCTCTTTTCTAATGTTCCAGGCTGCCTTGGTGAAAAAATCAAAATAGACACTATAATACTCATCATAAGTACTGTAAAAAGGCTTTAGCAGGAAATCGGCAGGCTGTCCCACACCATGGCTGCGGAACGCCAGGGTGTCATTCGGGACAGGACTGACAAACGCATGAATATCCCTGTTTTCCGTCAGCAATACGGGCGTTCCCCAAACCGGATCGGGCATCTTCTTTCCCAGCTGTCCGGCCAGTACGATCGGTCCAAACAGGAAAGCCACCCGGTCGGGATTATCAGGCATACTTTCCGTATACAAATCCATAGGCATAATGACCTCAACCTTGTCGTGGTTTTTCCATTTGCGCTCGGTCACCCAAAAACCTGATTCATTCCTGACGCAGCTAACGGGTGCCCCATTTACGCGAATGGTAACTCCCTGCCTGGCCCATTGTGGATTTCTGATATACAGGGGAAATCTTTGCGGATTTTCCATCGAAAAGACCAGGGTAGTATGATTACTACCCGGAAATCCGGTTTCCTGGATTACCCTAATACCTTTGCTTTTCCAATGCAATTCAGATGGAATAAATAAATTAACGTACAATCCCCCATCGTGCGCTTTATAGTAAATACTTTCAGCGTATTTCACATGGTTCTCCATTCCGCTTCCGACACAACAGGTAAATGTATTGAAAGGATCGCTGAACAGCTTGTGAGTTCCCATGCGCAAAGGAACAAAGTAACACATCATACCGTCGACCGGATTTTGCGAAGCCAGTATATGGTTGTACAATGCCCTTTCATAGTAATCTGCCAATTCCTGGTTGGGTTGTATGCAAAACAAATGCCTGGTTAATTTGAGCATGTTGTAGGTATTGCATGTTTCACAGGTATTGTCGCTTAGCCTGTCATTCAGTTTATCGGGAACCCCGCAATATTCATAATTACTGTTGCCACCTGTTATATAGGAATGATGATTTACCATGGTTTCCCAAAAGAATGCGGCAATGGTACTGTCTTCCGCTGAACCGGTAAATTCATACCGGCGGGCCGCACCAACGGCCTTTGGAACATTGGTGTTGGCGTGCTTACCCGGCATGGGATCAATCCGTAGTGCAAGTTGTCCCAAAACAAATTCATCATGAAATTTATACGAAAGACGGAGATATTCCTTTACCCCGGTAATCGCGTACAGATTTACCAGAACCTCGTTCATTCCGCCATATTCACAGTTCAGCATCTTCAGGCGCTGTTCTTCGGTAAGTGTATTTACCAGGTTTCCTGTCCAGTCGGCAATACCCTTTACAACTTCCAGCGCCTTCTCATTGTCGGCGTATATATAGGCATCAACCAACCCGGCCATCAGTTTATGCACCGTATACCACGGCGACCAGCCACCGTTAAGATCAAACCCTCCTGAACGGATCTCCCCGCGGGCGACCTGACCAAAAATGGAATCTTCGTTTGGAATGGCACCGACATAACCCGTTTTCCGGTTCCGCTGGCAAATTTCAAGCTCATCGGTAATATAATCAATCCGTTTCTTTAGCTCCGGATTGCCTGTATTGGCATACAACATGGCACAAGCCGACAAATAATGTCCGAGGGTATGACCCGACAAACCTTCACTTTCCCAGCCTCCATAAACCTCTCCTTTGACTGGCAGGCCTGCATTACGGTGAAAGCGGTGCAGCAACCGGTCGGGTTCCAGACTCATCAGATAGGCAGCGTCCTTTTCCAGAGCAGTTCTGAAAACTCCCGCCTTAAGCTTCACTTCATTGAGGTCAAAAGCATAGGCTTTCAGGGGGGCTGCCAGGGCTGCCTTCATTTTTGATTCCTGCTGCCCAGGATACTGGGCGAATATCGCATATGCCGAAACCAATACCATCAGCAAAATGCCGGCAAACTTCTTTCTCATATTTCAATTCAAGTTTTAAAACCATGTGAAGAATATAGACAATATCGATTAAAATCACTTTCCTACCGTAAAGGTGTAGGTGTACTTGATCAAAATGGTTCTGTCGCTCAACGAAGGAAGTTGGGGGACTTCGCGATTCAGGGAAGTATTTCTCCCTTCGTTGTAAACGATGTAAAAATCGTTCCCTTCTCTCGGATTATAGCGCAACCTCAAATTTGCCACCATATTATGATCGGCATTGTTGAATTGGATGAATGAGCTGAAAGAAAGGCTTGTGGATAGCATCAACAGCGCCCTGAAACGTAAAACATGTCCATCAAACTGCTGGTCCCTGTCAGGAAACCTGAGCCTGTTGTACTCGTATTCCGCTTTTAGCTGAAGGGATGGACTGAGATTCCACGATGGAATGAGTCCGATTGAAAACCGGTTGCCGTCATAAAAAGTGCCGGCAAAGAGATCCATCCCGACAAAAAAAGGCTTTGTTTCAGGTGTTTGCAAATGACATTCCACCAGGTTGAAATCATATTCACCGGGAGGGATATTGGCTTCATCGGAAAATGTGAAACTGTCCGGTACACTCTCATACTGATGAGCAACACCGGTATAAGAAAACAGGCCTGATTTCATAAAGACCAGATAACCTGTATTGATGATAAGGGATTCCGTTTTGCCGGTTTCGTTGGATTGGAAGTCTTTAATCCCTAGTTCAATATTATCATTTATGATTCCAGATGATTCTCCATGTATCCAGCCATAGCTCAGCATGGCATTGTAATAAGCATAATCATTCCGCATCATGAATCCTGTTCCCGGTTCGAAATTCTTACCATATCTGCCATAACCGAAATTGTACCCTAAACCTTTATTACTGAATCTCTTCCAGTTAAGATAGATGCCGGTGGGTTCCAGGGATGCCACCTTGTTGGGCAGTGAATCGGCCATAACCTGTGCAAACTTGATATCCAGGTAATCATCTCCAAAAAGCTTGATGATGCCATCAATACCATAGGCAACATTATACTGTCCGTCGGTTCCGATTCTTGAACTAACAATACCTCCAATGTAGCTGTTCTGGTTCAGTATGTTTCTTCTCATCCTGAGATTGCCAAAATTTTCACTGGTCAGGTTGTTGGAGGAATCCTCCCCGGAAATGTACTCCCGGGTTTGCATATCCATTAAACCTACGTCCCACTTCCCTGCCATCCCGCTAATACGCACTCCGCCATATAAAGGAACTAATTCACCACCTGAGAGTCCGATTCTGCGACTGTAAAACAGACTGTTGCCCTGTTCAAAATCAAAATTGAAAATGCTTGAACGTTCCTGGAAAAAGCTTCTCTTTTCAGGAAAAAAAAGGGAAAAGCGGGTTAGATTAATCTGTTCATCATCGGCTTCCACCTGTGCAAAATCAGTATTCAGCGTAACATCCATTGTCAGGTTATTCGTGAGACCGTATTTCAGGTCAAGTCCTGCGGTTAATTTGGGAGATCCATCCGAATAATAGGCAGTTTCTTCTTCATTGAGACGGCTTTCCATTTGATACCCGCCCAAAATATAGGGAGCGATATAAAACGGTTTTTCGGAATGAATGCCCTCAAAAACAACTTCTTTAGCCTGTGATACCCTTAATATACTGAAAAAGCCCCAATTTGGCGGTATTGCAGGGAAAATGTCAGTTTCATTGAGATGCGCAATCATCCTGACGCAGGTCAATCCCATGATCACTTTACCGTTATCCTCCTTAAATCTCAGGCTGGAAAGCGGGATCCGCATTTCCACATACCAGCCCAGGCTATCACGGGTTACTTTGACATCCCAGAAAGTGTTCCAGCTTATATTAAATGGCATATCAGGCATTTGTGCAATTCCATCTTTCAGGATAGCATAATCAAGTCTCAAACCCGCAGGCGTGGTGCCAAAGGCAAGTCCGTTTTCCTTATCATTAAACGAATCAAAAATGATCATGAACCAGTCGTTCCCTCCCGACATTTCATCCCGTTTTTTAGAGGTGCTCATGATCTTTGAAGGTTCCCTGTCATATAGCCGTCCCGAAACAAAGACAAAGTCGTCGGTATAGCCAATGCGCACTTCAGTTTTTTCAGTAGGCTCTTTTCCGAAAACAGGGGAATGCATAACCATGGGCAACGGTTCTGTAACGGTCCATGCCGAGTCATCCACGATGCCATCAAATCGGATCATTCCGGACAGCCTTGGGATAACCAAACGATCTTGCCCGACTATATGTTCAGGTTTGATAAAAAGGACCAGGGAAGGGAGGATGATGAATTTGATCAGAACTAATATACGTGAAGTATGGAGTATCATGAACCGTTGGTTTTCCTAAAATCAGCTGGTTTAACAGGCAAGTAAGATCTGTATGTTTAATCGTAAAGATATTAAATCAGATCGAATCTGCAGCAGCAGGTATTTCCCTCCTGAAAGCCAGTGATTATCACATTAAATGGAATCAAAAAACAAAATCAGGATAACTATTTACGTTAAAAATCCGTCTCATTAAAACTCCGGGATGATTTATACGTATAAGCAATAAAAAAAGTAAAAGGATCAAACTTATAAAGACATTGCTCAAATAGAGCGTTCAGGCAATCAAACCTACAGAGCAAAAGGCCGGCATAGCCGGTCTTTTTGTTTTTGCAATTTTTTGTCAATTATTCGTATTAATTTATATATTTGCACTCCGATTTTAAAGGGAGATTAATGCCTGGATGGCGGAATTGGTAGACGCGCTAGTTTCAGGGACTAGTGTTCGTAAGGACGTGCAGGTTCGAGTCCTGTTCCAGGCACACACACTACACACAATAAGCCCAGGTGGTGGAATTGGTAGACACACCAGCTTGAGGGGCTGGCGCCTGTTACAGGGCGTGCAAGTTCGAGTCTTGTCCTGGGCACTACCCCATGTCTTTCGAATATCAATTTCCGGATCCGCGGACAGCAGACTCTGACGGCCTGCTGGCAGCAGGCGGGGATTTGAGCATTGAATCCTTAATTACCGCTTATTCGCAAGGAATATTTCCCTGGTATAGCGATGATTCTCCTATTCTTTGGTGGTCACCTGATCCCCGGCTGGTATTGTTCCCGGAAAAATTCAGTGTCTCCGCCAGTCTGAAACAACGTATCCGGAACGGCAGTTTTACCGTCAGAATTGATAACGATTTTAAGGGTGTTATCAAACATTGCGCCTCCGTCAGGCGCAACGGGCAGGATGGCACCTGGATTACCGATGCCATGATCGCCGCCTATATAAACCTTCACCATGCCGGTTTCGCCCATTCTTTTGAAACTTATCATCATGACAGGCTTGTAGGTGGCTTATACGGCGTATCACTCGGCAAAGCATTCTTTGGTGAATCGATGTTTTATCTCATGCGGGATGCTTCAAAAGTTGCCCTTCACAGTTTGGTTAACTGGTCCATTGAACACGGTTTTATTTTTATCGATGCCCAACAATCAACCTCACATTTAAAATCCATGGGAGGGGAAGAAATTGAAAGAGACCATTTCCTGATGTTACTGAAAGAGGCGTTGAAGTCTCCCACGTTAAAGGGTAAATGGAGTCTGAAGTACAGCACCTAAATAAAGACCTTGGTGTCAGAATAATTTTCCCTGAATTCACTTGGCGTACAACCATTCTTCCTTTTAAATATCCGGTTAAAATAAGACAGATTATTGAATCCACATCGGTAGGATATTTCAGCAATGGTCTGGGTTGTGCTGATCAGCATCCGTGAGGCATGTCCAAGTCTGATATCATTCAGGCTCTCAACAAATGTTCTTCCAGTGCGTTTCTTTATGAAACGGCTGAAGGATCCTTCAGGCATGTTTACAATGGCAGCGACATCATACAGGGAGATCTTCTTGTCATAATGGTTCCGGATGTAATCAAAGACCTTTTCAAGGCGTCTGCTTTTCAAATCAGGTAAGCCTTCCAAAGGAGACGCCTTGGAAAGCACCTGAATATCCGAGGAAGCGGATAAATCATGCAAAACCGACATCAATTCCAACACCGATTCAAAGCCTTTCTGGTTGGTAAGTGACTCCAGCCGGGGCCTAATACGAAGGGTGGTTTCCCGGGAGAACAGAATTCCCTGAACAGATCGCTGCAATAATGCCTTGATACCTCCCATGCGCCCCGTGCTCACGGCGCAGGACCGGGGCGGAGGAAGCGTCATCATCCCCGGCCCCCAGTACTCCGAGTTCGCGCCCCAGGATTTCGGCTCCCTCGTCACCATCGCCCGGATCAGGAAGGACATGGGGCGCTCCTTCTGGGGCTTCCTCGTGACGGACCGCGAGAACGAGGGCGGGAGCTAACAACCGCGTGGCGGGCCCCGATTTCCAGTGGCGGCCCAACGCGGTGGACCAGCTCACGGGACAGTTCCTCTACAGCGTCACCCGGACCCCCGACGAGCCGTGGAACAGCGCCCAATGGGACGGGCGGAAGCTCGACGCGGGGGCCTTTTACCTCGTGTACGACCACAGCGCCAAGACCTGGCGTTGGAACATTCAATACAAGAATGTGGGATCGGACTTCCGGGCGGACTCGGGCTTCGTGCCCCAGGTGGGTACCAGGATGGGCGCGCCCGACTCTCCTACAACTTCTATCCGGGCAATTTCTTCTCTCGGGTGGAGCCGGCGGCCATCATAGAGCAGAAATGGGGCTCGTCCGGGAAGCCCCTCCAGCAGGAGGTCTACGCGGGCCTCAACGTGGAGGGCAAGCGCAGCCTCTACGGCGAGGTGTTTTTCAATTCGGATGAAGAGCGCGTCGGCGACAAGCTCCTGCGCGCCAACGCGCTGTGGGCCATGGCCTCCGCTCTCCCCGTCGGCGGTCTGGTCGAGCCTGTCGGCTTTCGCCCTCCTGGGGCAGCAGATCGATTACGCGGGGGCCAGGGTCGGGCGTGGCGGAGACCTCTCCCTCAACGCCACGGTGCGCCCCACCGACCACCTCACGCTCATCTTGAACGCGGAGCGCCAGTGGATCGACATCTCCGGCGAGCGTTTGTACACGGCGGACACGGCCCGGCTTAAGGCCACCTACAACTTCTCCGCCCGCGCCTTCCTGCGCGTCATCGGCCCATGGTGGAGACGCGGTACAACCCCAGCCTCTACACCACGCCCGTGCCCGAGCGGGACGGCGGCCTCGCGGCGTCCATCCTCTTCGCCTACAAGCTCAACTGGCAAGCGTGCTCTACTGGGCTACGGAGACAACCGCACGCTAACCCAGAAAATGGGGCTCCAGCCCGTCCAGCGCGAATTGTTCTTCAAGATCAGCTACGCGTTTCAGAAGTAAAGTCATTGGTCATGGGTCATGGGTCATGGGTCATTGGCGAAAAGCCTCGTCAGCGGCCATTCGGCCTTTGACTTTTCACTGATCACTTATCACTAATCACTGAAGACTAATGACCAGTGACCAGTGACCAGTGACCAGTGACCAGTGACCAGTGACCAGTGACCAGTGACCAGTGACCATGACTAGTGACTAATGACTGTCCATCCAACGGCAGCCGCACGATGAAAGTAGCCCCAGGGCCGGGTTTGTTGTTCTCGGCGGTGAGGGTCCCCCCGTGGATTCGATGTAATGCCGGGCGAGGGCGAGCCCGATCCCCGATGGCCGGTCCGCGTCGTCCAGAAAGGGTCGAAGAGGCGCTCGGTGGAACCCGGCGGCAAACCTCTCCCCCCATCCCTCACGCGCACGGTCACCGCATCCGCTGACCCTTCAGCCGACACCTCGATGGTGCTGCCATCGGGCGAGTGCTGGAGGGCGTTCTGGAGGAGGTGGGCCAGGGTCATGGTGAGCTCTCGGGTGGAAACCCTGAAGGTGAGGCCTTCGGGCACGGCCACGCGGATCTTGCCCCTCGCGCTGGGAGCGGCGGCCTCCACTTCGGTGACGGCTGCGCGAACGAGGTCGGCGACGGCGCTCGAAATGAGATGGCCCTCTCCCGGTCGCTCTCCGAGGGCCAGGATGTCCTTCATCAGGACATCCAGACGGCGGACCTGCTCCTCGATGTAATTCACATGCATGACCCTGTCGACCTCTGGCAGTCCGGGGCGGAGGGCCGCGGCGGCGTTCACCTGGAGGGCGAAGAGGGGGTTGCGCACCTCGTGGGCAAGACCCTGGACGAGGGCCGCCAGGTTTTCGCTCGACCTCATCCTGTCTCGCGCCCGCTCCGCGAGCGACATCTGTTCCTCTGTCTTCTTGCGCGCCGTAATGTCGCTCGAGCACCACCAGTTGGGCGCCCTCCTGGAATTCTCCCAGAGGAGTGGCGCTCACGAGGGCCGTCTTGACCGAGCCATTCTTGCAGGTCACCTGCGCTTCCATGGGAGGAGAAGGCGTCCCGGCAGGATGGACCGCCTCGAGGATCGCCTGCCAGGTGTCCGCCACCCTCCTGCGGTATTCGGGATCCGGGTAGGCCCTCGGCCACCAGTCGGCGAGGGTGGGGATGTCTTGGAGAACGTAGCCGAAGGTCTCTTCGAACGCGCGGTTCAGGAAAGTGATGCGCCCTTGGCCGTCGTTCATCGCCATGGGGACCGACGCAGCGCCGATGAGTCGAGTAACATCTTGCTCTCTTTCCCGGCCTCGTCGGCGCGCTTCCGGTCTGTGATATTCATCACCGCGATCCGGCATTCCTGCCTGTCGGAGGAGGCCGAGCCCTCGATTTGGGCGAAGAGGAGGGGGTACCCTTCCTTGGCGAAGGCCACCTCGCAGGCTTCCCAGCCCCCCCTGCTCGCGAGGGCCTTGGCCAAAAACGCCTCGAAGGTGGACGGTTCTCCCTCCGAGACAAACGAGCCGAAGCGCGCGTCCATGAGCCGCGCGCGCTCCGTCCCCAGAAGGCGCGCTCCCGCCAGGTTCAGCTGGAGAATCTTCCCTTCGGGGCTCAGGGTGAAGTATCCCACCGGGGCGAAGTCGTACAGGTCCGCGTACCGGTCGAGGCCCGCCTCGATTTCCGCCCGCGCTTCCCGGAGCTCCTCGTTCTGCATCTCCAGCTCGATCTGGTGCACCTCCAGCTCGTGGAGCAGCCGCCTCGCATCACCCTCGGTCAAGAAAGGCCGCGGCTTTTCTTGCACCCGCAGGCGATTCTCCGCCTCGGCGCGCAAGTCGTCGGGATCAAGTAGAGGCTTCTTCTTCATGGCGTTCCCTTCAGTGATTCGCTTCGCCCGGCGGAGCATGCGGAGAAAGACGATTGTCCTATGGCCAATGCCCAATGTCCAATTTTCAAGGGAGCAATCATGGTGGATCCCGCGAGGACGGGCCGTCTCTCCTTCATCATCGGGCATTCCTTGTTGGATATTGGACATTCATCCCCTCTTTCTGCGCCATGTGGCGAGAGAAGACTTTCTATCCCTTTCGCTCCTTTTCATGCTTCCCATTTCGGATCGCCACTCGGGGCGGGAAGGGAGGCGCCTCTCTGGGCCGCATCCGCCACCTCCTCCAGCCGGGCGCTGCGCGGCGATGTGCAGTTCCATGCCGACCTGCGCCTCCCGCAGCCTTGCTTCTCCAGGCTGTCTTGGAGGCGGTGATGTCGATGAAGGTGATCGACCACGCCGTCGATCCGGTTGTCGAGCGTGCGGTAGGGCATGATGCGCACCGTGAACCAGCGGCCGTCGCTGGTGGCGACGGCTTCTCCTGGAACACCAGCGTCCGCAGCACCTCGCGCGCGTCGTCGGCCAGCTCGGGGTAGACCAGGTCCGAGGCGATGTCGGTGATGGGCCGGCCGACGTCGCCGGGGATCAGCTTGATGATCTTCGGCGTCTGGGTGGTGAAGCGCCGCACGCGCAGCGCGTCGTCCAGGAACAGGTGGCGATGTCCGTGCTGTCGAGCAGGTTCTTCATGTCGTTGTTGGCGCGCGACAGCTCGTCGACCTTGGCCTGCAGCTCGTGGTTGACCGTCTGCAGCTCCTCGTTCAGGGACTGCATCTCCTCCTTGGAGGTGGTCAGCTCCTCGTTGGTGCTCTGCAGCTCCTCGTTGGTGCGTCTGCAGCTCCTCGTTGGCGGACTTGAGCTCCTCCTGCGAGGTCTGCATCTCCTCGCGGGTGGTCTGCAGCTCCTCGCGCGTCTGCTCGCAGCTCCTGCTCCAGCTCTGGCAGCGCGACGCCGCGGCGCGTGGCCTGCGGCGCGCCTTGGCCGCCGGCTTGGCCTCGGCGGGCGCGGCGCACGTCCGCGAAGACGACCATCACCAGTCCCGCGCAGCGCCTCCGGCTCCTGCGAGCGGCTCGACGGTGAGGTCCACGGTCTGCGTCGCCGCCGTTGGTCCCCACCTTGCAGGCCGCTGCAGCGTGACCGGGCGCTTCTCCCGCAGCGCCTTCTGGAAGGCGCCGCCGAGCTCGTAGCGCAGCCCCTCGCGGGCCATGGCGAAGATGTTCCAGTTGGCCTTGCCGGCCGCCGGCTCCAGGTACTTTCCGGTCCGCCCGCTGATGTAGAGGATGTCGCCCTTGTCGTTGGTCAGCACGGCGGCCGGGGCGTAGCGCTGCGAGCAGCAGCTGGTCGGCCAGCGCCTGGAGGTTGGCGGCCGGCTGGGCGCCTTCGGCTGCGCCGGCGCCTCCGCCGCGGGCGCGGCCGGGACGAACGAGGACGGGAAACTCGACGGGCTCGGCCCGCAGGGCGGCGTCGAGCCGCCGGTAGATCCGCGCCTTGCCGTCGAGCGGCGCGAAGAGGTCGGCGAAGCGCGCCGATGGTCTCGGCGCTGCCCAGGAACAGGACGCCGCCGGGATTCAGGCTGTAGTGGAAGAGCGGCAGCAGCCTCTTCTGCAGCTCCGGCGACAGGTAGATGAGCAGGTTGCGGCAGCTCAGGATGTCGAGCTTGGTGAAGGGCGGGTCCATGATGAGGTTCTGCGGGGCGAAGACCACCATCTCGCGGATCTCCTTGCCGACCCGGTAGCCGTGCTCCTCCTTGACGAAGAACCGGCGCAGGCGCTCCGGCGAGACGTCGCGCGGCGATGTTGGCCGGGTAGACGCCCTGGCGCGCCTTGTCGATGGCGTCCTTGTCGAGGTCGGTGGCGAAGATCTGGAGGGTGAAGCTGTCTGGCCGGCTTCACCTGCTCCAGCGCCTCCTTGAAGACCATGGCCAGGGAGTAGGCCTCCTCGCCGGTCGAGCAGCCGGGCACCCAGGCCCGCAGCACCTCGCCGGCCGGGCGCGTCCGCGAGCAGCGCCGGGATGACCTGTCGTCTTGCAGGTGCTCCCAGGCCGCCGGATCGCGGAAGAAGCTGGTCACGCCGATCAGCAGCTCCTTGAAGAGCAGCTGCGCCTCCTGCGGGATTCTCCTGCAGGTAGCGGACGTAGCTGGCGATGCTTGTCGAGCTGGTGCAGGCCCATGCGCCGCTCGATGCGGCGGTAGATGGTGCTCCTCTTGTACAGCGAGAAGTCGTGGCCGGTCTGGTCCGCAGCAGGACGAAGACCTTCTCGAGGGCGCTCTGGGTCTTGCTCGTCCGAGCGCCGCGTCGGGCTGGGCGACGAGCGGCACGTGCTGCGAGATAGGCGACGATCTTGCCGGGCAGCTCCTCGGCCGGCGCCACGACGTCGGCCAGCCCGGCGTCGATGGCGCTGCGGGGCATGCCGTCGAACTTGGCCGAGGCCGGCGTCCTGCACGAAGACCACGCCCGCCTTCTCCTTGATGGCCCCAGCCCCAGCGTCCCGTCCGAGCCCATGCCCGAGAGGATGACGCCGATGCTCCGCTCCTGCTGGTCGTCGGCCAGCGAGCGGAAGAAGAAGTCGATGGGCAGGCGCAGCCCGCGCGGCGCCGCCGGCTCGAGCAGGTGCAGCACCCCGTGCAGGATGGACATGTCCTTGTTGGGCGGGATCACGTAGACGCGGTCCGGCTCGACCTTCATGCGATCCTTGACCTGGACGACCTTCATGGCGGTGGCGCGCTGGAGCAGCTCCGCCATCATGCCCTTGTGGGTCGGGTCCAGGTGCTGGACGACGACGAAGGCCATGCCGCTACCGGCGGGCACCGCTCAGGAACTGCTCGAGCGCCTCGAGCCCGCCGGCCGAGGCGCCGATGCCCACGATCGGGAAGGAGCCGCCCTGCGTGCGAGCAGGGCTGGCCGCGGGCGCCGTGCCTCCGGGGCGCTCCTTCGGATCGAGGGCCTTCTTCCGGCGGGTGGTGGGCGTAGCGCCGCTTCCGAGCTTTCGCTCGCGCGCCACGGGTTCGCCGGCCGCGAGCGCCGCGGGCCGGGCGTCCCAGTCGACCACCGCATCGTGCTTCCGGCATGAGCGCAGCCGGCTGCTTGCCCACGGGCTGCCTCGGACCAACGCACCAGCGCCTCCAGGCTCTTGAAACGCGAGTCTCTTGCCGACGTGAACGACGGGATATCGCCCCGCCGGGCGGCCATGGCGATTTCACAACGCCCACCTACGCTGGTAGGCGACGTCAGCGGCCCGGCGGCCCTCGCCTACCGCATCTTGACACGCGGGCCACGGTTTACTATACTTACCGGTAGGTAGGATTGTGTCCTCGCGCATTTTCGCGGGCCGTGATGATGGTAAGACGCTCCCGTGCCACCTTCCGATCCCAGCGTTCGGCACCGCCTCATGTCGGCCGCCACGGACCTTTTCGACCAGAAGGGCTACGCGGCCACCACGGTGCGCGAAATCGTCGAGGCGGCGGGCGTCACCAAGCCCGTCCTCTACTACCACTTCGGGAGCAAGGAGGGCATCTATCTCGCGCTCTTTGAGGAGACTTTCGCGGCGTTCATCGAGATCTCTCCGGCCGCTGGACAGCGGCACGGGGCTCCGCCAGGCGAACGCATCCTGGACCTCTGCGACCGGGTTACGCCTTCACGCTGGCCAATCTGCCCCTCGTGCGGCTCATGTACGCCATCTACTACGGCCCGCCCCAAGGCGCTCCGCCCTTCGATTTCGACGCCACCCACGAGGCGTTCCAGCGCCATCGACGGCCGATCATGGAGGAGGGCATCCGATCGGGCGAACTGCAAGCCCATCGCCGTCGACGAGGCCATGTGGGCCGTCGTCGGCGCCCTGAACATCGCCATGGAAGTGGACCTGTGCCACCCCGAACAGTCCCTGGGCCGCGAAGGCCTCGCCCGCCTCCTCGACACCGTTTTCGACGGCCTCGCCGCCCCAGCCCCGCCCTCCAAGAGAACGCACGCAAAGGAGTACGATCATGACCTTCAACGAACACTCATCCCGCTCGCCTGGCCGGCACTCTCGCCTCGTCCTGCTCCTCGGCACGGCCTGCTCCGCAGAAGACCAAGGGGCAGCAGGACGCGAGCAAGCCCCCCGTGGCCGTGGACACGGCACTCGCCGCACCGCGCCGATTTCCAGGAGAGCGTGGAGGTGGTGGGCACCCTGGCCGCCCAAGTTCAGCGCCGATGTCAAGGCCGAGTACCCCGGGACGGTGTCCCAGATCCTCGTCGACCGAGTGGGTGCCCGTGAAGAAAGGGCCAGGTCCTCGCCCGCCTCGACTCCCGCGAGGGCGAGGCCGTCCGTCCTCCAGGCCAAGGCCGAAGCGGCCCGCGCCGACCGGGAGTACGAGCGCGCCCTCAAGCTCAAGGAGGCGGGGCTCATGACCGCCCAGGGGCTGGAGGACGCGCAGACCATCCGCGAGAGCCGCCAAGGCGCAGCTCGACCTCGTCCAGGCCGCGCTGGACAAGACGGTCATCCGCGCCCCCATGGACGGCGTCGTCTCCCTGCGAGCCGTGAGCGCCGGGCGACATGGCCGGCGACTCCACGCTCTTCCGGGTCGTGGACAACCGCCTCTTCGACCTGAAGGTCACCGTCCCGTCGGGCAAGATCTCCTCCGTCGCAGGTGGGCCAGCCCCTCTCCTTCACGACCGACGCCGTGCCCGGGCAAGACCTTCGAGGGCAAGGTCGCCTTCATCAACCCCTCCGCCGACGAGGCCAGCCGCGCCGTCAGGTGGTGGCCGAGGTGCCCAACCCCGACGGCGCCCTGAGGTCGGGCCTCTTCGTGCAGGGGCGCATCGTCACGGGCGAGCCGGACGGGCGTCCTCCAGGTCCCCAGGGCCGCGCTCCTCACGTGGGACGTGGAGGCCGGGAAGGCCGAGTCCTTCGTCGTCGCAGGGCGACAAGGCCGTACGGCGGGCCGTGACCACGGGGCGGTGTCGGGCGAATCGGTGGAGGTCACCTCGGGCCTCGAGCGCCGGCGACATGGTCGTCACCCGCGGGGCGTTCAACCTCAGCGACGGGGACCGGGTGGCGTGGGAAGCGAGGCAAGACGCGAGACGCTAGACGCTAGACGCTAGACGGGAGATGCGAGACGCAGAAAGAGCAGAGGTCGTTTGCCTTCGCACCTTTCGCTCTAATCGCCTAATCGCGTCTCGCCTCTCCAAAGGGAGCCTTCGAAGATGTTCCTCTCCAACCTCTCCATCAAGCGGCCCGTCTTCGCGACGGTGATGATGCTGGCCCTGGTCACGCTCGGGCTCTTCTCCTACCGGCGCCTGGCCATCGACATGTTCCCGGACGTGGAGTTCCCCATGATCTCCATCTTCACGGTCTTCCCCGGCGCCTCGCCCGGAGACCGTGGAGCGGGAGGTCACCAAGCGCATCGAGGAGGCGGTCAACCCCATCCCGGGCGTGAAGCACGTCTACTCCACCTCGCGCGAGGGGCTCTCCAGCGTCATGGTGGAGTTCGAGCTGGAGGTCAAGGTCAACGAGGCCTCCCAGGAGGCCCGGGCCAAGATCAACGCCATCCGCAACGAGCTGCCCCAGGGCATCAAGGAGCCGGTCATCCAGAAGCTCGACTTCAACGCCATGCCCATCATCTCGCTGGCGGTCCGCTCCGAGACCCTCTCGCCGCGGGACCTGACCACGCTCGCCGACCGCAAGATCAAGCGCCGGCTCGAGAACATCCCGGGCGTGGGCAAGGTGAAGCTGGTGGGCCACTCCAAGCGCGAGGTGAGGGTCGACATCGACCCCGCCCGCATCGAGGCCCTGGGCCTGGGCGTGGACGAGGTCATCGCCGGGCTCGCCGCCGAGAACGTGAACACGCCCCTGGGCCGGCTCAACCAGGGCGCGACCGAGATGCCCCTGCGCATCTCGGGCAAGCCCGCGCAGGTGGCGGGGTTCAACGCCATGGTCGTCGCCCGGCGCGGGGACCACCCCGTCCGCCCTGGGCGAGGTGGCCGAGGTGGTGGACGGGGTCGAGGAGCAGCGCTCCCTCGCCCTCATCAACGGCGTCCCGGCCGTGGCCCTCGACATCCTCAAGCAGTCCAAGGCCAACATCGTGGGCGTGGTGGACGCGGTCAAGAAGGAGATCGAAGGCTCCAGGCCGAGCTGCCCCCGGGCACCGACGATCCAGGTCGTGCGCGACAGCTCGGTCATGATCCGGGAATCGGTGGAGGACGTGCAGACGACCCTCATCCTCGGCGGGCTCCTCACGATCCTCATCGTCTTCTGCTTCCTCAACTCCTGGCGCTCCACGGTCATCACCGGCCTCACCCTCCCCATCTCCGTCATCTCCTCCTTCATCGCCATGTACTTCCTCGGCATGACCCTCAACGTCATGACCCTCATGGCCCTCTCGCTGGCCATCGGGCTCCTCATCGACGACGCCATCGTGGTGCGGGAGAACATCGTCCGCCACCTGGAGCAGGGGCAGGACCACTTCACCGCCGCCCGGGAGGGCACCGCGGAGATCGGCCTGGCCGTCCTCGCCACCACCGCTCTCCATCATGGCCGTCTTCGTCCCCGTCGCCTTCATGAAGGGCATCATCGGGCGGTTCTTCTTCCAGTTCGGGATCACCGTCACCTTCGCCGTGGCTGGTCTCCCTCTTCGTCTCCTTCACCCTGGACCCCATGCTCTCCTCGCGCTGGGTCGACCCGGACATCGACCGGAAGGGCAAGCGGCACCTCTCGCGCGGATCCTGGACGTCTTCAACGACTGGTTCGACCGGACCGCCGACGGGTACAAGCTCGCTGATCGGCTGGGCGCTGGACCACCGCAAGACGATCTTCCTCCTGGCCGCTCGTCGCCTTCGTGGCCGGGCATGGCGCTCTTCGGCTCCCTGCAGAGCGAGTTCATGCCGCCCTTCGACCAGGGCGAGTTCGTGGTGCGCTTCAAGACCGCCCCGGACGCCTCCATCCAGGAGGGCCGCGACCGCATGGAGGCGGTCCTCGGCGAGATCTCAGGAGCTTCCCGGAGGTCGACCACACCTACGGCGCCATCGGCGCGGGCGACACGGACACCGTCCGCAACGCCAACGTCTACGTGAAGCTCAAGGACAAGTCGGAGCGCAAGCTCAGCCAGGCCGAGCTCCTGCCCCTGGTGCGGAGCCAAGCTGGAGGCCGTCCCGGGCATCCGCCTCTCGGTGGAGGACGACCCCGACACCATGCAGAAGCCCCTCCAGGTGCTCATCAAGGGCGAGGAGATCCCCAAGCTCAAGAAGTACGCCGCCGCCTTGAAGAAGGAGCTCTACAGGATCCGGGGCATCGTGGACCTGGAGGTCTCCATGGAGCAGGACCTGCCCGAATACCGGCTGGTGGTGGACCGGGAGCGCGCCGCGCGCGTCGGGCCTCGCACGGGGGACATCGTCCGCACCGTGGCGCCCTGGTGGGCGGCCAGGCCGTCTCCACCTACGAGGACGAGGAGGGCGAGGCGGTGGACGTGCGGGTGCGCCTCCCCGAGGCGCTCCGCCAGGACGTGCGCCAGGTGGGCGACCTGCGGCTCTCCGTGCCGGGAGCCGACGGGCAGCGTCGCCCTGGTCCCCCTCTCCGACCTGGTGACGCGTCGAGCGGGCCACCTCGCCTGCGGAGATCAGCCGCCAGGACCTCACCCGGCAGGTGGTGCTCACCGCCAACCTCGACCGACCTCCCGCTCGGGACCGCGGCGCACGAGGTCATGAAGGCCGCGGCCCGCAGGTCCCCATGGCCCCGGGCTACCGCATCGTCATGTCCGGCGACACGGAGGCCATGGAGGAGTCCTTCGGGTACATGTTCGAAGCCCTCTTCCTGGCCGTCGTCTTCGTCTACCTCATCCTGGCGGCCCAGTTCGAGTCCTTCATCGACCCGCTCGCCATCATGCTCTCCCTGCCCCTCTCCATCGTGGGCATGGCGGGGATGCTCTTCCTCACGGGGGACACGATCAACATCATGTCCCTCATCGGCCTCATCATGCTCATGGGCCTCGTGACCAAGAACGCCATCCTCCTCGTGGACTTCACCAAGGTCCTGAAGCGCGGGGGCATGGACCGCCGCGAGGCCCTCATCACGGCGGGCCGCACCCGGCTGCGGCCCATCATGATGACCACCCTCGCCATGATCTTCGGCATGCTCCCCCTGGCCCTGGCCCTCGGGCAGGGCGCGGAGATGCGGGCCCCCATGGCCCGCGCCGTCATCGGCGGCCTCATCACCTCCACCGTCCTCACCCTCCTGGTGGTGCCCGTGGTCTACACCCTCCTCGATGATTTCGCGGGATGGGTCCACCGGAAGTGGGTCGGGGATCTGTGCGGAGAATACGCCATGATTGCAGTTGAATCGTGCCAGGTACCGTCGGAACGGGAACGAGAGCGGGAGCGGGCGAAGCGATCCACAGCTCCACGGGAGGGCACGTGCACGATCGCGCCGCTCTCCTCTTGCTCGCGGCATCGCCGGCTCGTTGACTCGCCCTTCACTCCGTCTCCCGCTGCGCTCGTTGGCTCGCTGGTTCATGGCGCTCGCGCTGACGATGCTGCTTCTGCCCGCAGCGGCCTTCACCCAGGAGGCAGTGACCACGCTCACCCTCGACCAGGCCCTCGCCATCGCGATGGACCACAACCGGGACATCCAGAAGGCGGAGGAGTACCGCAACTGGGTCCAGGGGCAAGTACGTGGAGGAGCGGGCGGCGGCCCTGCCCACCTTCACCCTCCACGGCAACGGCCGGCGCGATGTGGACAAGGCCTCCCTCTTCGCGGAGCTGTTCCCCACGACCACGGACACCCAGTCCGCGGACATCACGCCTGAGCCAGATCCTCTTCACGTGGGGCCAGGTGGGGGCCGCCATCAAGGCCGCCAAGGTGGGCATCGCCAGCGCCGAGGAGCAGCTCCGCCTCTACCAGCAGGCCGCCCGGCGCGACGTGACCGCGGCCTTCTACGACGTCCTCCTCGCCAAGGAGCTCGTGGACATCGCCGAGAAGAACCTCGCGCAGAAGGAGCGGCACCTGGACGAGGCCCAGAAGAAGTTCGACCTCGGCACGGCCACGGACTACGACGTCCTGCTCCGCCCGGGTGGACGCGGAGAACGCCCGCCCAGCCCTCATCCGGACCACGAACCGCGTGCAGGTCGACCCGCGACCAGCTCCGGTTCCTCCTGGGCCAAGAGCACCGGCGATTTGGACGTGGCCGGCACCCTGGATGTGTCCCTCGCGGAGCCGCCCACCTACGAGGAGGTCCTGGCCATGGCCCTCCAGCGCCGCCCCGAACTCACGGGCCAGGCCATGCGCGTGGAGGTCTACAAGCAGCTCGTGAAGATCGCCAAGGCCGGCGACAAGCCCCGCCTGGACCTCTCGGGGACTTACGGCTACAAGTGGACCGACGCGGGCTGGGGCAGTTTCGGCGGCACGCCCATGCGCATGAACCCCCAGGGGGCGAACTGGACCCTGGGCATCTACCTCAAGTTCGCGTTCTTCGACGGCATGAAGACCAGGGGTCAGGTCATGCAGGCCCGGTCGCGACCAGACCACGAGCGAGATCGAGCTCGCCAAGCTGCGCGATCAGGTGGCCCTCCAGTCGCGCACTCGCCGTGGACGCGGTCAAGGAGAACGCGGAGATCGTCAAGGCCCTCTCGGGAACCGTGGAGCAGGCGGAGAAGGTCGTCTTCATGGCCAACAAGGGCTTCGAGTACGGCGTCAAGACCAGGCTCGACGTGGACGACGCCCAGGTGAACCTCAACCAGGCCCGCGTGCAACCTCGCCCGCGCCAGGCGCGACTACCTCGTGGCCCAGGTGAACCTGCTCTACGCGGAGGGCGTGCTCGGAGAGACGGAGTGGAGAGCCGGGAACCGGAAGCCGGGAAGAAGGCAGCGGAAAGAAGGAAGGACAGCTTCAAGTGCCCGCCCCTCCCGCGTCGGCCGCCGGCCTTCCTCGGCAAGGACGCCTACCCTGTCACTGCGAGGAGCAACGCGACGAGCAGTCCCGTCATCGTGCGAATTGCCGCGCCGCCCCTCGGCCTCCTCGCAATGACAGGAACGAATACTCGTCCGCTCTTTCTTTTCCCACTCTCGTCCCACGGGAACTTCCACGGCGGCGAGGCGGCCGAAGAGGGCGGTGAAGCCGAGCAGGGCGCAGATCGGCAGAAGGGCCGCGCCGAAGTCGCCCCCGCGCCAGGTGACGGCGTCCAGGCCGTCCATGGCCCATCGGGTGGGAACGGCCAGGGTGAGGGTCTGCATCCAGCGGGGAAGACGAAGGCGGGCACCCATCCTCCCCCGAGCATGGTCAGGATCAGGACGGCGAAGATGGCGATGCCCCGCGCCGCCTGGGGGGTCTTGCCGAAGGCGGCGATCATGAGCCCGAAAGCGGAGGCCATGCAGGCCGAAGCGGCGCACGAGCCCAGAAAGCCCAGCCAGCTCCCGCTCACGCGCACGCCGAAGAAGGCGATCCCGGCCCCCAGCGTCACGGCCAGGGTCAGGCCGGCGATGACGGCCCCGCTCAGCGCCTTGCCCAGGACCACTTCCCCCTTGGTGACGGGGGCGGACCGCAGGCGTCGCCAGATGCCCATGCGCCTCTCCAAGAGGACGCCCACCCCCAGCTCGATGGCCGCGAAGAGGATGAACTGGATGCCCATTCCCGCGAAGGAGTGGGCGTAACCGTTGTAGGCCACTCCCTCCTTCCCCGCGACGGCCACCTCTTTGACCTGGTAAGGCATGGTGAACCCCCGAGCGGGCAGATTCCTTCCCTTCCTTCTTGGCGGCCCCTTGCCGCTCCTGCCACCGGTCCACGCCGGTGAGCAGGTCGCGCAAGACGTCCTTGTCCTTGGGGTCCATGCCCGTGGCCGCCTCGAGGCTCTTGAGGGATTCCTTCGTCACGGCGCGACCCTGCTCCCCGTGAAGACCTCCCGGCTCACGGCCTCCATGACGTGCTGGGTGAGGATGCCGCGGACCATGGCCATCTCCGCCGAGCGCGAAGGGTCGTAGAGAAACTGGAGCTCGGGCTTGGGACCGCTGCCGAAGAGGGCCCGGGCCGCCGCGTCCCCGAACCCCTTGGGAAAGACGAGGCCCACGGAGGCCTTCCCGGTACGCACGGCCCTCGTGGCCTCCTCGGGAGTGGCCGCCTTGACCTCGAGGGCCTTGTCCGCGCTCAGGGCCCGCAGAATTTCCTTCGTGAGGGGGCTGGCGTCCAGGTCCGCGGCGCGGACCTGCGATCTTGGCCTGCTCCGAGGAGCCCGACCCGAGAAGATGAACCCGAAGAAAGCCGCGATGGCGATGGGCGTGACCATGGTGACCACGACGGCCCGCCGGTCTCCGAAGAAGAGGAGGAGGTCTTTGCGGAGGATGGCCAGGGCCGCGCGCACTCTCATGAGTCCCTCAGGCTCCTGGCCCGTGAGGGCCAGGAAGACATCCTCCAGCGCCACCCGCTCGCTCGCCACGCCGGACACCGCGACGCCCTGAGCGGCGAGCCACGCCAGCGACGACGGCCCCGCCCCGCGCCAGGTCGTCCAGCGTCAGGGCGAGGCGCTCCCCGTCCATGGCCGCCGAAGCCACGCCGGGGAGGGTCTGAGTCCCCGAGAGCACTTCCGCCCGCGGAGGCGCCGCAAATTCCACCAGGAGGCGATTGCCCGTGGGAAGAAGTCTGCTGCAGGCCCTCGAGGGTGTCGGAAGCGATGACCTCCCCGTGATCCATGATGATGATCCGATCGCACAGGCGCTCCGCCTCCTCCATGTAGTGCGTCGTGTAGAGGATGGCCTTGCCGCGGTCCCTCAGGATCTCGAGGGTGTCGAAGATGGCGTTCCGGCTCTGGGGATCTACGCCCACCGTGGGCTCGTCCAGCAGGAGCACCGCCGGATCGTGCAGGAGCCCGGCGGCCAGGTTCAGCCGCCGCTTCATGCCGCCGCTGTATACCTTCACCTTGTCCCTGGCGCGGTCGGCCAGGCCCACCATTTCGAGCGCCGAGGCCGCGGCAGTTTCGAGGGCGCGGGCGCCCATGCCCTGGAGGGAACCGAAGAACCGCAGGTTGTCCAAGGCGGAGAGGTCGTCGTAGAGGGCCACGTCTTGCGGCACGAGGCCGAGCCTGCCCTTGGCGGCGTCCGCGTCGCCGCCCAGGGGTCGCCCGTTCACCAGGACCTGCCCCGCATCGGGGGCCAGGATGCCCGAGACCATGGAGACCGCGGTGGTCTTGCCCGCGCCGTTGGGCCCCAGGAGGCCCAGGATCCGCCCCGCCTCCACGGTGAAGGACACGCCGTTCACGGCACGCAGACTCCCGTAGGACTTGACCAGGTTTCTCGCTTCGAGCACGCGGTAAAGCCTCCGGGATGGTCAACGAGAATATCGCCGCCTTTGTTTCGCCCCGCCTGAAGGGCACGAAAAGGGCGGGCCCAAGCCCGCCCTTTTCGATCGAATCCTCTGCCCCGCGGCCTTACCGCGTGTAGGGGAAGGGCACGGAGGAGATGCCGTCGTCGTTGGTGACCGTGATCTGTACCAGCGTACCCTTGGGAAGCATGGTCTTCAAGGTGGAGCCCTTGCCCTTCAAGAGGGTGGCGCTCTTCCACTTCGTCACGGGCACGGCGGCGCCGTTGATAAAGATCGTGCAGGGATTGTGGAAGTTGCTTCCATTGAGCGTGAGGACGAAGCGGCGAGCCCCCGGCCTTGGCGTAGGTGATGACCGGCG